>JBILLK010000076.1:0-5107 GCA_044376115.1 Polyangiaceae bacterium | reverse complement strand
GCGCACCATGTGCAGCCGAGGTGGAGGGACGAGCGCACAGACCCGTGCGATCAGATCGAGCGGCTCGAGCAAGAGCGCAACCGTGCCGTCCTTCCACGGCTTCTTGAAGGTGTACCGCAGCTTGCCGGCGGAGAAGCTTTCGGAGGTTCACGAGCTATGGCTCGCTCGCGCCGACAACGTCGACCCGGAAGTGGCCGACGAGGTCTTCCTGCGTTGCTCCGTCTATCAGGAGTGCCAAGCCATCTGGGACGCGTTGCTCACGAAGCTCGAGCGACGGAGGGTGGCTCCGTCCTCGACGGGTCTATTGCTCCGCGCCATGCTCGCGGACCTGAGCGACAAGGCAAAGCGAGCTCGAGTCGTGAAGCTCGCAACCCGGATCGTGGAGGACGAGAGTCAGGACGAGGCGGTCCGAAGCATGACCCTCGCGGCGCTGTGGAACGCCAAGCTCCCCGAGGCGCGGGTGCTCGCAGAGAAGTACCGCAGCTCCCCGCCCGGCCTGCTCCAGCTTCAGGCGAAGGAGATCCTTGAGGCGAAGGAGGCCGCCGCTGGAGCTGAAGCTGCCGCACGATAGGCCTTCGCTCTTACTCAGTAACTGAACCCTCTGCCGCCGGTCTTGCCTGAGGACGACGATGCCTGTGTTCGGCAACATCGGTCTTGGGCGCAATACCAACGTTCCTCCGAGGCGGTTGAGCGCGACGGATGGGCTGTTGGAGTGTCGCGGCACTGGGGACGCAGGCTCGCTGCGCCTTTCACGAAATACTCGGGACGCGTTCGGGGAGCGGCGCAGCGGCGTTGGCCGCAGCAATTGCCTGGCTGAGATCGGCGTCCTCGAGTTCGCCCGAACGCCAGATGCCTGCGAGCGCCTGCCGAAGCTGCTCCACGTTGCAAGCCGCGAGCTGCGCTGCCGTCCCGAAGGCTGCCGCGAGCTGTTGCCAGAGCTCGTCCTCATGGCTAGGCAGCCCGAGCGCGCGACGCAGCTCCGAAAGGTCGAACGCGACGTCCGCTCGACCTGAGTCGGCCTCGCTAATGCGCAGCACGCTCGACGACACCTCCACCAAGCGCACACCGTCGGCAGAGAGCGCGCAGGTCAACGTGTTCGCGTCGAGCGTACGCACCACGGCGTTCGTCTGGTCTTTGAGCTGGATGCGAGCTCGGTGCTCATCCTCGTCTTGATCGTCGTTGTCCTCGGTCTCGTCCTGCATCAGGAAGCGCCAGCCCGTCTCTGTTTTTGCGAAGCCAACGAGCTTGCCCTCGAGCGGACTAGCGTCGAGCACCGCCTCTCCCGTCGCAGCCTCGAGTACGAAGCGACCTCGATCCCAAACGAAGCGTCCGCACGCGCTGTTGAAGGTCTCGCCACATTGATCGCCGGAGGCCAGAGGCGAGGTACAATATCCGACGCCCTCGCGCGTATCGATCACCACCGCCCACCTTACGTCGCCGATGGTGCCGGCGACGAAGCGCGGCAACGCCTCCGGGATGGGCGTCCCTGGCGTGAGCCATACTCGAGCGCGCGTGTCTCGCACGAACACTTGGGCGCCAAAGTAACCGGAGCTCGCTGCGCCTCCACCGCCGCAGACGAACGCCGCGTACTTGGCGTCCGCGCCGACCGCACGCAACCCACGGCTCGGAAACACGTCCCGAATCGCACCGTCGAGGTCGAAGACCACCGCCGCATACGGCCAGAACACCACCAAGGCCTCCCCCAACCACGCAGCGTCGACAGCTAGCGTTGGGTCGATTGGATAGGACCGTACGGCGAACATCGCGTGCGCTTCTCCAGCCGCGCCGGGGTCTACGCCGGCCCCCGTCATCAGCTCCTGCGTGGGTTGCCACGGAGTGCCGTTCGTAGACTCGAAGTCGCAGGCGCTGCGCAGATTGGAGAGCTCGTTGGCGAGCAGGATGCGCGGCGCGCCGAGTTCCCGAAGGCGTTGGTAACTTCGGAGCGCGACCCATGCGTCAGCCGCAAAGCGGTCGTGCTCGCTGATGGGAGGCGTCAGCATCGCAGTAGGGTCACGCGGGACCTCGAAGCTGCTGGCGAGCAGTTCCGCCGGGAAGCACTTGTCGCCGGTGAAGTCCTCGAACGCGTCGCTTGGAAACGCCTCCTCGAACGCCATCAGGTCGAAGACCTTCCCGTCGCGATAAGCCGCCGTTTCCCAGGTGATGCAATCGACGTCGTCGACAGAGATGCCCAAGCGGCGGGCCGCCTCAGCGAACTGGCTGGGAAGAAGGATGGGGTAAGGCAGCTCAAGCTTCATGACATTCCAGCGCGTGCGCGGCAGGCTCGGCCAACAACGCTGCATAGCATGGTGTTATCACTTGTTCCAGCGCTTCACGCGCGGCGAGGACACGTAGCGCCGCGCTCGGCTGACCGTGCTCACCGAGGCGAGCATCGAAGGCCAACGCTGGAGCGCAGGCGGCACCAGTGCTTGCTTGCCACAGTGCGGCTGGCAGGGCGCGCCGCAGGCCCTCTCTCACGGCAGGCTCGCGGGCCGCCCACGCGACAAAGCGGAACGCTAGCTCCGCGTGCGTCGCCTCATCTCTGGCAATCATCTCGAGCGTTCGAACGGCTTGTTCGTCGCGCGTGTGCTCGCGGGTTCGCTGCGCGGTGAGCGCGGCGATCGTCTCGCCTATACAACCTTCCACCAGTGCGCGTCGCGCCACCTCGAGCAGGCCACCGCCGAGCGAGACGTCTTTGATGGGCAGCTCGCCTGGACCGATCGGCGCTCCGCCATAACGCGCGGCCAGCGCGTAGCAGCGCTCGGCATGATCGATCTCGTCGCGCATCGCCTGCTGAGCCCCACGAACGAGATCGGCTGGAGCCCCGACCGTCAACAGATCCAAGGCGAAGCGCGCGAACGACGCCACGCTCGCGTGCTCGAGCGCAGCGTCGCGGGCCCAACGTTCCGCGAGCGTCGCGCGTAGGTCGTCCGTCAGGCCGCTGCAGTCGGCGACCATCGGCTGCACACCGCACCAGTCCTCGCGCGCGACCGGCGCGCTCGTCAAGGCTTGGCCATCAACCAAGAACGGACGACCACACGCTTGACGATTCTCGAATCGGTCGACGGTGCCATAACAGCAATTGAGGCCCATGTTTGCGGTGCTGCCGCCGTTTCCTCCAACTCCGCCCGCTCCAGCGCCGCTGCTTCCTCCAGCGCCGCCCGCTCCAGCTCCGCCCATCAGCTCGCTCCCCCCGGCACCACCGCCACCGCTCGTCGTTGCCCCTGTTTCGAGGGGAACCGGCGCTCCCGGCCGCAGCGGGCCACACACCGCCTCGAAAAACTGCGCGCCCAATTGATCCGCCGCAGGGCACTCCTCCACTTCAAGGACGACGCATCGTTCGCTCAACACATCGAAGCTACTGGGGAGCGTGACGGTGCAGCTCTCGTTCAGTGAGTCCTCATAAGGGCCCGTGTCCTCTGGAGGTGGGCAGCAGCCCAGCTGGACCGTGGAGAATGCGCCTAAGAACGCCGCCGAGGCAGTGCCAGCGCCGGCTGCCGCCAGGATGCGAAGTGCCAGTGGGTGCAAGGAAGTCATACGCGCATCGTAAACACGGATGGGCGAGACTGCGACGTGTCTCAAGCCCGCCGCGTGCTCGACTTCCTCGCAGAGACCTTGGGCCGACTGCGGGCCTGAAGCGAGCGCCTCTGTGGCTCAGCGCTTGAGGCGTTCGATCTCGCGCAGCGCCTCCGCGAGCCGCTCTTCAGCGGTCTCCGCGCGCCGCGACTCTTCCTCCGCGCGCCGCGACTCTTCCTCCGCGCGCCGCTCGAGATCGGAGACGGCACGCTCGAGTTTGAAGATCAGCTCCTCCGCTTCTGGCAACTCCGCGTCCAACGAGAAGAAGCGCAGCTTCGAGTCGAGGATGCCGACCTCGAGGCCGAGCACGCGCGAGATGTAGCGGCCGCGTTGGGGGAGCATCGGCATGTAGCGACGCCCTTCAGAGGTGGTCTCCAGCTGCCACGCCGAGATGCGCAACTTGCCGCGGTCATAGATGAAGTACTCGGGGATACCGAGCCGCGCGAACCACTCGACGTTGCGGATGTGGTCTTTGCGCCGGTCCCCCGCGACGTGGATCTCCATCACCCAGTCGAGCCCGCGCTGCTCCTGATCAACGACCCAGCGGTCCCGCTCATGGGGCTCGACGTCGAGCACAGCGAACACGTCGGGCGCGAAGGTGCGCTCTCCGGGGTAGTAGATCGCCAGCTCGGAGCCAACGTAAGCCTTGCGACCGAGCCTCGAAAAGTAGCGCTCCAGCGTCTTGCGCGCGTTGACCTTCGGCACCCAGTGAGGATCTCCCTCGGACGGCAAGGCGTCCTCCCAGTCGGTGGGAAGCGAGGCGACTACGCGCGCACGCTCCTCTAGCGACATGGCGTTCCAAACCTCGGAGCTGGGCGCGCGAGGGTCGTTCGGGTCGAGCGACCAAGACTGCGTCATGGCATCTGATGATAGCTCACGTCAGACCTCGGGTCAGCGGCGGTCCGAAGCATGACCCTCGCGGCGCTGTGGAGCGCCAAGATCCCCGAGGCGCCTTCGCTCTTACTCAGTAGCTGAAACCGCTGCCGCCGATGAACTCACGCAGGATCGACGTCGGCGGGACGCGATCATCGAGGACGCAGAGGCGCGTGGAGCGCTGCGCGCTGGCATGACGCTGATCGAAGCAACGGCTGGCAACACCGGCGTGGGCCTCGCGCTCGTCGCCGCTGCGCGCGGTTACGGCCTCGTTTGCGTGATGCCGGAGAAGATGTCGGTCGATAAGCGTGTGGCGCTGGCTTCGCTCGGCGCCAAGGTCGTGATCACGCCGAACGCACCGCCAGCCAGCCCAGAGAATTTCCGCAACGTCGCGCGACGCATGGCCGAGGAGAACGGCTGGTTCCTCACCGACCAGTTTCAACCGAAGGTTGATGCAGCAAACAGAATGACTCGGGCCCTCTGCGATAAAAACGGCCGAAGGCCCCGTTCGTCCTTGAGACTTGGCACGAGTCATGCGGATAGGGATTTCGAACCTGGAAAAGCGCCTACTGGGTGAGCCGAGCTCAGCCTGACGCCCAGCCTGAACGAGTGGCAGGAGGCCGACGAGCGCCCGGTTTGGTCTGGTGCAGACCTAGCAGGA
>JBILLK010000075.1:0-5177 GCA_044376115.1 Polyangiaceae bacterium | reverse complement strand
CCTGCTAGGTCTGCACCAGACCAAACCGGGCGCTCGTCGGCCTCCTGCCACTCGTTCAGGCTGGGCGTCAGGCTGAGCTCGGCTCACCCAGTAGGCGCTTTTCCAGGTTCGAAATCCCTATCCGCCACGCAGCTCAACGGACGCGCCCCGGCGGAGGCGGACATGGAGAGGTTCTTCGGCGTCACCCCACCCTCAGTTCATCGGATGGTCGTCGAGCTTGAGAAGCGTGGCCTCATCCGACGCGTGCCGCGCCAGCCCCGCAGCATCGAGCTGACCATTTCAGACGGAATCCCGGCACTCCAGCCGCGACCGATCAAATCCTCTGCGTCGAGGTACTAGGTCATCGACTGGCCTGGGCAACTACGCCGACGACCCCGCCTGAACGGCCGACGGGCCCAGCCCGAACACAAAACCTCAAAATTCCGCGCGACAGTCGGCTCGAGCCCTCGTCTACTCCTCGAACCGATGACGACTGCGCTTCCCGAGTGGGCCCCTGCCCTCAAGTCCGAGATCGAGGCCAACCCCAACGCGGGCTTCCGCTGGCTCGAGCCCGAGGTCGGGCCGAAGATCAGCGAGCTCTTGCTTCAGGGCTTCGACCAATTCCCCTACGGCGACGAGCTTCAAGAGGAGGGCCGCGAGCGCATTCGCCGGAGCCAGGTGTTGGCCGTCGGCCCTACGCGCTCGGTGCGACTGACGCAGAACGAACAGTCGTTGGTGCTGCTCGCCGATCCCGAGCAGCCGGCGCGCGTGTTCGCGACGCTCGGCACACACTTGCCTCCCATGCTGTGGCCCTCGGCCGAGCCCAGCGTGGCCGGGCTGCTGCGCGATCTGGAGCCCTACCTCTCACGGCCCTTCCAGGGCCGCGCCGAGCTCACGAGGAGCGTCCGCATTCTTCGTGGCTCACTCGACGATCTAGGCGTCGAGAGCGTCGAGAAGTTCGCTGAGCTGATCGCCAAAGTCGAGCCGTGGCTGGACGGCACGGCGACTTGGGGCAGCGCCAACGACGACGACCCTTGGCCCGAAGACCCGACCAGCTGCTCGATGTTGCAGCTCCGCGTCGTGGCCGAGCGGGCCCGCGAACAGCACCCCGCCAGGAATCGAAGCGTGGCCATGCGCTCTTTGTGGTCGCGCAGCATGCTGGTAATCGAGCAGGGGCCATTCCAAGCCGTGACCGCGGAGCTGCGTTACGATCCGGCGCCGCTCGTGGCGCGATTGCCCGCAGGCGACGGGCACCTGCTGGTGCCGCCAGACCTGCCGGTCGATCTGCTCGCATCGCTGATCCGCGGCGGCTCGACCACGCCCGAGTCGATGGCCAAGGTGCGCGCCGAAGGCCTGACCCCCTATGTGGGCATGGTGATGGGCGTCCTCGACGGTGGCGAAGCCACGACCTTCGAGCTGCTGCGTGAGCTCGCCGCCATCCCCGAGCACCGTGAGCGCGCCGCGTCACTCGCGGCGGACCTGGGCGCTGACGCCCTCTTGTTCGAGCTCTGCGCAGACGAGACCCTCGACTCCGCGTTGCGCGAACAGATCGCGGGCTGGATCGCACCCTCGCCGCCGCGGGCGGACGACGAGGACGACGAGGACGACGAGGATGACGAGGACGATAGCGAGGAGGACGAGTCGTGATTCGAGTCGCCAAACGAGCCCTGGCCCGAGAAGCCGTGCACGAGGCGCTGCTGCGCGAGGGATTCTCGCGCGTGTTCGACCCGCCGCAGACCGGCTTCAAGCGCACCACCGAATGGACCAAGGGTGAAGGCCGCATCGGCTTCATCACCAGCATCCAGACAGGCTCGGCGCTGTTCGTGCTGCTCGGACCGGAGCGCGCGCCACTCGCCGCACAGGTCGAGCGCATCACCGCCACCGAAGCCGCCAAAGAGTTGATCGACGCCATCGCCACCTCGAAGAGCGCCGCGGTCCAGGCGCGCGGGGCGTTCGTGCTCCACGATCTGGCGATGCTCATGCGCTACGACGACTCGATCTCGCAAGGTGACGTCGCCGCTGCGCTGTGCGCTTTGCTCCAGGGCTCCTCCAAGCTCGTCAACGACGCTGCCCTGCGCGTGGCGCTCAGCCTGCAATGGGCCGAGCTCGACGCGGCAGTCGGCGCGTTGGCCGAGCGCCGAGCGGATCTCGGCTGGGTCCCACAGCATTGGCAGGAGCTCCGCGCCGCCGCCGAGCAGGCGGCCCGGAGGCAGGCGGACGCGGAGGCCAAGCAGAAGCTCTTCGAGGCGCTGCCCGCGCTGGTGTCCGAGCGGCGCTGGGATGAGGCGTTGTCCGCAGCGACCGCGGTGTTCGACGACAAGAAGAAGGACGTTCCGCGCGAGGCGTGGCGCGCGCGAGCGCTGTCGCTGATCGGCCTCGGCAGGCTATGGCCGGGAGCACTCTTCGCTGCCGGCTGGAGCATCGAGGGCGGGGGCTCCGAGGCGCAGGCAGCGCTGCACGAGGTCGCCGCGCGGCTGCCGGACGACGAAAGCGATCTGACCTCGACGGTCGACCAGCTGAGCGCGGCGCTGGACGACGCCGAGAAGACGTTCCAGGCGGTGGAGGCCGTGTACGCAGAGACGGGGGCGCGCAAGCCGGAGCTGGCCTTCGTCTCGGCCAAGCTGCGCCTGCGCAAGTCGTACAGCCGAGCGCTCCAGCGACCAGCGCTGGCATTGGTCGAGAGCGCCACGAAGGCGTTCCCGAGCCACGTCGCGAGCCGCGCGCTGCTCGCACACGCGCAATCCGCCAACGACGACCGCAACGCTGCGCTCGCGAGCTATCGCACAGCAATCGAGCTGGCGCGCACCGGCCGCGTGGAGCCCCCCCGCGAGGCGGCGCTCACCCGCTTCGATCGCCGGGTCGAGGACAAGCAGGAGGGGAGCCTGATCTCCGCGGAAGATCTTTATCGCTCCATGCTCTGGCTGACTGAGTCCGAGAAGGACTACGAGGCCGTGCTCGAGGTCACCACTGAAATGGTGAGTCAACCCGACGTGGGCCCGGAGACGCGCGCCCACGCCCATTACAAGCGCGCCATGGCCGCGACCGGGCTCAAGCAGCACGAGCGAGCCGTCGAATTCTACCAGCAGGCGATCGCCGCAGAGGCCGCCGCCGAAGTCGACAAGGAGGCGGTGCTGCGCTTCAATTTGGCCTGCGAGCTCGCCAAGCTCGGACGTGGAGCAGCCGCGCTCGAGGCGCTCGCGGAGGCCATTCTGCTCGACAAGAAGTACGCCGACGACGCGCGCGAGGACGACTACTTCGAGGCGCTGTGGGACACGAGCGCATTCATTCGCGTGGTGGCACCCTGGGCAGAGCCGCCGACGGTCGAGACGGTCACGCGGGCAATCGAGCGCGCCCTCGGCATGGCTTACCGCGGCGAGGGCAAAGACGCGCTGCGCGAAGGGTACCGCGCTGTTTCCGGCGCCGAGATCTTGGGCGACGACGCGCTGCTGGCGCGCGCCCTCGACCGCCTCGGCAGCACGTTCACCTATCACGCGAGCCCCACGCGGGCCGTCGCCATGCTCCAGCGCGCCGTGGCCTTGGCCGAGCAGGCGCTCGCGGACGACCCCCAACAACGCGCACAGACGCTCCACTCCCTGGGCGCGGCGCACCACGCAGCCGGCCAGCTCGACGAGGCGGAGGCTCGCTACCGGCAAGGGCTCGCGTTGCGGGAGGCGCTGCCGGGGGCCGAGCACCTGAACATCGCCATTTCGTACGGCGACCTCGCGCGGCTCGCTTCGACCCGCGGCCGCGCCGACGAGGCCGAGGAGCTGATGCAGAAGACCATCACCATCCTCGAGGCTTCGCTGGAGGGCACCGAGGGCGAGGACCAATGGGACGCGCTCGTCAACTTGGCGCTGGTCCAGGGCAATCGGGTCTCTGGCGCGGTCGACCGCGGCCTGCCGCTCGATCGAGTCTTCGGGCTCGCAGAGGACGCCATCACGCGCTTCGACGCCATCGTGAGCGCCGGCGCGCGTATCCCGAGCAACGCCATTCAACGATTGCGTAGCGCCATCGCGCGCGCCTTGCCCAGCGAGATGAGCGACGACGTCGTGGCCCGCGTCAATCACCTGGGCACGCGCCTGCTCGAGCTCGAGGAGCCCGACCCCAGAGTCCGCGCCGAGAGGCTGTATTGGGCCAACCTGCGCATGGGCGTGCGGCAGCTGCGCGAGCGGGGCGCCACCGACGTCGAGATCGCCCAGGGGATCGGGCGCGCCGTCCGCGGCCAAGACCCGGGCGAGCCCGTCGCGTCCCACCCCGCCTTCGCCAACCTGTCGGTGGAGCTCGCCAACCGCCTCAGCGCCCGCACCGACCTCGTCATGGTCGCGATGGCGCTCGACATGGCCATTAGCGGCCATGAGCCGGTCGACAAGGCGCTCGAGAGCCTGGAGGGCTTCGCCATCGCCAACGCGTCCGGCGAGCGTGCGGATCTCAGCGATGAGGAGCTCGACGACCTGGACGACGACGAGGACTACGACGACGAGTGACCGCGGCTGGAGAGGCTCCTCCGCTCTCGAGGAACGTCGGCCGTGCACGCCGTGGCGCCAGGCGGCGGTCCGCGCTGAGCCCGTCGTCGAGGCCACGAGGGGTCAGCGCCCGGGGCTGACGCGATCTTCCTCCCGCACGAAGCGGCCGTTCATCACCAACGCGCGGCCGTAGCGCGCGATCACCTGATCGCTCGTGAGGGTCACGTCCTTGGAGGTGCGACCGGCGAGCTTCTCGGGGCACTCGGCGACGACGCTGGCGACGTCGTCGCCGAAGCGCGGGACGTTGAGGTACACCGCGCCGTCCGCGTCCCACGCGGCTTCGAACACCTCGATCGCCGGATCCGTCTCGGCGCGCCTCTGCACCCCGTACGAGTCGAATACGTCGATGTTGGTGCCGTCCTTGGTGTGGGTGCGCCCGTCGCCGCAATAGTCGGCGCGGATCATCCGTGTGCAGGCCTGATGCAGCGCGCGCATGGGCCTGTCAGGCGCGTCCTTCCAGGGCTTGTAGCCGAGGCGAATGCACTTCGCGATCGCGCCGTTGGTGCAGGCGATCGTCACCGCCTCGGGCGCGTCGATCGCGGAACCGCGCCCGCTCGTTGAAGCGCCGAGCGAAGCAGGGCCTCGGCCTCGAGACCGTCGCGGAGGCGCTCACCGGTGCGGTGAGCGTCATCCAGCGCGGCGACTCGGCGCTCAGGCTCAACGTGCATTTTCACG
>JBILLK010000019.1:0-212739 GCA_044376115.1 Polyangiaceae bacterium | reverse complement strand
CTCTCGTGCTTGCCCCGCGCTGGCGCGGGGCCCCGCGCACTCGAGGAGCTAAAGTTGTATGACTTGCGACGCGCTTCGCTCAGCTGGTCTAAGCGGCCACGCCCCGGAGCGACCCCCTCGGGCCTTCGGTCGCGGGGTGGCAGAGGGCAGAGGAAGAAGCAGAGCGCAATGCTTTGCTCAGCTGGTCTCAGCGGCCACGCCGTATAGGCTGGTCGTGCGGGACGAACCGACGATATGGGACGTGCCGGCAGGCAGCGGCAGGGTTGCGTGTGCCGCAAAGGCGGTGACGAGGCGGCGGCGCTCCGGCGGGGCCGCGCGCCGAGGCAATCGCGTACAGAGCCGTACGCCTGTTGCTAGCCGCCCATGATTGCCGAGATAGACCATCTCCAGCCGAAGGGGCGTGCTTCCACCGCGCGCCCTGACCGCGGCGACGCCGATCGCCGCAAATTGGCGTCCGTTCGCGTTCGTGCATCGCAAGTCCTACCCCCGCGGCCGCCCGTCGTGCCCGAGATGGAGCATCTCCTGCCGAAGGGGCGCTGCTTCTTCTGCCAGCCACCATCGATTGGTCGCTGACTCCAACCAAAGCGAACACTGCGCTCTGCTTCTTTCTCCTCTCCTGCCACGCGTCCGAAGGCCCGAGGGGGTCGCTCCGACTCACCCTCTGCTTCTTCCTCTCTCCTGCCCGCGACCGAAGGCCCGAGGGGGTCGCTCCGGAGCGTGGCCGCTGAGACCAGCTGAGCGAAGCGCGTCGCAAGTCATACAACTTTAGCTCCTCGAGTGCGCGGGGCCCCGCGCCAGCGCGGGGCAAGCACGAGAGGCCCATTCGCGCTGAGCGACCTGTTTCGAAGCGGCCTCGCACCGGAGCGACCCCCTCGGGCCGCCCCACCGCGTTCGAAGCGGCCTCGCACCGGAGCGACCCCTCGGGCCGCCCCACCGCGTTCGAGGCGGCCTCGCACCGGAGCGACCCCCTCGGGCCGCCCCACCGCGACCGCGTGAGGCAGGGTCGTTCCGCGAGCGAACCCGTGTAAGCTGTGGGCTGATGCTGGAGTTGAACCGTCGAGCCCAAGCCCGCGTTGGTACGTGGCTGCGGGACAAATGGAAGCTCGACCAGCTCGTGGGCGTCGGCGGTATGGCGGCCGTGTACTCGGCCACGCACCGCAACGGTAACCGCGTCGCCATCAAGCTCTTGCACCTCGAGCTCTCGCTCGACGCTGACGCACGCGACCGCTTCCGCCGCGAGGGCTACGTCGCCAACAAGGTTGGCCACGTTGGCGCCGTTGCGGTGCTCGATGATGCAGAGGCCGAGGACGGTTCGATCTTCTTGGTGATGGAGCTGCTCGAGGGACTTTCGTTGGCCGACCTATCGGTACAAACGGTGGATTGTCGGCTCGAGCTGCGACAAACGCTGAGCATCTCGGACCAGCTGCTCGACGTGCTCACAGCGGCGCACCGGGCGGGCATCGTTCACCGCGACATCAAGCCGGAGAACGTTTTCATCACGCACGAGGGTCGCGTCAAACTGCTCGACTTCGGCATCGCCAAGTTGCGTGAAGGGGAATCGTCGTTCAAGACGCGCACCGGCAACGCGATGGGAACGCCGGCGTTCATGGCACCCGAACAAGCTGCCGGACGTTGGAGCGAGGTAGGTCCGCACAGCGACCTTTGGGCGGTTGGAGCCACGATGTACACGCTGCTCACCGGGGCGATCGTGCATGACGGTGACACAGCGCAGATGATCATGGTGAACGCCATCACCAAGCCAGCGCCGTCGATTGCGGTGCTTCGTCCGGATCTGCCAAGCGCTCTCGCTGCGGCCATCGACAAGGCGCTGGCCTTCGAACCTGCGAAGCGGTTCCGCAACGCGCAGGAGATGCAGCTGGCCCTGCGAACTGCGATGCCAATGGAAAACGGCGCCGTTGAGCTCGCGCTCGCCGCGCGGCAGCCGAGGTTGCAGCAAAGCAACCAAATGGCGATGTCGCGAGAGGACCTGAGCGCAGCCGATGAAGCGGCCATCACCGTCCCGAAGTCGCCCGAAGGCGAGGCACGCAGGAAGCTAATTTGGCCGGTGATCACTGCGGCTCTCGGTAGCGGCATCGCCGTCGTTGCCTTCATCGCGATGAACAATAAGCCGAGCGAGCCGTTGGCGGTTCAGAGCGAGACAGCCACCCCGGCCACCCCGCCCGCGACCGCGCTGCCATCACCCTCCGTGTCGCTGGCGCCCAACGTGACCAGCTCGCAACCGACCTCGAGCGCTGTGCGCCCGCCGAGCGCTGCCAGTGTGGGCCCGCCGAGCGCGAGCGCTGCGGCCTCGGCTTCGAGCAGCGCGGGTCCAGCCCCACCCCGGCCAACCACAAAACCCGTGATAACGAGCGCACCGCAACCGATTTACGATCGCCGCAAGTAGACAGCCGGCGTGTAGTCTCTCTCGGGTGTTCAAGTGGCTTGGTGCTTTGGCGGTGGTGCTCACCACCGTGGTGATTGCGGTTCCGGTTCAAGCGCAGTCGACTGACCCTGCCGCGGCTGAGGTGCTCTTTCGCGAGGGCCGGGCAGCCATGGAGAAGCGCGATTTCGAGACGGCGTGCGAACGCTTCCGCGACAGCCAACGGCTCGATCCAGCGGCCGGAACAGTGCTCAACCTTGCGGACTGTGAAGCGCAACGCGGACGCATTGCAACGGCGTGGGCGCTCTTTCGCGAGGTGGAACAATCGGCCTCAGCGGACTTCCAAGCGGAAGCAAAAAAACGCGCCGCTGCGCTCCTTCCGCGCCTTCCCCAGCTCACGCTGCTGCTCCCCGAAACCGATGAGCAAGGCCAGCCCGTCAAACGGGAGGGGCTCGCGCTCTTGCGCAACGGCAGTGAGGTTGGCGCCTCGGTGCTTGGCGTGGAGTTGCCCAATGACCCCGGACCGCAGACCTTCACGCTGCGCATCGCCGGACGCGAAGAGAGCATCACCACGGTCACCATGAAGGAGGGCGAAAAGCTCTCGCTCACCTTGAAGCTCGGAGCTCCCAAACCCGAGCAGGCAGCCGACAGCGACGTTCCCGGCCTTGCGATTGCGGGCTTTGTAGTTGGTGGTGCGGGCTTAGCCAGCTTGGGCGCGGCCATCGCCACCGGCGTTGCGATGCTCGACCGCGGCACCTGCTTCAAGACGGAAGACGTGAGCCCAAGTTGCGTGCGCACCGAGGAGGATCGCGACGCCGGTCAGAGCCTCGAAACCGCCTCCAGCGCGCTGTTCATCGCCGGGGGAATTTTGACGGCCGGCGGGCTCGCGTTGGTGCTCGCCGCACCGTGGTCCTCGGGCGAAGAGGCCGTATCGGTTGCAATCGGATTCGGTCACGCTCAGCTAAGCTGGAGGTTCGAATGAGCGCGCGTAGGGGCCTTTGCTTGGTTGTGCTCAGCGGCTGCAGCGGGCTGTTTGGCATCGACTTCGAGCAAAGCGTAAGCGGCGGTGCTGGCGGCTCGAACTCCGGCGGCTCGAACTCCGGCGGCTCGAACTCCGGCGGCTCGAACTCCGGCGGCTCGAACTCCGGCGGCTCGAATTCCGGTGGCTCGGGCGGCCAGGGCGGTATCGCGGAATGCGGGCCGGGAGCCGCCTTTCCGACTCAAGGAGAGGTCGTGATCACGGCCTTCCGCGAGCTCGGGGCGACACGTGTCCTGGTGGGTTGGATCGCCGGCGGCGACATGCTCACGGCGGGGGACGCGGATTTCAGCGCACCCGCCCGCTCATCGTTCGTGCTCGTGCTTGACCAAAACAACGGCCTGCTAGAGCGTCGGCACTTTACCGCCTCGAGCGGGCTGACCTTCGTCGACGCGGCGACCTCTTCTTCAACGATCTTCGTCCTCGGCAACTTCAGTGGCACCGTGGACGGAGTGCCCGGCCGGTCGGATGGGCAAGACGGAGTGGTGCTGCGTCTCGACTCAGCTCTGCAAACCCAGTGGGTCAGCAGGCTTCATTCAACCAGCGGTGCGTTGACGGATGAGTTCACCAGCCTGGCCTTGGCTCCCACTGGTGAGGTGATCGTCGGTGGCGGTTGCGGAGGCCCCGATGGCAAGGTGAATGGCAACGACGCGACCAAACTCGATACTGGGCTGGGCGGAGCGACGAAGTGGGCTTGCCACATGGCGCTGCAAGCAGGCGATGGAACGGTGAACGGGTCGGACTTGACCACTCCGCTCGGCAAATCACTGGGAGCGAGCTACAACGATCTCGCGTCGTCGTCGTCGCTCGGCTTGCGCGCGCTCGTGGCACGCAACGGGAAGCTGGATGAATTTAGTCTAGGCGCCCCGGCTACGTTCACTCCCCAGATGCTCACCAGCAGCGCGAGCAACGTTTCGCTAGGCCCCCACTTCCTCACCGAGCTGAACAATCAGTGGTTCTCCCTCGGTAACATCCAAGGGAATGAATTTGAGCTTGGGCTCTTCAATCCCGCGCCATTGCGATTGAGCGGCGCGCTATTGAACGTGCACGCCTTCACCAGCTCCTTCAACGAGCTTGCGATCGTCGGGCAACTCAATGGCCAACTGACCGCGGGCGCCGGGAATTGGCCCTCGCCCTGCGACAGCGAAACGCCCTCCGGCGTTTTGGCTCTCGCCAGTTACAACAACGCCTTCGGTCCAGGGAGCTGCCTACTCATCAACTCGGATGGCGTTTCGGCCTTGCGCGGAGCGATCAAAACAACCGACGGCTGGTTGGTCGCCGGTGAAGCCAACGCGCCGAACAACGGCCAGGTCACCTTCGGCACGGCGTCCAGCACGGTGTCCGTCCCCGGCACCGGCTCCCGCCTGTTCGTCGTCCAGCATTGCGAGTAGGCGGCAAGAGCGCCCGCGCAGCCCTCCGACTAAGGAGCCTTGCCCACCGCACACGCCGCAAACACCACCGGCTTCTCGCTGCCCCCGGGGTCCTCGACCTCGTAGCGAAGCCCGTCGTCCAGGACGCGTACGATCGTGGTGTCGCGACAGCCTTCGCCGTCGCACGCTCGCACTGCATCGCCCTTCTTCAACTTCGAGGAGGGCGCTAGCACTTCGGCGCGTGAGCGCGGGGCGCGCGTCTCGTGCTCGTGATTGGGCGAAGACGGTGGAAACGCACAGGCCTCTGCGTCGTCGGCATAGACCACCGTGAGCAGATCACTGCCGTCGACGATCGGCGCACCGAAGCTCATCTCTTTTGGCAGCGGCAGCACAAGCTCGCGCGCTACCCGCTGCTTTGCGCTGGCCACAGCGTCCACCACCACCACCTCGACGTCTTTGCCCGACGCGCGCACGACCCGACCGCAGACCGCTGGGCCCTTGGCTCGCCCGCCCACCCAGACCAGGTCGCCCGCGCCGAGCTTCGCTGAGCTGATCGGCGCGGTGAACGCCCGCGGCAGTTCGAAGGTCTGCCCGCTGTCCCCCGTCGTAAAGAAGGACGCACGCGCGCCCGACTGCTTGGCGATCGTGCGCAGGACCAGCCCTTCACCCGGCTGATACACCCACGCGCGGCTGCCCGGGAGCGAGGGGCGTGGTGACGCTTCGCTTGGCGCCTCCCCGCCGAAGGCCCGCGGCACCGGACGCCGGCCGACCGCGCACGTCGAAATCGAGGCCGTTTTGCCTTCAACTCGATCGGCGAGCTCTTGCGGAATCGCGACCTCGAAGGCAAGACCGTCGTGCAGCTCGGCCAGCACCGTGGTCTCGAAACAACCGAGCGCGAGCCCGCCGCAAGCCATCACTGCGTCCCCTTTGGCGAAGCGGCCGAGCGCGAGCGGTTGCACGTCGGCGCGCGCCGCTTTCTTCTCGGCGTCACCGCCGAACTCGGTCGCGGCCAGCCACACGTGGTCCGCATCAGCATGCAGAGCCCAGTAGCGTTCGTAGAAGTCCCCCATTCCGCCGTCTCCGCGCACCAACGCCGGCGACCCGAAGGAGAACGCAGGCTCGCGCGTCGCGAGCGGGAGAATGGCGTCCGTAGCGACCTGCTCGCGTTTCGGGGTCGAGCCCCATAGAAACTCGACCTCGACCTTGCCCGCCTCGAGCGCGCGAACGCGACCACACTGCGACTTGCTGAGGAAGGACGTGAGCACGAGATCACCCACCGCAACCACCGGCGTCTGCGTCGGCGCGCTGAAGGCCTGCGGGATCAGAAAGGTCTCTCCCTCGCTATCGCCGGAGGCGAACGTGACCTTGGTTCCTTCCTGCTTGACCACCTCGAGCAGCGCGAGCTCGCTCTCCGGGAAGTCCTTGCGCGGGGGTACGTAAGCCCACGCCTGCTTGCCGAGCACGCGCTTTACGCCCGGATCCTCACCGCCAAAGGCCATACCGATCGGCGGTGGTGGCACGAACGACCCGTCCTGCGCTGACGACGCCTCCCCCTTGGCCGCGCGCGACGGCGACTCCACCTCGGGAGATGCCGCTCCACACCCCGCGCACAGCGCGAACAAAACCCCGACCGCCGACACCTGCTCGATTCTCATGATGCGCCTCAGACGGAAGTCGAGCTGGCTCGTCGCGTCGATCGGAAAAAAAAAGTTCCATCGCTTGTCTAAGGGCCCCAGAGCGGGTCCGCTACGAACTCGCCCGGGCAGCGGTACTCGTAGCGCTGCTCGCTCGTCTGCACACGCCCACCTTCGTGATTGCTCTGGAAGTGAAGGTAGCTCGTGGGACGCCCTTCAGCGTCGTACGTAAAGGTCGAGCGCACCTCGGGCCACGCGATGTCAGCGTGCATTTGCGGCCCCGAGGTCGACTCGACCATCTGCGTGCCGACCCAGCGCCAAGTCTGGGGCGGCGGCGGTACCAGCGGCACCGAAGCGGAGGAGGCCCAGCCTTGGGAGGAGCGAAAGCCTTGTGCATTGAACGTCACCGTCTCTTCCCGTTTGGACAAGCTACTGGTCCTAACCACCTTCACCGTGCCGTGGAACGGGATCCACAGCGGCAACATCACGCCGTCGGCGCGCGACGGGAATCCGAGCTTGGGCTTGGTTCGAAGCCGCCGGCCCTTCCACTCGTAGGTCAGCGTCAGCGGAGCCCACGAGAAGCCGGGCAACGGCTTGGTCTCGATGCGAAGCGGTAGGCCCTCAGCGTCGTAGCCGAGCGTCGTGACGCTCTGTTCCTCCTGACGCGACACAATCCGGCCTTCCGCCCACGTGTACCGCGTGCTCGAACGCAACGTCGCCGTGCGCGTCGCCCAATAGAATTCCCACTGCTCGCGCCGCGTGAGCCGACCGTCTTGCGCATACGCAACCTCGACGTTCGCCCGCGGCACGCTATCGATGAGTTCGCGGCTGATCATGCAGGGGCTCCCGCCCTCGTTCTTGAGCGGCACGGCGACCAAAGCGAAGTCCTGATCGCTGGGCGGCCAAGCCGGAGCGGGAAACGACGGGACGGTCGGGCCCGCTGAGGTGGAGCCCGTGGCAGCTGTCGGGGACGAGGTCGCAGGCGACGCAGCCGAGTCGGTCACCGTGAGCGACGTGCTCGGACTCGCCGTGGCCGCGCTAGTCGAAGCGCTCGCCTGCGCGAGCGAGCGCTCTTCACGCGGCGCCCCCGATGCACAGGCCAGCAGAGAGACGAGCAGCGCCGGCCCAAAGACCTTCCACATGCGACCTCCTTCCTGCACCCGGGCACGCGGGTCAACCTCGACGGGACCCAGCTCGCCAGTGTTAGCCTGCTGCAATGCGCTCCTGGTTCTCGACCCACCGCATCGCCTCGTTGTCGTGGCTCGCGACGGCCTGCTCGCTCCTGGCCGCGGCGCGTCCCAACCGCGCGCTCGCCGACGGCGAAACCATTCCGAGCGTGCGCGCGGCCATGGGGCCCGTGATCGACCTCGACCAAGGCATCCCCTATTTCGCGATCGACGTGGACGGCGGTGCGCTATGGGCGTTCGAGATCAGCGGGCGAGGTCAACCCGAGCCGACCTCGCTCTTCCTGCTCGCCGAGGTCGGCTATTCGCACACGCAGCGCGCCGACCACATGCTCAATCTCGGCGGCGCCATCGGCGTGGGCACTAACATCGCGACCATCGCCTATCAGCCCCACTTCCTGTTCGGCTCCTACGACGAAGGCTTGGGCATCGGCATGCGCAACACCATCGCGGGCCTGTTCCTCCTTCGGTCCCTCACGATTGAAGCCGGCCATCAGTTCGTCAACGCCGAATCACTGCAGCACGACCTCGTCATCCTCGCTGGCGTCAACATCGGACCGGTGGCCTCGCTCTTCTTGCGCAACGAACGCTAGAGCGGGCTCTTCTGGCGCGAACGGCGCGCCCGGAAGGCGCTCTGTCGATTGGCTGTCCGCTGCGAGCCACCTCGCGCGCAAGCCCGAGCCGCGCGCAGCGCCCGCGAGATTCGGTCACGGCTTGACGATTGGCTGTCCACCTTGCGCTCGAGCCCACGAAAACCCTTTTGAACGAGCAGCCATCCCCACCCGAAAGGAGCCCTATGAATCAGGACCGCACACCGCCGATCGAATTCTCGCGTTGGAGTCGCCTTGCGGCGGCGACGTTGGGTATGGACCCAGCCGCGCAACGCGCCTGGCTCGAGAGCCAAGCGATCGACGCCGACGTGTTTGCCCGCGCCGAGGCGCTGCATCTTCAAGAGCTAGCCCGGCGAACCAGCGAAGGGGACATGTCCCTGGCGAAGGAGCATTCCGAGAATCTCCGCCGCAAACTCGCCGATGAACCGCTATCGACGAAGGCGGCCTACGACTCGACGCTGGATGCGCCGCCCTCGCCCATGGCAGCGCCGCTGCCGTTCGTCCGCGCCGTCTCCATTCCGCCGGCGGTCGTGCCTCAGGGCGCAGTCGATCCGGCCGGAGAGACGCTGCCCGGCGTCGGTCCGAAAGACGACACCCTGCCGTTCGCCAACGCGTCCGGCGAAGTTCGCTTCTTGCAACTCGAGGCCTTCGCGCGCGTCTCCGCCGACCTGAGGCAAGCGCCCCGTCGTCGCTCGAGCGTGCTCGAGCGCTACGGTCTCTCCGACACGACCTTCCTCTCGATCGCCCAACTCTGGTCGACCCGTTTCGACGACAACCCGACCTTGCGCGAAAACTTCGAGGCGCTGGTCCGCCAACGAACGAACGCGAAGGAAGAGCTGTGATCCTCGAGAACGCCGCGCGCTGACGACGCTGCGCAGTCACACGCAGCTGCACGCGGCATTCTGTTAGGCTGCCGGCGTGGAGGAGGTCCCAGGAGCCGTCGACCAGGTGGTCGCTGGTCGTTATCGACTGCGCGAGCCGATCGGCCGGGGCGGGATGGGCTGTGTCTGGCGTGCGGAGCACGTCGCGCTGCACACGGCGGTGGCGGTGAAGCTGCTAACGCCCACAGCGGGAGACGCTGGCGAGGCGAAGGCGCGCTTTCTTCGTGAGGCACAGGCGGCGGCCTCGCTCAAGTCGGTGAACGTGGTGCAGATCCTGGATCACGGCGTCGACGGCGAGGTGCCCTACATCGCGATGGAGTACCTCGAGGGCGAGTCGCTCAAAGGCTGTTTGGCGCGGGAGAAGGTCCTCTCTCCCGCTAAGACGGCGATGATCCTGCGCGGCGTGATGCGCGGCATCGCGCGGGCTCATCGCGCCGGCATCGTTCACCGCGATCTCAAGCCGGACAACATCTTCTTGGCGCGCGACGGGGATGAACCCGAGCCGGTGGTCAAGATCTTGGACTTCGGGATCGCGAAGTTGGTGGAGAAGGTCGGGGACGACATCTCCACGCGCACCGGGGCGATGATGGGCACGCCGTATTACATGAGCCCCGAACAGGCGCGTGGACGCAAGGATCTCGATGCGCGTTCGGATCTCTGGTCGCTGGCGGTGATCGTGTTCGAGTGTCTGACCGGAGAGCGGCCCTTCGTCGCAGAAGCGCTCGGCAACCTGCTGTTGATGATCTGCGCAGACCCAGTGCCAGTGCCCTCCAGCGTCGCGCCGGTGCCGGCCGGCTTCGACGCTTGGTTTGCGCGCGCGATGCAGCGAGACCCGGCGCGCCGCTTCGCTACGGCGAGCGAGTTCGCGAGCACGTTGGCCGAGGTATTGGCGCCGGGCACACGCTGGCTCGACACCAAGGACGACGTGGGACGGCTTTCGTTGTCCGACGCTGTGGCGGCGCACGATGCGCTCTCCCCTACCCTGCAGGCCGACGTCGCCAGCGGCGCGAACGTCGCTGCGCTGGCGAACGAGGCGAATCAAGCGAGCGGCGCGAGTCACGGGAGTACCGCCTCGTCGGTGTCGCGCTCGGTTACGCCGGAGCCGCGACGCAAGCTCGGACCGCTGCTGATCGCTGGGGCGGTGGGAGCGCTCGGCCTCGGGCTTGTGCTGGTCTTCACCCTCAATCAAAAACAGCCAACCGCCAGCGCGCCGGCACCCGCGACGCAAGCGCAACCCACCCCAACCTCCGACATGCGCCCGCCCGATCAGGACCTGCGCGTGAAGTCGGTCAGCGTCGCACCACCGAGCGCAACGCCGACGGCCCAACCCTCGAGCAGCGCCAGCGTTGAAGCGGCTGCCGCACAAACCGCGGGCCTGCCACGTCCGTCCACTTCACCCAGCAGCAAGCCTACCGCTGTGCCGATAGCGCCCCCCTCGCCGAGTTCGAATGCGAAAGAACAACCCAGCGTCCGTGATCCGCTTCGCGATCTGTAGCGCCGTACTGCTGCTGCCATTCTCGGCGCAGGCCCAAGACGCTGAGACGCGCGCCGGCGCGGCTCAGCTTTGGGCGGAGGCGTGGGCGCTCAAAGACGCAGGCGAAAGCAAAGCTGCGTGCGAGAAGTTCTTCGTGGTTCAAGACCTTTACCCATCGGCGAGCGCGCATGTTCAAGCCGGTGAGTGTTACGAGCAGCTCGCGCGTTTCGCCTCGGCGTGGAGCGCGTTTGACGCGGCCAGCAGCATGAGCCAGCGCGAGCCCGATGAGCTCAAGCGAGCGCGGTTGCGTGAGAGTTCACGCGCCGGAATCGAGCGGACGGAGGCCAAGCGAAGCTGGCTCACGCTGGTGCTCGAGGGGAAAGAGCGCCCCGCGTCGCTCGAGCTTTTGCGCAACGGCAAGCCGGTGCCGGTGGGCATCCTCGGGCAGGCGTTGCCCTCCGATGCCGGCGCGATCGAGTTCGAGCTGCGTGCAAAGGGCTATGCGCCCAACAAGCAGCGCGTCACGTTGAGCGTGGCGCAGCGAGCAGAGCTTCGCTTCGTGCTCGAGCCGCTGCCTGCCGCGCCGCCCTCAGAGCAGGCTGCGTCTCGCCAAGAGCCCGAGGTGCCGACGTGGGCGTGGGTCGTTGGCGCGACGGGGCTCGCGCTCAGCGGCGTCAGCATTGGCTTCGTGGTCGATGAACAGATCGCGGTGAGCAACCTCAACGCCTATGTGGCGGCGAACTGCTCGAATGAGCCTCTGCCCGATGGTCGCTTGCCGTGCGACGCCGAGCGGCCAGAAGAAGAGCTCGCGCGCCGTGATCGCGGCATCGGGCTGGCCATCGGCTTCGGTGCGGCGGGCGCTGCGGCGCTGATCGCCAGCGCGGTGGGCATCGGCTTGGGGCTCACCGAGGAAGGGCCGGCAAAGGCTGCGCTTTTGCCCTGGGTGACGCCGCAAACAGCGGGCCTGCTCGTGGGCGGGAGGTTTCAATGAGCGTGCGGTTGCGTTGCAGCGCGGGCCTCACAATCGGGCTGCTGCCGCTGCTGCTGCTCGCGGGTTGCTTCGACGTGGACGCTTATTGCTTCCGCGATCAATGTGGTGGCGGCCAAGCGGCGGCCGGCGGTCAGGCGGGTGCAGGCCAGGGTGCAGCCGGCGGCCAGGGTGCAGCCGGCGGAGAGGCCGGCAGTGGAGCGAACGGAGGCCAAGGTGGAGCGGCGAGCGAGCTCGACTGTCTCGACGGGCTCGACGACGACGCAGATGGTGAAGCGGACTGCGCGGACAGCGACTGCCAACCCGATCATCTGTGCGTGCTCGCGCCGCCGAGCGACTGGGGCGAGCTGCACACGGTCGCGGTTGCGGACTACGACGCGGCGGGAAACCCAGCGCTATTCTGCGCAGACGGGCTCGCCGCGCAACAGTTCTTCGCCGGGCCTTCGCTCAGCGAATGCACGCCGTGCAACTGCACCTGGAGCGGCGCGAGTTGCTCTGCGCCAGAGCTCGACTGGGCGCAAATGTCCTGCAGCCCGACCTGGCCTACCACCTTGATGCCCGAGGGGTCGAACTTCGCTTGTGTGGATCACAACGTCGGGACGCCCTCGTCGATTCGCTTTCGTTTGGGCAACCCCGCGATGCTGACGAACGTGGGCACGTGCGTTGCCGAAGGGGGCGAGAAGGCGAAGGCTGAGCCATTTAGCGACTCGGTGCAACTGTGCGAAGTGGAGGTCGGCGCTGGTTGCGGCGACCAACAACGCTGCGTGAAGAGACCGGCGCAAGAGTTCGAGCAGGAGGTCTGCATCCGACAGGTCGGCGACGTGTCCTGTCCACCGGGCTGGTTCGATCGCGACGTGACGATCTATGGCAGCGGCACCGATACGCGCACGTGTGAGGGCTGCGCCTGTGATCTCAGCGCGGTTGGCTGCCAAGGTGGAAAGCACACGGTGAGCAAAGGTTCGGGCTGCTTACCTCCGCCCGGCAACGGCAACGAGTTAACGATCGACAGCACCGCTTGCACGCAGGCTGGCGGTTTCGCGCAGCAAGCCAACGGCATTATCTCGAGCAAGGCCACGCCGGCGACGCCGGTCGGCGAGCAATGTGGAAGCGTGGTCGCGAGCGGAGAAGTGATCGTCGGGGAGAGTGAAAAGGTATGTTGCCGGAGCGTCGGACCATGAGCGCACGCAGTTGGTTGTTGGCGCTCTTGCTCGCGGCCTGTGAGACGACGAAGCCTTCGGGCGGCGGTGGCGCAGGAGCAGGTGGCGCGGTAGCTGCGGGAGCTGCGGGCGGAGCGGGAGGAACGGGAGCTGCGGGCGCTGCAGGCGGCGCGGGAGCCGCGGGCGGTGGCGGTGGGCTCCCCGGAATGGGCGGCGCTGGCGCCTCGGGTGGGGGCGGTCTTGGCGGGATAGGTGGGCTCGCCGGAACGGGTGGCAGTGGGCCGCCGGACGAAGCCTGTTTGGACGGCGTCGACACCGACGCCGACGGCGCCGTGGACTGTGAGGACCCCGATTGTGAAGCCGAGTTCGAGTGCGTCGATGGACCGGTGAGCGGTTGGTCGGGTCCGTGGCGAGTGCGCGTGCTGCCGTATGCACCCGGCCTTACGCCGGAGACCTGCGCAGATGGGTCGGCGCCAACCGTTTATTTCGCGCAGCCATCGCCGACTGTTTGTAGCGCTTGCAGCTGCCAGCTCGCGAACGCGCAATGTGGTGCACCGGAGCTCAGCTGCTTCAACAGCTCGAGTTGCATCAGCCCGAACGGCACCTTCTTCGAGCAGCAAGACGAGGACGCGCTTTGCAAGCCGATCGCCGCTTCACAGCCGCCCGGCGGCTGGACTGGCTGCAAGTTGACCCGCGGCGCCGAGCTGCTCACGCCGGAGCTTTTGTCGTGCAACGTCGCAGGCGGTGAGCTCGAACAGCCGCTGCTTTGGGCGGAAGAAGTGCACGTGTGCGTGGGCTCCGGCACCGGCTGCGAGCTTGGCCAAGCCTGCGCGGCGAAGGTCCTTCCGCCGTATGAGGACAAGGTCTGCATCAGCCGCGAGGGCAACGCGATTTGCCCTGCCGGCTTCACCGATCTCGAGCGCGACCTGTTCGAGAGCGGCGTTGACCAGCGCGCCTGTTCGGCGTGCTCGTGTGACACCTCCGACGTCGGCTGCGACGGCGGGAGCTACAAGCTCTTCGTCGCAGCGGACTGTCCGGCTGGGATGGAGGTTGGGGACGCCGTCAGCAACAACTGCATCAACCTCACGCCCTTCGTCAACGAACCGCCGCTGCTCGCGTCGGTGCTCCCGGTACTGGCGACCTCCAGCGGGGAGGTCTGCGGTCAGAGTGAGGCCAGCGGCTCGGTGGTTACCGCCGGGAAGCGACGCATCTGCTGCAAAGACGCGCCATAGCCGAGCAACCTCAGCGCTTGAACGTCACACCGACTTTGCCGCGACTTCGAGCGAGGTGCACACCATCGCAAACAAAGCCGGGTCGGCCTCGACGTGGGGCAAGGTCAGACTCTCGGCAGAAAACTCCAGCCAGTTAGAGGGCTGTGAAAAGTGGCAAGGCACGCCCAACATCGTCTCCAGTTCGGCGACGAATTCGTGCCGCTCATGCTTGAAGCCGACCGCCTCCACGCAATCGGGAGTGCCGGTATTCACCCGCATCTGCCGCAAGAAGTGAGCGATCAGGTACTCGTTCGAGTGGCGGCCACCCAGCCCTGGACGCGGCGTCAACATCCAGCGGACGCGACCCTGTGGGCCTGGCTCGAGCGACGAAACGATGATGCGGCTCACGACCGGCGCAAAGCGGATGGTCTCGAGGATCGCGACTTCAACGTTGGCCGACGAGCGCAAAAGGAACTCAACCAAGCCATGACCACCGCGCGGGACACCTTGAGCTACCGAGACCGCCAGCAGCGGGTCGTTTGCAGACTGCGCGCAGGCGTCGGCGAACGTCTCGAGCAGCTGCGGCGAGAGGCTGGGGGTCTTTGGGTTGACACCGTAGCGAGCCAACAGCGGGGTCAGGTCAACGCCACGCCGCGTTAGCTCCGCGAGGAAGAAGGGCAGCGCTGGCGTTGCGTAGGGCGCGGTCCGCATCGGCGGAGCGGCGTTCGGACGCGTCAAGTCGGCGACGGTCGCCGGCTCCTCCTCGACGCTGTTGGATAGCGCCTGTGCGCGCTGCTCACGCCAGAGCATGTCATCGCTCGCAAGCGACCTCACCCATCTACGAATCGCCGGGGGTGCCGCAGTGGTGCAACCCTGCTCGATCTCCTCACGCATTTCGCGCGCCGATTGGTAACGCGAGGAGGGAGACTTCTCCAATCCACGCAAGATGATCCGGGCCAGCTCGGGTGGGATCGATGGGACTTGTAAGCGCGGGTCTTCGCAGGGGCCACCGCCCACGATCCGGAAGATCAACTCCGCTTGGTCAGCACCAGAAAACAGCCTTTTGCCCGTCACCAACTCCCAGAGCACGATGGCCATGGCGAACAGATCGATACGCTGATCACCCTTGGCCAAGATCTGCTCGGGGGCCATGTAAGCGAGCTTGCCTTTCATGTGGCCGGCGGCCGTCACATGGCTATTGGCCATCGACTTGGCGATGCCAAAGTCTGTCACGCGGGCCAACCCCTCCGTATCAACCAGGATGTTGTGCGGCGAAAGGTCTCGATGCACGACCTGCAGATGCGTCCCGTCTGGGCCGTGAAGCGCGTGAACAGCCTCGAGCCCGCCTAGCACTTGAACAGCGATCCCGCAGGCGAGGTCGGGCGCGAGCGGCGCCGCGTGCCGCACGGCGAGCGCATGCAAGGACTCCCCATGGACGTAGTCCATGACAAGAGCGACCTGGTCGGCCTCTCGGATCACATCGATGATCGAAACCACGTTGGGATGCGTCACGCGCAAGCCGATCTTCGCCTCGTCCAAGAGCATGCTGACGAAGCCAGGGTCACGAGCCAAGTGAGGATGAAGTCGTTTGATCGCTACGAGTCGGTCGTCGTCAGCATCCGCGCGTCGTCCCATAAAGATCGACGCCATCCCTCCCGAAGCAAACTCAGCTCCCAGTTGGTAGCGTCCGAGAAGGATCGGCTTGCTCTGTGTCCTCGTCACCACGTCGCGGAGGATAGCCGTACCCGCGCGGACGAACTAGCGCGCTACCTCGCTCTAAGGACCCGATCTCTAGGCCAAACACCGTGCATCGGTGGTACAAGCCCGCCCCATGGTTCCGAAGCGATTTGCGCCGTTGTTCGCCCTACTTTGCGCTTGCTCCGCGAGCGCGGCCAACCAGTCCGAGGACGGCGCTCCCAAGGGGCCGCAGGCAACGCCAACGGAGACGCAGGCGGTGACGCTACCAACGGCCCTCCCCTCGGCCTCAGCCGCAGCCGCAGGGCCGATCGAATCGAGCGCGCCGAGCGCGACCGCCAGCGCAAGCAGCGTCGCGGCCGTCCCTCCCAGGGCCGACGGGATCGACCAGTTGGTCCTTCGCTTCCAGGACGCTTCGGTCCCGCCCCCGTACCACCGCAGCTACACCATCACGGTGACGCCGAGCTCCATCGTCAAGGTCGTCGACAGCTACGGCACGATCGTGAGTGAGGCCAAGGCGCGCTTTCAGGCGGCCGATTTCAACCGTCTGGTGGACGGGCTGCTCAAGCTGAAGGTCAAGAGCGGCTCGGCGGCGAGCGATGGTTGCAGCGGTGGCACCGGTCGCTCGGTCAAGCTGCTCGCCGGTAGCAAGCTAGTGCTCGAGTCGAGTTCGTCGAACTGCGGTGGCAAATCGCAAGGGCCCTTCGCCGCCGCCGAAAAGTGGGTGGGAGAGGTGGAGGCCGTGGCGCCGGGCGGTCTCGGCCCCCAATGAAGGAGCGGCGCCGGCCTGCGCGCACCTACTTCGACTTGGTCAGCTGGTCGCACGCTGGCTGGTCCTTCAACGCGCACGCCTTCTCGTAGAAGGTGCGCGCTTCGGCGGGCCGGCTCTTTTCGGCGAGCTCGCCGGAGCGTCGGCAGGATTCGGCGTGGTTGCCTTTGCAGGCGCTCTCGAAGGAGCTGATCGCGAGGGGCAAGAGCGATTGGTGCTCGTTGCTCTCCTCTTCGTAGCGCACGTTCACATCGTCGGTGGAGCCGGCGGCCGCTTCAACCCTGTAGCCACCGGCGTAGTGCACATCCACGCCGTGCATGGCGGCTTTGCCGGTCTTGAAGCAATCGAGAGGGCGCTCGGAGATCTCGCAATAGCGCTTGCAGGTCTCTGCTCGTCCGCACTCCCCGTCCGGCGTTTTGGCGACTTCGGCCTGCTGCTCCTCCAGCTCCGCCTCGAGGCGCGCCTGTTCCGGCGTGAAGACGCTCTTGAAAACGGAACAGCCGGCGAGCGATGAGGACAGGAGGGCCGTTGCAGCAATCGAGAGACCGTAAGAGGCTTTCATGTTGGGCCGGCATACCCCGCGGCAACGTCGACACTTCCTCCATGTCCGATTCTACGGCCTAGCCCAGGCACGTAAGCCAGTGACCAGTCGGAGGCCCCGCGCCTCGCTAGCGCGCGTCTCGAAGCTGCTTTCGGAGCACGCTCCCTTGCGGCAGCCCCGCCTCGGAGAGCGCACGGCCCATCGTCTTGTTTCCGGCGTACCCAGCCAGGTGTGCGACCTCGGTCAGCGAGAGTTCGTCCGATGAGAGCAGCAGCACCGCGGCGGTGACCCGCCAACGGACAATGGTCTCCCTCCAGCCGCGATCCGGAAGGTCGAACTCAGTCTGGACCTGCTGAATGTTGCGCAGGAATTGGCGCTCTCCGACGCCTGCGCGCGCGACGATATCCAGGAGCATGGGTTTGGTCGCGAGCGCTGAAAGCAGCGGGAAGGCTGCTTCCATGCTGCGCACGGCGAGCGTTCGGCCCTCCTGCTCATCGGCTTGGGACAGCGTCGTCCGCGCAACTCCGTCGCGAACGAGCGCGTCGAAGAGCAACGCTCCACAGCGCAAGGCGCGCGCGCTGTCGCCGGCGCACGTTGGTTCCCAGAGTTCGCGAAAGGCTTGGACGGTGGCCGCCGAGACCGCGACAACCTGGACCTCGTTGCTCGAAGCGTTGACCAAGTTACCGGGCTCAATACGCACGGCAGCGCACGACAGCTGCGGCCCTTGAGAGGTGACCCAGCTGGCCGGGTCGGCGGCCGAGAGGAGGGATTGGGGCAACAGCAGAAGGCAGCCCGGTGGCACGATCGAGTTGCGTACGCGCAGCGAGTCGCTCGTTGGAAACACGAGCAGCCGCCAATCTCGCTTGGCCCCACTAACCGCCGGAATGAAGCGGTTGTCGAAGCGGAGGCCGTCGAGCTCGAGAGCGTAGGCTCCAAAACGACGACCCACGATCACTCGCACCGCGATGCTCGCGCCTTTTCGGCCGAAGTCGAAGCGAAGTGGAAACATGAAGGTCGCGACGGTAGCACGCTGGCCTTCAACCGATGCTGCACCAGCGCCGAGCATCTCCCCGCGAGCACGAAGAAAAAGACCCGACCGACTGAACCGAGCCAGCCGCATCGTCACATAGGGACAGGACTGTGAATAATGCCTCCCTGCCCCCGCCGCTCGTACAGCTCGGTGGTGCCGCGCGTAGGCGGATTCGTGCGAACATTGCGCATGGGTCACGCAAGCGAAGGCGCCAGCCTGGAATCGCTCTTTGATCGCGCGCGACCAGCCAGCCCGACTTCTGAGCTCGGCCGACGTTTGCAACTCGCGATCGTCAAAGCCAAGGTGCTCGCCGACGACTTGATCGCGCCCCGTTGCGGAGACTATCGCTTGGAGCAGCGGGTTGGGGCGGGCGGGATGGGCGTCGTCTTTCGAGCCCGAGCGAGCGACGGTTCGCCGGTCGCGGTCAAGGTGCTTGCGCGCTCGGCGCCACTGGCCCGAGCTCGCTTCGAGCAGGAGGCGGACGCCCTACGACAGATCGTGCACCCGCGCGTGGTGCGCTATCTCGCGCATGGTGAGACGGACGAGATCGCCTACCTGGTGATGGAGTGGCTCGAGGGACGCGACCTCGGGCGGCAGCTCGCCGAGGGCCCGCTCGATCCGAAAGCGGCGCTCGAGTTGTCGCTCGAGCTTGCGCTGGCGCTGGCCGCGACGCATGCGGCCGGTCTGCTCCATCGCGACCTCAAGCCAAGCAACGTATTTTTGGTGGGGCAAGCGCTCGACGACGTGCGCTTGATCGACTTTGGCATCGCCAAACGTGACGCCGGTCAGTCGCTCAAGGCCGGCCTCACCGCAACCGGCGCGCTCCTTGGGAGCCCGCACTACATGGCGCCGGAACAGCTGCGGGGCGAGCACGAACCTCGCAGCGACGTGTACGGCCTCGGCGCGACGATGTTCGAGATGCTCACCGGCCGACCGCCGTTCGTCGGCGCGCATTTGGGGGCTGTATTGGTGGCAGTGGGAGCCGAACCTCCGCCGTCGCTGGCCGCGCTCCGCCCGGCGATTTCAGGCCCGATCGACTCGCTCGTGCGACGTATGCTCGCCAAAGATCGCAACGAGCGGCCACGCGATATGCAGGCCGTCGTAGCAGAGCTTTCAGACCTGCTCTCCCGCGGTCACGTCGAGAGTGTCGTCTCTCATCTCGAGCGGACTTTCCATCGAAGGCCCAAGCTGGAGCGCGCGCCGCTATCGCGCACGAGCGCCACCCGGCCGCTGGGTCGTGCGCGAGAATTTTATCAGCTTCGTGGCGTGCTCGAGGCCACGTTCGAAGCGGAGCAGGTCGCGGCGATCTCGATCGTCGGCGAGAGTGGGATCGGCAAGTCGCATCTGGCCTCCGCGCTCGCGACCGGCGCCCCTGCCTGGTGCAAAGAACTTGGCGCAGAGCTCAAGGTCGTCGCGGCGTCGGCGAGCGACGCAGAACAAGGAACGCCGCTTTCGGCGCTGCGAGCGTTGGCGCGCGCGGATCTATCGCGAGGCTGTTCGCCCGCGACCACGCGCGCCCGAGCTCAGCTGCTCGGCTCGATTGAGGAGCAAGCCAAAGTCGGCGCTCGGGATCCCCGCGTGCTCGCCGACCAACTCCAGCTCGCCTGGCTCGATCTGTGCGAGGCATGGCTGGAGGAAGGCCCGACCTTGGTCGTGCTCGACGACGCCCACGCAGCGGACCCGACTTCGCTTCGCTATCTCGCGCGCGCTCGGAACCTCGCACAACGTGCGGCGAACCAGGAGGAAGCCGTCTTTCGGCTGCTCCCCAAGCAGGAGGAACCACCGCTTCGACCCGGCAGCGCGTTGGTTCTTCTCTACGCCAGCCGCGAGGACTGCGCCGTGCAAGAAAGCCTGGCCACCGGCGCAACGAGGGAGCCAACGTTGCTCCGAATCCAACTTACGCCGCTCGATCAGCGTGCCTCCGAACGGCTCGCCGAGTCCTTGCTTCCGAGCACAATGGTTGGCAACGCCGCAGAGATCTCGGTGCTCGCCGGAGGAAACGCGGCCCATCTGCAAGAGCTTTGTCGCGAGGCCCAAGAGAGCCGTGCTCGCGGCGTCGGCTCGCTATCCGACCGCGTGTGGGATCGCGTGGCGGCCTTGGAGCCGGATGCCCGCCGTGTCTTGCGTGCGGCTTGCATCGTTGGACGTGTAGCGTGGCGCGGCGTGATCGCCCAGCTGGTAGCGGATCTCACCGAAGCCGACTTCGACCGCGCGCTCAACCGCCTGCTCGACGAGGGCTTGCTGAATCGAGCACGGAGCTCACGGATCGAAGGCGAGCTCGAGTTCGAAGTCACGAGTGAGATCGTGCAACGCGTTGGTTACGGGCTGTCGACCGAGGAGCAGCTGCGCGCGGGCCATGCGCTGGTTGCTCGCCAACTCTCTGCGGCCAGCGCAGTCGCGCCTGCAGTGATCGGGGAACACCTCGCGCTCGCTGGGGATGGCCGCGCCGCGAGCTCTGCGAGGCCGAAGCGGAGCTCGATGAACTCGAAGGTCGCGCGCCCCAAGCGACTCCCCCGAAGCTGCTGCAACCGCCCAAACAGCGCCTCGACTACCGTGCACAGGACCTCACGGCTCACCACAAGCACGAGCTCCAACAGCTCGACAGCAAGCTCGCCAACGTTCGCATCGACCTCGCGATCGCCCGCTCGCAACGCGTCCACAAAGAGTTGCCGTGGCGACGCTGGACGCTCGGCGCCTTCGCACTCAGCGCGCCGCCTGGAGTCCTCCACTTCGTATTCGGCAACGCGGGTCTCTCGTTTGCGGCGCTGTTGATGTCGGCCTTTGGGATCTTCTTGTGGCGGCTGATCGAGGGAGGGGACGACGACCCGCCGATCGGTACGCCGCCAACGCGCTTCTGATTCGCCCGAGCCGACCTGCGCGCCCGCAGCCCAAGTCCGCATCGCTTCGCGCTTCGCGAATTGCCCTGCTGCTAACTCGGCTCGGCGAACAACCCTGCAACGCTAAGCACCGTCCCGATCACAAACAGGACCACGGCAGCCGTGCTACCGCCCGACCAGCCGCGGATCACCACGATGCCCGCGTCCTCTGGGTGGACCAACAGCTCGACCTCGGCGCCGAGCTCTGGGCAGCCGGTGCCAAACATGCCGCTCTCGTAGCGATGCACCTGCTCACCGACGCTGAACTCGATGGTCGGAGCGTGCAACATGGTGCCCGAACGCCGGGTGATGCGACGCTCCACCACTCTGCCCCGAAGCTTGCGCGCCGACCGCTGGAAAGCCCAGCGCTGGGCCCCGAGCCCGAGGCCCACACTCTGCAGCAAGACGCCCACCACCAAGACCTCGACCATCATCGGCGGCCGTTCCCTGGCTCGCTGCCGCACGGCTTGGCCCAAAGCGACGCATGCTCGGCGATGTACGCGCTCATGCTGCGGCCAGGCCTGCCGAGCAGCCGCTCCATCGTTGGATCGAAGGTCGCTCCCTGCCCGAAGCGCAACAGCACATGCAGAATGGTTTGCACGAGGACGGCCCCGCGAGGCAGCCCGCGCGCGGAGAGATGGCGCACGTAGCCGAGGATCGAGGCCGGTTCGTAGCGAATCGGTCGGCCCAACGAATGGGAGAGCGCGGCGATTACGTCCGACCACGGGATCGGCCCCGGGCCGGTCAGCGTGTAACCCTGAGCGCGATGCTCTTCTGGCTCATCGAAGACCAGCGCCGCGACCACCGCGATATCGCGCACGTCGATCCAGTTGACCAAGCTTTGGCCGGCCGGAACGTAGATACGGTCCTCTTGCGCGAGGTCCTCACGATAGGAAGTCTCCAGGTTCTGCGCGAAGAACCCTGGCCGCAGAAAGGTGTGGTGGTCCCCGCGAGCCCGCAGATGGTCTTCCACTTTGCGATGCGGGACGAAGCGGTTCTTCTCCACGCCGGCCACCGAAAGAAAGACCACATGGTCGATGCCTTGGCTGCGCGCAAAATCCACGAACGGGTTGAGGTTGTTCTCGACGTCGGAGATCGCCGGAGGTCGCAGCAAGAACAGCTGCTCGGCTCCCTGCAGCGCAGCTGCCCAAGTCCCGCGGTCGAGAAAGTCGAGCCGGGAGGCGACCACGCTTTCACCGAACAGCGTCCTCACCCGATCGCTGCGATGATCCGCGGCGACCACGCGAGCGCCTCGCTGCAGCAGCGCCAGCACGACTTCGCGGCCAACGTTGCCAGCAGCGCCGGTCACGAGCACCGACTTCACGAGCAGCGCCTTCCCGGCACGCGCTGCAGCTCTTCAACGATCATGGCCGGTGCCAATCACCTGCGACTCGACCTGGCCGCTCGGCCTCACGAACACCATGGCCCGCATCAGCACGAAGTTGAGCGCCGGCACGACCAGCGAGGTCAGCGCAACCGCAAATACGTTGGGCAGGCCAGCCCAGTCGGTGAGCAGCAGCGGAGCCGCCGTGGCGATGCCGTACCCCACGAGCGAAAGACCAATGAAACGCGGGGCAGCCTCTCGATGCGAACGGTCGGAGCGAAAGGTGAAGGAGCGATGCGCGGTATACGAGAACACGCCTGCGAGTACGTAGGCCACGAGCGAGCCCACCGCCGCCGGCCAGCGGGTGAGCTCGGAGAGGGCCATCGCGAGCAGGGCGTACAGCAGCGTGGAGACGACTCCGACCAGGGCAAAGCGCGAGATGCGCGCCGGTTCGGAGCTGCCTGCTTCAGACACGCCCAACCACGAGATACTGCGCGCCCACCGGCAAGCCGCTGAGCTTGGCCTCCAGCTTGCGGCCCAAACGATGGCCGGTGGGAAAGACCAAGAAGTGCTGTGCCGGTTCGGGCGTGAGCCCTGCGTCGAGCAGCAGCTGCCGCGCCCGCCGACTGTCGAGCAGCACCGCGTCATCGTCGAACGGGCAACGCGCCACCGAGAGCCGAGTGAGCGGGTTCCACGGGTTGTGCTCGATCAAGATCACCCGCCCGCCCGGCCGAACCACCCGGCGCATCTCGCGCACGAACTCGGTCCAGGCGGCCGGCGGCACGTGATGCACCACGCATACAGCCGTCGCCACGTCGAAGCTCGCGTCTGCGAAGGGCAACTTGCTATCCACCCCGTCGCGATACTCCGCCCAGGGGTGCTCGGTCCGCGCACGCTCGAGCGATTGGGTCGAAAGATCCGTACCGGACAGCGAGCCGACCAGCGGCCGGAGCAGGCTATGCATCTTGCCCACGCCGCAGCCCACGTCGAGCAGCGCCGGCTTGGTCTCCGCGCCGAAGCTCGCGGCGAACACCTCGCGCAGGAGGTCCACCTTGGCGGTCAGGAAGAAGTCGTGCTTCAGCCCGGAGAAGGCGATCGAGTCTTGAACGACGTCGTCGTAGCTATTGCGGTAGGCGTCAAAGCTCGGCTCGCTCACAGCGGTGCTCCTTAGAAAGCGTTATGACCGGTCAGCGTCTGACCGAGGATCAACGTGTGCACCTCGTCGGTGCCTTCATAGGTGTAGACGCTCTCGAGGTTGAGCATGTGCCGGATCACCGGGTACTCGAGCAGGATGCCGTTGCCGCCCAAAATGGCGCGCGCGGTGCGGGCGATCTCGAGCGCGATCTTGACGTTGTTCTTTTTGCACAACGAAACCTGCGCCGGCAGCAGATCCTTCTCGGCTTTGATGCGCGCAAAGTGCAGCGCCATCAGCTTGCCTTTGGCGATCTCGAGCGCCATCTCGGCCAGGTGCTGCTGCACCAATTGCTTCGCGGCGATCGGCTTGCCGAAGGTCACGCGCTCCCGCGAGTAGGAGAGCACGCTGTCGAAACAGGCCCGCGCCGCTCCCAACGCCCCAAAGCTGATGCCGAAGCGAGCTTGGCTCAAACACGAGAGCGGCCCCTTCAAACCGACCACGCCTGGCAGCACGTTCTCTTGCGGGACGCGCACCTCGTTGAGCACGATCTCACCCGTCGGTGAGGCGCGCAGGCTCATCTTGCCGTGCACCAGCGGGGTCTCCAGGCCCTTCATCCCGCGCTCGACGATGTAGCCGCGAATCGACGAGGCATCCCCGTCGTCGGTCTTGGCCCAGACCACCGCCAACTGCGCGATCGGCGAGCTGGTGATCCACATCTTGGTGCCGGTGAGGATCCAATCGGAGCCGTCTTTCTTGGCGCGCGTGGTCATCGCCCCCGGGTCACTGCCGGCGTCCGGCTCGGTCAGGCCGAAGCAACCGACCCACTCGCCTTTGGCCATCTTGGGCAAGAACTTCTGCTTCTGCTCCTCGCTGCCGTACTTCCAGATCGGGTACATCGCCAAGCTGCCTTGCACGCTGGCAAAGCTGCGCAGACCGCTGTCCCCGTACTCGAGCTCTTCCAACGCCAAGCCGTAGCTCGTCGGCGACATGCCGGCGCAGCCGTAGCCGCTCAGCGAGGCGCCCAACAGGCCGAGCTCGCCCAGCTCCGGGATCAGATCGGCCGGGAACTCCTCCTTGGCAAAAAGCTCAGCCGCACGCGGCAAATAGCGCTCTTTGACGAAGCGGCGCACACTCGCGCGGACGAGCTTGTCCTCCTCGCTCAGCAGGTGGTCGATGGCGATCAGGGTGTCGAGGTTGACGGGCTCCGGCATGGCGCTGGTTTAGGCCCGAATGAGCAACGGAGGCAAGGGCTCGCAGGGGCCGTTCGGGCGCCCCGAGCGCGGATCGCCCATCTACGCGACGAGCCTTTGTGCTAGTGCCAACCGCTGCCGTGACGCCGCCCGCTCGACGCCGGCCCAACCATGACTGAACCCAGCCCCAAGAGCCGACTCCAGACGGCCGTCCGACATTTCCAGGTTGCGGCGTTGACCGCGCTGCTCGCGGGCGCGGTGGACGGTGCACTCAGCGCTCGCGGCTTGAAGCTATCGCTGGCCAACGGCGTGTTGCTCGGCGCCGGGCTTGTGGTGGTGGTCGGCGCGCTGTTCGGCTTGCTGCAAGGGCTGCTCGTGTACGAGGCCGGGCGGCTGCTCTCGAGGTTCGGCGTGAGTTCGCGTATCGCAGCCAGTTTGTCGAGCGATCGCGCAGCCGACCGCGAGCCGGTGGTGCGCCTGCACGCCTTCCTCGGCCTATTGACCGTGCTCACCGCACTGGGCGTGCTCGCGCTCAAGTTGCTCGTCGCGGGGCTGACCTCGATCAAAGATCCGGAGCTCGCGAACAGCATGTTGCTGCTCGGCGTGGGGCTGTTCGGCGTGGGGCTGGTGCTCGCCGGCAGTATCCTGCGCGGCCTGATGTTGCGAGCCGTGGCCGCCTTCGACCGCCGCGTCGGCTTGCCCTTTCCGCGCTGGAGCTGGCTGCGCTACCTGCTGTTCGTACTCTTGCCGCTGGGCTACGGCCTGGTGTCGCTGTTCCAAGAGCACGGCGTGCAGCTCGGCGTCCTCAGCGTACCCTTCGGCGCGATTCTGTTCGTCGCCGTGCAAGGCTTTTTCCTGCGTCTTTGGGATGCACGGCCCAAGCGGCTGGCCGGCCCGCGGCTGAGCTTGGCGCTCGGTTGGGCGGCGCGCGCATTGGTCCTCGGCGGGGTGATCGCCGGGGTGCTGGTCAGCTCGCGTTGGAAGGGCGCCACCGCGGTCACCGCAGAGGGCCATCTGTTGCCGGTCGCCGCCGGAGCCGTACGCACCCTGACCGACGTCGATCGCGACGGCATCTCCTCGCTCTACGGTGGCAAAGATTGTGCGCCCTTCGATGGGCGACGCTCGCCCTCAACCAAAGACGTCCCCGGCAACGGCATCGACGAAGATTGCAGCGGCGCCGACGCCAGCGAATCGGCGCTACTCGAGCTGAAGACCTTCTCCGATCGCGCGCCTCGCGAAGGCAAAAAGCCGCTCAACGTCGTTTGGCTGGTGGTGGACTCGCTGCGCGCCGACCACCTCGGCCTCTACGGCTACAGCAAGGAGACCAGCCCCCATATCGACGAGATCGGCAAGGAGAGCTGGGTCTTCACGCGCGCCTACTCGCAAGCTTCCACCACCCGGCTGAGCATGCCCAGCATGCTCAGTGGCCGCCTACCCGACACCATGGAGTGGAAGAAAGGGCCAGACCCTGCGCCGTCGGTCGGCATGTTGCCGACGTTGCTCAAACAAGAGGGCTACTCCACCAGCCTGGTGATCAACCAGTACGTGAAGAAAGGCCTTACCGGCATGCAGAAGCCGTTTCAGCACGTGATGGCCACGCCCAAAGGGGCGGATTGGCACAGCGGGGATCACGCCGTTGGCCTGGCCATCGCCGAGATCGAACGCGCGCAGAACGAGAACAAGCCCTTCTTCATCACCGTGCACTTCGACGACGTGCACCACCCGTACAAGGCCCACAAAGGTCGCTCGGTGCCCAACTTCAACGGCGCCACCAAAGATATCGGCAGCTACGATCGCTGCATCGCCAGCCTGGACAACCTGCTGCGCGTGCTCACTGCCCATCTCAAGAACAAGGAGCTATGGGACGAGACGGTGCTGATCATCACCGCCGACCACGGTGAAGAGTTCGAGGAGCACGGCAACACCATCCACTCGCTCGCCTGCTACGTCGAGTCGGTGCACGTGCCGCTGATCGTGCGCATTCCCGGCGTCGCGCCGGCGCGAATCGAAGACCGCGTCGCGCTCGTGGATATTGCGCCAACCCTCGTGGAGGCCCTGCAACTGCCCAAGAACAAGCTCGAGTTCGACGGCCAGAGTCTGTTCGTACCGGTGCTGGCGCGCGAGCACGTTCAGCCAGAGCGGCCGATCTTCTGTTCGATCTTTCAGCTGATGCGCGGGCGCACCAACTTCTTTACCCGCTCGGTCAGCACCGAGAAGTACACCCTCGTGCATGAGGCCCTAAGCGACAAGACCGAGCTCTTCAATGACGTGGAAGACCCGGGCCAAACCAACGACATCGCCAGCGGCAACCCGCAGCTGGTGGAGGAGCTGACGGCCACGCTCAAGGCCGGGCTGCGCGGCAATCTCTGGGAGATTCGCAGCTTTCAATAGGCCGCTCCGGCTCCTCAGCGGGGCCGCGCAGCGGCTCGCAGCTATGCACCTATAGCGGATGTGGTATGAGGGCCCGGTGTCTGACCAGTCGTCTGCGGAGCAGTCACCTCCTCCCGACGAGAGTTCGGGAGCCGAGGAAACAGTAGAGCCCACGCCCGAAGCGGAGGAGCCCGCAGCAGACAGCACGTCTGAAGCAGCCCCGGTGAGCAAGCCGGTGGCGGACGCCGGTGCGGCGAAGACGCAGTCCGAGGCTCAAGCCCCTGCTGCGTCGCAAGCTCAAGGTGGTTCGCAAGAGCTTGCGGATCCTGGCGCGGAGACGCTCGCGCTCTTCCTGCGCGGCCTCGCCCTGTTGATGGGCATCGGCGCTTCGATCGGGCTCTTCTTGTGGCAGCGGTCGCTGGGAGACGCGCTCCTCAACTTCGTACGCAGCAACACGCTGGGCGGCCCCGAACGCCGCGCGGTGCTGAAGTACGTCGGCGTTGGCGTGGTCATTCCACTGCTCTTGGCGCTCGTTTACCTGCTGCCGCGACGCAAGAATCTGCTGGCCGCTACCCAAGCGATGGAGTCGATGGCCTGGCGGCTCTCCCCGCTCACGCTGGTTGCCGTGATCCCGCTGATGTTTCGCTGGGAGCTGTGGAAGGGCGCGGACATGCAGTTCCTGGTGCTCGCCCTGTTCACCTCGTGGACGTCGCAGAAGCTCTTCTTCCGCTCGCTAACCGCCCCGGTGCCGCTGGGAGCTCGCGCGGCGGCGCTGCGTGACAAGGTGCTGGCCTTCGGTGAGCGCCATCAGCGCCGCATTCCGTGGGCGGTGGTGCTGAGCGGCTTCGCCTTCTACGCAGCGTACTTCTCCTTCTACACGGTGCAGAACCATCACAACCTGCGCACCGCCTCGTACGACCTCGGGATCGAAGACAACATCGTCTACAACTGTCTGCGCGGCCACATGATGAAGGCCTCACCGGTGTTCGGCCCGGAGGGCTCGCACATCGGCCATCACGCCACACTGTTCGCCTTCGTATTGGCGCCTTTCTACGCCATCTCCCAGCGCGCAGAGACGCTGCTCATCATCCAGTCGGTGCTGATCGGCGCGGCGGTGATCCCGCTGTTTCTGTTCGCGAAGAACCGCATCGGCCCCTGGCGCGGCGCGCTGCTCGCGTCGCTGTTCGTGTTCTACGCCCCGATTCACGGCGCCAACTTCTACGACTTCCACTACCCGCCGCTGGGCATCGGCTTCGTTTTTTGGTCGGTGTTTTTGGTGGACACCAAGCGCTACCGCTGGGCGGTGCTCACGGTGCTCTTGGCCCTCTCGGTGCGTGAAGACATCGCGCTCTGCATCTTCGCGGCAGGCGCGTACTTCGTGCTCACCAAGACCAACCCGAAGGCCGGTGCGGTGATGGCGCTCGCTGGCTTCTCCTACTTCATCACCATGAAGATGGTGCTGATGCCGATCTTCCGCGGCGGTGAAGAGTCCTTCATCCACGTCTACAAAGACCTGCGTCCAGCCACCGGCTTCAAGGGTTTCACCGGCGTGCTCGCCACCGTGCTTTCGAACCCAGGCTTCACGCTGAGCACGCTGCTCACCAGCAAGAAGACCATCTACGTCCTGCAGGTGATGTCGCCCTTCGTGTTCCTGCCGCTACGCCGGCCGGTCGGCTTCTTGTTCGCCGTGCCCGGTGTGCTGATGACGCTGCTCTCCAGCCGCTACGCCAGCACCAGCATCTCCTTCCAGTACACCTCCCACTGGGCGATCTCGATGTTCCTCGGCTCGGTGGTGGTGCTGACCGACGAGCAGCGGCCTCGCTTCGCTGGGGACCTGTTCGGCAAGCAGCGCGTCAGCTCGTGGCTGTTCGCCATCACCGTCGGCATGATGTGCAACTCCTACCAGCACGGCGGCATCTTCCAGCACAACACAGCGCAAGGCGGCTTCTGGAAGTTCCAGTTCGAGCGCAAGCCCGCGGACATCGCCCGCTACAATGATCTGCATACGCTGATCGCGCAGATCCCGCCGAAGGCGATCGTGGCAGCCAGCGAGTTCACGTTGCCGCAGATCTCCAACCGGCCCAACGCCTACACGTTGCGCACCGTCGGCGTGAAAAACGCCGAATACATCCTGTTTCCGCGCGCGCTCACCGCCAAAGAGCTACCCAAAGTAAGGCCCTTGCTCGAGAACAAAAAGTTCGGCGTGGTGGCCGAGGCCGGCGAGTTCGTCCTGGCCAAACGTGGTCACTCCACCGAGAAGAATGAAGCGCTGCTCAAGCGCATGGGCAAGTCGCCGAAGAAGGACAAGAAGAAGCCGGCACCGGCTCCCGTCGCTCCCAGCGCCACGCCCAAGTCGCCGACTGCGGCTCCGCTCACCGACGGTGAAGTCCCCTCCGACGAGCAAGCCGACGGCATTCCCTCCTCGCCCTCCGAATAACTCCTTTCCCCCTTCGCTTAAGAGCCATGGACCGCCCTACCCTTTCTTTCATTATTCCGGTCTTCAACGAAGAACAGGTCATCCCCGAGCTGGACAAGCGGCTGCGTGAGTTCCTCAACCCGATCGAGGAAACCTGGGAGATCATCTTCGTCAACGACGGCTCCAAAGACCGCACCTTCGAGATGCTGATCGAGCTGTGCAAGACCGAGCCGCGTTACAAGGTGGTCTCCTTCGCACGCAACTTCGGCCATCAGGTAGCCATCACCGCCGGCATGGATCGCGCCGAGGGCGACGCGGTCGTGATCATGGACGCCGATCTGCAAGACCCACCCGAGGTCGTGCGCGCAATGCTGGAGAAGTGGCGTGAAGGCTGGGACGTGGTGATCGGCCAGCGCCTCAAGCGTCACGGCGAGAGCCTGTTCAAACGCGCCACCGCCGCGGGCTTCTATCGGTTGTTGCGCGCCCTCGTGCCGATCGACATCCCGCTCGACGCTGGCGACTTCCGCTTGATGAGCCGGCCAGTGATCCTGGCCATGCGCGCGCTACGCGAGCAACACCGATTCGTACGCGGGCTCGTATCGTGGGTCGGCTTCAAGCAGACCGCCGTCCAATATGACCGCCCCGAACGCTTCGCCGGGGAGACCAAATACCCGCTCAGCAAGATGCTGCGCTTCGCCATCGACGGCATCACCTCCTTCTCCGTCGTCCCGCTGCGGCTCGCCACCTTGCTCGGTGTCTTCTCGGGCATGATCGCCATCGCAGCTTCGCTCTGGGCGCTGTTCGAGGGCCTTTACGGTAAGACCGTCCCCGGCTGGGCGACGATCATGATCACCGTCTCCCTCGCCTCCTCCGCCCAGCTGCTGATGACCGGCATTTTGGGTGAGTACGTCGGGCGCATCTACGAGGAGATCAAACGCCGGCCGCTCTACCTTGTGGCCGAGACGCTCAACTTGCCGGACAGCAAAGAGCCTAAAAAGAGCCCGCTCCCAGCCGCTGAAAAGGTCAGTGAACCGGTCGGGACCATCGGCTGAGGTCGTCTGCGCGGGTGCGCAGCTCGCGGCCTCGGCTCAGCACGCAATCACGGGCTGTACAAGGGCCTGGCCTTTGACTATGGTCCGCCTCCCCAAATTGCGCGGCCTTCGGGCCCCGGTCGCCGACTTCCGACCGGACGCTTCTCCGGAAGCACCATCGCACGGCGGGGTGGCTGTTCGCAGCCAACAGCAGCAGTACCAACCCCCGAAGTCACAAAGGGTCTCCCATGAACACGAATCCGGGCATCCTCGGCAAAAAAATCGGCACCACCCAGATCTTCACCGACAAGGGTGAGGTCGTCCGCGTCACCGTCGTCCAAGCGGGCTCGGTCGTCGTCGGCAAGCGCACCATGGAGAAGGACGGCTACAGCGCCCTCATTCTCGGCCTCGGTGAGCGCAAGGAGAAGCACACCAACAAGCCGCTCGCTGGCTTCTACAAGAAGTCCGGCCAGACGCCGAAGAAGATCGTGCGTGAGCTGCGCATGACGGTGGAAGAGGTCGCCAAGTACGAGATCGGTGAGAAGGTCGGCGTGGACAAGGTCTTCCAGGAAGGCCAGTTCGTGGACGCGCAGGGCAAGACCCGCGGTCGCGGCTTCACCGGCGTCGTGGTTCGCTGGGGCTTCGCAGGCTTCGTCAGCTCGCACGGTACCCATGAGTACTTCCGTCACGGCGGTTCGATCGGTACCAACATGACGCCCGGTCGCACCCTGCCCGGCCTCAAGATGCCCGGTCACTACGGCAACGAGACGGTCACCACGCAGAACCTCAAGATCGCCAAGCTGATGCCGGAAGACGACGTGATCCTGATCGAGGGTGCAATCCCCGGCGGCCAGAACGGCATCGTCGTGGTTCGCGGCGCCACCAAGAAGAAGAACGCCGGCAAGAAGGCCTGAGTTCGCCGCGTTGGCCTAGGCCAGCGCCGTCACGAGACGCCTGAACCGTTCGCGGTTCGGGCGTTTCGCCTTTGTCGCCCTGTCGTTCGGGTCGGTGCGCGGTTGCTTCGCACCCAAGCGCCGCTCACCGATAGAGCTGCTTACGCACCGTCTCGACTCCCGCAGCGATCTCCTCAGCCTGTAGCCCTGCCGTTTCGCACAGCCACGCTGTGCTCTTCGGCAGCGAATGAAAGATCTTCGTCGGGAACGGCGATCTGCCCAGCAAGATGAAGGTGTTGATGAAGGAGGTCACGGCCACACCGAGAAAGCCCGGCATCAGCACCACGTGCGCTCGCCCCGACGCAAACAGCGAATCTCGCGTCAGTCGCGCTCCAGCAGCACGCACTGGCTCAGGGAAGTTGGGTACACCCGCGAACACCACGTTGAGCAACGCCATTGGTCCAGCCTCCGCCTCGGCGCGCCGCCCCTCGCTCTCGAGCGCCGTCATGTCGTTTATCGTGGGCGCGTTGGTCCAGCCGCAGGTGAACAGCTTGCCCGCGTGCGTGATGGCCATGCGGTCATTGCTGAAAACGATCGGTGACATACCGCGCGCGAGCTTAGTCCGGCCCTCAGCAGCGCCGCAACAATCGCTCAAACCCCTTTCTTGCCGCTCGGCCGCATCTCTGGGAGAAGAGCGCCGTGTCGAAATCGAAGAACCCCTACAAGAAGCCGGACCTCTACACCAAAGCGGCCAAGAAGCAGGGCTTCCCGGCACGCAGCGTGTTCAAGCTCGAGGAGATCGATCATCGCTGTCGGCTGCTCCGTCCCGGCCAACACGTCGTGGATCTCGGCTCGGCGCCCGGCTCTTGGTCGCTCTACGTGCAGCGCAAAATCGGCTTCAACGGCCGGCTCGTCTCGGTCGATCGGCAACCGCTAACCGTCACGCTCGGCCCCAACGCCTCGGTCTACATCGTCGATCTCTTCGATCTCCCGCTCGACACCTTCGAGAAAGAAGCACCGTTCGATGTGGTGCTCTCCGACATGGCGCCCAACACCAGCGGCATGCGCGACGTCGATCAATGGCAGAGCTACGAGCTGGTGATGAAGGCGATTGAGATCGCCAAGCTGTATGGAAAAAAAGGCTCGAGCTTCGTCGCAAAAATCTTCATGGGCCCCGACTACGAAAAGGCGCGCGGCGAGCTGCGCAAGGAGTACGCCGACGTGCGTACGCTGCGCCCCGAGACGGTGCGGACCAACAGCTTCGAGGTGTTCCTCGTCGCCGCCGAGAAGCGCCACGAGCCGCTTCTCAAGCCGCCGTACAAGAGCTTGGAGACTGTCGCGCCAGCCGCTGCAGAAATTGAAGAAGTCGTGCAGACCAACGCGCCGCAGCTAGCTGCGCCGGAGACCGCCGTGGAGAGTGAGCTCATCCCGGAGTCCGAGATCGAGCTGCTCGAATTCCAACCGCGCGAGCCCGGCCGTCGGCAGGCCGCCGCCGTCGCGCCTCTGCCCAAAGCGAAGCAGCCGGCGCCCAAACGCAAACCCGCATCGGGCGAGCGACTGCTCCCCGGCAACGCACCCGCCGCGCGGCAGGCCGTGATCGGCAGAAGAGCTGCCTCGGCCAAACGCGCCGCCGCGGCCAAGAAGCTCGCCGCCGCCAAGAAAGCCGCCGCCGAAAAGGCCGCTTCAACCAAGCCAGCGGCGCCCGCAAAGAAGGCGCCGGGGCAGCAGAAGCGCGCCGCATCGAAGCCGTCGGCGGGCAAGCCCGCGAAGAAGCCCGCTCCCGCGAAGAAGCCCGCTCCCGCGAAGAAGCCCGCTCCCGCGAAGAAGCCCGCTCCCGCGAAGAAGCGCCGCGGATGAGGCGCGCCGGCTGCGCAGCCGCGTTCGCGAGCCTGTTGAGCGCCCTCGCGTGCGGTCGTCCGCCTGCCGATGGCGTCCCACCGCTCGACTCGGCGCCGCTCGCCGCCTCGGCCTCCGCGTCCGCTGTCGAGAGCGCCGCGGCCCCTGTTGCAAGCGCCGCAGCCCCGGCTGCGCCGGTGCTGGCGCCGCTCGCTCCCGAGGCCGCCAAGGCCCTCGCAGAAGGCCCCTGCGTCGCCGGCACGAACACCCGCATGTTCGTCTCACCGCTCGAGCCTGCGGCCAACAGCGAGCTGCGGGTGGTGGCTCTCACCAAGAGCGCTCTGCCCAGTGAGTACGTGCTGCTGGTGGAGCAAGGCCGAGCGCCGGTGGTGGTGCAAGCCGAACGCCGCAACGGCCCGCCGTCCTCGGCGCTCGCACGCTTCACACCGAGCGCGGCGGGCTCGCTCAAAGCCATCGCCGTGCGCGACGGCGTGGCCCAACACTGCGAGACCATCAGCGTGGTCGCTACCGCCAAACGGCTCGGTCGCGCCGGGCCGCAAGGCCTGCCGTGGAGCAACACGCGAGCGTGGGACAGCGCGATGGAGGATCTGTTCTCGGCCTGGGTGGAGGCGCTCTTCGACGCACCGGATGACGAGTTCTTCAGCGCCGGCTCGCTGCACGAGTTCACCAGCGACGAAGAACGTAACTTCCTCCACAACCATCTCGGCGCCGAGGAGGATCAAGCGCCGCCCAAAGGGATGCGGCTGGATCCCGATTGCGCCGATTTGCCGTACTTCTTGCGCGCCTACTTCGCCTTCAAGCTCGGCCTTCCATTCGCCTTCTCCAAGTGTTCACGCGGCGGCGGCGGGCAAGCACCGCGTTGCCAAGACCGCCAATCCAACCTGGATCCGCTCGAGGAGCCCATCCCTTCGCGCTGGAAGCGATTCGAGACCTTCGCCCGCGTCACGCTCAAGAACGCTGTGCATTCGGGCACCGGGCGCACGCTCGCCGCCGACGACACCACCGACTACTACCCCGTGCCGCTCACGCGCGAGACGCTGCGGCCGGGCACCATCTACGCCGATCCCTACGGTCACATCCTGGTGGTGGCCAAGCTCGTGCCGCAGGTCGGAGACAAGGCGGGCGCTCTTTTCGCGGTGGACGGCCAACCCGACGGCACCGTCGCCAAGAAGCGTTTTTGGGAAGGGAACTTCCTCTTCGTGCAGGACGAACCAGCGATGGGCAACCCCGGCTTCAAGCGCTTTCGTCCGATCACCGCTGCAGGCGGCAACGTGCGCGCGCTGTCCAACAAGGCCATCGGCGAGCGCGCCGATTGGGGCGATCACTCGCTCGAGCAGAGCAAGCTCAGCTCGAGCGAGTTCTACGAGCAGATGGATCTCGTGCTCTCGCCCGCCCCCCGCGATCCCGAGGCCGCGCTGCTCAGCGTGATCGGCGCGCTCGAGGAGCAGGTCAAAACGCGCGTCGGCTCGGTGGAAAACGGCGAGAAGTTCTTTCGCGACGGCGGCGCACGCATCGACATGCCGAACGGCGCCTCCATCTTCGAGACCGTCGGCAACTGGGAGAACTTCTCTACGCCGAGCCGGGATCTACGCCTGCTGATCGCCATCGACGTCGTGCAAAACTTCGCCAAACGGGTGAAGGCGCACCCTGAACGTTTTCGGCTACCCGCTGGCGCCAACGTGGACGAGGTCGTGCGCGCGCTCGAGGCTCGGTTGCAAAAGGAACTCGGGCAGCGCAGCTTCAGCTATGCGCGCTCGGATGGCAGCCGGTTCGAGCTGAAGCTCGCCGATGTGGTCGCGCGCAGCAGCGCGCTCGAGGTGGCCTTCAATCCGAACGACTGCGCCGAGCTGCGCTGGGGCGCAGACCCAGCCTCGAGCGAAGCGGCGACCTGCAAACGACGCGCTCCACGCGACCAAGCGCGCAAGATGGAGACCGCGCGCGCTTGGTTCAAGAACCGTAAACGCCCCTCGCGAGGCTGATCAGAAGGCGCCGCAACTGCCGCAGAAGTCGTTGCAAATCTTCTCGTAGAAAGCGTCGACCTGCAGCGCATAACCGCACGAAGGGTCAAGACCACTGGTGCCACACGCGACAGGACTGCTGAACGCCGCTAGCGCCTCACATACGAAATCACCGGGAAGCATTCCATCGTTGGGCGGGGTTTGTGTGCGTAGCGCCTTCACCACGGCCTGAAGCTTTTCATCGGCCTTGGTGCGAACGCTGTCTTGCAGGGCCCACTGGTCGCCAACGAACTTGAGGGAGAAGGCATTGCCATCGATCGTGAGGTCGGCTGGGACGTTGGGGTCCAGGCAGCCGGTGTACAGCGTGGTCGACGCCGTTCCGGTGACCGTGCTCGGCAAGCGTCGCTCGCCGACGACCTCTCCCACGAACACATCCAAGGGCTGGAGGTTACCCGGCAAAATGAGCGCAACCGCTGGATGCATGGAGAACGGCGGAACCCACGTCTCCGGTGCAAAGCTCTCACCGTCGGCAAACAGAGCGAGGCCGCCGCCAGCCTCAGCCAGCTCGGTCAACATGTCGAAGCGCAGGGCCGTCTGCGCCGCTGCGCTCTCCTGACGCTGAAAGCCGGTGGGTGCCGCGAGTTGCACCACCGACAGCGGAGAGCCGCCCTCCTGAAGTGCGCGCGCCTGCTCGAGTGCGGTCGCGTCCGCGCTAAAGCCAGCGTCGGTCAGCACGAGCAGCTGGGTGGTCTTGGAGTCCACCAGCGCCGCAGCCTCTTTGAGCGCCGCCGAGAGATTGTGGCCCTCTCCGGGGACCAGCTGCGTGCTCACCACCGCTAGTGAACTGGCTACCTCTCCGGCCGGGGCCTTGTCGATCAGCACCGTGGCCTCCCCTGCAAAGGTGATCAGCGAGAAGCGACTTTGCACCTGGTCGAGGTGGAGGGCGAGGGCGTTTAGCTCTTGATCGCGCAATGAGGCGGATTGAGCCATGCTTGATGACACATCCAAGACAACGATGACATGGTCCGGAGGAGACTCGGCGCCGAGGGGAGACCGCAGCCGGACCTGAAGCCGAACCGAATCAGTCCCACGCGGCTCGACCCACGCCTCGAGTCGCTCGCTTGCATCGCGGTTCTCCAGATAGGCGCGCAGCGGTTCAAAGCGCAGGGCCGAAGGATCGGGCAAAAAGCTTCGCTTCAGCATCGAATCAACGTACTGGCCGGCCGCTACCGCACGCTCAAAACCATACGGTAGCGAGACGTCGATCAACGGCGCCGCGTTGCAGCTGAACTCGTCGCCATTCTCAAAGCCATCGACAGACTTGTTGGAAACGCCCTCAACCGCAGGCTCGCCAGGAGGCGCACCAAAGCCCCCGCCAGTCCCAGCGTTGGTGGTTCCGCCGCCCACTTCGCCAGTCGTACCGCTGTCGCCGTCAGTGCAAGCGACAGCAAACGAGGCAGCCAGCATCAGAAGGATTGTGCGCATACGGCCTCCTAAAGCACGTTCCATTCCTACCTCCTCGAAGTCATTGGCAGGCCCCGACCAGCTCGGCGTATTGCCCGGCGCAGATACCGTCCCACTGACACTCGCAGGTTGGGTCGTTCTGCAAAACCACATCCAACGCAGACGCATCCACCCCATCGCAGTCGCTCGCGATCGGATCACCCTGATCGCAGGGGTTGTGACAGGTCTTGAGGCACGGAGCGCAACTTCCCACTCCAGTCGCAGCGAACACGCAGACCCCGTTGCAGCAGTCAGTCGGCAGTTGGCAGTTGCCTTGGTCGACACAATCCTCTGCAGCGCAGACGCTACCTGCCATGCCCTCCAAACATCGACCGGAGCAGCAGTCGAAGTCTTGGGAGCATTCGCCCAACGCGGGCGCGCAGGTTGAACAAACCGACAACCCCCCGAGCACGATCTGACAGCTGCCCTGCCCCTCGCAACAGCCCTCGCCCTCGGGAATGCACGGCTCATTGGCCTGAGCGCACGTGGGTTGAGCAGGCAGGCTGCATACGCCGTCGTTGCACTCGAGTTGGACCACCACCAGGGTGCTAGCGAGCTGCACCTCCTCACGACAGCACTGGTCGGTCGTCTCGCAAGGCTCCTCGCGCTGGAAGCAGTCGACCAGCGAACAGCTGCCGTTCAAACAGTGGCCGCTGCAACATTCGCCGCCGGAATCACACGCCGTGTCGATGTTCTTGCAAAGCACGCCGCCACACGTGGCCACGTACGGACCAACCGGAAGGCACTTGCCCTCACAGCACTCGTTATCGCTCGAGCATGAGGCACCGTCGGTCTTGCAGCACGCCCCGGACTCACACGAAGCCAGCCCGTAGCTCCAGTTGCAACAGTCGAAGCGGTTCTCGCAGGGCTCGTTCTCCTGTTCGCAGAACGCGGGCAAATCGAGGCAAGAGCGACTCGCGCCACAACCGCCCGAAAGACACTCCAGCTCGCCAAAGGACGCCAGAGATTGCTCACGATCCGGTTGCGCGGCGTTGCTCAGCTCCGAAGCCAGCCCGTCACACGAAGGCGCCTCGGGAAAACAATCCGTGAGCCGCGCACAGAGTTCCGCAGCCGCATCCACACTGTCTCCGGCCACAACGTCGCGGCAAGCTCCTGCGGCTAGCGAAACGCCCAGGCCCAGCGCCGCAAGAGCGGCCAACCGTTGCAACCTCAGTTCAGACAAAGCCCTTGAGCCTTTGCCACGAACTCGTCGACGACCGTGACGTACCGACAGTCGAAGTCCGTGTCCTGGCACGTGAGCGACGGCCCGACGGCCATCAGTTGTGCATCGATCTGGGCGCAGTAGTCGACGGCTGGTCCACGCATAACGTCAATCACCGCCTTGAGACGCCGTTCCGCCTGAATCCGCGGTTGATCTTCGAGCAACTCAAGGCCGGCCAGGCCCAGCGAGAGCAGCGCCGAACGCGTGTTCTCACCGTGGCCAACTTGGATCATCCGGCCGGCCAAATCGCCGCATTCGTCCTTGAGCTCGATCGACCGTTCCCAAGAAACTCCCGCGAGGCCGACTGCTCGCCCGTTACCACCAGGTTCCTTGCTCGGGTCCGGGACGTGGGAAAGACCGCCTGGCAGCAAGAACTGGAAGTTCTCGGTCGCCTCGAATGGGGCGAACCAGCGCTCAAAAGAGGCGTCCACCACCTCGCTCGTGCTGCAGCCGTTGCAGTTGCCATCAAAGTAGAAAGCCAGCCCACGGCCTCGACGCGCGATCTCCGAGAGCAGCTCGCTGCGCAACTCGGTCGGCGCTACGAGCGGTTCTGGCCCAGTGCCCAGCGGCACGGTTGATAGCTGCGCGACAGACACACGCACGTCAGCGAAGTTGGACACCAGCGCCTCCACCTGGGCCAGCGTGTTCTCGCTCGGTACCAAGCCGCCATCGGTAAGAATCAGGACGTGGGAGAAAGGAAAGGCGGCCGGCTCTCTTCCGGTAGGGGGCTCATCGATGTTGAGCAAGCCTTGGGCGGTCCTGAGAGCGCCCGGAAGATCGCCCCCTTCGAGGTAGGCCAGGCGCGTGCGCTCGGCGTCGAGGGCCACACGCGCGCCGCCAGCCGGAACACGATCCACGATCAGCTCGGTCGTGCCTGCGAAGGAGGCGAGCGAGAAGGTGGAGCCCTCTCGAGCGTCCACACCGTCAGCCAGGGAGTTCAGCACTGCATCCCGTCCCTCAGAGACAGCCGAGGTGCTGGGCGACACGTCCAGTAAGACGATGAGGTTCGTCTTCGTGGCTTTCGCAGCACGACCGGTCGAGCGCGCAGTCAGCTTGAACTCCGTCGCCGCGTTTGACGAGCTGCTCAAGCTGAAGGAAACCGGATTCTCGTCGGCCCCAAGGCCAACGTTGGCCAGGTCATGCAGGTAGTCCCGTACTTGCGAGTAGCCCAACGTCTTGGGCGGCGGCAACCAACGGCTTGCGACCATCGCTACGCTGAATTGGCCCGCGGCCAGATCGCGAGACTGCTCCGGGCTCAGCTCAACGATCGTGTCGGGAAGGGTGCACAGCAAATCCATGCCGCCTCCCGTACCGCGAGGGCCTCCTCCCCCACCCAGCGGGTCGATTCCCCCACCGCCAGCGCCCGTTCCTGCGCTGGTGCTTCCGCCTGAACCGCCCGTCGCATCGCCGCCGCCTGACCCATGTGTGGGAGGAGCCGTGTCTTGCTGCACCGAACAGCCGGCGAGAAGCAACCCAAGCAGGACCGGCACAAAGCTACGCATGGCCCCCGGTGTGCAATCCTCGCGCCCGAACGCAGCCGCGGGATTCCCCACGATTTCGGCCCTCCTCGCAGTGGCACAGGCGGCACACGCGACATAGCCGCCCGTGCGGCAATGTAGGTGGTGGTTCATCAATTGCAGGCTCCAGGCAAAGCGATTTCGTACTCAACCACGCACTCGACGGCCCAGTAGCAACCGCAGCTTGGGATCGCCCCGACGACGTCCTCCTCGCCAACCCCACAACCCTGGAGCGGCGGACCGACCTCGCATGGGTCATGGCACTCGGCCGCGATGCAATAGGCGTCGGCGCAGGTGCTGGAACTCCCATCACACACGCCAGTGCAGCAATCCGTTGGGAAGGAACATGCGCCGCCAACCGCCTCGCAACCGGGCTTTGCGCAGGCCAGCTGCTCACCGATCGGAACGCAAGAACTCGAGCAACAGTCGCTGTTCTGCGAGCAATCAACGCCCTCGCCGGCGCCCGTGCAGGTACTGCAACGAGACAGGCCGGTGGCGACAAGCTGACACGTCGCTTCCTCGTTGCAACAAGGCTTCGCTGCGTCGCACGCCGAGGTCTCATCGTAGCAATCTTCGGCCTTGGGGCCGCAACGCCCTTCGACGCAGAACAATGGGACCTCGATCGACCCCATCTCCCCAGGGACGGTTTGCGTGCAGCAGTCCTCGTCACTCTTGCACGGGCCGTCCTGCTCGATGCAGTTCCTCACCTGGCACTCGCCCTGGAAGCAGTTCAACGAGCCGCAACACTGCGCCGAACTTGCGCACGCTTCACCCAGAGCGTTGCACTTCACGCCGCCGCACGTTTTGACGTCCCCAACCAGCGTCAGGCACTGCTCCGAGCCGCAACAATCGGCGTCTTCTACGCACTCGATGCCGCTGCTGCTGCAACACGCCATCGACCCATCGGCTTTGGGTCCACACTCGGTCAAGCCGACCGACCAATTGCAACAGTCGACGTCACGCACGCAGCTCTTGGCTGGCCCGACGCAGAAACCGTCGAGATCCAAGCAAGCCCGCGCGAGCCCACAGTTGGCCTCGAGGCAGCCCGCGCTCTCGAAGTTGGCCAAGCCTTCGGCGCGCTCCGTTTCGGTCGCCCGCTTCATCCGGCCCTCCAGAATCTCGCAGCTCGGGATGCTCGGATCGTTCTCGCCGAAGCAGGCGTTGAGCTGCTCGCACAGCGTCTGAGCGGCGTTGAGGTTCTCCCCGCCGACCAGCTCGCGACAGGATGCAGCTTGGACGCTAGCGAACACGAGTAGCGCAAACCAGGCGAGGCTGCGCGCTGCGCCATTGCGGCACAACCCGGACTCAGTTGTCGGGGACATATTGGATCGGCCGATCTTTGTAGACTGAGCAGGCAGCCGGGCAGGTGTCTTCGATGCACTGCGCACAGTTCCTCAGCCCGATCAACGTCAGGGAGTCATTGCACGCCAGATTGCAGCCGTCACAGCTCTCGACGGCCAAGCGCTGAGCGAGGTCCACACAGACTTCAGCTGCATTCCCCGCGTCATCCACCGTCGAGCAGCCCGCGCACTGGTCACAGCAGGTCCCACCGTCCTGAACAAGGGCGCCACCGTTGGCACAACACACCATCGAGCGGCAATCGGCGTGCGTTTCACAGGGCTCACCAACGTCAGCGGCTTTGGTCAACGTCGCGTAGCAATTTCCGAGATCGCTGATCGCGCTCGGACACGTGTTGCACTCCAGCGCGATGAAGTCATCGAACTGCGCTTTGGTCGCGAGGTCGATCGCCGTCTCACAACGCACCGTAAACTTCTCCGAGGTGGGCACCAGACCGTCTTGAACGACCAGCGCTCCGCAGCTGCAAAAGAGCAGGTCGTCGTACGACGAAACGGCGCCATCCAAGCCCAGCACCACCTCGCAGGCGCTCACGAACAACAGCGCCCCCATGGCCGCAGCCCAACGTAGCCGCAACATTAGAACGTCCCTCCGTACGCCAACCCAGCAAAGCTCGGACTCAGCACCGGCACGAGGTAGCTCTGGCTGTCGGGCGGTGCGTCGCTCGGCGCGGTGAGCAACACCGTCAAACCAATCGCAGCCACGCCCACACCACCGACCCCAACCCACTGACCGACCTCCGCTAGATCGCCGGACAACTGGATCGTGTCGAAGCCATCGGGCGAACACACGGCTGCGCCCTCAGCCCCCGAGTAACATTGGTCAGGCTCGTTGGCGCTGGAGCGAATCCCGAGTGCGGCCGCCTCGAGCACACCAAACGCAGCGATTCCAGCGAAGCCCACTGACATCACGACGATCCCCGCGATGCGCTGGGTCGGGTCGACGGGCTCCACGACCTTCTTCTTCGGCAGCGGATGGGCCTTCGCGATAGCCGCCAAATCGAGCGAGAGCCGCTCGGCTTTGCCCTCGAGCAGCTTGACCGACTTGGTCTCCAGCAGTTGATCGGCACGCAACACCTCGACCACGACGTCGCCCGGATCGAGATCCATCGGCAGGCCCCACTTGCTCGAGGTCAGCTCTTTGCCTGCCAGGTGCACCGACAAGACCTCCGGCCCTTGAACCACCTCGACGACCAGGGTTGGAACCTTGGGCGATACCAACGCCAGCTGCTCGGCGATGTACGGGACACGCTCATCCTGGCGTTCTTTGGCCTCTTTGGCGGCGAGCTCCCACTGGCTCTTGGCCGACCCAAACTTGCCCACCTCTTGCAGACAGTTGGCGAGATTGAGCCGCGTTCCAAGCGAAGGATCGAGATCGAGACTGGCCTGGAACTTGGGGCATGCAGCGGCATAGTCGCCCGCGTCGGCCAGCGCTTTGGCTTCGGTGAAGAGCACGCCTGCACCCGCCGCATCCTGGGCCTGCGCGGCGGGCGCAAACGTGACCGCCAGCAGCAGACTCAGCGACGCGAACAGGCACCCGAGGGATCGGTTAAAGGGAGGCACTAGCGACGGCCCTCCGCACGACTTGTGCCAACGCGCGCTGATTAACGACGCCTTCGGCTCGCGCTTGCTCTTCATGCTGCCACCTTCGTCCACGTTGGCCGCAAGATAAGCTAGCTCCCCTACCTCGCGCTACTTATGACCGGGTCGCGCTTGGTTCAGGGCAAACCCTCCGCTACAACGCTTGGGTGACAGCCGCTAAACCCCCGGGGCAGGAGGACGACGACCACATCTTCGTCGACCGGGTCACAAAGAGCTTCGGCTCCACCCACGTCCTGAAAGGCATCAGCCTCCACCTCAAACGCAAGAAGACGGCGGTCATCATCGGCGGCTCGGGCGCCGGAAAAACCACGCTTTTACGCATGCTGATCGCGCTGGAGAAGCCCAGCACCGGGCACATTTGGGTCGACAACGAGGACATCGCGCCGATGGGTGAGCTCGAGTTGAACCGCGTGCGGCAGAAGTTCGGCATGGTGTTTCAGTACGCAGCGCTGCTCGACTCTCTCAACATCTTTGACAACGTGGCCTTTCCGTTGCGTGAGCATCGCAAGAGCTGGCCCGCCCGCCGCATCCGCGAAAAAGTCATGGACATCCTCAAGCTGCTCGGGCTCGAGGGCAAAGAGAACCGCATGCCGAGCGAGCTGTCGGGTGGCCAGCGCAAGCGCGTTGGGCTCGCACGGGCGCTCATGCTCGAGCCCCAAATCCTGATTTATGACGAGCCGACCAGCGGGCTCGATCCGATCACCTCGCGCATGGTCGACGACCTGATCGAGGAGACGCGCGATCGTTTCAACGTGACCAGCGTCGTGATCAGCCACGATATGACCAGCACCTTCCGCATCGCGCACACGGCCTATCTGCTGGTGCAAGGCCTGGTGATCGCCAGCGGCAAGCCCGATGAATTGGCCTACGGCAGCGTGGAAGCCGCGCGGGCCTTCATCGCCGCCAGCGGCGTCGATCCCAAACAGATCAGCCGCGTAGACGGTGCCCACGACGAGTCTGCAACCATCAAGTACAAGGCGATGTGATCGTGCAACCCCGACGCCAGCCTGGCTCCGCGCTCTGCTTCATTTGTGGTACCCAGAACCCACGCGGGCTGGGAGCCGTGTTCTTCGATGACGGTGAGCGGGTGTGGACCGAGCTCACCGCCACCGAGGATCTGCAGAGCTGGCCCTCGGTTTTGCACGGCGGCATCATTTCGTCGGTGTTGGATGAGACCATCGGCCGCGTCGCCTTCCTCCATGATCGCTGGGTGCAGACGGCCAAGCTCGAGGTGCGCTTCACCAAGCCCGCGCCGATCGGTGTTCGCTTGCGCGCCGAGGCCAAGCTGGACCGCAACCACAGGCGTTTGATGGAGATGTCGGGCACGCTGGTCAACGCCGAGAACGGCGAGCTGCTCGCCAGCGCCTCGGGGACCTTCGTGCCGCTGCCCGACGCCGCCCGCAATGCATTGGCTGAAAAACTCGGTGGGGATTTCGCCGCGTGGGAAGAGTGGCTCACGAGCAATCGCGCCCTGCGTTCGATCGAGTAGGCCCCACGCGGCTGCCGTGACATAAGCCGGATCGAACGGAGCCCAGTGAAACGTCGAAGAACGATCGAAGTCGAAACCAAGGGTCGCGGACTGTACGACGTCACCTCGCGGATCGCTGAGATCGTCGCGCGCTCCGGCGTCGTCGAGGGGCTCTGTCACATCTTCGTGCGCCACACCTCCGCCAGCCTCGTCATTCAGGAGAACGCTGATCCCGCGGTGCTACGCGATTTACAGCGCTTCATGGACCACGTCGCACCCGAACGTCCGAGCTTTGGGCCCTGGGAGCACGACGCCGAAGGGCCGGACGACATGCCCGCCCACGTGCGCTCGGTACTGACCCGCACCAGCGAGGCTGTCCCGATTGATCAAGGCAAGTTGGCGCTCGGCACTTGGCAGGCCGTTTACCTTTGGGAGCACCGCACGGCGCCCCAGATGCGCACGCTCGCCATCACCGTGATCTGAGCAGCCGGGCCTCCTCTTCGGCCCGGCTCCACGTTCGACGCAGCGCCCCTCGTAGGAGAGGGGCGCTACCCGCGCCACGCTCAGCCGAGGTGCTTGGTCACGCGCTCAGCGACGGCCTCCGGCGTGAAGCCGAGTTGCTTGGCGATCACCGGTGCGGGAGCTGAGAAACCAAAGCTGTCGTGCCCGATCACGAGGCCGCTCGGGCCAGCCAGCTGCTGCCACGGCAGCGTCACGCCCAGCTCAACCACGACGCGCGTGACCCCCTGCGGCAATACCTTCTCTTGGTACGCGGCGTCTTGGCGCTTGAACTGCTCGAAGCACAACATCGAGACCACGCGCACCGGCACGCCTTGCGCTGCCAGCAGCTTGGCCGCTGCTACCGCCAACGAGACCTCGGCGCCGGTCGCAACCAACACAGCGCGCGGGCTCTCCGCCTCATGAATCACGTAACCGCCCTTGAGCATGTCCTCGTTCGTAAAGCCGCTCGGCCGCGGCAACGCCGGTAGGTTCTGCCGCGTGAGCGCAAACACAGTGGGGCCCTTGCTGCGAAGCAGCGCATGCGCCCAAGCGCCGGCGCACTCGAGGTCGTCGGCCGGGCGCACGACGTCGACGTTGGGGATCAAACGCAGCGCCCATAGCTGCTCGACCGGCTGATGGGTCGGACCGTCTTCGCCGAGATACAGGCTGTCGTGCGTGAAGATGAACAGGCTCTGCAAGTGCGAGAGCGCCGCGATGCGGATGGTCGGCCGCATGTAGTCGGAGAACACGAGGAACGTCGAGCCGAAGGGGATGAAGCCCTCGGTCATGGCCAACCCGTTCACCACCGCGCCCATCGCGTGCTCGCGAATACCGAAGTGAATGTTGCGGCCTGCGTACGAGCCGCGCTGCACGGCGGGCGAGCCTTCGATCATCGTCTTGGTCGACGGATTGAGATCAGCCGAGCCGCCCACGAGCGAGGGCACCAGCGCCGCGACCCGCTGCTCGATCAAACCGGAGCTGACGCGCGTCGCCACCTCTTTGCGCGGTGCAGCCTTCACCAGCTCCTCGAGGATGTTGCTCGGCACCGACGTCGAGAGCGACTCGTCGAACAGCTTGGCCAAATCGGCGCTGTTCGCCTTCTCCTGCTTGACCAACGCCTCCCACGCCTCGCGCGCCTTCACGCCCTCTGCGGCGCGCTCGGCGAACAGCGCCCGCACCTCCTCCGGCACGTAGAACGTCTGATCCGCAGGCACGCCCAGCCGCTCCTTTGCGCCCTTGATCTCCGCTGCACCGAGCGGCTCACCGTGCGCTTTGTGCGACCCGGCCTTGGTGGGCGCGCCAATCCCGATCACCGTGCGCGCGACGATCAGCTTGGGCTGGCCGCGGTGGGCCACCGCTTCATCGAGCGCCTTGGCGATCGCCGCGTGGTCGTGCCCGTCGATCGACCAGACCTTCCAGCCGTAGGCCTCATAACGCTGAGCCACGTTCTCGCTGAAGGAGAGGTCGGTGCTCCCATCGATCGTGATCTTGTTGTCGTCGTAGAAGAACACCAGGTTGTCGAGGCCGAGGTGCCCAGCGATGCTCGAGGCTTCGCCGCTGATGCCTTCCATCAGATCGCCGTCCGAGCAGATGCCGAAGATGCGCGCGCCCACGAGCTCGGGCTTGCCCAACTTCGCCGCTCGCATCTTCAGACCGAGCGCCATGCCCACCGCGTTCGAGATGCCCTGACCGAGCGGCCCCGTCGTGGTCTCGACGCCCGGGGTGATGCCGATCTCGGGGTGCCCAGGCGTCTTCGAGCCCCACTGCCGAAACGCCTTCAGATCATCGAGCGTGAGCTCGTAGCCCGAGAGGTGGAGCATCGAATAAAGCAGCATCGACGCGTGCCCACACGAGAGCACGAAGCGATCACGGTCCGGCCAGGCCGGCTGCTGCGGATCGTAACGAAGGTGGCGCAGCCAAACCTCGAGACAGATCTGAGCGAGAGCCATCGGAGTTCCCGGATGGCCCGAGTTCGCCTTCTCGACACCGTCGACGGCGAGCATGCGGATCGTGGCAACAGCTTGGTCGCGACGCGACGCTTCGAGCGTATTCATCCCGCTGGTGTATTCGAACGCGGATGAGTCTGCAACAGGCGCCAAAGCCCGAAGAAAAGTCAGATTTTTGACGCTCTACAAGTTCGCCGAAGGCGACGGAGAAGGAGGCGCCGCGACCGAGTGGGGCGCCTCAGGCGAGGTAGGAGGCTCCCCCGCGAAGGCCGCAGCGATGTCCTCCGCCGACGGCTCCGAGATCGGCGCGTAGCCACGTTGGGCCGCAAGCAGGTTGAAGCGCCGCTGCAAGAAGCCTGGAATCACGAGCGCGAAGGTGCGCGCGAGCCGGTTCGGATCATCGAGCGTACGCAACATCGCCTGGTAGGTGTCTTCACCGTAGGTCGCGCGGAACGCTGCGGCCTGCTCCGGCCGAGCCACCCAGCTCATCACGCCCGCGCGGTCAGCCTCGGGGTGAAACTGCACCGCTTCAACGCCGCGACCGAAGTCGAAGCCGAGCAGCCCGCGGCCCTTGGAATGGCCGTCCCGACTCTCGAGCGCCAATACGCCACCACCGAGCTCTTCCACCTTCTTGGCTTTGACCTCGACGGCCTCCCAATTGCGGTGCTCGAAGGCGAACAAGCGATCCCGGAAGGGCGCGAGCAACGAGTGCTTTTGACCGTAGGGCGTGGTGTAGATCGGCATCACGCCGAACTTGCGGCTATCCCGCGTGGTCATCTCGCACACGTCAAAATGGCGGACCAACAACTCGTAGGTGTAACAGACGCCGAAGAAGCTCTTCTGGTGCTCGTCGTTGCGACCGGCCTCACCGTAGACCCAGTCCATGAAGTTGCCGAAGTCGGCGAACCACGGCTCGTCATCGCCATCGTAGGGAGAGCCAGGGCCGCCCGAACCGATGTAGAAGTCGCAATCCCGCGGGATCGGGTTTTGGGTGTCCCGCGGGGATACCTCGGTCAGGCGGCAGGAGAGCCCGGGGTTCTCTTTGCGAACGCGGTCAAAGAACGCAGTCATGATGCCGCGAAAGCAGCGCATGGCCTGGTTCACGTGGCCGGCATTCATGTCCACGAGACAGATCGACAGCTCTTGGTGCAAGGCGAAACGATCCCCTGGCTTGCCAGCCGGAGCTGGTCTGCTGTGAAGGCCCGCCGTGGGGCTCGGACTCGAGGGAGGAAGCGACATCGTGGCCGTGCGGACACGCAAAGAGGTTTCCCTTTTATCACGGTTCCCCAAGCGTCGGAGCTTGAATCTCCACTCGCCAGGCACACCGCTGTCACACCATCGCACAGCTGAACAAAACTTGCGCCAAGGCCCAAGGCCGGACCAAGGTCTCGCTATGTCGGCGCGCCCTCCGCGAGCTTCTGGCGCATTGGCCGTCACCCTCGGCATCGTTGCTTCGCGGGTGGCTGGCTTCGCCAGGCAGGCGGTGATCGCTCACGTGCTCGGCGTTGGAGCCGTCTCCGACGCTGTCGTTGCGGCCTTTCGCATCGGTAACGTCGCACAGAACTTAGTCGGGGAAGGCGCCATCTCGGCGTCGCTGGTGCCCGAATATGTGCAGGCCAAAGACGAAGATCCGCTCGCGGCAGCCGAGCTCGCACGCGGCGCCCTCGGTGCGCTCTGCCTGGCCGTGGTCGGGCTCTCGGCCTTGGGCATGCTGCTCACGCCGCAGCTAACCAGCCTGTTTGCCGCCGGCATCGAGGGAGAAGCGCGCGAGCTCGCGATCGAGCTCACCCGCATCGCCTTCCCGATGACTGCCCTTTTGGTGCTCTCGGCCTGGGCGCTGGCCATCCTCTCGGCGCACAAGCGCTTCCTGCTCGCCTACACAGCGCCGGTGTTATGGAGCGCCGCGCAGATCGTCGCGCTGGTGGGCGCTCGCATCGCTGGGATCGAAAACAGCGCGGAGCTGGCGCGCTCGTTGATGTTCGGCGCCATCGCCGGTGCGGCGCTGCAGCTGGCCTTCCTTTCTTGGCCGACGCGGCGCTGGCTGCACAGCCTCAAGCCGAGCTTCGACTTCAGCGGAGCGCGCTTGCGGCGCACGCTCGCGCGAGTGCCCTCCACCTTGCTCGGACGCGGCGTGATGCAGCTCTCCGGCCTGGTGGACACCTCGCTCGTCACCTTGCTCGGAGCCGGCGCGCTCTCGACCTTTCAGAACGCGCAGACCGCCTATTTGCTGCCCATGGCGGTGCTCGGCACTGGTGAGGCGGCGGCGCTTTTGCCGTCGCTTGCGGGGGCTCAGCGAAAGTCGCTGGGCGAGACGATGGGCCCAGCGCTGCGCCGGGTCGCAGGCCTCGGGCTCGGAGCTGCGCTGGTTTTTATCGCACTATCGAACGAGGTCGTTGGATTACTATTTGAGCGTGGCGCCTTCGATGCCCAGGCGACCAGGCGCGTGGCCTCGGTTCTATCGATCTATGGGCTGGGCCTGCTCGCCAATGCGCTCGGTCGGATGATGAGCACCGCCTGTTATGCGGCCGGCGACACGCGCTCCCCTGCCCGCCTGGCGACCGTTCGGGTGGTGGTCTCTACGGCCGGCTCGCTCGTGCTCATGCGTTGGTTCAGCGTCGAGGGTGTGGTGCTTGGGGCGGTACTCGGCGGGGTGGTCGAAGCCAGTTTGCTCGCTCGTCGCGTCAGCCAACTGTTCGGGGAGACCGGCCTCGCGTCGATCCCGTGGCTGAAGCTCGGCGCGGCCAGCGTTGGGGCGGTCGGTCTCGGGCTCGGACTGCGCTACGCCCTCGCCGGCACGGACCTCGGACCGACCTTGCATGGGCTGATCGTTCTTACGCCCACCGGCCTCGCGCTGTTGGTCGCATATTACCTTCTCGGCCTGTTCAGACGCCGAGTGAGCAGGCAGCCTTAACCGGAGAGCGGCGCGCCAATCGACTCTTGCGCGGTGAAGATCCCCCGCGAGAGCGCGTACCGACGCAACCAACGGAGAGCCTCGTGCAGCTCCTCGGCCGAGCTTACTCCCATGCCACCACAAGCCTTGGCGTGCGAAAACGACCACTCCGCGGCTTCCCGAACGCGTGAGAAGACCTTCTGGGGAAACGGCTGACGACTGAGCAATTGAAACGACGTGAGCATGCCGCGCACCATCGCCCCACGAAAGCCGACCGCATCGTAGACCGCTGAAACACTGCCGTAGTACTCGGCGAGAAGAGGCACGCCATCGTCGAACGCGCTGCGAGTTTCGGCCTCGGGCAGCGGTGCGTCGGTCGCGATCAAGGTGATTTCTCCGAGCTTTCCGCGACCCACGTGCGCACCGTGCGCCACCATCACGCGGACCTCGTTACGCACGCTTGCCACGGGCAACAAGCGACTGCCCATGACCGGAAACACGAACCCCTCCCACGTCGCCACCATGCAGCAGCGGTCTTCATACACCACCGTAGGAATGACCTCGCGAGACACCGCTATTGCATACGGCACCGGCTGACAAAGGTTGAACGAAGCCTGGCAACATCCGTGCGAGTACGGACCGAACCTCACCCCAACGACGAGCGGAAGGCCGCCGGGCCAAACAGCCCTGCGCCCCAGCGCATGGTGCGGCCCAAGCCCAACTGCCGCGCTACATCGAGATAGACGCGCGGCCGTTTGACCGAGGTGCGAGTCAAAAAGCGAATGAACTCGGCCTCGCCCATCTCGTCGCGAAGCAGCCGCTGAAACGGCTCGGGCCCCATGCTCTCGAGCGTGGAGAAGGCCGCGTCGAAAAGCTCGTTCCAATCGTTCGCTTGGCGCGCGCCGCTGGGCGGGCGAGCGAGCAGCATCGCCAGCGCGCCGGTGCCGCGGTGCACCGAGGCCTCGTCGAAGCTTCGTACCACGCCCTGCATCGCAGCCTCCACCACCGGTACGATCTGCGGCAACGCTCGCAACGTCGCGCCGAAGCCGCAAAACGTTAATGGGGAATGGCGCGCACCGGCATCCCCGACCAGCACGATCCGCGGGTGGCCCGAGTTCGGCCCAGGGCTGAGGCGCGTCCAGCCAGGAATGAAGCCGAAGGTCGGGCGCAATAACCTCGCCTCCCCTGCCTTGTAGCTGCCGAGGGTGTCGAAGAAGCGGGCGTAGAGATCGAGCAGAGCGCCAGGCCTCCGCGTGTGGGCCTCTGCATAATAAAACAAATATACGGTGGTATCGCCGGGCCGACCGGGGAACGCTTCCCAAAGGTGTTGCCGCCCGGCTTGAATACCCTCGGTGGTGACCAGGATCTCGCCAACGTTCGGCTGGATTTGTTTGGGGCCGTCCCCCACCTCGAGACCCTGCAGTACGCCGCCCACCGTCGGACAAATCAGATCGGCGGCGGCGTAAGGGCTCGCAGAGCCCCGCCCGTCCACCACCACACGGGCGGTTAGACGCGCCGGACAAGACTCTCCGCGCAACGCCAGCGCTACGCCGTATTGATTGGCGGTCTCGCCGTGGACCGAACAATGGTCGAAGAAGACAACGCCTTTGGCCTCGGCGCGCTCACGCACTTTGGCGAGTAGCGGCCCTGCATCAAGCGCGCAATCGAGCACGTTGTTGACGCGTTGTTCACCCGCGCCGTGCCAGCGAAAGATGCCGTAATCGTATTGAGCGACGATCAGCTCCTGATCGAGTTCAGCGGCCGTCACCAGCTTGTTATCCACCAGCACCTGCAGCTCGGCCCGGCTCGCGTTCCACTCGCGGTGAGCCACACCCGCGCGCGAGCGCTCGACCACCGCCACGCGGAAGCCAGCGTCAGCCAAGAGCGGCGCGTACACGAGCGACAAGCCGCCACCGAGCAAAACGACGTCGAAGTCGAGACTGCCATCGCTGGCGATCGGCTGGGTCGCGCCCGGCGACTTTGCTCCCGCCGTGAGTTGGTCCAAAAACAGCAGCCGCTCGAGCAGAGCCTCTCCACCCGCCTCACGAACCTTATCAGCGGCGCTACGACTCATTGGGCGTTCCTTGGCACAAGAAGCGGACAGCCTCGAGCGGGGGCGCCTGCTCGAGCTCCGGCGAGCGAGCCTGCAGCAATCCGCGAAAGAACGCCTTCGCTATCAAATAGAGCTTACGCGCCTTACTCGTATAAGCCCGCTGGCTCACAGTGTCGTAGTGATTGGCAATAATCGAGCGGTGGATATCTGAGTAAACCAAGCGAGCCGCGCGGATGGGCAAACGGCAATCGGCCGGCAGCAGCGGCACGCCCGAGTCAGAGCGGGCGTAAAGCAGCTCCGCTTCGCTCATCAGCCGGCGCACCAGCTGCTCGATCTCGGGCGAGAAGCGCGGCTCGCGCAGCCAAGCCTCCGGCTCGATCCCGAGCGCAAGTAGCTCGGTCCGCGGTAGATAGAGCCGCCCATTGCGAGCGTCTTCCCCGACGTCGCGCGCGATGTTGGTGAGCTGCATGGCGACGCCAAGATCGCAGGCTCGGGCGAGCACGTGCGGCTCGCGACGCCCCATCAGCACCGTCATCAAGACGCCAATCGTGCCGGCCACCCGAGCGCCGTAAGCGAATACGTCCTCCATCGTCTGGTAATGGCGCCCTTTGACGTCCCACTCGAAGCCCTCGAGCAGCGCCTCGAGCGGACCGATCGGCAGCGCAGTTGCCGCCACCACGCGCGCGAGAGCGCGGTCCACAGGGTGCTCGTCCGGCCGATCACGCTCGATACCGGCGAGCCTGCGCCGGAGATCGGCCAAGGCCGAATCCGCGCGCGAGGCGTCCTCATCCACTGCGTCGTCAGCCACCCTGCAGAAGGCATACAGCGCCGCCGACGAATCGCGCAGCCGCGCCGGGAGTAGCCGTGAGGCCAGCGCGAAGCTCTTCGAGCCGCGGCTCAGGATCTCACGGCAGGTTGCGAGGTCGGCAGCCTCTGCGCTATTTGACGAAGTGCTGGGCATCCGGAACCACGGTATCAAGCACCCTGGCCGAAGACAGCACTCCGGGCACCCCGGCTCCCGGATGGGTGCCAGCGCCCACCAAGAACAGGTTCTTGATGTCCTCGCTGCGGTTGTGCGGCCGGAAGTAGGCGCTCTGCGTGAGCACCGGCTCAAAACCAAAGGCTGCACCGCGATAGCTCGCTAGCCGATCCTGAAACTCCTGGGGCGTGGTCACACGCGAGGAGATGATGGCGTCGGAGAGGCCGGGCAGCAGCGTCTCCTCGAGCTTGCGCTCAATCTTTTTCCGATACAGTTCAGCCTGACGGTCCCAATCGGTGCCGGAGAGCAGATTCGGCACCGGCGAGAGTACGTAGAAGCCGTCACAGCCCTCGGGCGCCAGCGACGGATCGGTTGCCGTTGGCCGGTGCAAGTACAGGCTGAAGTCCTCCGCGAGCACGTGGTTCTCGAAGATGTCGTCGAGCAAGCCCTTGTAACGCGGCCCCAGCAAGATGGTGTGGTGCGCGCAGTTCTCGTACTTGCGCTTGGTGCCGAAGTACCAGACGAATAGTCCCATCGAGAAACGCGAGCGATCGATCTTGCGGTCGGTCCACTTGGTTCGGTGCTCACCGTCCACCAGGTAGCGATAGGTCCAGGCGGCGTCTGCGTTGGACACGACGATGCTGGAGCTGATTTTCTCGCCCGACTCGAGCTCCACACCGCGGGCCTCACCCGCGTCGACCAGGATCTTGCGAACCGGGGCGTTGAGCCGCACCGAGCCTCCTTGCCCTTCGATCAGCGATATCAATCCGCGAATCAGCGCGCCGGTACCACCCATCGGGAAGTGCACGCCCCACTTGCGCTCGAGGAAGGCGATCAACGTGTAGATCGAGGTGGTGGAGAACGGGTTTCCACCGACGAGCAGCGGATGAAAGCTCATCACCTGCCGCAGCTTGTCGTCTTTGACGTACTTCGCCACCAAGCTGTAGACCGTGCGATAGCTGGCGAGCTTCATCATCGCCGGGACGATGCGCGCCATATCCATCACGCTGCCAAAAGGAACGTGGGCGAGCTTCTCGAAGCCGACGGCGAAGATCTTCTCGCTCATCTCGAGGAAGCGGTGATAGCCCGCGACGTCGGACGGGCACAGGCGCGCTATCTGCCTATCCATGTCAGCGGCGTCGCCGGTGTAGTCGAAGGTCTCTCCATCTTCGAACAGGATGCGGTAGAACGGCGTTACTGGCCTCAGATCGATGTCGTCGCTCAGCTTTCGGCCGGCGAGCGCCCACAGATCCTCGAACAGTTGCGGCGCGGTGATCACGGTAGGCCCGGCGTCGAACACGAAGCCGTCTTGCTTGTGAACGTAGGCGCGACCGCCCGGTGCATCGAGCTTTTCGAGCACCGTCACGCGGTAGCCCCGCGCTCCGAGCCGCACGGCGGCTGCTAGCCCACCGAAGCCGCTGCCGATGACCACGGCGTGGGGACGAGACTCCAAGCGCTCTTGTCCGTCGCCAACTTTGCTCACACGCGCGTTACCATCCATGATTCCTCGACTCGCTGCAGGGTTCGATCAACGTTGAACAACGGCGTCGCGCAGCTAGTCCTTCTTGGCGACGTCGTTGCGCAGAACCTCGAGGATCGCCTTACGGCGGGCCTCTTTGATCGCTCCGCTGGTCGAGACCTTCACCAAGCCGTCTCGGCCTACCACCACCACGTTGCTCGTGCCCTTCGACAGGTCGAAGGCTTTGCGGTAGGACGCGTCCCAATCGCAATAGATGGTCACGCCGGCCTTCTTCGACTCGTCGCGCACCGCGTCTTTGACGAAGCCGCGCGAAGGCCAGCTGTTGTAGTCGCTGACGTCGGCGACCGGAACCACGCGGATCCCGCCCATGCCCTCTTCGCCCATCAAGCTCTTGAGCTCATCTTTGAGCGCGCGGTTGAGCTCACCCGAGTCTTTGTCCTCGTAAAAGACGATGGCGGTGCTGCCTTTGAGGTCCGAAGTCCACAGCGCCTTGTCATCGACGTCCACGACTTTGGCCTGTGGTGCAGCTTCGCCGACCGTCGCCGCGTCGAGCCGAACGGGCAGCAAGGAGAGCGCTCCGAGCGCACCAGAGAGGATGACGGACTTAGGCAACCAGTTGTTCATGGTTTGTACGAGATACCACCAAACCATGAACAGTCAAGCTGAACCTCAATTGCCCAGGCGCGCCTTCAGCTTATCAAAGGCTTGATCCACGTCTGCGCCCTTGAAATCACAACAGCTTGGGCCACCACGCTTGCAACGCTGTTTGGCGATCACGAGCAGCCCCAGCGCTCGGTGGTCCCCTTCGTCAGCGACCCGGCTCAAGAGCGGCCGCTTTGCCTCGCACGATTCGGCTTGGCGGAACGCCCAAGCGATCTGAAACGCGGGTGTTCCGCGAGCGACGACAGCTGGGTCTCTCAGAGCGCGGGCAGCTTCAACGGAAGCGCGGGCCCCGCCCTTGTTGGCCACCAGTTCGTAAAGAACGTCGAGACCGCGCGGCCCACCGTCACCCTTGAGCAACTCGAAGAACTCGCTCGGGTTAGGCTCCGGCATCAAACTGGCCGTTTGCGCGAGCTGCAAGGTGGTTTCCCGTATCTCAGCGTCGGCCAGCGAGTTCACGTCCAGGGCGAGCACAACCTTGAGCGCCACGGTCGCGCGCTTGGTGTTTCCCTTCTTCATCGCGTCTGCGAGCTCGGCGCGAGCCGCTCGCATCGGCGGCGAGTCCACCGGGCCCGTCACGTTTTCCGGAACCGCGCTCGACTTGACCTCGGGCACCACGCTCAGCGCAGGCGCGGCTGACCGCGGTGCGCGAGCAGAACCCGCGGCGCTAGGGCTCGAGGGAGCGGCGCTCAACCGAACGGGAGGTTCGGCAGCTTCCACGGAGGGCGCGCCGGGAATGGCCGCGTAGAACGGGCCACGCTGAAGCGCGAGCCCAGTGACGAGGAAGACCGTCGCGAGAACGCCGCTCACTCCCAGCGGCATCAGCAGCGAGCCGGTGCGCCGAGGGGCCAGCGGAGGAGGGCTTGCGACCATCGTGCGCGCCGTGGCGACCTGTTCGGCATGGGTCACGCGTGTACCACCCCCGAAGTCGCCAGGTCCGGTTCCGCCGTTGTTCACCTTCGAGAACGGACCACAGCCGTTGCCCGTACGCAATCAACACCTGGTCCCAGTTGCTAGCTGGCTCAGGTTTGGGTACGCATGCGGCCTATGGCCCGTCTATCGACCCTCGTTCCCGCCGCGTTGCTCGCCCTCTCTTCACTAGGCACCAGCGGTTGCATCAAGAAAATCCTATTGGATGGTCAAATCTCGTCGACGCGCAAAGCCAGCGTCGCGGTTAACACCATCGGGGACTACGAAGTGGCCGAGAAGGCTGCAATGGCCGGTCTCGCGCAGATTGAAGGCATGCGCTTCTTGGCTCCGGAGAACGAGGATGCGCTGTTCATGCTCACGCGTTCGTGGGCCAGCGTGTCCTTCGGCTTCATCGAAGACTCGATGGAAACCACCGAAGATGCGGAGGGAACCGGGGCCAACTGGGACTACCACAAGCGCCGCGCCGAACAGGCGTATGAGCGTTCGATCTGGTACGGAACGCAATTGGTCGAGCAGGACGTGCCCGGCTTCAAAGAGGCGACTCGCAACCTCGATACGATGAAAGCTTACTTGGCGAACTTCGAGGATCCGGAAGACGCAGAGAAGCTGTTCTGGCTTGGAAACGCCTGGGTTGGTCGCGTGAACGTGGCGAAAGAGAAGCCCGAGCTCGTCGGAGAACTGTACGTGGGCGTTGCTCTGATGGAGAAGAGCGTCGAGCTGGATCCGACGTACATGAACGGCTCCGGCTATGTGGTGCTGGCCTCGTTCCATGCGCGTACGCCGATGGCCGAACTCGACGAGGCCAAGGGCCTGTTCGACAAGGCCCTCGCCATCTCTGAAGGCAAGAGCCTGCTGCCTAAGGTGCAGCTCGCAGTGCGCTACTACTGCAATACCAAAGACAAAGATAACTATGTAAAGACGCTGGAAGAGGTGCTCGCGGCTGGCGATGGGGATCCCTATCAGCGCCTGCCCAACACCATCGCCAAGCGCAAGGCGGCTCGCTGGCTCGGTGCCGAACGCATGCGCGCCAACTGCGGGTTCTGAGGGGCTGACCTTGGTGGCGACGCGAACTCGACTTGCGCTGGAGCTCAAGCGGGCAAACGCAGCCTTTCGTCGCGACTATCCCGGGGACCTTCTGGAGCGCCAGCCGGTACACACTGTATACGGCGGCGCTCATCTTTTTAAAGCCACCACCCCTCGCAAGCTGGGTGAGCTGGCGCTTCGTGCGCTGAACGAGCTGGCCGACGACGGGCCAGCGCTCTCCGACGCGCTGGGGCTGGGCCTCTCCGGAAAGACCGCGGAGCAGCTCTACCAGCGCGTGGCTCACAAGCTCAAGAGCGAGCCCGTCGAAGACTTCCGCATCGACTTCGAGGATGGCTTTGGCGTGCGCTCGGATCAGGAGGAGGACGCAGAAGCTGTGCGGGCAGCCACCGAACTCGCCACAGCCAAGCAGGCCGGGATGTTGCCGCCCTTCGTCGGCGTGCGCATCAAGTCGTTCAGCGAAGAGTCTTCCGCACGCGCCTTTCGAACGCTGGAGCTTTTCATCGGCAGGCTCGCTTCAACGCTGGGTGGAGCTTTGCCGAGCAACTTCGTGGTCACGCTCCCCAAAGTGACCATCCCGGCCCAGGTAGCCGTGCTCGCCGACTTGCTCAGCTCGCTCGAGGCCGAAGCCAAGCTGCCCGAGGGTAGCGTGCGCATCGAGCTCATGGTCGAGACGCCGCAAGCGCTTTTCGATGCGGAAGGCCAGGCGAATTTGCCTCGCCTGGTGCAAGCGGCGAAGGGGCGTTGCTTCGCTGCGCACTTCGGTGCGTACGACTACACTGCCAGCTGTAACGTGGTCGCCTCCGCCCAATCGCTGGCGCACCCTGCATGCGATTTTGCGCGCGAAGTCATGCAGGTGAGTTTGGCAGGCCGCGGCGTGTTCCTCTCCGACGGCGCGACCAACGTACTGCCGGTCCCGATCTATCGGGGCAGTCCGGCCGAGCTCAGCCAAGAGCAGCGCGTAGCCAATCGCGCTGCAATGCTTGCAGCGTCTCGGCTGCATGCAGACAACGTAACGCGGGCACTGCGCAGCGGGCTCTATCAGGGCTGGGACTTGCACCCTGCCCAGCTACCCGCTCGCTATGCAGCGGTTTACGCGTTCTTCCTGAAATCGCTCGAGCCCATGGTGGAGAGGCTCGTAAACTTCCTCTCGGTCGCTTCACGAGCGACCCTCGTGGGCCACACCTTCGACGACGCAGCAACCGGACAAGGGCTGCTCAACTTCTTCTTGCGAGGCATCCATTGTGGAGCTCTCGATGCGGTCGAAATGACCGAGCGTCTCGGCCTCGAGCTTTCAGACCTCAAGACTCGCTCGTTTGCTTCGATTTTGCGCAAACGGGGGGCAACGGATGGTTGAACACATCTCCGGTGCCATGGTGCGCAGTCACATTGCAGCGCTGCAAACCCGCGTGGGACCCGCTCTTTATGACCAGCTGTTCGAACAGCTGATGCGCGAAGACCAGGAAGCTCTGCGGCTCGTCACCCCGCTCTCTTGGGTACGCATCGACGCGCTCGAGCGGCTCTACGAGCTTCTCGCGCCGTCGCAGAAGCTCTCGGTTGCGGAGCTTCACACCCAGATCGCGTCCCAAGTCGTGGGCCAAGCCGTGACTACCATTTGGCGTGCGCTCTTGCGCCTCACCTCCGACAACCTTCTGGTCGCAAAGACGCCGGTGATCTTCAAACGCGCGTACCAGCAAGGCAGCGCCAAGGTCATCAAGTCGCAACCGCGCGAGGCCGAGATCGAGGTTGAAGGCTGGCCCGCTATCAGCGAGTTCGCTCTGCGCGGCTTGCGTGTGGGCATCGAGAGCACGCTGCGCGCCGCTGGTCGCAGCAACCCCCGAGGAATTGCCCGTCGCACCCGCGATGGCGCAATCATTCGGCTGGAGTGGGATCGCTGAGCCGGCGCAAGAACTGCGTCCCTCCGAAGCCTTTGCACCGCCGAGCTTGAACCGCGTGCTCGCGACACCTCCGGGCAGCGCTGATCAAGCCTAAACCCAGCTTCTGCGCCGGTGGCACGCCGCATGCTGAGGAGCGTCGCATGTCTCAACATCCGTACGTCCTCCTCACCGCAGTCGACCTTGAAGTCGGATCGTCGTTTGTGTTGCAGGCGGCGCTCGCCGTTGCTGCAGCCCATGAACCCACGGACCTGCATATTCTGGCGGTTGCCACGCCGGCCTTTGCCGTTGGTTCAGACCTCGCGACCGCACCCTACGCCGCCATGTCGCAGGTCGACATGGGAGACTTCTCACGCACCATCAGCGAAAACATCGAGGAGTTCCGCAAGCGCGAACCGCGGCTTCCGCTCCTCCGCGTCGAAGCGCACCGCTCGATCGGTAACCCCGCCGACGAGATCGTCTGGCTCGCGGCCCACTTGAACGCCGACCGCATTTTGCTCGGTTCGCACAATCGGCGCGGCCTAAAGCGCATGCTGCTCGGCTCGGTAGCCGAGAAGGTCGTGCGCCTGGCTGGGTGTGAGGTCACCGTGGTGCGCGATAAGAACCACAAGGCGGAGTGGCGCGTCCCCGAGATTGAGCCTGTCTGCCCTGATTGCGCGACGAGCCGCCAGATCAGCAACGGCGCCAAGCTTTGGTGCACTCGGCACTCGCAGTACCACGTGCGCGCGCATGTCTATTCGTCGGCTGGTCGTGGTCCCGAGGGACCGCACGCGTCGAACGCCATGACCGGTACCTGAACCAACTTCTCATCAACCGCTACGGGGGATCACGGAGGGCGAATGAACCGCCTCACCGATGTGGATTCTTTGTCTAAAGACACTCGTTCCAATAGCGCCACGGTCTGTCTTCACTGCAGCACGCCCTGCCTTTCCGAGTTCTGCTGCGTCGGCTGTGAATCCATCTACCGGCTCATGCGCGAGCAGAGCTTGGAGCGCTTCTACGATCTTAAGGACTGCCCGATCCCGCCTGCGCGGGAGACGGGCACCGATCCGATGGGCCGGATGTGGCTGGAGCGCGCCGCCAGTGACCTCGCGAACGTCGAGGGCATCACGACGTTGCACCTCTCGATCGAGGGCATCAATTGCGCGGCCTGCGTTTGGCTGCTTGAGGAGCTGACCCAGCGCGCAGCCGAGGGTGCCTCGATTGTCGTCAATCCGGTGCTTGGCACGGTCGAGCTTACGGTGGAAAAGGACTTTCCGCTGCTCGCCTTTGCCGAAACCGTGCAGCGCTTTGGCTACCAATTGGGGCCAGAGCGAACAGGCGCACGCCCGCGTAGCGACGACCTGTTGTGGCGGATGGGCGTGTCGATCGCGCTGGGGCTCAACATCATGAGCTTCGCCGTGGCGCGCTACGCCGGGCTCGCCGACACGCAACTTTCATCCACGTTGATGACTCTCGAGTTGGTGCTCGCCAGCATCAGCCTTTGGGTTGGTGGTCCCGTCTTCTTTCGCGGAGCTTGGCAAGGGCTGAGGCGCGGCATGCTGCATCTCGACCTTCCCATCGTGGTCGGCCTGCTAACGGGCTATGGCGGAAGCGTCGCCCTCTATCTGGCTGGGCGTCACGACGCCGTTTACTTCGACACCATCAGCATCTTCCTCGCGCTGATGCTGCTCGGCCGCTTCTTGCGCGAGCGGGTCCTCGAGAAGAACCGCGCGACGCTGCTAACCGACGCGGAAGCAGGCGCGCTCTTGGTGCGACGTAAGACCAAGCAAGTCGGTGCCGACGCACTGGTCGAGGTGGTCCCCGCCGAATCGATTCGCCCCGGCGATGAGCTGATCCTCGCCCCCCGCGATGTCTCCCCGGTGCTGGCTCGGCTGGCCGCCAGCGAGGCTCGCTTCTCAGCGGCTTGGCTCACCGGGGAATCGGAGGAGCGCACGCTGCAGGAGAACGCGCCCGTGCTCGCAGGCATGGCCAACGCCGAATCGAGCCCGATCACCGTGATCGCAAGCGAAGCCTTCGCGGAGTCACGCCTGTTGCCGCTGCTGCGCACCCCCGTGCGCGATGAGCGTTACGCCGATAGTCAATCAGCGCGCGAACGCTTCATCTCTCGCTACTGGGTTATCGGTGTACTGCTGGTCGCCGCCCTCGGAGCGACCATCGCCTACGCCCGTACGCAGGACTGGCTCGACACGCTGGGCACGCTAACCGCCATTTTGGTGGTGACCTGCCCCTGTGGCTTCGGCATTGCCACGCCCCTCGCCAATGAGCTGACGTTGATGCGCCTGCGGCAAGAGGGCGTGCTGGTGCGCTCCTCCACCCTGCTCGAGCGCTTGCTCGCGATTCGCACGGTGATCTTCGACAAAACCGGCACGCTTACCGAGAGCCGCCTCTCGGAGGCCACTCGGCAGCAACTGCTCGGCCTCCCGGTCGGAGAGCGGGCCATCTTGGCCAACCTCGCGCAACGCTCGCGGCACCCCAAAGCCGTCGCGCTGGCCGCCGCGCTGCGTGAGATCGAGAGCGCTCCCTGGCTCGAGCTCGCGACGCACGAGCAAGCCGGTCGCGGCCTCGTGGTCTCGCTCGATGGTCATAGCTACGCCCTGGGCTCACCGCGCTGGCTCGGCGCCGACCCCAGCTTCGACATCGTGTTCGCTCGGGACGGCGAAGTGCGGCTGGCAGCGAAGACCGAGGACTGCCTATTCGCCGACGCGAGCCGTACCGTGCGTGAGTTAGGCGAACTCGATTTAACCTCCTATCTCGCGACGGGCGACGCGGAAGAGCGCGCGCTGCGGGTCGCTCGCACCTGCGCCATCCCCGAGAGCCGTGTGTTCTTCGAAGCGACGCCGGAAAGCAAAGCTGCCATCGTGAAGTCGCTTGGAGGCAAGTCGCTGTTCGTCGGGGATGGCCTCAATGACGCACTTGCGGCCACCGCCGCCTATGCAGCTGGCACGCCCGTCGCCGGCACCACCTTCCTCGCCGCGCGCACCGACTTCTACCTGCTTCGGCCCGGCGTAAACGCCATTGCGAAGTTATTCCGCAGCGCCCGCGCCCTCGCGAAGGCCCAGGATCGCAGTCTGACCTGGGCCGTCAGCTACAACGTTATCGCGCTCACTATCGCATTTAGCGGTGCCATGAACCCTCTCTCAGCGGCGATTTTAATGCCGTTATCGACCCTCATCTCGGTCTCGATTGTCATGGCGGCAATCGGCCCGAAAGGAACCCTGTGGACGCACTCGACCTCAGCCTCTTCGTCAGCCTGTGCCTGACGACCCTTGGCCTGCTGCTGTTCCTCCGCTCGTCCAACGACGGAAATCACCAGCACAGCCTCAGACTCGCTTTGTTGCCGCTTCGCGAGGATCAGAAGCCCTCGGTTAAGCCCGAAAGCCAGACGGACCAACAGCTATGAAAAAGACAGCCAAACCCGCAGAAGCTCAGAGAAGAGTGACCATCACCTACAACGACTGGGTCGTGCGGTGGTTCATCATGGCTTCGGTCACGTTCGCCGTGGTGGCGCTCCTCTTGGGAGTGATCGTCGCAACCCAACTTGCCTTTCAAGGCGCCAACCTTCACCCGATCCTCAGCTACGGCAGGTTGCGCCCGCTGCATACCAATGCAGCCATCTTCGCCTTCGTCGGCAACATGATGTTCGCTGGCGTTTACTATTCATCGCAACGGCTGATGAAGGCTCGCCTGCCCTCGGACTTCCTGGCGAAGTTTCACTTCTTTGGCTGGCAGGCCATCATCGTCGCCGCAGCCATCTCACTGCCCCTCGGTATCACCTCCGGTAAGGAGTACGCCGAGCTGGAGTGGCCCATCGACATCGCGATTGCGCTGGTTTGGGTGGTCTTCGGCATCAACTTCTTTTGGATGTTGGCCAAGCGCGCCGAGAAGCACCTGTACGTTGGGCTCTGGTTCTACATCGCGACCATCGTCACCATCGCCATCCTCCACATCGTCAATTCGCTCGCCATCCCGGTGAGTGCAATCAAGGGCTACTCGCTATTCGGCGGTACGCAGGACGCGCTGATTCAGTGGTGGTACGGCCATAACGCAGTAGCGTTCTTCCTCACTACGCCGATCCTCGGCATCATGTACTACTTCGTACCGAAGGCGGCCAATCGCCCGGTCTATTCGTACAAGCTTTCGATCATCCACTTTTGGGCCTTGGTGTTTCTCTACATCTGGGCCGGCCCCCATCACTTGCTCAATACGGCGCTGCCGGATTGGCTGCAGACGCTCGGTATGGTCTTCAGCGTGATGTTGTGGGCTCCCAGCTGGGGCGGCATGATCAACGGCCTTTTCACGCTGCGTGGCGCTTGGGCGCAACTGCGTCGCGACCCGGTGCTGAAGTTCTTTGCAGCCGCATTGACCTTCTACGGCATGGCCACTTTCGAAGGCCCCCTGCTCTCCATTCGCAGCGTCAGCGGGCTCGCCCACTACACCGATTGGATCGTCGGCCACGTGCACTCCGGGGCCCTCGGCTGGAACGGCTTCATGGCCGCCGGCATGTTTTACTACTTAGTTCCGAAGCTGTACGGGACGAAGCTCAAGTCGGAGTCGTCGGCGAATGCCCACTTCTGGCTCGCGACCATCGGCATCGTTCTCTACATGGTATCGATGTGGGTCGCTGGCGTGACCCAAGGCCTGATGTGGAAGGCGACGCGCGAAGACGGCAGCCTGACCTACACCTTCCTCGAGACGGTCGTCGCACTCCGCCCGATGTACTACGTGCGACTCGTCGGCGGCCTGATGTACTTCGTCGGCATGATCATGATGGTGGTCAACCTAGTGCAGACGGCTCGTTCCGGCGCGCCGGTCGAGACCAGCGTCGAGGTCGTGATCCCCGAGGAGAAGAAGAAGGATCCTTCGACCCGCGCGATTCTGCTCGGCACGCCGCTCGGACTGTCGGTGGTTGCAATTGTGCTACTGGTGCTGGCGGGCCGTGGTGACGCGATTACCGGTGTAGCCTTCTTCGCCTTCTTCGTTGCCGTTGCCCTCGGCGGCTTCATCATCCAGCGCCTCACCGCCACGACCGACCACGAGAAGTCTTGGCATCGTTTGCTCGAGGGTCGCGCGCTGATCCTTACGGTCCTCACAGTAGGCGCGGTGCTGGTGGGCGGCGTCGTGCAGATTGTCCCTGCGCTGATGGCAGCCCCCGCGGCTGGCGACAAGACCGGCGCCAGGCCCTACACCGCGCTCGAACTCGAAGGCCGTGACATCTACATCCGCGAGGGCTGTTCAACCTGCCACTCGCAGATGATCCGCCCCTTCGCCACCGAGACGCAACGCTACGGCGAAGCCTCGATGATGGCGGACTCGCAGTACGACCACCCCTTCACCTGGGGCTCCAAGCGAACAGGTCCTGACCTTGCTCGACAAGGCAATAAGAACCCGAGCGCCTGGCACTACCAGCACTTCATCAATCCACCGCAGCTATCGGCCGGCTCCAACATGCCCAGCTATGCGCAATTCGAGACCAACTTGGTGGACTACAAAGCCACCGAAGGAAAACTGCGAGCCCTTCGCTCGGTCGGCGTGCCGTACACGGTCGCCGACGTGCAGCAGGCCGAGCCTGCAGCGCTCAAACAAGCAGAGAAGATCACGGCCGACCTAGCCGAGCAGAAGATCAAAGTGGATCCGCGGTCCGAGATGGTTGCGATCATCGCCTACTTGCAATGCCTCGGTCTCCCAGGAGGAGGTTGAAATGTCCCGCTTAGTTTCTCAGATGTTTCACGACAGTCCGCTACTCGCCTATCCGGCAGTCGCACTCTTCTTCTTCGGCTTCGCGGCCATGCTGATTGCGCTGAACACGTTCGGACGCAAGCAATCCGAGTGCGACCAACTGGCGATTCTACCCCTCAGCGATGACAAGGACGGTGACCTATGAAGGAGCACCCCGATGCCCCTCCGGGCCAGAACGTGCACGAGTATGACGGCATCCTCGAGTACGACAACATGCTGCCGCGCTGGTGGCTGACCACCTTCTTCCTGTGCATCAGCTTCGCGGGTGGTTATTGGATTTACTACCATACCTTCGACAAAGGCCTGCTGCCCTCCGAGGAGTACGCCGAGGTCGTGGCCGAGCGTGACGCCAAGGCGGCAGCAGAGATGTTGGCAGCTGGAGAAGCTACGGACGAGCTGCTACTGGCCCTTTCAAAGAACCAATCCTCAATCAACCAGGGCAAGGAGCTCTTCGTCACCAACTGTGTCACCTGCCACGCTGAAGGCGGCAAAGGCGCTACAGGGCCCAACCTCACCGACAACTTCGTGCTGCATGGCGCGAAGCCAACGGACACCTACAACACAATCAAGAACGGCTACCTCGCCAAGCAGATGCCTGCTTGGGGCAAGCAACTCGGCGAGGGCAAAGTCCGCGCGGCTACGGCTTACGTGTTGAGCCTTCGCGGTAGCAACGTCGCTGGCGGTAAAGAGCCCCAGGGAGAACCGGTAAGTCAATGAACGCCCACGACCGAGCGAACGTGAACGAGAGAGCTTCCTCCAAGGACGGCAAGAAACACCTGCCGCTCTTGGAACCGGAGGAGATCATCAGTTCGCTCGGTTCGGATGGCCGCCGCCGCAAGCCCCAGCCCGCTGATGTCAAAGGGCGCTTCCACTCGCTGCGTCGCATCCTGTTCAGCGTTCTCTTGGTGGTGCTAGCGGCGCTATCGTTCATTCGGGTGGGCGGACAGCCCGTGCTACTGCTCAATGTCCCCGCGCGGCAGTTTACCGTATTGACCAAGAGCTTCGGTCCGGAGGACGCGTTTCTCGCCTTCTTTCTACTGACCGGGGGCGCCTTTCTGCTCGCCCTCGTTACCTCGCTATGGGGCCGGGTGTTCTGCGGCTTCGCCTGCCCGCAAACGGTCTTTCTCGATGGCATCTTTCGGCCGATCGAGCGGCTGTTCGAGGGCCCGCGCGAGCAACGTATACGGCGAGACAAGGCGCCGCTCGGGCCGTCCGGGATCGCTCGCAAGACGGGCAAACACTTGGCGTTCTTGTTGGTATCCACCTGGCTCGCGCACAGCCTCGTATTTCTGTTCGTCCCGATGGAGCGGGCCTGGACGATGTTCGCCGCGGGCCCTGCAGCCGAGCCGGCCATCTTTGGTTGGGCGCTGGTGCTGACACTGATTGGCTACTTCAACTTCGGCTACTTCCGTGAGCAGTTCTGCTTGGTGGTTTGCCCTTACGGCCGCCTGCAAGGCGCGCTGGTGGACGATGACACGCTGGTCATCGCCTACGACACCACGCGCGGAGAGCCGCGCGGCAAGGCGGGCTCGACCAAGGGTGATTGTGTCGATTGCAAACGCTGCGTCGTGGTCTGCCCCACCGGCATCGATATCCGCAACGGCCTCCAGCTCGACTGTGTGGGCTGCACCGCCTGCATCGACGCTTGCGACGAGGTGATGGACAAGCTCAGCCGTCCCAAAGGGCTGATTCGCTTTGAGAGCGATCGTGTTCTGCGCGGTGGAGCACGTAAGTTTTGGCGTCCCAGACTGCTGATCTACGGAGTCTTGGGCACGCTCGGCGCTGTCGCTGCCACGCTCGCCTTCTCGTCGAGCCGCGACTTCGAAGCCCATGTGCTGCGTCAAAAGGGAGCGCCCTACGTGCTCGAGGGCGACGACGTACGTAACACCTTCGTCCTGCACCTAATCAACAAGCAAACCGAGCCGCGTGATCTCTCGGTTTGCCTCGACCACACGGCTGAAGGAATGACCACCACGCTACCGCTTTCACTATCGCTCGCCGCACGTGAGGGTCGCGAGATGATCGTGGTGTTCAAAGGGCCCATCCCGCATGGCGGGCACGCACTGCTGGAGCTCTCGGTCTACGAGAGCCTCGATTGCCAAGGCCAGCCCTCCCAGAAGCTGCAAGCTGAGTTCATCGGACCACGACAATGAGCACCCTTGAATTAGGCTCCGCGTTCTTGCTTGGACTGATGGGCGCGCCCCACTGCATCACCATGTGCGGCCCGATCGCGGCGATGTCCTGCGGCTCGGCCGTACCGTCTGCAGGTAGTCAGGACAAGTACGAGGTCGCCGGCCGGATCGCCCGCGTGCAAGCCGGTCGACTGCTGGGCTACGCAACGCTGGGCGCTCTTGCTGCGGGTCTTTTCGGCTTCGTCGAGCGAGCCACCTTCGCCTCGGAGTTTCACTTCGGCGCCAAGATTTTCTGCGGCGTTACCTTGCTCTTGGTAGGGGTCGCCAGCAGCGGCATTTTACCGAAGGCGATCCCAGGCTCGAGCGGCGTTCGTTCGCTCGTCTCCCGCATCGCCGCCAGGCTGCTCGGCAAGGCCGGCTTCGGTCGGACTACAACGGGAAGCAAGGGGCTACTCGCGCGCGGCCTTTTGTGGGGCTTCTTACCCTGCGGCCTGATTTACGGAGCCCTCGCGCTGGCCATGAGCACCGGCAACGCGCTGCTCGGCGCCTCGGTGATGGCGGCCTTCTTCGTCGGTACTCTGCCGGCGATCGTCGGCGTGCTCTCGCTGCTGCGCGGGGCAGCAGCGGTCTTTCGCCACAGCACCGTACGGCTGGCTGCCGGCCTGCTGATGGCGCTCGGTGGGGCGCTGCAACTGCAAGCGGCGGTGGTCAATGGCATCGCCCCCCACGCGCCCCAAAGCACCGGCGAACACGGGGAGCCTGCCGAGGCACCTCGTCCTTGTTGTCACGCGGCTCCCCCAGCTGCTCAATAGCGAAAGCCTGCTCCGCCGGCCCGCAACATGGTCTAGCGTTCCACGCCTGATGTATCCGGCTCAACGCTCCACGCTCCTGCTCGCGCTCTCGGCCCTCGGCTGCGGAGACCAGACAAAGGCTGAATCGAAGTCGTCCGCGGCGCCCATCACCTCCGAACGTCCGGCCAGCGCAGTATCGGCATCGGCCAGCCCGACTACGCCGGAGCAGGTGGATCGCAGCACGATCAAGACGAAGCCTGCGAGCAAGCCGCTCTTCCCGGTTGCTTACCTGAAGGAAGACGCTGGCTTTATGCCGGGAGGCCAAGCGTCCTCGGACTTTGTGATTCATCCCTTCCGCGATCGTATGGTGGTCACCAAAGCAGGCCATGTCTACGAGCTCGAGGACGGTAAGCTGAAGCTCAAGCCCAAGGCCGTCACCACCGAGAAGGTGGAGAAGAATACGCCGCTGCTCGGGGCGTACGAGATTCGCAAGCTCGAGGGTAACTGGCCCGAGGATCTTTGGGCCGAGGCGAACTTCAGTAGCTTCTTTGGCGCTCGCCAATCAAGCTCGCGGGACGTTGCGTACGTGCGTCACGCTGGCCAGTGGACGGTCGAGAAGAAGCTACCCTTCAACGTGGTGCCCTGGACCGACGGCGTCTTCCTGGGCATCAACGGCGATGCGCTCGCGGTCGTGCACGGCACCGCCAAGGTGGAGCTTCAACCCACCAAAGCCGAAGCCAAGCAGGGTTGCAGCGGCGCGCTGCTTCGCCCGTTCGACGTAGCGACTTTGCCCAGCGGAGAGGTCTACGTACTCGGACAGCGTTGTGACACCAAGAAGTTCGCCTTGGAGTACTGGCCAGCCGGTGAAAGCAAGAGCCGCATCGAGGACCTGCCCGAGCTCGAGGCCGCAGGCGAGCTAATGCCCTATCACCACCATATCGCAGTAAGCTCAAAGAACGCTGTCTACGTCACCCTCTCCAGCGCGAGTTCGCCGTACTACCTCGCGCGCTTCGACGGCGTTAGCACCCGGAGGCTCGAGACCCATGACCCGGGCCACATCGCCGCAGCGTGGGCAACGCCGGATGGCAGCTTCTTCGGGTTGAACGTCGGTCGCTACCAAGGGTCGAACGAGCTTCACAAATTGGTCAGCGTCACCAAGGACAACCGTTACCAGCAATTCGTCCCGCCCAAGCAAGTCCGGCTGACGGCGCTTTGGGCCAGCGACGAGAACACCGCCTATGCGTCGGTTGGCGGGGAGATCTCTGGCATCTCGGTGCTGCTCGGCACCGTGGACCAGAGGCTGCTCGGCACGCCGCCCGCGGACCTTTTCAAGAATAGGCCCGACTCGAGCAGCGCAGCCTCCGAGGTCTTCCCCCTGCTGACCGAGAGCTGCAAAACGCCGTTCCTATTCCTCTACGACGTGTCCGACAGGACACCGAAGAAGTTCGACTTTCCTCGCACCAAGAGGGCGCTCAAGTCCTTCGAGAAACGCACGACGGAGACGCTGCTCGACTTCAACCACGGTGGGAAGCGCCGGCTCGGCATCACCGTGCCCAACGCAGAGACGGGGAAGCTGCTGCTAAGCCACATGAAGCTGGAGATGCCCGAAGACAACCCCAGCCTCGTTTGTTTTGCGCCGCCGGAAGGCGCCTTCACGATAGCGCTTTAAAACTTCACCGAGTTCGACGCTTTGATCAAGTCGTTGTACTTGGCCAAGAGGTGCGCCGGGTGCCCCTCGATCATTTGCGGGTTGCCGCCGTTGATCATCATCGTCTCGCTGGTCTCGAACGGCTTCTTGTCGCGAACACGGCGCATCAGCGACTTGGCGGAGCGCAACAGCTCCCCAGGCTTGGACTCATAAGTGCTCCAGAGCAGGACCTTGGACGTCTCATCAGTATGGGCCTTGGCGTACGACTCAAGCTGGTTCGTCATGTCCTCGAGATCCTTGGTCGCGGCCTCGAGCTTAGCGAGGTCAATCTTGGCGATATCCATGTTGCCCGCCTGAACGACCTTCTCCGCCACGATGCTCATCTTGAGCTTGTGCCAGAGCAGCTTCTTCCCCTGCTCTTTCTCCACCTTGGCGATCTCGCGTTCGCTCATGCCGGATTTGAGCCGAGTGAGCTCGTCGCGCATCGCCTTGTCCGCCGCGTCGAACTCTTCGAACGCCTTGATTAGGCCGGGATGCATGGTCTTGGCCTTGGCGAACTTGTCGTCTTCGTAGTCCTTTTGGTTGTAGTACTTATAGGCGTCGGTGGCCGCAGTCATCACCGCGTCGAGCTTGGTCTCGTAGGTCGCGGCAAAGCCGTCGAGCTCGGGCGTCTTGGGCTCCTTGACGTTCTTCAGGTCCACAAGAGCCTTCTTGCAGCGGTCGACGAAGGTCTTGTTGATCTCGTAGAGGCCGTACACGTTGCGCTCTTTGCCGGTGATGCCGGCCTTCGGATCGACCCAGGAGACGTAGCGGTCGTAGCTGCGAAAAACGGCTGAAGACGTATTGTTGATGCACTCGATCGGGTGGTTCAACTTCAATCCCAGCGCTTCATCCGGGTCATCGGAGAGCGGCCCTTCCTTGGCGGCCGCCGAGCTGGTGGTGGAGGCCAAGTCTTCCTTGGCCTTCTTTAGCTTGTTGATGACATCGCAGCCGGTCGTCGTCAGAGCCAGCGCAACCAAAAAGGCGATCGTATTCCTCTTCCCCATAGCTGCGACCTATACCGCAATTGGGGAACGGGATCAGCACCTGGTCAACCTCGGGCGCGGCCCGCCGCCGCCCTTATTGAAGTAGAGCCCGCGTCTTCAGTTGATTTCTTGGCCCAGCGAAAGCTCGGCCCGTAGGGGAAGCTATGGAGTCCTCCTCCCTCGGTCCCGCGTCTCATGGCAGCGTGCCTAGCTCCCTGAGTCGGCCTGCTCCCGCGCGCGAGCCACTGCGCCCGGCGGCGCTTGCCTACTTCGAGTTACCGCGGCGCTTCGGTCGCTATGTATTGTTACGCCGGATCGCCAAGGGAGGGATGGGCGAGGTAATGCTCGCAGCGGCGCTTGGCCTCGAGGGCGCCGAGCGACCGGTGATCGTCAAGACGATTCGCAGCGAGCACCGCACAGACAAGAGCTTCAAGGCTCGCTTCTTGGACGAGGCCCGCGTGCAGGCCCAGCTGGAGCACCCCGGCGTCGCGCAGGTGCTCGAAGCCACGGTGGACGATGAAACCTCAGAGCCGTACGTCGTAGTCGAGTATGTGGACGGGCGCAGTCTGGGCGACGTCCGCGCGCGCTCGGTATCGACGAGCCAGCGCGTTGCATGGCACGAGGCGGTAGCGATCATCCAGCTGACGGCCGAGGCGCTCTCGCACGTCCACGAGCGCAGCGACGGAGACGGCAAGCCGCTCTCGATCGTGCACCGTGACCTGTCACCGCAGAACCTGATGGTGAGCTACGGCGGTGAGGTCAAAATCATCGACTTCGGTACGGCCCGCGGGGAGAACCGCCGATGCCACACCGTGAGCGGCGTGGTCTACGCCAAACCCGGCTACGTCGCGCCCGAGGTGGCCAACGGGAACTCCGGCGACTTCCGCGTCGATCTGTACGCCATCGGCGTCATGCTGTGGGAACTCGTGTGCGGCCGCCGCTTCCTGAGTGGCGAGGCCAGCGAGCACATGGCCCTAGTAGCCAAAGGCGAACGCGAGCTACCGCCGATCTCCGATTGTGAAGACGCTCCACCAGGCTTGGACGTGGTCATCAAGCGGCTGACCAGCTTCGACAAGAATCACCGCTATGCGCGCACGAAAGATGCGGCCCGTGAGCTCGCCTCCTTGCTGAGCCACGCCCCGCCGATGGCCTCGGGTGAACGCGGCGTTCGCGGCCGAGTGCAGATGTTGATGAACCGCATGTTCAACGGGGAGACCACCCGCGCGCGGCGCGAGTTTCTGCGTTTGGTCGCTGAGGCGCGCAAAGTCTTTGGCGCCAGCAAGACGCCGCGCGCCAACACGCCGCGGGTGGCTCACGCCGTGCGCGAAAGCGAAGAGGGCGTCCTTCCAGGCACCCGCTACAAGCTGCTGAGTGAGCTTGGCCGCGGGCAAGGCTCGTCGGTGCACAAAGCGCTGCACGTTGACCTCGATCGGACCGTCGCCATCAAGCTGCTCGATTCGAAAGACAAGCTGGGTGAAACGCAGCTTCGTCGGGAGATGCGGGTGCTTTCGCTGCTCGACGTTCCCGGGGTAGTTCGCCTACGTGACGTCGGCCGCACCGCCGATGACCGCCCCTTCTTGGTGCTCGAGCTGTGTGAGGGCCAGAACCTCGAGAGCAAGCTCAAGGGCGGCAAACTCACCGTCACCGAGTCCCTGCAGCTGACCGAGAAGCTGCTCGCCGTGCTCGCCGCGGTTCACGAAAAGGGCGTCATTCACCGCGACCTCAAGCCCAGCAACGTCATCCTCGCAGACGACGGCTCGCTCACCCTGATCGACTTCGGTATCGCGATCGCGCGCGATGATCGCGATCTCGCCGAGGTGTTCACGCCCGCGCCGACGAGCAGCGGCGTCGAACTTTGGGGAACGCCGGACTACATGGCGCCAGAACAGGCCGCCCGCCCACACGAGGTGGATGTGCGCGCCGATCTCTACGCCGTTGGTACGATGCTTTACGAGCTGCTCACCGGCTCGGTGCCGTTCAAGGCCGATACGCAGATGGGCGTGATTCAAGCCAAAGCGCAAGGAAGCCCGCCGCCACCGAGCGAACTGCTGCAAGCCGTCGGGCACGCCAAGCTGCTTGACACGTTGGTCGGCAAAGCCTTGGCGCGCCACGCTTCGCTTCGCTTTTCCAGCGCAACCGAGATGCGAGCCGAGGTGCTCGCTGCGCTCAACGAGCCGGAGCGAGCGCGGGCACGACGACGCAAGCTCGGCGCGGTAGCAGCGCTTGGCGCGCTCACGGCCGGTCTGCTCGTCATCGCTTCGACGCTGACCAGCTCGGGCGGTGAGCTCGTCGCGAGAGCCCAGGCAAAGGCGCCCTTCCTCAACCACGAGCAGGCTCGCCCTGCCCTGCCCGCGGACCTCGCAGCGGCAGCGCAAGCGTTCCCCCAGCAGGCCGTGCCCGAGCCAGCCACGCTCGCCAGCAAGCCCGCAGCAGACGGCTGGCAAGAGCCTGCGTTCAACCCCAAGCAACCGTTCGTTGGGCCGCCGAACCTGAGCGGGGCGGCCCGTGAAAAGTTGCTGGCCGACGCAAGCGAAGACAGCGAGCTAGGCGAGACGACGACCAAGCCCAAGCGAGACAAGAAGAAAGTGCGCCGGGCCGAGACGAAGAAGAAGAAACCCCAAGAAAAGCGCGGCTCGAAGAAAAAGGCGCCCAGCAAGAACTGAGGCTCCGCAACGGCTAAAGGCAGTGTTGGGCGACAAGCGATGCAAGCGCTTGCCGCCCTTCGTCGTTCGTGCGACCGCGAGCGTTCAGGTCCAAACACATGTTCGATCCGCTAGCTGAGCTGGTCCAATTGATTGCGCGTTGGGTTCACCTCATCGCCGGCATCATGTGGATCGGCAACTCGATGCTCTGGAACTGGATTGACCGCAATCTGGAGACGCCCAAGAGCGGCCCGCGCAAGGGGCTCGTGGGGGAGATCTGGATGGTTCACTCCGGGGGCTTCTACCAAATGGAGAAGCTCGCTCTCTCACCCTCCCAGCTCCCCGACAACCTGCATTGGTTCAAGTGGCAGAACTTCACCACTTGGGCGAGTGGCATCTCGCTAATGGTGCTCGTCTACTACATGAGCGCTGCCTCGATGATGGTGGACCCGGAGATCGCCGCCATCAGCGCCAATACCGCAATAGGGATTAGCGCAGCGAGTCTGCCGGCCGCTTGGATCCTGTACGACATCGTTTGGCGCACCAAGATCGGTAAGAGCGTTACGTTGGCAACGCTGCTGACGCTCGGCATCGTGATTGGCGCCTCCGCCGTCTACTTCAACTTCTTCAGCGGCCGAGCCGCCTACATGCATGTCGGCATTCTGATGGGCACGATCATGACGGGCAACGTCTGGTTCGTGATCATGCCGTCACAGCGCGAGCTGATCGCCGCGACCAAAGAGGGCCGCGAGCAAGATCCAGCCGTTGGCTACCAGGCCAAACAGCGCTCGATTCACAACAACTACTTCACCTTCCCGCTCTTGTTCATCATGCTCAGCGGGCATTTCCCTTCGACCTTTGGGCACCCCAAGTCCTGGGTGATCTTGCTGGTGTTGTGTTCGGCCGGCGCCTTCGTTCGGCATGGCATGAACATGCGCTTCACCCACAAGATGTGGTTCTGGCCCACCAGCTTCGTGGCCTTTGGAGCCGCGTCCTTCACGCTGGTGATGATGAGCGACAAGGACATGCTCAGCCCCTCGCAGAAGCGGACCACCCCGGTCGAGTTCGCCGAGGTGGCGGAGATCATCCACAACCGCTGCACCGAGTGCCACTCGACCACGCCGACCAACCCCGGCTACAAAGTGGCTCCCAACGGCATCATGTTCGACAGCGCCGATCTGATCGTGCGGCACGCGCCGAAGATTGAAGAGCGCGCCGTGAAGTCGAAGAGCATGCCGCTCGCCAACCAAACCAACATGACGCAGGCCGAGCGCGAGACGCTGCGAGCCTGGATCGACCAGGGAGCCAAGGGACCATGAGCGAAGAACAGTTCTTTCGCGCCAAGCGCGCGGTGCTCCCCACTGGGATCAAGCCGGCGAGCGTGAAGGTCGTCGGCGGCAGGATCGCGGCCATTGCAGCGTATGAGGCCGTCCCGGAAGGGGCACCGATCGTCGAGTTCGAGTCTTGTACGCTGCTCCCCGGCATCGTCGATACCCACGTTCACATCAATGAGCCGGGCCGCACCGAATGGGAGGGCTTCGAGACGGCCACCTCAGCCGCGGCGGCAGGCGGCATAACCACCTTGGTTGATATGCCGCTCAACAGCATTCCGCCGGCCACCAGCGCGCGCGGGCTGGCCGAGAAGGCCGCGGCTACGGAAGGTCGCTTGCGCGTCGACGTTGGGCTTTGGGGCGGCGCAGTCCCGGATAACACCACTGGGGATCGGCGCTCGCTCGGTCACCTGCTCGATGAGGGCGCACACGGCTTCAAGTGCTTCATGTTGCCCTCCGGGGTGCTGGAGTTTCCCTTCGTCTCGCTTTCCAACATCGAGGACGCGCTGGCCCAGCTCAAAGACCGTGGCGTGCCGCTGATGGTGCACGCGGAGCTTGAAGGGCCGATCGACGCGGTGGCCGACGTGATCGCCCGCATGGATAGCCGCTCGTACGCGACGTACCTCGCCTCGCGCCCACCGTCCGCCGAGGAGCGCGCCGTTGCCCAGCTGTATGCGCTGGCCGCCAGCACCCAGGTGCCGATCCATGTAGTGCACCTATCCTCGGCGACCGCGCTCACCTGGCTCAAGAAGGCTCGCGACGAGGGCGTGCCGCTGACCGCCGAGACGGCTCCGCACTATCTGCATTTCAGCGCCGAAGACATCCCCGACGGAGCGACCTGGTTCAAGTGTGCGCCCCCCATCCGCGAGGCGCGAAATCGCGAGGCCTTGTGGGACGCCGTTCGTGAAGGGCTTATTGAAATGGTGGTCTCGGATCACTCGCCTTGCCTCCCTGAGCTCAAGCGCACCGAGGAAGGTGACTTCATGGGCGCGTGGGGCGGTATCGCCGGGCTGCAATGGAGCTTTCTGGCGGTCCACACCGAGGCCAAGAAGCGCGGATTCAGCTTGGAGGACGTCACACGTTGGATGAGCCGCAACCCTGCTCGTCATGCGCGCCTCAGCGGCCGCAAAGGTGCGCTCGAGGTCGGGCTCGACGCCGACTTCACCTTCCTGAACGAGCACGCCAAGACCACCGTGACGAAGCCCAGCATTCGTCACAAGAACAAGCTGACCCCGTACGACGGGGAGACGTTGCTCGGCGCGATCGCCGCCACCTACGTTCGCGGCACCTGCGTCTATCGTGCCGACGAAGCCGAGGTGCCGGTCGCGGCGAGCAGCGGGCAGTGGCTCAAAGGAGGCGTTTGATGACTGCGTTTGATGGGCTGAATCTCGCATCGCTGCGGCTCGGAGCCGTGGTCGTTTCCTGCAGTGACGACTTCTTCGCCGAGAAGGAGAACCTCCTTTTGGCGCATGACGCCGAGTGGCGCGAACACGCCTACACCGATAAAGGCAAATGGATGGACGGCTGGGAGAGCCGTCGCAAACGCCATCCGGACGGCACCGCTGATACCTCGCTGCACCCGGACTTCCACGACTGGGCGATCATTCGCTTGGGTTGCCCGGGCGTGGTTCGCGCGCTGATCGTGGATACCTCCTGGTTCCGAGGGAACTTCCCGGAGGCCTGCGAGGTGCTCGGCACCGCGCTACCGATCGACGCCTCGGAGGAGGCCCTGCACTCGCCCGAGACGGTGTGGACGCCCATCCTCGAGCGCTCGAACCTCGAGGGCAACAGCAAGAACCGCTTCGAGGTCGATTGTTCGTTTGCCTTCACCCACGTAAAATTAGTTATCTATCCCGACGGCGGCGTTGCGCGCCTTCGGGTGATCGGCAGCGTGGTCCCGGATTGGCACCGGCGCGGCCACGCGCGCGGCGAGGTGGACCTCGCGGCAGCCGAAAACGGCGGGGACGTGCTCACCGCCAGCGACATGTTCTTCGGTGAACGGCGCAACCTGATCATGCCGGGCCGCGCGGTGAACATGAGCGACGGCTGGGAAACCCGCAGACGGCGCGGGCCAGGCAACGACTGGGCGGTGCTCAAGCTCGCCGCGCGCGGCAGCATCAGCCGCGTCGAGATCGACACCAACCACTTCAAGGGCAACTTCCCGGACACCGCCAGCATCGACGGCTGTGCGCTCGAGGACGGCGCCGAGCTTTCAGCCGCCGAGTGGAAGCCGCTGCTCCCGCGGCGCAAGCTGATGGCGCATACGCGGCACTTCTTCGAGCCGGAGCTCCTGCCGATTGGGCCGGTGACACACCTGCGTTTATCGGTCTATCCCGACGGCGGAGTCAGTCGTTTGCGCGCCTTCGGTACGCTGGAGGAGGAGGAGCGACTCAAGCTCGGCCTCGAGCGCATCAACCGCTTGCCGCCGCCGGAGGCCCAAGCCGCCTTCAAGGCGTGCGCCGCCGTCGAGTCTTGGGCTTTGGCGATGACCAAGGCCCGGCCGTTCCAGGGTCCGGAGGCGCTGCTCAAGGCAGCAACAAAGGCCTGGGAAGCGCTCGGCCCGAGCGAGTGGAAAGAGGCCATGTCGGCTCACCCGCGCATCGGGGAAAGCCAAGCCGCGGCCAAGCGCGAGCAGCACGAGGTGCAGTGGTCGCGCAAGGAGCAAGCGGGGATGGCAACCGCCACCGACGCGCAACGCGACGAGATGGCGGAGAACAACCGCGCTTACGAGGCTCGCTTCGGCTTTACGTACATCATCTGCGCCAGCGGCAAGACGGTGGCCGAGCTGCTCGCGGCGCTCACCCAGCGGCTCGAGAATGACCCCGACGCTGAGCTCGCGCGGGCCGGACAAGAACTGCTCGCCATCGCCAACCTGCGCCTGCGAAAGCTGTGTGAACCGTGATTACCACCCACATTCTGGATCTCTCGCGCGGGCGCCCGGCGAGTAACGTAGCCGTCAAGCTGTTCCACTCCCAGGCGGGCAGCTACGTGCTCTTGGGCTCGGGCAATACTGACGAGGATGGGCGCTTGCGCACGCTCTTGCCCGAGAGCCACAAGCTCGAGGCGGGCGTCTACAAGCTCGAGTTCGAGACGGCGCCCTACTTCCAAACGCAGGGCGTAGTCGGCTTCTACCCCGAGGTTACGGTGGTATTCAACGTCGAGGCTGGGCGCGAGCATTACCATGTACCGCTGCTGCTAAGCCCCTATGGCTATTCCACCTATCGAGGTAGCTGAGCTTTGAAAATGGCATCGCAGCTCGGGGCGTTGGCGCTGATGGCGATGCTGACGACTGGCTGTAGCCAACGCTATTACCACGTGATGCTTCACCCCGGGGACGTGGCACGGGCGCAGACGTCGACGACCTTCAGACATACCCTTTGCACCGAAGACGGAACGCCGCTTGGAGCGGGTCTTCTGATCGCAGACCCTCCAGCCCCTGGTGAGGTCTTCGGCGGGCCAAGCGATCCCAAACTGCGCGGCTACACGGCAAAGATGCACTTTGAACAGCCGTTGCCGGGGACCAAGCGCACGCCCTCACCTTACCTCGCCTCGGCCTTTGCCACCGGCTTGGCGGCGGCTGGAGGGCTGCTCGCGTCGCTGGGCGCAACCACGGTGCTTTGCCTGGGCCAGAGCTGCGATCTGCCGAGTTGGATCTTGCCGACCGGGCTCGCCAGTGGTGGCGCGCTGGCGGCAGCGATCGTGCTCTTCGTCATTGGCGCCAACGACGAAGAGCTGGGAACGGCACCGATTGAAGACACCATCATCGACGGAGGAGTCGGCCGCGTATGCAATCGCTAGGATGGACAACGCTGGCAGCGCTCGTGGCGCTGGCGACGACCGGCTGCCGCAACCTCTATCGTTATTCGGCGGTGGAATCGGCCGCTGTCGATGCGGACGGGCGATTGTGGATGGCCGGCTCGGAAGGGCTCGCGGCTAACGCTTTGGCCGGTAACGTCACCCGGCGCGATTACCCGATCAACGACTACGAGAACTTCCAGCCCAACCAAGGCACGCGAACGGCCAACGTGCTGATCGCGGGCAAGCAGATCTACCTGATGACCCGTTACGGCGTGCGGTATCGCTGGGACGGCTCCGCGTGGGTGGCTGCCCCGACCGACCTCGAGCGAGGCGCGGTGGTTGATAAAGACCGGCCCTACGCGCGGGACACCGTCGATTCGGCGTTCACCTTGCCCGACCAACGGATCTTCTTGAAGCTGCACAGCGGCGAGCTTTTGTGGATGGACGCGGAGACCGGGCATATCGAACAACGAGAGAAGCTGCTCGGTGAGGTGTCCCCGGTGCTGGCCCTCGGCGACACGCTGGTCGGTAGTGGTTTCGCTAACGATGGTCGCGCGATCGTGCGGCGAACCGGGCCGGATCAATGGCAGACGCTGGCGGTTTTGCCGGTCGAGGATCTTGGCCGGATGATCGCGGCAGGTACGGTGCAGGGTGCGCCGGTGTTTGTCTATCGCGAGGGGCTCATTGCTTTTGCCCCGGATGGCCAAGCGCGGGTCGTGGCCATTCACGACCTCTCGGCCAACGACGGTAAGCCTCTCCATAGCCGCGGCGTGCCGGTGCTCGAGGCGAAGAGCAACGCGATGGGCTCGATCGGTTCGGCGGTGTTTTTGCCCGATGAATCGCTGGTGATCGTGCTTTCGAATACCGAGCAGTTCATCGTACGGGCCGCCGGCGTGGAGATCCTTCCGCCGTGCCCAGCGTTCGAGAAGCATCGCGACGCGTACGACGCCGGAAACCTCAATCCGCGAGCGGTCGTGCCCTTCGAGCAGGGCCTGGTGGCCGTGCTGGCCGACGGCAGCTTGGTGGCGCTGGACAAGAGCGGCTGCCGAGCACTGCCGTACGCGCCGTTCGCGCAAGGTAAGTTGTACGAGCCGCAAGCTCCGCTCGACCCGCGCTAACGCTCGCAGTGCGCCTAACGAAAGCGATACATGCCGTCGTCGGACCACCACTGGCGATAGCGCTCTTGGGCCCGCTCACGTTCACGCGGCGGCAGGTCATCGTAGTAACCGAAGTACTCGCGCGTGAGCAGCTTGAGCTCCTCGCCGGCAGCCCGACGAATGCTGTGCGTCTCATGGGTCAAAGCGTCAATCAGCCACTCGATGCGGTGTTGGTCTTTGTGCGCCACCCACCAGGCGTGCCAGACATCGGCGATGCGCCCGAGATCCTGCCGCGCGACCACGATCAGCCCGGTGCGCGCCGCCTCGACGACGGTATCGGACGGGTCGCGCAAACCGCCAATCAGGATCGGCACGACCAGCGGGACGCGAATGTCGACCAGGGCCTCGACCGCGAGCAGACGACGGTGCATCGGCTCCTCGGCGTTGCGCATGGTGTGATCGAGGCTTTGGGTGAGCGGCTCGCCGGGCGCTCCTGCCGCCACGAGGGCCTGGGCCGTGCGCCGGGCCACCCGTCGCACCGCGACGTCATCATCGAATAGCCGCGGCAAGATCGCGCTCGAGGCCTCCGGGTAGAGCAGCTCGCCCAAGATGTGCGTCGCCCAAAAGCGTTGCTCGAGATCCGAAGAAGCGCTGCGCACGGTGACGAAGGGCAACGCAGCGCGCCGCAATACGCCGACCACTTTGAGCAGCGGACCGCACTCCGAGGCCGGCGGAATATCGGCACGGGAGCGCAGGCGGTCTACCGAGAGCGGGCCTGGAAACTTCGCCAAGAGCTTCGGTACGTCGGTATCTGGCAGGGCCAAAAGCTCGCCGATGGCCTCTTCGCCTTCGAGGCCGCCGACCAGCGCGCGGTGCAGCAACGCGTCGATATCGGTCAACTCGGGGCGGCGCCGAGCCTCGGCCGGTCGCGGGATAATATGATAACTACCGATGCGACCGTCCGCGTAGTCGGGCTCGACCGAATGGCGCATAGGCGTCTCCCCCGCGCTGGAGTTGGACGCCACGACGTCGGAGACGTCGTCATCCTCTTCGCGCGGGATCGGCCGCACAAACCGAACCTGCTTGGAACTCGGGCCCGTTGCAGACGACGAGGAGAAGCGCTCGTGTTCAGCCGACGAGTCCGCGTGCGGCGCGGGTAGCGGGGTGGCGATGACCCGCTTGGAGATGGGACCTGCCTCCCCCAAGGCCGTTGGAGCGAGCGGATCCGGTCGCAAGCCCGCGTCGAAGTCCGGTGCAGCAGCCGTCGGCACCGTCAGCGGCGCCGCATCGAAGGCTTCCTGCGCCGGGATGCTCGAGGGGAAGCGCGGCATCAGCGGGGCGCGATTCGGTGCGCTCAGCTCGGCGTAGTCCAGCGTGTCGGAGCGCCCGGACGGCTCGTACTCGGCGCGCGGCGGCGGCTCGTACTCGGCGCGAGGCGGGGGCGCGGGCGGCAGGACGCTGGCCGCGCCAGGCGAGACGCGCGACTCACGACCGGGAGCGGGGTGGGAGGTTGCGAGCGGGGCGGTCTTGATCTCGGCGCCGGGCAGGTCGAGCGCGCGCGCCAGGGCTGCAACGCTGTGAGGCTGGGCTCGCGGCATCGCGCCGGTCTTGCCTTTCTTCGCCCGCAGCAAGCGCTCGACGTGGGTGGATGCGAGCGCGCAGAAGCCGAGCAGCTCACCGAGGCTACCCAGAGTGACGTCCTGATCGCCGTCATCGCCGTAGAGAATGCCGACAGCGCGGCTTCGAATCGTCACCGGGACCAACGCGGCCAGGCTTGGTTTGCGCGGCGAACGCTCGAGGTCTCGCCGGAACTCGCGATCGATCTCGTGATCGTCAAAGCGTGAAAGCAGCACCTGACCGTTGCCGCGCACCGCCGCGAGCGAGCTTGGCAAATCCAGCGGCACGCCCAAGCCGAGAACGCGCAGATGGTCCGCGCCGGGGCCCCAAGCATCTCGCCCCTCGAGCAGATCGCCGTGCGCTACGAACAACGCCGCGTACTCAAAGAACTGCGAGCCGAAGGCGAAGAAAATATCGAGGATGTCGTCGGGGGTTCGCGCGGTCTCCAGCTCGCGTTCCGCCTCGCTGCGCGAGAAGGGCCCTTTGCGGCGAGCGGTCTTGGCGCGAACTTTCTTCGACCCGACCTCGCGCCGCAGCAGCGAATGGAGCGCCCGCTTGTCGATCATGCCCGGCGGCCGCGGAGAGGCGTCCTCAACCGGGTTCTCAGCGATGACCGAGACCAGTCGCTCCTCGCTCGCCTGGGGCAACGAGGGTTCGGCCTCGGTGGATGGCGCCTCCGAGATGGTGGCGGCGAAGTCCTCCGATTCAACTTCGGGCGGAGACTCGACCTCCGGCTGAACGTTGGCGGCCTCCACGACCTCAGGAAGCGGAGCTTGGTCGGAGCGACGTGCAAGCGGCGGAGCGGGCGCTTCATGGGCCACCGTCAAGCGGCCGCTCACCGGCAGATCCGACTCGTACGCAAGCGCGGCTTCCTCGAAGGCGACCGCCTGCAACCGCGCAGACTCGAGCGCCTCCGCCGAACTAGCGGCCTCCAAGAGCAACGCCGGTGGCTCTTCGGAGGCGGGTTGCATCGCTTGCAGCGGCTCCTCGGCGGCCAACGGCTCCGGCTCTGCGGCGGGCGGAGGAACGGCGGGAGCAAAGCTCGGCATCGCGGGCGCAGGCGGTACGACGGCCTGCGCGATATCGCCAACGGGAGCAGGATCGGACCAGCCGGCGTCTTCCTCTGCGACGGGGGCGCGCGCGGCTTGTTCGGCGACGACGCGAGCTGCGACCTCTTCACTCGCGATGCTCGCGGCACGCAACGCAGCGAGCTCACGACTGGGCTTGCGACGCGTCGGGGGCGACGCCTCGACCGGCGGTGGGCGCTGCGAAATGCCGCTCTTGAGGCCGGTGGGCAGATGCAGATCGGTCTCCGGGAAGGCCTGTTTGGCCGGCGCAATCCGCGGCTCGGGCGCTCTTTTCAGCGAGGCCTCGAGCAGGTCCACGAGCCGAAGCTGACGTGCATCGAGCGGCGCGCCGTAGTGCGCTGCGATGCCCTCGCGGATGCGGATCAAGGGCGCGGCGATCAGCGACAACTTGGCGATCCCCGCCGCCCGCAGCTCTTCCTCGAACAGCGGCCGCAGGATGTCGCTCACGGCCAACAAGAGCTCGCCGTCGCGCAACCGAATCGGCAGCATGACCGCACGCAACGCGAGCTCCATCGGCACGAGCTCCAGCGCTTCATCCTCTGGCGGTGGCAGGCGGCCCGGGCTCGCAGCCGGAAGCCCAAGCGATTCACCGAACACCGAGTTGACGTTGCGCTCGGCGTGCGGCGCGACCTCGAGCAGGTTGGTCAGGAAGTCACCGCCATGGATCACCTGCCTGGCGATAGCCTGCTCCACCTCGGCGATGGTCGCGACTTGGCGTTGGACAATCAGAGAGCTAAGGCTCGGCATCGCTGGCGGGCGCAGCCTACCGGACCTTATCCCCGGTGGGAACGCTGCATCCGCCTGCGTTGGGTGAACTAGCCTTTTCCGTCGTGGCTGAGCAGAACGGCGGCTTCGGGATCGAGCAGATAGCCGGTTGGGCGCGTAAAGAGCACCTTGGCCAAGCCGAGCTTCCGTAGCGTCGCGATGCCAACGCGCAAACGATTCTGCAACGCCGCGACGTCGGTCGTATCGAGCCAGACCTCCCGCATCAGCTCAGCGGGTGGCACCGGCGTCCCCGACTTGGTGAGGCGTGCTTCGGCCAAAATGAGCAGGATCTTGCGCAGCGGGGCGCGCGTTTCGATGTCCACGCGCTCACCGTCGGCCGGCCGAAACCAAGCCCCGGCCTTGTCGATCACGAGCGGCCGCTCGCCCGAGGTCTTGATCGCCGGCGGCGCCAAGGGTTTGAGCAGGCCGAGCGCCGTTTCGAGCACGCGTCGGGCGATCCGCACGTCGCTTTGCATCCGCTCGGCAGGCGGTGCCGCATCGAGCCGTGCTCGCGCCTGCGCGCGGTGCGCACGCGCTGCGACCTCGTCGGAGGAGCGTTCGGCGCGATGGGCCAAGGCCAGATCGAGGTGGCCCTCGAAAAGCGCCGCTGCGGCCGCGTAGAAGGACTGCTCTTTCTTCGAGCGCAACATGGTTTGGCAGCGCAAAAACGCCTCGCGCGAACCTTCGATGTCCCCGCCCATCGCCAGCGCGACCGAGCGCCAGCCGAGCGCGTAGGCCTCGGTCGAGACCACGCCGAGCTCGCCGAGGATGCGTTCGGCGAGCTCCAACGTGTCACAGGCGGCCGCGAGATCGCCGAGCTCGACCAAGAGCGCCCCGAGATAGACCAACGCCATGCCTTGCTGACGGCGCTTGCCGAGCTCGCGCGTGGTCGCGACCAGCGTCTCGAAGCGCGCGCGCGCTACGTCGAACTCACCGAGCTCGTGCTCGAGCACGGCCAGATAGCAGGTAGCGCTCGCCTCCCCTCCCCGGTCACCGGCCACGCGGAAGGCGACGATCGCGCTCTCGTAGCCTGCGCGAGCTTGATCCGCGCGACCGCGATCCATGTCGACGATGGCCTTGCGCAAGCGCGCCAAACCGAGCACGCCGCTCTCCCCGACGATGCGCGCCGATACCAGCGCCTGCGAATACGCCTCCTCGGCTTCCTGCAAGTCGTCTTCGTAGAACCAGGTGTCTCCCAGCGTGATGCGGGCGCGCGCCGCAAACGCCGCCATACCGCGCGACTCGAAGCTCTTGACCACCTGGAGCGTGACGTCGCGAGCCTCTTTCCAACGGCCGAGTAACAAGAGCGCGCGCGCCGAAGCATCGAGCGAGACGACGCTCTCGAAACTGCCCGGCGGATCCAGCCCCTCGGCGATCTCGCGGGCCATGCGCGCCGACGTAAGCGCCTCGCCAGCGCGGCCCATCAACTCGAGCACGCGCGTGCGACCGATCAGCGCCCTCACCGCGACGCGTGAATCGAGCGAATCATCGGCTGCCGCCAAGGCCGAATCGAGCAACGACAAGGTGCGTGAGAGCGGCGTGCGCCCGCGCGTTACCAGGCCGATGCCGAGCGCCAGCTCCACCGCAGGCTCGGCCAGTTGCTTGTCGATCGCGAGCTTGTGGGCGAGCGTCAGGTTGTCGATGTCGACCTCGAGGAAGCTCTTGGCCTCGCGCGCGTCGAGCCCCATTTCGATCTCGGCGGCCTCGCGAGCTCGCGCTGCGAACAGCCGCGCGAAGCGCACCTCACGCTGCCCGCGCGCTTCCTCGCTCTCGGCCGACCGAGCCAACGCGGCGGCGGCGAACTCGCGAATGCTGGCCAACATCGTGAAGCGCTTACGTAAGCCGAGCAGCGACGGGCGATCGGTGTCGCCGGGGGCCCGCTCGACCGAGTTTTGTTCGCCCACGTATTGAATCGAGAGGAGCGACTTACGGGCCAAACGGGTGAGCAGGTCGCGCACGTTCTCGGCCGTGGGCAGCGCGACTACGGCCTCGGCGGAGGCGTCATCGAAGCCGCCGCGGAACATCGAACATTGGGCCAAGGTGGCTTGCTCCTGCGGGTTCAAGAGCGACCAGGAGGCGTCGATGGTGGCCTCGACGCTGCGCTGCACCTCCCCGGAGAGCTGTAGCTGCTCTTCACTGATGGGCGCCTTGGTCGAGGCGGCGACCAGCACGATCGAGAGCGGTAAGCCCTCCAGCCGCTGCACCCAACCGCTAACGATCTCGAGCTCGCGCGGCCGCGGCTCATGCCCCGGATTGTGCGAGCGGAAGCAGTCGAGAAAGAGCTGCTTGGCGTCGGAGTTCTGGCCGTCATGATCAGCGAAGGCCAGCGGCTCGAGCGGTAAAACCTGCTCGTCCGCGAGGTCGAGCGGCTCACGCGAGGTCACCAAGAGCGCCGGTCCGAGCTCGGCGGCGCGCGCAACCAGCCCAGCAAACTTCGTCAAATGCTCGAAGTTGTCGAGCACCAGCAAGAGGCCGTCTTTGCCGGAGAGCGCGCGACCAATCGTCGCACGGACGTCCGAAAGCGAGCTCGAGCCAGCCACGTCGGCGGACAGGCCGCGCACGAGCACGCCGAGGACTTCCTCGTCCGAACGCGCTTCCGAGAAGTCGCAGATGATCACGTCGCGACGGCTGCGTTCAGCCGCCGCCGCTTCACGCGCGAGCCTGGTTTTGCCGACGCCGGGCGGGCCTACGATGGTGCTAACCGAGCCGGAGCGCAGGCCTTGTGCGAGCGACGCTAACTCGGCGGCGCGCCCTACAAATCGCCCGCGCGTCGAGGTTCTTCGCAGGGGCGGAGCTGACACCATGTGCGGTAGGGTAAACGTCTAGCACCACCTCGCCAAGACGCGTGTTCAGCCGAAGTTTGACGCAGTGAGCCGAACGCCTCGCTCCCTTCGAGAGGTTGACCCAAGCTGAGTCGATCACTGGCAGACGAGCGGCTGGCAAACCTCCAACTGGAGCCCAGCAACTTGTCAGCGTCGCAACAAAAGCAGCTTCTCTTGCGGCGGAAGCAATCGGCCGATCAGCGCTGCAGCGTGCCCGGATGCAACCAGCTCGGTCACGAGCTCCGCTGCCTCATCGGCTTGCAACGCCAGCAACAAGCCGCCCGAGGTTTGCGCATCGGCGAGCAGCAGCTGCTCCGCCTCGGTCACCCCTGCGTCCACCGCCACGAGCGGCGCAACCCAGCTCCAATTGCGTTTGCTGCCGCCGGGGACCTGCCCGAGCTCGGCCAAGGCCAGCGCGCCGGGCAGCAGCGGAACGGCGCCAACGTTGATCTCGGCGCTCACGCTGGAGGCCTCACAAAGGTTCTTGAGGTGACCGAGCAAGCCGAAGCCGGTGACGTCGGTAGCGGCCGTTACGCTGCGTTTGCGGCCTGCTTCACAGGCCTCGCGATTGAGCCTGCGCATCGACTTCTGAGCAGCCAGCGCCAGCTCCGCGGGCGCGTCCCCTCGCTTCATCGCCGCCACGGCCACCCCGGTGCCCAGCGCTTTGGTGAGCACCAGCGCCTGCCCCGCCTGGCCGCCGCGGTGCGACCAAACGCGCTCTTCTTCCACCACGCCGGTCACCGAAAGGCCAGCCTTGGGCTCGTTGTCGATGATGGTATGCCCACCGACGATGGCGCAGCCGGCCTCGGCGCAGACCTCCTGCATCCCGGCGAGCACCTCACTCAGCGTTGAAAGCGGTAACTCCCCCGTCGGAAAGCCCACGAAGCTGAGCGCGACCTGCGGCACGCCGCCCATCGCATAAACGTCGGACAGCGAGTTGGCCGCCGCGATCGCCCCGAACAAGCGCGCGTCGTCCACCATCGGCGTGACCACGTCCACCGTCATCACCAAACGCGTGCGCGGGCCAAGCTCCGCCCTGACGATGGCTGCATCGTCTTGGGGCCCAGCGATCGAGCTCACCCAAGGGTGAGGCGGCTGGCTTTCGAGAGGACGTAGAACCTGGACCAGGCTCTCAGCGGGGAGCTTGCGGGCTCAGCCGCCGCCCTGCACGAGTTCGAGAAGGCGCTTTTGCATCTGCGCTAACTAGCGCGCAGCGACCTTGTCGTCGAGCCAAGTTCTGCCTATGAGGCGGCGCAACATGGCTATTCAACGCACTCTTTCCATTATCAAGCCGGACGCTGTCGAGAAGAACAAGGCTGGAGCCATCCTGGCCCGCTTCCAGGAAGAAGGCTTTGTCGTTCGCGCGATGAAGCCCATCCACCTCACCCTCAAGCAAGCAGAAGGCTTCTACGCTGAGCACCGCGAGCGCGGCTTCTTCGGCGAGCTGACCCAATTCATGTCGCGCGGCCCGGTGCTCGTGCTCGCGCTCGAGCGTGAAGACGCGATCGCCAAGTACCGCGACGTGATCGGCGCGACCGACCCCAAGAAGGCCGCCGACAACACCATCCGCAAGCTGTACGGCGACAACGTGGGCGAGAACGCCGTCCACGGCTCCGACAGCGAGGCGTCCGCCGCCCGCGAGCTCGGCTACTTCTTCAGCGGCTACGAGCTGCTCTGAGCGTTTGCTGAACGGGCGCCGTCGTCGCTGGCTGGTGACGGTGGCGCTAGACGTTGAGACGGCTGGTCGCGAGATCAGCCGTTCATTTTTTCGCGCAGCTCGCTTAGTTCGGCGCGCAGGGGCGCGATGAACTCGAGGCTGAAGGTGCGTTTGTTGCGGCGGGCGGCGCGCGAGACGTGCCACTTGGAGAGCGCGAGGCGAGCGGCGGAGCGAATGAAGCGGCGGCGCACTTCCCCGCGCGGGACGAAGTAGCTCTTGAGCCGGCCAAAGGCGCTGGTGACGAGCGTTAGCTCCTCTTCACTCAGGTTGCCGAGCACGACTTCATCGCGCAAATAGCGGCGAATCGTACGGCCTTTGCGCACCACCAGCGCGGCGACGATCAAGCTGAAGGCGACGACGAAGCCGAGCCAAAAAATCAGCGAGACCACGAAGATGTCGGCGCCCAAGCGCGGCACCAGGTTCCACAGCGCGTGCAGTAGCACCGCCAAGAGCGTGCCGACGATGGGCGCCGTTACGCGCAGCCACATGCGAGTCGACTCGCGCGCGATGCCGAAGCCGAGGCCGATCATCGAGGTGTAGAGCGGATGACCGAACGGCGCGATCAAGCCGCGCACGATGAAGGTCTGCGCGAAGATGTCCCGGCCCTCCAAGGCTGCGCGCGCATAGAAGCCGACGTTCTCCACCGTGGCGAAGCCGAGCGCGGTGAACATCGCGTACACCACGCCATCCACCACGCCGTCGAATTCGCGCCGCAAAAAGTAGAAGAACCCAGCGACGGCCGAGCCCTTCATCAGCTCCTCGACCACCGGCGCGACGATCACCGTCAGCACGAAGCTCGGGTCGCTCGCGGCTTGGGTGCGCGGCATCGCCAGCGCGTGAAACTCCGCGCTCACCCCGGTCGCGACCACGGCCCCCCATAGGAAGGCCAGCACCACACACCAAAGCGGCTCCGGATCGAAGCGGTCGAGCACGCTGGGGATCGGCAGATACAGGAGCACCATCACGAACGCTGGGAGCGCGCCCCAAAGCAAAGACTGCTGCAGCGAGTTCACGCCGCCGATCACGAAGGCCGCGCGAAAGAAGCTGATGTTGAGCGCCAAGCCCAGCACAAACATCAAAGCGAACACCACCGAGCCTGCGATCAAGCGGCGTCTGTCGGGCCCCGACAGCTTGCGCCTGACGCGTTCTCGGCGAACACGGAGAAATTTCTCCAAGGGTTCGCTTCTCATCCCCGCGCAGGATACGGGGTTGGTCTAAAGTTGCAGCATGACTCGCAGCTTTCTTTGGCTTGGGATCGTGGCTTGTGCGCTGGGCTGTGGTGACTCGGGAGGTAGCGGTGGCAGTGGCGGCTCCGGAGCGGGAGGCGACGGAGGTGGCGGCGGAGCTGCGAGCACGTGTCCCGAAGGGCAAATCTGCTTGGACGTGGAGCGAACCGGCGACGCTGAGGGACGCTTTGCGGTGATCTGGGTACGCCTCGACGGGGCGAACTTGGCGGACCCTACGATCGCCTACCAAGCTCCACTGGCCGTGACCGACAGCGAAATCATCTTCGATCCAGCGGCGCTCAGCCCGGCGCCGGACGTGGTTCGCTTCTGCACGCGCGATTGCGAGGTCCCCGCCGACTGCCCGTGCACCGGTGATTTCCAAGCAGCGGTCGCCTATCTGATGGTCGTCGGCGACGAGAACATGGACGGCAGCGTCGATGCGAGCGAGGTCAAGCAAGGCAACCTGTTCGGCATCGCGAACACGGCGATGGTCCAGTCTCCCCAAAGCTTCCCCATCGTTCCGGCCGAGTTTTCCAGCAGCTTCCCGCAAGGGGTGGAAGAAGGCACCTTCGCGTATCGCATCACCGAGAGCGGCGCCTTCGAGCCCACCGATGCCACGCGCTTCAAGCTGAGGGCGGGCGCGCCGCTTTAGCAGGCCCCTCGTCCGAAACCTTGCGGCTCGCGAGCAATAAGGGCTAAGGGCGTTCTGTGATTGCACCGTCTCGGCTTACCCACCTGGTTGTTGCGCTTGGACTCCTGGCCGGCGCGGCTTGCAGTGAAGACGCTCCCCAAAGCTCTAACGGGGAGCGGTCGCGCTCGGAGTCGCTGACCCAGTCGGCCGGTGCATCCGTGGCGGTGGTGAAGAGCGCCGCTCCGAGCTCCGCTCCTCGCCCGCGCCCAGCCTTTTGCGCCAACAAGCCGAAGAACGCCGGGGAGAAGCCTGCGTTGCCGAAGGCCATGTCCCTGGTCGCAAGCGGTGAAGAGGCGCTCGAGGGCACCATCCCGCTGGGCAAGGGCAAGTGGACGTGGCTCAACCTTTGGGCTGGTTGGTGCGGGCCGTGCAAACAAGAGATGCCGCTCTTGCAGCGCTGGGAAACGCAGCTCAAAGACAAGCTCCGCGTGGTCTTCTTGAGCGTGGATGACGACGAGCGACTGGCGCTCAAGTTCCTCAATGAGCAGCCGCAGACAGGCGTGCGCAAGAGCTTCCACTTCCCACCCAACGACGACCGCAAGAGCGCGCTCGACGCGCTCTCGATCGCCAACCTCAGCAAGCTACCAACGCATGTGCTGCTCAACCCGGAAGGGGCACTGCACTGCATCATCTCTGGCGCGATCGAAGAGGCGGACCTCCCTGCCCTGCAGAAGTTGGTCGGCAGCGCCGGCTGAGCATGTACTTTCGCGCGGCGGGGCCCGTATGCTCCGCCGGTGAGCGAAAGCATCGATACCGAGAGCGATATTGCCAAGGCCCTAGCGATGCGTCACATCGCCGTGGTTGGCTTCAGCGACAAGCCAGCCCGGGCCAGCTACTACGTATCGGTCTACATGGCCAACGCCGGCTACCGGGTGATCGGCATCAACCCGCTGCTGATCCACAAGCGGGACTTGCCGATCTCGGTGGTCGAGAGCCTGAGCGACATGCCGCCCCCGATCGACATCGTCAACGTCTTTCGGCGTAGCGAAGAAGTGCCTGAGATCGCCGAAGCAGCGGTGCGCCGCGGGGCCAAAGTCCTGTGGCTGCAAGAGGGGATTCACCATCCCGAAGCGGCCGCGATGGCCCGCGCCGCAGGCCTCATCGTGGTGGAAGATCGCTGCCTGTTGAAGGAGCACACAGCCTCTGAGCGTCGAGCGCAAGAAGGCTGACAGCGCTCGGGGAAGGAGTTAGGGGGAGCGGCGTAGGACGCCGTCGCGCAGGGCCCAAGACGCCCCCTCACAGAAAGATCCCCATGCTCCGTAATTTCGCTGTGGTTGCTTTGCTCGCTCTCTCCACCGCCGCCTGTGGCAAGAGCCCTGACGCGGTTTGCACCAAGTTCGAGGAGCTCGAGGCCAAGAGCGACAAGAAAGACAAGAAGACGCCCGGCAAAGAGGAGCACGATAAGTGCGTCAAAGAGCTGACCGAGATGAAAGAGGTCAGCCCCGAGGCCTACAAGTGCGTGGTTGGCTGCACTGAGAAAGACACCGAAGATGCGGTGATGGGCTGCGTGCTTGGCTGCGTGCTCGGCGATGAGAAGCTCAAGGCCGCGAGCGAGAAGAAGTCTGCCAAGGAGAAAGAGGAGAAGGCCGCCAAACTGCTGAAGCTTGCCGATGCTCCTTCCAAATCCTTCGACGGCAAGCTCAAGACCTACGACGACAAGACGCTGAACTACTCGATCTCGCTGGGCGAGGGCTTCGCCGAAGATACCAAGCTCGCCTCGGAGAGCATGAAGAGCTACGAGCTCAAAGGCGAGGATCTATTTGGAGGGCCCTCCGTTACGATCTCGCCTGGCTTTGACGTGGATCTGGACAAGGCCGTGAAGCAAGCCGGCGAGCTCAAAGAGAAGGTGATCAAGCAGGAGAAGACCGACAAGGGCTACGTCCTGTCGACCGAGAGCGAAGGCATGATCAAGGCCGAGGTGCTGGTGAAGTCTGGCGAGACCGTGGTCTCCTGCCGAGCGAACGCCTTCGGCGAAGAGTACGTCAAGAACAAGGACAAGTTCCTGCCGTGGCTCGAGAAGATGTGCAGCTCGCTCGCGATCAAGTGAGCTAGAGGATCCCGGCACCGACGAAGAAGAGCGCCATCGCCGCGAGCAGCGCGACGCCGAATACGGCCGAGCGCGCTGCAGCGATGTTGGCGATGTAGAGCACGCCGTGCAGCAAACGAGCGGCAACCCAGACCAGAGCCAGTATCGGCGCGACCGTTGAGTTAGGCGCGCCGAGATGGGCGACGATCACCGCTGGCGCAAACACCGCCAGAGCCTCCCATGCGTTTAAATGCGCGGCGTAGGCTCGGGCTGCGGCGCCGGTAGCTTTGGCGGCCTGGGCGCGCGGCTCGTGGTTGTCGATGCTGCCGAACTCCTTCTTGCGGAGGTTCACCGAGACACCTCCCCAGACGTAGGGAAAGTTGACCGCGACAAACAAGCACCAGAACGGAATGGACATGTGCCATTCAAGCGAAGCTTGAGCCGTTAGGCCAAATGACCGGCGGCTTTGCGGCGTTTCACGCCGATCTCGCGTTTGGCGCGCGGCCCACGCCATGCAAGGTTCCGCCCGTGGATCGCACGACGGCGTTGAGCCTGCTGCTGTCGACCTACGTGGTCTTTACGCTGATCACCGGCGTCGAAGCGCCGCCGTGGGCGTACGGGGCCCTGGTTCCACTCGCGCTCGCGATCGGCCTCAGCGAATGGGCGACGCGACATCTACGCGAGGACCATCCCTCCTTGCGGGTCGCGTTGCGGGTGGGAGCCGTGAGCGCGGCGCTGTTCGTGCTCAGCCTGATCTTCATCGAATGGCGGGTGGGGTTCGTGTTCGCGCTTTGTTCAGCGGCGCTCACCGGCGTGATGGGCTTTCGGTCGGTGAGCCTCGCACCCGCTGCGCCCGGCATGGTCTCGCGCCTTCACGAACGGCGGAACTACCCGCTCGCTCACGGGCTTGTGTTGCTGGCGTTCGCGGCCGCGCTCTACTCGCGCCTGAGTGAACCGTTCGCGGGCTTGTCCCGCGAAGAGATGCGGCTGCTCTCGGAGAACCTCGCTTCGGCGGCAGGGCTGGGCATGACCGGCCTGACCATCGCGCTCTCGCTCCTCGAATATGGCCGCCGTCGCGCCGAGCTCGGTGCGCGCGAGCGCCTGCGCGCGCTCTCGCTCTTGGGCATGACGTTGTTCGGCGTGGCGGTGGCGCTCGGGCTCTTGCGGCTTTGGAACCCGGTGTACGTCTTCTTGCTGACGTCGGTCTTGGTTTCGCTCTTCGCCTGCCATACCTCGACGGCGAAAGAGGCGGACACGCTCGGGCGCGGCGCGCTGACCGTGACCACCTTCGCGACGACGGGCATCTTGCCCACGGTGGGGCTCGCCTATTTCGCCAAACAACAGCCGAGCTTCGCTGCGTTGTGTGTGGCCGCAAGCGCGCTCGCGGCAGCCCTCGCTGCTCGCCTCGCACCGGCGCTGCGCGACCGCGTATTTCCGCACAGCGAGCCGTGGATGGAGCCCTTCGCGATCGCGCGCCGAGCAGCGAGCCAAACCGAGCCCGACACCGCGCTCGCTGGAGCCTTGGTCGAGCTGTCGTCGCTCTCGCACCGCAGGCTCGAGTCTCCGTGCATCTTCCGCTTCGATCCGCCCTCCGTCACGCTGGTGGATCTCGCCGGTTATGTGCGCACCGAAAGTGCGGCCATCCCGAGCTCGATCACCGACATCGCCAAAGAAGAAACGGAGGCGGTGTTGACGGTCGAGGCGCTCGAGGCGGTAGCGGTGCGCAGGCCGGAGACGCGCGCAGTCGCGGCCTGGATGAGCGACCGCAAGCTGCGCGCGATCGCGCTGGCCTTCGAAGGCGACACGGCTGTCGGCATGTTGGGGCTTCCGCTCGGCGACCGACTGGACCCACTGGCGCTGTCCGAGGTGCGCGCCCTGGCCGAGTTGACGCAGCTCTTGGGCGGCCACATCGCGACCAGCTCGCAGATCGCGCGTTCGGTCGCGCGGGAGGCCGCGCACCGCGCCAACGAGGAGACGGTGGCCAAAGAGCTGGCCGCCGTCCAAATCGAGCTCGAAGGTGCGCGCGATCGCTCCGAAGCGTTCGTGCGAGCGCTGGCTGCGCGCGCCTCGATCGCCGCTTATTCGCCGACCATGCGGCTCGCGCTGGAGGCGATCGATCGTGTGGGAGCGAGCGGCGCGCCGCTCACCTTGCTCGACGCCCACGGCACCGATCCCCTACCCTTCGCTGCGCGTTATCACCTCGCCTCGGAGAGGCGGAGTCACCAGCTCTTGGTCTTCGACGGGCGCGACAACACTCTGGCCGATCTGGGCTTGTGGCGTGACCCTGCGGCTTCTCCGCTGCTCACCGCCAAAGGCGGAACCTTGTTGCTGGTCGACGCGCATCAACTGCCCAAGCTGGTGCAGGCGTACATCTCGGCTGCGCTGCCGCCCGCCACCAACCTTTGTGTGGTGCTACCGCGCACCGTCGACGTACTGATGGCCGAGGATCGGCTGGAGGAGCGCTTCGCCGATTTTCTGGGCGAGCAAACGGTGGCGTTGCCGCGCTTGGCCGCGAGGCCCGAGGATCTGCGCGCCCTCGCGCTCCACCACCTCACCCGCATCGGGCTACGCGAGCGCAAAAAGCCAATCGGTATCGACGCCTCGGCGCTCGAGTGGCTGCTCGAGCACGACTGGCCTGGCAATGAGACCGAGTTCGAGTCGGTGCTGATTCGAGCTGCGCTGGCGATGGAGGGCTCGAGTGACGTGCTCACCCGACAAGACCTTCTGCGCGGGGGCTTCACGCGCCGCTGACAAGCTTTCACGCGCCTGTTAGAGATCGAAGGATGCGCGCTTCTCGATTGGGCCTCGGTCTTCTTGTTTTGGCGGCTTGCGGAGATCCTGAGGTGATAACGCCGCCAAGCGGCGGCGGTGGAGAGGCCGGAGCGAGCAACGGCGGTTCGGGAGGCTCAGGAGGCAGCGGCGCAGGCTTCGCCAGCGGCGGCGGAGGCTCGACCTCCAACGTCATGCCCGACCCGTGCGACGGCGTCAGCTGTGACCCGGGCCTCACCTGTGAAGACGGCTCCTGCGTACTGGTTACCTGCGCAGAGGCGAACTGCAGCGCAACCGAGGAGTGCGTGCTGCAAGCGAACGGCGGCGCCGTGTGCGTCGACATCTCCTGCAGCGACGACGTCGAGTGCCCGACCGAGCGCTATTGCAACGGCACCATTTGCGTGGATGACGAGTGCGTCGCGGGCAGCACCTCCTGCGTCGGCGACGAGCTGTTCGAGTGCGCGCAAAACGGCAGTAGCACCAGCAGCCAATTCACCTGCGGTAGCACTGCCTACTTCGACAGCAACTGCGTCGATGACGGCAGCGGCAACGCGCATTGCGGCTGCTTCGACGATTGGGACTGCCCGGCCTTCACGCAGTGTGACGCTGGCCAGTGCGCGGGGACTGGGCTCGCACCGACCTGCCAACTCCCGCCGCTTGCGCTGACCAACCCAGCGCCAGAGATCGTGTGGGGCGGGACGAGTGAGCAACAACGCGCAGCCCTGGGTAGCCCGCACGAGCTCTCCTCCCAAGTAGTGATGACGCCGGTCGTCGCCAACCTCGACGACGACAACGGGGACGGGCTGGTCAACGAACGCGACTTCCCGGAAATCATCTTTCAAACCTTCTGCAACCAAGAGATCTCGAGCAACGGCATCCTGCGCGCCATTCACGGCGGCGGTCCGGCCAAAGGCGATGACTTCTTCTCGGTGTGCGGCAGTTCGACCTGGCGCGAAGGAGATCCGCTGCCCAACGATTGCGCCGTGGGCGCAGCCAACTGTACGGCCGCTACGCTCAACTCGACGGCGGCCATCGCCGTCGGCGACATCGATGGTGACGGCTTGCCCGAGATCGTCGGCATCTCGGAGGATCGCGGCCTGCAGATCTTCCGCAACGACGGCACGCTCGCGCTCACCACGGTCGGCGCGATCTGGCCGTCGGCGGGCTACGCCAACCCAGCTCCAACCATCGCCAACATCGACAACGCTGGCTTCGCCGAAGTGGCGGTGGGCAGGTTCGTACTCACGTTTGCCAACGACGCGAACGGCAACTTGATCCACGTCGACACCTTCTCGGGCAGCTTGATGAACGGCACCCAAGGGCAAGGTCCCGTCGTGTGCATCGCCAACCTCGTCGGGGACACCAAGCAGGAGATCGTTGCGGGCACCACAGCGTATGGCTTTCCGAGCGCGCCCGCCGGTGCCACCCAGCGCTCCGATTGCGCGATGTTTCCGCCGCAAAACGCCGAGGAGACAGCCTTCTGCAACGGCAGCCTGCTGGTGGCCTGGGATGGGCAAACGGTCAACACCGCGGCGGTGTTACCCAGCACGAGGCGCGACGGCTTCTGCTCGATCGCCGACGTACTCGGGGCGGACACGGTGATGCCAACGGGCCCTGCCAACCCGCTGGATGGTGCGCCCGAGGTGGTGTTGATCAACGAGGGCTACTTGTTGATCCTGAATGGCGCGACCGGCGCGCTGCGTCAGAGCACCTCGATCGGAGCCGGTACCGACGGCGGAGCGCCCAACATCGATGACTTCGATGGGGACGGCTTCCCCGAGGTTGGGAGCGCGTTTGGTACGCGCTACGAGGTCCTCGATCTGCAGGCGCCAAGTCCCAGCTGCCCCGCTTGGCCCGACGTGCTCTCCGACGCCACCAGCCTCAGCGGCCCGCAGACCAACCCGGCGCGCACCCCGCCGGCGCTCGCGTGCACGCAAGATGCGGATTGCCAAGCGGTCGATGCGGGCACGGTCTGCAACGAGATCACGCAAAGCTGCGTCTGTTTGCACAACGGCTGGAAACGCGGCACCGAGGATGACTCGAGCCGGGTCACCGGCAGCAGCGTGTTCGACTTCAACGGCGATGGCGGCGCCGAGGTCATCTACAACGACGAGTGCTACTTCCGCTTGTACGACGGGCTTACGGCCAGCGTTTTGTTCAAAGAGGCCAGCGAGAGTCGGACCCGCATCGAATACCCAGTGGTCGCCGACGTCGACAACGATGGCAACGGCGAGATCGTGTTCGCCACCTCCAATGAGTCGGGCTTCTGCTCGGAGGGAGGGAACTTCAACTACAACAACGGTCTCGAGGTCTGGGGGGACCCGAGCGATTCATGGGTCAGCGCGCGCCGCATTTGGAGCGAGCACGCCTACCACGTGACCAACGTTTCCGAGAGCGCCGCTGTGCCGACCATCGAGCCGGAGAGCTGGCGCCCGTGGAATGGTCGCCTGTACAACACCTATCGCTCCAACCCGCGCTCGCTTGGGGTCGCGCCCGATCTGGTCGTTTCGGCGGTGCAGTTCAGCTCACCGGGCGCCGCCTGCGGCATGTTGACCGACGAGTTGACGATCACCTTCCAGGTCGACAACCAGGGTGATTTACGTGTCGGCCCGGGCATCGTGCTCGGCTTCGAGGGGCTATGGAACGGCTTCGGCAGCGAACCGCTCAACGCCGACGCCGTGCCCACGCCGCTCACCCTGACGCTGCAAAACAGCCTCGAGCCCGGCGAGTCGGTGATCCTCACGGTGGCCTACGACGCGACCTTCAATACGCCGATGATGCTCCCGGATGAAATCACCGTGATCGCGGACGTGGGCAATCTGGCCAACGAATGCAACGAGCTCAACAACGAGCTCTCCGAGCCGGTGGACAGCGGTGACATGCAGGCCGACCTGCGGATCGAGGTCACCAGCGTCACCAATGATTGCCCGCCTGACGTCGACGCCACGGTCTTCAACGACGGCAGCCTGGAGGCGGCCAACGTGGTGGTGCGCTTCTACAGCGGAGACCCCAACCAGGGCGGGACGCCGCTCCAAGAGTTCACCATCGCCGGGCCCATCCCCGCAGGCGGCAGCGCGACGCTCAGCGAGACGCTGACGGCCTTCAACGGCTCGGCGTTGAACGCGACCATCTTCGCCATCGTCGATCCCGACAACGCGATCGAGGAATGCAACGACGGCAACAACAAGGACGCAGGCGACCAAACCGTCTCCTGCGCGCCGCAGTGACTTCTTTCGAAAGCGCGCGCTGCGGCAAGGCAAGCGAGCCGAGGCGCATCGAACTCTGAGGGCAACCGCATCGGACAAGCGACAAGGGAGATCGGTTTCCTCTCCCCGAGAGAGCGCCTACCTTCACCCGCATGCGCTGCGTGTCGCTCCTACCCTTTGCAACTCTGGCTCTCGTCTCGTGCTCCAGCGCTCAAACGCAGGAGCAAGCGGTGCGCATCACGCCATCTGCGACCTCGGAAGCAACCCGCGAGAGCGCGCAGGACCTCGAGTTCGTCAGCGTCGCGTTGGTTGCCAAGCCCGACTCACTCGAGCTCGACGGAAAGCTTGGCGAGTGGCCCTCCTTGTTGCCCGCTGAACCCCGGGAGTTGCCGGAGCCCGACGTGCTCAAAATGTCGGCGGACAGGCTCGAAGAAGTTCCAGCGTCGAACCCTGTCAGCGCCGCCTCTCACGTAGCCCTCACCGTAACTCCGCACGCTGCGTGGATCGCGGCCGAGCTGCGCGGAGCCGCACGAGACGGCGTATGGCTCGGCTTCGGCGCCATACCGCCGGACCTACCGCTGATCGGAGACTTGATGTTGCGCGGCGGCCCGATCCGGCCCTTCAACTGTGAGCACGAGGTGATCGAGCTCGAGGGCGACCGCGCGGGGGAACGGGAGCAAGGTCCGCCGCTCGCCCCGGAGGTCGCCAAAGCTTGCCGCGAGATGGTCGAACGTCATACGGCTTTCAAAACATCCTTTCGCGCACGTTTCGAGCGCGTGTTGCGGCTCACGCCCGAGGGCGTCTTCGAGCGGCTGGCCGATGGCAGCACGCACAAGGTCGCCGGCGCGGAGCTGCGCGCCGTTCGCAGTGAAGACGCGACCACGCTCGAGGTGAGCCTACCGGTCAGCGCCTATCCGCGGTTGGCCGAAGCTCCGTGGGAGTGGGTTCGGCTGGCCGCAGCACCGCTCACCTCCGCGACGAAAGCACCGCTGGCCGAGCGCTGGGTTCCGCTCAAGCTCGCGGAGGCGGTGGCCTTCGAGCCGGAGGCCGAGCTGCGCGCACGCGCGATCGCGACGGCCTACGGGACTTCATTCTACCCGCCGGCCGTCTCCTACGCGCCAGCGACGCCCAGCCTACTCGAGAGCCTGCATCGCGATGGTCCGTCGATCGTGACGCCAGTCGAGAAGCAGCTCTACAAGCGACTTGCCGCGCGCGGGACGCAGGAGGTCGGGGTCATCGACGTGTTCGCCCAATCGCTCGTCTTCAAAGACGGTGACAGCCTGTTCCTCGTTCCACAGACCGAGGACTCCTACGTCGAGTGGACCTCCTTGCCCGAGATCCACGGCGTGTTCGAGCGAGACGCGCTCGACGGCGAAAAGCTGCTGATCGCTGTGAGCTCGCGAGATCAGCTGCCCTACGCGAACGGCTATGCCGGGCCGGAGCCCGCGAGCTGGACCGCGCTCTACCCAATGCCCGGCGGCGTTGGGGGCGTGGAGTTCGAGGATACCTACGTCCCCATCTTTGAGCGCTCACCCGAGCGTTTTCATAACGCCGACTACACCGAGCTTGGTTTACGCGGAGCGACCCATTTCCCGAAGGCGTTGTACGAATATGACGAGAAGCTGATCGCGATGGAGATCGTCTGGCGCTGGGACGCGAAGAGGCTGAAGTATCGGCTCAAACACAGCAAGCGCTTCCGACCGAAGAAGTGAAGGTCGTTCTTCACCTCCGTTCGGAAGCTGCGTGTTGACGATCGCAGTTCAGAGCGTCGAGCAGCTGGGCGTAGCGCCGAAGTCGGCCGCGAGGTCTTCTGCGACGTCGCGCTGCTCGCACGGCTCGTCCTCGCTCCAAGCGAGCCACTCGGCCTCACGCCCGAGCGCCTTCGCGTGGTTCGCCCACAACGCATAGCCATCCTCACGAGCCTTGAAGACCGTGGGTTCGCGACATTCTCCAGCAGCCTCGGCCTCTGCACGCTCGACCCGCGCGTAGTCGAGGATGATCTCGGCCATCGCGGCGGTGGTGCTGTTCCAACAGCACGACTTGGACTCCTCGTACACGAGCGGCGCGAATACGTAGTCGGCCTCGGTGCGGAGTTCGGCGTCGAGGTCCGCCGGCGTGACCCCGAGCTTCCACGAAAGTTCGTACAGATCGGCGAACGCGTTCTCCCGGTTGGTGCGGGCCGAGCAGCTCGCAGGGTGCTCGCGCAGATGGGCGCGCGCGCCCTCGATCACCGAGACCAGCGCTGCCTTCGCCTCTTCGGGTGAGCCGGTGATCAGGATCTCGTCGAAGCGCGTGGGGCGCGCTGCGATCGCCGCTGTGTTGCTGTCGGGGATGTAGGCGTCCAGGCTGCCTTGCGGCACCACGTTGACCCAGCGCCCGCCTTTGTTGATGGGAGTGCGCCAACGACGCAGCCCGCCTCCGAGCTTGGCGTACTCGCTGCCATCGGCGGCCGTGCCCTCACCGCCAGTCTCCTCCATGGTGAAGTAGCGTCGCGCGCTGAGGGCGTCTTCATAGCGAGGCTGGCGTCGCGGCATCGAGCCGGTCGCAACTTCGATTGCGAGCCTACCTTCGAGCGGCGCTGAGACGCGCAACACCGGGATGGTGTGGCCGATGCCGATCTTCTGCCAACGCTCGAGCACGACGTCTCCAGCGCGAGCCGACTCGGGCTCCACGTGGAACATGTTCGAGCCGTCGGCGAGGTTCACGCTCCCGTAGAAGAGCAAGAGCATGCGCATGAAGTGGCCGGTGCGCTTGTTGAGGAAGAGCTCGTCGAAGTAGGCCCCAGCACCGAGCGGCTGGCCCGCGGCGTCGGTGAGGAAGGTGACGGCGTCATCGGTGCCGAGGCGGCGCGACCGAAGCACTGCATCGCTCGGCCAAGCGTCACCGACCTTCCACGACTTCTCGTAGTCGGCGTACTTGCTCTTGAAGGCAGGGAAGTTACCGACCTTGTTACCGCTCGCGTCGACGAAACCCATGTGACCGGCGTAGAGCGTCTGCTTCGTCGCCGAGTCCCAGGCTCGAAGGAAGAACGGGAGCTTGTACCAAGACGCAAACGTTGCCCGCATCATCAGCGCGACCTCGGCGCACTCGAGCGTCGGGCCCGGGAGCTTCTTGCCGCCGTATGGAGTGGTGATGGTGATGGTCTGCCCCCAGCCGGAGGCGCTCGGCATCAGCTCCATCGTCTCGATCCAACGGGCGTACTTCTCTTCCCACGACAGCCCGCTGTTGGCCTCCCAGGCGATGCCCGCGAGCTTGGCGCTGGGGGTCGTTCGATCCTCCCATGCGTTCTCGACGGACCAGACCTCGGTCGGAGCGCCTTTGCGTACGAGCGGCCCCGAAGCCTCGGCGGCGTAGGAAATATCGGAGTTTTCGTCGCCCCCGAGTGGATCCTGCGTGATGCACCCCGCGAGAACGGTTGAGGCGACGAGGAGCAGCAGCATCAGCGGCTTGAGCATGGCGGCCCGTTGAGCAGGAACCGTGCCGCCATTGGAGGACTCACACCTTCAAAAACCCACCTCGTTGCAGTACTCATGATGTGCACGATTTAGACATTGAGTGCAGCGGTTTTCGAGCGTTGGCTAGGTCTCAAGCGATGGCCCGGATGATCGCCACGCACGCGAGCGCTGGACGCGAGAACGAGAGACCGAGGAAGTAAACCCGTCGTCCCAAGCGCCAACCCCAGCGCGGGCTCGGCCACCGTCGAAGCGGACCGTTCACTGCACGTGGTCGTTCAAGGTCTCGCAGGCGGTAGCCTGTGTGGAGCCCAGACACCGGCATCTCGCGTTGGTGAGCGACGGAGGTCGACGCAAACGGACAATGCACGCGGGCGCGCATCAAGCTGATGGGGAAGGCCCATCGAATGGATGCACAGCCCAGCTCGCAAGCGGATGACGACGGCGCATTTCCGCGCCTCGTGCGCGAAGGGTCGCTTGGTCCGAGCCTTGCGATGGGAAGGGCATGCTGGAGCAACTCATCCCCGTTCCCCGCAAGGTCGAAAGCGACAGCGTCGATCTGGCCGCGCCCCCGGATCTGGTATGGGCCTACGTCCGCCACGCTGATCTCGGGGATTCGCCGCTAACGCGCGCGCTCTTCGCCTTGCGTACGTTGCCCTCGCCGCACGACCCGACTGCGCCTGCAGCGACGCTGTGCATCGACCAGCTGCGATCGAGTGTGGCCCACCCGGGCTTCCAGCTGCTCGGCGAAGACGCTGGTCGCGAACTCACGGTAGGCGCCATCGGCCGGGTTTGGCAGCTCGACATTCCGTTCGAACACGTCGCCGATGCCGACGCGTACGCGCGCTTCGCTCGCCCCGGTTGGATCAAGGTCGCCTGGTCGATTCGACTCGAACCGCTCGGTCAGGCGGCAACCAGGCTCCGCTTCGAGCTTCGCGTCGACGCCACCGACGAGGTCTCCTGGAGGCTGTTTACGCGCTATTGGCATGTGATCGGTCCAAGTTCGCACTTCCTTCGCGCCCTGCTGCTGAGCCGTCTGCGAGATCGCTTTGGTAGCCCGGAGGAGCGCGAGGAAACGCGGCCCCTCCCCGGTGACGAACGGCTCGTCGACGTGGGCTGCCAACTGACCCACGGCATCACGATGAACGCGACACCTCAGCAGATTTGGCCCTGGCTGCTGCAGATGGGCTGTCGGCGCGGAGGCTTCTACGCCATCGATTCGCTCGACAACGGAGGCAAAGCCTCCGCGCGCGAAGTTCACACCGAGCTGCAAAATGTGATCGTCGGGGACATCATCCCAGCCACCCCGAACGGGACCGACGGCTTCGAAGTGCTCGCCATCGATCCCGAAAGGGCACTCGTACTCGGTGGCTTGTTCGACGTAGGAGCCGACAAACAGCTCCGCTTCGGTAGCACTCGGCCAATTCGCTTCTGGCAAATCACGTGGGCCTTCGTACTCGAACCGCTCAGCCCAAGCGAAACGCGCCTTCACGTGCGCGCTCGCGTAGCCTTCAGCCCAAGCGAACGACTGCATCTCGCCTGGCTGCGCCCAGTCCATGCGCTCATGCAAACGACGCAACTGCGGCACCTCGCCGCCCGCGCCGAAGGCCGGCTGGCACAAGACACTCCCGTGGATATCGCGGCTGGCGTCGCCGGCGCCGCGATCATGACGCTCGCTTGGTTGACGCCCTTCCTGAGGCCGCTGCGCAACCACTGGGGGCTCACAGCGGAGGAAGCCAGCTCACCGCGCCCCGGCGATGATTGCGTCCCACAGCCTCGCTGGTCCTGGACTCACGCGCTGGACGTTGACGCTTCAGCCGAAGAGATCTGGCCCTGGCTCGCGCAGCTCGGCGCGGATCGCGCTGGGTTCTACAGCTACCAATGGCTCGAAAATCTGGCGAAGTGCAACGTGCGCAACGCCGAGACGATCCACCCCGAGTGGGCGCACAAAGTTGGGGATGACCTGTTGCTTCACCCAACCATGCCGCCTCTTCGCGTCGTCACGGTGGAGCCCGGGCGCAGCCTGGTGGCGGTTGCGCCCGCTGATGAGAAGGCCCGCAACAGCGGAAAGCCCTGGGCCGCAGCGAGCTGGGCCTTCCTGCTCGAACCGCGCAGCGCAGGCGGCTGTCGCGTCGTAAGTCGCTTCCGTTCGGCCTGCTCCGACGACCTCGCGACTCGCCTGATGCAAGGGCCAGCACTGCTCGAACCCGTCGGCTTCGCGATGGACCGTCGCATGCTGCTCGGTATCCGTGACCGCGTAGCAGCAACGAGAGGCCCGAGTGCATAGCAACCAGGCATCGGAGGCTCTGCAGCGCCGATTCCGCGGTCTTGTGGCTCCGTGACACATGCGAGCTTGTTCCGTATCCTTTCGCGCGAATGTCTTCCGGAGATGACCTCAGCGGACGCTGTCTCCGATCCAAGTGGACGCTCGATTCGAAGCTGGGCGAAGGGGGCATGGCGGTGGTCTACGCGGCCACGCATCACAGCGGTCAGCAGCGCGCGGCGATCAAGGTGCTGCGCCCTCACCTCGCTTCGGACCCCGAGCTTCGCGCGCGCTTTCAGCGCGAAGGACGAGCGGCGCAGTCGCTCAACCACCCAGGCGCCGTGAAGATCCTCGACGACGACGTCACCGAAGATGGGCTCGCCTTCCTGGTAATGGAGCTGCTCGAAGGCCAGACCTGGAAGCAGGCCTGGCTCGATCACGAAAAGCGACTCCCGGTGTTGGACGTCTTGAGGACGAGCCTCGCTGTACTCGACATGCTCGCTGCGGCCCACCAAGCGGGGGTCATTCATCGCGACGTAAAGCCCGAGAACGTCTTCCTCACGAACTCGGGCGAGGTGAAGCTGCTCGACTTCGGTATCGCTCGCGCCGTCGAGTCGGCGTCGGAGCGCACCCAAACCGGGGCCATGTTGGGCACGCCGGCCTATATGTCGCCCGAGCAGGCGCTGGCCAAATGGTCGCTCGTCGACAGTCGCAGCGACCTCTTCTCGCTCGGCGCTTCGATGCGTTCGTTGCTCACCGGAGTCTCGCTCCATGGCGCGACCACCGGCGCCGAAGCGCTGGTGATGGCCGCAACGCGGCAGGCGAAGCCCCTGCTCGAGATCTGCGGCAACGCGCCGCCTGCGGTCGCAGAATTGATCGACCGCGCGGTGGCCTTCGACAAGGAAGACCGCTTTGCTTCGGCGGCAGAAATGCGTGACGCCATTCTCCGCATCGAGCGCAAGGACCTGCCTGCGCTGCTTGAGCCGGCAGAAGCGGAGCAAACTGCAGCCGCCGGAGAAGCGACCCACGCGAGCGCGACGACGCGCCAGCCGATTGGTGCGGAGGCAGCAAGCACCGTAGCGCAGCAAAAAAAGCCGCAACCCGCGCTATCCGCCGACGGGACCCTGGTCTCCGGGAGCGTGGCGCGGTCGGTCGGGAGCACGAGCGCCCGGCGACTCGGGATGGCTGGCGCTGCCGCGCTCGTACTCGGCGGTGCAGCGCTCGGGTGGTTCGCGCTGCGCGACGGACCATCGGCCTCGCAGCAAAGCTCCGCCAACCTCGCGAGTGACGTCGAGGCGAGCTCGCCCATAGCGAGCGCCTCATCCGCAGTGACGAGCGCGCAGTCGACGAGCGCACCAAGCGCCGCTGTACCTGCAGATTCCGGCGTCATCCCTTCCCCGCAGAGCAGCCAAACCACGCCATCGCAAATCAAGTCCGGCGGTCCCGTCGCGCCTACGAACCGCGCGACACGAGAGCAGGTGCAAAGCGACGCTCTCGTTCAGGTCGGCAAGCTGAGGAGCGTCGCGATTTCGTTCTGCAAGCCGCCGCAGGCGGTGAACCTACGGGTCTTCATCTCGAACACCGGCCGTTGGTCCTCAATGCAGCGTCCGCCTTTCAGCGCTGCCGGCTCGTGCGTGGCGAGCGTCAGAGCTGCCCACCGTTCTCGGGCTCCCCGATCGAACTCAATGTCTCAGTGGGGCCCTGACCCAACGCACCCCTCTGCCGCAGCAGCCTGATGCGCAGGCCGCACGCGCAGGTCAGCGTGGTATCGTCACGCCGCGATGGCCTCGTTGCTAAAGCCCGGCGTCCTCTTGCGGGAGAAGTGGCGCATCGACCGATTTTTGGGCCGAGGCGCTACCTCAGCGGTGTACGCGGCCACCCATCGCAACGGCATGCGTGGTGCCATCAAGGTGTTGCACCGAGAGCTGAACGAGAGCGAATTCACGAAGAAGCGCTTCATGCGCGAAGGCTACGTGGCGAACAAGCTCGAGCACGGCGGCGCGGTGAGGGTGCTCGATGACGACGTGACCGACGATGGGTTGGTGTTTCTTGTGATGGAGCTGCTCGAGGGAGTTACGGTCAAGCAGCGATGGCTCGAGGCCGATCGCAAGCTGCCCCTGCCGCTCGTACTCGACATCGTCGATCAGGTGCTCTCCGTACTCGAAGCCGCGCACGCCCACAAAATCGTTCACCGCGATCTCAAGCCCGACAACCTCTTCATCGTCGAGGGCGGCGCGATCAAAGTGCTCGACTTCGGCATCGCGCGACTAACCGACCCCGCTCAGGAGGGCCAAGCCGAAGTGACGAACTCGAGCGCGATGATGGGAACGCCAGCGTTCATGCCGCCGGAGCAAGCTCTTTCGCATTGGGATCGGGTGGACAGCCGCACCGATCTGTTTGCGCTCGCAGCCACGGCGTACACGCTGCTGAGCGGCGAACAGGTCCACCCGGGCACGACCGTTCCCGAGCTTCTCGTGGCCGCGTCGACCCTGCAGGTTGCACCGGTCCGGGTTCGGCTCGGGGAGCTGGATGAAGAGATAGCCGCTGTGTTCGACCGCGCACTTCGTTTTGAGCCTGGCGAGCGTTGGGCTGACGCGCGGGCGATGAGGCTCGCGCTGCTCCAAGCCAAGGCGCGTACAAGCCGGGCAGCGCCGATCAAGACCGTGCAGATGTCGGCTCAGGCGTCGCACGCACTCGCCGTGGGCCCAGGCGCACAACCAGGCGCAACGAGCGCGGAGCCAGCCCTTGGCTCCGATACGGCTACGTTGGTGCGGCAGCCCAACACCGAGCGGATGCCTCCGCCGGCTACGCTTCCTCAGGGACCCGAGCTGCCGCGGACTCTTCCCAACGGAGCCTTCGCGTTGCCCGCGCTGGTAGCGCCTGCGGAAACGTAACACCGGCACACCACGCTCAGAGACCGGTGCACGATGCGGTTGATCCCCGGCCAGCGCGCGCTCGCTCCTCGCTTTGGATCTACCCGATCGCGGCCTTGCTGCTTGCGGCCTTGGCGCTGACGGTCGGGTTCTTGCGTCGCTAGGCCGCGCGCTCTCAGCGCCGCACACTTCCTCCATCGTGTAACACCCCAACCTCAGCACCACCTGCGCCGCCGTGGATTGGTTGACGAGAGCGGTATGCACCGCGGATTCAGCTGAACGACCTGATCGACGATGACGGAGAGATCATCGAGGGTGAAGCTCGGCGTCGGCGCGCTTCGTCGAGCCAGCAAGACATCAAGAGACCGGAGCCGCAAAAGAGGCTGCCCGGCTCGAACGGCACGCTCGGGGTTCTTGACCACGACTGGGCTGCGAGCGACCCAGAACCTTCTAACGAGGGCAACGTAGCTCTCAAGGGACGGCCCAGGGTCATCTTGCCGAGAGCCGCGTAGGCCAACAAGGCGACCACTTCGCGCGCCGCCAGCTTACGACGCACATGCACGAATGAAGACTGCGTCGTCGCAGCGCCAACACTTTCGAAGTAGCGAGCAAACGTCCTCCTCGCCCGCAGCGCGTGAAAGCCGTCGGTCACAACCACCACGCGGGCCTCTCCGATCAGCTGCCTAGCAAACGCCGCGTTCTCCTCGGTGCTGGTGGAACGCCCCTCCAAAACGATGCGTTCCCGAGGGACTCCTTCTTCCACCAGGATGTTTGCAGCCACCGAAGCCTCGCTTGGACCGTGGGTCCCGACTCCACCCGTCGTGACGATCAAGGGCGCCACGCCCTGATGAAAGAGCTTGGCGGCCAACCTGGCGCGTCGCCGTAACGAATCGCTTGCGCTACCGCCTTCGTTGACTCGACAGCCGAGCACGACGATCGCGTCGTAGGGTCGTCCCGTCGCAGGGAACTCGGTCCGCACCGACAACGACTCCGCTGCTGTGAGAAATCCCCCGACGAACAGGGCCAAGGTGATCACGAGCGTAAGGACAGGTCGAGCCACGCCGTGAGCATGCTCACCCAAACCGGCCGAGCCGAGGCGGCGCGATGGAGAGTACGAGGGCCTACGATGGCGAGAATGTGGCGAACGCCGTGTCACAATCGGCTGGGACTCGCCGACTATCAAACGATGCCCCCAACTATGCGCCTAATTCTGGCTATCTCTGGCTTCCTCCTGGCGGTGTGCGGATGCGACCGCCCAGCACCCGCGCGCTCCGCGGCCCCGCTCGATTCCGCTGAGGCTAGCGAGTCGTCTACCGGGCCCAGCTCCTTCTTTCCGAGCGTCGTGATCGAAGGCGTACCCTTCGTCAAGCAAGAGCCCGACTTCTGCGGCGAAGCCTGCATTGAGATGGCTGCGCGCCGGCTAGGCATGAACTACGGCCAAGACGAGGTCTTCGCGCAAGCGGGCGTAGATCCAGCTCTTGGCCGAGGTGCCTACACCGCAGAACTGGTGCTTGCTGCAGAACGTCTTGGCTTCAAGCCCGGCAAGGTCTGGACCCACGTGGACGCGCGTGCGCCTTCGCGCGATTTGAGCGAAAGCTTTGCGGCGCTCCATGCCGACCTCATGCGCGGCGTTCCCAGCATCGTATGCATGCACTTCGACGAGCGTCCGAACACGACCGAGCACTTCCGACTCGTCGTCGGCTACGACGGCGAAGCCGAGGAAGTCATCTACCAGGAACCCGCTGAGGACAGCGGCGGCTACCGGCGGATGAAGCGAGCTCGGTTCGAAGCCCTGTGGCCGCTAAAGTACGAGCCACAGCGATGGTCGCTCGTGCGCATTGCGCTTGAACCGGCTCAACTCGTGCAGCCGCCTGCGGCGCGCGCCGGTGAGAGTTCGAAGGCTGCCTACGCGCAACATGTTTTGGCCTTGCGCGAACGACTCCAGGACGTAGGGCTCGAGGCCCTGAACGTTCGAATCGAAGAGCCTTTCGTGGTCATCGGCAACGACGCTCCGGAGACTCTCCACAGCCGCGCCCAGACCGTTCGCTGGGCCGCCGACCACTTAGAGAAGGACTTCTTCAAGACCCGGCCGACAAAGATTCTTGATGTCTACCTGTTCAACGACGAGCGCAGCTACGAACACGGTGTGAAGGCGTTGACCGGCAGCGCGCCGACGACGCCCTACGGCTTCTATTCGTCTACGCACGGAGGGCTCTTCATGAACATCGCCACGGGCGGGGGCACGCTCGTCCACGAGATCGTGCATCCGTACGTCGAGGCCGATCTGCTCGATGCGCCGGCATGGATCAACGAGGGGCTCGGTTCGCTCTTCGAGCAGAGCGCGGAGCGCGAGGGGCACATCGTCGGCCTTCCGAACTGGCGACTGCGCGGACTCCAGCGCGCCATCAAAGCCAATAGCGTGCCTAGCTTTGCAGAACTCGCGGCCCTGAGCGACAGCGCCTTCTACGACAGCGACACTGGGACCAACTATGCACAAGCCCGGTATCTCTTCCTCTATATGCAAGAGAAGGGCACGCTGATTCCCTTCTACAAGGCCTACCGCGCGGCACAAAAAGCCGATCCAACTGGCTTCAAAACACTGCAGAAGGTGTTGGGCGAGACGGACATGACCGACTTCAAGCTCCGATGGCAAGAGTACGTTCTTGGTCTGCGGTTCCAGTAACGCGCTCGTGACGCCAAGCCAGCAAGGCGTGTAACGATTGTGCGACAGCGACGTCTTCTGCTGCGCATCCTAAGACAATTCGCTAAAGACTCTCTTATGGGAGCCGAAGCGAAGTTGCCGAACGACGTAGCTCAACACCCCACCCTCAGCACCACCTGCGCCGCCGTGGAATGGTCTGACGAGAGCGGCATGCGCCCGCGGATTCAGCTGAACGACCTGATCGACGATGACGGAGAGATCATCACCGTGGTTGAGCCCTGGCGCTCGCGCGTCGGCGCACCGGTGTCCTCGCGCCGCTGAGCTTCTGAACATTTGACCGCGCTGGCGGGCTGAGTCAGCCTGCCAACGTGGTTGACCCGAGCATCGCCAACGCTGCGAAATCGCTCCTGGCGTTGATCGCGGAGAACCTGCACGACGCTGTGCTGATCACCGAGGGTGAGGCTGGGCCGTCGGGCAGTCGATTGATCCTCTATGTGAACCCAGCGTTCACAGCGATGACCGGTTTCAGCGAACAAGAGGCGCTCGCACGTACGCCCGATTTGACGATCGGGCCGCTCACCGATCGCGCCACGCTCGCGCGGATTCAAGCCGCCCGGGCGGACCGCGTGCCGATCCGGGTGGAGCTGCTCAAATACCGCAAGGACGGCTCGACCTTCTGGGCCGAGCTCGACGTATTGCCGGTGCTCAACGATGCCGGACGATGCACCCATTTCATCGGCGTGCTGCGCGACACCACCGAGCGCAAACTCGCAGACGAGGCGCTCGCGCGAGCCGCGCGCGCAACGGAGGTGAGTACCCTCGTCTCTGGATTGGCGCACGAAATCAACAACCCGTTGGCCGCACTGATGACCAACCTCGAATGGATCGCTCGTCGCATTCCGGCCGAAGACAGCCGGGTCTTCGGCGAGGTCCAGGAGGCCGCAACGCGCATCGCGAGCATCGTTCGGCAGCTTCGTTCCCTGGTCGGCCTGGAGGAGCTGCGCGAAGAACGTCGCTCCCTCGAGGAGACGCCCCTGCGCGCACGGGTCCTGATCGTTGATGACGATGAGCTCGTGTTGCGCTCGGTTGGCCGCTTGATCGCCAAGTACCACGACGTGACGCTGGTGCAATCGGCAGCGCTCGCGCTCGTCGCCATGAGCGAACAAGCGGTACCGTTTGACGCGATTTTGTGCGACCTGACGATGCCGGGGATCGACGGCCTGGCATTTTACGATCGGGTGCAGCGCCTTGGCGGCCAACTCGAAGACCGCATCATCTTCATGAGCGGCGGCTCCGCCGGGCCGCTGGGTCAGAGTTCAGCCGTGGCCGATCTGCCGAACCGTTGCATCGAGAAGCCCCTGCACACGCCCTCTCTCCTCGAGGCGATCAGCGCGGTGCGTAACGCCGCCCACTGACTCGAGCCGCGCACGCGCCCTTTGCAGCTAGTCAGCAAGGGCGCGCAACCTTAGGCTCCGAGCTGATCCACATGCTCGCTCGCAATCACTGCTTCGCTCGCGTCGTGGCGACTCTCGCGCTGACCGTGGGCTGCAGCCAGCCATCATCATCCGGCGGTGAGGCCAACGCCCCGGCCAACTCGGCTGACGTTAGGGCGCTGCAGGCATCGGCCAGCGCGACCGCGCTTCCCGTCAGCGACGAGAGCTGGGTCGTCAGCATCCGGGGCATTCACGGCGACTGCGCGCCCGACACAGACTCGTGTGACAAGCGTTATGAAGCGCGTTCAGACGGCGCTTGGCTGAGTCACTTCGAGCCGCACCCGCTCGCACGCAATGGCCGTCCGATCAACGCGCAGAAACAGCTCCCGGGTGCAACCCTGGAGGCGCTGCAGCGTCTCGTGCGTTCGGCGAAGTTCGATCAGGAGATGACCGATGGCTTCGCCTGCCAGGGCGGCAAGAACGGCCACGACTACAGCTGGCGAATCACACTGAAGTCGGCCTCGGGCGAGCGCTCGCAACGCGTCGAGTATTGCATCTCCGGGCCAGCTGAGAACGTGAACTCAGCGCGCGAGCTGCTGCGTTTGCTCAGCGAATAGCGCGGTCTTCACGCCCCGCGCGCTCAATAGTTGCCCGCGGGGCCCGTGCATTGCGCGCCGTCCGCGTCCTCCACGCAGCGCGTCCAATCGGAGAGCGGAACCAGCGCGCCGCTCTCATCGATCTCAAACGTGGCGGTGGCGGTGATGAACACCCGCGGCTCTTCCGGCGCTGTGGTGTTGAGATGCGTGAACACCACCGTGAACTCGCGCGCGGCGACGAATTCGCCACACACGGGCAAGTCAAAGATCAGGTCGGCTGGTTGCAGCCCTGCGACGCTCTCGCGGAACTCACAGCCTTGGACGCCGGGTTCGCAGGCGAACGCATCGAAGTCGGCAGGCGGTGCGCCGAGCTCAATCTCGCTCGGCAACAGACATTCCGGACACTCCTCGATGCGAACGTCGGACGGGCCGAGAATGCCGTAGATGTGCTCGGTCAGGCCGCACGCCGCCGTTTCGTAGTTGGCGTAGATGCTGAAGATGTTGAAGCTCCCCGGCGGCGCTACGAAGCCGTTCGCCGTAACCTCGACCGGCGTTGACACCTGCTGCAGCTCGTCGGCTTTGAGTTGAGCGGCAGCGCTGGCGGCGTCCTCCTGTGCGCAACCACTGCTACCCCCAAGCAGCAGGGTCGAGAGGACGAGGGCGGACAAAGTAGAGACGTTCTGGTTTCTCATCGTGGGTTCCTTGGTTGAAGGGTCGTCCCACTACATGTCCGCCCACGCAGATTCCTTCATCGACGAGCGCGCAAACTCACGCGCCCGCCGTCGGCCGCTTCACTTCACGTTGGGGCCCATGACCTTGACGCTCTTGAGCATGGCCAACTGCTCGCCCTCGAGCTTCTTCCAGACATCGGAGCGCAGCGCAGTGAACACGAATAGCTCCTTGCCCTGCACGTCGCCCTTCATCCACCAAACCTTGGCCGGCTTGCGCATGATCTCCGCGGTACCTTCGGCGATCTTCACCTTGATGCCCTGCCCGAGCGTGCCGTCGACGGGCTCACCGAAGGTGCACTTGCTCGCCGAGGCCCACGAGCAGTGGTTCGAAAGACGGTTCGCCTCTTTGCTGGGATCCACGGCGTACAGCCCCATGCCGATGTACGCGTGCTTGTCCTTTCCGTACAGATCGAGCGTCGTGTACGGCTCGTTCGGCGAAGGCTCATCGGTGTTGGCTTCCCAATAGGGAACGATCTGAATCCACACCGGCTCATTCGGAATTTGCTTCTGCTTGAGGAACTTGATCGCCGGGTCCGGATCACCGGTGAACATCGAGGCTAGGCCACCGGCTGCAGGCGGTGCGCTAGGCGAGCCGCTGGCCGCGGGAGCTGCGCTCGGTGCGGCCGAAGCGTTGGCCGTTGGGGCGCTCGTCGGAGCGCTCGTCGGTGCCGCGCTCGCTGCGGCGCTCGCGGAGGGAGCTGCGCTCTTGGACGTCTTCTTTGCATCCTTGGACGCGGAGGAACCATCAGCTTGCGCGGAACTCGCGCTGCCGGCCTCCGAGCCGCAAGCGAGGGAGAGAGAGCTGAGACCGAGGACCAGAAGTAGGGGCAATCGCATCGGCGCAAGCTATTGAACAACCTGCGCCCTCACAACCGTCCACGCTTCAGATCGACTCGAGCCAGCCCAAGATGCAGTCGAAGTCGGTCTGCGTGAACGCAGTTCCACCGATCGGCATTTTGCTACCGCAGGTGGGGGCCACGCACTTGGTGTAGATCAGGCTCTCCGCAGGGTTGGCCGAGTCCGCAAGCTTTGCCGTGGTGCAGCCGCTGCCCAGACCGTCGACGTCTTTGATGCGCGCCACCAAGCCTTCATCGTCCGTCAGGTCCAAGCCAGCGATGGGCATGTCCGCGTCGTGACAATTGGAGGAGGCGCAACGCTGCTGAAGAAATGCCGGCACGTCTCCACAACCGCCGCCGCCCTCCCCGCCACCGCCGGTGGTGAGGAATTGATCTTTGTTCTCGAGACTCCCCGGGCAACCCGCACCGGAAAGCGCGACCGTAAGAATGACGGCAGCGAAGGGGCCAATCCCAACGAGTCGAGCAATGTTCCGCGGAGTCTGAGATGAGGTCATGGGGCTATTCGATGGGGTCGGAGGATTGCGGAAAGGAGGGTCAATAAACGTATTGAGGACCGATCTCGATATGGACGTTCTCATCGAGCGCGCCACCGGCGACATAGCTGTCTCCGGGCACCGGACCGAAGGCGTAGAACCAGCGCACGTACTCAGCTTGCAGGCGCGCCTCGAGCCCGGAGATGATCGGCACCGTCAAACCACCACCGACGTCGATGCCGCCGATCTTGGTGTCTTTGAAGCGGTCACCCACGGCACCGGTCGCGAGCGCGCCGTTGTAATTGCCGAAAGCCGTGATCGCCACTGGGCCGAGCGGCAGCCGCAAATCGAGCCCGCCGCGCATGAAGTTGTACTCGGTGGTGGGCGATTCGCCCACGAGTTCGGCCGTCTCATCAATCGTGAAGGCGTCCTGATAGAAACCACCGCGGAAGCCGAGAACGTAGGGCGCCTCGGTGGGGCCGAGCGGCAACCTGTAACGCAAGCCACCGCCAAACCGCTGCCACATCGTACCGACTTCGCTGCCGTCCGCGGTGGCCGACGAGAGCCCGAGCGCGATGCGGAAGTCCCCGGTGAGACCGAGGTCTCGCAGAAAGACGATGCCGGTGGGCGCAAGCGGATAGACCGACAAGTTGACCGCAATTCCGGGCGCGCCGAACACGTCGTATGCACGCAGGTTGTTCGATACCTCGTCGTTGTAATTGAAGAAGCGCCCAGCCAAATCAAAGCCGACGAAGCCTTGGAAGATCTCGTGGCCGTACACGTTGGGCGGCCGCACGAAGTCAGCGCCCTCCTCTTCTTTTGGCTTTTCCTCCGCAGGCTTGTCGGTTGGGGTCTCCGTGGTCGTCGCCACGACCGGAGGCGCCCAGGAGTCATAGAGCTCCTTGAGCGCAGCTTGCGTCTCTTCTTTGGAATTGGGCGCGCCGAGTTTGATCACCTTCTCCACGCTCGGCGAGTCTTTGCCGGCCTCCAGCACCAGCAACAAGACCTCCCGACCGGAGGGCTTCGAAGGCCTCACGACGCCGAGGATGACGACTTCGAGCCCGACGTCGGTGGCGGCGGCGCCCAGCTTGCTGAGCATGGCCTGCCGCTTGGATTCGAGCGTGAGCGTGATGCCGAGCGGGAACTTCTGACCGCGCTTCTGAGCCGCCTTCTTGAACGCATCGTTGGCGTCGAGCGCAGCGGTCTCCGGCAGCGTACTGGTCACAAGATCGGTAGCGTCGCTGGATTTCTGCCCCTCGGTATAGATGACGAGCGGGTGTTTGGCGGGGCTCGCCGCGCTTGCGCCGCCGCCACTCTGAGCAAAGGCCGCGCACGGTAGAGCAACCGTTGGCAGCAGCGCTGTCGCAAACGCGACGCTCCGAATCGACCGAAGGAGAAAGGATTTGGGCATGTCTAGGTTGGCGTCCAAGCCGGCGGCAAGGGGCGCGCCATCATTCCGAAGATGGCTTGCAATGTCGAGCCAAAGGTCACGTTGCGGGGCTCCTACGGCAGCAGTGGAAAATTCGCTCGTGCGTCTGGAGCGATTCTTTGGCAGAACCTCCCCATGAGATGGGCCGTTTCGATGCTGGCGTTTTCGTGCGCGCTGCAGATCAGCTGCCAACGCCCCTCGCCCACCGAAGGCTCGGCCGAAGTGCAGGCCTCGAGCTCGGCCCCAGGTCCCGCCGGCGTGGTGCCGCCGGCCGTCAATTTCGGCAAGAACTCGATCCCGAAGAGCATGGCGCCGGACGGTCGGCCGATGTTGGGGGTCACGTCCTTCACCACCATCGTCTACGACGAACCGCGGGACACCTCGCGCAAGCTCGGCTACCTGCGGCTCGGCTCCAAGGTGCCTCGCTCGGAGCAGCCGCATAGCACCAACAAGGCTTGCCCCGGCGGCTGGTATCAAATCGAGCCGGTCGGCTTCGTGTGTGTGGGCAAAGACGCCACCATCGATCTCGATGATCCGATCCTCGCAGCGGCCTCGGTGCGGCCAAACTTGGTGGCTCCGCTGCCCTATCGCTACGGCTTCGTGCGCGCCGTTTTACCGATGTATTTGATCGCGCCGACGGCGGAGCAACAACACAAGGCCGAGTTCAAGCTGAAGGACCATTTGGATTGGTACGCAGCCAACGCCAGCGAGGTCAACAAGGTCAAACTCGGAGCCTGGGACGTGCCTGTGGACGAGCGCGGCGTGCCGCTCAAAAACAAGGCCGTGGGCGAGCTAGGCGAGCAGAAAAACTCGACCGAACTCGGCTTGGGGCAGCTCTTCGGCGGTCAGAGCGACAACGACCCGATCCCCGCTTGGCTCGCCGGCGGCAAACGAGCGATCCCCAACGTCTCCGACTTCGAGGTGCCGGAATACGCAGCCTTCGCCGACCGCGCACGTCGCTTCACGGGCCTGGCCTTTGTTGGCTCCTTCGCCCTGGGCGAGGAGGGCCTGAACCGACGCTTCGGCATCATGACGGATCTGCGTTTGGCGCCCACCACCAAGGTGAAGCCAGATTCAGGCTCGCCCTGGCACGGCGTTGAGATCAATGAGCCGACCGAGCTGCCCTTCGCCTTCGTGCGCGAAGACGGCGCCGCTCGCTTCTCGATCTCCGACGGTGTCGCGACACGCGGCGAGGAGCTTACCCATCGCTCCACGGTCAAGCTCACCGGCAAACAAAAGAAGGCCAACGGCGAACGCTACCTCGGCCTCACCGACGGCAGCTTCGTACGCGGCAGCGACGTTGGTTTGGTGATCGCGCCGCGCACCTGGCCGAAGGTGGCCGAAGAGGGCGGCAAATGGATCGAGGTCAGCCTGAACGAGCAAACGTTGGTGATGTGGGAGGGCAAACGGCCCATCTACGCGACGTTGGTCTCCACCGGCCGCGAGGAGTACCCCACCGTCGTTGGGGAGTTCCGCATTCGCAACAAGCACATTACCGCCACCATGGACTCCAATGAGTCGACCTCGGTGGGCGGCAGCCAGAGCTTCGCCAAACGCTCAGCACCCAAAGCGGACGCCGAGGGAAAGCCGGCCAACAAAGACGCGAAGCCTGCGGCCAAAGACGCGAAGCCGGGCGCCAAAACGCCTGACAAAGCCAAGCCGAAGGACAAGCCCAAAGCCAAAGATCCCAAAGCGGCACCCAAGCCCAAAGCCGATCCGAAGGCCAAGGCGGATCCGAAGGCCAAGGCCGACGGCAAGCCGATCCCCAAGAAGGGAGACGGCGAATACGGCGTAACCAAGCGCCGCGGTGAAGGGACTTACGCCCTGCGCGACGTGCCCTACATCCAATACTTCGAGTCGGGCTTCGCGCTGCACGCGGCCTATTGGCATGACGTGTTCGGCAAGAAGCGCAGTCACGGTTGCGTGAACCTCTCGCCGATCGACGCCCATCGCGTCTTCCTATGGACCGAGCCGGCGATCCCCGAGGGCTGGCACAGCGTGATCGCCGGTGAAGAGTTCGGTGAAGGCACCGTGGTGATCGTTCACGAATGAGCGCCTGCTCGCGGCGGTCGCTGCTCTCGGCCGGCGCGCTGTTCGGGCTTGGCTTGAGCCCACGCAGCTGGGCCGACGAAGGCGCGAGTTCCGCGCTCACGTTGTCGCTCGAGACCTCACCGCTATCGCTACCCGCCGGCCGCAGCCTGCTCACCGCGAAGGTGCCGGCGAGCTCCTTCGTCTCGCTGGTCGTACGCGGGCCGCGGGAGGCGCTGTTGGGTGCGCGGATCTTCGGCCAAGGTCCGTTTGCGCGCGCGGTGAGGCGCGCAGCGCCGATGGAGGAGGACGGCCTTCTGCCCTGCGTTTATTCGGGCCTCACGGCCGACGAAGCGGAGGAATTGAGCCTCCTCGTAGACGTCGCCGACCCGGTGACGCTCACCTTGATCGCGACCTCGAGCGACGACAACAAACCGCCCTCGGTGCGCGGACTAAAGGACGGCTCCGAGCTGGCCCGCAGCTTGGTCGGGCTACCTGCGCCACGAGGACGCACGGCTGGCTACTTGGTACAGGGCCCGGCGCGTTACACGTTTGCTCGCATCGACGTCGTGCAATCGCTGATGGCGGCCTTCGAGAAGACGCGAAAGACCTTCGACTCGGAGCCGATCTGGGTCTCCGACATCAGCCAATGGAACGGCAAACGCCCCAAGACCGACCTCGGGGTCGTCCGCCATATCAGCCATGAAGGTGGAGCCGACGTGGACGTGGGGCTGCCCGCCAACGACTTCTTGCCGTCCAACGTGCGGGATCATTGCAAACGGGTGTTCCTCGACGAGACCCACGCGGGCTGCTCACCGGGGACCGCCAAGGGCATCGACTTCGAGCGTTTGGCGTACTTCATCGGCACCATCGCCGAGGAGGAGGAAGGCCGGTTGGTGAAGGTGTTCGTCGATGACGCCTACCGTCGCGAGCTCATCCGCGTGGGCCAGGAGCTACGCGAACGAGGCTTCCTGAAAGAGCTCGCCAGCGTCGCCCTCTCCGAGGAGGGCGTGCTGGTGGCCTCACCGTGGCACATGGACCACGTGCACCTGCGTTTTTCCGGCGAGCGCGCTCGGCCGCTGCTCGACTGAACTCAAACGCGATCGAGACGTGCGCGCAGTGAACCGTCCGCCAAGGCGGCCTTGACCAGGTCCTCGCCGCCGAACAACTCCCCGCGCACGAACACCTGCGGGAAGGTGGGCCAGCCGCTCCACATTTTGATCGCGAGCCGCGCCTTCCATTCAGAGAAGTAGCTCCCGATCTCGAGGTAGCGGAAGGCGATTCCCGCTTCATCCAGCGCCTTGCGTACGTTCTTCACGTGGGGGTTCTGCTTCATTCCCACCACCACCACACGCTCCTCCTTCACGGCGCGGACTACCGAGTCGACGACGTCGGCGTGGTAACTCGAAAGGAAGGCCTGAGCGGCAGCCGTTCTGGCGCTGGCATCGTGAATCTGTCGGGACATGCGCTTCTCTACCCTGGGAGGAAGAGACGGTCACGAGTCATTCACCAACGGGCGCGTCCTTCGCGCTTGGGCGACCTTCACCGTAGGCCTCAATGGTTGCAGCGAGTTCGTGTGCCCGCTGCTCAGGAATCGAGAAGAGCCTGGCAAGCCGCAGCCAGAGCTTCTCTTCGGGCGCGCTTAGTTCGCGGTCGCCGAGCGCGATGTGCCAACCGATCGCGAGCAGGATTTCACGCAGCACCGGGTGGCAGCAGATCTCCGCGATGGTCTCGGCGTGTGGCAACTTGCGCACATCAACCAACGCAGCCCGCAGCAAGGCATAATACTGGCGACGCTCTGCCAGAGGCAGATCACAGGAATCGAAGACCTGCTCGAGAAAAGCCACCTCTTCGGTGCTACAAACGCGGTCGGCACAGAAGAAGTGCAAACAGAAACTGATGGCGGCTTCACGAATCTCGAGTCGAGTGGCGACGCTCAACGGCAGGAACCACTCTCGCAGCTCTGCCAAGCGGCGCTCCCCGACAAGCACCACGGCCATGCGAACCCCACGTTCCTCCGTGTTGGTGAACAGGAGTCCACCCCGCGTCAGCGCTCCCACCCACGTTGCGACGACGTCGGCTTTTCCGGCCATCTCCAGGTTGTACCGCCGATAGCCCCCAAAGCGGAACGGGGAGCGCACCGCCGGGAGGCCTCGCCGAGGGCCGCGACGACGGTTTCAGTTTGTTTCAACGGAACCCGAACGCGTAACGAATTGTGTCTGACGGGATGGACTTGCCATCCACCGCCAATGGTTCTACGCCGAGTGGATGTTCGGTCATGCCGCGTCGGAGCCTCGGTGAACGTTCGCTTCGCCGCAAAGACCGACATCGGGAGCCAGCGAGAGCAAAACGAGGACGCGTTTCGCATCGTCGAAGAGTACAGGCTCGGTCTCGTAGCGGACGGCCTCGGCGGTCATCGCTCCGGGAGCATTGCAAGCGCGCTCGCGGTCGACACCATCAATGACTTCTTCGTGGTCACGGTTCGGCCCGACGCGACCTGGCCCTTCCCCTACGATCGCAACCTCTCCGAGGAGGAGAACTACCTCGTCACCGGCTTTCGGCTGGCCAACCGCCGCATCTTTGATCGGTCGCTGAAGACGCTGACCGATTTCGGCATGGGCACGACCTGCGTCGCGTGCATGTTCTCCGAGGATCGAACGCACGTGGCGATCGCCAACGTGGGCGATAGCCGCTGCTACCTCTTCCGTGATGGCAAGCTTAGCCAGCTCACGCGGGATCACTCGCTCGTGAGCGACGCTGTTCACGCGGCTCCTTGGATGACGGCGGAAGAAGTATCGCAGCTGCCACCCAACGTGATCACGCGGGCCCTTGGCATTCGTGAAGACGTTCAAGTGGACGTGTTGCAGCACGCCTGCCTTCCCGGGGACGTGTACCTGCTCTGCTCAGATGGCCTTTCCGGCCAGCTCTCCGAGCAGGAGCTGGCCCAAGCCCTCGAAAGCGCGGCTCCACCGAACAGCGACCTCGAGTCGCTCGTGGCTGCACTGGTGGACGCTGCCAACGCCAAAGGCGGCGTTGACAACGTCACGCTCGTGCTCGCCAAAGTCGAGCCCTAGCCCGCAAGCTCAGCGCTTGCGGCCCTTCTTCGCGCGCCGCGAGGCCGACCCTTGCTCCGTTCCCTTGAGCGACGAGAGCGGCCAAAGGGTGCACTCGATCTCGGCGAGACCTGCGCCAACCACGACGTCCACCACCTCGCGGCAGGACTTGTAGCAGGCGTTGGCCTCATCGAGCGGAACCTCACCGTCGAGGTTCACCAAGATACCGTCGCGTCGGTACTGCTCGTTCACCTTCTCCTGCGAGAGGGTGCGGCTGGCTTCAGCGCGGCTCATGCGCCGTCCCGCGCCGTGATTGACGCTGAACCCACTCTTGGCCGCCCCAGGAAGAGGTCGCAAGATAAAGCTCTCATCGCGGTTCGAGCCGGGAATGAGCACCGGGTGCCCGGTGTCGGCGAAGGCCGTCCCAGCCAGCGCTGGGTGACCCGCCGGAAAGGCCCGCGTCGCGCCCTTGCGATGCACCCACACCTCACCGAACTCCGGGTGGACTTCGGCCTGTACCAAGTTGTGGCTGATTTCGTAGACGAGCTCGAGCGGAGCCTTGAACACCTTCTCGAAGGCTTCGGCCACTGCTTCGAACATCACCAGGCGGTTGATGATGGCGAAGTTACCTCCTGCCGCGACGGCGTTCTGATAGCCGGCGTACTCCTTCGATTCGGGCGTAAAAAAGCCCAGATCGATGTCGGTGATACGCGGGTTCTCAGCCTTGGCCATGGCGAAATAGTTGGTGGCCAAGCCGTGACCGAAGCCTCGGCTTCCCGTGTGGAACTGCACGTACAGCGTCTGCGACTCTTCGCAGCGTTGCAGCTCGATGAAGTGGTTGCCTCCGCCGAGCGAACCCAGCTGATCCATACCGCGCTCCGGCCGACCGGGCCCACCGAAGGGGATGTCCCACGAATCCGCCACCGGGATGCGGTGACGCTCGGCGCGCGCGCGATCCACCTGTTGGCCGTGACGAGAGCCGTACTGCTCAGCGCCACCGCGAACGAGTTCTTGGAAGCTCGCCTTGTTGAGCGAACCGAAGCGACGGCTCGTCCCTCCCGCGCCCAAGCTCACTCGCTGCATCACCTCGCGATGGAAGGCCAGCTTGCGCTCGGGAGACGCCAAGTCGACCGAAACGTCGCTCTTGGCGCTCACCATGCCGCAGCCGATATCGAAGCCGACAGGCCCCATGGCCAGCGCGCCCTCGTGGCGATCGGTGAGGATCACACAGCCAACGGGGACGCCGTAGCCGTAGTGCGCGTCGGGCGTGATGGCGACCAGCTTCACGCCAGGAAAGCGAGTGGCGTTGACGATCTGCCGGTAAAGCTGCGTCTCCGCTGCGGCCAGGAGGGATGGGCTCAAAAACAAGCGAACCGGGACCTCGCCGAGGTCGCGGGTCTCGAGGTGAAAGTAGCCCTCCGCCTCGTCCCAGCGCGCGAGTTGCTTCCAGTTTGCTTCGTCGACGTAGTTGGGGTTCATAACGCTGCGGAGCGACGCTGGGCCGCGGGTCTTCCTGACCCTGGGAGACGAAAGCCCGCGCGATAGGAACTTATCGCACGCGGGGCCGTTACCCGTTTGACGGAAGCCCGCTCGGCTTTGGGAAGCGACGGAATTTCTCGAACAATTGTGCGTTTTCTCAAAGAATGTGGCCCATGGCACGGAGCCTGCTTTCTTCCAGCTCGTGAAACTCTGCGTTGGCAACCTAGCTCGAACCGACCTCACTCCGCGCCCGGCTGAGGTGTACATCTCGCGGTCGGTGCTCGGGGGCGCTCCGTTGAACGAAGTCGTGGCGAGCACGCAAGAGCTACCGCTCAGGGCGCGCATGCGACAGGCATTGTCGTCGCTCTTTGATGACGAAGAAGAGATCCCGACGATGCTCTACGCGCCCGCTGGGCGCAGCTGAAGCGGCGCCGCGAGACTCCTTCGTTTTTTATGCGAATCGTGGCAACCTAGCGAGCAGTGGCTCCCCCCTCGACCGTCGAAAAAGATGACGACTTACCCAGCGTACTGGGTTCCGCCGAGGACGGACGCGGTGAGGCAGCGAAGGCGGTCGAGAGCGACGACCCGACCGTGGAGGTCAGCGAGGTCGACGAGACCGGAGCGCCCAAGCGCAAGACGCTCAAGCTCTTTCCCTTCTCCGGCGTGATGGGAGCGACCAAAGCTGCCGATAACGGACGTGCGGCGGTGATGGAGAGTTTGCGAGGTCGGCCGCTCGGTGAGCCGCGCCCGCCGATGCCCACGCCCAAAGCCCGGCCGGCCGCTTCGGTCGTGCAGCAAAAGGCGCAACGCTCGAAGGGTCCGCCGCCCAAAGATCCGGCGAGCGTGCTTTCAGCGTTGGAACCGCTCTTGGCGTGGATGCCCGAAGACGATCGACCGAGCCTGTTCAAGCATGTGATGTGCGGTGAATACGAGGCTGCGCTCAAGAAACTGCAGGGCCATCGCGAGCGTTACCCGCGCAACCTCACCATCGTCAAAGCGATCGAAGTGGCCGAGGACGCTGCGGCGACCCAACTTCTGCACGAGCTAGGGCCTCCCGCATCCGAGGTGATCGTGGTGGGCAGTGAATCGCGCAACGGGCTCTCTCCCAACCTGCTCGCCTTGCTGCGACTGGCACGGCAGGCCGCAACGTTGGGCGAGCTGCTGGAGAAGTCGCCGGTTGGCCGCGTTCGCACGCTGCAGATGGTGACCCAGCTTTGCAATGAGGGCATTCTCGCGCTGCGTGTATCGGCTCGTTCGGCGGGCTTCGGCGTGGGCATGCTCTCGAGTCCGAGCAACGAGACGGTCAAGCGCCGGCTAAGCGGGGTGATCATCGCCGTCGGGGCAACGCCGCGCGCGGCAGAGGAGGTCCACAACGCCAAGACCCCTTCGCCGCGGGCAGTGCTCGAACAAGCGAGCTTCGACGAGCGCGACGAGCTGGCGCAGCAGTTGGAGCGCGCCACCCTACCCGACCCGGGGGAGGTCGCAGCCCACCTGGCGAAGCTTCGTGACCGCAACTCCCTGCTCGAGCCGCTGCTTCCGCCCAACCCAAAGCCGCGGATCACTACGCCGATTGCTCGACGCGACCTTCGGGCCGAGCTCGATTCGGAGGCTCCACCGCCCAACCCAAGCTCCAAACCGGAGCTGTTGCTCAACCTGATTGACCGGATGGAGTCGGAAGCGCCGCCGCCGATGCCACCGCCCGAAAGCGAGCCCCCGGTAGCCGCTCCGGCTGAGCTACCCGAGCCTTCGACCGAGCAAGCCCCGCTCGCTGGGAGCGTGGACGCTGGGGAGGACACGCGCCCCAAAAGCAAGCTGCCCAAGGCGAACATTTCGGAGCAACCCTCGGAAGAGCGCGGCCCAGAGCAGGACGACCAGGCGGAAGAGGACTCGCCGCGCAATTCCATCGTCGCGCTGGACCCGAAGGTCCTCGACGAGCTGCGCAAGCTGCGCCCCGCACCCATCCGTGAAGCGGAGCTGGAGCCTGGTCAACGCAAGTCCTCGCTGCTCGTGATCGTGCTCGCAGGCACGGCGCTGCTAGCCAGCGCGGTCAGCCTATACGCTGTGTTCTTCCGTCCAAGCGTCCCTCCGGCGGGCCAGCCGATCACGCGCCCGAGCAACACCGCTGAAAGTGGTCCCTCGAGCGTGCAGACCGCGCCGCCGACAAGCGTTCCCACGCAAACGCCGGTCACCGCCGTGGTTCCAACCGCGCCTCCAACGCAAACGGCGGCGGTCGATGAGTCGGTGGTGCTCGAGGTTGAGGTATCCCCTCGCTACGCCCAGGTTTACCTCGACGGGACGCTGCTCACCAAGCCGTTCAAGCGAACGCTGGTTCGCGACGGCGTAGAGCACGAGCTGCGCATCGAGGCCGGCGGCTACAAGACGCAGAAGCGCAAGTTCAAGCTGAACGGCAACATGAGCTTCGTCATGGCGCTCGAGCCGATCGTTGGCCGCAAGGCCGAAGACCCGTACTGAAGCCCCGCGCGTCGACTCAAGCCAGCGCCGCTAGAGCTGAAACAGATCCTCGAGGTTGGGGATCTCCAAGCTCAAGCCTGCCAGGCGGGCACATTCCTGCTCGACCTCTTTCTGGTAGAACGGCTTGATGTGATAGAGCAGCGTCGGCAAGTCGCGCTGCCCGGCGAGCTTCTTGAGATCGGCGGCAAGCGTCTTCGGCGTGTAGTGACCAGAGACGGTGGCGAGCCCCTCTTCACGGTCGGGAAAGCTGACTTCCAGCAGCAGCGCCTTCAGGTTCTTCACGCCTGAAAGCACTTGCCACAAGCGCTCGGTGGGGCCGGTATCTCCGGAGTACGCGATGGCCTCCCCCTTGTGTTCGACGACGAAGCCGCTGCAATCGATCGTGTGCGAGACCTCCACCGCCGTGACTCGACGCCCGGCTACGATCGTTGGGACCTCCGGCTCGAGCTCGACGAACTCGATCGTCATGCCGTGCGGGCCGCAAGGAATTCGACTGAAGTCGGGCCAGATCAAGCCATTGAAGAAGTGCCGCTTGAGCGCCGCGATGGTCGACGACATGCCAGCTACGACCAGCGGTGCACATCGCATTTGACAGCGGTTGTCGGCGAGCGTGGCCAGGTCCCTGACGTGGTCCACGTGAGCGTGGCTGACCAAACAGGCCTCGAGCCGGGCCTGACCATCGAGCTCCAAGCCGCGCGTGACAGAGCCCGCGTCGATCGCCAGCGTCTGGTCGAGAAGGAAGGTGCTCGCACGGTGCTTGGGCGTTTCTCCACCGTGACAGCCCACCACATAAAGCTCCATCAGGATGCTTCTCCACTGCCCGCTGACGGCGGGATCGATGGCTCCGGCGGTCGCAGCGTCTCCAAGAACTCGAGGAAGTCCCGCAGCCGCTCGAGATCGGTCACGATCACGCCCTCCGCAAAGTCCCGCGCGATCCCCAAGCGACGAATGCGACCCATCATGTCTTCGACCACGCGGACGTCGGCGGCTGCGTCGCGAGCGAGATCCTCCACCGAGACGCGGACGCGAACGCCTTCTGAACACTCTTCACCGCTCGCTTGCGCGTGCCGTGAGAGCGCGAGGAGCACCCGCGCCTTCGGATCGCGATGCAGCAAGATCTCGATCAGGGAGTCTGCCGAGTCCAAACGCATCGCCAACTTCTTGATCAGGCGCAGCGCGATCTCTGCGTTGCGAGCGAGCATCTCCTCGAGCGTCCGCGAGTCGATCACGAGGCAGCGAGTTGCTTGCAGCACCGTGGCAGTAGCGCTCCGCGGCTTACCGTTGAGCAGCGCCATCTCCCCGAAAAATTCCCCTGGGCCAAGCGACGCCAACAGCTTCTCCTCCCCGTTCACCGACTTGGAGATCTTCACCGAGCCCGCTTGGATGACGTACATCAGCTCGCCCGGCTCCCCCTCGCGGAAGAGCACCTCCCCAGGCTCAAACTCTCGCCCACTTCGCGGAGTATCCGTCATGGCGCGGGAGGATAGCCCGATCTCGACCGAGGTTGACAGTTCCGGCGTCGCGGTCGCGCGTAACCTTCAAAGCTTGGCTGGCGACGGCATCGGTCTCTGCCTGCGGCCCAAAGAAAAAGGCCGCTGCGGTGTGCCCGCAACGGCCTTTCCAAGCAGAGCAGAGGCGCTCGGTCCGAGGTACGAACCGTGAGCGCCTACGCGGGGCTCACATGTCGAAGTCGCCCATGCCGCCCATGCCACCCATGCCGCCCATGCCACCCATGCCGCCCATACCGCCGCCGCCACCACCAGCCGGTGCCTTCTCCTTCTCCGGCTTCTGAGCGATGAGCGCCTCGGTGGTGAGCATCAGGCTGGCAACGCTGGAGGCGTTGGCGAGCGCGTGGTGAACCACCTTGGTCGGGTCAATCACGCCGGCGGCGATCAGGTCTTCGTACTTGTGCGCGCGAGCGTTGAAGCCGAAGTTCCCTTTGCCGTCGAGCACCTTCTCGACCACGATCGAGCCGTCGAAGCCAGCGTTCTGCGCGATCTGACGGATCGGCGCTTCACAGGCCTTGAGGACGATCTTCACGCCGAAGTCACGCTCGTCGTCGAACTTGAGCGTCTCGAGCACGCGTGAGCCGCGCAGTAGAGCGACGCCGCCGCCGGGGACGATACCTTCTTCCACGGCCGCGCGGGTCGCGTGAAGGGCGTCCTCGACGCGAGCCTTCTTCTCCTTCATCTCGGTCTCGGTGGCAGCGCCGACCTTGACCACCGCAACGCCGCCGGAGAGCTTGGCCAGACGCTCCTGGAGCTTCTCGCGGTCGTAGTCGCTGGTGGTGTCAGCGACCTGCTTGCGGATCGACTCGACGCGACCCTTGATCAGGGCCTTGTCACCAGCGCCGTCGACGATGGTGGTATTGTCTTTGTCGATCTCGACGCGCTTGGCGGTGCCGAGATCCTTGATGGTGGCGCTCTCGAGCTTCTGACCGAGGTCCTCCATGAAGGGCGTTGCGCCAGTGAGGATGGCGATGTCCTTGAGCATCTCCTTGCGACGATCACCGAAGCCGGGAGCCTTGACGGCAGCGACCTTGATGGTTCCGCGGAGCTTGTTCACGACCAGCGTGGCCAGGGCTTCACCCTCGAGGTCCTCCGCGAGGATGAGCAGCTCACGACCAGCGCGAACCACCTGCTCGAGCAGGGGCAGCAGGTCTTGCATGCTGGAGATCTTCTTTTCGTAGACGAGGATGAGCGGGTTGGTGAGAACCGTCTTCATCTTCTCGGAGTCGGTGACGAAGTAGGGCGAGAGGTAGCCGCGGTCGAACTGCATGCCTTCCACGACGTCGAGTTCGGTCGTGATCGACTTGTTTTCCTCAACCGTGATCACGCCTTCTTTGCCGACCTTTTCCATCGCCTGCGCGAGGATCTCGCCGATGGTGTGGTCGCCGTTGGCGCTCACCGTGGCGACCTGAGCGATCTGGCCCTTGTCCTTGGTGGGCGTCGAGGTCGACTTGACCGACTCGAGCACCTTGGCAACGGCCTCGTCGATCCCGCGCTTCAGCAACATCGGGTTGTGACCGGCCTCAACCAAGCGGAGACCTTCACGGTAGATGGCTTGAGCGAGCACGGTGGCGGTGGTGGTCCCGTCGCCGGCCTTGTCCGAAGTCTTGGAAGCGACTTCACGCACCATCTGTGCGCCCATGTTCTCGAGCTTGGAGTGCAGCTCGATCTCTTTGGCGACCGTGACGCCGTCCTTGGTGACGACCGGGGCGCCCCAGCTCTTCTCGATCACGACGTTGCGACCGCCCGGGCCAAGGGTGACCTTGACGGCGTCGGCGAGGGCATCAACGCCTCGGAGGATGGCGTTACGGGCGCTGCGGCTATAGACAATCTGTTTTGCGGCCATGGCGATCTTCCTGTTCAGGCGTTGGTGACGGCGAGGATGTCATCCTCGCGAATGATGATGTGTTCGACACCGTCGAGCTTGATCTCGGTGCCGCTGTACTTGCCGAAGAGGATCGTGTCGCCGACCTTCACCTCAACCGGACGGACCTTGCCGTCTTTGAGGGCTTTGCCATTTCCGACAGCGACGACAGTCCCCTCAATCGGCTTCTCTTTGGCAGAGTCGGGGATGATGATCCCGCCCTTGGTCTTGCTCTCACCCTCGATGCGCTTAACCACGATTCGGTCCTGAAGCGGCCTGATGTTCATTGTCGTCCCAACCTCTCAAGGTGTTGTAAAACTGCGCAGTCTCCCAGCCGGGCCAGTGTTTGGCACTCACCCGCGGTGACTGCTAGCGGCGCGGAACGTAATCCGTTCGAGAAGTCCGTCAAGGGGCATCCGCAGCTTAAGAATACGATCTAGCCACCTGGCCCTCCGAGTGACAAACATGGGCCACGCGCCGGGGCCTGCGTCGGCCCAAAGGCAAAAAAAAACCACCCGGGTGGGTGGTCTTTAGTGCCCTTGCGGGCTTCTCACTTTTGGCGATCCCAGCGGGAATCGAACCCGCGTTACCGGCGTGAGAGGCCGATGTCCTAACCGCTAGACGATGGGACCCAGCTTGCCGAGCTAAGAAAAGATGACCGAGATAGAACGTTAAGAAGAGAAGATAAAGAGAAAACTAAGAGTACGAGGTTGGCTGGGGGACAAGGATTCGAACCTTGATAGCAAGAGTCAGAGTCTTGCGTCCTGCCATTAGACGATCCCCCAAGGGACCCTGAGACGCTGCTTGCCGAAGGACGGCGGACCAGCGTCAACCTGACGCGCTTGCATCGGGCTGCGCCCTAACAAGCGGGCGCACTTTCTCTAAGGTCGTGATTCAAGTCAAGAGACTTTGGGGTCGTGCGCACGATTTTTCTTCGCCGGGCATCAGAGCCGGGACAGCGGCAAGAGCAGGCGGAACTCGGTGCGTCCCTCCTCGCTCGTGAAGTCTGCGCCGCCGCCGTGAGCCTCGGCCACCGACCGGACGATCGCCAAGCCCAAACCCGAGCCACCTTGCTCCCTGCGTGTGGTGAAGAAGCGCCCAAAGATCTTGGCTTGGTTGGCGGGGCTAATGCCGGGGCCGTCGTTCTCGACGCTGAGTTGAAGTTGCGAGCCGGCCGCGCGGAGAGCGACCTTCACCGGCGCCTTGCTCCGATGGTGCTGCGCGTTCTCGAGCAGGTTCGCCACGGCCATCCGCAGATCGGCTTCGCGGCCGAGGACCGGCGCGTGCGCGGGGAGCTGCAACTCGAGGTCGCTGAAGCGCGCTGCCTCTGCGGCGACGAGCTCAGCGAAATCAACCTTCACTCGCGGCTGTTCGCGCGCCTCGATGCGACCGAGCAGAAGCAGCCGCTCGGTGAGCCCGCGCAAGCGTTCGGTCTCGCTGAGCACGTTCTTCAGGAACAGCTCGCGCGACGCCGTCTCCTCCCAAGCTCCGTCTCGCAGCAGCTCCGCGGCCCCGCGGATCGAGGTGAGCGGCGACTTGAACTCGTGCGCGACGTCGGTGGCAAACTCGCGCGCAAAGCGCAGCCGAGCGACGAGGCGGTCGCGCAGCCGAGCGAACGCCTCGCACAGCTCACGCACCTCGCCTCGACCCGCGACGCGGATCTCCGCGTCGAGGTTGCCGCGCTCCACCTCGCGCGAGGCCCGCACCAAGGCAGTGAGCGGCCGCGAAAGGTCGTAGGCGAGCGCCAGCGTGACAGCGCCGGCCAAGAGCAAGGCGACGATCATCACGCGCACTAGGCCCGAGCGAATGCGGTAAAGCTCGACCAAGACCGGCTGGGTCGAACGCGTGACGTACACCGCGCCTCGGACCTCGCCGCGCACCGTCACCGGCTCAGCCAGAAACAGAAAAACGCCGGGCGACTTTTCGCGGAAGCGCGTCTTGGTCGCGAGCGTGCCGGCCAGCGCGCCGAGCACCTCATCGCGCGCCGGAACGCTCGGCCAACGCTCGCCCGAACGTGGCGCGCTGTCGAGCAGCTCGACCTCCGGCAACATGCGCGGCGCCTTCGGTTCGACGCCCTCGGGCGGACCTTCGACGTGCGAGTCGCTCACCACCGCACCGTCGAAGTCCACGAGCCGGATGCGCGTACGCGTCGAACGCGCGGCTTGCGCGAGCGCCGCCTCACCGTTGGCGGCGCGGTCGAAGAAGGAGAGCGAGGGGTCCGCCGCGAGGTCGGCCTCAACCTCGGCGCGCAGCAAGGCGGACTGGTTGCGCATGTCGCGCTCCAGCGAATTGAGCAGCTGGACCTCGAAGATCTTCGCGAACTCGAGGCCCGCGACCGGCACCAGCACGACCAACAGGTTGACGATCAGCAGGCGTACGCTGATGCGACCAAGCAGCCGTCTCAGCACAGTTCCTCGACGGCGCTCGCTCGGTAACCCACGCCGTGAACCGTAGCGATCGGGTCGAGGCCGGCCGGGCGGAACTTCGCTCGGATGCGTTTGACGTGCGTATCAACGCCTCGCTCCCCTTCCCCATCCTCGTCGGCGAGCTGCATCCGCAGCTTGAGCTGGGTGCGACTGAGCACCACGCCCGGCCGTTCCAAGAGCGCCGACAATAGATCAAACTCGGCCTTGGTGAGCGTCACAGCCCGCCCCGCGCAGCGGACCTCGCGCGCCTCGAGCAGCAGCTCGATCGGACCGTGAGTCAGGCTGCGCATCGTGGTCTCGATGGTGGGCGCCTCCAGGCTCAGCTCGGCGCGCCGCAGCAAGGCGCGCACCCGCGCGACGAGCTCCCGAGGCGAAAAAGGCTTGGTTAAGTAGTCATCCCCGCCCAGCTCGAGGCCGACGATGCGGTCCACCTCTTCACTGCGCGCCGATAGAAAGAGCACCGGCGTACGCGCCGCACGCGTCTTCGACGAGCGCAGCTGCCGGCAAATGCTCAAGCCATCGAGCTCTGGCACCATCACGTCGAGGACGATCGCGTGATAGCCGTTCGTCAGCGCGTCCTCGAGCGCACGCTTGCCATCGGCGTGGCAGACGACCTCCCAGCCCTCTCGGCCAAGCGCATACTCCACGACCTCGCGGATGTGCACTTCATCTTCCACGACCAAGATGCGCTTCTTCATAGGGGAACTCCTGGTATCCTTCCCGGCCGTTGGACACGCCTGCCTCGCTTTTTCGATTAGCGCACTTCGTTTGGGAGTCACAGCCCGGGCGCTACGCATTGACAGCAGTGGTCCACGGAACGGTGCGGTTGGCGCAAGGGCAAGTGGCGAGCTTCGTTGCCCCCGAAGAGCTTCCGCTCGGTTACGACGACACGCAGACGCTCGTCGCGCGGCTCAACCTGCTCGCGCCCTTCAAGCCCAAGCTCGACGTGGTGGTGGTCGGCAAAGCGTACGCTCCGCCTGCGAGCGAGGCAGACCGGCTGATCGCCCGCATCCGTATCGGTGACTTCAGCAAGGCCGTCTCCATCACCGGTGACCGCTTGTGGATGCGAGACGGCGCTCGTTGGGGCTCCAGCCCGCCGCGTCCCTTTTCGCAGATGTTGCTGGCACCGGAGCGGGCGATTCGCTCGGCGGAGAACCCGGTTGGGCTGGATCCTGCGGCAATTCCCGTGGAAGGCCGCTTGGCGATGCCGAACCTCGAACCCGCCGGCGGCTCCTTCAGCGCTGTGACCGGGACCGTCGCGCCGACCGCCCCGAGTCGGCACAACCTGCTCGATGCGGCTGGCGTTTATTGGGTCGCCGCGCTGGAGGCTGGCCGCGCGCCGGGCCCGCTGCCCGAGGGCTTCAACTTCCAATTCTTCAACGTTGCACCGCAAGACCAGCAGGTCGTGAACATCTCGCCTGGGGACGCGGTGGTGCTCGAGAACCTGCACCCGATGCATCCGGTTTTTACGACCAAGCTCCCCTCCGTGTTGCCGCGCATCGTCGGGGTGGATGGCACCACCGGCAGCACCTTCGAGGTGCCCATTCGTTGTGACACCGTCTGGCTCGACGGGGATCGCGAGACGGCGTGGATTGTCTATCGCGGGACCGCCGCGATCGCGCGCCCCGATCAACCGCTCGCGCTGCGCGTCGAGGTGGACCAATACAAGCGCCCCGAACCGCAGCAGCTCTCGACGTCCACGATGTTGCAAACCCAGCAAGGAGGCGGGCACGCGGTCATGCCCTTCGCCGGCGGTCACTCTTCGGCGCCCGCCTACGGCGCGTACGGCCAATATGCGCAGCCGCAGCAAGCAGGCTTGCAACGCCCGATCGCCAGCGAAGTCACCAGCGAATTGCCCGCCGAAGGCAGCTATCCGCCGCCGCCTCCACGCCACATCACGCAAGAGATCGAACTCGAAGCGCCGGTCGCAGAAGCTCCCGGAGGTCTGCCGTTTGGCGGTGGCGGGTTCGATCATCGCAGCGTCGCGCGCACCGAACCGGGCTGGGCCGGGAACGGATTTGCAGCAAGCCCACCGGGCTACCCTCGCGGGCTCGCGCCGCAACCGACGATGGCGCTCGAGCTGCCCACCCGGCACGAGACGATGCCGCCCGCGCCTCCGAGCATGGCTCTGCCGTTTTCCCCGTCGGCATTGGCGGTTGAACCCACGGCTCCCCATTCGATTCGGACGCTTTACGTGCAAAGGGCTTCGCCCGGCCCAATTCCGGAGATCGGGCCGACGCCTGCACCTGTGATCGCCTTCGTGATGCGAGAGCCGGCTCCGCCGTCGATGTCGGAGCTCACGGCGCAGCCAACGCTGCTCAGCGTCTCGAAGCAACCAGCGGCGGCGCCACCAGCCGCACCACCGATGGTCGCGCCGCCGGCTCCCGTTGCGCCGCCCATCGTGCCGACCACGCCGCCGCCAGCTCCCGTTGCGCCGCCCACCGTACCGACCACGCCGCCGCCGGCTCCCATTGCGCCGCCCGCAATGCCTTCCGCGCCGCCGCCAGCTCCCGTTGCGCCGCCCATCGCGCCGACCACGCCGCCGCCAGCTCCCGTTGCGCCGCCCATCGTGCCGACCACGCCGCCGCCAGCTCCCGTTGCGCCGCCCATCGTGCAGACGCCGCCAGCCACGGTCGCTCCGCCGGCAACGCCTTCCGCGCCGCCACCTCCGGTTTCAGCGCTGCCATCCGCATCTCCTTCAGCGCCGGTTGCACCGCCGGTGCTTTCTGCGCTGTCGGCCATACCGGTTGCACCGCCGGTGCTCAGCCCGCCGCGCATCCCGATGGCGCCGCCGGTTCCTTCTGCGCCGATGCGCGTCGATGAGGCGCCGCACTCGGCACGCGTACCACCGCCCGCGCCGTCGGTACCGGCAGCCATCGTCGTTCCTCCTTCGTTGCGACCCGCAACGCTGACGCCAGCGCCCAGCACCGACCCGCCGATGCCGCCCCCGCTGCCCAAGCCCAGCGCGGTTCCACTCAACCTCGTCCCACCACCGAAGCCAAACCGCCCGGTCGACGCAGCCAGCGCGGAGCCCAAAGTCTCCGAGCCCGCGCCGCCGCCGATAGCAGCCCAGCCTGCGGCCCAGCCTCCGCCGGCTCCGTTGCCGTCGCAATCGAACGCCAGCTTCGCCGATGATCCGACGCCGCCCGCCGACGAGCCGTTCGGCGAGGTTGCGCCGCCAGCACAGCCAACGCCTGCGGCCGAACCGGCACCGCCAAAGCTCGAGGACGCTGCCGCATTGCGAGCGCGGCTTTCCTTCAAAGACGCCGACAAGGTCGCCGTTTTGGCGCAGTTCGGGCTCGATGACGCCAGCTGGACGACGCTCGAGCGCGAACATCTGAAGGCCATCGACGAGGCCTCGCAAGCGGGGGACAACACGCTGCTCGAGCGCTACGACGATGCCTACCTCGAGGCGCTCAACCAACTGCGCGGCGTAATCGACGAACTCGGCTATGCGCGGCTGCAATACGCCAGAGAGTCGGGCAGCCTTGGAACAACCTTGGAGGAGTTGCGCGTTCAACGGAACGACCTGATGCGACTCGAACGAACCTGGCGAAGACGGCTCGCCGCAAACAAGGAGCTCGCCGAACGGGTCGAGGACGAACTCGAGCGTTTGCGCGGCGGCGGCGCATGAAGCAAAACTTCCGAGCCACGCGCTGGTTCAGCCTGCTCGGGTTCCTCGCCTGCCAGGTCCAGACGCCGGTACCACCAACCAAAGCAGTCAAGACCGCGAGTGTGCAGAGTTGTGTGGCACTCCGCGAGGCCACCGTTCCGAGATCGAGCCCTGCGGCCAAAGTCGACCTATCGCTGGCCGTGGTTGGAGCGCAAAACCCAGACTGTCGCGAGTGGACGCCAGGCGAGATCACAGGCCTCGCAAAGCGCACCCTCGAGGCCGCTGGCGATCCTCAAAAGCTCGTGGTGGTACTCGCAGACACCGGCACCTGCGAGGCATGCAAAGGCGGCGGCGGCGTAGCCTTTCGTTATCACGCCGAGCTCGAACGGCTGTCCGGCCAAGCGTTTGAAGAACGTGCCGTGGACGCGGGCAGCGAGGGTGCTCCAGCGCTTTTGGTCGGCAGCGGTTGGGCCTTGGACGCAGGGGCGCATCAGTACTCCTACCCCGACGGAGCAGGCCGCTACGCCCGCGTGCGCGTCACCGGCGAGGCCGGCCTTCGCGTGGAGCTCTTGGCCAGCGCAGCGGGCCGCGGCGAAGCCAACGCCAAACGCCGGGACTTCCAATGGCGACACCTGCTCACCTCGCTCGCCTCGAGCCCGACACAGGTCGGTATCATCGCAGGGGACTTCGGCGCTGCATTCGGGCAAGTGCGTGAACCCTGGATGGAGAGCTTCGAGGCGCTCGCGAGCTTCGGCTCGCAGGCAGCGCGCTGCGAGGAGGCGCCCGAACGCGCGCTTCACTTCGGTTCAGCGCACGCTGTCGCTGTTTCTCCGCCGGATTCTCCGTTTCGCCTCGTTCCGGAGCGACTCACCTTCTTGAGCAGCGGCGCGACTGGGGACACCGCACGCTTGCAGCTAACCCAAGAAAACGCCTGTCATGCGCTGGAACTCACGCAGTTCGAGCTCACGCGAGCGAAACGCGATAGCGATGGCGACCACATCCCCGACGAGCTCGACAACTGCCCGCGCGTCGCCAATCAACAGCAAGAGAACACGGATAGCGACGCGCTCGGGGACGCCTGCGACAACTGCCCCGAGCACGAGAACCTCACCCAAACCGACGGCGACAAGGACAAGATCGGCGACGCCTGCGACGACGATTGGGACCAAGACGGCGTGCGCAACACCGAGGACAACTGCCCTCAGCAAAAGAACGCCCAGCAGTGCGACGCCGACTGCGATCGACTCGGCAACGAGTGTGACGCGGATGATGACGACGATGACTTGCTCGACGTCGTCGACCTCTGTCCCGAGGTCGCGGTCAAGCCTGCAGCCGCCGGCGGCGCAGCGCGCATCCCCGGCGGCGGCGCGGAGGCCTTGCTACCGTTCGATCGCTTCATCCTCGGTTGCGCCGCCTCGGCGAAAGACCCAGCCGAGCTTCGATCGCTCCCGCGGCTCGCCAAACGCGGCGTACCCGCCCCCGAGTGCGTTGCGCTGGGCGCGAGTGCAGCCAGCGCCGCGAGCGCGCTGAGCGGCCCCCTGCGGCTCGAGCGCGCCAAAGCGATCGTCCAGTCGAAAGGCGGTTGCAACGGGGTGACGGCCCCAACCTGTCGAGCCTGCGCGCCCATCCTGAGGCGGGAGCTGAGCGAACCGCCTGGTCCCGACCCGAGCGACGCAACCGAGCCCACGCCTCGGAACGAGCCCTCCCCCGATCCCGGCCCACCCAGCGAACCCAGCCCCGAAGGCGACGCCAGCCCCGAAGCCCAGCCGGTCGAGCCCGAGTGAACTTCGTCTTTCATCACCATCTTGCGCTCGTCGACTCCCAGCATCCGTGCGCAGCCTTCGGCTCGATGTTGCCGGATCTCTTCCGCATGGTGCATCGGCCGGCACGTACACAGCGCGCTCGCCTGGACTTGAGCGGCGAGAGCGAACGCGCGCTGGCCCAGCAAGGTATGGCCCACCACCTCGCGGTGGACCGTTGGTTCCACAAGACCGCCGCGTTCCTCGACGGAGAAGCCTCGGCCAAACGCCAATTGCAGGCGACCTCGCTACCGCGCGCGGCCTTGTTCGGCCACGTCACCTGGGAGATGTGCCTGGACGGCGCGCTCGTGCGCCACCTCGGTGAAGCGGCGGTAAGCAGCGAGCTCGCCCGCTCGGTCGGTGGTCGCGAGGGGCTCGCCGCAGAGCTGCTGACCGCGCTGCATCTCGAGCAAGGTCCGTCGTCGTTCGACCACGCGCTGATCGTACGCCGCCTCGAACGGCTGCTCGAGGCTGTACGTAGCTTCGTGTTGCCCAGCGGTTACGGCTCCGCGCACGGCCTGGCCGATCGACTCGAAGGGCTGCGCTCGGCGTTCGGCTTCGAGCGCGCGGCGCCAGCGGAGCGGCACCTCCTCGAGCAAAGCTTGGCCAGCCTTTTTGGCGAGGCCGACCAAGCCGTCGTGGTCCTGCTCCGCGAATGGGAGCAGGAGCGCTCAAACTACCACCCGCACTGACGCCCTTTGTTTTGCTCCTTCAAGTAGGCCGAGAGCGGCGCGAAGTACTCGAGGATGGCGCTGGCATCGGCGCTGGATTCACCGGAGATCGCCTTCATCGCCTCGGGCCACGGCTTTGAAGCGCCGAGCGCGAGCATCGCCGTGAGCTTCTCACCCGCGGCCTTGTTGCCGTGGATCGAGCACTTGTGGAGCGGACCGGTATGCCCGGTGGCCTTGCACAACGCGCGATGGAATTGGAACTGGTAGATGTCGGCCAGGAAGTAGCGAAGGTACGGCACGTTGGCCGGCACGTGGAACTTGGCGCCCGGGTCGAAGTCGGACTCGCTGCGCGCCACCGGCGCCGAGACCCCTTGGTACTTCTGCACCAAGTCCCACCAAGCTTGGTTGTATTGCGCTGGCTTGGTCTTGCCGCTGAAGACATCCCAACGCCACTTGTCGATCAGCAGGCCGAACGGCAAGAAGGCGACCTTGTCGAGGGCGCGACGCATCAGCACGTTGAGCTCGGCTTTGTCGTTGCCGGGCGCGCGATCGAGCAGGCCGATCTTGACCAGATATTCGGGCGTCACGCTGAGCGCGAGCGTGTCCCCGATGCCCTCGTGAAAGCCGTCATTGGCGCCTTCTTGAAACAGGATCGGCTGATCGTTGTAGTAGAGGAAATAGTAGTTGTGACCGAGTTCGTGATGGATCGTGATCAGGTCCTCCTCGTTCACCTCGGTGCACATCTTGACGCGCACGTCGCCAGCGAAGGTGAGGTCCCAAGCGCTCGCGTGGCACACCACTTCTCGTCCCGGCGGCTGCTCGATCATCGAGCGCTCCCAGAAGGTCTTGGGCAGACTCTTCATGCCCAGCGAGGTGAAGAAGCTCTCGCCGGTCTTCATCATGTCGAGCGGCTTCATCTTCTTCTTCAGCAAGCCCTTGGTGACGTCGAGTGAAGGCTCGCCCTTGTGCGGCGCCACCTCGGAGTAGATGTTGCCCCAGGTCTGCGACCACATGTTGCCCAGCAAATGTGCGGGGATCGTGCCCTTGTCGGGGATCTTGTCGTTGCCGTACTTCTTCTGAAGCTCGCCGCGCACGTAACAGTGAAGGTCGTTGTAGAGCGGCTTGACCTGCTGCCAGAGCCGCTCGACGTCGGTCTCGAGCTCGGCCGGAGTCATGTCGTAACGTGCTCGCCAGAGCTCACCGAGATCGCTGAAGCCGATGTCCTTGGCGCCCTTGTTGCCGAGCTCCACGAAGCGCTGATACTGCGGGCGCATCGGCACCGAGATCGTGCGCCATCCCTTCCACGCCTCGAGCTTTTCCTCGTAGCTGCTCTTGGGGTCTTCGAGCACGTGTGAGAGTTCCCCGAGCGTGAGGCACACCTCCTGCGCGGGTGCAGCGGCCGCTGCTTTGGGGGCGTCTGGCTTCTTCTTGGCGAACTTGGCCAAGCTCTTCGAGCAGTACTTGCCGGTGCCGTACGTGCTGCCCATCGAGGTCGCGAGCGAAGCCAGCTCACGACGCTCTTTGTCGTCGTTCGGCGCAGGAAGGTCGGTGCCTCGGCGCAACAACTCGAGCTGGCGAGCGACGTCTTTGGAGAGGCCGGGCACGTCGCGGAAGCGCACCGACTCTTTGATCTTGGCGGTCACGTACGCCATCGTTGCGTCGCGGGCCTGCTCGGCCAGCGCGTCGGTGTCGGGCGTGATGTTCGTCTCTTGGATCCACTCCGCGCGCGCCTTCTCCACGTAGGACTTGCGCAGTCCCTCGTTCACCTCGGCGATGAACTTGGTAGCCTCTTCGGCGCTGGCTGGCGCAGTGTCCGTAACGACCGGCGCCTGCGTTTGAACACCGACAGGCGGTGGCGGCGAAGCGGTGTCGGGTTGGTAGCCGCTGCAGGCACTGATCAGCGCGAGCGCGGAGACCGAGAAACGAAGGCGAAAAAGGGAGCGGGGCAACATGGCGCGGGAGTCTAACCAGGGCGCCGGAAAAGGGCGATGCCTCGAACGGAGCAGCAGCTGAGGAACAGCTGACACCACGAGGTGGATCACTCGACCATCCAGGCGGCGCCCACCAGCAAGCCACTCCGAGCGGAAATGTACGATAAAAGTAGACGGCCCTGGGTTTGCAAGCTTGACGAAACGGCACCAGACACTGCTCTAATGCCCTGTCGATAGCCGACCTCAAGGAGCCCGCCACAAATGCGCATGAGCCCCCGTCAACTTGGACTTTCAATTCTTGCTCTGATCGCCATCGCTGCCTGCGGAGATTCCGGAGGAACCGGTGACACCACCGAGGGCTGCACGCCTGGAGCGACGCAAGCGTGCGTCTGCACCAACGGCACCGATGGCGCTCAAACCTGCGCCAGCGACGGCCAGTCCTTCGGTCAGTGTGAGTGTACGGCCGAGCTCGCCAACTGCGACAACGACGGCGTCAAAGAGGTCGGGGAAGAGTGCGACGACGGGGACATGGACAACACCAACGGGTGTACCCAAGCCTGCTTCTTCGAGCTCAAGTGTGGCGACGGGCTCGTCACCGGCAATGAAGGCTGTGACGACGCTGGCGCGAAGGGCAACGAGTTCGACATTTGCCCCGACGACTGCAGTGTGACCACCGAGGGTGGCGGCGGCGCGGGCGGCGGCGGCGGCGGTGAAGGCGGCATGGGCGGCGCGCCCTGCAACACCGACGAGACCGTAATTCTCGCAGCCACGGTGCCCGCGCAGACCTCGGTTTGGGCCTTCGAAGGGCTCGTCGGGTTGGACGCTGGTAACGCCATGTGCGCCGAGGCGTCGCTCGGCACGCACGTCTGCAGCTACGCGGAGCTGCTCGTCGCCGAGGCCAAAGCCGACAACCTCGAGCCGGTGCTCAACGGCCTCGCCGTCGGCACCACGCTCTGGGTTCACCGCGACACACCGGAGATGGTCAACGGCTCGATGAGCATGCCGGGCGCGGGCGGCCGCTGCAACGACTGGACGTACCCGACGAATCACATCTCCGACGGTGAATACGCCGACATCACCGCCACCAGCGACCTGACCTTCTTCCTCGATAACGACACCTTCTTCGACGGCATCGACACCACCCACACGCTGCCCGCTGACCTTCAATGCGGCGGAACCATTCGCGCGATTCCGTGCTGCAACCTGTGCGTAGAACCGCCGGCCCCCTGAGCGGCGTGCGGCGAACGTCGGTCGTCGCCGCAAGCCTAACGTTTGCGGTCACGGCTCTCGCTGGCGAGCCGTGGCCGAGCGGCTCGCCGCCGTCGCTCGCGCAGCTGACTGAGTTGAGCACGGCCGCAGACGACCTCTACCAGCTCGAGCGCCAAGAGGAGTACCTCGAAGCGTTCGAGCGTGGCGAAGATCGCGAACATATCTCGGTGTTCCAGGACGACATCGACAGCGGTCAATACGATTTAGACCGGCTCTTTCGCGCTGGGGACGCGCTGTTCGAGCACGAGTTTCGCAACGAGGACGGCTTCGGCGCGCGCGCCGATGCGCCGCTGTTACGGGTTCACACGAAGACGCGCGGCGGGCTCGATACGTACTCGTGCGCCGGCTGCCACTCGCAAGGAGGGCCGGATGGTGCGGGCTCCGCGGTCGAGAACGCCTTCATCAACGGGGACGGCGTGACGCAGTCGTCGGCCAACGTGCGCAACCCGCCGCACGCGCTCGGACTCGGCCTGGTGCAGGCCCTCGGCGAGGAGATGACGCGCAAGCTCCAGTTCCAACGCAGCGAAGCGCTGGGCGCCGCAGCAGACTCCGGTAGGCCGGTGCTCGTAGAGCTCGAAAGCAAGGGCGTGTTCTTCGGCTCGCTGGTCGCCCTTCCGGACGGCAGCGTGGACGCCAAAGCGGTGGAGGGCGTCAGCGAGGATTTGGTCGTGCGGCCCTTCGGTTGGAAGGGAGACGTCGCGCGGCTGCGGCGCTTCATCGAAGACGCCTCGCGCATCCACTTCGGCGTTCAGTCCCACAGCCTCGCGCTCGCGGCCAAGGAGCAGCCGGATCCGGAGCAGCTCGGGACGGGTCCTTGGTTCGACCCCGATGAGGACGGCGTGCAACGTGAGCTCGAGGAGGGCACGCTGACGGCGGGAGCCGTCTACCTGGCGTTGGTCGAGGTCCCGACGATCATCCCGCCCAGCAGCAACGTGCTGCTCGAGCGCTGGGCACGCGGCAGCAGCGTCTTCGACGAGATCGGCTGCGCCTCCTGTCATCAGCGCACGCTTCGTTTGGACTACGCCCTTTACGATGAGCTGCCCGATGATCCAGCGGCGCTGCCGGTGCGCTTCAACCTGCTTTCGGACGGAGACCTGCCGCGCGGCAACTCGTTGGTCGAGCTGTTCAGCGATCTCAAGCGGCACGATCTTGGGGAAGAGCTGGCCGATCCGCATGAGAACGAGCAGGGCATCCCGCGCTCTGAATTTTTGACCCGGCCGCTGTGGGGGCTGGCTGAAACAGGCCCCTTCTTGCACGACGGTCGCGCAACCACCTTCGCCCAGGCGATCGCATTTCACGGTGGGGAGGCGGCTGATTCGCGCAGCGCGTATCAAGCACTCGATGCCACGTCGCAGGGTGATCTGGCCGTGTTTCTGACCTCGCTGTCACGCACGCCCAAGCTGAGGGTACCGCGATGAACCGCTGGTACTGGCTCGGGACGTCGGCGCTTGCGCTGGCCTGCGCAGAAGAAAGCGTGGAGCCCGTCGCTACTGCGCCAGAGCTCAATCCGCTCGGGATTTACGCGCCGCTGCGACCCGAGGCCCCGCTCGATGAAGCCCGCGAGGCGCTGCTGCGCGACGCACGCAAGCGCGAGGCCCGTTTTCTCGAAGCGGCCGAACCAGGCTTCATGCTTCGCCAAAGTTCGCCCAGTGAGGCCGAGGTGCGCGCGGGCAGCTACGACGCCGAGGCGCTATTTCAATTCGGCGCTCAGATCTTTCACCATGCGTTCACTGAAGCCGAGGGGCTCGGTGGCGCCGATGTCCCCTTCCCCACCCGCTTTCAACGCGGGCTTCGCGGCGGAGCGGAGACCACCTCGTGTGCCTCGTGTCATCTGCGAGGAGGCGCGGCCGGTGCAGGGGATGCGTCGGGCAATTCGTTTTGGGGCGGCGATGGTGAACGGCCGGCTACGGGGCTATCGCGCAACGCACGCGCGCTCACCGGCGCTGGTTTCATCGAGCTCTTGGCCAAGGAGATGACCGCGGAGCTTTCGGGGCTGCGCGAGAGCTGCCGCCTGCAAGCGAAAGCGAGCGCGAGCACGATCACGTTGCCACTCTCGGCGAAGGGCGTTTCCTTCGGGCAGCTGGGCTGCCGAGCCGACGGCACTCTCGACACCAGCAAGGTCGCTGGCGTGGACGCGACGTTGGAGGTGCGCCCGTTCGGTTGGAAGGGCGTTCATCGCACGATTCGCGACGCCGTGGAGGATGAGCTGCGGTTGCACATGGGATTGCAATCAAGCAACCTGGTGCAGGAGCTCGCCGAGGTACCTGCGTTGATTGGCCCGAACGGCGGTGAGGATCCCGATGGCGACGGCGTCGTCGAGGAGATCAGCGAAGGGCAATTGGACGTGCTGACGAGCTACTTGGCGCTGTCCGAGGTACCCATCGTGGAGCTGCCGCAGACGAGCTTGGCGCCGGTCAGTCTGTGGGCCGAAGGGCGGCAGCTGTTCGAGCAGATCGGCTGCGCCAGCTGTCACGTACCTGCGCTCGAGCTAACGAGCAGCCGCTACAGCTTGAGTTCGCGCAGCGGCATGGCCGAGCTCAGCTTCGATCTCGCGCTCGAAGGGGCTCAGCCGAAGCCTGAACGCAGCGAGAGCGGCAAGCTGCGGGTTCAGCTCTTCTCCGATCTCAAGCGCCATGACCTCGGCAGCAAGTTGGCCGAGCCCCGTGCGGATCGCGGAGTGGACGGCGCGCTTTTTCTGACGCCGCCACTTTGGGAGATCGCACGTACGCGGCCCTATCTTCACGACGGTCGAGCGCCCACGCTGCACGACGCCATCGTCGCGCACGAGGGAGAAGCCAGCGCGGCGCGCGATCAATACGTCGCGCTCGGGGAGGCCGGCCAAGGTCCGTTGCGTGTGTTCCTGGTCTCGCTGACGAGGCAGCGGCGCTATGCGGTTCCGTAGCCTCGCGTTCGCGCTGCTCGGATCATGCCTGTCATCGAGCTGCATCCTCGAACCGCTGGTGGTGCGCGAGGAATGTCCTTCGCTGCGATTGACCGCGGACGGCTCTTGTTGTCCGGCGTGGTCGCAGGCGCAGGACAGCGAATGTGTGGCGCGGGCTTGGTCGGCGCCGCTTGCGTTGGGCGCCGATAGCGAGAAGGCATATGGCGGCGTGGTCGCCGTCGACGGGCTTGGGCGTGTGCACCTCGCCTGGGCGCATCAAGCGGAGGTGCTCCATGCGATCGATCGAGACGGCCAGCTCGAGTTGTTCAAAGGGCCGGCGTTGCTCGGGCAAGCGCGCGAGTTGGATCTGGCGGCAGGCCCCGAGGGGGAGTCGGTGGTGGTCTTTCGCCAAGGCGGCTTTCTCGGTGCGGCCGACACCGACGGTGCCATCTTTGCAATGCGTCAAACCGCAGCGGGGACGTTGCTCGACGCTGCGGAGCCGCTGAGCCCAGGCATCGACGCCTACCAGCCGCGGGTGGTGATCGGAGCTAAGGGCACGACCTTCATCACTTGGAACCAATGGACCGGCGCAAACTACGGCGTGGCGCACGCAAGCCTCGCCAAGGTCGACTCAAAGATCCAAGCCTTCACCAGCGTCGATGACGTGCTGTCGCCGCCGATCTTCTTCTCCAACGCACCGCGCCCAGCGATGGCCTCGGACGGCAGCCTGGTGGTGACCTGGTATCAGTCGGTGGCCGGGCCGCTGCTCGCTTTCGTGAGTGAGCGCAGCGGCGCCAACGGCGCGCTCTCCAGGCCGCAGCCGGAGCAGCACCTATCGAGCGATGAGGCTCCACTATCGGCGATTCAGCCGACCTTCAATCCCACCGCCGCCATTCACGATGACGGGCGCGCGGCTGTGTTTTGGACGCAAGAAGACAACGAAGGTCACATCGCTGTGTACCTCGCGCGCCGAAGCGCGGACGGCGTTTGGGCGAAGCCCGCCTCGTTGCAAGACTCGCTCGGGCCGCGCACCGGCACCGCGTGTTGCGGCCAGGTAGCGATCAGCCCCGATGGGCCGCTGGCCGCGGTCTGGGAGCAAGACGGTGAGATTCGGCTTTCGCTCGAGAACGCCGATGGCAGCTTCGTGACCACGCCCGGCGAAGGCGAGGTGATCTCGTCACCCGGCGCCCTCGCACTCGATACCTTCGTTGTGTACGGCCCTTCGGGTGCAGGCCTGATCACCTATCGCGAGCAAATCGATGGTGTCTTTCAAGCCGTTGCCCATCGCATCGTCGGCAGCGAAGTGGGTCCGGCGCAGGTGCTTTCGAGCGCGAGCGAGGACGTAAACGAGCCGCGCGCAGCCTTGGGCGGCAGCAATGATGAGGCGGCAGTGGTGTGGCGTGAGGGTGGTAACGACGGTAGCGGCGGGACCATCCGCTACGTGCGATTGACCCGTTAGGGGAACAAGCGAGCTTTGGCGCCGTTGCCGAGGAAGGTGCCATTCGGAGCGCGTCCACCCCAGAGGACGGCGCGCTTGTCGGCCAGGGCGGCTGCGACTTCACGTCGCTTGCTGGGTGCTCCAGCCGTGGGCAGCGTGCCCCAACTGCCGCCGTCTTCGCCGGGGATGTAGAGCGCGCCATCGTTGAAATACTTCACGCAGGCGTCGCCACCACAGCCGCCCCACACGAACATCGAAACGCCCGTCCACAAGGCTGCGCCTTCGGAGCGAGGCTCAGGCGCATCCACCAAGGCCGTGGGCGTGATCCAGCCTCGCGCCGGATCGAAAAGGGCTCCGTCGTTTTTGAAGTCAGCCCCGTTCCAGCCGCCCCAGACGATCATCAAGTCGCCGGTCCAAAGCGCTGTATGGCTCTCACGCAGCGTGGGCGCGCCGGCGCTCGGCATCGCCGACCAAGCTCCGCCCGGCGAGAGGATGCTGCCGTCGCCCAACCAGTCGAACAAGTTGGTCCCACCGAAGTAGAGCAGCGAGCCATCGCTGGCCTCCACCACAGAGTGCGCGAGTCGCGCCGAAGGGCCGCCCGCCGGTAGCGCGGTCCAGCTGTCGGTCGTCGGATCGTAAGCAGCGCCGTCGCCGAATGGGCTCATGTTCTGCAAGCCGCCGTGGATCACGAGTCGGTCGCCGGTCCACACGAAGGATGGCTGCACGCGACCGGCCGGCGCGCCGCTGAGGCTCATCGGCGCCCAGCTATCCGTGGCGGGATCGTAGAGCGCACCGCTGTTCTCGAATTGGTTTGAGTAGCCGCCCCAAACGATCATCTTGCTGCCCGTCCACACCGCGATATGCGAGTGGCGCGCGCTCGGTGCGTTGACCGAGGAGATCGGCGTCCAGGTATCAGCGACCGGATCGTAGGCAGCGCCGTCCCCTGCCACGTTGGGATCGCCCACCACCGAGCCGCCCCACACGATGAAGCGATCGCCCGCCCAAATTCCGGTGTGGCGCGTGCGTGCGATCGGCGCACCGACTTCGCTCATCGGCTCCCACAGGACGCAGGTGGCTTCGAACGCGTGCGAGACCTCGCCGCTGCCCGGATCGCAGAAGTCGCTCGTGCACGGGTCGTTGTCGTCCACCGAGATCGGCGCTGTGCTTACGCACTCACCGTCCACGCTGCAGGACTCGACGCCGTTGCAGACGTTGGTGTCCCCGCAGGGAGCGCCAGCCGCCACAGGTTCCGTTACGCACTCGCCGTCGACGCAACGATCGATGGTGCAAACGTTGCCGTCGGTGCACGACTCCGGACACTCCTTTTCAACGGTCTCGGTGTCATCACCGCAAGCTGCCAGCGCAAGAAGCACGAGGGGCATCGCGCACACGACGCCAAAGCGAGAACTCATCGCGACAGGCTACCTTGGCACTTTGCGGACGCACGAGTCTTTCGGCTTGGCGGATGCTGCTGACCCACCGATAATGATCGAGCTTACGTTTGAGTTTCCGGATCCAGGCGGAGCGCTGGACCCAACCGTGCCGTGGATCCACACCGGCTCAGTGACGAATGGATGATCCACACCGAGCCTGCAATTCTGCGTCAATAGTGGAAACAACTTCAGGCCCACCACTTGCTTACGAGGCAATGCCCAGTGTTACGAGCCGCAGTTAAACCAACTTCCCAAGCCTTGCCGATCGCCCTGCTCGCGCTCACGGTCGGTGTTGCGGTGGCCTCCGGAACAGCCTCGTGTGGGGACGCCTCGAGTTCCACCGGCTCGCCCACCGGCCCTGTCGGGCCAACCTCCACGTCGTCGACGGGGGGAGGCGGGGGCGGGGGCGGAGACGGCGGTGGTGAGCCGTTGGGCGGAGACCCGCGAGCCGTCTTCGAGGAGACAGTCGAGCCGGGCCTGCTAAGCGAGTGCGGAGCCTGTCATCAGCTCCAAGGCTCGTCGGAGTCGTACTTCCTCGCGGCGCCGGATCTGTACATCTCGATGACCAGCTACCCCGGCATCGTCGTCGCCAATGTGCCGGATAGCATCGTTCTCACGCGGCCTGCAGATCCCGGGCACGGCAGCGGCCAAGCGCCGGATCTTTCGGAAGGGCTGCGGGCCAAACTGAAGTCCTGGTTGGAGCTGGAGGCCTCGCGCATCCCCAAGCCGGAGGACATTGGCTTCGTGGTCACGCCCTTCAAGCCGAAGCTGAACGGCGCCTTCAACACCATCTACTTGGACGAGCTCGGGCAAGAGTTCGAGAACGTCTCGATCACCTTCAACGCAACCGAGCTCGGAGCTCCGCCGTCGATGTTGTTGCTCGAGAACATCGAGGTTCATCCGGTCGCCGAGATGCAACTTCACCTCGTGCATCCGCTCTTCACCGCCTACCCCTCCGATACCGTGGCCAACCCGGATCCGTCCGACAGCCTGTCCTTGATCGATGAGGTGTTTGCGCTGGACGGCAAAATTCAGCTCGGCACGGGCACGGTCATTCACACAGCGTGGGCGAAGGACAGCTACCTCTCGATCGCCTTCGAGGACATGTTCCTGGTTGGCGACTACTTCCCCCCGACCGACTGCGTTGCGCTCTCGGACTTCAGCCAGGACGTAGCGCCGGCGCTCGAAGTATGCGCAACCAACTGTCACGGTGGAGAGAACCCGCAAGCGCAAGGCGCCATGGATCTTTCCAAGCTCGGCACCGATGACGAGCTCGCCTGTCGTCAGGTGCGCGCACGTATCAAACCCGGCTCCGCCGAGACCTCTCAAATTTTCGTCGTCACCAATCCGCTCGATCCTTCCGCGCACTTGTTCAAGTTCGGCGGCAGTATCGGCAACTACAACACGTTCAAGGAAACGGTGTCCCCGTGGGTAAACGCAGAAGGCCAATGACCTACTCGGCGGTCACGTTGACCGCCCTCGCCATCGCAGGTTGCAACCCCGACGACCCGACCAAGATCGGGACGTCGTCGAACCAGTGCAATGAGGCCGGCTCATCGCAAGGTGGCTCGCCGTCAACCACAGGCACGGGCGCGAACAACGGCACCGGCGGTGACGGCGGCAGCGGCGGTGACCCGCAGCCGACGATCTTGGATCAGCGTGAGCTCAGCTATGGCGAGGCCTTGCGCACGGCGAGCCTCAAGCTGGTCGGTAACGTGCCGACCCTCGCGGAGATGGAGAGCCTGCGCACCGCTGTCGACCAAGAGGCGAAGTACGCTGAGCTGATCGACGCGATGATGAACGACGTGCGCTTCAAGAGGCGGCTGATCGACTTCTGGCGCAACGAGTTCCGCACTGGCGGCACCGCCTTCTTCGATACAGCGGCCAATTACGCGGCCAAGGTCACCTTCGAGGGCCGGCCGTATTCAGACCTGTTCGTCGGCACCACCAACACCTGCCCCACCTTCAACGGGACCGACTTCGTCGATGGCTCCTGCACCAACGCCGACCCGACGGCCGGCCTGCTGACGAACCCGGGCCTGCAGGCGCAATACTTCGGCGCCCTCGGCTTCCGCCGCGTTCGCTTCTACCAAGAGGTGTTCGCCTGTCGGAAGCAACCGGCCGAGTTCAGCGACACGCCGATCCCGATGGGCGCTGGCGACTACACGGCGCCCTGGCCCTTCGAGTCGATCGCAGGCGCAGCCAACGGCGGGCGCATCGACTTCCTCGATACCTCGAGCGCGATCTGCGCCAACTGCCACGCTACGGCGAATCACCGCGGGCCGCTGTTCGGCTACTTCGACGCGGCTGGCCAACAACAGCCTTCGATTCAGGTCAACACGCCGGTCATCGGCAACCCGACCTCCGAGTTCGGCGACTGGCTCCCGCCGGGCGGAACCACCGCCTACAAGTTCGAGCAGCCCGCGGCGAACTTGCTCGAATACGGCCAACGCATGGCGCTCGATGAGGAGGTTCAGTCCTGCGCGGTAGCGCGCGTTTGGAACTTTGCGATGTCGCGCGGCGACATCGTGAACGACGCGGCGAACGTTCCGACCGAGGTGATCGCGCCTTTGGTAGCCGACTTCAAAACCTCCAACGGGAACCTGCGCGCGACCATGCGTCAGATCTTCCTTCACCCCGATTTCGTGAGGTTCTAGGCCATGGCAACCATCCTACGAAACACCAGCGTTTTTGCGGCCCTGCTGCTCGCGGTAGCCTGCGATGAATCCGCTTCCACCAGTGACGGCCCCGACTGCAACGGCGGCAAAGGCGGCTCGACCACCACGGCGCAAGGCGGCGGCGGCGCACAGGGCACCGGCGCACAGGGCACCGGCGCAGCAGGCGCTGGGACACAAGGCACCGGCGCCGGCGGCAGCACCAGCGCTGGAACCGAGCCGGGTCCCGAAGATCAGAACACCGGCAACGACGACAACACCTTCGATCACATGAATGATCCGGGCAGCAGCGGGAAGAAAGACCCGTTCGAGCTGCTCAAAGAGCGCGCTGAAGAAGGCCCGCCAGAGGTTCGCTCGCGGCTTCATGGCTGCACCAAGATTCGATACGAAGCGCTTGGTACGTTCCTCACGTCACGCGGCGTGAATCTCGCAGCCACCGGAACCCCGAAGACGGCCGGCCAGCTCTACAATGAAGGGCGCGACGCTCTCGGCGTGGCGAAGTTCGAGGCGCGTGAGGCCGAGGCGTACTTCCACACCACCAGCGGCGCGACCAAGCTGTTCGACATCTTCATCCAGGCCTCCGCCGAGGTGATCGCCAACATCGAGAACGTTGACGCCTGCAAGATCGAAGGCGTTGGCTTCCCCATGTTCGATGCAGAAGGCGCCTGCGTGGTGCAATCGCTCTCCTGCGTGATGGGCCGTCCCGCCAAAGATGAAGACATGATCTTGTGCACTCAACTGGCACAGGATCACGACGGCACCCCCGCCGACATCAGCCGAAAACAACAACTTGCTGTGGCCGCCTTCTTGAGCGCCGCACACACGTGTGAGTGAGGCAACCATGGACTACCGAATCAAAGATCTTCGTGGTTCCTCCCGCCGTCGCTTCATTCGCTGGCTCGGTGCTGCCGGTGCAGCGCTCGCCGTGGATCGCAGCCGTCTGCTGAACTTCGCCGACGACGTCGGTGGAGAAGCGTTGGCAGGCGGAATGGCTTGCGCCGGCACCAATCGCTCGGTGCACATCGTTGGAGGCAACGGCAGCTTCGCCTGGTTCCAATTGCTGTGGCCGTTCGTCAACATCGCGCAGGCGAACAACCCAAGCTTCGCTTGGCACGCGCCGGGCGAAGGCCAGCTCCACATCGGTGGAGACAAGCAGTTCTACTACGGCCCCGAAGCACCGTGGCTTGACGCTGGGCAGCCTCGCGCACGTCGCGCCGTGACGGCGATGATGTCGGGCGCCAACGAGACGCACACGCAAACGCCCGCTACCTCCGCCGTGGTCGCAGCGAACGCCAGCATGGTGGCGACCGCAGCTGCGATTCAGCGACAAGTACCGACGCTGCTGCCGGTGATCGGCGTGGGGCCGGTCAACCTTGGCGCAGCGCCGGGTGCACCCGCAGCTTCCAACGTCCCCAGCGCCGGCGGCATGGTGGATCTGTTCAACAGCGCCGCAAGCCAGCTGGTGCTCGCCTCACAAGAAGACCGTGAACTCTACGAGACCTACTACAAGGCCGTGGTCGGTCTTCGAGAAGGCGCGAAGCTCCCCACCTGGAAACGCCACTTGGACGTGACCAAGACCGCCGCCAACGTCGTTGGTCGCAACCTCGGCAATCAGCTCACGCCCACCCCGGCGGATCTAACCGCGTACGGGGTCACCACCTTGCTGGCCTCTCAAGCTAGCGCCCCCGCCAAAACCAAGCTCGAGAACCTCGCGCGTGCGCTCATCACCACCGCCAAGGCCTTCAAGCTCAACCTCACGATGAACGTGCAGATCGCGCTCGCCCCCGGCGCCACCGACTCACCGTTCAGCGACCCGCACGGAGCCTTCGACAACATGAACGCTCTGCGCGCCACGATCACCGCCCTGGGCACGATGCTAGACGCCTTCTACAACGACCTCGAGGGCTCTCAAGACCCCTCCTGCTCGGAGAACACCCTGGCGGACTCAGTCATCCTCACCGCCCACGGTGACACGCCCAAGACGCCAACCCAAGCCAGCGCCTGGCCCGACTCGACGCCTGGCAACTCCAACTGGGTCTACTGCATGTCCAACGGCTACCTAAAGACCGGTTGGTTCGGCGACATCAAGGCCAACGACGAGACCCACGGTTGGGACGTCGCCACTGGCCAAGACGTCCCCGGTAAGCCCGCCGCGGAGACGGCCACCGCCGCAGGAGCTGCCGTCGCCTACGCCATCGCCAAGGGCAACATGACGGTGGTGAAGGACTTCTACGCAGGCCCGGAGATCACCGGCGTCGTGAAGACCTGAATCAAGACCTGAATTAGCGCAGACCAACACAAGACGCGCGACGGAAGGCTCCACAGGGAGCCTTCCGTCGTTTTGTGGGTCGTCTGGCGCCTGACTAAACGTCTTTTGGCTTGGTGCGACCGGGTTGGTAGCTGAATTTGTTGGGCCGGTTAAAGCCGACCAAGGCCAGCGAGAGGCTCGGGCTGAGGCTCTCGACTTCGTGCCACCAGCCCACCGGCAAGAAGACGGCATCGCCAGGCTCGAGCACGACTTCTCGAGCGTACGGCAGCACGTCCGGATCGCTCGGCCGCTTGGTGGCGTAGTGGCCAACCGCAGACTCGGCGATGTGCGTTAGAAACGGAGGGACCAGCCAAACCCGCTTTCGTCCGAGCACTTGGCAAAACAGGTTGTTGGTCCCGTCGTGATGCAGCAGCGTTCGGGTGTTCGCCGGGCCCAGCCAAAGCGAGATGCCCGAGCCTTTGAGCTTTTCATCGAACAGCTCGCTCGGTGGGTGGATCTCGTCGAGCAGCTTCGATAGCGCAATGCCAAGCGTTGCGTTCCGCGCAACCATGTACGCGTCGTTCCCCGGTTGCTCGAGCACGATGTCGAGGAAGGCCGCCAGGGGGATCGACGTGACCGTCTTCTCGAAGTGAAGTCCGGGGTCGGCGTAGGCGTCGCGGCCTTGGGCGATCTCCACCACCGTATCGCCGAACCGTCGTCTCAGATCGGCGAACGTTGGCCGAAAGGGTCGCTCCCACTGGTCGATGAACCCTCGAACGACGAAGGGAGTATTCGTTGACCAGTAGTGAGCAAAGAACTCCTCGGCGCCGGGGAGTCGCGGTAGCTCCAACAGCTTCGCGCCGCGACTGAGCGCCTTCAGCAGCTCGGTCAGTTCGGCCTGCCGATCGACCTGCCGCAGCGCGCGGATGAGCGCGGGCCCCAACGCCGAGTTGGCTACGAGGTCAACGTCGCGCTCCGCGATCGCTCGAGGCACACCCGCGTTGACGAGAGTCTTCACGAGCTCGTCGCTCGGGATGTTCCAGCGCAAGTTGCGGGCGCACCAGTCGACGGCGTCGGGCGACAGCTGTTGCTGGCCACGCTTGGCCTTGGTCTTCGACAGCAGCTTCGTAGCGCGCCGCTTGGTACGAAGGCGTCCGCTCAGAAGCTGCCCCCGTTGCCGGGGTTCGGCTGGGGCGGAATGGCGCCGCCAGTCCCACCTTCGCCAGCGCCGCCGCTGCCACCGATTCCGCCTGCGCCGCCAGGTGCGGGCTGGGGACCAATGGCGCCGCCCTCACCGCCCGCACCACCATTGCCGCCGCTGCCTGGCCCCGGTTGGGGCCCAATCGCGCCGCCCTCGCCGCCGAAGCCCCAGCAAAAGATCTCGCCCTTCTCGAGGCGTGCGCACGAGTGGCAAGCGCCCGCCGACGTCTCGAGCGCCTTGCTTGGTAGCCCTTCGACCGTGCGCGCATCGTAGCCCTCATGCCCCGCCTCACCGAAGTTGTTCGAGCCCCAACAGAGCACCGTGCCCGCCGGGGTGACGCCGCACATGTGACTCTTGCCCGCGCTCATCTGCACGAGCTTGGTGTCTGCAGGGAGCGCGGTCGGCGAGGGGCCAAGGTTATTGGAGAAGCAGTCCACGCGATGCTCCGCATCGGCCACGCAGCCAAAGTTGGTAAAGCCATCGCCGCCTGCGACGATCATCACCGGCGGGCCGAGATGGTCGTGGATAAAGGGCTCCTCGCGATCTGCCCTCAGGTCGCCGCCGAGAGAGCCCTCGAAGCACGCGACCCCATCGTCCTCGGTAATCGCGCAGCCGTACTTCCCATTGAAGGCGAACCGCTTGACGGTGCCAAGGAACCCGAGTTCGGACGGCCGCCGAGTGCTCGCCTTGTCGTAGCTGCCTTCGCTCGAGTCGACCGCGAAGCACACCGGCTTGCCGCCATCGACGATGCACGTCGCATACATGCCCAGGTGAAGCTCGCTCTCCTCGGAGAAGGTCTGCGGGACGTCACGCGGTGCGGCTCCAGGCGCGCCGGCACAGCCGACGACCAAGGAGGCGGAGAAGGCGAACCTCCAGAGCGGGTTGGAGTGAGAGAGCATGCCAGCGAGCTAGCTTTGGCCCACGCTGGACACAACAGTGAGCCCGGGGTCGGCCAGCTGCCAGCGGCGAAGAGCGCTGGGCTGCGACTGTGCATTGGTGAGGGCTGCGCGTGGTCGGACCCTGAGACGCAGAAGCGGCTACTGTCGCGGTCATGGACCTACCGGAGACTGTCCTCGAAGAGCTCCGCCTCCTCGTGCGCTGCGGCTACGCGAATCGCAAGCAGGCGTTCAAAGCATCCTCGACCTCAGTTGGGAGGAACTTGGGATGGTCGCTGAGCCGCTCCCGACCCAGTCCGAGGCGGTCGTGACCGTCGAGCACCACCCGACGAACCTGCAGAAGAACGCCTTCAAGCTGGTCGTCACGAACATCGACTCGATCCAGGGCATCGGCACGCTGGTACGAGGCGTGGTCGATGGGCAACTTCGAGTGATGGATGAAGTCGCCATCGTGCGCGGCAAGCTCTTCCTTTTGACGATGATTCGCGGCATCTTTGTCGATCCGCCCCATCACACTACACACTTGGACGTCGCGACGACCGGCATCGAAGTCCAGTTGAGCCTTCAAGGTGTAACCCCGGACGAGGTACTGATTGGCGATCAGGTTGTGCCGCCTAGCGCTGTTCCGGTGGGCTGCAAGAGACGTTGAATTGGAAGATGAGCTTGAAGAACAACCGATCGCTCACGTCGCGAAGCCGCAACGCTCGATATTTTGTGCTCGCGCTCCTCGCGCTCGGCGCCTGCAACGGGCCTGGTTCGAAGGGCGGTTCGAGCGCCTCGAGCTCCGCCGCTGGCTCGGGCTCCGCGCCGAAGAGCGTACGGGCTGCCGACAAACAAGCACCCGATCGCGATCAGCTCCTGCGCGAGCAGGAACGAATCGCGAAGGGCGAACCACTCGACCAGCCGCTGCGAAGCCCGAAGCTGCGCGTGACGACGGCGGGCCTCGAAGTCAACGGCGAGCGCCTGCAAGACGTGGCGCTATCGCGCACCGAGGTGGCCATCGAACCGGCGCTCAAGAGCTGGCTCCGGCTCGACCGCGAGCACGTGATCATGCTCATCCCCGACCGCCCCTTCACCGGCAACGCGACGATCGAGCTCGCCTCCGACCTGAGCGCCGCACAAGCGCTGAGCGCCGTCGCGACCGTCAATCACGCAGGCTTCGACGCGACCGTGACCGTCGGGGCGAGCCGCTTCGACTCGCAGGCCGCGGGCAACACGCCGCTGGACGTGGCCGAGCTCGAGGCGAACGGCAGCGGCTGGCGGCTGCGCTTCCTCGGCCGCGTCGGCTGCAGGCTGCCCAAGCCTGCGCGCGAGGTGAAGACCGTCGACGAGCTGCGCAGCGCGATCCGTGACAGCTGCGAAGGGCTCGACGGCGCCTGCGCCAACGCGCTTCGGGTCGTGCCGAGCGGCGACGCCGCCACCATGGCATCACCGCTCGTCGCCGGGTTCGAGGCGCTGCGGGAGCGCTCGCCCAGCGTCACGCTGCTCGCAGCGAGCGGCGGCGCGCCGCCCATGTTTGGCGCGGCTTCACCGTTCGCCCAGTGCCCAGGAACCGGTGCCAAAGGCGGACCGTTTGCGGCTGACGACGCCTCCGTGCCGGCTCAGCCCCGCGTCCCCGCCGCCTCCGCTGGCGTGGTCCGCTGGAGCGCCGTCAGCGCACAAGGCCCCGTCGACGTCCCGACCCTCCGCGCCGCCCTCCCCTCGCTCGAGCCCGCGTTGCTCCGCTGCGCAGCCCTTGGCCGCGCCTCGAACCCCAACCTTGTTGGCCGCATCACCGTGCGCGGCGTGGTCCTACGCGACGGCCGCGTCGCGCAGCTGCAGACCACCGAAGCAGACCTCCCGGACGCCGGCGTCATCGCTTGCTCCATCGCCGCCACCGCCGACCTCCTACTGCCCGCAAAGCCCGACGGCACGACCCGCTTCACCGCCCAACTGAGCTTCGCGCCCGACTGAGCGGAGGGTGACGGCGATCGGTCCCCGCCCGCTCAGTCCTGATGGATCACTGGTCCATCCATCCCGGCCGTCGTTGTTGAAGGATTGCATCTCAAGTGCAACGGCATCCAACCCAGCTGTTTCTATCCGTTGCCACGAGTCGGATTCAGAGCGGTATGTGGCTTGCTGTGACAGCGCAATTCCCGGGTCTTTAAGGAGATTCGGGTCCCGTGAGGCCCCATGCGCTACTTGTTCGCCGATTGTACACCGTTCCCGTTGCCGCAGAACTTCCTGGCAACCATCTGCGCCGGGACCGACGCCTGCGCAGCCATCCTGCGGGCGGACGATCTGGTGACCGAGTGTAGCCAATTGGTGCGCGAGGCCGAAGAGCGGGCGACCCGCGAGCTTGCGCAAATCGCCGGCGTCGTTAGGCGGCTCGAGTCGGCGTTCGGAGCGGAGGATCTCACCCCGCCGCCGGTGCAACGGCCCACCCTCGGGCGCAGCGGACCGGTCGGTGAGCAGGTGCTCGCGCGCATTCGCGAGTCGGCGATGTCCACGGTAGAAATGGCGAGCAGCGAGGTGCTCGCCGCGCGCGACAGCCGCATCTCCGCCGCCTTGGCCAAGGCCCCGCGCTCGCACGTACTGCCAGCGCTCTCGACCTTTCTCTCGTCGTACGAACTACCGGAGACGGCGTGGGGCATTCGTTGGCAATCGGGCGGTACGCAAAGCCCGACCCAAGCCGAGCTCTACGCACGCACACCGTTCGGGCTCGATGCACGCTTCGATCTGCAAATCCCGCCCGACCACATTTTCGCGCGCGCGCCCCAGCTCGCCGTGTTGGGCATCGACGCCAGCATCTCGCTCATGCTCAAGCCGCTCTTGCGCAAAGCCCGCCCCTCGTCGGTTGGGCTCACCCAGCTGTTCGTGACGCAGGTGATGTTGACGCCGGAGAAGGCCAGCATGCGGCTTTCGACGCACCCGAGGAAGCCCTCGAGCGGCATCGACTTCGTGTTCACCGGCGAAGGTTCACAAATCGTCACGGCCACACGCGTGGACAAGGCCGGCTATCCGCTCGCCGAGGGCGAGCAATTGGGCGCCACTGACGCATCGATGCTCCACCGCATTTGGTCCGTCGTCACGACCCACATCGGCCAACTCGTGGCCTACCGCACGCGCATGACCTCCGCCTTGCTCGGCGGCGTATCGGTGAGCGAAATCCCCCGCCCCGAGCAGGTCGCCGTCGCGCTGATCCGCGCGCTCGCGCCCTACGTCCGTGAGATCGCCAAACGCACGCCCACCGCCCGCGAGTTAGCGTTGAAACGAGAGCTCGGCGACGGCTGTCGCGAGGAGCTCTTCATCAGCTACGAGACGCTGCTCGAGCGCATCGCCGCGCTCAACCCCGAACGCCAAAAAGCCTTCGACGCCTTCGGGATTGCCATGCGCCCCGAAGTCCGCTCCGAGCCGCCTCCGGCCAACGTCTGGCAACTGCCAGTGATTCGCCCACCGCGTTTGCGAGCAGCGAAGGCCGGCTGAGGGCGCTTTTCGGCAGGTCATCAGCCCGAGTCCGCCCCTCGCCAAGCAACCGCGCCCCGTTCGGCGCTTACGGCCGCAGATGGTTTATCTCCGGCCGAATGGGCGCCCACGCCAGCCCGATCGACGATCGCCCCAACGCGCGAGCGGCGGCCCAGCGTGACCAATGCCCGCAAAATCGCAGCGATCATCGCTCGCCAAACGCATCCCCTCGGTGGCCCGCCGCACGGGCTCCACACGAACGGCCGTCTCCAGGCCAACCCGTTCAACAACGAGGCAAATGTTGATGCCCCCCTCGGTCTCGCTTCGCTCGCCCGGTCCCCCCAAACTCGCGCTGCGCGCTCGCGGGGGGACCCCGCCCGCCGTCCACCAAGCCGCGAGCCGCTGCTTTGCAACCCTCTGGTGTGTAAACTCAGTGCGGAATCAGCCCGAGGAACCAAGCCCCCGCGACCAACGCGCCGAGCAGCACGACCACCATCACGTAAACGAGTGGAGAGACGCCGCCCTTTTTCTCGAGCGCCTCCGGCCGCTTACTTCCAGCGGGGCCCACCGGGTAGACCGCTGGGGGCGGGCCGCCGGAGGTACGCTGGGGCTCCGGAGTTGCTGGGCTTGCGAAGTCATCCTCGAGCGCGGCCAGGTTGCCGATACCGATCTCGAGCGTTGCACGCTGGATACTGGCGCGGATCTGCGTCTCGCTGTCTGAACGGGGGGCGGGGATTTGCGAGGCGCTCACCTCGTCCACCCACTTGCCGATATCGTCGAGCTTGAGCTCCTCACGCTTTTCCGGCGTGGGCGAGTTACCGGCCTTGTCTTGCAACGAGGTGAACTCGAACAGCGCCTCTTCAATCAGCTTGTCGATGATGTTCGACGATTTGTCGGGCTTGCGCTGCTTGCGCAGCGACATCGCCCCGCGCACCAGCTCCGCGATATCGAAGGCGCTGACCGGCTTGCCGAAGCGGTAAAGGAAGGCCGTCAAATCCCGACCCAGATCACGGGCCGTGGCGTAGCGCGACTTAACGTCCTGAGCGAGCGCGCGACTGAGAATGCGATCGAGCTCGGGCGGAGAATCCGAGCGGATGCCGGAGAGCGGCGGGATGTTGGCGCGCTGAACGAGCTGCACCGTCGCGAAGTCGGTGTCTCCCATGAACAGGCGTTTGCCCGACAGCAGCTCCCACAAGATGATGCCGACCGCAAAGATGTCGGTGCGCGGATCCACTTCTTCACCGCGCGCAGCCTCCGGGGAGAGGTAGCTGAACTTGCCCTTGATGATTCCGGGTTCGCTCTTCTCGAGCTGGCTGGAGGCCTTGGCCAGACCGAAGTCCACGATCTTCACCTCGCCGTGCTTGGTGATGAGCACGTTGGGCGGGGACATGTCGCGGTGCACGATCGAGAGCGGCTGGTTGTCCGAGGTGGTGAGTTCGTGCGCGTAGGCGAGCCCTTCACAAATGCGGATCGCGATCGCTACAGCGATCTCCACTGGGAAGACCCGGCCGTTGTTCTTCAGGTAGTCGTTGACGCCCTTGAGATCGGCGCCGTCGACGTACTCCATGACGATGAAGTAGGCGTTGTCGCCAACGCCGATGTCGAACACCTGCACGCAGTTGGAGTGGGAGAGCTGGGCCGAGAGCCGAGCTTCATCCAAGAACATCGAGATGAAGCGCTTCTTCTCCGAGAGGTGAGGCAAGACGCGCTTGATGGCCACGCGTTTCTTGAACCCCTCGATGCCTGCGCTTTCGGCGACGAAGACCTCCGCCATGCCGCCCGACGCGAGTCGCTCAAGGACACGGTATCGCTGTTGGGCGTGTGTGTCGCTCATGGGTAATACAGCTTAAGTACACGAATTCGGGTCGGGCGGTTAACCAAACGGCTGGACCGCCTTCGGCGGAACACCGGCTCGCGGGGCTACACCCGACGGGGCGCGTCCGGACGAAACAGCGGCAACGTAAGGGTCACCGTCGACTCATGGTCGATGGGCCGCAGCTGCGGAGCCGAAGGATCGGGCTCCAGATCGAGCTCCTCCATCTCGAGCGGCGCAGGCAGCTGGACCGGGGGCGGAGGGATCGTGTCCCCACCGCGCGAGGCCGGGTAGCCGCTCATCGGCGGAGGCACCGACATCGGCGGAGGCACCGCCGACATCGGCGGGCCCTTCAAGTCCAAGGTATCGTCGCTCAAGACGCCATCGGCGACGCTTTGCCTGGCCGCGCCCCTTTGTTCGACGTGCAGGATGACGCCGCTGCGCATCAGCGCAAAAGCGCCAGACTCCTCGTCTTGCTTCACGAACAAAGCCGCCGCGCCGATCACCAACTCCCCCGCCAGCGAACCCTCGAGCTCGGGGTGCAAACAAGCGACGAACTGCGCCCCAACACAGCCGCGGACCTCGGTGGGCAACACACCAGTGCGCGAAACGATCCAGTGGCAAAGGCCGTTAGTATCGAGCAAGAAGGTGCACGAGCGGGTGTGCACCGCGTAGGCGACCTTATCCATCAAAGCAGGACTGCGGTCACGTCGGCGAGGGGTGCGATTCAACTTCGGTTCTCCTGCGCAGACGGCGTTGGGTCTTTCGGGTCGGAAGACGGCCCATCCAACTCTCGGGGCGTTGCGCGCGCAGCCAGCCGTTGGGCTTCCTCGAGCAGCTCGGCTTCGCTCGCAGCGCCTTCGTCTTCGGGCACCAAGTAGAGCACACCGAGAGGCGGTAGCGTCAACGAGAGCGAATGGGCGAAGCCATGCGACGGGCTCGACTCGCTCTCCACGAGGCCCAGGTTACCAACGTTGCTACCGCCATAAACCGCTGCATCGGTGTTGAGCAGCTCACGATACCGGCCGCCGCGCGGAACCCCCACGCGGTACTCGCGCCGAATGATGGGCGTGAAGTTACCGACCACCACCACGAACACGCCGGTCGGCCTGGCCAATAGCTGGGAGCGCGCAAAGCGCACGAAGGAGATCACCGACTGCGGCGCATCGTTGGCGTCGATCCACTGAAAGCCGGCCTGCTCGTCGTCGAGCTCGTACAGCGCGGGGTGAGCGCGCAGCACGCGGTTGAGTTCACGTACCACCGCCTGTAGCCCGCGATGCAGTGGGTCCGCGAGCAACTCCCACGGCAACTCCGAGGCCTCGTTCCATTCGGTGCGCTGTCCGAGCTCTCCGCCCATGAACAAAAGCTTCTTGCCCGGGTGCGACCACATGAAGGCGTACATCGAACGCAGCGTTGCCGCCTTTTGCCAGGCGTCTCCCGGCATGCGCCCGTGCAGCGAGCGCTTCAGATGAACCACCTCATCGTGCGAGAAGGGCAGCACGTAGCGCTCGCTGAAGGCGTACATCAAGCCGAAGGTAAGCAGCGTATGTCGGTACGATCGGAAGATCGGATCGAGCGAGAAGTAGTTGAGCGAATCATGCATCCAGCCCATGTTCCACTTGAGGTCGAAGCCCAAGCCGCCGGCGTAAGCGGGCCGCGTCACGCCGGGCCAGGAGGTGGACTCCTCGGCGGCGAGGATCGCCGCGGGGCAGCGCTCGTGCACGGTGCTGGTCAGCTCGCGTAGGAAGGCGACGGCCTCGAGGTTCTCGCGGCCGCCGTGCACGTTCGGCTCCCACTGACTCGGGTGATTGGCGGCGTAGTCGAGGTAAAGCATGCTGGCGACGGCATCCACGCGCAGGCCGTCGAGGTGATACTCCTCGAGGAAATGCAGCGCGCTCGAGATGAGGAAGTTCTTCACCTCGGGCCGGCCCCAATCGAAGATGAAGGTCTCCCATTGGCGGTGTTCACCGCGCAGCGGGTTCCAATGCTCGTAGAGCGGCGTGCCGTCGAAGCGACCGAGCGCAGCAGCATCTCGCGGGAAGTGCGCCGGCACCCAGTCGAGCAGCACGCCGATGCCGCGCGAATGGCACTTATCAACGAAGTACTTGAAGTCGTCGGGCGTACCGTGGCGCGCCGTGGGCGAGAAGTAGCCGGAGACCTGATAGCCCCACGAGCCGTCGTACGGATGCTCGGTCACCGGCAAGAGCTCGATGTGCGTAAAGCCGAGATCGTGCACATAGTCGACGAGCTCATCGGCCAGCGCGCGGTAGCTCGGGAACGGCAAATCTTCAGCTGACGGCGGCTGGATCCCCTCGCCCGCAGCTGGCCGCTTCCAGGAGCCGAGGTGCACTTCGTAGATGCTCATCGCCGAACGCGCTGCAGGCGACGCCTTACCGAGCTTTGCGCGGTAGTCTGCGTCCTTCCACTCGTGCCGCGAGACCCAAACGATCGACGCGGTGTTGGGCCTCAGCTCCATCGCGCGAGCCAGCGGGTCGCTCTTCTCGATCACCCCTTTGCGGGTGACGATCTCGAACTTGTAGTGCGCGCCCTCGAGCTCGCGCGGGATGAACAGCTCCCACACGCCGAAGGCCAGCCGCCGCATCGCGTGCGCTGCGCCAACCCAATCATTGAAATCGCCGACCACCCGCGCAGCCAACGCCGATGGCGCCCAGACGGTGAAACGAGTCCCGCGCACGCCTTGATGGGTCAACACGCGCGCGCCGAGCAGCTCCGAGAGCTGGTGGTGATGACCATGCGCAAACGCGGACAGCTCCTGCTCACCGACAGACGGCGAGAAGGTGTACGGATCCAGCTCGCGGCGCTGCACCCCGGCGGGCGACTGCACCCTCACCGCAAGCGGCCCGAAGAAGCTCACTTCGGCGGAATAAAGGCTGCGCATCGGCCCTTGTTGCGGGCGCACCACACGCGTGGCGTTCAGCCTCACCCAGGTCTCCGAGCCGAGCGGCGCAACCCACACCTTCGACCCCGAATCGGCGCCAATCCGCGCGCTGCGGACGCCAGCAGCCTCGTGGACGCCCAAGATCGTGTGCGGATCCGGGTGCAGGCCCAACAGCGCGCGGTCACAATCCTCGTCCAGCATCAGCGACATATAGCAAGAACACGGGTTGGCACGCGCAACCAGCACCGTAAGATGAGCGCACCTCGGAGGTTGGCATGGAAGCAGTGGTAACGAGCACCCCGTCAAGCAGCACCCAGCGGGAACGCGAACGGATCACCGTTCGCTCGCCTGCCTCGGGCAAGGTCATCGGTGAAGTACCGGTGTTCGGGGCGGAGGAAGTACGGGCCGCGGTGGAACGCGCACGCAAAGCACAGGCGAGCTGGGGCGCACTTCCGGTCGCCGAGCGCGCACGACGCCTGCTGAGCTACGTCCACGCGCTGATCGATCGCCAGGAGGAGCTCTGCGACCTGATCTCCCGCGAGGCCGGTAAACCAGCCTTTGAGGCCTACCTGCACGAGGTCTCGGCCTCCGCTATTTGCGGCCAGTATTTCGCGAAGCACGCAGAGAAGCTGCTGGCGCCGCGCGCGGTGGAGATGACGCTGGCGAAACATCGGCGGGCCACGCTTTATTACTCACCGCGCGGAGTGGTGGGCCTGATTACGCCCTGGAATTTCCCGTTGTTCATGCCGCTGCGCGATTTGTTCATGGCCGTGGTCGCGGGCAACGCCGTGGTGCTCAAACCGAGCGAGGTGACCCCGCTGATCGCGCTCAAAGCGAAGCAGGTCTGGGACGACGCGGGCTTACCGCCGGAGCTGTTCCAAGTCGTGACTGGCTACGGCGCGACCGGGGCTGCGTTGATCGACGGTGGCATCGACTTCTGCGTCTTCACCGGCGGCGTCGCCACCGGCCGTCGGGTCGCGGCGATGTGCGGAGAACGGCTGATCCCGTGCGTGATGGAGCTCGGCGGGAAGGCACCGCTGATCGCCTGCTCCGACGCCGATGTGGAGCTCGCAGCGCACGCGGCTGTCTCCGGCGGATTCGCTAACAGCGGTCAGATCTGCATCGCGGTCGAGCGCGTCTACGCCCATAAGTCGATCGCCGATCAGCTCGAACGGCGCATCATCGAGCGAACGCGCGCGCTGCGCGTGGGAGATCCGCAGCTGCAGACGGTGGACGTCGGCGCGATCATCTTCCCCAAGCAGATGGACGTAGCCGAGGCCCACATCGCCGATGCGCTCGCCAAAGGCGCGGTGCTCGCGACCGGCGGGCATCGCATCGAGGGCAAAGGCAATTTCTTCCAGCCCACCGTGCTAACCAACTGCAACTCGACGATGACCGTAATGACCGAGGAGATCTTCGGGCCGGTCGTGCCGATCATGCGCGTCGATTCGGACGAGGAAGCGCTCAGCCTCGCCAACCGTTCGCACCTCGGGCTCAATGCCTACGTCTTCAGCAAAGACCGCAGCTACGGTGAGGCCTTCGCGGCGCGCGTCGAGGCGGGTAGCGTGCTCGTCAACGACGTGCTCACCAACGGTGGCATGCCCGAAACGCCCTTCGGTGGCATCAAGCAGTCGGGCTTCGGACGCGTGCTCGGCGAGGACGCGTTGCGCGAGATGTGCAACGTGCGGCACGTCAACGTGGACCGCATTGGGCTGGGCAACAACAACCCGATGTGGTTCCCCTACACTGACGTTGGGCTTTCCAGGCTGCGCAAAGCCTTTGGTCTGTTGCTCGGCGGTGGCGGGCTGCTTTCGCGCGTGAGCAAGTCGATCCGTCCGTGAGCCGAGAATAAATTTTTGGTGAATCTACCGACCACCCCCCCTAGAGTGACGCCCAGGTGAAGAGCTGTCCCCAGTGCCAACAGCGCTATCCGCATGAAAGCAGCTTCTGCTTCGTGGATGGCGCTTCGCTCGAAAGTCTGCCGGATCCCCGGCTAGGAACCACGCTTGCCGGTCGCTATGTCCTCGAGGAGATCCTCGGGGAAGGCGGCATGGCTACCGTGTACCGGGCTCGCCACAAGCTGGTGGACCGGCCGTGCGCGATCAAAGTGCTGCACGGGGAAGTGGTTCGCGATCCCACGGCCCAAGAGCGGTTCCGCCGTGAGGCACGGCACGCGCAACGCTTGGCCCACCCCAACATCATCGACGTTTTCGATCAGGGCGAGACCGACGACGGCACCGCCTTCCTGGTGATGGAGCTGCTCGAGGGGTCGAGTCTGGCGACGCTGATCGGCAAAGGGCGCATCAACGTGGCGCGCACGATCAAGCTGGCCGCGCAGATGAGCCGCGCGCTCGCCCGCGCACACGACTTCGAGGTCGTCCATCGCGATCTCAAGCCGGAGAACGTGTTCGTCCTCAAAGAAGACCGCATCAAGCTGCTGGATTTCGGCATCGCCCGCAGCAAGCATGATTCGCGGCTGACGAGCGTCGGGGAGATCTTCGGCACGCCCGAGTACATGGCGCCCGAGCAAGGCTCCTCCACCGAGGCCGGGCCTTCCGCGGATATTTATTCGCTGGGCATCATCCTGTTCGAGATGCTCTCCGGCACGTTGCCGTTCGAGGCGCCCAACGCTCCGACGATGTTGGTCAAACACATGAGCGAGCCTGCTCCTCACGTGCAGAGCCGGCAGAAAGACGTGCCCGAGTCGCTCGACCGGCTGATCCACGACATGATGTCGAAAGCGCCGCATGATCGGCCGGTGGACGCGCAATCGGTGCTCGCGCGGCTGCGCAAGATCGCTGAAGAGCTTCGGGTCGAGCTGCCTGCGGAGATCGAGGCGGAGTTGCCGCCGCCGAGCCGTCAGCTCAAGGCGGGCGAGGCCCAGCTTTGGGGCCGGCGCGCCAAGCTGTTCGAGGAGATGTTGAAACGCGGCTTCCCAGCCGCCAAACCCGCAGATTCGCAGCGCATCCTGAGCGAGATCGAGGCCAAAGTGGCTGAGGTCGAGACCCTGCGCAAACGCGCCTACGAAGAGCAAGCCAAGCTCGAGATCGTCGAGCAAGAGGGCCGTGAAGCGTACGCGCGGTTCGGCCAAGCGATGGACACGCTCACGCAAGACGCCTCGCGTATGCGTGAAGAGGTGCGCGATCAGAAGGCAGTGCTCGCAACCATGATGGAAGGCAATGAGGCCTTCGGTGCGCGGCTGCTGGTGGTGCACAAGGAGACGGTCTTTTGGGAAGGTCGCTCGGCCTTCACCGAGCCGTATCCCGAGCTCGCGAAGCTTTACCGTGACCTCGCCAGCATCCTCGACGAGTGGCTGGTCGCACGCGGCAAGCAACGTGAGATCGATCGCGCCATCCAAGACATGGACGGGCAGTTCGCCGACATCGACTACCAGATCAAAGAGCTCCGCTCCGGGCTCGATTCGCACAACCGTGAGGTGGAGGAGCGGCGTGAGGAGTCGCGCAGCCTGATCACCGAGATGGGCCGCAAGGCCGAAGCGCTCGAGGGCGAGCTGTTGATGTTGGCCACCCGGTTCTGCGCGCCGTTGCGTGCCAAGCCCGAGCTCGTTCCGCTGTTCCGTGAGCTCGAAGCCAACGGCTGACCAGCGTGCCGGGCGAAGCTGGACTAAGCTTACGCCCAGCGTGACCCCGAAAACCCGCAGCCCCGATGGATGACGACAGGCCCTCCCTGATCGCCGTCCTTGGCGAAGCGGGTGACCGCGTGAAAGGCGCCCTTCCGCCCCGGCGCGTGTTCCGCTGGTTGCGCCGGACGGCTGAAGTGCTCGCGCTGGCAACGGTGCTCTTGGGCGCGACCACGGCCGGCCTGCTGCTTCACCTCGACACGCCGGAGGCCCGTCATGTCGCGCAGAACAGCGTCAATCAGCTGCTCGCGCCGCTGCTCCGTGGGCGCATCGTCATCGGCGAGATCGACGAACTCTCGCTGCGTCACGCGCGCATTCGTTCGGCGCGCTTCCTCGACGAGAACGGCGATCAGGTGATCCTCGCCTACGGCATCGATGCCCGCGTGCAGACGCTGAAACTGCTGCGAGCCATCTTGTTCGAAGAGGGCCCGATTCCCCTCTCCTTCCCGCGCGCCCGCATCGCCGACGCCAGCGTTACGCTGCGGCCCGACCAAGACAACATCCCCACCATCGCCTGGACGTTCCTCCCCAAGGACCCCAATCCAAGCCCTCCCCCTTCGCGGCCCATCATCATCCAACTGCCGGCGATCGAGATCGATCAGGCCCACGTCGATGGCAGCGTGGGCGCACCGATCAGCGCCGACGTGCAGCGCGCTAAAGCCAGCGTCTACGTCAACACCGAAGAGTCGGTGGCGGTCGACGTCGATGAGACGGGCCTCAAGCTGCGCGAGCTCATCCCCGGTGAAACCAGCGGCACGGGCACCTACCACCTGCGCGTGGATCTGCGGCCGCCGGCGCCGGAGCGGCGCGAAGAAGAGCGCGTCAAGATGTGGGCCGAGTTCAGCGGCGCGATGAGCGCCCCGGAGTTCCCGCGTGTGCCCGCGATCGAAATGAGCGCGCGCGCGGAGCTCGTGGGCAACATGCTGACCGGCACGCTGCAACTACCGCGCTTTCGGCCCGAGTCGAAGGCGGTGCTGTTTCCGTTTATTCCGCTCGAGCGAGATGCGCGCGGGCAGGTCGAATTCAAAGGCCCGGTCACGGCGCTCGAGTTCGACGGGACGTTCGAGCTCGAGCAACCCGACGCCACCGCGACGCTGGTAGCGACGGGAGCGATGCTGGTCGAACAGGAGGTGCGGCTCAGCCTGAACCTGCAGGCCGCCGAGCTCGATACGCGCACCATTCTTCCGTCGGCGCCGTCGATACTGGTGGATGGCAGCGCCCGCGTCGATGTGGCGTTGCGTGGCAGTGAGCCGCCGCTCGTGCATGTGCAAGCCAGCACCGATCCGACGATCGCGTTCGGCACCAAGTTACCGCGCGTCGACGCGGTGCTCGACGTGGTGAACGGCGTGCTGATCGGTTCGGCCTCGATCGACGAAGCTACGCTCGAGCTCGACGCTGGCTTCTCGGTAGAGGGCGGCGAGGTCCGCTACAGCGCGCACGCCGAGACGCAAGATCTCGCGCAAGTGCCGTTCGTAGCAGGGCGCTTCGTCGGCCGCAGTTCGCTCTGGCTGAACGGCAAGTTCGTGGACGGTGAGCTCGAGGGCAAGCTGCGCGGCAGCGGGCTGGGAGTAGCGTCGGCCGATCGCAGTCTGAGCGCTGGCCAGCTCGGTTTCTCCGGTCAGTTCAAAGGGCCGCTCGATCGGTTGATGGTGAAGGGTGCGCTGCGCGCCGACGAAGCCACCGCGCTCGGAGAACGGCTGGATCGCGTGGAGCTGCGGGTCGACGGCGGGCTGCACGAGTCACAGGTTGCGCTCACCGTCAGCGATGAAGATCGCGGCAAGCTCTCGCTGAGTGGCACCGTCTCCCCGACGCAAGGAAAGGCTCGCGACCTCACCTTCCGCGTCGAGCGCGCGGGTGAAGAGGCGAGCGGAACCGCGGCCGGGGCTTCCTTCGGTGAGGCCGGTTTTGCTATCGATGGGCTCAACCTCAGCTCGCCCATCCTCGGCTCGGTGGCCGGCTCGGTGCGCGTGCAGGGCGGTGATTTGGTCGGCAAGTTGCGCGCGGCCAACGTGGATCTCACGCGGCTCTCGAAGCTCGTGGGCGTGCCGTTTCCGGCCGAAGGTCGCGCCAACGTGGACTTGGCGATGGAACGCACGGCGCGCGGCCGCCGCGGGACGATCGACGTCGAGCTGGAGGACGCGCGGCTGCTGGTGGTCTCCGGGGTGGGCCTGCGCATGTCTGCGACGCTCGAGAACGATACGGTCAAAGCCTCCGGCTACGTGCGCTTGGTGGACCATGCCTCCGAGGGCGCGCGACAAGCGGCACAGAACCGCGGTAACGCCGAGCTATGTGACGGCCCCATCCTCGAGTTGCGCGCGGCAAACTTGGAGGGCGCGCTGACCGGTCCGCTGCTGCGCGCCGAGACCTGGGCCAAAGCCACCGGTGCCGTGGACATCGCCTTCGACGCAGCCGAACTCGGCTGCTTGGTGCGGCGCGTACCGTCACCGCTGTTGCCGGTGGCCGTGGCGCGCGGTCGCGTGAGCGGTGCCTTCAGCGTAAAGCGCGCCAGCGGCGAGCCCTACCCGAGCATCAGCGGTCTCGAGCTCGCGACCGACAACCTGGCGCTCCTGACCAAAGATGGCACCATCTCCAGCGAGAAGCTCGACCTCGCCCTCAAAGCCAAACTCTCCGGCTCGACCGGCGAGCTCGCGGCCTCAGCGACCATTTTCGACGAGCGCCGACTAGCCAACCTCGAGCTCGTTGGGCTTCTCGACCTGCCCAAGATCTTCGCCGCCGAGTCGGCTTTGGACGCGCTCAAAGACGCTCCGTTCAGCTTGAACGCCAGCGTGCCCACGCGCAGCGTGGAGAGCCTCAGCACGCTGCCCACGCCGCTTTCGACCTACCTACCCAAGGTCTCCGGCGAGGTCACGCTCAGCGCCAACGTGGCCGGCTCGGTGAACGCGCCGTACATGACGCTCGCGGCGCAGGCCTTCGACGTTGGGCCGCGCGACGCGAACGAGTCCTCGGCGCAGTGGCTACCACCGCTCAGCCTCGATCTGGCCGGAACCTACGACCCAACGCTGGGACGTGGCTTGGTCGGGCTTTCGGTCGGCGTCGCCAAGCTGCCGGTCGCGGTCGTCAACGGCCAGTTCGACCTTTCGAAGAACGTGCTCAACGGCAGCCTCACGCTCGAAGAGGCGCCGTGGCGCGCCGACGTGACCGCGGAGTTCTTCGACATGCCGGTGCACGCGGTGCCAGCCCTGGCCGACAGCGAGATCGCCGGCGCGGTCTCGGGCAAGCTCGAGCTCAAGAACCTCAACCGTAACCCCAGCGCCAAGGCCGAGCTGTTCGTGCCTGCATTGCGCATTCAGGACACCTTTCAAAGCGTGCTCGTGCAGGCCGAGATTCGTGAGCGACCGGCAGACGCCGAGGTCGCCACCGCCAGCGTGCGGGTCGAGGTTTCGGATCAAAGCCAGGGCAAGCTGCAGGTCCTCGGTACCGCTGGCGTCGAGTGGGCCGCGCTCGCGGTGCCCACGCTCAAAGTCGACGCGCCCGGGACGCTGGTGATGGGAGCTGCCGACTTCAGCATCGGGCTCGTCTACCCGTTGGTCTCCGGCGCGCTCACCAAGCTCGACGGGGTACTCAACGGCGGCGCGGAGATCGAATGGGGGCAACTCTCCCAAGCCTCCAACGGCTTGATCAAACGAGCGAGCCTCACGCTAACCGATGGGGTCGCTTACATCCCCCAGTTCGGCCAGGAGCTCAGCGACGGTAAAGCCACCCTCACCGCCGAACCTGCAGCGGCAGATGGCACGCAGCAGCTGCGCATCGAGGGCGTCGAGGCGAAGGGCACCTCCGGTCGGGTGCACGCCTTTGCCACGGCGACCCTGCGCGGTCTCAAGTTGGAGAAAGCGGTCGGCTCGATCGGCATCGACGAGGGCGAAGAGCTGCCGGTCACGATCGAGGGCGTGCCGCTGGGCAAAGCGCGAGGGAACGCCGCCTTCGAGCTGACGCCGTCGGAGCGCGGCTTCACCGTCGATGTCAACGTCGAGAACGCACGCTTCGATTTGCCGACCTCCAGTTCGAAGGACGTGCAGTCGCTCGACGATCCGCGTGGCATCACCGTCAATCAGCCGCAAAAGCCGGGAGCGGTGGCGCGCGATGAAGACGCCTTCCAGTACAAACTTCGGGTCGGGGTCAACCAGACCGAGGTGCGCTCGAGTTCACTCAACTTGAACCTGCAAACGCCCAAGGGCTCGCCGATCGAGCTCTTGCTATCGGACCGTCTACACGCGAGCGGTGACGTGCTGATCGAACAGGGGTCGATCGTGCTCAACAAGAAGAAGTTCGTGGTCGACGAAGCGTTGATCCGGCTGCGCGACGAAGACACCGGGAACCCCGACGTCAACCTCACTGCGCATTGGGACGGAGCGTCCGGCAGCCGAGTATTTGTCAGCTACGTTGGTCTGCTCAAACCCATCACCGAGGACAAGATCCGCTTCCGTTCGGACCCACCGCGGTCGCAAGAGGAGATCGTTCAGCTGCTGGTGTTCGGCGAAAACGAGGCCACCGGCGTTGCGCTCGCGGGAGACGTGATCGGCGGCAGCGTGGCGACCTCGCTCGCCAACGATTTGTTGGCGTCGGCCTTCGGTGGCGTGCTCCGCGATGTATTGGCGGTGAACGTGGGCATCACCTCGGCGACCGGCGGTGGCTACCTCGGCGCGCAGGTCTCGGTGTCGGATCAGTTCTCCTTCGGCGGGACGGTGGAGCAGGTGGAGCAGGTGCAAGCCACCACCAGCCAAACGCAAGCCGGCGGCTGCGGTGATCTCTACTTCGACTATCGCATCAGCCGCAGTTGGTCGCTCCGCGGCTCCGGCGCCTATTGCGACTACGAGAACCAGACCACCGGCACGTCCTCCTCGCAAGACGGCGTCTCGCTCGGACTCGATGTACTGTGGCAACTCCGCTATTAGGAGTATAGTCGCGCCCGTGAGCCCTTGCCCGAAGATGCAGCTGTGCCCTGTGTTTCCAGAGTTCCGGAACCAGGCGGCCCTGCGGGTGATGCAGTCTCTCTATTGTGAAGGGGACTTCTCTCGCTGCGCGCGCTTCCAATCGGTGAGCCAAGGGGTGGTGCCACCGAAGAATCTGCTGCCCGACGGCACCGCCCTTCCGGCGCCGCCGGTTCGTAAGCCCTGAACGTGACCGGTCTGCTGTTGACCAAGCGCTGGCGCGCCCTCGCCGATTGGCTCGCGAGCAGCTCGCCTTGCACCTCGAGTTCGCTGCTACCAGGAATCCCGCGTGAACGATTGCGCGAGTTACTTGGAGAGGAGCCGCCGGAGGAGCTCGTGGAGCTGTATGCGCTCGCGGCGGGTCAACGCGGCGGAGTCGAGCGGGCTGCGGGGATCTTCGACGGCTATTGGTTCATGCCGGTCGACAGCGTGGACGGGCTCAAACAAACGCGGGAGAACTTTCGTCAGGCGGCGCTGCACGGAGCAAGCTGGGCAAAGCCGGAGCGGTTCGCCTTCGCCAAGGACTTCGCCGGGAACTACTTGTGCCTCGAGGGCGGTCGCGTGCTCGAGATCGAAGACGGCAAGGCCCGCTACCAAGGCTCGCTCGAGAAGCTGCTTGGCTCCACGCTGCGGAGTTGCCAGCAGAAAAAGACGCTCGATCTCCCGGTCGAAGTGCGCGCAGTGCACGAGGTTTACTTCGATGCAACGCGGGCACGAAAGGTGGGCGACGCGGTCAACCACAGCCTGTTCGAATCGCTGCAGCTGCGCGCCGAGGTGGTCTCGATCGAAGCGGCGTTTGGCCACTTTGACAAGCGCCCGGACACGCTGCACGGCCTGGCCATCCGCATCCACGGCCTTCACGACGACCGCCGGCTCGAGGTCAACAATCGCGGCGTCGTCGATCCGTATGATCAGCCTGTACGCGGTACTCGGGCGGGACAGTTCAGCGGCGGCGGCGGCCCTGGTTACGTCGTCTACGCGTGGTCCACCGTGCCACTACCTGAGCGCTCCAGGTTGCGCGTCGAGCTCACCGACGTGCAGCTGCAATTCGATGCACCCGCGTGACGCGGCTACCGCAACACCAGCAGCTCATCGAGTCAGGTACGTGATGGCCTCGGCTTCGTCGCTGAAGACCCGCGCGTCGCTGCGGTCTTGCACCATCAGCCGCTGAACGTGGAGCGCGCCGACTGGGGTTTGCACCAACATAGCGACGCGTTTGAAGCCGGTCACCGTAGCCCGGCGATGTTTGGCGAACATCGCCTCCGAGGCCGGATCATTACGCCCGGCCACGACCCGCGTATCAACCAAGAGCACGCAGCGCTCCCTACCTTCGGCATCGAGCACGCGTTGCAACGGCGTGAAGGCGCCCACCACTTCATCTTCGCTTAGAAACGGCCGCACCTTGCGCGTCAGCCGAATGAACCCGCGCGTATCGACGCGTTCAACCAGGTAAAAATCGCTGTCGAGCAGGGTGACGGCCACGTGGAGGCCACGCTACACCAACAACAATGGCTCCTACCAAGAACCAACGCCGCGAAGGCGACCTCGCTGTGCGACGAGACGGGTTGACCCGCGGCTCAGGCGGATTCGCTCGCTTCGCTGGGCTTGGACGTCGGTTCACTCAAGGGCTTCTCGGCTTCACGTTGCTCCCGCGCCATCACCAAGATCTCCTTGGCCATGCGCAACACCAACGGCCCGAGCAGCAGGCCGGCCGGCCCAAACGCAGCCAAGCCACCAAAGGCTGCAACCAACAGCAACCAGGTCGAGAGGTCCAGGTGACCGCCCCAACGCTGCAGGAACGGCCGCAGCACGTTGTCGATCGACCCGATGCCAAACAGGCCGATCAACGTTAGGACAATCGCTTTGCCGGTCTGGCCATTGAGAGCGAGGCCCAAAGCAACCGGCGCCCAAACCATCGCCGTACCGATGCCCGGAACGAAGGCGCCCACGAACGTGAGCGCGCCCAAGATCGCGGCTCGCGGGATCCCGAGCACGAGGAAGGAAACGGTGGCGACGATTGCCTGCGCGAGCGCAGTGAGCCCCGCGCCGATGAAGAGCCCGCGGCCCGTCTCGATGAAGGTATGGCCAAGGCGCTCGGCGGCTTGCCGCGGCAGCGGCGCATGGTCCACGAGCCAGGCCCAAATCTCCCGGCCCGAGACCAGGAACTGAAACAGCGCGACGGTGAAGGTGGTCACCACGATCAGCGCCCAGGCCCCCGCGCCGGCGAACTGACTCCCCAGCGCCCAGGCCGTGTCTCCGTGCGTTTGCAGCACCTCAACGAACTTGGTCAGGCCGACCGGACCTTCTGCCTCGCTGGAGGTCACCAGCGCGAGCGCCTGACGCGCTTGCGGCGAGGCAAGCATCGCCCGCGCGAAATCCAGGCCGCTGGAGACCAAGCTCACCGCCAACATCCCCACAGGGACGAACAAAGCAAAAACGATCACGATGGCCACCGCTGCGCCAACAGCGCGACTTCCGCGAGCCAGCTTGCTGATGCGCGTGACCAGCGGATCAAGCAATGCGGCGGTCCAAATCGCGACGACGATCGGCGACCAAAGCTCGAGCAGCACCCAACCGGCGAGCGCCAACACCACCACCGCGAGGGCGGCGATCAAGGTGCGGTCAATGCCCTTCAAGCGCGGGTTCCGATCGCAAACGCACGACCATCAATCACGAGACGCAGCGGCTCGTCGGCGAGCCATGGCTCGAGCGCGATTTGCGCCTCACGCAAGAAGCGAGCGAGCACCGGCTGCGACGCGCCGCGCGGCAGAACCTCGACGAAAGCTACGCCCTCCGCATCGACCTGCAGCGTCTCGGCACGAAGCAGCTCCTCATGACCCGAACTGAGCAGCACATGCGGGCCGTCGGCTTCGGCGCGCAGGTGAGCCACGAAGTGCGCCGTATCCTCGACGGTGAGGTAGCACCAGTCGTAGCCGTTCTCGAGGATCGGCCGGCCATCGTCCGGGTGGTAGGAGAGCCACGAATGCATCGCGCGAGCCAGCGATGCACGCTCGACCTTCTCACCCTCGTGAAAGAAATCGCCGAAGCGATTGAGCACGATGCGGCTCTCCCGACTCAAGCCAGGCGGCGCCGGAAAACGAAAAAACTCCGGGTGGTCGCCTGGCTTCATGCTGCTTTCACTCCGTTACGGCTCAGCGGTCCCGCTGCCAAATCGCGACGTAGAAGCCTGCGAACTGCTTGAGCGGAGAGTCCGCCAGCGCGACCTCGACGGCGCGCAACGCGCCCGAAACGATGGGCAAGCTCATCACGAAGGCAGCGGGCGTCACGATCCGGATGCCGCGCGTGGCCACCAGCGTAGCTCCGGCCGGCGTGCGATCCCGCACCGAGAACGGCGAATCAAAGCGCGTGAAGACCGCGTCCTCTTTGAAGGCGCCTGAGGTCTTGCGAGCACCAGCGGCCTTCTTTGCGGCGTAACGCAAGCTCCACGGATTGTAGAACTCAGCGATCACGTAACCGCCCGGGCGCACCACCCGCAGCATCTCGGATAGCGCAGCCGAGATGTCGGGGATGTGCGCGAGCACCTTGAAAGAGCAAGCGACGTCGAAGCTTTGATCGGCGAAGGGCAACGCAGTCGCCGAGCCCTCCACCACGTCCAGCCCGCGGGCCTTCGCCTTCTCGAGCATGCCGGGCGAAAGATCGATCCCTTTGGCGCTGCGGGCGAAGTCGCTGAAACGCGTGAGCAAGAGGCCGGTGCCGCAGCCCACCTCGAGCACGTCCTTGCCCTCTCCAAAACGGCGGACAGTCTCAACCTCAAGGTCGTCGAGCAGGTCGTGATAACCGCCTGGCTCGTTACCTCCTCGCTTGTCGTCGTAGCCCTTCGCGAACTGGTCGTAGTACTTCCTGGATTGCTCTTCGCCTTGCGATTCCACGGCTTTCAACTAGCACGGCGCGCCAGCGTCACCAACGACCTAGCTACCAAGCAAGCTGGACGCCCAAACCGACGGCATCGGGGGCGTCGGGCACGCCGGTGACGGTGAGCGATTTGGGCGTGGCGGGCTTCTGCGGAAGCTTGCGCAGGCGGGTCTTTTCGACGCTCGGCGCGAAGCTCACTTGCGCCTCGATCACCCCTGCGATCATCAGCGCCGCGAGGCTCGCGGTTGAAATGATGTTGGCGACCTTCAGCTGCTCCACCTGCTCCTCGAGCGCCACCGGATCGAGCGCCGCACCACAAATGTCGGGACGAACGCGGGTACCGCAGGTGGAGAGCACCGAGTGCCCAACGAAGGTGCCCACCGAAACGCCGAGCGTGGCGACCTCGATCGAAAGGAAGAACACGCCGAGCGCTGTGTTCTCGTTGACGAACTGACCGACGCCGAAGGGGAGGATCGCCATCCAGCGAGCGCGCTCGCTTACCACCACTTCCTTGGCGGCCAAGCTCTCGAGCGAGGCGACGTAGGCTTGGTAGGCAGCGCTCTCGGCGGCTTCCTCGCTTTTGCGCTTCTGATCCAGCAGCGCTTGGCTGGTCAGGTCGGCTTCGACTTCGCTCTTGGCCTGCAAAAACAGCTCGATCGTCTTTTGTGGGAAGATCGCCGGACTGGGAATGAACGTCGGGCTCTGCTTGAGCAGCAGCTTGAACTGACTCTTCGCCTCGGCCTTGCGATCGAGCAGGGCCAGAGCGAGCGCATAGTACGAGCGAGCCCGCCAGATCGTGCTCTCGTCGACCAGCTTGCAACCGCTGGTCGTTAGCTGAGCGACGGTTGGGCAAGGCTCGCGCGCCGGGTCGAGCAGGACCTGGAAGCGCGTCGCGGCCTCCTCGTATTGAGCGCCGTCGATCAGCGACTTCGCGTAGTCGAGCTCTTCCCCGTCCGCAGCCTGCGCCACGCTTGCGCGACACAACGTCAGCGCGAGCGCGGCCAGGGCGAGCCATCGCGAAAGGATTGGGAAAGGTCGGACCGGCACTCGCGACGCATTGAACCGAATAAACCGTCCTATGCCAAGCAATGCGGCGACTTCCGTGCGGATGCGGGTCGGCGAAGCGGCAACAGGGCCGCCAAATCCAGCTTGGTCCGCGGCAACGCGGCCGCGGTGACGCTGACGGAACGGGAGATCGCGCGACCAGTGGCTTCGGGGTTGTGACCGCAGCCTGGCCGTCGCACAGAGGAACGCTTCGCACCGATGCAGATCGTCCGCTATCGAGCCACAACCGCCGAAGTGCCTGAGTGCGACTTCGAGCAGCAGGTGCTGCTCGCTCGCGGCGCGCTCTCGGCCGAGCGTGCAGCTGGCTTTACGAAGCGGGTTCTGGCCTCGCGACGCAGTTGGACCAAAGACTTTGGCGGCGATCAGTTCTCGCTCGGCCGCGCGTTTTACACCCACTACGAGACCGAGCGGGCCAAGCTCTACTTCGACCAGGCCGAGCGCTCGGACGCTGCGGTCGAGGCGCGGCTGCCGGGCATGCAATCGTGGATGCGCGACCTGTTCAGCACCATGGCGCGCGCCCAAGTCCGGCCCCGGCCGGGCTTCTGCTCGGCGGGCGCACACATTTTTGAACCCGGCGGCTTGGTCGCGCGCAAAGGAGGCGTCGTCCATTTCGACGTCGAGGGTCTTTCGCCTTTGTACCTTGCTCGCAAGGCGCGCTCTCTGTCGCTGGTGGTGATGCTGCAACCGCCCACGTGGGGCGGCGGTTTGCGCCTTTACGACGCGATGTACGCGGGCAGCGAGGAGCCGAGCGATGCCCAACGCACCGCCCCAACGCAAACCATTGCTTACGCCGCAGGGGACGCGCTTTTGATGAGCTCCTTCCGACTCCATCAGATCCGCCCCTTTCGCGGCGAGCGCGCGCGTATTTCGCTCACCTTGCACGGCGTCGAAGTGGACCGCGGTCTGTTCGAGACCTGGTTCTGAGCCTAGCCGCGCGACAACGTGAAGCTGAAGCTGGCGCTGAACGAGGGCCCTTGTCGGCGATCTACCATCGCCCGCCGAACCACGTCGGCAAAGCAGCGCTTCACGCCTTCATGCTCGATCGCCCCCGTCAGCGAAACGCGCTCGCCCTCGGTTTGGCCCAAGCGCACGACCAGATCGAGCTGGCCCTCCAAGCTAGGTTGGGTCGCTAGACCGACGCGATAACAGGCCGTGAGGTGGGCCGTCAGCTTGTCGAGCTCGGCCCCGAGCAGCTGCTCCGACTTGCCTGCCGAGACGCTCACCGGGCCGCGTCGCACACGCGCTGGACGTTCGGCTTTTGCGCTAGCGAAGGCCTGCAAGACCGCCTGCGGCTCGTCCGGCGCGACCAAGATGTCGGGATCGTAGTCGAGCGCCCAGGTGAACTCTTGCACTGCTGCAGCGCCGTTCGCGGTGGCCCAGTCGTTGGCGCGCAGCAGGTGCAACTTCGACAACGTTTCACGGCTGCACAGCAAAGCGGTGCTCGGGCTGGGCGGGCTTTCAGCCTTGGGATCGGCCGGTTGCATCGCGGCCACACGCGGCGCCGCACACAGCACGAAGGCACGCTCTACGCGGCGCAAGCGCTCGGCGCTGTCGCTCAGCGCTGGGTCGAAGGGAGCGAGCGCGAGCGCCTCCGCTTCGGCGTTGCGCACCGGCGCCAAGACCGGCACCTCGCTCGAGCCGGTCGCGCTGGCGCTGGTTGCGCCGAGTTCCGCCGACCGCGCTGGCGCGCCGGCCTGCTCAGAGCCGCAGCTGATCGCGCATAGGGCGACGGTCGCGAGGGAGGCCCGCATCAGGCTGCGGAGCCTACTCGAGCTTCGCTTCCTCAGCGAATCGGGAGTCATGTCTCTTGCCAGCCCGCCGCAGCGATCGGAAGAACGCCGGGTGAACTCCCCCACGGCCATCGCCACCGCGCCCAACGCCAAGTTGCCGCCGCAGATCCCCTTCATCATCGGCAATGAAGGCTGCGAGCGTTTCAGCTTCTACGGGATGCGCAACATCCTGACGCAGTTCCTGGTCTCGTCGGCGATCCTGGGCGTGCTCGGGGATGAGGTAGCGCGCAAAGCCGCATCCAAAGACGTCTTTCACACCTTCGTGATCGGCGTTTATTTCTTCCCGCTGCTCGGCGGCTGGCTGGCCGATCGGTTCCTGGGCAAGTACCGCACGATCCTCTACTTGAGCCTGGTCTATTGCGTTGGCCACGGTTTTTTGGCCGCCTTCGAGAACAACCGCAACGGCTTCTTTGCCGGCCTGTTCCTGATCGCGCTGGGCTCGGGCGGCATCAAGCCGTGCGTCTCTTCCTTCGTCGGAGATCAGTTCGATCAGAGCAACAAGCACCTGGCGAAGTTCGTCTTTGACGCGTTTTACTGGATTATCAACTTCGGCTCCTTCTTCGCCTCGTTGCTGATGCCGGTGCTGCTCAAACGCTACAACGCGAGCGTCGCTTTTGGCGTGCCGGGCATCCTGATGCTGATAGCCACGCTGGTGTTTTGGCTCGGCCGCGGGCGCTACATCCACGAGCCGCCCGCTGGGAAAAACCCGCACTCTTTCGCCAACGTTTGTTGGAGCGCCCTTACCGGTTCAGGCTTCGGGCTGGGAACCGGTCTGGCTGCGCTCGGTGCGGTGTTGGCGCTGGGAACGTTCCTCTTCATCAAGCCCCTCGGCTTCGTCTCTTGCTTCTGTTTGGCGATCGTCTCGCTGGTTGGGCTCGGCGGGCTGGGCACCTGGCTACAAATCGGTGGGGCGCGCAGCCGCCATCCTGAAGAAGCGGTCGAGGGCGTGCGCGCCGTGTTGCGCCTGTTGGTGTTGTTCATGTTGGTCACTCCGTTCTGGTCGCTTTTCGATCAGAAGGCCTCCACCTGGGTGCTCCAAGCCGACGCGATGACCAAGCCGGAGTGGTTCCAGCCCTCCCAAATGCAGGCGCTCAACCCGGCGCTGGTGATGGGCCTCTTGCCGTTCAACAACCTCGTGCTCTACCCGCTCCTGCGCAAGCTCGGCATCGAGCCGCGCCCTTTGCGCAGAATGACCGCAGGCATCGCCTTCGCTGGGCTCGCGTGGATCGTGATCGGCTTCATGCAGCTTTCGATCGACGGAGGCACGCCGATCAGCATCACCTGGCAAATCCTGCCCTACGCGCTGCTCACCTTCGGTGAAGTGCTGGTCTCGGCCACCGGCCTCGAGTTCGCCTATTCGCAAGCACCGCCGGCCATGAAGGGCGCGCTGATGAGCTTCTGGAGCTTGAGCGTCACCATCGGCAACCTGTGGGTGCTGCTCGCCAACTCCAGCGTCAAGAGCGAGAGCTTCTCCGCTTGGGCGCAGGCCTCGTCGGGCATGAGCATGACGGCCTTCTTGATGTTCTTCTTTGCCGGCTTCGCTTTCGTCGCGGCGCTCGCCTTCGGCGCCTATGCGAGCCGTTACAAAGTCGTCGATCATTACCGAAAAGCCTGAGGAGATTCTCTTTGCTGCACCCACCTTCGGTGGGAACCGGCAGCTCGGCGGAATCGGCGGGCGCCGTACGGTAACGGTCGACCGAACCACGCGGTTGTGAGACTGTCTGAGGGTCCACAGTGGACGCAGGGTGCAGCCTCGGCTGCAGGACAAGCGATGGTCGGGCCGCCATCGGTGCTGGAGCTCAACTCCGGCGGAGCCAGCCTTGTCCAAAGATACCCCGATCAAGCTGCCGCCCACGCCCGAGGCCTGGGAGCCGCTATTGCGCCTGGCGCGCTTTGCCGCAAGGCCGCTCGAGCGCTTCTTGGCCATTCAGGCCGCGAGCGGCATCGTGCTGTTGGTCGCCGCCGCCGTGGCGTTGATATGGGCCAACTCACCGTGGCGCGAAAGCTACCTGCAACTCTGGCATACGCCGCTCGGCCTTCGCGTTGGCAACTTCAGCTTCGAACGTCCGCTCGAGTGGGTGGTCAACGACGGGCTGATGGTGATCTTCTTCTTCGTGGTGGGCATGGAGATCCGCCGCGAGGTTCATCACGGCGAGCTCTCGGAGTGGCGAAGGGCGGCGCTCCCGGCTGCGGCCGCGCTGGGCGGAATGTTGGTCCCTGCGGCGCTGTACACGGCGATCGCTGGGGCGCCGCAAACTCGCAGCGGCTGGGGTGTGCCGATGGCCACCGACATCGCCTTCGCGGTGGGCATCCTCGCGCTCTTGGGCAAGCGCGTACCACCGGCCTTACGGGTGTTGCTCCTGGCGCTGGCCGTGATTGACGACCTGGGCGCGATCGTGGTGATCGCCCTCTTCTATAGCGCCGGGGTCGAACCCAGCGGGCTGCTGGTAGCGGCCGCAGGCTTCGCAGGGATCTTCGTGATGCAACGCTTCGGCATCCGCTCACGCGCGCTCTACATCGCGCCGGCGCTAGTCGCCTGGGCCGGCGTCTACTCGGCTGGGATTCACCCAACCATCGCCGGCGTATTGATTGGCCTGATGACCCCGGTGCGGGCGCCGCTCGGGCCCGACGGTTTCCTCGAGAGCGCCCAGCGCGAGCTGGCCCATCTCGCGACGCTGGGGCCGGCTTCACTGAGTTCGCATGAGCTCGCCGGCACGCTCAAACAAGTGGACCTCGCGCGCCGTGGCGCGATGGCCCCGGCCGAGAGCCTGATCGAGGCGCTGCACCCATGGGTGGCCTACTGCATCATGCCGATCTTCGCCTTGGCCAACGCTGGCGTGAGTGTTAGCGGCGGCATGCAAGGGGACGCCGCGTGGACCGTGTTCGCGGCTGTGATGGTGGGGCTGATCGTCGGCAAAGCGGTGGGCGTATTCACGGCCAGCTGGCTCACCTTGCGCCTGGGCGTAGGGACGCTTCCGGCAGGGCTCAGTCAGCGGCACTTGGTCGTACTCGGAGTCGTCGCCGGCGTGGGCTTCACCATGGCGCTGTTCATCGCGCAGCTCGCCTTCAGCGATCCTGCGCTGCTCGCCGCGGCAAAGCTCGGCGTGCTCGCCGCCAGCGTGATCGCAGGTGTGGCCGGGATCGGGCTTGGTCGGCTGCTGCTCAGCGAGGCGGAGACGAAGGGAGCCGCGGCAACCGCCGACGAAGCCGAGAGTTCAACCGAGCTCTAGCGCCAGCCAGCGTGCGAACGGACGCACGGAACGGTTTGTGGTGCTTCCGGCGGCGTGGTACCAGCGGCGCCATGCGAATGTACCTCACGTCTCTTGCGCTCTTGCTCGCTGCTTGCTCCGCTGATGCGGGTTCCACCGCGAGCAGCGGTAGCGCCAAGTCGGCCGCCAGCGGCAGCGCCAAACCCGCCACCTCGGCCAAGCCCTCAGCGGCTCCCGCCGCCACCACCGCCGCTCCTTCCGCGAGCGCCGCAGCCCCCGCAGGCAATGCCGCCGTCGTCGCGACCTGCACCACCAAGATGGGCGCGCGCATCCTTAGCTGCAGCGAGTACCACGGTGAAGTTCCGGCCAAGGCCGAGGAGGAATGCAAAAAGGAAGGGGGCACGTTCGCCGCCGCCGCAACCCCGTGCACCAGCGAGACCGTCATGGGCAAGTGCGACCCGAAAGAGCCGGGCGCGAACTACGTGAGCGACTACTCGTACAAGCCCCCCGTCGGCGAGCCCAAGGAGTCTTGCGAGGCGCTCGGCAAGGTGTGGACGGTGCTCGAGGCAAAGAAGTAACGAGCCCGCACTCTTCTTCTCTTCCGTGATCGTGGATCGCTCTGCAGCCGAACGGATGACCTATTCGCTCGTCGTCGGAGGAAGTGAAACGCCGTCTTCCGAACGGCTGAGCGAGAAGAGCTGAACGCCTGCAAAACCAACGGCTTCGCAGGGGGATGATGCTCGAATGACCCTGCGCATGGCCTCGTAATGCTCGACCTGCATGCGCTCGAGGCGAGCGAGGTCAGCTCTCGATACCGAAAAGACAGTGTACGAGAAGACGCCGGGCGTGCCTTGTGCGCAACGACCCGCCGCGAGACTGAGCCAGAATGACTTGAGGCCAAGCAGCGTGGCGCGCGGAATCGTGCTCGTGTCGACGGCGTGCTCGCGATCGATATGCCAGCGTCCGCGTCGGCGGTGAATCACGCCGGCGCGGCGCAAGGCTTCGAGCACTTGCGTTTCCTGCGCGAGCGAGATTCCGAGCTGATCTGCGATGAAGCCTGGCTGGCTTCTCGCAGGTGCTTCGGTCGGGGAGGTAAGCTCGAGGAATCGTAAGATCGCCTCGCTGAGCGGAGCCTCGTGAGCGATCCGGCGAAGCGCGTCGAGGCGGCGGAGTTCACCTGCCACAGCGGGCAGCCGAGCAACATCGACGAACGTCGCGAGCCAATCGAAGAACTTGCGTGGCGCCGCGGCGTACACCAGACGCAAGAAGTCCGGGAGGCGCGGCTCCGCTTTGCCGCTCATCCAGCGTGCGAGCGACACGCGATTGCACCCTGAGTCGCTCGCCCACGCGCGAACGGTCATCGTGCCGCGGAGGGCGCATAGGAACGCGGACACCCAGTCCGGGCGCTTCGCATCTGCGCGCCGGATCCATGCGGGAGTCGACGACAACGGGACCGATAGGATCCGCTTCAAGTCGGCCCCTCCAAGCGCCGCCGCGAGCACGACCTCGGAGGCCAAGGGAAAGCGCCGCCCCGACTCCCAGGCGTAAGCGACGTTGCTCCGGTGGCCGAGCCGACGGCTGAAGGCGAGCTGCGAGCGCTTGCCGCGCAAAGATCGAAGCAACTGACTCGCGAGTAGCTCGATTTCCACCACGGGATATCTAGCAGAAACGATCCACGGAGGTCGACATCTGCCAGGTAGATTGTACGAATACGAAAGATACTCTTCTTGCGGTAACAGAACGCGGGACTAGCTTCGACGCATGACCGCTTCTACTCAGGGCACCTTTTCGTTGGGATTTTGTATCGCGTTCGTTGCGACCGTTGCATGCGCAAGCTGCGGGGATAGCGACCCGGGGGTCGGTGGTGGGGGTTCGGGCTCCACCAGCACGACGACGTCCTCTGGCAGCACAGGCAGCGGTGGCACGCAGCCCTCATTCGTCACCGGAACCTGGGTGGGTTCCGCGTCGGTCGAGGGCACGCAGTTCCTCAAGACCGGCGTCTCGCCCGTTCGCGCGGTGGTGTACGAACACGAAGGAACGGTCCGCGGCTTCATCGATCTTGAGCAAACCGAGCTCGGCACCCTCGACTCTCCAACCTACTACTTCGAGGGCGAGATCGACCCCGAAGGCGCGCTGACGGTGCGCCTCACGGAGCGCTTCTGTGGCGCCGGCGAGCCCGTGGGCCTCTGCTATCCCGACGGCGCGGGCAAGCGCCTCGTCTATCGGGCGAGTGGATCCATCGATGCGGGCTCCTTGATTCTGGGTGCCGCGGAGGTGATCCCGGGCTCGGCACCGATCCCTGGGGATGTACCTTTCGAGCCTCCGTTCAGCTCCCTCGAAGCGCAGCGGGTAGCGCCGACTCCGGCGCCAGCCACCGGAACGCTCGAGGGCAAGTGGCAGGGTGAGTGCTTCGTGGGACGCGACGTGATCTACCCCCTGCCACTTCCCTTCGTCGGCCAAAACGAGATGGAGATCGGGGCGGGCGCAGGCGGCGCGCCGAAGCTGCTCAGTTTCGTCAACGAAGGAATCACCTACTGGCCCAGCGACGACGCTCCCATCTTGCTTGGAGACACGCTTCGTCTCGACGAACAGAACGGCTGGTTCTGGTTCGTGCAGGTCTTTTTAATCGATAGCAGGTGGCTGTACCTGGGAGTGCAAGAGGGCGATGTCTTGAAGCTTCTCATCGTGGCAGACCCACTGGATCCCGCCACGTCGCTCTGGTCCGCCAGCGCCACACCACGCGATCCACTCGAGGCGACCTTTCTCAACACCGAGGGTGCTTGCTACTTCTCGCGAAGCCCGTGAAGCGGCCCTAGGGCTTGCGTAGGCTCACTCGACCACTTCCGCCTCGAGTTCGTTCAGCTCGCCGTCAACGATCTCGAAGAACAAGCCACCGGCCGCCTCCGTGCTGAGACAGTCGAACGTACTGTCTGAGCACGCGGCGGTTCGGTAAACGTTGACGACGTAACGGCCCCCTTCTTTGAGCGGAACGGCCTGACTCTGAAAGCCAGCGTTGTCCGGCAGCTGGCCGTAGACAATGGGCCCAGCAATCTTCGGCTCTCCGGTCATGGCCGGCCCAAAGCTGCCTTCTTCGCTAGCCATCGACGTCTCCCAAATCAAGGTCGACGAGTCAAAGTAGCGGTACTGCGAGCTGATGTACGGCGTGCAATCCCCGTCCACAACCTCACACTCCGACACCTCGAGCCCATGCACCGGGACGTCGGTGTCGATCTGAAGCTCGAACCCCGCCCCTTGCTGCTCGATCGTAACGCCGACCCAGATCTGCTCCGGGTCGCTGTCCTCGAAGGCGTCCTGGGCGCACGCCGGCAGCAAGCCAATGCCAACCGCGAGCAGCCCAGCGAGATCGTGCTTTACCGCCATTCGCGCAATCTACCCTTCATTCGAGCTCCTCGACCACCGCCGGTGGCACCTCTTTGATCTGCCCAGCTTCGACCGTGAAGAAGAGGCCGCCCGCCGCCGCGATGTTCAAGCAGTGGACGTCATCGGTATCGCAAGCCTGCGTTCGATACACGCTGAAGGCGTAGAGACCGCCTTCCTCGAGCGGTGCCGCGTCCGATTGCCAGCGCGCATGCTCAGGTAGCTCCCCGTAAACGATCGGGCCCTCAATCTCGGCCGGGCCGCGCATGAAATCGTCAAACTGGTCTGAGAAGTTCTCACCCATCGCGGCTTCCCAAACCACGATGCCAGCATCGAACATGCGGTAGGGCCCGAGCGCCTGCGGCACACACGGTCCGTAGTCAGCCGTGCATTGCACCACCTCGACCCAATGCACCTTGCCCTCCGGCTCGACGCTCAAGCTCGGCCCCTCGGGCTGCGCAATCTCGTTTGGCTGTGCGCTGCCATCGAGAGCTGCATCTTCAGCCAGCCGCAGCGAAAGCCCAATCGACTCAATCTCCGACTCTTGTTCGCATCCGCTCAAGAGCCCCACGCCGGCGACCACTGAAAGCAAGCAAGTCAAGTACGTTCGCATAAGAACCTCCTGCAATGGCTTGTGCCGAGCACGCAGCATCCTTCACCGAAAATGACTCGTGCCAAAGTCGATGGTCCAACGGGGCCTTCGGCCGTCCTTCTCCGAGAAGGCACGAGTCATTCTGTTCGCTGCATCAACCTTCGGTTGAATCGCCAGTCGACGCGCAATTGAAGCGCCGAACGATTTCGTGAAGGATTCGTGCTCCCGGGCACAAACCCGGACAAGGACCCTTTGGCGAGCCTCGATTTTTCCACCCTATTCACGCTGGAGCTTGCGTACGTCATACGCAGCCTGCGCCGGCTTGGGGTCAGCCCTGCCGACGTTGAAGATCTGGCGCACGACGTTTTCATCGCCGTTCACGGTGAGCTCGAGAACTTCGACCAAACGCGTCCCGTGCGTCCGTGGCTGTTCGGCTTCGCCTTTCGCGTGGCCTCCAACTACCGGCGCAAACTCAAGCCCGCCAATGAGCTCGAGGCTACCGAGCTCGAGGATCCGCGGCCGCTGGCCGAGGAAGAGTTGTTGCGCGCCGCCGATCGCGCGCTGGTGGTCAAAGCACTGGAGGCCATTCCACTGGTGCGACGAGCGGTCTTCATCTTGTACGAGATTGATGGCGTGCCGATCGTCGAGGCGGCACGCATTCTCGAGATTCCCGAGGGGACGGCGCACTCCCGTCTCTCAAAAGCCCGCGAAGAGTTCGCGAGCGCCGTAACCCGACTAAGCAAGCAGGAGAACCATGGGCGAATCCCTAAGACAGCTACCTGAGGACGCCCTGCGACTCTTGTCGGCGGAGAAGGATGTGCCGGAGGTCCCTGCGGAGCTTCGTGCGCGCCTCGCGGAGCGATTGCTCGCTTCGACGAGCAAGGCTGCCGTGGTCCCTGCCAAAACGAGCGCGGCTGCGGCTGCGGTCGTCGTGGTGGGAACCGACGTTGGCAAAGACACAGCGTTGGCAGCGGCCGTGGGCCAAGGCGCGGCGGCGACCAAAGGCCTCGGCGCTTGGGCGCTCAGCAGCAAGTTGTTGCTCGCAGGCGTGGTGACGTTCGGCGTTGGCGGTGGAGCGGGCGCAGCCCTCCATTCGATGGCAGCACGGCCTCAACCCAGCACGGCCACCTCGGTGATCGTCGTGGAGGCCCCACCGAGAGCCGCCAGCGTCGTCGTAGTCGGCCCAGCGAGCGCGGCTCCGGTCGTCACGGCTGCGCCAACGGCCGAACCGGTGACCGAGCCAGCGGTGGCTAGCGCCAAGCCGAGCGCGGCTCCACGCCTGGCTACCAGCGCCTCGGCGGATCCCTTGCGTCGCGAGCGTTCGCTGCTCGACACGGCTCGCGCAGCGGTTTTGCGCGGGGATAAGGCTGCCGCGTTGGAGAGCCTGTCGAAGCACGCGCGGGAGTTTCCGAATGGCCAGCACGCCGCCGATCGCCTCGCGCTCGAGAAGCGTGCTAACGCGTTGCCGTAGCGCAAATGTCCTGTTTTAGGCGGATGAGGCAAGCCTCCATTTGGATCGGGGTAGCCGTAACGTTGCTCGGCCCTGCACGGGCCGTACACGCTGCGGATCGGCCAAGCTTCTCCTTTCGCTACGAGCTCGCGCCCGGCACCGAGAGCTGCCCATCGCTCGAGCAGGTCAAGCAGACGCTGGTTGAACAAGTCGGCTACGACCCGGTCGTGAGCGCTGGGCCAGCCGTTCGCTCGGTCGAACTCGGCCTCGAGAGCGACGGCTCAAACAAGTTCGTGGCGAACCTCAAAGACGGGGCAGCGACGCGGCAGTTTCGCGGGGATCGCTGCGAGGACGTGATCTCGAGCGTCGTGCTCTCGCTGGTGGTCTCGCTCGATCCGTCGGCCAAACCAGAGCAGCCGCCGACGCCTGCTCCGCCCGTTCCGCCGGTCTACGTGCCCGTGGTGGTGCCGGTCTACATCGACCGGCCGGTGCCAGTGCCAGCCGCGCCACAACCACCGCCAGCCGAGCCCGAACGCAAGCTGCAGGGCGTGTTCACGGCCAGCGTCGGGATCGGTGGTGGTTTGGGTCCCGCGGTCTCGGTCGCGCCCGAGATGAGCCTCGGGTTGCGTGGGGACCCTTGGGAGGTCGCGCTCGGACTCAGTTACGTCGTGCCGATGGCGGTCACCTCGGAGAGCCCGCCCTACGCCGAGATTGCAGCGGCGAACATGCAGACGTTGCTGCTCGGTGTGACGGGCTGTTACGCGCCGGACATCAACGCTTGGCTCTCGCTGTTCGGCTGCGCAACGGTGTTGCTCGGGCCGTCGATCGTCGACGCCGAGTTTGTGGCCGTCGCCGACGCCGGGACGCACCTCGCGCTGTTCGTCGGCCCACGGTTCGGCCTCGAGCTGCTGTTGCGCGCGCCGCTTGCGTTGCGCTTCCAGAGCGAGCTCTTGGGCAACCTTCAACCGACAGACATCTACTTGGCCGGCGACGCCAACGAGTATCTGTATGAAGCGCCTCCGCTCGCCTCTCGCTTCAGCCTTGGAGCGTCGATCTCGTTTCGGTAGCTGGGCTTGGCTCAGCCTCGTAAGCGACTCCGCCGGGCCGCAGCGCTGTCTGCTCGCGGTTCGAGGAGACCAGCGGGTAGAACATCTGATGGTGCCAGCGCTCGGCGCCAAACAGCCGGTCATCCGGGAGCCCGACCTCGGCTGGATATCTGCGCGTGATGTGCGCGGTACCGAACAGCACATCCCAGAAAAAGAGCAGGTTGCCGAAGTTCCCTTTGTAGTGGCCGATCCCGTCCTGGTTCGTGAGTGCGTGATGCGCCCAGTGCGTAGCCGGCGTTGAGATCAGCCGTTCGAGGACCCACACGAGAGGGCGTAGCCAGGCACGCTTGTAGAGCGCCTCATCCCAGCGCCAAGCCGAATGAGCCCCCAAGATCACGGCGAGCTTCACCACCAGATACGCCGGGTAAACCTGCCCCAACCCGAGATAGGTCAAGAGCCCGGCGATCCACAAGCCGGGCATCATGAGGTAGTAAAATAGGTTATTGCGATAGGTTATCCGGATGCTCATGTACGGCGCTGAATGGTGCGCCCGATGCAACGGCCAAAGCCGTGAAGTATGCGACAGCCGGTGCCACCAATATTGCGTTAGATCGTCCCCAATCAGCAGCAACAAGACCATCGCCCACCAGGGCAACCAGGCCAGCGCCTGATGCTGATTGGGCATGAGCTTTTGACAGAGCGCGTTGGTGACCAGCATCGCCACCGGCTGAGCCACCGCCACCAAGCTGATGAACATCAACAGCTCCAAGGCGGTGTCGTCTTTGCTGGCACGCACCGTCTTCTGGTAGCGCCCGCTGGCGAACTCCATGATCGCAAACCCGACCATGATCGTGCCGAGGAGCACGAACTGAAGCGAGGTGCTCATCGGCCCCTCGTACAGAAGGTCTGCTCAGCGCTTGGAACGCAGCCAGGTTTGGATCTCACGCCGATCAGGATAGCTCGTCGTCTCGTTGCCTTGGGCAAACATGGGGCAACGTTTTTCCGCTTCGAAGGTCTTCTTCTCGATCACCTTGGCGGTTTTGCGTTCAATCAACGAAACGTCCCAATCGACCAGCATCAGGTCGGCTTCCCTACCCGGCCCCTGCTCGTTGGTCGCCTTGTAGCCGGTGCACTTCTTGTCACCGGACTTCTTCGGTAGCGCCGTATGGACCGCGACCAGGTCGATCTCGGCCATGGTCTTGGCCGGCCCCATCACCTTCTCGTCCTCCATCAGCGCGCCGAGAAAGAGGATGGTGTGGGCAGCGGGCGCAGCCTCCGGCTCTTTACCGAACAGCACCGGGGTTCCGTTGGCGAGCTTCTTCTCGAGGTCCTGCTCGACCATGTACTTCGCCGTTACCCCGGGCAGCGCGCCGCTGACCTTGGCGCCATCGGGAAAGGTGACCTCCAAGGTGAGGCCGGGATCGATCGTGCGATCGTAGCTGAGGGCGTCCTTCGGAGTGGCCTTGCCCAGCGCGTCACCGAGTTCGAACTCGACGCGCAGCGCACTCGCTTTAGCCACCTCCTCCTTCGCACCGAGCTTGACCTTGGTGCCCTCCGGGAGCTTCTCGAGGCGCACCGCACAGCCGGTGCCGCCAAAGCAGCTGAGTTCACCCTTGGCCTCGAGCTTGGTGAAGGTCAGCTTGGAGACCGAGCCAGTCGGCTTGCCCCACTCGAGGGTGACGCCGTCGGGCGTTTTTGCCACGGGTTTGTCGGACTTCTTCGACTTCGAATCGGAGCTGCCCTCCGACTTGTCGGACGCACCGCCCTCGGAGGATGGCGCATCCTTTTTGCAGCCAGCGGCTGAGGTCAGAAGAGCGAACGATAGGAAAGAAGCGACTCGGAGATAGGCGTTGGGTGTCATGGGGCGCGGTTGTTACGAGGTTGGCTGGGAACTTTTCCCACAGAGCGCGGCAAGGAACCGCGACCGAGCTAGTGACACTCGATGCGAGTTCGATCACGCGGCTTCGGAAGGAAGCCGCCCCCGCCCTTCGCGCGCCCGAACCCGAACTCAGTACGAGACGATGTTCGAGTTCTTGCTCCCGGCGTGAAACGCGTAGATTCGCCCGCCACGTCCCAGGTAGAAGCAGCCGTCGATCTCGCCGTAGAGCCACGGCTCCGACACGTTGCTAACGGGCCCATTGAACGGAAGAATCGCCTCGCGATCCCCAGTCGCCAGATCGATCTTGGTTACCACCTCGGAGCTCGAGGCGGAGCCGCGCGCGGCGTAAACCACGGTCTGTGCCGCGAGAATCGACTGAGTGCCGGTAGCGGGCCCTTCACCGACACCCGTCGACCCGCTGGAGGAGCTCTTGCGAATGCGGTCTCCGGTCGAGAGGTCAATCTCGATCAGAGATTGGTTGGTGAAGTTGCTGGTGTAGAGCTTGCCGCTGTCGAGGTTCAGCGAGAGCGAGCGATAGTCGTAGAAATCCGGTCCGCTCCCCACCTGATTCGCGTCGCCCTTGGGCAGCGCTAGGGATACGGTGGTACAGCTCCCGGTGCTTAAATCGATGCGCAAAATGGAAGCGGCCTCGCCGAAACCAAGCATCAACAGACTGCCATCGCTGTCGAACTCGAGCTCACTGCGAAGCTGCGCTTTGTTACCGACTACGATGCAACCGTCCTCCACGTTCGACCAAACCACCGTGCGCTCGCCAGTGGCCTCATCTACGCGAATGAGCTCCGGCTCGTTGTACAGGTAGAGACCGTCGGGACCGCGAGCGAGGTCGCGCGCCGAAAGCACGGCCGGGCCGCTACCGCGCGTCATGGTGCCGTTCGCTGGGTCTTCGATCGCACCCGAAATGAACGTGCGGTCACCGGTGGTCACGTCCACCGAGAAGACCGCCATGCTCTCGTTCGCTCCAGCATCGGCGATGAAGAAGAGCTGCGTCCCCTCGAGAAACCCGGACAGCACCTCAGGCGAGTCCCCGAGGATCGACGGCCCTGCTCCAAGTTGGCCCGGCTCGGGATAACCGCAGGCCGGATCGTCGTTGTCGAAGTTGGTGCAGTCTTGAGGCGTACAGCTGTTCACGGGGCTCGTACTTCCGCCGGCGCCTCCGGCCCCACCGCTGCTGTCGCCCTCCGTCCCTGCAGCCGATGACGTACCGCCGACACAGCCCGCGATGAACAGCGGCCAACAAGCGAGAAACACGCGGCAAAGGGCTCGTTGCATGGGACGCGGAGCGTAGCCCGCCAGCACCGCTTTGGGCAGCACCGCCGTGGGCAACGAGGGACGCCGAAGTACCGCGACAAGCTGGGCCCAACGCCGAGGCAGGCGCGTTAGGGGAGGGGCGGGATACTGTTGAACGCGGCGTCGCAGCGATCCTCGGGGTCGGTGATGTCCGAGGCAATCGGCTGGATAACAAAGTAGTCGAAGCTGGCTGTGAAGGGAGGGTTGGAGACGGACGACGTCGCTGCGACCAACCCGACCTCAAGCGAAGGCACCAGGAGGAGGTCGCGCAATGTGATGCTTTGCCAAGACCCACCGCTTGCTCGCGCCACACCTGCCACCTGGAAGTTGGGTCCTTCCTTTAAGGCGCAGATAGCTACCTGGTATGGGCCAGGTTCAGGCAGAATAGCGTCGCTGACGTTTCCGTCCCCAGGTGGCTCCTCGAAGTTGTCCGGTGGTGGTGAATCAGTCGATCCGTTGTGAAGCGCCCAACGAAGCCCATTGGCTGCGTCCAATGTATTTGGGTACCCATTGACAGCGCTAAAGCCTCCAACTTCCGCTTTGAACCAGGTGTTGCAGTCGGCCTCCATACCTTGGGTCACTGGGCAGCCAGAATCGCGGACGACCAAACCAGCTAAAGTAAAGGGGTTGCCAAGGTTTTCTACATCGACAACAGTGTGAGCCAGAAACGAATCGCTTTGCTGGCCTCCCTGAAAGTGGACGAACGTTGACTCTCCGCCGTCCCAGAAGCCTGTATTCGCGTCGGGGGTAATTCTGAGCTGGCCGCCGCTAAACACGCATTGGCCGCCACTCGGGTCTCCTCCTCCTGCACCGGCTTCTCCTTCACAACCCGCCAGCAACAGCGACTCCTGGTTATCTAGCTCGGTGCACCACGGATTTGAGTCATTGCAGAGCGATGTACTCATTCCGCCTTCCCCACCGTTCGAGCTGCTCGTCGAGGTGTTCGAAGCTCCTGCCCCCGCTCCACCGCCGCCGTCCACATTCGCTCCGCCACCCCCGGCGTTCGCCCCAGCACCTCCGCTCGCTCCATCAGCCAACGGAAGGCCGCACGCTTGTCGGCAGGAGGCGAGACCCACGAGCAACACGAAGCGGTAACGCGAGCCAGAAGAAAGCATGCCGCCAATGGTAGAGCAAAACGGCCACCTTGCACGCGGCCTTTGCGTGGGCTTGGCTCGCAACGAGGCCCTGACGATCAGACGATCTGACGCAGGTATTGGAACTTCGGGTGACGCAGATCTTCCGCCGTGAGCGCGTAGCCCGGATCGTTCGGGATCAGGTACATCGTGCTGCCTTCCACCGAGGCGAAGTTGAAAAGGCGCGTGGCGTTCAGCACGTGATGGAACGTCTCGCGCAACCACAGCCTCCCCTCGGGGATGTCCACCGCGGCCGCGACATTGCGCTCACTCGGGCTGCCGTTCACCATCAGCACCGCCATCGTAAACGTCAGATAACGAGCGTCTCCGCGATACGGATCAGCCGGAGGAGACGGCGTGGGCCGTGCGCCCTCCTCGGTCAACATGCCTTGCACCCACATGTTGAAGTCGGAGCGCGCGCGCGCGTCTTCATCGAAGAAGTCCCAACAGCCCGCGTACCAAGCGTGTTGATGCGCCCTCAAGCAGCGGCTGGCTTGATCGTAAAGCGCCCATTTGTTCTGGAAGTTGAGCGGTTGCATCGAGCGACTGAGCAACGAACGCAACGTCTCGTGCAGCTCAGGAGAAAAGCCGACGGCCAGCTCCAAGGCGAAGATCGAGCGCGCTGCCATGTCAGCCTCCTCCACCGGAGTACGTTCGATTCCACGAGCCGGAGCGATTGAACCTCGAGCCGATGATCAGGCCGGTACCGAGCGCGACCACGACCGGAACGTAGCCAATGCCAGGCGCGTCCAAATGCTTCTTGGGCGCCTCCTCCCGCGGCGTGGGCTTGTACCGGTCGGCGCGGCTGTTCGCACTTACGGCAGGCAAATCTGCTGGGAGTGCGGTTGGGTCCAACACCGGGTAGCGCTTGCCAAACGTTTGGTGCGTTTGCTGATTGCCACCAAAAAGCATCGGACCACCTTCCTTCTCCGGCGCAAACGCGGACGCCGCGAGCGCGCGCACGCTGCGCGTCGCGACAAAGGCGCTGTTGAGGTCCACGTCCTCCGGCAGGTCAGCGTCGGTCTTCACCACGTACACCAGTGACTTCGCGGCCGAATCGGCGACTAGCGAGCTCGGTAACTTCGCCACATAGCGATTGTCGAACTGCGACACGTCATCGGTGTAGGAGCTGAGCCGCGTGCGATCGATCACGAACAGAGCCGGTGCGATGTTGGCCCGCAACTTCGCCTTCTCGCGAAAGGCCGGCTGGTAGTAGGTGGCCGCGGCCAGCGCCAAGTGAGACGGCACGACGCCCTTGGGGTGCGGCCAGTTATCGAACAAGAACACCGGGTCGAGCAGGGCTGCGGCGCCGGCCGCAAACGCTACGGCGAGCGGCCCCGGCATATCCACCAGCGTCGCCCACGGCGCGCTCGACTTGCTCACGAGCTCTGCGTAAGCCAGCCCGACCTTCTCCATCGCGTCCATCTCGGGCGTACGGATCGGCTTCAGCGCCTCGGCGAGCGGCTTGATGCGTGGACCCGCCGGATCAGGTGGGGCCAAGCGCGGCAGCGCCTCCGGCGATTGGAACAGCGTCGGAACATACATCGACCGGTGCATCGGATTGGTGGGCGCCAGATCCTTCTCCAGCGTGGCCAGCGCTTCGCGCGCGTAGGTCTGAGTGTAGAGCGTGTCGAAGGCCACGGTCTCGCTCACGGCACCAAAGTTCCAGCCGTAGTCTCGCTGGATCTCGAGCGAGGTCTTCCACTGCTCGGTGCCCTCTTCGTCGTCGCTGGCGGTGCCCGTCCAGGACCAGACCCACAACGCGCTGAGCGCCAAGCCGCCGCCAACCCAAAGACCGGTCGAGAGCATGGAACGGCGCGGATAGACGGTCGTTTCTTCGAGCGCGGCGTTCCACCAACGCGCCCCGATGATGCCCGGCTTGCTGACGCCGTTGTCCGGCACGAACGGGTTGTGCGTGCTCACGAGGTTACCTGCTCGACTTGCTTCATGATCCGTTCGCGGAACTCCGCGGTAAACACGCCGTCCACTCGCACCGAGTAGCGGAAGTGAGGTGCTCGCTCGACCCCGTGATAGTCGAAGTCGTTGAACCAATAGAAACGCGAATCGATCGGAAGCTCAAGCGCCCGCTCTGCATCGTAGAGGAACAGTCGCTTGTCACCGTTCGGACAAAAGGTGATGAACTCATCCGGTGCTTCCTGCTCCGCAGGGTCACCATCGCGATGCACCGTGCCGTAGTCATTGCCGAATACGCCCATGATGTTGCAGCGGCCAATGTGCTCGAAGGGCAGGCTCTTCACGAACTGAACGGTCTTGGGAAAGAAGCTCAGGGCCAGGCGTGTAAAGCGCTTGCCGTTTGGATCGGCCTTACCCTCCCAGCTGCGATTGGGGATCAGCTCGACGTAGCCCTTCCATGGGAAGTACACGCCAAAACGAATTTGTAGCCACATCATCTGCCGACGCGAAAGCGGGATGGCGCGCTCTTCGCCGAACGAAGACTCGAACTGCGCCTGCGGCGCGATCGACTCGGGCCGCTCGGCGAGCGAACGGAAGGTTTCAAACTCGGCCGCGGTCATCGCGCGGATCACCTCACCGTAGTCGGCGATGGCCTCCTCACTGCGAGCCGCCGGCATGATGCCCATCGAACGATGGCTGCCGCCGGTGTAGTCGAGCGGAACCTGCGCAAGGCCTAGGCAAATCTCCTCATGCAACTCCGCCAACGGCTCGCTCGGGAGCAACGGCGACAGATCGATGAATGGCTTACCAAATAGCCCGAGCACGCACGAAGGATGGCCCCCTTCCCTTCCCGTATGCAACCGAAAGCGATAGCTTGCGCCGATGAGTTCGCTCACCACCGCCGCGTTCTTCAGCGCGACGTTCCTAGCGATGTTGGTGCTCCACCGGCTGCTCGGACCGCTGCTTCGACATCGCGACGGCCAAGGCTTGCTCGGCGAAAATCGAGCGACCATCCTGGCCGAGGCCGGCGTCATCTTGGCGCTCGCGCTGGTCAGCGCCGGCGTAGTCAAGAACTGCGTCCACTCGGACGAGGTGGCGACCAACGCGCTGTGGTGCGCCGGCTTTGCGGCGCTCGGTTTCGTGCTGATCGAGATCACCGGGGTGATCGGCACCTCGCTGCTGCTTCACCGCCGGCTGCGCGCATCGATCGCGCGCGGCAATGAGGCTGCTGGGCTCGCTGCAGGGCTTCACTATGCGGCGACTGGCATCATCACGGCCAAGGCCGTGGCCGGCTCGGACTTGCGCGGCATCGGCCTCTCGCTCGCGTTCTTCGCCCTGGCCGAGGTCGCACAGCAGCTGATCGTCGGTATGTTCCGCGCGCTCACCACCTACGATGACGCCGAACAGATCGACGGCGAAAACGCTGCCGCCGCGATTTCCTACGGTGGCATCTCGATCGCGGTGGCGCTGATCGTGGCTCGGGCGCTCGACGGAGATTTCGTGGATTGGCCTTCGGCGTTGCAGGGCTTTGGCGCTTTGGTGGGAGTCGCCTTGGTGCTCTTTCCTGTGCGCCAGTTGATCGTCCAAGGGCTGATCCTCGGTGCCCGACCCACCCTTCGCGGCGGCGCGCTCGATCAAGCCATCGGCGTGGACCGCAACGTTGGAGCAGCTGCGCTCGAGGCCAGCGCGTACGTCGGAACGGCCTTGGCCATCGGCTTTTTGGCTTGATTACAGATGGCTGAGAACGCCTACTCGAGCTTCGCGAACGAGCTCGTTGCAACCGGCTTGATCGCCGATCCGTGGGTGGACGGTGAGCCGCGCTTCGAACGTGAGCCGGTCATTCTCTCGTCCGGTCAAGCCAAGGCGCTGGCCGATGCAGCCAAGAGCATCGCTGCCGTCTACGACGAGGCCGTACAGGTCGTGGCGGAGGATCCAGAGCTGCTCGACGACTTCTTCGGCCTGACCCAGGTGCAGAAGGTCATGTTCGAGGTCTCGCGACCGCTGTGGCACGGCTTGGCCCGGGCCGACGTCTTCTTCACCGATGAAGGGCTGCAGATAGCCGAGCTCAACTGTGACACTCCCACCGGGGAGGCTGAAGCGACGGTGCTTTCGCAACTCGCCAAGCCGAGCGAGCCGGCGGGCCTACTCGATCCCAACGCCGGACTTCAGCAGGCCTTCATCGAGATGCTCGAGCGGCTGCGCGAGAGCGTGGTTGGTAGCTCTGGCCCTCGTACCGTCGGGATCATCTACCCGACCGAGTTCACCGAGGACCTCTCGCTGATCAAGCTCTATCGCCGCTGGCTCGAACAAGCAGGTTACGAGGTTGCGTTGGGCTCACCCTACAACCTGCGCAGCACCGAGGAGGACGCCACCGTGCGCGTGTTCTCGGAGCCGGTCAGCGTGCTCTTGCGCCACTACAAGACCGACTGGTGGAGCGAGCGAGCTTCGGCTTGGCGCGATGAGGAGCTGCTCGACACGGCGCCGCTCGAGCGTCCGCTCAAAGTCGCCTTGCGCGCCCAGGTCGAGCGCAAGACGGTCACCATCAACCCGTTTGGGGCTGTCGTGCCTCAGAACAAACGCACGATGGCTTTGATGTGGGAGCACATCCATCGCTTCTCGGTCGCTTCGCAGGAGGTGATTCGTCGCCTCGTACCGATGACCAGCCGGCTCGAGACGCTGCATCCAGCGCTACTCACCGCCAAGCGCGAGGAGTGGGTGATCAAGTCGGACTACGGCGCTGAAGGCGACGAGGTGGTGATCGGCAAAACGACGCCGCCGGACGAGTGGGAGCGCTGTCTGAGCCTGGCTCAGTCGGGTCGTTGGATCGCCCAACGCCACTTCGACGCGGAGCTCGATGCCGAAGGGCGATCGACCAACTTCGGGGTGTTCATCGTAGCGGGCGAACCACGAGGGCTCTACGTGCGCAAACAGGTCGGCGCCACCGATGGCTCGGCGCTAAGCGTGCCCGTGTTCATCGACCCAGCTCGCAGCTAGCGAGGAGGCAGCGTCCTGCGTACGCCAGAGCGCGGCTTGGCAGAGCGCTCGAGCTCCTGCAGAAAGCTCGGCTCGAACACGCCGTCCACGCGGATCGAATAGCGGAAAAATGGATCGGCCAGCACGCCGTGATAGTCCATGTCGTTGAACCAATAGACGCGCTTGTCGACGACGTGCGGCGGGTCCTCGGCGGCGTTCTGAAGAAAGAAGCGCTTCTCACCGCGCGGCGCGATCGAGATCGATTGAGCGACAGAGAGCGAGCGACCTGGCTCGGTATCCCGATGAAGCGGTGCGTGGTCGTTGGGCTCGAGCCCGAACAAAACGGCCCGCCCAATCTCGAGAAACGGGAGGCTCTCGAGCAACGCCACGGTCTTCGGGAAGACCTCGCGCGCCTCCTCCGAGAAGCTCTTCCCCTCGCCGCTGTGCTTGTCCTCCCAGCGCTCGTTCTCGAGGAAGTGGTAACAAACTCGCCACGGAAAGTAGACGCCGTGCCGGTAGCTGAGCCAACGCATTTGCGCGAGGGAGAACGGGCGGTCGGTCTCATCGCCGAAGCTGCTCTCGGCCTGCGGCGCGTCCTCCGGCTTCAAAGGGTCGGCGGCCAGCTCCAAGAACGTCGCGTACTCCGAAGCCTCGAGTTCGCGAATCACCTCCATTGCATCGCGGTATGCATCGCGGCGAGCCCAAGGCGCAACGACGCCCATCCACTTCAGCGTTCCACCGGTGAAGCCGCACTCCACGAGCGAAAGGCCGCGCGTGATCTCTGCGTCCACCTCGGCCAGCGCCTCGGCCGTGACGAGGTGCTCGAGATCGACGAAGGGCGCACCGAAGATGCCAATCAGCGGCTCATGACGATCGCTCACAGCGCCTCCGCGAGCGCACGCTCGAGCAGCGCATCGAACGCGACCACGCCATCTTCCGAGGGAACATAAGGGCCTGGTTCGAACGGCGCGCCCGCCAAGCCCAGCTGCTGCAACTCCACGATTCGTCGGTCCTCCGCGTTGGTGCGATCCCAAAACTCATAGACGGCGCTCGGCGAGAAAGCCTTATGAAACGCTGCGCTGTGGAAATAGATCTCGGCGCAGATCCGGGTCTGACCCGCGGCACGCGGCTCGATCCGATACGAAAGCAGGTAGTCGGGTTGCAGACTCGTCATCCAGCAGGGGAAAAGCAGGGCGTCGAAGACGGTGCGCCGATCGCCCGCTGCAGCCAAGAACGGTCGCCCTTCACGTTGGCCGTTGTTTGAAACCGTCTCTACCCGTTCAGCCAGTTCCATCGTTCCGCCCAGGAACTGGCCCCCGAGGGAGATGCTGGTCGACGCACCCGCCGGGCTGAGTCGCTCGAGCGCCGGGTGCACCCAGCGGAAGTGATGGCTCTCCTGAAAGTTCTGTACGCACAGCTTCCAATTGGCCTGAACGTCGTACGTCTGTGCGCGCCCGCGGCGTAGTAAGGAGAGTTCGGCGCGCTCGAGCCAAGGCGGCACAGGCCCGACCGCGCGGTCGAAGTCGAGAGCATCGCTGGGCGCAACAAATACGAACCCCCAACGCTCAGCGACCCGCAACGGAGGCAGTCGAGCGCCTACCTCCAAGTGAAAGGCTGCCGCCATCGAGCTGTCCACCACACCGTCGAGCGCAAAGCGCAGCCCGTGATAGGGGCAGCTGATGGTGAGGTCGGGCTTGCGACCACAACCTTCGTCAAAGAGCGCCGTACGACGATGCAAACAGCCGTCGAAGAAGGCCGCTAGCTCGAGCTTTGCCGTACGCACGACCACGATCCGACGACCCGCGAGCTGCATACAAACGTAGGCGCCCGGTAGCTTGAGGTCCGAGCTGTGACCTGCCATTAGCCAGCGCTGCTGGAGCATGCGCAGCTCCCGCGCGAAGTGCGCCTCCTCGAGGTACCAAGCTCGCGGCAGCGGCATACCCGCGTTCAGCCCCCGGACGGCCAAGGCACGACGTTGTCTTCGCCGGCCTTGATCGTGACGAAGGCCGACGCGGTGTCACGACCCGGTGCGAGGAACTGGCATTTGCCTTCGTACACGGCGTTGCGCATCACGATGGTGTTGCTGCCGGCGGCGAGATTGATGGCGCCACAAACGGCCTGACCACCAGCGGGCGCAAGCAGACTCACTCTGGCGTTCTTGAACGACGTACCCAGCTGAATCTTCTGCACGCTACTCTCGTTCTCCCCCGCCGCGCGCGGCTCCACCGTAAAGGATGCACTCGTGACGTCGAACGACTTGTCCCCGAGCTGCGGAGTGAGCTTCGCCGAATGACGGCCTGGAGCGAGCGGAATCACAGCGGTGATGTGGTCCACCGAGAAGCCATCCACCTCGAGCAAGGCGCCCTTCGGGTTGACGTTGAAGCGCACTAGCCGATCCCCGGCCGCAGGAGCAACGGCAGAGCTCGTTGCGCGCGGCTGCGCCGAGGCCTCGGCCGAAGGTCGACTCGACAGCGTCACCGACGCTGCCACATAAGGGCGTCGTTCAGAGGCCAACACGCGAGCGCGTGAAAACGGCGGCGCGACCGAGCGTCCGGCCAGCGTGGTGGGCACCAAGCGTTTGGAGCTGTTATCCGCGCGGAGCCCGCGAGCCACGAGATACGCAGCACCGCCCAAGCCCAATGACGCCGCCAACACGAAGGCGATGCGCTTCTGCGTCTTCAGCGCCCCTGCGCCGCGGCCGAGCTGGGTCATGCGCTTGAGGATCACGAGATCCTCCGGCGCTAAAGCGTGCGCCCGGTTGAAGTCGGCCGCGGCGTCCGCCATCCGCTTGTCCCGCCGGGCCTCTTCCGCGCGCGTCACCAGCGCCGTTACCAGGTTCTTTCGTAGCTCCTCCGCGTAGCGGCGATCATCGGCGAAGTACTTCTCGATCTCGCCGCGTGGGTCGCCCAGCCCGAGCGAGAGCAGCTCTTTGCGCAGCAGTTCGGCCAGCGCTGCAGGAGTAGCCGGACGGTCTTTGAGATCTCCCGCGAGCGCACGATCCACGATGCGCGCGAACACGCTGCCCACACTGGGCCGCTCTTGATCGGCGGGTGCGTACTTGCCGTCGAGCACTCGCCGCAACACCTGCGCTGGGTTCTTCCCGTCAAATGGCAGGTGACCCACCAAACACTCGTAAAGCACCACGCCGAGGGCGAATACATCTGTGCGAGGATCGACCTCACCGCCTTCAATTTGTTCGGGCGCCATGTGGGCTGGGGAGCCCAACACTTGGCCCGTCGACGTCACGCCTTGAGCATCGAGGATCTTGGCGATCCCGAAGTCGGTGATCTTCAGGATCACGCCGGGCGCCTTGGAGCGCGGCGCACGCGCGCTGCTCGGCTTCTTCTGAGAGTCGCGCGGATTCGACGCGGGCGGCTCCGCATCGCTGCGCCCAGCCGAGTCGGCCGGGCCAGGTTCTCGCTTCGCGCCGTCCCCCGGCGGGCGCTTCGAGTTCGCCTCCGCAGGCGCTTTCTCCGCGAGCCCCACGAGCACGTTCTCTGGCTTGATGTCGCGGTGGATGATGCCGGACTCGTGCGCGTGTTCGAGAGCGTCGCAGAGCTCGATCACGATCGCCGCCCCGACCTCCGCCGGCATGTCGCGATGGTCCTGCAAGATCTTGCGCAGCGTTACGCCCTTGACGAGCTCCACCACCAGGAAGCGCTCGCGGTCCTCTTCACCGGAGACGTCGTACACCTCGACGATCCCACGGTGCTTTAGCTTCGCTGCGGCGCGCGCCTCAGCGATGAAGCGCGTTGCCACCTCCGAGTTCTCTCGCAGGTGGCGATGGATGATCTTTACCGCGACCTCACGCCCTAAGCGGAGGTCCTTCGCGCGATACACCGTGGCCATGCCTCCGTGGCCAATCTCCTCACAAAGCTCGTACTTCTCGAGCTTCGGGAGATCGTCACGAAGCGCAGCCTGGGTCATTCGACAACCACGACTCGAATCGAGTTGGTCGTGCCCGTGACTCCAACCGGCGCACCGAAGATCGCAACCACGCGGTCTCCCGGTGAGACCAACCCAGCGCCGAGCATGTGAGCTGTAGCGCGCTGAACCATCTCGTCAGCGTCGCGCATGAGGTTCGACTGGTAGGGAACGACGCCCCAAAGCAACGAAAGCCTGCGGCGCGTGACCTCGTTCGGCGAGAAGGCAACCACCGGCACGACCGGGCGATGCTTCGACGCATAACGCGCCGTATTGCCGCCCTCGGTGAAGGCGATGATGAAGCGCGCCCCAATGTCTCGCGCGATATCGCACGCGTTGCGCGCGATGGCCTCGGCGACGTTGGCTTTGGTGCCTGGTGTCTCGCTCGGCAGCGGGTTGTAATAAGCGCTCATCTCCGCTTCGTGGATGATGCGGCTCATCATGCGCACGACCAACTCGGGGTGAGCGCCGGAGGCCGTCTCGCCCGAGAGCATCACCGCGTCGGTGCCTTCGAACACGGCGGTCGCTACGTCGCTCGCCTCGGCGCGGGTGGGCCGTGTAGCCGTGACCATCGACTGCAACATTTCGGTCGCGACGATGACAGGCTTCTGGTGTTGCCGCGCGAGCGTCATGATCTTGCGCTGCAGAATCGGGACGTACTCAGGGCCGATCTCCACGCCGAGATCGCCGCGGGCCACCATCACGGCGTCCGAAGCGTCGATGATCGACTCGAGGCGCTCGATCGCGCTGGGGGTCTCGATCTTCGAGACGATGGGCGTCTTGCGACCCCAGGCGTCGCAAATTTCGCGCAGCAGCTTCACGTCGTCCGCGTCTCTCACGAAGGAGAGCGCCACGTAGTCCACGCCGGCACGCAAACCAAACGCGAGGTCCGCCTTGTCTTTCTCGGTCAAGGCCGAGAGACGCACGCGCCGGCTGGGCAGCGAGATGCCCAAACGATCGCGCAAGATTCCGCCGGAGATGACGCTCACTTTGACGCGCTCTCCCTCGATCGCGAGCACGCTCATCACGTCTTGCCCGTCATCCACGAGCACGCGATCACCCGGGGCAAGGTCTTGCGTTAGGCCCTCGTATTGGACCGGGATCTCGAGCGGATCGGTCGGAGGCTCTTTCCCGGCCTCCACCAAATAAGCGATCGACCCGGTGGGGAACTCCGGGTTGGGCCGGTTGAACTTGCCCGCGCGGATCTTCGGACCACAAAGATCTTGAAGGATGGCCACCGGCCGATCGCAAGCGATCGACGCTGCACGAATGCGCTCGATGCGGGCACCGTGCTCCTCGTGGGTGCCATGAGAAAAGTTGAGCCGCGCGACGTCCATGCCGGCGCGTATCAGCGCACCGAGCTTCTCTTCGGAGTCACACGAGGGACCAATGGTGCACACAATCTTGGCACGTCGGAATCGCACCGGCTCAGCCTAGTACATTCGCTAGGAAGTTTCTCGCCGGATAACGGAGGTCTGCTGCCTTGAGGTCGAACTGGTAAGCTCGCCCGCGGTGCATCCCAACGAAGATCCCGAGCGCTTGGCGCGCGAACGGAACCTTTTCTACCGTTTATTGCAGGTCGGACTGGCCGAAGATGCGGCCCCCTACGCAGCGGAGGTCCTGGATCTGCTGGTGGAGGTGACTGGCGCGCAGCGCGGCTTTCTCGCCGTTGAGGGTGAAGCCGGTGCGCCTCCCCTGCTGGAAGTTTCCAAGGGGCTTGCGGCAGAAGAGCGTCTGGCGGTGCGAGCGAACCTCTCGCAAGGCATCATCCGCGACGCCCTTCGAACCGGCCAAACCATATCCACCGCGTCAGCGACAGCCGATCCGCGCTACTCCGGCTTTCAGAGCGTTCAGGCCGGAAAGATCCAAGCGGTGCTGTGCGCGCCGCTCTCGGCCCGAAGCAGCCGAGGCGAAGATCTCGGCTCGATCGGCGTGCTCTATCTTGCAGGCCGAGCAAAGCCCGGCCCGTTCCCAGAGGTTGATCGCTCCCTCTGTGAACTCGCAGCCAAGGTGATCGGCCCTCACGTCGATCGACTGCTCCGCCGCGCGGACGACTCCAAAGTCGATCACACGGCGGCGTTGCGCGCAAAGCTACCGGGGTTCTCGCTCGCCGGTCGCAGCCCAGCGCTGGCGAACGTCATGCGAGAGGTGCTGGCCGCCGCGCAGGTGCCTGTCGCGGTACTGCTTCGCGGGGAGAGCGGGACTGGCAAGAGCGCCATCGCGCGCGCGCTGCATGACGCCTCGACACGCCGCGCGAAGCCGTTCGTTGAGCTCAATGTCGCGGCCTTGCCCGAGTCGCTGTTCGAAGGGGAGTTCTTCGGCGCAGAGCGCGGCGCGCACAGCCAAGCCCATCAACGCATCATCGGCAAGGTCGAGGCTGCCGAGGGCGGGACGCTCTTTTTGGATGAGGTCGGAGAACTTTCACTGACCGCGCAAACCAAGCTGCTCTCCTTTCTTCAGTCCAAACGTTATTTGCGGCTCGGTGGCACATCCACCATCACGGCAGACGTGCGCATCGTGGCAGCAACCAACCGCGCTCTCGAGGCAGCCATCGCCAACAAATCCTTCCGCGAGGATCTTTACTACCGGCTCAACGTCCTCGAGATCGTGCTGCCACCCTTGCGTGAGCGCGCCTCCGACATCGAAGACATCGCCGACGCCATCGCGGCACGCTTGGGCGGTGAAGAGGCACCGGCCTTACCGCTCTCCAGCGGTGCCCGCCTGGAACTCGCGCAAGCCGACTGGCCAGGCAATGTGCGTCAGCTCGAGAACACGATCGCCCGCGGCTGGGCGACGGCGCTCGGCGAAGGGGCTTTCGCCATCGAGGCGCGACATCTGTTCGGCAAGCCCAAAGCCGCAGAGGCGTCCAAAGCGGAGGCAACGAGTCCGTCGGCTGTTGGCGACTTTCAGCTCAAGACCCGGGAATTTCAAGCCCAGTTGGTCGAGGCCGCACTACGCGAGACAGAGTGGAACGTCAGCGAGGCAGCGCGCCGTCTCTCGCTCTCACGCTCGCGCTTGAATGAACTCATACGCGCCTTCGGCTTGTCGCGCGAGGAGCGTCCTTCGCGGTGAAGGAAGATCGCTTGCTCACGCCAGGCACACAGCTGCTCGGCTACCGCATCGTTCGACCGCTCGGTGCAGGCGGAATGGGCGCCGTGTACGAGGCGGAAGAGACCACGATCGGTCGGCGCGTCGCGATCAAGGCGCTCTTGCCTGAGCTCGCCAGCGATGAGCGCAACCTGCAGCGTTTTGAGCGCGAGGCCAAGAGCATGAGCTTGGTCAGGCATCCAGCCGTGATCGATGTATTCGCCTTCGGCAAGCTCGACGACGGGCGACCCTATTTCGTGATGCCGCTCTTGAGTGGCCGCTCGCTCCGTGAGGAACTTTCGCGCTGCGGGAAGTTCACGCCGGCTGCGGCGTGGGCAGTGCTGCGCGAGGTTGGTCTCGGCTTGGCCGCGGCGCACAAAGCGTCGGTACTGCATCGCGATCTGAAGCCCGAGAACATCTTTCTTGCCGCGTACGACGACGCAGTTCGCCCCGTCCTACTCGACTTCGGCATCGCCAAGTGGACCGAAGACCCTTCGGATCCTGCGAGCGCTCCGCCTGCAAACCTGACGGCCACGGGAGCGCCGATCGGCACGCCCGTCTACATGGCACCCGAGCAGTGGTGGTCGCAACCCGTCGACGCAACCACCGATCAATATGCGTTCGGCATCATGCTCTACGAGCTCATGGCCGGGCGCCCTCCCTTCCTTTCGTCGAAGTACCCCGAGCTGCTCTCACTGCACCTTCACGCGCCACCACCGCCGCTTTCGGAGCACGGTGTGGTCGTGTCCGAGGCTGTGACCACCTTCCTTGAGAAGCTCGTCGCAAAATCCGGGGAGCAACGCTTCGCCGATATGGCGATGGTCGTCGCCGAAGGCGATCGCGCCTTCGGCTTTGCGACGGGCGGCGGCGTGAACAGCCTGCGCGCCGATGCGCTCGTGTCGGAGCCGCGTTCAGGTCTACGGGCCGAAGCGTCAGAGGTAGGCACCGCGCGCACCGAGCTCGCTACCTCCACCGACTCGGCTCCACAGCCGACATGGCGAGTTCCGCTGCTGGTGGTGTTGCTGTGGTTGGGGCTTTTTTGGCTTGTCGGCTACGCCGGGACCGAACGGCACGCGGTGCATCACTGGATGACGATGGCTGGCTTCGGCGGACCGCTGTCGGTGCTGCTGTTTGTGATCGCGCTGATCAGCCTCATCGCGCTTGGTGCGCGAGCCCGCGGTAGCAGTCGCATCACCCTTGCGCTATTTGCTCTATCGCTGTTGCCGGCGCTGGGCGCATCGATCTCAACCTTCACCGGCTGGCAACGCGTGGTCTCGGTGGTGGAGAGCTCCGACGCGGGCGTTGGCTTCCAAATTCTTCATCTTGGGCGCTACGAGCTCGCGAGCGGAGACTTCCTCGGGCTCGGTTTGAGCAGCGCCCTGTTCGGAGGCTTGCTCACCTACCAAACGCGCGCTGCCCGCCGGCTTGCTCCCACCACGTCCTCTACCATCATCGGCGAGAATCGAAGAGCAGCGTGGGCACTGCGCGGACTCGGGATCGCGATGTTCTCGAGCGCGCTGGCCCTCACCCTGGCGAGCGCGCACTCGGCGAGCTTCCTCTTGTGCGTCGCAGGGCTGGTCATGTTCGCGTTTGCTGAGCTCACCGGCTCCCTCGATCGCGAGGCCTGCCTCGCGTCGGGCCTAGGAGCCGTGATGGCCGCTCGTGGAACAGCCATCGGCCGAGCCGATGCCCACGCAGCCTCCGCCTGGCCGGAGTTCGCGCAAACACGCGCGGAACGCGTCGAAGCGATCGTGCGCGCCGATCTCGATCGAGCCGTGACGGTGAGCGCGAGTTGGGTGGTGTTGGCAGCCGTCGCGCTAGTCCTCATTTGGCTCTTCCTTCGCCCGTCGCCCAATCCAAACCCGCACCGGCTTCAGCACATTTCATTGCAGATCCTCGTGCTCGTACTCTGCCTCTTGCCTCAGTTCCTGGTTGAGCGCGCCTTTCAAGATCGCCGCAATCAACTATCGAACAGCCTGCGAGAGCAGTTCACTTTGTTCGCTAAGCTCGAACCGCCGAGCACGCAGGACGCGACCTTGCCACCCCCGGCGATCGCCCCGGCGGTCCAGGTCACCTTGGAGCGCGTGGCGGTGAATGGGCAGGAAGTCGGCCGCGTTGCAGCGCTCGACTCCGCCGCTGGGCGACAGGCCATCGCCGCGGCGATCATTCAGATTTTGGCAAAATCCAAGCCGGCTCAGGATCCGAGCAGCCGGGTGGTCGATCTTTCGTGCACCTTCGATCACGCACTCACTTGGTCGCGCATCGCCGAGATCCTGAGCATCGCGCACGACGGCGGCGCGCGCGACGTGGACTTGCTGTTCACCCGCGGAGAGGCCGTGAACCTGCCTGCGTACGCCCCCCCCGAAGCGGGCTTTCTGATTCCCGGGGACTTCGCGGCAGTGCCGGTTTCGCTGGGCAACGACGGCTTCAAGCCCGATGCGTCGAGCACCTTCGAACAGGCGACCCAAGCTCTGCTTGAACGCGCAAAAAAAGCCACGCCGGTACGCGTCGCCGTCGACAGCGGAGCGCGCTAACTCAAACGCCGCCCGAGCGCCGTAGGGCCTCACCCAACGTCAGAAAGCTCCACCCATCCGCCTTGAGTCGCTGAATGATTCGAGGCAGGGCGACCAGGTTGGCCTTTTGCGAGCCGTGGAAGATGAAGATGGAGCCTGGCTCGATCACGCGGGGTTTGCCGCCTCGTTCAAACACGCTCTTCTCGATGCCCTCGGCATTGGCCCCCGTCTTCCAATCCGCCGTATCGATGGTGAACCAGATCGGCCGGTAACACTTCTTGCGAATGAGCGCGTCGATCTCGTCATTGGTCGCGAGGAACGGTTCTCGAAAGAACGGCTTGGCGCTCTTCTGAACGTGCTTTTGGAGTAGCGCCTCGACGCGATCGAACTGCTCGTCGAGCGCCTCTGGAGCGAGCTTCGTCAGGTCCTTGTGCGAGAGCGTGTGGTTCGCGAGCTCATGGCCCTCGTCCACCATGCGCTTCAAGACCGCTTCGCTGTACGGATGACTCTCGAGTTCACCGCTGTAGACGAAGATGGTCGTCTTGACGTCGTGGTCGCGGAGTACGTCCAGCACCTTCTCCAGGTTCTCGATCCGTGCACCCACATCGAGCGTCAGGATCAGCGCGCGCTCGGTCAAACCCTTCACACGGTGAAGCCTTTTCCAGGACCAGCCGGCCTCAAAACCGCTCGGCACCGGACAATCCGGGTTCTCTTTGAGGAAGACCGGCTGGCTCGGACGAGCCGACACCGATGCTGTCGCGCGTGCGGCCGGGCCCACCGTGACGCTGGCCGAAGGGCGAGTCTGAGGTGATTGCACGGTAGGCAACGCGGGCGGCGGAAGCTCGGCCGAGCGCACCGTCATCGCCGCAACGGAGCTAGCTTCAGCCGTGGGCGCGTCGTTGAGTCGCTCATGATCGTCGCAGGCCGCCAAGCCGAGCGCAGCCGAGCAGCCAAGGCTCCAGTTCCGTCGACTGAACCAACTCACGGCATTCCTTTCGCACGAACCGCGGTGGGCCAGGAGCCCCAGAATTCGCTCACGCTAGAGTTCGCTGGCTGTTGTTCGTTGCAAAGGGGACGTATTGTAGAGCTATGGTGCGTTCCCTTTTTCTCGCCTTTCTTCTTACTGCGTGTGCCACGGGCTCCAACCTCGACAGCGGCACCACGGGAGAGGGCGGCGTCGTAGAGAACGGCGGAGCAGCCCCCAATTTGAGCGGCAGCGGCGGAAACGGTGGGACCTCCTCAACGACCTCGAGCAACCAATCCAGCTCGCAGAACGTCTCCTCCAGCGCAGTCGGCCCAACGACCTCGAGTTCTTCGGTGGGCGGTGGCAGCTCCAGTTCGTCCCAGACCAGCGCGAGCCAGACCAGCTCCAGTCCCGCCAGCTCCAGCAGCTCGGGGGGCGGCGTCATGTGCGAACCGGAAGCACCTTCGGCTGGCTGCGGTCCTTCGATGCACTGCGTTCCAAGTTTGGACATCGCCGCAGACCCAACCTGCGAAGCGGCTGGCAGCGGGGGCAACTATGAACTTTGCGTCGACCGAGGAGACTGTGCGCCCGAGAACGAGTGCGTCAACGACGGCCTGGACGCCTGTTGTATGACCTGGTGCGTATTGGGCGGGTCTGATTGCAACCCCGGAGAAATATGCACTGAGCTCGGTGCTCCGCTTTACGCGAATGGCCAGGCCTATGGGGTTTGTTGGGACGGCTACCCTTGCGTGATATGAGGCTTTCGTCGCGGCGAATTCGTGCCGCCACTAACTTTTTTGCGCAGCGAGGGTGAATCATTCTCTCGCGCGGCCGTACAACCTTCCGGAGGATAGAATGAACAAGACCGTTCTTAGTGTTTGCTTGGTTGCTTCAACTGCGTTGGCTGGTTGCTTGATCGTCGACGACACGACCGACGGCACCGGTGGCACCGCTGGCAGCGGCGCCAGCAGCAGCAACAGCAGCGGAACAGGAGCATCGGGCGGCACGGGGGGCGGAACGGCTGGCAATGGCTCCGGGGGCGCAACGGGCATGTGCGAGTTTGTTGAGCAGTGCAACACGGATCTCGAGGGGGATTGCTTGTGTCTCGGCTGTGACGCGGCTGAGTGCACCGATGTGGACGGCAACGCAGCAGCTGACTGCGTTTGCGCTGTTTGCGCTGGAGAAGAGTACTGCAACACGCCAGGCAACTGCGTGGACAACGGCGCTTGTGATCCGCTGAACGAGGGCTGCTTGTGCAATGACTGCGCAGGCCACCCCGAGTGCCTGTGAGCAACTGACGCTTGAGAACAGGGCCTCCTCATTCGAGGAGGCTCTTTTCGTTTTGTGTTCAGGGACTCGGAAGCTCGTGCGGCTCGTCCACATCGTCGAACGACCGCAGCATGGGGTCTTCCGCCATGACGTCGGCGTCGGCAAGCAGCTCCTCCACTGAAACCCAGCGCACTCGGAGCGCGGCGCCGAGCGCACGCAGGCTACGTTCGCCGCCCGCCGTGACGCGCTGTGCAACAGCCAACGTTGCCATCGAATAGACAGCACAGAGCAGCTCGGGCTGTTCACGCTGCAGAATGGCGGCGTCGAAGCCCGGCAAAAGCTCGGCCAACCGACGGAGCACCGACGGCTTCAAATACGGATGATCCGTAGCGCACACGACCGCAGTGGAACAGCGGCCATCAAGCGCCTTAAGTCCGTGCACGACGCCCAGCAGTGGCCCTTCAAACGGCAGCTCATCCCGCAACACGGCCGCCCCAACCAGCGCTGGAAGTGGCTGGTCCTGTGCAGCGACGACCACGATCGGCTCGGCCAGAGTGGAGAGCACCCGCACCGTGCGCTCGAGGTAGGTCTCCCCGGAAACCAGGAGCAGCGCCTTGTCGCGCCCCATCCGGCGGGAGCGTCCACCTGCGAGCACAACCGCGCCCACGCCTGAGATCTGCCGCTGCGTTAGCACCGCCGAACTCTACAACCACGGGCGCGCACGGCCGAGCATTGCGTGACAAAGGGTGCGAGAGGTGGCAAGAACGAGCCGTGAGCGAATCCATCCCCCAGCCTCGTATCGCCTACCTTCGTGGTGCTCTTGAAGAGAGCGACGTTACCGATGGGCCTGTCGCAACGCTGCGACGCTGGCTGGCGGATGCCGAAGGCGAGAAGGTGCATGAACCGTATGCCATGACCTTGGCAACGGTCGGCAAGGACGGCGCGCCAACCACGCGCATCGTGCTGCTACGCGAGTTCAATGAGAGCGGGCTGGTCTTCTTCACCAACTACGAGAGCAAGAAGGGCCTCGATTTGGCGCATGAGCCACGCGTCGCCGCGAGCTTTTTTTGGCCGGAGCTTGAACGCCAAGTGCGCGTGATCGGGCGAGCGACCAAGGTGTCACGCGAAACGACCGTCGCCTACTTCGCGACGCGGCCTCGTGAATCACAGCTAGGAGCGTGGGCTTCACCGCAGAGTCGCGGGCTGATTGCGCGGGGTGAACTAGAGAGCCGGCTCGCCGAGTTCGAGCGCAAATTCGCGGGACAAGAGGTACCTGCGCCAGGTCACTGGGGCGGCTATCGAATCGTGCCGGTGGGCTTCGAGTTTTGGCAAGGCCGGCAGAGTCGCCTGCACGACCGGCTAACGTTCAATCGCGAAGGGGACGGTCCCTGGCGGCTGACACGCCTCGCGCCGTAGCTCATTGCCCAGCGCTCGCACCGTAAGCGCTATTGCCATTGTTGGTCGGAGTTACACGAACCGAGGTGTTTTGAACGGGTGGCTTCATCGAATTCGGGAAGGCATTGGGCGTGAAGTCGCCTTTGGTCGGCCTCGCCTTTAGCGCTGCTTGCGGCTTAGGAGCCCGGGTGCTGAAGGTGTACGCATGAACGATCTGCAGCTCTTTGCGCGTCGAGCTGCTCGGAAACACCAACGTCGCGATCGACCCGATCAGGCAGCGCTTCACCGCTTCGTCGAGCCCCTCCCCAAGGATCTCGAAATTCTTGGGCGTACCATCCGGCAGCACGTTGAGTCGGAACTTCACGTCGGCCGCCATCGTTGGGTTCGTTCGCAGCCCTGCGTCGTAGCAACCCTGCAGCTCAGCCTTGCGACTAGCGAACGCATCGCGAATCGCCGAGCCGAGGTCGGGCTCGGGACGAGCGGCGGAAGCGCTTGGAGTCGCCAACTCTGCTGAGTTCGACCGGGCTAGCGGCGGCGCGTCGGCTACCGTGTCGCTGGCGACCGCGCTGTCGGAGACCTCGGGCGTAGCGCCTCGGAAGCGATACGCCAGCCCCAACGCCGCTCCGAGCAGCAACACAGCGCCCGCAGCGCGTAACCAAAGGCTTCTTTGACGCACTGCCCCCGGCGATGTGCGCGCATCAACCGGAGGCGGCGCGTTTGCGACCAACTTGCTTTCTGCAAGCGGGGAGGCCGGGACCGTTCGTTCGGAAGGCAGTTCGGTAGGCGCCGTCGCAAGCGAGTGCAGCGCATCGAGCGACCGGTTGGCTGGGGCAGGCTTCGGCCGTTGTCGACGCCAGGGCCTTCCCACGAAGGCGGCTAGTGACTCCGCGAGCTCCTCCACATCGGTGAAGCGATGCTCGGGGTTCTTCTGTAGGCACTTCATGATGATGTTCACGAAGTCGTCCTCCAAGTCGGCGCGATGAACCCGCGGACTGGGAACCGCCGCCTCGATCACCATGATCGCGACCTCGGTTACGCTCTCCCCCGTGAACGGCACAGTGCCGGTGGCAAGCTCGTACATGGTGACCCCGAGCGACCAGATATCGCTTCGAGCGTCGGCGCTCTTCGCCGACCGCATCTGCTCCGGTGACATGTAGAACGGCGACCCCATCGTGGTGGAGGTCTTCGTCAGCGCACCGGCGTCCTGCGCGACCGTTTTCGCGATGCCAAAGTCGAGGACCTTGAGCGAAGGCGTACCGTCCTTCTGTTCAACGACGAACAGGTTCGACGGCTTGAGATCGCGGTGCACGATGCCCTCCGCGTGGGCCTCACGAAGTGCGTCACAGGCGTCGAGCATGAGCCCCGCGATCTCAAAAGCCGGCATGGGGCCCTCGGCGAGCAGTTTCTCGGCGAGGTTTTGACCGGAGAGCAGCTCGAGCACCATGAAGGGTGGGCCGTCGTCCCGCACAAAGCCGAAGTCGATCGCACGCGCTACGTGAGCGCTCTTCAACTTGGCTGCGGCCTTTGCCTCCCGGGCAAAGCGTTCGCGCGCTGCTGGGCTTGCTGCCGCGGCTGGCAGCATGAGCTTGAGCGCGTAGAGTTCACCGAGTTCGGCATGGCGGACCGCGAGCACGACGCCCATCCCGCCCGAACCAAGCCAGCGCTCGACGACATACTTCCCACCGATCACGGTCCCCGGCTCAAATCCCGCTTGGAACACGTTGCCAAAGTACCAGGAGTCGAGAGCATTTCGCGCTATTCTGCGGGCGGACCTCAATGACCTTCGAGACCGGCACCACCATCGGCGGCAAGTACAAGCTTGAGCGTGAGATTGCGCGCGGTGGGATGGGGGCCATCTGGCGCGCGCACCACGTCGAACTCGAGGTCCCCGTTGCCGTAAAGATCGTCTCAGCGGAACTTGCGCTGAGTCAAACAGCGCTGAGCCGCTTCAAGCAGGAAGCCAAAGCCGCAGCGCAGCTTCGTAGCCCGCACGTAGTACAAATCTTGGACTACGGCATCGAAGCGGGCGCGCCGTTCATGGTGATGGAGCTCCTAAAAGGCGAGGACCTCGCGACTGCGATCGCGAATACGGGCCGCTTGGGGCTCGGCCGAGTTTGCGAAATTGCGTCGGGCGTGTGCAAAGCGCTTCGCCTGGCGCATGAAGCTCAGATCGTCCATCGAGATCTGAAGCCCGAGAACATCTTCCTGACCAAGGTTGGTGACGATGAGGTCGTGAAGGTGCTCGACTTCGGCATCGCCAAAGCCCTCACGAGCGACACCGGGCTCGTGCAAACTGGCTCGGCCACGTTGATTGGCTCTCCGCTCTACATGAGTCCCGAGCAATCTCGCGGAGAGCCGATCGACACGCGGACGGACCTGTGGTCGCTCGCGGTCGTGCTTTTTGAGGCGCTAACCGGAGATCCGCCCTTCATTGGCAAGGGACTAGGCGACGTTTTCGCGCAGATATGTCTCGGTGAAACGCCACTCCCGTCGAGTCGCGGCATCCTCATTCCCGGCTTGGACGACTTCTTTCGCAGAGCGCTGGCCAAGGATCGCGAGGAACGCTTCGCTACCGCGAGGGAGTTCTACGAGGCGCTCATCGATTGTCATGAAACAGCACCCACTTCACGGCTGCTTGAGCTTCGCGGCGCACAGACAGTGATCGCACAATCCACGACGATCGCTCCGGCGACGCAGCCCTCCAAGAAGCTTGTGGCGACCCAGGACGGAATCTCCGCCGAGATAAAGTTTGCGCGGCGGGGCGTCCCGAAAGCGCTGTGGGTCGCAGGTTTGGCGGCAGGCGTACTCGGAGCAGGCGTGACGGTGGGGCTGTATCGAAGCTCCGGTGGGGCCGCCAACGTTGGAGCGGGGAGTTCGGCAATCGCAGCCGAGAGCACCCCGTCGTCCCCTACCTCTCCGCAGGGTCCCGGGCCTGACGTGAGCGTCTCGAGCGCAACAGCCGCGCAATCAATGAGTGCTGGCCCGGAGCGGTCAGCAGCCCCGGCCACGTCATCCACCGCGGTAGCATCCGTTTCCGCTCCTGGGCCGATTAAAGGAAAATCAACCGGGACCACGGCCATTCCCACAGCACCAGCGCCCATTCCGACAGCGACCGCAAAAACCACCACGCGCACCGATGACATCTTTGGCGTGCCTCAACCGAAGTGACATGATGCGGCGGTCATGAGTCGCTCCCTCTTCCTTTCGGCTGCATCGATCGCTTCCTTGCTTGCATACGCCACTGTCGCCTCGGCCGAGACCGACGGCGAGCGAGCCATTGCCCTCGGGAAAGAGGGGCTTGAGCTGTACGCCGCGGAGAAGTGGTCCGAATGCGCCGTGAAGTTTGCGACGGCGGACGCGCTTAGTCAGTCCCCGGTCTTCCGACTCTATGGCGCTCGATGTTTGCGCGGCGGAGGCAAGCTACTCGAGGCGCGTGAACGGTTTGCGGCAGTCGTAGCGGAGCCCGTTGCACAGGATGCGCCGGGCCCGTGGAAGCAGGCGCAACTCGACGGCAAGGCCGAGTTGGCCCAGCTCGAGAAGGCGATTCCAACCGTGACCGTGAATCTGAAGGGTGCGGCGGAAGGTGCACTGCTCAAGCTGGATGGCAAAGAGGCGAAGCCCGGCCTCGCCGTGGCGCTTGATCCCGGTTTGCACAAGGTATCGGGCTCATTCAACGGTGAGACCAAGGAGCAGACCTTTGAACTTAGCTCGGGCGCACAGGAGGTGATTGAGCTCGACTTCACCGCCTCCCAACCGTCCGGGCCAAAGGTCACGCCGCCCACATCGGAAGGCAGTGGCCCCGGCGTGGTTCCCGGTATCGTGGTTGCGAGTATCGGTGGAGCCGCAGCGATCGCTGGGGCAATTTTTGGTGGGCTCGCTGTCAGCAGGTACGACAAGCTCTCGACCACGTGCGAACTTTCGGGCGAGCCAGCTGTGTGCCCAGCCGACGCCGAGAAACTCGATACGGCCAACCTGTTCGCCGACCTCGGAACAGGTCTGCTGATTGGAGGCGGGGTTACGCTCGTTACCGGCGTCATCCTGATATTCGCCCTGCCGAGCGAGGCCGAAGTAAGCAAGGCCCTGATCCCCGGCGGTTTCCGCTTTTAGCGCCCGTTGTCCGCTCAGGCTCGCTCAACGCGGGCTGGGACATGCTTGTGCCACGGCGTTCCCACGAACGGATCTCGGTCGGAGCTGGCCGTAAGTTCGTTGGGCGCCACACCGACCGCCTTCGCCGATCCGTCCACCGAAGGTGGGTACGAAACGCCAAGTCCGTTCGGCAGCGATACGTGTCCAGCCTGCATCGTGTCGGACACCTCCACCGGCACAACGGCCGAGCCGGTAGGCGTCGTTAGAGCAACGCGATCTCCCGTTACGACGCCGAGGTCAGCGGCATCGCTGGCCGCCATTCGCAGCGCTCCTTCCGCGTCCTTCTTTCGCCATGACGGGTCACGAATGATCGTATTCGCGGTGTAGGAACGTCGCTCTCCCGCGGAGAGCACGAAAGGGAACTGCGGATCAGGCGTCCCAGGTCCGTGCTCGGCGATCTCCCTTACAACGTCGAGCATGTCCTTGAGCTCCAGGTGGAACTTCTTGTCGGGCGTGCCCAACCTCTCCATCATTTGTGACCACTCATCAACCGCAAAAACAACGCCTGACGGTCGGGTGAGGATTGCCTCAAACAGCTTGATCGCCGCCTCCATTGGAGTTCCGTCGAAGCCAGCGCGCGCCAGCGAAGCACCGTTCTCCATGGCCGCCTTGAAGGCAATTCCAAGCAGTACAGCACCTTCCCGCTGCGACTCATCCAGCCCAGCTGTGCGATAGAGGATCACGGGCGCTAGCCCCGACAGTTTTGGGTCGAACAGCACCGGCATGAGCGCCTGCGCATAGGCCTCGAGACTCACCGCTCGAGCATCACGGAGCGGCTGGTAGACCGCCTCCCCGAGTCCCTCCAACGCCTCAACGAGCCTCGAATGGATCTCTGCCTCGGGAAGCCGCGCACCTTCGGGTGGGAAGAGCCGCTGACGAAGATGGAAGGTGTTGTGCGGAAACTCAAAGTTAAAGAACGTCGCTTCAGCCTTCTCAAATTGCGTGGCCGCAGGCAGTACGTAGTCAGCTAGAGCTGCCGTCTCCGACATCGCGCAATCGATGACTACCAGCGTATCGAGGGCGCGGAGCGCTTTGCGCATCCGCGGCGAGTCAGCCAACGAGTGGGCTGGGTTCGCCGCTTCGACCAGCATCGCCCGATAGCGCTTCGGATGATCACAGAGGATCTCATCCGCGATCACGTTGCACGGGATCAAACCGCTGATGATCGGTGCGTTGACGACTGGACTCGTGCGTCGAGAGGCCCCGCCGGTCAGCTCCACGAGCACCGTCGGAACGAAATGGGTTCCGGCCTTACCAAAGCTCCCAGTAAGCGCAATTAGCGCCCGGTGCAGGTAGCTCACCACCGTCGAGTGGTGATTCATTTGCACGCCCAGGTCCTCAAAGCTTGCGAACGCCTTTGCCCCCGCGATAACCCGCGCGGTTTGCCTCACAAGCGACTCGGCTAGCCCGGCGTGCGCGCATGACTCAGCGACCCGCACCCTTTTCAGCAGCTCAAACAATGCCTCCGCTCCAACAACGTGGCGCGACACGAAGGCTTGATCAACAAGCGCCTCCTCAACCAGTACGGCCAGCAGCGCCATAAGCAGCCACGCATCCGTTCCCGGTCGCACTTGCAGATGGATGTCGGCCAGTTCAGCCGATTCGGTACGACGTGGATCGACCACAATCAGCGTGCGAGCCGGATCCTTGGAGAGCTCTTTCAACGTTACCCGCGCACGCGGGATGGAGTGCGACTGCCAAGGGTTCTTCCCTAGAAAAAGCGCGACATCGCAGTGCTCGAAATCGGCGCGAGTACTCGTTCCCATCACCCGATCGCTGATCCAGAACTCGCCCGTCTTTTCTTGCGCGAGCGCACTCGATCGATAGCGAGAGCCGAGCGCGCGGCGAGTTGCGGTGCTGTAAGCCCCAGGGAGGTGATTACCCTGCCCGCCCCCTCCGTAATAAAAGATCGAGTCCCCGCCATGGTCGTCTCGAACTCGGGCTAACCGTTGAGATACCTCGCGAATGGCGGTGTCCCAGTCGATCTCCTCGAATGTTCCATCCGGCCGACGCCGCAAGGGCGCGGTGAGCAGATCTCGCCCGTTCTGATAGTGATCGAGCCGTTGTGCCTTCTCGCAAGCATAGCCACGAGAGGCTGGGTGAGCTCGATCACCAGTCAAGCGCACGAGCCGCCGGCCCTCCTCGCCGAGCTCCGCCAGTATGCCGCAATTACACTCACACAGTATGCAGGCCGTCGGCTTCTCGATACGGGGCATGTCTGAAGGCTAACACGCGCCTCCAAGCAGCACGCGCTCGACCAACCCGGTACCCTCCAGCGATTCGGCAAGGACGTCATCGTCGTCTACTGCCACGCCTCCCCATTCCACCGCATCGAGCGAATGGTCACGAAGCACCGCAGCGTTTGTAGCGCTCGACTCGTCAGCGTGGACGGCCCCCGACAAGACAATGATTGGTCGAAGACCAAGGCCAGACGGAAGCGCGCGAACCGCCGCCAATACATTCGAAAGCACTCCAAGCCGATTCGCCGCCACAATGAAAAGCACATCATCTGCCTGCAACAGGTCGACGAAAAGGAGCGGGGAAAGTGGTGAGCCCACCGGAACGAAAAGACCGCCTGCCGATTCGACCAGCACGATCCCGAACGTTTGCTGAAAATCTGCTATCGCGACCCGAATTGCCCCCAGATCCGCAGCTGGTCCGCTCAAAGCCGCAGCATGCGGCGATACGGCAGGGCGGCATCGAAAGAAGGCAGGGCTCTCGAACGCCAGATCGCCAGCGCCACACGCACGCTCTAGGGACCGCGCGTCCGCCGCCTGCGAAGTCACCCCCGTCTCGAACGGCTTCAGTGCCGCAACTCTATGGCCGCGCCTCGAAAGTGCACGGGCCAGCCCCCGGCTGAACCAGGTTTTCCCCTCGCCCGTCCCGACCGAACTCGCTATCAAACGCACCGACGCAAGCTAATGCACGCTGTTTAGCGACAAAAGAACAAAGCCACCAAACCTACGTTTGGCGGCTTTGGTGTCGACCAACGAAAACGCTTGGTAGGCCGCATATTCGTCGCCGCAGACAAACGACAAAAGGCCAAAGGCCACCAAACGGATATTTGGCGGCCTAAGGTTATGTCGCACCGGCCGATTAACGGCTGTGCAGACAATGGGATAAAAAAATCCCGGCAGCGTCCTACTCTCCCACTAAGTTTCCCTAGCAGTACCATCGGCTCCGAAGAGCTTAACTTCCGAGTTCGGAATGGGATCGGGTGTGACCTCTTCGATATCGCCACCGGAAGAC
>JBILLK010000043.1:0-54302 GCA_044376115.1 Polyangiaceae bacterium | reverse complement strand
TTCGCCCCGAACGACCAGCACATGTGGGACGGCCGCACGCCTTCCCGGCTCACGGCGCGCCTTCCGAACGCCCTGGCGTTCGCCGCGTTGTCCCATAACGCCGGTTCGCCCCGAACGACCAGCACATATGGGACGGCCCGCACGGCTTCCCTCCTCACGCGAACTAACTCGGGCGAGCTGCGCTAGCCCCCCGGCGATACTTCGCTCTTTGTGCGCGCACGAAGCACTGGCGTGGGTGCAGGCTCTGGCCGATACGCGTTTTGCCCGCAAAAGCCGCATAGCGAACGCCATGTACGCGGCCAGGCCGATGCTTGGCGCGGTCCGGCAGGCCGAATGCAGCTCAAAGTGCGACGCAACGCCGGGGGGCTAGCGCAGCTCCCCGGCGTTACGTCGCTCGGTGGCTCAGCGCTGTTGCGCCTTGCGAACTAAGTCCCGCGGGCTAGCGCAGCTCCCCGGCGTTACGTCGCTCGGTGGCTCAGCGCTGTTGCGCCTCGCGACGTAAGCCCCGCGGGCTAGCGCAGCTCCCCGGCGTTACGTCGCTCGGTGGCTCAGCGCGGCTGCGCCTTGCGACGTAAGTCCCGCGGGCTAGCGCAGCTCCCCGGCGTTACGTCGCCCGGTGGCTCAGCGCGGCTGCGCCTTGCGACGTAAGTCCCGCGGGCTAGCGCAGCTCCCCGGCGTTACGTCGCTCGGTTGGCGCCCGGCGTTACGTCGCTCCGCGCCCCCGGCCCTCCGCCTAAAACCGCCCTCGTGCTTCGACCCCCAGCGTGCCGGGGGCGCCCCACACGCTCACGCGCGCGGCGGGTCCTTGGGCGGGCGAACCAAACGCAATCGCAAGCCCGCTGACGCTTGCAACGAGGCCGCCGAGACCGCCGACTCCGAGGGCGACGGCGAGGATGAGGCCGCGGTTCTTGCGCGCGTTGTCGTCGTCGGGATTGTAGTTGAGGTCTTCGTCGCAAACCAAATCGGTGCCACAACGTTCTTCTTGCGCGGCGGCGACGTTGGCTGAATCCACCGCGAAGCCGATGGCGCCGGCACCGAGTGCGAGGCCGAGTCCGCCGCTGATCCAGACCCACGCGGGGACTTCGGTGGCGCCGTCGGGCTCGGGCGTAACAGTCGCGCCTGGCGCGGCCGGCGCTGCCTGCGCCGCCGCACTCCCCTGCGTAGCGTTGGGCTCAGCTGCACCCTGTGCGAGCAGCGGGCCGGGCGCGACTTCGACCGCGAGCAGCTCGCCTTCGCGCAGGGTGAGCTCGCGGCGCGCATCGCTATGGCCGGCGGCCGAAATCACGATCGTGTGCGCGCCCGGGTCGAGCGGGACGGGGGTATCGAGCGGTAGTTCGCCCGACGCGGTAGTGACGCGCAGCTGTGCGCCGGGCGCACCGACCAAACGAAGCCGCGGCAAACGCGGTCGCAAACGCGCCGAGATCTCCGCAGCGCTGGCCTCGAGTTCGGCGCGCCGCTTCTCACTTTGGGTCTCGCGGTTCTGCACCCGCGCTCGTTCGACTACGGCCCACGCAGTTGCTACGCGGCCCTCGTGTTCGCGGCAAAGTGCGACGTTGAGCAGCGGGCTCACCGCCGGAACGCGCTTCACGCTGGCGTCGATCGACGCGCAACCGCCTTCCCAATCGCCCTCTTTGATCAGCTGCCGGCCGCGCTGAAAGAGCTCGATCGCCGCCGCATCCACCGTCTCTTCGGCCTGCGCCGCGGTTGGGCTGAGCAGCGCGGCGAGCGGGAGGGCGGCGAACAGGGCGAACGATGTTGCGGCCAGCGACCGCGCGACGAACGACGTTGCAGGCGACCGCGCGGAGCCTTGCGTAAGACGGTCAATACGCATCGAGCGGGTCTCCCTTGTGCGCCGGGCCAGCGGTCGAAGTGGACGCTGCGGAGGGCGTCACGGCAGCGCCAGCGGCATTTGCCGCGGAGGGCGTCACGGTAGCGCTCGCTGCGCCTGCTGCGCGTGCGGCAGTCGATGCGGAGGACGCAGACGCACTTGCGGGAGCCGACGCGCTCGCGGAAGCCGCAGCGCTTGCGAGGCCGCTCGCGGCAGCCGACGAACTCGCTGAAGAGGACGGCGTCACGGCAGCGGGCTCCACTGCGCCCCTCCCCTCCGTATTCGGTCGCGTGCTTGGAATGGCGAGGGCCAACACAAGACCGACGGTGGCAAGGCCGCCGCCGATCGCGATCCAACGTAGCCGCAAGGGCGCCTCTCGCACCGGCGTTACGGTGGTTGGGCGCACGTCGATCGGGGTGGTGGGCGAGGTTGCGAAGGTTGAGCTGCTGAAGGAGGCGACGGTGTCGGCGGAGGCCACGGCGTTCGAGTCGAAGGAGGCCGCTGGGATCGCTGCAGGCGCTGGGATCGCCGCGGCGCCGGGGACCGCGACCACCGCTTTGGCCGCAGCGATGCGCGGACGCACGGCGACGGTCTTGGCTTGAGGCGCAACCGCGAGGCTCTCGGCGAGCGCCGCGATTTGTTCGCCGGCGGAGCTGAAACGTTGGGCTGGGGAGAGCGCTGTGGCGCGCGAGAACCACGGGTCGAAGGCTGCGGGGAGCTCCGCGCCGTAACGCGCCGCACGTTCGCTGGCGGGCTCGACGGCGCCTTTGAGCACCACGTTCATGAAGGCATAACCGTTGGCGGCGGCGCGCGCTTCATGCTGCCAATACGGGCTGCCGACGAGCAAGCTGAAGGCGACGTGAGCGAGGGCGTAGAGGTCGGCGTGGAGGCCCAAACTCCCCTCCCCGGTCATCTGCTCCGGGGCCATGTAGAGAGGCGTGCCGAGGCTGCGGGTGGTGTGCAGATCGCCGCTGCGATCGAGCAGCTTGGCGACGCCGAAGTCGAGGATCTTCACCTGCTCGCTGCCGTCGTCGCGTCGGGTCAGAAACAGGTTCTCTGGCTTGAGATCGCGATGCACCACGCCCTCGGCGTGCACCTTGTCGAGGCCGCTCGCCACCTGGCGAAGCAGCGTCACCACCGTCTCGGTTGCGAGCGGGCCGCAGCTCTCGCTATGAGCGGCCAGATCTTCCCCAACCAAAAGCTCCATCACCAAGAAGGGCGTATCCGGCTCGCTGACGCCGGCATCCACCACCTCAACCAAATGGTCGGAGCGCACGCGACCGACGATCCGACGCCTCTTTCTCGAAACGCAGCCGCATCTCGGGATCGGTCGCGATCTCCGATTGCATCACTTTGAGCGCGCGCAAACGATCGGTGCGCTCGTCGATCACCTGGAAGACCGAGCCCATCCCGCCTTGCTTCAAACAACGCACGACCCGATAGCGCGCGGCGAAAAGCTCGCCTGGCTGCAGGGCCGAGGAAGGAAGCATCAAGCGAGGTTTACCATAGTGGCCCGCGGATGGGCCGTTCGGCGCTAGCTGCTGCTTGCTCGCCCGATCCGGTGCTGCGATGCTTGGCGCCTCGGAGGCCTCTTGCGATCGATCGTGTGCGTACTCGCGCTGCTTGTTTGCAGCTGCAAAGATGCCCAGCCGGGGTCGCCCGCGGATGGCGGAGGCGGCAGTGGCGCGCAGGCTGCGGCGGGTGGCAATGCCGGGCAAGGAGGCAGCGGCGCGAGTTCGTCGAGCGGTGGCGGTGGCGCAGCCGGCGGTGGTGGCGCAGCCGGAACGCCCGACTTTACGAACGCCGAGAGCAGCGAGCTCACCAGCCCAGGTGCAGCCAACGTCGACCACTTCGGTTACGCGGTGGCGATCGATCAGGACACGTTGGTGGTCGGTGCATACCGTGACTACGCATCGCTGATCTACGGGGGCGCGGCCCACGTCTACATGCCCGACGCTGGCGGCTGGATGCTGCAAGAGAGCCTACGCCCGATGGCGCCGGAGGCGGACTCTTACTTCGGACTCTCGGTCGCCGTAAGCGGGGACACGGCGCTCGCGGGTGCGCCGGCGCTGGATGACGAAGGGCCGGATGTCGCCGGCGCGGCTTACTTCTTTTCGCGCGTTGGTTCGAGTTGGCTTTCGCAACAGCAGGTGCGCGAGGAACCCCTCACCACGTTCGCAAAGTTTGGCGGCGCCGTGGCCGTCTCTGGCGCACGAGCGCTGATCGCTGCGCCCAACGGCAGCACCGCGCGGGTGTACGCCTTTGAGCGTGAAGGCACGGTTTGGAGTGAGTCCGGGCAACTCACGGCTGCTGAGCCTGCGGACCAATTCGGTTATGCGCTCGCCCTCGACGACGACACAGCGCTGGTCGGCAGCTCGAGGGTGGACGGTGAGCCCGCTGTGCATGTGTTCGCGCATGCGGGCCGGACCTGGTCGGAGCAGGCGCGCCTGGTGCCTGGCGTGGGCGACCCGGGCTTCGGCTTCGCGGTGGACCTCGACGGTGATTTCGCGGTGGTGGGCAGTGAAGCGGAGACCGGCACCGGCGCGGCCTACGTTTATCGGCGCACAGGCAACGAGTGGCAGCCCACCGCTGTGCTCAAGGCCGAAGACGGCGCCGAGGGGGATCGGTTTGGTACCGCGGTGGCGATCAGCGGCAACGTGATCGTGGTCGGCGCCAAGGGCCACGACGCAGACGGCGCCGAGGCCGGCGCGGCCTACGTGTTTGCATGGTCGGGCGATGAATGGGTGCAACAGACCAAGCTCGCGCCGCCTAGCGCCGCAGCCAACGCGCACTTTGGTACAGCCGTCGCTATCGACGGAGCGCGCTTGGCGGTTAGCGCCGTAAACACCGCAGACGGCCAAGGCACCGTCACCGTGTTCGAAGCCGCGCGCTGAGCGCCCCGTGCGCCATCACGGCGTGCAGGGATGGCTGGCGCAGCCCGAGCCCGGCCCGCACGCTCCACGGAGCCCCGTGGGAGGTCAGCTCGCGATTCCGAACTCAGCATTCCCTACGCACCAAGCAATGCGACGCGAGTTGTGTGCCGCGGCAGCCCATAGATGCGCTAGCCTCAGCGACGAATGAAGGTGGCTTTGATGCACGTAGGAGAGCGGCTTTGATCGGCTGCGACCCTGCCGAGCCCACGGGGGGCGGCTTGAGGCTGGTTGGAGCGGGATTGCGGTGGACGACCACCTCGCCTCTCCCAACGCCCAGCACGCTACGGTCGTGAGGATGGCGTCGTCTCGCTGTAGGGGCTCAAGCTCGGTCTCGGTTACGCTCGTCGGAACCTCCGCCGGTTCCCGTCGGAGAAGGCCGCACCCGCTACGGACCCGGCGGTGAGCGGCGTCGATCTCGAGGGCGTCCTCCTCGCTGGGCGCTGGCAGCTCGGTCGACGCCTCGGGGAGGGCGGGATGGGCGCCGTCTATGCGGGCACCCACGCCCGCAACGGCAAGCGCGTCGCCGTGAAGGTGCTCCACCCGGGCATCGACGGGGGCGACGTCCTCGCGCGATTCCAGCGCGAGGGCTACCTGGCGAACCTCGTCGACGATCCTGGCGCGGTCGCGGTCTTCGACGACGGCGTCACCGACGACGGCATCGCGTTCCTCGTGATGGAGCGGCTCGAGGGCGAGTCGATCGAAGATCGCGCCCAGCGGTATGGCGGCCGGCTGCCGTGGGCAGAGATCCTAGCCATCGTTCACCCCGCGCTGACGACGCTAGGAAAGGCGCACGCCGCGGGTGTGGTCCACCGGGATCTGAAGCCCTCGAACCTGTTCCTGACGAAGGCCGGGCAGATCAAGCTCCTCGACTTCGGGCTCGCGGGGCACACCGCTGGCGCGCCTGGTGTCCGGCTCACCGGACCTATGACGCCGACGATGGGCACGCTCGGCTTCATGCCCGCCGAGCAGGCGGTGGGGGACTGGCCGAACGTGGACGCTCGGAGCGATCTTTGGTCGATGGGTGCCACGATGTTCGCGCTGGCGACGGGGCTCTGTCCGCACGAGTCCGGCAACGAGCAAGGCTTCTTTCACCGCGTCCTGACCGCCTCGGCCCCCCGACTCTGCGAGCTCGTCCCCGACGCCCCGGCGAGCTTCGCCGCGATCGTCGACCGCGCGCTCTTGCGCGACCGCGCCTCCCGCTTCGGCTCCGCCGAGCAGATGGCCGACGCCGTGCAGCAGGCCTACTACGAGTTCACCGGCGAGGAGGTCGCCCACGTATCGTCCGGAGCGAAGCGGCTCGTCCCTTCGCCGCGCCCCACCGACCTAATCGGGGAAGAGTCTACGCTCTCGGACGGGCGCGCCGGGCATGACCGAGCTGTGGCGAAGCTGGTTACGCTCGAGTCCGCCGGACTTCCTATTCGCCCGGAGGGCTCGCTGACGCCGGCCTCGGCTCCCCAGAGCGCGCGAGGAAGCGCTGCAAGAGGCTGGCGAGTGCCCATCGTCCTGGGACTCGCGGGCAGCGCGCTCGCCGTCGCGGCCGTCGTTTACTGGCCCAGGGAGTCGGCCCCGCGCGACACTTCGCCGGAAGACCCTGCGCTCGCGGATGGGTTGGCACGGCGAGACCCCGGCGCCTCGGCGACCGTCGAACCCCAGGGGCCGCAAGCGAGCCCGCTCTCCACTCCCCCTCGTAGCGCGACGCCGATCACGTTGGCTCCCGCCTCCACCCCGAATCCGCCAGCGTCGCTCGGGCAGTCGGCGTCCGGCCCACTACCGCGCGCTCACGTCACGGCCTATGCGACTCAGTCCGTGACGTCCTTGCCTCCAGCCAGCGCCAACACGACGGCACCGCGCCCGAGCGCCTCGAGTCGCATCGACCCGAACCGACGCTTCTAGAAGTTGCTTAGCGGCACGCGCCGAACCGCGCCCCCGCTGTCACCGGGCAGATAGCGCGTGAAATAGAGATGCGTCTCGTCGACTGCGACGCCGTTCGCCGACGGTTCTCCCTCGAGGAGAAGCTGCACGGTCCCTCCGCCCATCGACGAAATGCGGGAGAGCTTTCCGTCACCGAACGTGGCCCAATAGAGGAACTGTCCACGGGACGTAAGGTCGGCGACCTGGTTTTGGTCCGTCGCTAACAACGTCGCACTGGTAGGGTTGCCGAAGTGGGCGATCTGCCCCCGCACACTGAGGCCCCCCGCCGCGACGACTTCGTTGTAAGGCGCAAGCCCGTTGGGGCTGGTCATCTCCGCGGAGTCCACCTGGAAAACCCACGGGTCGGAGAGCGGAAGGCTTGCCCACCACACCTGGTTGCTCTTGAAGGCGGTGCCCCAGAGCCTGTTCCCGTGCACCAAGAGCTGGCTGGTGCCAACGGGGACCGTATAAGAGACCTCCGCGAACGGTGCGCTCTTTTCGCGGCGCTTCACCGTGCTCGAGCCGTACGTGTAGTAGATGTACCCAGGCTCCCCAGCGAGCCCCTTCGGCTGCTGGTCCGGCTCCACGAGCACCTCGCAGGAGACCGTGGCGTCGAAACAGCGACCCACCGCGAACTTGTTAGCGGGCCCGCTGACCGTGAAGTAGAGTTCACCGCCGTCCTCGATGAGGCGGTCCGTACCGGGCAGACTCAACTGGTATCGCTCAACTGGCCCGCCCGCCTTCGGTCGGCGGTAGATCCCTCCGGGGCCGGCTCCGCCAGCGCTGGACCACGTCACGTAGGTGCCGCTCGCGACGATGTCCCAGGGGTAGTCGCCCTCCCAGAGGGTCTCCGGTCCTTCGGCCCCGCCAGATCCACCCGCGCCCGCGGGGCTCCCTGCTTCTCCCCCCGACCCACCGGAGCCGCCCGCTGCGCCCGTCGCGGGCAGCGGCTCGACGTCGAAGTTCGCGCCGATCAGATCTGCGCACCCTCCGAGCACGAGGCCCACCACGAACCCGATCCGTCCAACGCCGCTAGAAGGTCCCATCGATCCCTACCCAACCCGGACCCAACCGCACACCCACCCGCTCGGCCGCTCCAGGCGACGTCGCGTCGACGACGAGTAGGGTGACGCCGGCCGCCGTCACGACCCCACCCACGACGAAGAGGCCCGTGCTCACCGCGGCGAAGGTGGACCCTTGTTCTGCCGCGTCGATCCCATCGGGCGGGCACAGGGGCGTGGCGTCGTTCGTGCAGACCTCTTCCACGGTCGATTTGCGGGAGAGCGCAAGACCGCCGAAAACCCCACCGACCCCGAGCGCCGCAAGCCCGACCCCTCCAAGCGTCCATCCAGCGATCGACAGCGTGTGGCTCGGCGCGGTAGCGGGGGCCGGCTCGACCTTGATCGAGGGCGGCCCGGGCGCGAGCTTCACCTCCACGGTGGTCCCCTGCGCGACCCGGGTCTCGACCGCTGCGAGGTCGCGATCCTCGCACTTGAGCTCGACTCGAGTAGGCCCCGGATCGACCGGGAGAGGCTCGTAGGCGAGCTCAGCCTTCAACGAGACGCGCTCGATCTTCACCATACATCCTGGCACCAGAGGCTCCACCACGACACGAAGCTTCCCGAGCTTGGCGACTTGCTCTTCGACCTTCCCGCGGACGAAGGCCTGACGTTCGTCGCCAAAGAGGCGGTCAGCGGCCTCGGAGTAGGCGCGCCACGCCGTCGCGTAGCGACCGAGCTTCTCGCTGCACTCGCCGAGGTTGATAAGGGTACCGGGGGCAGGCTGGAGGCGGTGGCTCTCCTCGAACTTCGCGCACGCGACCGCGTAGTCGGTCCGCTCCATCGCCTCACGCCCGCTGCGAAAGAGCTCGAGCGCAATCGCCCCATCGTCGGCCAGCGCTTGGCTCGGCAGCAGGGCGACGATCGACGCGAAGGTGAAGGCGCGGCCGAACATGGGGAGCAAGCATAGCGTCGCCGAGCTCCGCTGACCAGGCTTGCCACGCAGCCGCGTCGCGACCTCGCGCGACGGGGCTCATCGCTCAAGCACCGAGCGCAGCGCGATTCTCGGTGAGGAAGGCCTCGAGGCGGATCGGCTCTTTGCCGGTGAGGTCGCGGACCGCGTTGGAGACAGGCGCGAGATCCCCCTTCAAGATGGCCGCATCGAAGGAGGCCAGTACCTCCGCGAACGGCCGTGGCAGCCCGTGCTCAACCAACACGTTCACGTAAACGTCACCCGGCAGCGAGAGGTGCTCGATCTTCTTGCCGGTGATGCGCCCGACCAACCCAGCGACGTCGGCGCTGGAGAGGGCCTCGGAGCCTGTGACCTCGAGCGTTCGCCGACCGGTGAACCCGCTCGCCAGCGCTGCAGCAGCGACGCGCGCACAATCTTCGCGCGTGACGAAGGCGGTCTTGCCGTTGCCGCGAGCGTCCACAAGGCGACCCTGAGCGATGGCCGGGGGCAAGGCCTGCAGAAAGAGATCGGCGTAGAGATCGTTGCGCAAGACGGTGAACTCGAGCTTCGAGCTCTCGAGCGCTGCCTCGGTAAGGCGGTGGTCTTCGGCAATTCCGATCGGCGAGCCGGGGTACGGGTTGGTCAGCGAGGTGTACACGACGTGACGAACGCCCGCGGCCTCGGCGGCGCGAATCGCTGCGCGGTGCTGCGCGAGGCGCTTGCCCGGCGTGTCGAGCGCGTCGGTGCTGACGAGCAGCAGGCGCTCGGCGCCGCGGAAGGCCGCGACCAGCGAGCTCTCATCGTCAAAGGTCGCCGCGCGCACGGTGACGCCGCGCTTGGCGAGATCCTCGAGCGAGGCGGGGTTGCGGGTGGTGGCGATCAGGTTCTTCTCACCGCGCTCGAGCAGCAGCTCGACGACGCGACGACCGAGTTTTCCAGAAGCGCCGGTGACCAGGAGAGGAGCGTTGGACATGATGTTTTCCTTTCGAGTCCTGAACCTAGTCCGTGCGAAACTTTCAACAACCGACCATTTTCCAACTCTCTGGTGCGATTTGGCAACAATCGATCTGAACCTCTTGCGCAGCTTCACGCTCGTGTACGAAACAGGCAGCTTCTCGCTCGCGGCGGAGCGGCTGCGTGTGCCGCGCTCGACGGTGAGCCGAGCCGTCGCGGCGCTCGAGGAGTCGCGCGGCACGTTGCTGTTCCATCGCACCACCCGCAAGGTGAGCCCCACCGCGGAAGGCGCGCAGCTCTATGATCGGGTGAAACCGACGTTCGGCGCGCTGCTCGCGTCGCTGGCCGAGCTGCCCGAGCGCTCGGACGCGAACTCGATGCCGACGGGCCTCTTGCGCATCACCTCCACGGCCGACATTGGCGCGCTGGTGCTTTCGGAGGTGACCAGCCGCTTCGTCATCCGTTACCCGGACGTGCGCGTGGAAGCTCGCTTGTCCAATCAGCTCGTGGACCTCGCGCGAGACGGCTTCGATCTTGCGCTGCGGGTCTCGCCTGGGCGGCTCAAAGCCACCGCGCTGATCGCTCGCAAGGTGGGCGAGGTGGTCTTCGGTATCTATGCATCGCCGAGCTATCTCGCGCGGCGCGGCTCCCCTCGTTCGAGCGACGATCTGCAGTCGCTCGACTGGGTGGGCTTCGCCGGCACCCCGCCGCTGCTGTTACGGCGCAACGGAATGCCGAACCAGGTCGTCGGGGTACGGCCGCGCGTGGTCGCCGACGACATCGCCTTCCTGCGCGAGGCGCTCAAACACGGCGTTGGCCTCGGCCTGTTGCCCCCGTTCGTCGCCGATGCAGAGCTCGCTGCCGGGACGTTGGTGCGCGTCCTACCCAAGGTGGTCGCGCCGGCCGGCTCGGTCTTCCTCGTACGCCCCAACCTGAAACAACTGCCGCGCCGGGTCGCCGCGTTCAGCGAGCTCCTGCTCGAGACCTTGCGCCGAAGGCCGCTCTCGGTGCCCCGCGATACCTGAGCCCAGAAGCAGCTGAACCTGCGGAACCCGCGAACCAGGCGCCTTTCAAAAATAAATCACAGCCCCGCGTGACCGATCGGCGCGGGGCCTCGTCTTCCCCTTTCGTCGACCCCAGCGTGAAGCTCCACGGCGGACTTCACAGCTCGGGCACAGCGAGAGTCATCTGCCATGAGCACCATTCATTCGATCGCCAACGCCCTTGCCTGTATCTCTCTGCTCGCCTTCGCGACCCACTGCGGGGACAAATCGGCCGACGCAAACGCCAGCGCCAGCGCCAGCGCCGAAGCAGCCCAAGCGTCCACGCCCTGCGGGCTCGCCGGTGAAGCCTTGTCGGGGATTGCCATTCTCGAGGTCAAGGAGGTCCCCAACGAGGCCGGCGCCGGAGCGAAGTTCGTCAAGCAATTGGCCCGCGAGATCGACCAAGCGTGCGTCGAGAAGGGCATGGAGAAGTCAGCAGGCGAAGCTCTGACCTGTTATGGCAAGAACAAGGGCAAAGCCGGATATCGCGTGCTCAAGGGCTGTGACGAGGCGCCGGGCAAAGAGTTGGTCGCGGCGGTCGTCGATAAGCACGGCCGCAAGTAGCCGCTCAATTCACTTCACTTGGCTGACACTAAGGAGATTCGATCATGAAACGTTCGTGGCTTCGTGGGCTTGTTTGCGGCGCGGTTTGTGTTTGGGCTGTGGGCTGCGGCGCTGACGCGGGAGGCAGCTCCGGCTCGGCAGCGGCGGCGAGCGCAACCAGCGCGAGTTCGAGCAAGCCGGCAAGCAACAAGAGCGGCGCGGCTTCTTCGTCAGCGGCGGTGCCGTCCGCAACAGCGAGCGCCGCGGCGCCTGCGGCAGCGAACGACATCGCGTTGATCGGCGGCGCAGATTGGAAGGCTGTGCTCGTTGGAGCGCCGCCGATGCAACTCAAAGAGTCGGTCGGTGGTGGTCAAGGCACCGGCATGGCCGATGACTACACCATCAAGTGGACCCACCCCGACCCGCCGTGGAAGTTCAACAATGCTGGTGGTGGCGGCGTGTACTGGGCCCCGAGCAAGAAGGCCGTGGCGGTGGACAACATCAACCTCAAGATGGACGCCACCACCAAGGCCGTCGATACCTGGATCAAGTCGGCATTGGTCAGCGAGGTGAAGCACCTAAGTGAGGGCGAAATCATCGACGTCGGGCCGGACAAGATTCCGCTCAAGGCCGGTTACGGCACCGCCAAAATGAAGGGCGGAGAGGCCGCTGACTTCTATTGGTGGGACATCTACTCAACAGGGGACTTCTCACACAAGCTGCGGATGGTGATCATCGCCAAAGACGCCCCCGAGGAAGACAAGAAGGTCGCCCTCTCGATCCTGCGGCAGGTCAGCTTCACGCCCAAAGCCAAGCCGCACTACAAGAAGCCTTGAGCCATTAGGGCGAAGGAAAGGCCGCGAGGCTGCCCGCTCAGGGTTCGCAGAGCCCCATCTCGGGGTGAGGATTGATAGCGCCTCGAACATACGAGCGGGTCGTCGTGCCAGTGACCTCATGCGCAGACGCAAACCCTTCGCAGCCAAACGAAACGACAGAGCCGGTGGACTCTCTGGACGTCATGGTCACGGTGAAGTTGGTCGAGTCGATGCTGATGTACTCGTCGAACGTACCGGGCGCTTGGAAGTCGCCGTAGCTGCCGTAGGTCGTGTCTTTGAGCGTCGTGCCCAAGGCGACGTCGGTGATCTGCACTCGGACGTAGGCCGCGGGGTCGTGGGTTTGGTCGTAGAGGTGGATTTGGTAAAGGCTTGGGCTCACCTGACGAAGCTGCCCTGAGTAGTACGGTGCGTTGATCTCGGATGCGCAGGTCAACGACTTGGCGGCGTCGTCCTCCTGGGTGACCGCATACGGATTGGCCAACACGGGCGGATTCACAGCGCTGGGCGCATTGAAGTAGATCCAATAGGAAAGGGAGGTCTGTCGGGCATCGATGGGAGCCATCAGGTCGAAGATCAGGCCGGTGCTCGGGCTGTCCCATTCGCCAAACGGTAGTCGCGCAAGTTCGACGTTGTTCACGCCGTCAAAGTAGACGACGCGAACGTCGTCCCCGGAGGCTTGCGACAGCCCTTGCGCAACGAGCGCATCGTGATCGAAATCGCCAACCACGTGGGTGCCGGTTGCCATCGCACCCACGGTGCTGTTCAGCAGTGCGAGCGAAACGCGACTTGCGTAGTCGCCATTCCACCAGGGCGCATTCGGACACGGTGCGCGACAGAAACCGTCCCCATCGTCATCGTGGTACCCGGTAGCGCAGTCTTCGCAGTTGGCACCGCTATACCCAACTGGGCACGCGCAAACGGCTGCGCCGGTCGCGTCATCGCACGTCTCGCCAGGGTCGCAGGTGACACCGCCTAGGCCACACGCCGGAGCGCACGTTCCGTCGCTGTCGTTGTCTTGGTAGTGCACCGCGCAACTGGAGCAGGATCCACCGGTGTAGCCCGGGTCACAGGCGCACTCTGCAGCTCCGCTCGCATCCTCGCAAACACCGAAGTCGCCACAGACGAGGGCCGCCGCGGCGCACGACTCAGCGCAGAGGCCATCGTCGTCGTTGTCTTGCATGCCAGACGCGCAGGTCTCGCATTGGGCCCCTGCGTAAGCGGGCTCGCAGGAACACACCGCCACGCCGGAGGCGTCGTCGCAAGCACCGTGATCCCCGCAAACGAGGTTCGCCGCCTTGCAGGATGGATGACACACGCCATCCCCGTCTCGGTCTTGCATTCCGGGATCGCAGGTGGAGCAGTCGTCGCCGGTATAGCCTTCAGCGCAGTCGCACTGCGCAACACCGGAGGTGTCGTCACAGCTGCCGTGATCGCCACAGCCAACGTTGGCGGTGGAGCAAGCTGGCTGACAATCGCCGTCGCCGTCGTTGTCCTGCAACCCCGCGGCGCACGAGGAACAATCATCCCCGGCGTAGCCGGCGGCACATTCACAGCCCGCGCTTCCGTCAGCGTCGCTGCAGGTGCCGTGCGGGCCACAAGCGAGACCCGCTGATCCGCATGTCGGCGCACACTCGCCGTCGCCGTCGTTGTCCTGGAGATCCTCCTGACAATCGGTGCACGTCGCTCCTGCGTGGTCCTCGTCACAGACGCACTTTGCGCTCCCGCCCTCGACAGCGCAGCTGCTGCCGCTAGCGCATTGCAGGCCGGCCGTCGCGCAATCCGGGAGACAAACTTCATCGCCGTCCTGATCTTGATAGCCGGCCGCGCACTCGGAACAAGAGCTACCGGTGTAACCCTCGTCACAGGCGCAGCCCGTGACATCACCCTGCGCGGCGCGCCCGTGCGCTCCACAGGAGGGTTCTCCCGGAGGCAGGACCCCGCTGGTGATCGTTTCGCAACCAGCCAGGGCCGACAAAGCCGCAAGCCCACAAATCGCAATCCGTCTCATTCGTGACTCCTAGGGCTCGCCGCGCAATGCGTCGCGATGGGTCGCGAATAGGGAGAACGGGCCGAACGCCGAGGACTTAACGAAATGCCGCGTAGGACAGCGCGGGACGCAGCCTCAGTCAGGTGTCGGTGGAGACGTCATCCCAGGCTTGACCCTGGTAGCCGATGAGCCAGTTGAGGGCGTGATGACGCTCGAGGACGATCTCGCAGTCGAGCGCCCGCGGCGCCGGCTGGCTATTCACGCGAGCGTTCACACAGGCCCAGTTCATGCGGTAGACAAGGTCATTCGCGTCGAGCAGCTCGCTCACTGGGCGCAGCTTGGCCCCCGAACGAAAGTCTGCGGGCCCCTTGTCGAGGACGAGCCGGACCACCCTCCCCGCGTCGACGATGGTGTTAGCGGGGTTGAGTTCGGCGTCGTAGCCAAGCGCCCACGTCATCACCGAGAGGCCCTCGTACCTCCAACCGAACTTGGCGCGCTCGAGTTGAGTCGGCGTCAATTTGGCGATGAACGCGACCTCCTCCGGCGAGAGAAAGGGCTGAGCGGAGAACTTCTTCAGCTGCCGATCGACGTGCTCCTGCTCGAGCCCCTCGCCTTTCACCGCCACCAACATCAGCGCGATCGCGCGATCCACCACCGCCTCCTGCGCGCGCGGCTTGGCCTCCGCGGCGGTATCGACGACCGGTAGCTCCGCAAGGATCGGCACGCCGAGCTCACGCAAGATCCGCTCCGAACGCGCCTTGCGCTCGAGCGCCTCGGGCGTCGGATTGGGGCGCGCAGGGGGAAGCGGCGGAGTACGGGGCTTCGTTTTCAGCGGGGTCGAGCTGGCGGTGGGCGCCTCCTCGGCGCGCGTGGTGCTCGTTGACTCGAGGGCAGGCGTCTTCTTCTTGGAACCGCAGCCGATCGAGAAAAGAGCGCACGAAAGTAGAGCGGGGAAGAAGCGCACGGCGCCACGTTAGTCGGGGGCGCGCGGGCCCGGCAAGCGGCTCGCACCAACCAAGTCTGCGGCTCGGTACGCGCAACCACCCAGTCATGCTAAGCGCGGGACATGCACAGGAAGCTCGGTGGGGTTTGGCTCTTGGCAACAGCGTGTGGTCCCTCGCTGACGAACGTCGAGGTGCAGAGCACCGAGGTCACGCTCGAGCAGCCGCTGGCGCCTTCGGCGTTAGCACCGCTCGGCATTCGCGAGACGGTCGGCGGCTCCTACGCTGGCGCGGAGCGCGCCACCCGCAGCGTCACCACGCTGCTCGCCGCCTGCGTCCGCCCAACGCTCGAACGCGAGCCGTGGCTCACCGGCGGGCTGCGCTTGCAGTGGGAGGTCACGCGCCCGGAGACGCTGCAGACGTCGGGCGAGCTCGCTTCGCTGAGCGCGGCGAGCTGCGTGAAGGCCGAGCTGGCGAAGGCGGCGCTGGCGCCGGGAGCCAGCGGCACCATCGACTACACGCTGCAGTTCGGCGGCGGATTTACCGCGAAGCCGATCCCAGACGAGCAAGACTTGAGCAGCACCGTGATCGCGATCAACTGGGCGGAAGGCAGCGCCAAGCCGCCCGAGCAGGTCCGAAGCGATCTCGCCGGCACGAGCGAGAAGCTGCGTCGTTGCGCGTTTGGTGCAGCTCCCCAGCTCGAGCTGCCGCTCTGGTTGGTGCTCGGTGTCGCAGCCAACGGCACGGTCACCCTCGGACCACCCGACGACGCGAACGAGCCCAGCGAGGCCTCGGCCTGCATCCGTCGCACGCTGCTCGCGACGCGCTTTCCCAGCGAGGGCCGCAGCTACGGGCTGAGCGTCGAGCTCACGCCCAGCGAGGTGGTGGACGTCAGCTCGGAAATGCAAGAGTTCGGCATGATCGGCTTGCTCAACTCCGGAGAAGGTGGCGCCCCGTGGCCCGACTCCGAAATCAGCTCCGGAATCAGCGCCAAGGGCAACCTCTGGGGCGACTCGGTTGGCGACGCCTACGGCGCTGGAGGCTTGGGCCTGGCCGGTATCGGTGAAGGCGGCGGTGGACGTGGAGAAAGCATCGGCCTTGGTACCATCGGTTCGATTGGACACGGCGCCGGGACCGGAACCGGCCAGGGCTTTGGCACCGGTTCAGGCCGGCTCGGTGGCAGCCGCAGCAAGCCGCCCAGCGTGAAGATGGGTCAAACCAGCGTGAATGGCCGCCTCCCGCCGGAGGTCATCCAGCGCATCGTGCGGCAGAACTTCGGCCGCTTTCGGCTCTGCTACGAAAACGGGCTCCGCAACGATCCGAAGCTAGCCGGCAAGGTCAGCGTGAGCTTCAAGATCACTAAGCTGGGCGAGGTCACGGAGGTGAGCCACACCAGCGATCTCAAAGACAAGAGCGTGGGCAGCTGCGTCGCCAAAGCCTTCAACGGGCTGAGCTTCCCGCAGCCTGAGGGCGGCGGCGTCGTCAGGGTCACCTACCCGATCGCGTTCTCTCCCGGCGACGCAGCGCCGGCGCAGCCCGCTGCGCCGCCTCCGCCGAAGACGCTCGCCGGCAAACCGATCGCAGCGATCTCGATGGCCGATCTGCAAACACGCTTCGCTGCCAAACAGCTGCAGTTCGTCGCAGTGCCCGGCTCCGACGGCAGCGCAGGCTTCGTACGTCAGGGCCTGTCGGTGTTCGCCATTTCGCTCGGTAAGCACCCCTCCACCGTGACCTCCAGCGATAGCTGCCTCGAGGCCGACGGCGAGCGCGCCCTTTTCGTCGGTGGCCCCGGCTGTCGGTCGCTACTTCAGACGCTGCTCGACTGAGCGCCGCTCACGGCAGCTCGACCTCGACCTCTTGCGCGAGCTCGAGGAAGGACGCTTCCACGACCACCGGCTCGCTGCTCTTCGACGACACCGTGATGCAGCGGCCGGTCGCCGGCGCTTCCGGATCCACACCGAACACACCCGTGATGAGCGTGGCTTCGCCAGCCACCAGACGCCAAGCGATCGAGTCGGCCGCGTACAGCGCCTCGCCGTCCACGTCGCTCAACGTCGCGCATACGGTCGAGAAGCGTTCGGCACCGGGCTCAGCGTCGGGGCTCGGCTCCTCCGGCGTGCTCTCGAGCGCGAGCGCCGCTGCCTCGCGCACCTCGAAGGCCACCGCATCCAGCGCGCTGCCTTCAGCGACGATACGCAGCGAATCGCTGCCCAACGCGAGAGCCTCGAAGGTCAGATCGAAGGAGAAGGTCTGCGCGGGCTCTTCGCCGTTGCTCTCTCCCTCCAAGTCGGTTCCACACGAGGCCACGAGCTCGCCAGGCGCCAAGCTCCCCTGCTCCGACTCCAGCGCGACGTCGGCATCCGAGTTCAGCGGCTGCGGTAGGTTCCACACCAACGTCTCGGTCGCACCGCGTGCAACGAGCGTGGCGCCCGGCCCTTTCGCCGCCAAGTTCCCTCCAGTCGTCGGCACCACCTCGGTGTAACCAGCGAAGGACTGACTCAGCTGACAGCTGGCTTGTTCAATGCCGTCGTCGATGTCATCGGCCCACTCGTTGAGGTTGCTCAGGTCATCGGTGCAACCAGCGAGCGCAGCGAGCGAAACACTTACAAAAAGCGAAACACACGAGAAGGAACGAGCTTTCATAAGAGACTCCTGAAGCAAGGTTGTGAACGTCTCTTCGCAGCTCGCGTGCCAACCGCGCTTCTTCCGGATTAGTGATTGGGTTACAGCGGCTTTCTGCGTTTCAGCGCCGCTCGAGTATGACGGGCGAGTCACGACCACTGTGACCAACGCTCGTTCGGCGTTGCACGACCAGCAAGGCCGCGCTAAGCCTTGCGCCGCCACTCGACGCAGCGATGGCGGTCTGGCTTGCCAACCGTAGCGCGTCCCCCGTGGCCATTCGTACGACCCAAGGCCACCGGGGATCAACCGGGGTCGCGGAGCGGTGCATGAAAAGGTCGAAGATCGTTGGCAACCAAGTGCTGGGTCGGCGCGTAAGTGGTCGGGCCGACCGGGTCCGCGGGAACTGGAGAGCAGCATGAATCGACGCAGGGGACTTCGTTTGATCGCCGTTACGGCGCTAACCGCCGGCGCGCTCACCGGCGGTTTTGGCGCAGCGTCTTGTTCGGATGACGGGGAGACCAACACCACCCCGGGCTTTCGCGTCGAGCTCGCTACCCGCGTGGAGCTCGAGAGCGCCTCGTTCAAGAACGCCTACGACTGGGAGATCGAGCTGAGCAAGGTCGCTTTGTCGAGCGGCGCCATCTACTACTTTGACGGCGCGCCGATCGAGACGGTCGCACTTTACAGCCCGCCCCAGCCTGCGCCGGGCGTGCTCGACTGGTTCGCCCCACGCGTCGCCCACGCGCATCCCGGCCACTACGAGCCCGGTGAGGCGAAGGGCGAGATGCTCGAGTCCTCCAGCTTCGATCTCGCGGCGGGCCCGGCCACCCTCGCACAAGGTGAAGGCCTCTCGGGCGTCTTTCGCTCGGGCCGCTTCACCTGGGCGAGCCCAGCGAAAGGGCCGCTCGCGAGCGAGCTCGGCAACTTGGTGCTCATCCTCGAAGGCACCGCGGTCAAAGGCGATGCGCAGGTGAAGTTTCGCTTGGAGGCGAGCGAGTCCGACGTGCTGGACGCAGCCGACGCGCCCGAGCTCGAGGGCTGCGAATTCGAAGAGGTGGACGTGCAAAGCAACGGCACCGTCACCATGCGGGTGGACGCTTCGGTCTGGCTCGATCAAGCCGAGTTCGACGACATCGAGGTCAACCCCGAGGGCGGGCCCACGCTCATCTCCGCCGAGCATGAGGCCGCCCGAGCGTTCGTTCGCGGAATCAAAAAATCCTCCGCGCTGACCTTCTCGTTCAAAGCCAACTAGTCACGACTTCACCCTCACAATCTGTTGGAGCAACCGATCATGAATAAGAAGAACTTCTTTGCGGGAGCCACGCTCGCGCTCTCCGCCGCTATTCTTTCTCCCGCTTGTGGCGACGACGGCCCGGCCTCCGGCAGCGGCACCATCAGCTTCTCGAGCTGGGGTGAGGAGTACATCGAGGATCAAATCCCCGCCGCCGACTTCGAGGACGGCTACAGCGTCAGCTACAGCAAGTTCCTCGTGCTGGTCGGCAACATCACCGTCGCCGACAGCGACGGGACGGTCGCGGCGAGCGATGAGAACTTCTACTTGATCGACCACACCGAGCCCGGCGTGAAGCCTGTCGTCGCCTTCGAGGGGCTCGCGGCGCAGGCCTACCCCCTCGTGAACTATGAAACGTCACCCAGCGAACGCGGCAAGATCAAGCTGATTGGCGCAGCCAGCGAGGCCGACGCTGACCTGATGGCCGAGCAGGGCTATCACGTCTACGTCGAAGGCACGCTGTCCAAGGGCGGCGAGTCGAAGACCTTCGCCTGGGGCTTCGGCGTGCCCACTCTGCTCGACGATTGTGAAGGTGAACTCGACGGTAAGCTCACCGCCGGCGCAGTCGTAACCGAGGGTGGCAACGACAGCATCGAGCTCACCATCCACGGCGATCACTTCTTCTACGACGACCTGCAAGCAGCCGACGCCGTGGTCCGCGGTGAGGCCGTGTTTGCAGCGGATGCCGATATGGACGGTGAGGTCACCCTGGCCGAGCTCGCCGAGGTGCGCCTCGTCGATTTGCCCGCCGACCAATACGGCACCGGCGGCGTTGACGGCGTGAACGACCTCGGCGCGTTCATCGAGTTCCTCTCCCGCACCGTCGGCCACTACCGCGGTGAAGGCGAATGCTTCCTCACGAGCCCGGAGTGACATCCCCTCGCCACGAATCGTAGGCGTCGGGGAGCGTCAGTTTGGGCAGCTCGGACAGGTCGCGCAGCGACGGACACAGCGCGCGCAGCCTGTCGATGCCATCGCCCGACAACAGGTCCTCGAGTGGCAGCGCTAACACCTCGAGTTCACGCAAAGGCTCGAGGTTGCGCTCCACGACCTCGAGCAGCGCATCCTCGTCGAGACCGCCCGACAGCTGCAGTTCCTTCAGGCTGCGCGTTCGACCGGCGGAGCAAAGCTCAGCGAGCACGCGGGGCACGTCGGTCAGCGAGTCGACGTGGACGCTCTGGAGCTTCGGTGCGCTGAGCTTGGTGAGCACGGCGATCGCTTCGTCATCGTCCGCCGCCTCAGCATCGGAGGCGAGCGACAACACCAGCCGCTCGAGCGCCGGCAACTTCCAGCCCGCGAGCGCGCGCAAGAACTTGGGCGAGAGCGGATCACCGAGCGCATAGAGCTCGCGAAGCTGCGCGTGGGAACCTTTGCTGAGCACCAGCGCGCCAGTGGCGAAGAAGCGCTCTAGCGACGGGCAGGCCTCGAGCGTGGCGCGCAGATCCCCGATGGTGTTCTCACGCTGGCGCGACTGGGTGTCGTAGTAGGTATCGAAGATGAAGGCCTTCACCGAAGGCAGCTCTATCCCCTTGAGCGCCTTGGCCCAGGCCGTCCCCGGGCTCGCAAAGTCGCTGAGGATCTGCACCACCGAAGGCGCGACCTCGCGCAGCTTCGCGATCGCGGTCGAGCAGGCCTTCAGCGAAGGCGGCTGCTCCCCTTCGAACTTCAGCTGCCAACGGCGGTGCTCATCGAACTCCCCACCCACTGGCTCGCCTTCCGATTCCGGCTCATCGAGCTGCGGCTCTTCTTCTTCGGCGGGCGGCGGATCCGCGACGATCTCGACCGGACCGAGCGTGAAGCCCTCTTTCATCCGCGCGCGCAGCACGCCGTCGAAATGCCGCTTCGCCTCCGCCGGCGTAGCGAAGTCCTGGGCGACGTCGTCCGTCACGAGGCGCATCCCCGAGAGGGTCAACACGATCGCTTTGCGACCGCGCGGAGGCTTCAAAGTGGTGCGGACGGCGGGCTCCGCTTTCGGCCCCGCCGAGCCAGAACGATCATTCGTAGACACAGGCTTTGACTCCGGGGGGAAGCTCTTCGGAAGCTGCGCACGCCTTGGCCACGGGCGCGCCGGGGTGGAATCCGAGCGCGCTGAGGTTCTTCGGGCAATCCTTGAGCGTGTTGCACAAGATGCCGCCCTGAAACCCTGAACCGCCACAACGATATTGCGAAACTCCGGGCCAGGTGTTGCAGGAGTAGGACTGCGCGCAGTGGTCGGGACGAGTGCACTCGAACCAGGAGGCGCCCTCGCCACAGTCTTCAGCGCAACGGCCGGTCTTGCCCTCGGCATCCCAACAGCAACGCTCGCCAGCCTTGCACGCTGCTTTACCGCATTGGGGCGGCTTGATCGCGAGCGGACACTCGCCGGCACGGGCGCCGTCCTTCGCATCGCAGCGGTTACCGTTGCCGCAAGTCGAGCCGGCCAAACAACGCTCACCACCACACTGCGCCTCGCAGCTCTCGTGCTTGAGGTTGCTCTCGTCGTAGGGCGCGGTGCAACAGCGTTTGCCCGCCGAACAATCGCTCGCTTCGTCGCAGCTACGCTCGGTCACCAAGCTGTTGGTCGGGCAGACCCAAGGCATCGTCCCGTCGGCGTTCGGCGTTGGCTTCAGCATGCACGTTCCAACCAGACCCTGGCCACCTTGCTGAGGATCACTGACGCAGCAAACCTCGGTCGCGAGGTCGCAATCCACCGTCTCGCATTGGATCTTCCCAGGCGTGGTCGCACGTGCAGCCAACGCCGGGCGTGAGGCCGGAGCTTGCGCGCTCGGCTGCGCGCTCGCCGCTGGCTCCGCCGAGGGCGACCGCGCAACCAACGTCGTTGAGGGAGCCGGACTTTGCTCCGCGGGAGTCGCCGTGCCGCAGGCGCCGAAGAGCACCGTGAGGAGCGGCATGAGGCCAAGACCGAGCAGACAAGACGTGAACCGAACGGGCTTCATGCGCGCCAGCCTAAAACGCTGCGCACGCGGCAACCACGCTGCAAACTTGAGCCGAAAACCGCTGCGATCGCTCAATCGCTTCGGCAAAAATAAATACTTGACAGATTCAATCAGAATCGTCAGGCTCCAAACACTCCATCGAGACCGGCTGAGGGACAGGCCCAAAGACGCCGGGGCAACCTCTGCGCATACCTTCAAGGTCTGCGTATAAGGTGCCAATTCCTGCGGGGATACATAGGTATCCACCGGAAGATGGGTCGGCTGCGCAGCTTTGTTTCGCATTCGACAAAATCGGCCGTTTTTCCGCGGAGTTTCTTGGTGGGCCTTCAACCCAAAAGCCGAGGACCCGCCATGACACGAACAGCCACCGTCACTGACAACGCCGCCGTACGCGGCACCTTTGCTCCAACGCTCGCCCGCTGGCTCCCTCTCGAGTCGCCGGGCCCGCGCGAAGTCGAGCGCACCTCACGCGAGATCGAGTTCTCCGCAACGCTTGCCCTGCGGCATGCGGGACCGCAGCGCGTAAAGCTACGCGGCACCGTGCTCGGACCGAGCGGCGCGCCCGCGGTGGTGGTGCTCGGCGGGATCTCGGCGCACCGGAACGTGAGCTCGGCCTCCCGCGCCGACTGCGGTTGGTGGGACGCCCAAGTGGGTCCCGGCCGCGCGCTCGATACGCGACGCCTGCAGATCGTTGGGCTCGATTGGCTCGGCGCAGACGGAGAGCTCGACGTCGCGATCTCGACGGCGGATCAGGCCGCTGCGCTCACCGCGCTGCTCGACCAGCTCGCGATCGAGCGAGTCGAGCTGATCGTCGGAGCTTCGTACGGCGCGATGGTCGCGCTCGCATTTGCCGCAAAACAGCCTGCGCGCGTTGGGGAGGTCGTCGCGATCTCGGGTGGGCATCGGCCGCATCCGTACGCCAGCGCCTGGCGTGCGCTGCAGCGCAAGCTGCTCGCGCTCGGTGGGAACGTCGAGGCAGTCTCGCTCGCGCGGCAGCTGGCGATGCTCAGCTATCGCACGCCGGAAGAGTTCCAAGAACGGTTTGCTGCCGAGCCAACGCTGGTCGGCGGACGGGCAAGAGTCGCCGCCGAGGACTACCTCGAGGCGCGCGGGGCCTGCTACGCGGCGAACTGGTCCGCCATAGCGTTTGCGCGGCTGTCCGAGTCGATCGACCTGCATCGGATCGATCCAAGCGAGCTTCGCGTGCCGCTGACCTTGGTCGCCATCGCCGGTGATCGCTTGTCGCCGCCGGAGGTGCTCGAGGAGCTGGCGCAACAAACGAGCGGCCCTGCCAGCCTCAGCGTGCTCAGCTCGCGTTACGGGCATGATGCCTTCCTGAAGGAGGTCGAGGCCATCGCAGAAATCCTCGGTCGCGCAGCCAAGCGCGCGCTCGGCACGGACGGCTCGCACGCATCGCACGGCAAGGAGGAAGCATGAGCCCGCAGTCGAAGGGGCCGCGCCCCACCACCAAGACCGTCCGCGCCGGCATCGATCGTGACACCGCGTTTGGCGCGGTCACCCCTCCCCTCGTGCTTTCATCCAACTTCAGCTTCGAGAGCTTCGGCAAGAAGCGTCGCTACGACTACACGCGCAGCGGCAACCCCACGCGTGACGGCCTGGCAGAAGCGCTGGCCGAGCGCGAAGGCGGCGCCGGAGCGGTGGTCACCTCGACAGGGCTCTCGGCCATCACGCTGGTTTTGAACGCCCTGCTCAGCCCCGGCGACAAGCTCGTCGTCCCGCATGACGCCTACGGCGGCAGCTGGCGGCTGTTCGACGCTTTGGCGCGCAAAGGCCACTTCGAGGTCGTGACCGCCGATCTCACGCAACCGGAGAACGTCGTGCGAGCGCTGGCTTGTCGACCGAAGCTCGCGCTGTTCGAGACGCCCTCCAACCCGCTCTTGCGCATCACCGATCTGGCCCATGCCTGCGCGGCGGCGCGCGAAGTCGGAGCGCTCTCGATCGTCGACAACACCTTCCTCTCGCCAGCGTTGCAAAACCCACTCGCGCTCGGCGCGGATCTGGTCGTCCACTCGACCACCAAGTACATCAACGGTCATAGCGACGTGGTTGGCGGCGCGGTGATCGCGGCGGACGCTGGGCTCGCAGAGAAGCTCACGTGGTGGGCCAACGCGCTCGGCTTGACCGGCGCGCCGTTCGATTCGTTCCTCACCTTGCGCGGGCTGCGTACGCTCGACGCGCGCATGCGCGTGCACGAGGAGAACGCCCGTGCCATCGCCGCGCTGCTCGAGGCGCATCCAGCGGTGAAGAAGGTCTACTACCCCGGCCTTACGAACCACGTTGGGCACGCCTTGGCCGCGCGCCAACAGGCCGGGTTTGGCGGCATGTTGAGCGTCGAGCTCGCGGGCGGTGCGGCCGCGGTTCGAACGTTCGTTGGCGCGCTGCAACACTTCACGCTGGCCGAGTCGCTGGGCGGCGTGGAGAGCCTGGTGGCGCACCCGGCCTCGATGACCCACGCGTCGATGTCGGCGGAGGCGCGGGCGACAGCCGGCATCTCCGACGGCTTGGTTCGACTCTCGGTCGGCATCGAGGCGCTCGAGGACCTCGCTCTCGATCTGGAGGCCGCGCTGAGCAGCACCTTCAGCCGCAAGGGCAAGTCGGTGCAGTGGAGGTTCTCATGACGTTCGTATCGAATCAGCCCAAACCCCGCGTACTCAAGTTCGGCGGCTCCACCGTCGGTCGCGCCGCGAGCCTTTCTCGCGCGCTCGAGATCATCGCCCGAGAGGCCGCAAAAGCGCCGCTCGCGGTGGTGGTCAGCGCCTTCGGAGACACCACCGATGAGCTGCTTGCGGCCTACGAGGAGGCGCTGCGCGGTGACGCTACCGCGGTCAGCGCCCGCATCGAGAAGATCGCCATGATCGCGCTCGAGGCCGCGGCTGGAGCGCTCGCGGTACGCGGAGTGCGCGGCACCGGTCTTACAACGCTGCTCGGGACCGAGCTCGCGCAGCTGCAGAAGACGCTCGAGCCGATCGCACGCACGCGCGAAGACTGCCCGAAGCGACGCGATCAAGTGCTGGCCCACGGTGAGCTGCTATCGGCCGCTTTTGTGGCATACGTGCTCAGCCAGACGGGCCTACCGGCGGTGCGGGTCGATGCGCGCGGCTGGCTCAGCACCGACGAACGCTTCGGTGACGCGAGCGCGCTGGAGGCGGAGACCAAAGCGAACGTCGCCACGAGCCTCGACGAATGGTTCGGCGAGGGCCGCCCGATTACGGTTCACACCGGCTTCATCGGTAGGACCGCGCGCGGAGAGACCACGACGCTCGGACGCAACGGCTCCGACTACACGGCCGCGTTGCTGGCCTCTACCGTCGGGGCCGCCGAGCTCACCGTCTTTACCGACGTGCCCGGCGTGATGACCGCGGACCCAGCGATCGTCGCCGAGGCGTACACCGTGCCGCGGCTCACCTACCACGAGGCGCTCGAGCTCGCCGGCCTCGGCCTGCGCATGCTGCATCCGCGCACCGTGCTGCCGCTGGCCAACGCCGACATCCCGATGACCATCGTTGATACGATGCACGCCGAAGCCGCCGGTACGCGCGTCGATGGCGTCGGCGACGCGAACGAACGGCGTCCGACCTGCATCGCGTCGCTCGAGGGCATGACGTTGCTCGACGTCGAAGTGAAGCGCGAGAGCGGGGCGCACAACGTCGCAGCGCTGGCGCTCGGCGCGCTGGCTGCGACGAACATCGACGTGTGGCTCACCGCGCTGGCCGCACACGGGCAAGGCGTCGCCCTCGTCGTCCGGGCCGAGGTGGCGGCGCGCGCCCAGGCTGCGATCAACGAGGCCCTCGGCGCGATCGCCGCGACCCGAACGGTCGACGGCGTGGCGATCGTCACCTTGGTGGCCGAGGCGATGGGACGCACGCCCAACGTCGCAGGCCGCTTCTTCGCAGCCATCGGCGCCTCCGGCATCTGCGTACGGGCTTCATCGCAAGGAGCCTCATCGCGGGCGATCTCCTGCGTGGTGGACCAAGCCGACCTTCATGCTGCGGTGCGCGCGGTGCACGCGGTGATGAACCTCGCCCCCGAGCGGATGCACCTGCTCGTGCTCGGCAAAGGCACGGTGGGAAGCCAGGTGCTCGCGCAGCTCGAGGCCACGCGTGACGCGCGCCTCGCGAACCATGACGTGGATCTGCGGCTGGTCGGGCTCGCCGATCGACGCACCGTGGTCTTCGATGAACGCACGTTGACGCCGAGCCACGCGCGAGCGGCGCTCAGCACCAGCACGGCGCCCGCCGAACTCTTGCCGCTGCTCGATCGGCTGGCGCATTTGCCGTCGGCGGTGCTGGTGGACTGCACCGCGGCGGACGGTATGGCGGAGCTGTATGCGGCTGCGCTCGCGCGCGGCATTCACGTGGTGACGGCCAACAAGAAGCCGCTCTCCGCCCCGATGAAGGAACGCACCGCGCTGTTTGACGCCGCACGAAAGGCGCATCGCACGCTGCGCTACGAGACCACCGTGGGCGCAAGTCTGCCGGTGGTCGAGACGCTGCGGAACTTGGTACGCACCGGCGATCGGGTGTTTCGCATCGAGGGCTCGCTTTCGGGGACGCTCGGCTATCTCGCGTGCGAGCTCAGCAAGGGCGTGAAGCTCTCCGCGGCGGTGCGTGAGGCCCATGCGCGCGGCTACACCGAGCCGCACCCGCGCGAAGATCTCGCCGGCACCGACGTCGCGCGTAAAGCGCTGATCTTGGCCCGCGAGCTCGGCCTTTCGCTGGACCTCGCCGATATCACGGTGGTGCCCTTCGTGCCGGAGCGGCTGCTGGTGCACGACGACCTGCCTTCGTTCTTCGCAGCGCTCGAAGCCTACGATGAAGCCTTTGCCGCGCAGCTACGCGAGCAACAACGGGCCGGCCGAGCCCTACGCTATCTCGCCACCATCGACTGCAAGCAGGGCGCAGGCGAGAGAGCCGCGGTCACGGTCGGCCCGACCTTCATCGCGGCGGACCACCCCGCAGCCAGCCTGCGCGGCGCCGGTGCGCAGCTCACCTTCACCACCGAGCGCTACGCCGATCACCCGCTCGTCGTGCAAGGCTCGGGAGCAGGTGGCGCGGTTACGGCCGCCGGCGTCCTTGCCGACATCCTCGCGCTCTCGCACGTCCGCCGAGGTGGGCACTAAGGCGCCGCCCTCAGCGCGGTATCCTCTCGGTCGTGTCGGCGGGAGCAGGAGCTGCCGAACGCTGCGTCTTCGGTGGGCTCATCTCGCGGAGGGACGCCGGGTCGAGGGCCTCGAGGGCGCGGGCGAGCTCGAGGCCGTCTTGAGGGCGGTCGGCGGGGTTCTTCGAAAGGCAGCGGAGCACGAGCGCCTCGAGGGCTGCGGGCAGGGTGCCGACGCGGCGGCTCGGCATCGGCACGGTCTGCTTGAGGTGCGCGACGAGCACACCCGCGGTGCTATCGGCGACGAAGGGCGGTGTGCCCGTGAGCAGGAAGAACATCACGGCGCCGAGGGCGTAGACGTCGCTTCGAGCGTCGCCCGTGGAGGCGCCCGCGACCACTTCCGGCGCCATGTACTTCGGGGTGCCTACGAGCTCCTCGTCGACGTGGGGCGCACGCCCTGTGTCCATGCGCACGATCCCGAAGTCGATGATCTTGACGAAGTCGGGCTCACCGCCGGCATCCGCGAGGATGAGGTTCGCTGGCTTGATGTCGCGGTGGGCCATGCCCTTGGCGTGGGCCTCGCCGAGCGCCCGGCCGATTTGCCTGCCGATGTGGGCTACCCGGGCGGGCGCGAGGGGTCCGCTCTCCTCCACGACCTCCGCGAGCGTCGGGCCGACGAGCAGCTCCATTGCGAAGAAGGCGGTGCCGTTCTCGGTCGCACCGTAGTCGAGCACGCGCACCGTGTTTGGGTGGCGGAGCTCCGAGAGCGCGGCGACCTCGCGCTCGAAGCGCGCGCGCGAAGGGGCGTCCACGTCGCTGAGCACCTTGAGCGCGACGCTCCGCCGCAGGCCCGGGTGGCGCGCGGACCAGACCTCGCCCATTCCGCCGCGTCCGATGCGTCGCTCGAGCTCGTACTTCCCAAGGCTTTGTGTTCGCAGGACCTGCTGCCGCAGCGCGTGGTTGAGGTGCCCACCGGCGATGGCGAGCGCGGCGGCGAGGCCAAGCATCGACGCGCCGAACAAGAGCGGCGAGAGTTCGCCAGGCGTTGCTCCGAGCACGGCGCGACTCACGGGCACCCCGAGCAGAAAGGCACCGAGGCTCACAAGCACGGGGCGCACCGTGCGCTGCCACGACTGGTAGAGGAAGGCGGGCGCGCTCATCACGAGCCCGGCGCCCATCCATGGCGTAAGGCTGAGGTTCTCCGCGAGCCCGGCGAGTACGCCGAGGGGCGCGGTCATGCTCGTCATGACGAGCCCGAGGAGCCACTCGGCGTGGTGGGGCCGGGCGAGCTGGGCGCGACGTCCAAAGAGCCAAATCAGGGCAAGCGCGGCGGCGCCGGCGCACCGGGTCACGAGGGCCGCACGCAGCGACGAGCCGTAGACGTCGGCGCCCCGCAGGAAGTCGAGCGGGATGGGGAGCAACCACGCGACGAGCGGGAGAGCGAGCAGGCGCGGTAAGCGCGTCGAGCGGAAGGCTGCGTCCGCTCGCCAAAGGTCCTGTTGCTGGGCGCGCGTCTCGCGCATCGACGGGGACGTGCGCGAGATATCCTGCGTCGACTCGCGTGGACTCAACCTGCACCGCCAGTCGCGCGCTCTGAGCGGTGCGCGCGGTGGAAGGAGACAGCTTCCTCGACCGTATCGACGAACTCCTTTGTGCCGCACACGTACAGGAGCCCCTCAGGCAGCATCTGGAGCGTCGGCATCACTAGCGAAGGCTATCAGAGTCGCCCTCACGCGCGCTTCCGATCGAGCTGCAGCTCTAAGCGAAGGAAGGAGCAGCCAACGACAGTTAGGTTCTGACGAAGTCAAGCGAGTCTTTTCTCGAAAGAAGTAACGGCGCCCGCAGAGGCGGCACTAAGACGCGCAAGGCGTACCGCGCGCTCAGATCGCATCCGAGGCGCGCGCAGGCGAATCCCCGGCGTCACGCGAGGCCTGGATGAGCCATTCGAGCGCCACCGGCCATAGCGAATCTCGGAACTTCGGGCGGAAGAATCCGAAGTGCCCAATCGCCTGGCCCGCCGTATTCGCCCGGCCGACCTCCAGCGTGCTCGTCTCGGCGCGAACGAAGCGATCGTAGACGGCTCGAACGGCCCGCGGGCGCGCCCAGTTGTCGTCCTCAACCAGCACGACGCCGAGCCGACCGCGATACTCGGCCGAGACATCGAGCGCTCGGACCTCGGGATCAGCGAACATGAACTGCGGATCGAGGCACCAGCGCGCCCACTGCCGCATGTGAGACGACGGCATGTCCTGCCCAAGCCCGAAGCTCCCCGGGACATATCCCCACAGCCTCGTCACGACCGGAATCAGCGCGGTCCACGTGAGCCATTGCTTGTACCGATCGGGCCGACCGATGTCCCCCCAGTACCCGCTCATCGACGAGATGGCGAGCAGCCCAGCGATCGCGCGGTGACGAGGATGGATCGCGAGGAGCCAAGCGCCGGCGCTGTGCCCAACGACGTAGATCGGCTGGCCGGAGAAACGCTCGCGGCACATGTCGATCACCGCCGGAAAATCGAGCGTGCCCCAGTGGACGTAGGTGCTGTCCGTCGTTCGGAGGTCGGCGACCTTCGACTCACCCACGGTGCGGAAGTCGAAGGTAATCGTGTCGAATCCGTTCTCCGCGAGGTACGCGGCGAAGCTCCCATAGAAGCGCTGCGGGATCGCCGTTCCCGGCGCAACCACGACAGTCACGCCTCGCCGCGCCGTCTTCGACGCTTCGAACCAACGCACCGCGATCGGCTGACCGTCGCTCGCCCGAACAGAAGATGCCAGCGGCTCCATTCCATGATGCTGCCACGCACTAGACTCTTCGTCTAGACGATATGTCTAGTACCCAATGCGCAAAGCGAATCCTCCGATGCGAAGGACGGTCATCTCGCAGGTCCCGCTTTCCGAACGCGACGGGGACGGGCGACTTCCGCGCGCGGCGCGACGCTCTCAACGACGCATGCCCGCAAGAGTGCGAGGGGAAGCTCCCTTGCGATGCGCCGTCGGTCAGCCGGATCACGGCCTTCGCTCGCCCAGTCGTGAACGACGGCACGCGAAGTCCCGAGCAAGATGGGCAGCAGCAACGCCCGGCTCGCGAGCGTGAGCTGCTGCCGGCTGGCGTGGCCTTCGAGACGGTCCAGCACTGCGGCCGCGAACACGCGATCCCGCTCGCGCAGCAGGGACACAAAACTCGGAAACCCCCTATTGGAAACGGTGATCACGAGATCGCTCTCGGTCGGGTGCTCGGCGTGCCACGCGAGGTACCCGCTGACTGCCGTCCGGAAGCACCCCTCGAACGACGTCTGTTCGTCGATTGCTTCTATGACCGTGCGATGCACCTCCGCGACCGCCTTCTCGTAGATCGCGAGCAGCACCTGCTCGAGGCCGTTCGGGAAGTGGTGATAGAGACTCCCGGTCGAGATTCCACTCCGCCGCCGGACGTCAGCGAGGTTCAGCCCCCACAAGCCGTCCGCGGCGAACCCTTCGAGCGCCGCGCGCTGGACACGTTCCTTGGCGGAATCCGAGCTCATCGTCCTCACTTAACCAGATTCACTCTGCGGTTTCCACGCTTGGTACGCGATGCGGCCTAGGATGGCGGCGTGTTCAACGGTCAACTCAGCGGTCCCATCGGTACTCTCCCTGATCCAACGACGGGTCAGCAGCTGGCTGCGATGGCGCAGGGCCGGTTCACGTTCGTCGCGCACGGCGATCCAAACACACTCGCGCCGCAGATCGCGCACGCGCTGATGCAAGCCACGCAGCGCGTGCTCAGTCAGAAGCTCTCAACCAATCAGGTCGCGTTACCCACGCTCGCGCAGAGCCTCCCGTACTACGTGCAGGAGATCATCGCGGCTAGCGGCGTTGCGCAGCACGGTGTGACCGTGCAGCAGCTCGAGCTAGCGGTACAGGTGCAGCAGCCCGCGGCACAGGCAGGATCCCAAGGCGCGCTTCCGCCTGATCCGCACACGCAGATGCAGAACCGCATGGCGCAGATCGCGCAAGAGCGGATGGATCCACGCAACTACGAGGTGAAGGCGACGGTCGAGATCGGCGGCTTCAAGCTGCAGGGCAGCTCGGACAAGGGCTTCGATTCAGACGGGCTTGCGAAGCAAGGCATCGAGAAGGCCAAGAGCGAGCTGATCTGGTGGGGGATCGGCGCAGTCATCGTGGTTCTGGTGCTCCTCGGGCTCGCGGGCTTGGCTTGGTATGTCTACCGCGAGTACAAGAACCCGAGTACGGGCACCGGCGCCACGGCGAGCGACAAGGCCGACGGCAAGTCCGGCAAGTCCGCGACTTGGGACGGCAAGGAGCCGTTCAAGTGCGGCGGCAACGACAAGCTCACGATCAGCGGCGTCAGCGCGAAGTTCGACAAGGGCACGGCCGTGACCGCGAGCGGCAACTGCAAGCTCGAACTCACCGACGTCAACCTCGACGCTGCGATCGGCATCGTCGCCGAAGGCAACGCCGTCGTCACCGTGAAGGGTGGCAGCGTCACCGGCAAAGAGGCCGCAGCGAAGACGACGACGCAAAACGCGAAGGTCTCCTTCAGCGGAACGAAGGTCACTGGGAAGAAGGACGGCAAGAACATCGAAGGGCCGTGAACGCTCGGCGGTCCGTCTGGTGCATGTTGGCAAGCGCGCCCGAACGCGCAGGGTTGCTCGCTTTGCGTGGTAAAGTCGCCGCGGTATGGCACGTGAGCTCGCGATCGGTGATGTGATCGACGGTGCTTGGCGCGCCGAGCGCCTGCTCGGCGGCGGCGGGATGGGATCGGTGTACGCGTGCCGCAACCAGCTCAGCGGCGCGCTCGCGGCGGTGAAGGTGATGCATGGGCACGTCGCGCGCGACGAGGCGCTACGCGCTCGCTTCATCGCCGAGGGGCGGGCGCTCGGGCGGGTGCAGCACCCAGGCGTCGTGCGTGCCTTCGGCGACGGCATGTTCGGCGACGCGCCCTTCCTGTTGATGGAGCTGGCTCTGGGCCGGACGCTGCGCGAGCTCGCGGCAGCGCGCGGCGGAGTGTTGGCCTTGACCGAGCTCGGACCGATCGTCGACCAGTTGCTGGAGGCGCTGCTCGCCGTTCACCAGGCAGGCGTCGTGCACCGCGACGTCAAGCCCGACAACGTGATCGTCACGGAGACTGGTGCGGTCAAGCTCGTCGACTTCGGTATCGCGCGGCTCGACGACGGCCAGGGCGTCACGACCACCGGCGGCTTCGTCGGCACGCCCGCGTTCATGGCGCCCGAGCAGCTGCTCGGCAAATCGGGGCGGGTGGACGCCCGCACCGATCTGTTCGCCGTCGGCGCGCTCATCTGGCGCCTGCTCACCGGCAAAAACGTGCATGACGACTGCACGGGGACCGAGCTCTTGATCGCCATGGGCACACGGCAAGCGCCCTCCCTCGCGACAGTCGCGCCGTCGTTACCCGTCGCTGTCGTGCGCGTCGTCGATCAGGCCCTCGCCTTCGAGGCCAGCCGGCGCTTCGTCGATGCTGGGGCGCTGCGCGCAGCCTGGCGCGCAGCGCTCGGCGGGGGCGGCCACGCGGGCGCACGAACCGTCGCGCCGACCGTAGGCGTGCACGTTCGTACACAGCCCAAACGACGTTGGCTCGTGCCAACGCTGTTGGGTGCAGCGGCGATCCTCGCCCTGGGAGCCGGCTCCGCGTTGCTGCTGTCACGCTCGTCGTCGGATCGCTCGGACTCGAGCGAGAGCGAGGAAACGGAGGAGGCTGCGCCGAGGAAGAAGTCGAAGAAGAAGGCGCGCAAAGCGGCAAGCGCCGAGTCGAGCGCACCCTCCACAGCCGCGGTGCCGGTGCGGCCGGCTGCGCGCGGGATTTGCGGTATGGACATCGCCGCGCTCCAACTGAACCTGCGCAAGACGGCGGGTGAAGACCCCCTCCTCCTGACCCTCGAGGTCAGCGAGTTTAGCAACGCGTTCGGGCTGATTACGGACTCGATGGTGGAGATCTACAACGCGATCCCGCCCTCGAGTCCGTTCATCCTGACGCACAGCAGCTCCCGGGAAGGACGAGTGCCGAGCACCGCCTTTCGCCTCTCCGCGTTGGCGAGGCTCCTCGAGCCTGCAGCTTTCAAAAAGCTGTGCACCGACGCGGAGGCCAGGTTCGCGCAGAAGTGGGGCATCGCAGGCGCCACGACCAACCTTTCGGTCATCGCTGGGAGGCCGCTGTTCTTCTCGGTCTACGACCATCCGCGCTCCGAGATGTATTGCTACGACGCTGCGACCCTAAGCAACATCGCGTGTGACTGAGCGCGTTGAGCTTTCACGCGGAAGCTCCAGCTTCGAGTTTCCCCTTGGCGCTCGTCGCAGTCCTCGGCTGGTCGAGCGTTTTGTAGGTAGCGAGGAATGGCTGCAGGATCGCCTCGGCGAGGCTCCACAGTCGCTCGCGTCGCTCACTGTTTTGGGCTGCGGCGGAGATGGGCTGCGGCTTGAGGCGCGGGCCAAAGAACTTGCCGCTGGTGCCACGTGCGTCTGGTGACGTAGCGAGGTGCACCGGCGTAAGGGCGGCAACTTCAGGCGCTAGCGCAAACAGCTTCACGATCGGAAGCACCATGCGGATGTACCAAGGGACACCGACCCCTTTTTTGATCACGTCGGTGCGGACCACGCCCGGAAATACGCACGTCACCTCGACGCTCGTGCGCTCCGCGAGCGACCGCGCCAGGAAGTCGTTTGCGAATTGGCCGCGGCCCGCGACGGCGATGCCCGGCTTGCCCCTTCGATGTTGAAGATCGTCGAGGTCGAGTGAGTCGGGGTACTTACCGGCGTTTGCGACGAGCACGAGGCGACCCGACGGCGCGCGTTCCAGCAACGGCAGTAGACGGCGTGCGAGCAGGTGACGAGACAAGTAGTTGAGCACGAAGCTGCGCTCGAGTTGCTCGGACGTCCACTCGGGAACGAGCGCAAAGTTGCCGGCGCAGAACACCGCTGCGTCGAGGGTTGGCGCTGTCGCCGCCACCTCGTCTGCAACGCGCGCCGTATCTTGAAGCAGCGAGAGATCGCCGCGAATGAAGCGATGCTCCAATCCAGGGGCAACCGCCTGCAGCTCGCGCAGCGTTTCCTCGCCACGCGCCGGATCGCGGCCCACGAAGATCACACGATGCTTTTGACGTGCGAGACCAAGCGCCACGGCTCTACCAATCCCATCCGTTCCACCAGTTACGAGTGCGTTCATGCCACTCACCTTAGGCACCGGCACCGCGTTGGACATCCTGGTTTAAGGCACCAGGTTGTTGCAGAATTTCAACAATGGACCTCCTGCACACCTTCGTGATCGTGGCCCGCAGCGGTGGCTATTCGGCGGCAGCAAAGTTCCTGTCTTCGCCTCGTTCGACCCTGAGTAAACGCATTAGCCGGCTCGAGGAGCAGCTTGGGGTGACCCTCCTCGAGCGCACGACCCGAGCGGTGCGACTGACAGAAGCGGGGCGGCGCCTCTATCAACGGTGTGCGCCGGCGATCGAGACGCTGGAAGAGGCAAGCCGAGCCGCGCGAGAGGATACGCGACGCCCGCGCGGCACCTTGCGAGTAAGCGCTCCTATCGATGTGCGGTTCTTCTTGGAGAAGGTGCTGCCAGAGCTGCGCGTTCGTGCGCCCGAGGTCGAGCTCGAGCTGGAGATCACCCAGCGGCAAGTGGATCTCGTGCGCGAGGGCTTCGACCTCGCGCTTCGCGGCAGTGAACGTCTAGAAGACTCGAGCCTCGTGGCCAGGAAGCTGATGACTCAGGAGTTCCGCTTGTTCGCTAGCCCCTTCTACTTGGCCAACCGTGGCGTGCCAAAGACCCACGCAGACCTCGCGGCGCACGACCTCATCGCCTTCGCCCCAGGCATGCGCGTACTTCCCTGGGATTTGAGGGCAAAAGACGAACGCGTGAAGCTTACGCCGCGCAGCTGGTTACGAGCCAATGAGCTGGGAGTGTTGCAGCTTGCCATCACCCAAGGTCTTGGCATTGGTATGTGCGATCCGGTCCTTGTTGCAAAAGAAGTCGAGCGTGGTCAGCTGCAGCGCGTGTTACCCGAATACGCGATGCCCGGCGGCTCGCTCTTTGCGGTGTATCCAAGCCGCCGCCGCGTACCGGCGAAGGTGAGAGTGTTCCTGGAGCTGCTGCAACTGCACCTGGTCGCTCGTTGAGCCCGCGAAGGTCGGAAGTGCGCCGCATTACGTAGGCCAATGGCCGCTACTTGCGCGTCCCGCAGGCCCGAACCTGATCGCTATAGCGGCTCGCGATCTCGTGGTTCGGATTGGTCATTGCTGCATCCAAGAAGTGCTTCGGGAACTCGGGCTCCGGCGTCTTACGCCAATCGGCCCAGCACGCTTCCGTCGCCGGGTTTGCCGGACCAGCACATCTGCAGGCCTTGTCCGCCCACTCCTTCATCGCGGTCTCGTACGCCGGATCCTTCGAGGCACAGTGAGTCGTCGCGAGGAGTAAACAGCAGGACATCAAGCGGAGCAGAGCTTTCATGGCGACGACCTTATTGCCCACCCCCGCCGCGCTCAATCGTCTCCCCGCTCGGATTTCGGCTCGGTCAACGCGTCGAGATCCCGCCTTGGTCCGCCGCGCAAAGCTCGCAATCGTGGCCCCGTCGACTCGGGTTTGCGCCCTCCCCGACTGCTGGCCCCAACCATACTTTCGAGCGATACTGCAGCTCGTGACAACGCAAGCTACGGCCTTACGTCAGCGCAGCATCGCGCTGTTCGTGATGCTGCTCGGGTGCACGGCAGCGCCGCTAAGCGTCGAGCGCGCGGCCGCTGAGACTCCGCCCTCGCCCACTGCAGCGGCGACCGCCCCACCCAGCGCCACGATCAACACCCAGGGCGCAGCTCCGGTGCGCTCGACCGGCGCCTGCGAGGACACGCTAGGCGATCACATCCGCTTCTACGGTGACGCGGACCGACCCCCGCCGCTCGCGAAGCAGCAGGTCTTCCTGGAGCTGTGCCTCGCGTTGCCGCCGCTCTTTCAGCTTTGCGCATCGCCCGGCTACCAAGCCGACCACGAGGCCGAGTGCCGTCCCGTTCACGCAGCGACGGGGGAAGAACGCAGGCTCTGGAGCGAACTCTTCGATGCGTTCCGAGAAGCGCCCTAGCGACTCGAACTCGACCTACCTTCAAAACAAAGCGGTTAGGCTGGTCAGCTCTGAAGGTCCCGCTCCGTCGGTCCCTTCGCTCCAGACGCTCAAGGGACGAGCACCGGAAAACGGAACCGGCACCGTAAAAAGGGGCGTGTTGACCTGCTTCGTGGATCCCCCGTGGGTGCTGCTCGCGGATCGGTGAAGCGAGGTGGGGTGGGCTCAGGGTTGCGGATGCACCGGGCGCAGGCTCACGAGGTTTGCGCAGGGAAGCGAGTTTTCCCAAATGAGCCCTTTGCGCGCGCTTTGCGGGTTCGAATCCCGCCTGGAGCGCTAAGAGTTTTGCGTCGGATGTCAGAGCCTCGGCGGCATGCCGTAGCACAGACCAGCTCGACGTAGCTGGGCCTTGCGAGTACGTCAGGCGCGGAGCTCGCTGACGCGTCGCGAGGAAAGATAGCGCATCACCGGCAGCCACCTGCCGAGCGCGGGAGACGGCTCCTTGCCTCGGCCCATTCGGTCGATCTGGGTCTGGTACCAACTTCCTTGGATGACCGAGTCGAGGTTGGCGATCCCGGTCGCGAGCTTCACCGGCCTAGCCTCGCTGCGCTCACCCGAAAGCAACGCTTTGGGCAGATCAGGCTCCACGGCCATCGGCCGCGCGAGACCGATGATGTCGACTGCGCCTCCAGCGAGCGCGTGCTGCATGCCGGCGAGCGTACGAAAGCCGCCGGTGAGTATGAGCGGACAACGGATGCGCGTTCGCGCCTTCTCCACGTAGTCGAGAAAAAACGCCTCGCGCCGCTTGCTGCTCTCTCGGGTTGGCACCGTCTCCTCGAACATCTTCGCCGTCTCGTAGGTCCCCCCGGAGACCTCGACGAAGTCGAGCTGCTCGCGATCGAGCTCTTCGACCAACGCCAGCGACTCGGTCTCGTCGAAGCCGCCCTTCTGAAAGTCCGCTGAGTTGAGCTTGAGACCGACCGCAAAGCCGTCACTCACGGCGGCACGTATGGCACGTACGAGCTCGATCAAGAACCGACGGCGGCGCACTGCGTCCCCTCCCCACGCGTCCTCTCGGCGGTTGGTGTACGGCGAGAGGAACTGGCTCACGAGGTAGCCGTGCGCACCGTGGATTTGTACGCCGTCGAAGCCGGCCTTCTCTGCGATGCGCGCCGCCTCGGCGAAGCGAGCGATGATCTCCTCGACCTCGCTCGCCAGGAGGGCGCGCGGGATCGCAAACAGCGGCCCGGCCCCTTGAGGCCTACCGCTGACGGCGCGACCAGGTGTTTGCTGATCGTGCGCGGCGCCTGCCTTCCGGGGTGGTTGATCTGCATCATCACCGCCGCACCCTGGGACTTGGCTGCTTCGGCCCACGCGCGAAGCCTCGATAGATCGCGCTCATCTTCGACGAAGACGTTGCCGCTCTCACCGAGCGCGCGCGCATCCACCATCACGTTCCCGGTGATCAGGAGCGCGGCGCCGCTCGCAGCCCAACGCCGGTAAAGCGCGACAAGCTCTGCGCTGACGCGCCCGTCCGCAAGCGCCAATCGCTCGCTCATTGCGCTCTTGGCGATGCGATTGCGCAGCGTGGGCCCGTGGGCCAGCTTCAAGGGATCGGAAAGGGTGGTCATTGGCGGACTCGGGTCTTGGAGGTTTGCTTGTTCGTGGCCGGTGTCGGGGTCGTGAAGAGGCGTGTGGCGAGATCCTTTGCGGAGGCGATCGCTATGCTGCGATCGGGCGACTGCAGCTCACCGGTGTTCATGCGGCCACTCGCTGCAAACGAAACGATGCCGTGCAGGCCCGCCATCAGCAGGCGCGTATCGCGCAGGGCCGTCTTGGAGCCGCTCTCCTCGAACAAGCAGACGACGCCCGCGAGCAGCTGGCTGCCCGGCGTCGCTTGCTCGAAGGCGCCGATCGCGCGGAGCGCCGCCCAATCGAAGCGATGCTCGAACATCAGCGCGTAGAGCGAGGGATGGTCGAGGCCGAACTCCACGAACGCAACGGCGCAGGCCGCGAGGCTGTGTTTGCGCGACCAGACGTCGGTAACGCGCGCCCCGAGATCGGCGAAGCCGCGCTGACTCACCGCGAACAAGAGGCCGTCGAGCGAGCCAAAGCGGTGGTAGACCGCGCCTGTCGTACGCCCGAGGAAGCTGCCGAGCTTGCGCGCCGAAAGATCCTCCGCAGAGAGACGCCCCGCGATCAGAGCGCGGTAGATGAGGTCGGGTCCGTCGTCGTCAATCATAACAGTGTTATGCACCCTCATAACACTGTTATGGTCGCAGTCAAGCAGCAGGTCTGCGCGTTCAGGCGTGCGCGGCCTTGCCCTCAGCTGGCAGGCGGCCCGAGCGTCTGGCGGTTGCGTGTGATCTCGACCTCGAGGTCGTCGACGTCGTAACGCGTGAGTCCTCCGACACGCTGCTCATCACCGCCCCTCAAGGTGAGTTGGAGCCAGTGAACGTTTCCGAGGGTTCGAATGCGCATCGAGGTGATCTCCGACAGACTCGTCGTCCGCCTCCACAGGAGCCATGACACGTGGAGTTCTCCACCGGCGACGCAGACACGCGATGGCCAGAAGCAGAGCGTCACCACAGGCGCGAGGATGAGTGCCACGGTGGGGAGGGCCTCTCTGGAGATGCCAATCGCCAGCAACATTCCACCGAAGGTTCCGACCAACAGCAGCAAGAGGCCCACCCACCAATGCGCCATGACAGGTGAACCGAGCCAGAGGACTCGAAGCGAGAGCTTGTCGCCGAGCGCACTCGCGATTTCTCTCATATCGCGCTCGGATTCGAATTGCAGCTGCACGGTGCCACGCAGCCATCGACGTTGGAGCTCGAGAAACGAACCGTTGATGCTCCTAGAACGGAACGGCCTCGCCCTCGATGCGGAGCTCCAGCCGCTCGGCGGACGTGCTCATGCAAACCTTGTTCACCGGAACCCTGCCGATGGCAAACGCGCCGTCCTTCAGGCCGCCCAAGAAGTTGGGCCAGGTGCGCGCGAACAGCACGAGCCAGCCGCCCCAACCTGCCTCGCGCAGGTGAATGTACCGCTCCTCCGGCTTCTTGAAGTCGTCGCCCAGATCGCCCATCCGCGTAAGGAGCTCTGGCAGCAGCGTCTTCATCACGCCATCGAGCGACACACAACGCTCGGCCTCCGCGCCTTTCGACGCAGGCTTGGTCTCTTTGCTAAACGCCCAGCTCCCCTGGGCCTCAAAGCCCTTGGCGCTCAACGTAACCGACACGGTGCCGTCGTCGAGCAGCCTGCGCTTGGGATTGGCTAGCTCAATGTTGCGCAGCGATTCAACCTTACCCTGCTTGGCGATCAGCGCTCCCTGCTCCTGATCGATCGAGCCGCCGGCGACAGCCGAGAAAGTAGTCAAAAGCCCGGTGGCTGCGCCCATCTCGCCCGCCCGATCGCCGTCCACACACAGCGAGAGGTCAGCATCGGCGTTGAGCTTGGTGCAGCGGCCCTCTGGAGCACCGCGCGCGGATTTGCGGCGTGCGGCGAGCAGCTCCGCCTGACGCGGCTCCGGTTCACGCGAATGCACGAGCTCGAGTTCGACGCGATCGCCCTCGACGTAAATCGCGCCCATCCACCCGCGCAGTGTAAACACCACCTTGGCTCCGTTGACGGCAGCACACAACTTCGAGTCGGGGCAGCGCGAGACCGCCAGCCCGAACTTCTTTGCGTGCTTCTCGAGCGCTTGGACCACGTCAACACCAGCCTTCGAGCGCCCAACGAAGCGTAGGAACGTCCCGTTCGGTGGCGACGCTCTCTCGGCTTTGAGCACAGCTTCGTTGTCCTTGGCCTTGATCACCGCGTCGACGAGCTTTTGCGCCTCCGCGCGATCCGGAGACAGCACCCCGAACGCAATGGGTGCGCCCACCTCCACGCCCAGGTCCGTGAGCAACGACGCCGCACTATCGAAGCCGAAGTTCTGTTTCAGCTCGGCCCGCAACTCAGGCTTTCGCGGGGTCCAGTCGAGCAGGCGATCCGCGCTCGCCGGCCGGATGAAGCCGACGATGGCGGCGTCTTTGGGCAACAGCGCCAACGTCTCGCTGACGTTCGCCGGGACACGCACCGAAGCCGCCGGCGCCGCTGCGCTCGCGATTGAGCTGGGTAGCGCAGACGTCGTTGTCGCCACGGCCGCGACCGACGACGTCTCCCCCTCGCGCACCGCACTCGACCCGCTGCACCCGGCGAGCAGCAGCGCGCCTCCCCATACAAGGCTCACCTTCATGCGGCGAAGGTAGTGTGTGGGCCAAGAAGAAGAAACAGCGCTAGCGGAGGATCCTCCTCAGCACAGCGACCATCATCGGAAGGCGCTACTGCGGCTCAGCCGCCGCCCGCACCACCAGCGCCGCCCACCCCGCCTGCTCCGCCAGCCGCTGCGCCGCCCGCCGCTGCGCCGCCTGCACCTCCAGCGCCGCCGGTCGCTGCACCGCCGGCGGCTGCGCCGCCAGCCGCTGCGCCGCCTGAACCTCCGGCGCCGCCTTCACTCGCACCGCCAGCGCCGCCCTCTGAGTAGCCGCCCGGCGCACCATACGCGTCGCTCGGCTCGCTGCACGCAACGATCGCCGTGGTGAGGCCGAGCAGGACGGCCGCCACGGTCTTCACCGGCGAGCCGCTCTTGTCCTTCGTCGCAGCACCGCAATGCGGGCACTCGAGTTCGTGCGGAGCGACGTGGCAGGAGCAGGAAGGGCAAGCGATGAAGGGCGTCATGAGTTTGAGTGGAGCGGCGACCCACGGGGCTTGTCAAGCGCTTCTCTTCAAGCGGTGGTAGCGTCAACGTTATGCCCCAAACTGTCGAACTGCGCCGGAGGATTCAGCCGGACGAGGTCGATCAAGCCATCCCGATCTATGTGGTCTGGGAGGTCACGATGAAGTGCGACCAGCCCTGCGCGCATTGCGGTTCGCGCGCTGGCCGCGCCCGCGAGGGCGAGCTCGACACCGCGCAAATGCTCGAGGTCGCGGCGTCGCTCGCGCGGCTCGGGACGCGCGAGGTGGTGCTGATCGGCGGCGAGGCGTATCTCCGCCCCGACTGCGAGGCGATCGTGCGGGCGCTCTCCGAGCACGGCATTCAGGTCGTGTTGCAAACCGGCGGACGCGCGTGGACGGAGGAGCGCGCGCGGCGCTTCCGCGACGCGGGGCTCACCGGCGTGGGCGTCTCGGTCGACGGCACAGCGCAGATCCACGACAAGTTGCGCGGCAACCTCGGCAGCTACGCCGCGTGTATGCGGGCGATCGACGCGAGCCGCGCGGCGGGGCTGATGGTCACCGTCACGTCGCAGATCAACAAGCTCAACCTGCAGGTGCTCCCAGAGATGGCCCGGGCGTATCAGGCTCGCGGCGTGGTCGCGTGGCAGGTGCAGCTCACCGGCCCGCTCGGGCGCGCCGCCGATCACCCCGAATGGATCGTCGATCCGTGGCAGGTGGTACCGATCATCGACACGCTGGCGAAGCTGCAACTCGAGGCGGTGGAAGCCTGGCGCGCAGCGGGAGAAGTGGGGCAGCCCTTCGCCATCATGCCCAGCAACAACATCGGCTACTTCGGCCCGCACGAGCAGGTGCTGCGCTCACGGCCGCTCAGCAGCGAGTCGCACTTCGCGAGCTGCAAAGCGGGCAAACACACGCTCGGCATCGAGTCGGACGGCACCATCAAGGCCTGCCCTACCCTGCCGACCCCGTACCGCGGTTCGAACGTGAAGGACCTCTCGCTCGAACAGATCTGGGAGCAAGATCGCGTCGTCGGTTTTGCCCGGCACCGCACCAAGGACGAGCTGTGGGGCTTCTGCAAGACCTGCTACTACGCCGACGCGTGCAAGGGCGGCTGCACTTGGATGGCGCACACCACGCTGGGCAAGCCGGGCAACAACCCCTTCTGCTACCACCGCGTGACGCAGCTGCGGCGCCGCGGAGAGCGAGAGCGCCTGCAGAAGGTCGAGGCCGCGCCCGGCCTGCCGTTCGACTTCGGACGCTTCGAGATCGTGGTCGAGCCCTGGCAGGACTAAGCCGCAAACGCGCCCAGCTCCGCGAGCGTTTAGCTCAACGCGAGCACGGCAAGGCACGCGAGCGCCCCTACGAACCCCTCGCCGTCGGCTACGACATCGCAAGTAAAGCCAATCTCCGACTGCTCGCTCTTCGCCCGCGAGAGGTAGAACGCAGCGTAGAGCGTGAGTCCGTTGAAGACGTGGGCGATCGGCGGTAGCCAGCCGCCCAGCGTGAGCCCAAGCATCCCTAGCCCGAACCCAAGGTTCAGCAGGTTGAGCATGCGGCGCGTAGCCAAGAACCCGAAGCGAACCGGGATCGTTGCTACCCCCTCGGCACGATCCCCGGCGATGTCACCGAGATCGAAGAACACCGTGTTGACGAACACTCGAACGGTGGTGAAAACGAGAGCTGCGAAGGCCACGTAGTCGAGCGCAGCCCCGGCCAACACCAATGGCAGCAGCCCCGGGCCAAAGCCCCAGGCCGACGCCACCCACACGCTCTTGAGCACGGTGACTTCTTTGATCTTCACCATCCCTTTGCGGGTTGGCACGACCGGCAAGGTATAAAGCACTGCACCGATGAAGGGCGACAGGTAGAGCACCACACCGAGGGCTCCCGCGCGCGCCGAGAGCACGCCACCAACCAACAGCCCGAGTACGGCCAACGCCACCAACACCCAGCGATAGCGGGCGATGAACAGAGAGCGCTCCGGATCGTTGATGGCGTCTTGCGGATCGAGCCGCGCGCACTTGTCGAAGTTGTACGCAGCAAAGATCGTGGTGAAGCCAGGCCAAACGTATTCCACCCTGGGCGTGATACCCGCGAGCACGCACGCCATCACCGAGTAGCCGAGGCCGCCGAGCGCGACGATCACGTTGGCGTACGCCAGACGGAGCAAAAAGGCCTTCATCACTTGGGTCGTCCCGGTCATTACCCCACGCGGTTAGGTCCACCGGAAGAGTGGAGCCTCTCACAGAGCTTGACCTCCCCGCGCGCATTTCGCCTAAAGAGGTCGCCGCTCAGGCTCCGTGCGGCTTGAGGAGCGATCGCGCAGCGCGCGTCGCGCTAGTATGCGAAGGGCGAGCTATCGACGCGCTCTGCGTTGTTGGCCGCCCCTGAGTCCAATGACGACACAGCCAGCCACTCCGATCGTCGTCCTGGCGGACCTGGCGCCCGAAGGGACCAGCACCGATCTCGAGCCTGGAGATTGGCTGGTCGTTGAGCATGGCAAACCAACCGCCATGTTGAAGGCGGCGAGCATTGCTCTCGAGTTCGATCTCCCAGCAGAACACTTGCTCGATCCGGACGATCCATTGGAGGGTAGCGCTAGCCTCACGATCAGCCGCCCGGACTCGCTCGACCCCCACCAGCTGATTCAAGCGCCGCAGCTCGGCGCTGAGCTCTTTGCGCTCCTGAATGGCCTCAACGTATTTCGAATCACGATGCAGGCCACGCGCCTCACCGAAGACCATCCTGCGCATGAGTTCGTCGATCCGCAGGCGCATTGGGAGGTTCTCCTCGCGCTAACCGCCAGCGGAATGCGGCCGCTCGAGTTCGCGACTCGGCCGTCGAGTGAACCGGCGCGAGTGATTCGAAGCGAGCTGCAGCGAACGCGCGCTCGCAGCGGCCTTCCACTCTGCGACGAGCTTCACGCCTGGGTCGAGCGGATCGTTCGCGACGGTGACTCCCACCAAGGTTCAAGACCGCTGGCGGCTCGTCTGGTCGCCCTGGCGGCTCTCGAACCAGACGGCTGGAGTTCCGCGAGCCGCACGCCGAAGGAGAGCGCCGAGCGGCTGCTACGCAAGATCCGATCGCTCATTGCCGAGGTTGAAGCGAAGCTAGCCGAGCTCCTGGGCATGCTCTACGCGGCACCAAGCACACGTGCGATCGAGCCGCTGATACGCGACCTGCTGCGACTCTCGCGTTCTAGCTCCTTCGCGCTCGTTCATTGCCCACGCACGCTGCTCGAGCAACCGAGCGACGAGTTGCTCGCGCAGCTCGAGCCACTGCGTACGCGTGTGGTGGTTACGCCCCACCGGCTCGACCCCCGCACCGACGCAGTGCTGATCGAGGCGTGGGCGGTGCGCGCACAAAGGCTGGGTGCGGTGTTCGCCGCTGACACCCCGATCGAACTAGCCGAGCCGATCGCCGAGGAGCAGGTGACGCCAGCGTGGAAGCAGTTGCTCGAGGCCCAGCGAGGGGCGTTTGTGCTGTTTCCGCAGCGCTATTTGACCCGAGGTTCGTACGGCGTCGACGGGGAGCAGAACAAGCATCTGCCGGTGACGCTGCAGACGACCCCGAGGCCGTGGGGCTCTGTAGCGCTGTTTTTCGCGCCACGCCTGGCAGGCCCCCAAAGTGCCCGGAACGACCTCGATCTCACGATCGTCGCCAGCGGTAGCGAAGCCGATTGTTACGATCCCCCGCCGCCGGACGCCGGACAGCCGGGGGGCCGGCTGCTCTCACGCATCGATCCCGCTCCTCCGCTCGAGCAGACCGCGCAACGCTGGGCCCTCGGCCTTTGCGACGTCCACGCGACGCGAGTACGCGGCCAGCGCCCGGACTGGCTGGGCGAGGCCGAGATCGTCCAGCTGGCGGTGCCGCACGCGCTGCTCAGTCGTTCGGCTGCGGGCCAGCTTTCGCAGCCCGTGCGCGTCTCCGAGCTGAGTGAACGGAAGGCCTTCTGGCGCGGAGGCCTGCGCTGCCTGCGTTGCGCACAGCCGACGACCGAGGAGCGCCACGTCGAGGGCTGCCGCATGAACGGCGATGCTTGGGGCACAGTGGACTTCAACTGCGCTTGCGGCTGGTCGACCTGGCTCGCCTTCGACGACGCCTTCGACATCGACGGGGCTTACTACTTCGAGACCAAAGACTGGGCTCGCGAAGACGCTGGCTAGCCGCGCGCCTTCATTCGCGCTCGATCCAGGCGTCCCACACAGCTTGGCCCTCGAGCAACTCGCTACGTAGCAGCCTCCCATCGAGCTCGACGAGCTCGAGCACCACCGAGCGCGCAGGCCAGTCGTGGTGCACGACCCAGCGGCGCAACCGATAGCCGAGCAGCGCTTGGTCGAGCAGCACCTGCAGGTTGCGACGCTGCTTGCCGAACAGCGCGTCGAGCGCGGGCTCTACCTCCACCCCTACCGCTAGCGCGGCGCGAACGGCCGCAGCCCGCTCCTCGGGCAATCGCATCCCATGCTCGATGGTCGCTCGCGCTGCAGCCTCACCCTCCAGCAACTCGGCGCTGACCACGTTGCCCAGCTCAACCCCAACGCGCAACATCGCACCGGCCGGGAGCCGAAACCAAGCCTCACGCTCGCCTTGCTCGACGAGCGCGAGCCCCTGCCCGAGGTCCTCCCGATCGAAGAGCAGCTCCAGCGGATACGGCACTCCAGAGCAGAAGCGCTCGTGCGCCGCCGGCGACGCGATAAAGACTCCGGGCGCCAAGCGCATCGCCCAAGCTGAGCGTTCGAGGTCGATCCCGTCAAGCGAGCGCCTCCCAAGTGCCCGCTACGGACCAGAAGTACCGGGAAAGGCCGCGGTTATGAGCCTACTAGGGGGCCATAGGCATAACCTATACCCATCATTGATGTTCGAGGGGTTCATCTACGCACCCAGGCGTGACACCTTGCTGTGGTTGGGTTGGACCGTGCCTGCCGTGCTGCAGGCGTTTTGTCGTGTGGGCGAGTGAGCCCGTGCGGGAGGTAACTTATTCCATGCGTAGTACCAGAAGAACTTTGAAGAGCCGACTTGCTCCGACTTCGCTGCTTGCCGCAGCGTGTCTTCTCGCAGCGACGATCGGGCCCGCCTGCGGGGACGACAGCTCTTCAACCGGCGGTAGCCCCGCGACGGGCGGCGGTGGCGCTGCGACCGGCGGCGGTGGCGCTGACGGCGGCGGTGGCGCTGCGACCGGCGGTGGTGGCGCAACTGGTGGCGGTGGTGCAGCTGGTGGTGGCGGTGCAGCCGGCGGTGCAGGTGGTGAGGGCGGTGCTGGCGGCGGAGCCTTCGCCCAGCAGCCGAGCCGCGGCAGCTCGATCGCGAGCAACGAGGCAGGCAACTTCCTCGCCGTAGCCAACAAAGCCACGAACAACGTCTCGATCTTCTTCGTGGACGCAGCGGGTGTGCCCACGCCCTCTTCCAAGGTCAACGTCGGGGCCGAGCCGACCTCGGTGGTGTTCTCTCCCGACGGCCTCACGGCCTACGTCGTCAATCGTCTCGACCAAACCGTCTCGGTCATCAGCAACGTCGACGCCGCCTCGCCCACCGTGAGCGATACCATCAGCGTCGGCTCCGAGCCCGGCCACATCGCGCTCTCACCCTCCGGCGCCAAAGCCTACGTTTCGAACTGGGCCGACGGCACCGTCAGCGTGATCGACACGGCCACCGGTGACGTGACCACGGTGAACGTGGGCGGCGCGCCGATGGCGGTGTGCGTTACCAACGACGCCGATCAAGAAGACGGCGACGAGACGATCTACGTCACCGACTTCTACGCTCGCGAGAACGGGACGCAGAAGGAAGGCACCGACACAGCGCGTGTTGGTCGAGTGTTTGCCATCAATGCGCAGACCAACGCCGTGACGTCGATCACGCTGCAACCCACCGTGATTGACCTCCCCGGCGTGATGGTCGCGGGCGGCAACATGGGCGACCCGACGCTCGATCTAGCGTCCAACACCTCGGCCTACCCCAACCAGCTTTACGGCTGCGCGATCAACAACGGCAAGGTGTACGTGACCGCAGTCGGCGCCTCGCCCGCTGCCTTCAACCACACCACCGAGTTCCATCAGAACGTTCACGGCCTTGTGTACGCCATCGATACGGCCAACAACACCGTGCTCGACTCACAGCTCGCCAACCTGAGCGAGCTGGTGCAGGCCCTCCCCGCCGCAGGCGTCAACGCCGAGGGGCGCCGCTTCGTCGCGGTGCCGCATGACATCGCCTTCGTGCCCGGAACCGACTTTGGCTACGTCGCCTCGATGACGTCGAACAGCCTGCTCCGGCTGAGCTACGGCGGCGCTGCGCCGGCCGCTGGCGCCGCAACCACCAACTTCCTCGCGACCGATCCTTCGCCCACCGGCGTGACCATCATCGGCTCGAACGCCTACACCTACAACGAGGTTGGTCGCTCGATCAGCCACATCAACCTCGCTTCACAAACCACCACGACGCTCGCGATCGCGTCGGAGACGCTGCCCGTGGATGACCCGGCTAACCCGGCCGACGAGTTCGACATCCTGCGCGGTCAGCGCTTCTTCAACACCGGCCTCACCCGCTGGTCCACCGGCGCGTGGGTTGGCTGTGTGGCCTGCCACCCGATGGGCACCACCGACAACGTGACCTGGGCCTTCCCCGCCGGCCCGCGTCAGACGGTGGACACCTCCACCACCTTCGACGAGAACGGCGAGCACCAGCGCATCCTCAACTGGAGCGCCATCTTCGACGAGGTCCACGACTTCGAGCTCAACACGCGCAACGTTGCAGGCGGCGTCGGCGCCATCGTCAGCGCCACCAGCATGCCGCCGGTCAACGGCGACCGCATCGACTTCGTCGGACTTGCTTCCGCCGGCTTCGGTATCGGTAACCCGCAGAACGGCTTCAACGTCGGCTCGGTCAAGGGCGTCAACGACGTCGGCAGCACCGGCGGCTTCACCGGTGACCTCCCGGCCTACGGTCCTGGCGTGCTCAAGGATTGGGACGAGATCAACGAGTACATCAAGACCATCCGCTCACCCCGCGGTCGCTCAGCCAGCGCCCTCACCGGCGATCCGGTCGCAGGGCGCGCCGTGTTCGACGCAGGCAACTGTGAGAATTGCCACAGCGGCGCCCAGTGGACGATCAGCGAGCTCTACTACACGCCCGAGGCGAACTCGGTGGGCAACCTCGCCGACCTCCGCCTCGAGACGCTCACCGGCAACGGCGTCGGTACGCTCGGGTCGGTGCCGGTCAACGTGCTCCCCGCTGACGCAACCGGCGTGGCCATCGACGTGAACGATGCGCTGATCGGCAACGACGCCAACGGCGCTCCGCAGCGACACATCTGTGTCTCGCGTCGCGTCGGCACCTTCGGCTTGCCCGGCCCGGATGCTCGCGGCGCCGACGAAATCCGGCAAAACGCAGCAGCCGCTCAGGGTGTCGGTGGCTTCAACGTGCCATCGCTGCTCAACATGACCACCGGGGCGCCCTACTTCCACAACGGCTCGGTCGACTCGCTCGATGAGCTGCTGAACGCCCCGGAGTTCCTCGCTCACTTGCGCGCTGGCAACCAGGTCTTCACCCCAACCGCACAGGACGTGGTGAACCTCGTGGCCTTCTTGCAAACGATCGACGACGACACGATGATCTTCCCGATCCCTGCTGGCCAGACCATCTGCCCCGCGAACGTGACGTTCTGAAGCTCGGCCTCGGGCGCTAATCGGCGCCCTATCCAAGCTCGAAAGGCCAGCCCGCTTCGGCGGTGCTGGCCTTTTTCATTGCCTAAAGCGACTGCAACTCAGGGAACGGGCAGCTTTTCGGGGGTACAGGAAACGATGACCGCGATGAGCTCATCGGTCACCTGCTTCTCTGAAAACGGTCCGGCGTTTTGTGCCTTGTTCTTGCGTTCTTCGGGCAGTGCCGTCCATGCGCTGCGGAACTTCTCCAGGCGGTCCTTGTTGGCCTTCTCGAAGTCCGCGAGCTTCTGCTTCAAGGCGTTGCAGTCCTTGTTCGCGCTGATGATGGCGTCGTGCTGCATCGCGCGCAACGCGACGCGCTCGGTTACCAGGGCCTTCTCCTCTGGGGTGGGGCCGCAGCCCGTGAGGAGTCCAACGAGCGCGAACGATGCGAGGGCCAGGGGGCGGTTCATGACGTCCCAGTACGGAGATGCGCTGGGTTTCTTCCCCACCCGCCCTAGCCGCGGCGCGGGCGAACAGGCTTTGTGAGCTCTTCGATCGGGGCCATCGGCGCGACCAACTTGGTGAGCGACTCGAGGAAGACCTGCAGTTTGGCTGAAGGGTGGCGGTGCTGAGGAAACAGCGCATAGACGCTGGGGCGCTCGGCTGGCTCGGTACCGCCGAGCACCACGAGGCGCCGTTCGGTCACTGGTTTTGCGCAGACCAGCGAGGGCAGCCGCGCAATCCCGACCCCGGCGATAGCCGCTTCACAGGCGACCTCGAGATCATTGACCAGCAGCACCGGGTCGAGCTTGACCTCCACGCCATCGAAGCGCCATCGCTCCTGCATGCGGGTGGCAATACAACGCGCGTCGGGCAGAGTTGCGGAGCTCGGCCGACCGTGGCGCAAGAGGTAGCCCGGGCTGGCCACGTAGTACACGTGGCCCTCTCCGAGCTTGCGCGCCGCGAGCGATGAATCCTCGAGCTTTCCGATGCGGATCGCCAAATCGAAGCCCTCTTCGACAAGCCGCACCCGCCGCTCGGCGAGCAAGACCTCCACGCTAGCCCGCGGGTAGCGCGCTAGATAGTCCGCCACCACCGGCGCCAGATAGCGCCGCCCATAAAGCACCGGCGCCGAGACGCGCAACAGCCCCACCGGCTCGGCCTGCTGCTGCTGCACCTCACGCTCCGCCTCTTCAATCTGCAGCGCGATGGCGGTGCAGCGCTCCGCGTAGCGCCCGCCCGCCTGGGTCACGCGCAAGCGCCGCGTCGTGCGCTCGAGCAAGCGCACACCCAGCCGCTCCTCGAGCGCGGCGACCCGCTCGCTCGCCGTCTGTTTGGTGACCCCGAGCCGCTGCGCCGCACGCGTAAAGCTCCCCTCCTCCACCACGGCCGCGAATAGAACCATGTCGGAGTGGGCACCCATATTGACAGGTCTTACCTGACAGTCCGTCAATATCAAGGCTCATTGTCGGCGCCTGTTTCCGGTCGTACATCCAGGGTTATGAACAACGCCAACAAGCTCGTCGTCGTCGCAGGAGCCACCGGCAAGCTCGGTCGCCTCCTGATTCAGGCTCTGCTCAGCCACCCCAACGTGCGCGTCCGCGCGTTGGTCCGCGATCCAAAAAAGCCCGAGGCGCAAAGCCTGGCCTCGGACAAAGTCGAGCTCCACGCCTTTGACGCGTTGACCGCGGACGAGGCCGCTCGAACCGCCGCCGTCGCTGGCTCATTCGCCGTCGTCTCTACGCTGCAAGGTGGGCCCGAAATCATCGTCGAGGCCCAGCTCGCCCTGCTGCGTGCTGCCAAAGCCGCCGGGGCGCGCCGCTTCATCCCATCGGACTTCTCGTACAACCTGTTCGGGCTGGCCGAGGGCGTAAACCTCAACTCGGATTGGCGGCGTAAGCTGGCGGAGCTCGCTCACGCTGAGATCGACAGGAGCTTCGAGGTGGTGCACGTATTGATGGGCATCTTCGCGAGCCGCGAGGTGCTCGGCTTCATGGGCCTGCTCGACGCCGCTGGGGAGCAGCTCAGCTACTGGGGCGACGGCCAAACGCCGATCGACTGGACCACCTGGGAAGACACCGCGCGTTTCACAGCCGCTGCCGCGCTCGACGAACGCCCGGTACCCGAGCGGCTGTTCGTTTCGGGTGACCGTATGGACGTGCTCTCGTTCGCCCAAGTCTGGGAGCGCACCCACGGCAAGCCGCTGAAGCTCAAGCGCCTCGGTTCGGTGCGAGAGCTCGAGCAGGAGACAGCACGCCGCTTTGCGACCGAGGCCAGCAACATGTTTGCGTGGCTACCGCTGATGTACGCACGCGGTGTGTTCGGCGGAACCGCGCTGCTCGGCGAGTCAGACAATCCGCGTTACCCCGACATCCAAGCCGAAACGGTGGAGCAGGCGATGCGCCGCGGCGCTATTTGAGGTGCGACCATGAAGAGCCGAAGCGTCATTGCCCGGGCAGCCCTCACCCAGACCCGCCACCGAAACGGCTTCACCAGCGCCAGCCTGAACGCCCTGGGCGTCCCCTTGGATCCGTTTCTGAATGCCGACGACTTTCACATGTCGCAGCCGACCTTCCCTCCGCATCCGCACGCCGGCTTCTCCGCCGTGACCTGGATGTTCCCCGATTCGGACGGAGCCTTCGTCAACCGTGACAGCCTAGGCGATCGTTCGGTGATCGGCGCCGGGACCTTGCATTGGACCTTGGCCGGAGCAGGCATGATGCACGAGGAGGTGCCGGAGCATGCAGGCGTCGATTCGCATGGCCTGCAACTATTCGTCAATCTACCGGCGAGTCAGAAGCTGACCACTCCGCGTGCGCTCCACGTCGACGCCGACAAGGTTCCCGTCGCGGCGCCGGGCGATGGGCTCGAGGTGCGAGTGCTCACCGGAAGCTTCAACGAAGCGACCAGCCGCATCGAGCCGCTACCTCCGGTGACCATGCTCGACGTGCGTATGGGCCCCAACACGCGCTTGCAGCATACCTTCGAGGAGACAGTGCTGGCGATCGGCTGGGACGGCGCAGGAGAGGCTGGGGACGGCGCGGGCTTCGGTCGAGCCCAGGCCGTCGCCTTCGAACGCGCGAGCGGCCTCGTCGAGTTCAAGGCCGGCTCCTCGGGACTGCGCTTCCTGCTCCTCGCAGGCACGCCGCTCGGCGAACGGGTGATCTTCCGCGGCCCCTTCGCGATGTCGAACGACCAGCAGCTCGACGAAGCCTACCGTCGCTTTCGCGCCGGCGAGATGGGCCAACTCGCCTCGTCGTTCTGAGCGGGGCGAGCGGACGGGAGCGCGAAGAGCGTCGCGCCTCGTCGGGTGCTACGAGCGAACGCGACTACGAACGGCGGGCGTGCCGAGCGCTGCGCGCACGCGCTCGAGAAAGACGCGCACCTTGGCGCTCGAGGCGAGGCCCCTGGGAAAGACCGCGCTGATCTGTGCGCGATGCCAATAAGGGCGCAGAAGCGGCACAAGGCGCCCTTGCGCAAGTAGCTCGTCGACGAGGATCGTCGGCATGCGACAGATGCCGACCCCCTTGCATGCGAGGTTCAGCGTCAAGGCGAAGCTCGGGGACACCACGCGCCCGTTCACGGCGATTGCGCGCTCTTGCTGTCGCTCGAGGTAGCGCCAATTAGCCTTGTGGCCGGGCTCGCCCGTCACGATCAGGTGGTGACGAGCGAGATCCGTTGGACGCTCGGGAGCCGGGTGGCTCGCGAGGTAGGAGGGCGCCGCGAAGAAACCGTTGATGCTCTCGCGCAGCCGGATCGCCGTTCGTTCGTCGTCCTCCAGCGGCGAGGTGCGAAACGCCACATCAACCTTCGCGCTGCGAAGATCGATACGGTCCACCGCCAGCAACAGCTCGACGCGCACCTCCGGGTGGTCGGTCACGTAGGCTGGCAGAACCGTGGAGAGGTACGCCTCCGCGAACGCCGCGGAGGCCGCGATGCGCAGTGTCCCTCGCACGCGCGCAGCGCGCACGCCCACCGACTCGACGAGCGACTCTGCGCCGTCAACGACCTCCGCAAATCGCTCGAAGTACTCGTCACCTACCTCGGTCAACCGGCTGCCGGTAACGCTCGACCGAAGGAGCTCGACGCCCAGCCTTTGCTGGAAGAGCGCAAGCCGGCGACTCACGGTCGAGCGAGGCACGTTGAGCTGCTTCGCCACGGCCCGCACGCCGCCGGCTCGGACGGTCGAAACGAAGAGATGAAGGTCTGACAGCGTGTCCCGCATCCGGGACAAGCTGTCCAAACTTTGCAGCCTTGTCCATGCATTCGCAGCGACCATACTGCCGGCCATGAGCGAGAACGGAGACGGTCTAGTGGCGAGGCGGCAGCTCCTGGTTGGGTTCGCTGCCGCCTCCGCGGCCACCACCCTGCTGGCCTGCGCCCCGCTCAAACCGCAACCCAAGGAGACGATCATGGCCGACAAGACGAACCAGCCCTTCGAGTTCACCGCCGCATACAACTGGGGGCAGCTGCTCGACAGCGGCAACGCGGTCACCTACACGCGCGCGGGAGTGGTCGCCGGCTCGTGGCAGTGGCGTTTCTCGGATGGGAAAAAGGGCAATACGCACTTCCTCGCTCACAGCTTCTATCGGTCCGTCCCGAACATCCTTTTGGGGACGATCACCTTCAACATGCACGAGCTCGAGGGAACCAAGGCCGGCGAGGACGAACTGTATGTGGCCTACCAGGGGACATCGTTCGACCAGGACACGGGCACCGTCGCAGTCGAGGGCCTGATCCTCGGAGGCAAAGGCAAGTATGCCGGGGCCGGAGGCAAGCTGAGTTGGGTCTCGACCAACGGGTTCATCGAGCGTGGGTCGGGCGTATTGAAGTTGGGCTGAGACGGGAGCACGCGCGGGTTACGACAAGGGCACAAGCATGCGGGACCTCGCATAGAGCTGGGCTGCGACCTCACTCACCTGCGCGGCGCCCTCGACGCTAGCAACCGCGCGCGGCGGCAGACGGGCGAAGCCGTTGCGCGCACCCCACAATGCGCCGGCCATCGCTCCGACAGTGTCGACGTCGCCACCGGCGGCGGCTGCGAAGGCGAGCAGCGCCTCGAAGGGCTCATCGACATAGCGCGCCGCGAGATACAGCGCTGTAACGCAGGACTCCGTAGCTGTGATGCCCATGCCAAGTTGGGCACGCACTTCCTTGGGCGTCACGAGGTAACCGGCCTCGAGCCAGCGGCTTGCGAGCTCGAGCCGGGTCAGGTATTCCGGACTACGCACTGCACTGGCAGCGCGCGCGAAGAACGCGCAACCAGCGACGCCGTCGAGTGCGGCAGCGGTTGCCTCCGCGATCAGCACCGCGCCTTCGATCCCCAGCGGGTGCGCGTGCGTGACCTCCGCAGCGAGACGGGCAGCCGCAGCAACACGCTCGCGGCGCGCATGAAAGAACAAGCCGATCACCGGCGAGCGCATCGCACCGCCGTTGCCGAACGAGCCTGCTGGATAGACCGAGCGGCTCGCGATACGCCAGGCAACCCCCGAGCGAATACGCTTGAGGACGCGCGCGGCGCCAGGACCATAGCCGCGATCCCAGCGGTAGCTGCGTGCGAAGCGCGCCGCGAGATCGTCCTGGTCGACATCGCCTTCGGCGATTAGTGACTCGGCGAGGTCGAGCGACATCTGCGTATCGTCGGTGAAACGTCGAAGGCCGCGCGTCTTCCCACGTCCGAGCCAGAGCAGCCGTTCGAGCGGACCACCCTCAAACGGCGCGCCGAGCGCATCCCCAAGCGCGAGTCCAACGAGAGCGCCTCGATAGTGATCCTCGGTTGGACGCATCCAGCGCTCTCAACCGCACAGCGACGCCCGCGATTCCGCCAATCGTACAAAGCGCCCAGCATCCGGTCGCACCACGGGTTCAGACCGGGCACATGGGTGACAGTTTAGACCGGGCACATAGGTGACACTTTCGGGCATCGCACATCGATGCCCTGGAAAGCGACCTGTGTGATGGACGAAAGACTTAGGTTCGTAGCGGCGGC
>JBILLK010000034.1:0-111595 GCA_044376115.1 Polyangiaceae bacterium | reverse complement strand
CGCCGGCATTGACGGTTAGCGTCGTAAACTGGGGGATGCGCACAACCTGGGTATTGCCCGCAGCTTGATAGGCAAATTGCAATCCACCACAGCTCGAGTCAACGGTCAGCGTATTGCCTTGTACGCCAACCACGCTGACGATCTCATAACGCCCAGCGCCGTTGAGCGCAGTCACCGTGCCGTAGGCCGTTGTATCGGTTTGGTCGATGGTGGCTCCCTGCGCCTGCGAGATGAGGATCAGGTCCCCAGCCGCGATCGCACCAAGCGTTGGGCTCGTCAGGTCCGCGATATTGGACACCGTGAGACTGGTTGCCCCAGCCGCCACGTTCGCCGAGAGCACGGCGTACTGATTCAATACAGTATTGGCCGCCGTCACGGTCAACGCGCCGTCGGTTCCAACCAGCTCGGAGGCAACGCTTTCAACGACTTCTTCACCCGGCCCGCGACCCGACTCTCCCGAGGAGCTCTCCTCTGATTCGCTGCAACCGGCAATCCCGCCAATCGCTGCAACGGCTAGGCTCGCCAAGCCCCCGCGCAGCCAGCGCGCGAACCTGGTACGAGAGGCTCGCGAAGGGAAAGTGTGTGCGTGGGCCAAGACGGAACCGTCAGTCATATAACCTCTTAAAAGGAAAACGACCATGGCGCTCCAGCGCTAGGAACCAGCTCGCTAGGCTCCTCCTGCCTAGCGGCAGAGTGCGAGTTTATGCCCCAATAGCCCACGTAGAGAACGGGACATCCTGCCGCTTAGCCAGCAAGCAACTCGCGGCACAGCAGCTCTGTTTGCGAGTCTGCCGGGAAATAGCTTTCAATGCGCAGTTCTTCGAGCGTCACATTCTGAGGTGCAGCGAACGCGGTGATCGTCGTAAGGAAGGTGAGCTTGAGGTCCTCGCGCTGCAGCGTGAAGCAGGACACGGCCTCGGCGCCGAGGGCGAAGTCTGGTTGCTGCCACCCCTCCGGGACGTCGGGGAAGCCGAGCACGCGATCGAGCAACGCGGACAGCCGCGGATGATTCGGGCATTGCAGCAGTTCACGCTGGAGCCGCATCAGCATCAGTCGTGCGAGCTTCTCCCAATCCAATATAAACGGGCGAGACAACCTCGGGTCAAACAGCAAGTCGAACACATTGAGCGGCAGCGATGTGGCCCCGGGCTCCGCAATGAAGCGGGCCATGAGGTTTGCCGCCGCGAGATTGTTTCGCACTACCTCATAGGCCGAATCAAAGATGATGAGAGGGAACGGCTCATGTTGCTTGAGCATCTGTTCCAGCGCTCTCTCGGCTGGGCCAGCGAGCGTCTTTGGAGCCGGCTCGCTGAACCGCTGCAGATAGCCCGCCGCGGCGAGCAACGCATTCTTATCGCGCATGGATAGATCGAGCACCGCGGACAAGCGCAGCACCATCTCCTCGCTGGGCTGCGCCCTTCCAGTCTCCAGGAAGCTCAAGTGGCGGGTCGACACCTCCGCCACGAGCGAGAGGTCCAACTGCGAATAACCGCGCTTGCACCGCCAATATCGCAATAGCGCAGGAAAGAGTGTGCGATCGGGAGCGCGGCCAGCCATCGCCAGACTCTACTCGGAAGGCTGGGCAGTGTCGTTTACCTTGAAGGTAATGGCGCGACGAGCGAAGGAGACGACGATGAGAGGTTCGGCTATCGCTCCCGCGCGAAGCTTCGAAAACGATCGGGCGGCTCACGCAGAGCCGTGCGAGCGAATGCTGCGGCTTCGCCGAGCGCCTGAGGGCCGAGCTTTAGTTTGTTGGGACCAAGTGCAGTAAGGGTTGGGCTGAGCACATAGACCGGTAGCCCGCGTGCCTCGCATAACCGCGCTTGTAGCTCGTAGTGTTCGTGACGCACCGCAGCCAGCCCTTGTGCCAATCCTCCCAAGTACCCGTAGCGTCGTGGCGCCTTTTCCCCCTTCTTCGCGCTGCTCGGTAGATACATCACCAGCAGCGCCTCAAGGTCGGGTTGAGCATCGGCGAGCGCGACCAAAGGAGCCTTGTCGATCAGGCCACCATCCCAGAGTTGGGCGCCAGCCTCATCGACCGTTCGAAAGAGTCCGGGATAGGCGCAGCTCGCGTGCACGGTCGAGGCAAGCGCTCCACTCGTATGGACGAAGGACTTGGCGTTGGTGACGTCGCTCGTAACGATGACGAGCGGCGAGGTGCAATCTTCAATGCGAGCAACGGGCAAGTGCCGCTCGAGGAGAGATCTGAATCGCCTCCCCTCCAGCAGGCCCGTCACGCCGCGCCCAGCCAGCAGGTCCATTGCCCACCGGCGTGGACTCGGGTCCCAGAAATCGCGTCGAACGATCCCTACCAGCAGGCGCTCAATCTGCTGAGCGCTCATGCCCGAAGCGGCCATCGCCGCCACCAAAGCCCCCGCGCTGGTACCGGCGAAAGCAGCAGGCTTGAGCGCGTGCTCCTCCAACGCCTGCAGCAAGCCTGCGTGGCCAAAAAAGCCGAAGTACCCCGCGGATAACACCAGCCCAAAACGTTTGCCGTGAAGCTCGTCGATGAGTCGCACGAAGGCAGCTTACCCAACTCAACCGCGGCGCGTAGTCTGCGGCCAATGGCTCCGAGAGCAACCATCCTCAAACAAACCATCCAGCTCTCCGACGTCGATCAGAGCGTCTATGAGACGCTCGAGTTGCAGCTGGCGCGCCACCCCTCCGAATCACCTCGGTATCTGGTCACACGAACGCTCGCTTACTGCTTGTCCTACGCGCCAGGCATCGCGTTTAGCCGTGGCGGGCTTTCTTCCCCTGAGGAGCCGCCGGTTGCGATTCACGACCCAACCGGCAGACTGCTCGCTTGGATTGACGTGGGCGTGCCGTCGGCGGAACGGCTGCACAAGGCCGCCAAAGCCGCTAGCAAGGTCGCTGTCTACACAACGTCGCTTGGCCTCCTGCAGCGCGAGGCCAAGACCCGAGCGATCCACAAGGCCGACCAGATCGAGGTCTTTGACCTTCCGAAGAGCGTGGTCGAGCCGCTGGAGCGACTGCTCGAGCAAGCCGGTAGCTTTGAGCTCACGCGCAACGAGGGGCAGCTGTACGTGACGCACGGGCGCGAGACGCTTGAAGGGACTGTCCTCAAGACGGGCCTGAGCGAGCTTAGCTAACTGCGCACCTTGCCTGCGGCAGCGGCTCCGCAGTGAGTCGCGCAGGCCGCACGAGGCGAAGCTCAAAAACGGGCGACTTGTGGGATCGTACGCGCTCCCATACCTTGGCATGCGTTGTGTATTGGCGCTCCTGCCTTCACAGGCAAACGGAACATCTCCGCAAAGGACTTGATATGAACGCACTCACCTTCTGGAAGTCATCCACGCTCGTCCTCGCAGGCGCCCTCGCCTTCACTGCCGGCAACTCGGTCTACGAAGCTCAAGCTGAACCGCAACCGCACATGCGCGCTGCCCTCGCCGGTCTCGAAACGGCCCAGGCTCAACTGGAGAAGGCCTCCCACGACAAGGGCGGGCATCGTGTGGCAGCTCTAAAGGCCACCAAAGAGGCCATCGAGCAGGTGAAGAAGGGCATCGCCGCCGACAATGCCAACGACAAGGACAAGAAGGCCGTCGAAGACATTATCGAGTAAGCCTCCGCGTACGGTCTGCCTCGGCGACCCATCAACGCCGAAGCGTGACCGGGCTATGGGATTAGCAATACGGCCAAAGTGAACACACTTTGGCCGTTCCCTTTCCAAGCTCCTCGAGGGCGGGAGTCAGAGGGTCAACCCCGTTCTCCGGAATGGCACGCAAGTAGGTCTGAAGGTTGTCCTTGGCGAGCTGAAATGAGTCGGGTGTAAACCCCTGTTGGGAGGCCATCTTTTGGGTCCCCTTACTCATCACCTTTTCAAATGCAGCGACGGCCGTCTCGGAGGGCTGGTAGGTGCCTTCAAGCGTCGCGAGCATCATCGCCTTAGCGCCTGCCTCATCGCAGCTATAGCCCAAACACTCTCCCTCGGCGGACTTGGCACCCGTGCACCCAACGCTGAGCAACAGCGCAATCGCGAAAGCTCTCATGCGAACCAACATCGCCCGACCGCACAACCCGCGTCAACCGGCGAGCTTCACGCGAGTGAGGTCGTTCGCAAGCCGATGAAAGGTTCTGGCGTTCGCGCCAGTGCCTAAAGCGGATCCAACGTCAGCACGAGCCGCGGCTCTGCTGGGGAGGCCTTGGGCGAACGGTGGACGGCCCCACGGCCTTGGTTGCCCGGCCACGATTCCCCCTTCAATAGCACCAGCTCACCGGCGTGTGCGGTATGGATGGTCGCGCCTTTACGTAGCAGACCGGTTACCTCATCGGCCGCACCTGCGGAAGCGTGGCCGAGCCAAGCGCGGTCAACGTCGAGCTCATCGAGGTATTGCGTCCCCACGCCCGACCAGGTTTGGACGAGGCGCACCAACACGTGGTCCACATGAAAGCGCGGACACATCGCCGACTCGAGTCTCGCCAGCCTTAGCCCGATCAACTCAGCACCAGTAAGTTCTGCGAGCAGCTCGCATAGGAAGTGCAGCTCACGCGCGATAGCTGGGTAAGCTGGGAGTTCGGCGGTGAGCTGCGCCAAACCTGTAGCCGTAGGCTCCACCGAAGTAAGCAGACGGAACGTCGGCTCAGCCAGAACCCTTGCGATCTCGGGCTTGAGTTCACCCACGAATTGCCGGCGGTGAACGGCAACGTTCCGTTTGGGTTCAAAGAGCTGGCTGAGGTCAGCGAGGTCGCTGGCGATCGCGATACTGGACTCTCCAGATTGTTGCCCGAGAGGAGACGCTAACTGCATATCCAAAGAATCACACAGTTGCAACTTTGTTGCAACTGCGAGAGCGCCGCATTACAGAAGAGGAATGCGCGACATCATTCAGCTCGTATCCACAGCCGGAACCGGCTTCGCCTATCACACCACGAAGAACAAGCGAACCATGCAAGGCAAGCTCGAGATCAAGAAGTACGACCCGATCGCACGCAAGCACGTGCTCTTCGTGGAGAAGAAGATCTCGCGAGGCTGACCTCAGTCAGCCTAAGTCACTCGCGGGCGCAAGCCTCGCAGCGCCCGCGTAGCTGGACTTCGGCCACTTGGTTGCGGGTGGCCTCCGCTCGCAAGGTGACGGCGCCCGCCGAAAGGCAGGCCACATCCCCGCAGTCATTGCAAACGAAGTGCGGGTGCTCGCCATGCGTTGCCGACAACGCGGTGGGCAACTCATAGCGCCAGACGTTGTCACCGAGTTGGGTCCGAATCAGCAATCCAGCCTCGGTGAGCGAGAGCAGATTGCGATAGACCGTAGCTCGATCGAGGCTCGCGTGACCAAGCCGTTCGGTTAGCTCAGGGTGACTCACCGGTAACCGCAGCTTCGCCAGTTCACGCAGAATGACCATGCGCTGATCCGTGACACGGATGCCCTTCGCGCTCAGCAGCGCTCGAAGGTCATCGTCACGAAGCAGCCTAGTCTTGCCAGCCATCCCCCGTAGGTTCGCGCGTTCCTCAAGCGACGGCAAGGAGACGTTCACCTGCCGCGCGCGCGCCGGCGATGTTACGGGCAGTCGGGCCAAGCTCGAGCTCAGCCAGCGGCCCGCTTACAAACAGCCCTGGCCCCCACTCAAGTCGGCGAGAAACCAGCGGATAGCCGCAGGAACCACACGCAAGACCAAACGAATCGATCGCCTCATCTACCATCTTTCCTCCCGGTCGATGCAGCTCGAAGCCGGTCGCGAGCACGACGCGCTGACCCAAAAGCGGAGCCGATTCGCCGCTACGCCACAGCGAGACTCCGTCAGCGCCAACGGAACTGCGCACGATCTCCGTCTCGAGCCATTGGACCCGCCCGAGCCGAAGCTCAGCGCGCAGAGCCGTCGCGACTTCCCCAGGCATCGAGCCACGGTGCCGCGCCTCGCGAATCATTGCTCGGCGCAGACCTGGGTCCGAAGCCTGCCCAAAGCGCTCCATCGCGCGCGGCCCCAGCCACTCCGGCTCGCTATCGAAACGAAAGACCCGAGGTTGATGGCGCGCCAGGATTTGTACCTCGATGCCTTGAGACGAAAGCGAACAGGCCAGCTGCGCAGCTGATATTCCACCGCCAACGATCAGCACCTTGCCAACCCCACTCAGCGACCTGCGCGAAAACGCTGGATCAAAAAGGTGCTGGACGCTGGGACTTCCGGCGAGCGGCTTCGCCCACTCTGGACGACAAAGCTGCTCGCCCAGACCAAGCGCCAACACAAGTTTGCGCGTCGTGAGCTGTCCGTGTTCGGTCTCCACCGAATAGCCGAGCGGAACGCGGCGAATCGAGTGCGCACGCGACCTGATTCGCAGCTCGCCCAAGCGATGCTTCGCTACGACGAACTCGACATGCTGTTGAAAGAAGGCGAGGCCCGGTCGCTCGTACGGGTAGAAGAAGCGAGCGGTCTTGCGACCTGGCCCGCTGCGGCCAAAGCGGCGCAGAGCGTAAGGATCCAGCTCGAGGTTATGCACCACCGGCGAGCGCAGATAGCGCATCCCAGTCGCCTCGGCGCACTGGAAGAAGCTAGCGAGCGGCATCTCGTTCGGGTCGAGCACCCGCAGCCGCTCACGGGGCACCTGCGCGCGCTGCGACAGCATGTTGGATAGGTAGGTACCATGGACGCCACCACCAACGATTAGCCAATCAACGTCGGTCTGCATGCTACTCACGAAGCGTTTCCGCTTGCCTCCCCGTCTTCGTCCCAAGCAGGGAACGGGTCCTTCAGGCGACGCCAAGCGAGTGGCCCCTTCTTGTACTCCGCCTCAGTCAAAAGGGCTGAGTCCAACTTCGACCGCAGCAGGGTCTCATTCAGCTTCATGCCGATAAACACCAACTCCTGCCTGCGGTCACCCCACGGCGCTTGGAAGTCACGTCGAAGCTGCTCGCGGGTCTCAGCCTCCTGCGGCCACTCCTCCTCAGGCAGGCTCGCGTACCATTGGCCAGCTCCCGTACAGCTCGCAGAACCACCAGCCTGCGACCACATCCCTGTCTCATCCATCCGCGTTGCGAGCCAAAAGAACCCTTTTGACCGGAGCACCCCCTCCCAGGCTTCTCCGTCTTGAAGAAGCGCCCAGAATCTCGCGGGGTGGAAGGGCCTGCGCGAGCGGTAAACGAAGCTCGATATGCCGTACTCGAGCGACTCCGGCATGTGCTCCCCACGCAGCTCGCGCAACCATCCAGGAGATCGAGCCGCACGGTCGAAGTCGAATAGCCCCGTACCCAGGATCTCCGACGGCTCTACCTGACCGTGGTTGGCGCGAACCAACCGAGCCGCCGGGTTCAAGTGCTGCAACATCGCGAACAATCGCTCAGCGTCAGGTGCCGGAACCAGGTCAAGCTTTGACACCACCAGCACATCAGCAAACTCGATCTGCTCGACAAGGAGGTCCGCCACGCTGCGTTCGTCCTCGTCCGAAAGTGCGAGCTGGCGCTGTTTCAGCTCGTCCTCACTTTGCCAATCCGACAAGAAGTTCTTGGCGTCGACCACGGTGACCATGGTGTCCAGGCGAGCAAGCGACGAAAGGCTCACGCCAGCCTCATCCTCAAAGGTAAAGGTCTCCGCAACTGGTAGCGGCTCAGAGATGCCGGTCGACTCGATCAAGAGATAGTCAAACCTCCCGTCCCTCGCGAGGCGGCTCACCTCCAGCAGCAGGTCTTCGCGCAGTGTGCAACAGATGCAACCGTTTTGCATCTCCACGAGCTTCTCATCCACCCGCGAAAGCGCTGCAACACCCTGCTTTACGAGGGCTGCGTCAATGTTGACCTCACTCATGTCATTGACGATCACGGCCACTTTCTTACCTGCTCGATTGTTGAGCACGTGGTTCAGAAGAGTGGTCTTTCCGGCGCCGAGAAAGCCCGAAAGAACCGTCACAGGCAGCTTCTCACCTTGCTTCAGCATCGGCTGAGCATTGCCGCAAAGGCACCCCCAAAGTCAACCATTGTTGCAACTACGTTGCATTTAATGGCAACAGGCGAGCACGTCGCTGCCATCCATACGCAACCTAGTTGCATTTTCAGCTTACAGGCTGTCCGTGCGGACAGAGCTCGAGGACACGGGTACCAGTCTGGTTTGGCGTCGCGACAGGCCCGCACTACCGTGGAAGGCCAGCTGAACCGTCGGCTTCTGGGAGACCGTACCCTCCAGGATAAGAAGCGGCCGCCCCCCGCGAGAAAGACTATGCTCACGCCCGCGTGAACCTACGTGTCAGCGGACTGAAGAAAAGCGTCCTTTCGCCCGCGGGCGTTCGGCAAATCCTGTTCGAACTGGAGGACCTGACCTTGGAAGCGGGGGAGGAGCTTTGCGTCCGCGGTAGCTCCGGCAGCGGAAAGACGACGCTACTTCACGTTTTAGCCGGGCTGACGACAGCCGATGCGGGTCGCGTCGAGATCGCTGGAAAGGACGTACTGTCGCTTGGGGAGGCCGCGCGCGACCGACTGCGTTCCCGGTACATTGGATACGTCTTCCAACAAGCGCACTTACTTCCCGCTCTGACGGCCGTGGAGAACGTGCTCTTACCGCTCGAGTTCGGTGGTTTCACACGTGCCAATGCCACGAAACGAGCCGAAGAGCTGTTTGAACGATTGGGGCTTAGCGACAGAAGGCATGCCTTCCCCAGAACGCTCTCGGGCGGAGAGCAGCAACGCGTGGCGCTGGCGCGCGCGGTAGCGTGCAAACCCAAACTGTTGCTTGCGGATGAGCCCACAGCCAACCTCGACGAAGAAGCCGCCTCGCAGGCCCTCGCGCTGTTGCGAGAGGTCGCCGGGGAGGTATCGGCAAGCCTGGTGCTGGTAACGCATGACCGCACGGTGGCGGCACAGTTCGCGCGACAACTCGTCTTGGGCACCCACCGCGAGCGTGCTGCATGATGCTCCTTCGCCTGGTCTTCCGCTCTCTCGCGTATCGAAGGACGACGAGCCTGTTGGTCGCTCTAAGCGTGGCTCTCGGGGTTGCCCTGGTCACCTCCATCGTTGTCCTTTCACAAGCACTCGGGGTCGCCTACGAGAACCAAGGAAGCGGCATACCCATCTTGGTTGGTCCCCGCGGGTCGCGCTTGGAGCTCGTGCTGAGTGTCGTGTACCAACGTGATCGCAGCCCCGGGCTCATGCCGTTTCGCGCCTTTGAGGAGCTGCAAAAGGAGCCCTGGGTCAAGCTGGCCGTCCCCTACGCATTAGGCGATTCCTATCGGGGCTTCCGTATCGTCGGCAGCTCCGAAGGGATCTTCGATCCAAGCTTTCAACCGCTCCCGGGGAAACCGCTCGAGCTCTCCCGCGGGCGCGCCTTCACCTCCGACCCTGCGCGAGTTCGTGAGGTACTGAGCAGCGTTGGGGAATATGAGGTAGAGACACGCGAGGCCGTTCTCGGCAGCGAGGCGGCTCGCATGCTCGCGCTCGATCTCGGAGCTGAACTTTCTCCAACTCATGGCGTCGAGGCAAGCGGGCAAGCCCATCACGAAGCATGGCAAGTCACTGGCGTACTGAAAAAGACAGGGACCGCGCTCGATCGAGTCATCTTCGTCAACCTGGAGAGCTTCTTGGCCATCGACGAGCACCGCGAGGGCGCCAAGGTGGTGAAGGAGGATGGCCAGAGCGAACCGGGGATCAGCGCAGTGCTGCTCTTTCCCAAGAGCGCCACCGCGAAGACGATGATGTTGCCGGTCCTCAACAAGCGTACGGATCTTCAGGCGGTCAGCCCTGCCCAGGAGATCGCCCGCTTTCTGAGCATGGTTGGCAACGTGCGCGACCTGCTTCTGGTCGTCGCTTGGGCGGTGGTCTTGGTGGGAGCGCTGTCCGTCGGTAGTTCGCTTTATGGTGCAATGGCGGCACGCCGACATGAGCTCGCCGTTTTGCGGGCCGTAGGCGCCCACCGCACGACGGTGCTTTGGCTACTCGTAATTGAGGCAGCAGCGCTCGCCTTTGTTGGCGCCCTCGCGGGCGTCCTTCTCGGCCATGCCTTCCTCTACGTATTTGGGCCACGCCTGGAGCAGGCTGCGGGCTGCGCGCTGGAGCTGAGTTGGCTTTTGCCCCTTGGTCGCGAGGGCGTCGCGCGCGCAGTCCCGGTGGAACCGTCGCTGGTCCTGGCCGTGACAGCCGTCGGAGCTGTGGCAGGCTTGTTCCCGGCCCTTTCAGCCTATAGGACGGCGGTGGCGGAGAATCTTGGGAGAGCAGGATGACTGGACGAACAAAGGTGATGGTTGGCCTGCTCGTGGCGGGCGCGACCGCGGGAGGTCTCATCGGCCTGCGTCAGTGGCTAACGCCGTCCGTCCCTCCCGCCCCGGTGCTAGCGGATGGTCCGCGTACGGCCAATTCGGTCGATCCCGAGCGAGCGGCAAAACTAGCGGAGCTGCGCGACAAGGCGAAGACACGCTCTTCGCAAGAAGAGCGCGTCTCCGCCGCGATTGAGACCATCCTATCGACCTACCTGGCGTCCAACATCGATGAGGAAGCCGGAAAGGCCTTCAAGTCGAGCTTGGTCGAGGTGCTCGCCAAGGAGCAACTGGGCACCGGCCGGTCGCGCAAACACGTAGCCCGCAGGGTCCTCGAACAACTTCCGGAAGGACTTGCCGAGAACAAGATTCTGCGCGCCGACATTGCGCAGCCAGAGAAGATCAAGTCACGCGCCGCGAAGCTCGCCGGCTACGTCACCTACGTGGTCAAGCAAGAAGGCGCCACCAAGCGTGCCCCAATCCCGAGCCAGGCCCCCGATGGCGCGCTGATCGTGCGCTGGGAGACGATTGGCGACTACGAGTTCGAAGACGGGATGAAGTTACCCAGCGAGGTGAGCGACCTCAACGGCAAGAAGGTCGTGCTTACCGGCTACATGGATGCGCTCGGCGAGATCGAGAACATTCGCGAGTTCGTTTTGTCCGAATCGCTCAGCGGTTGCTGCTTTGGCAGCGCGCCGAGCGTCAATCAACTCGTCCTGGTCGACTTCAAGGGTGGCAAGGGAGCCGCATACTCAGATGAGCCAGTCATGGTCGTCGGCACACTCGAAGTCGGAGAACAACGCGAGGAGGAATACGTCACGAGCTTGTATCGGCTGCACGCTACTCAGGTATCGCCGCTACCTGCGCAGTAGGCCGCGCTAGCAGCGGACTACAAACGCAGAAACGGCCCTCTTCCGAAGGCCGTTTCACTTGAACCCAGCAGAGCTCAGGGGACGGTGAGAATTCCGAGCTCCGGCGTCTCGAAGTCGAGCGCAGCGTTCGACCCGGCGCCGTCAGCATCGCAGACCGTCCAGGTCGCCCCGCCATCGAGCGAGAAACGATAGGTAAAGGCGTAGGTTCCGCTCGCTGGCGCCAAGAACGACGAGACGAACTCGTCGTCGTTACCAGACTGCAAATTGAAGGTGGCCGTTTGCCACGTCCATCCCGTCTGCATCTCAGGGTTCGTCGTTGCTACACCGAAACCCAACTGCGCAATCACGCCGGCTGGAGCCCCGGCCGGCTCGGTGATGCCAGTTGCGAAGATCCGACCGAAGATGTTCCCGGTGCTCGCGCCAGCTGCGACGTTGAGCGTTAGCGGGAACTGGAGGTTACAGAACTGAACTTCACCCGCCGTGCCGTTCTCATTCTGAACTGGACCTGCGCACACGAAATCAGGCGACGCCGTGTTACGCGGATTGGGGGTTAGGTTCTGAATATCGACGGCGGTACCGTTGGTATCGTAGCAGCCCTGAATGCGCCGGAACGCTGAGGTGCTGCTGCTTAGGTTGGCCGTCGTGCCCACGCCCTCAACACAGTTGGCCGTCGTGCCGTAGCCGACCAGGTCCACCACATTGAGCGTGGGGCAGGCCCCGGTGAGGGCCGTGGTGTTGCTGACGAGTGCGACCTTGCCAGCGGTTCCGCTCATAGCGATTGAGCCAACGACATCCGGCGTCGGAAGCGCTGGACTCGGCCCTGCGCCTGCGGCTTGTTGAACCAAATAGTACTCGCCCGGCTGAAGGATCGTCGCGGCGGGAATGTTGGTCACCTGCCAGGTGGTACCGGTAGCGGAGGTGTACTGAACCGACCAACCGCTGATGTCTACGGGGATCGAACTGCGATTGTGCAGCTCGACGAAGTCATTGAGGAAGGTAGCCCCGGCGTTCCCGCCGCCGCCGTAAGCTTGGCTAATCACCACGCTCGAGGTGGCGTCGGTGCGGGTGGTGAAGGCCGTGGGTAGGGTGAAAGCGGTCACCGCGGCTCCGCCGGCGTCAAGCGCCGAGCTCGTTACGCGGACCTTGTAAGAGCTGCCGAACGAGAAGTGGGGCGAGGGCGTTAGCGTTGCGACGTTACCCGCTAGGGAAGCCGTTCCGGAGCTAAAGGGGATACAGGTCACGAACTCGTCGGACGAGACCTGAATCGCGCCGGTGCAGGCGCCGTCATCCAACGTCGTGTCGAGCGTGAGGCTGGCGGCTTGCACGGCCCCGCTGAAGGTGATCACAATCGAAGGCGGGGTCGTAGGAACACCGGTTGCGCCAGCGGCTGGAACCACCGCGTTGGACTGGTCCCGAACGGTAACCGACGAGACCGTCACAGCCTGGCAGGTGTTGCTCGTGCACACGCCACTCAAGCAGTCAGCCGGAAGGACACACACGTCCCCGTTTGGACAAGCGGGGCAGACGCCACCGCCACAGTCTGTGTCCGTCTCCGAGCCGTTGGTCAGGTTGTCGCTGCAAGAGCCGACCTGACACACGTTGTTGGTGCAGACCCCGCTACCACATTGAGCTCCCGTCGTACACTCGACGCAGGAGCCTGTCCCGTTGCAGAAGAAGCCGCCATTTTGAGTGCAAGGCGTGCCTGAGTTCTCGAACGGGTTGGACGGGACACCAGCCGTGCAAACGTTTTGGGTACATTGATTGGCATCGACCGGGAGATCGGCGTTGTCGATCTGGTTGGTGGTACCGCCGCTTCCATTGCAGACCGCTACCTGGCAGTTTCCTGCTTGCTGATCGCCTGCAGGAAGCACGGTCCCAGGCGCCTCGAAGGCGGCGCCGCAAGAACCGCTGGTGCAGGTTGGCGTCTGACAGAAGGTATCGGGAATCGTTGTACAGTCTGCCGGAGCATTGCATTGTACGCAGCTACCTACGGCATTGCAGACCGTTCCGCCGGCATCGTTGCAGGTGAAGCCAAGGGCCTGCGGCGGATTGGAAGGAACGCCAGCCGTACAGACGTCCGAAGTGCAATCAAAGGCGTCGGTGGGGACATCGGTATTGTCGATTGCGTTGGGCACCACGTTGCCCATGCCATCGCACTCGGAGCGTCGGCAGTCGCCGGGCGTCTGCGTCCCGACGAGCGTTCCCGCCGCCGCATCGGTGGTGCCGCAGGTCGATGCAACGCAGGTCGCAATTTCGCAAGCTGGCGCAGCGCCGCAATCCCCAGGGACATTGCAATCGACGCAATCACCAGTGGCGTTGCAAACGCTACCACCGTTTTCATTGCAGCCACTTCCCAGCGGGCGATCCGGATTGGAGGGAACGCCGTTGGTGCAAACGTCATCCGTACAGTCTGCGCCGTCGTCCGGAAGGTCCGTGTCATCCGGCTCACCGGTTATACCGCCGTTACCATCACAAATGGCCGTCTGACAGTCAAAGTCCGTCTGCCCGCCGCCTTGCGTAGTGACGGCCGTACCAAGCGGCTCGAAGTTGAAACCGCAAGCTCCGGCGACACAGGTCGGCGTCTGACAATCGTTGTCCGCGCCACATTGCGAGGGCATCGTGCAGCCGCTGCACACGCCAGCGCCGTTGCAGCTCAGCCCAACGCCGCACAGCTCGCCAGCGGCGCTATTGGGGTTGGTTGCGACGCCAGCGGTGCACACGTCTTCGGTGCATTCGTTGTTGTCGAACGGGAGGTCCAAATCGTCGTTGATGACCTCTTCGGCACCGGCTCCGTCGCAAACCACCGCCTTGCAATCAAAGTCGGTTTGCGAAGCCGCGGGGACGGGGGTGCCGTCTGCGACAGGCGAGAACCCGCAGACTCCGTCCGTGCAGGTCGCTACTTCGCAATTGCCTGCCGGCTCGGGACATTCGGAGGCTTCGGCGCAACCACCGCCAGAGCCGCCCATACCGCCGCCACCCAGGCCGCCCATACCGCCGCCACCCAGGCCGCCCATACCGCCGCCACCCAGGCCGCCCATACCGCCGCCACCCAGGCCGCCCATACCGCCGCCGCCCATGCCGCCATTAGCACCGGCACCACCAAGAGCGCCCGTGCCACCGTCCCCTCCGTTTCCACCACCACCACGAAGCAGATCCTCGTCGGGTGAAGCGATCAGGGAGCAGCCTGTGGCCGAGAGCAAGAGAGCAAAGAAGGTCGGTCGGGAAATGCGCATAGCGAGGCGCAATATATAGGAGGTCGCGCCGAAGGTCCCCCCGTTTCGATTAGCTCCGAGTTTCTTCCTGAAGCTGGCTATTCGGTGGCTTTGCGGGCGGCTTCTGCGCTCAAGCGCGCACTCAACTCACGTCGCTCGCTGTGTCGATCACTGAGGAACTCGCGATGGTCCCGTAACAACATGGTGAACTTGAACAGCTCCTCCATCACATCAATCAGCCGGTCGCGATAGGAGGAGTCCTTCATCCGACCGTCCTCCTCGAATTGCTCATAGGCCTTGGCGACCGACGACTGATTGGGGATGGTGAACATGCGCATCCAGCGGCCCAGGATGCGTAAGCTGTTTACTGCATTGAAGGACTGCGAGCCGCCGCTTACCTGCATGACGGCGAGCGTGCGTCCCTGAGTCGGCCGTACGGCCCCCACATTGAGAGGTATCCAGTCGATTTGATTCTTCATGATCCCGGTGATCGTTCCGTGCTTCTCCGGGGAGGACCAGACTTGGCCCTCCGACCACTCCGAAAGAGCGCGCAGCTCAACCACCTTGGGATGGTCGGCAGGCACCGCGTCGCACAGCGGCAAATCCGTCGGGTCGAAGAAGCGCGTTTCAGCTCCGAGGTCGCTGACGATGCGAGCCGCTTCTTCGGCCAATAGGCGGCTGTACGAACGCTTGCGCAAGGAGCCGTACAGAAAGAGCAGGCGCGGTGGATGCGTCTGGTGAGGCACTTCGGGGATCGAGAGCATGAGCGCGCGAATACCACATCGATCGCGGGTCAGCCGCGATGGCCGCTCAGCGAACGTCGTGAAGGTGATTTGGTTCCACCCGATGAACGTCGAAACGGTGGGGGACCACGTCAGATTGAAGGCCCACGGACTTCCCCGTTGTGGTGCGGCGTCGAGAAGTCCTCGGTAGCTCGGTTCTGTTCGTCTTGAACCTCGCCGGAGTCGGCCAAGGACGCTTCTGCCCGCATGAAGAAGCTTCTAGCGAACGCGATCAGCTGCGGATTGGAAGGATGGTCCACCGTCTCCAGCCCTACGATTCGGCGCTCGAGCCCACGATCGTGATCACGCGCAAAGCGCAAGAACGCAAGCTTCGCGGTGGACGGGCCGACGATCAGGACGTGAGCCCGTTTCCCTAAACTCGCGGCCACCTTCTTGAAGAACCGCTTTTGGTCCTCCGGTCGAGCTTTGCGCCCTTCAGGGCCTCGCGGGTGCTTGTGGGGGTGTAATTCCAACGAGACCGTGACCATCTCGCGCTCCTTTCCCAGCCTTGAGATAGGAAAAAGGCGCGCTTCATTGTGGTCGATCCAAACGGCGGTCTGCTTGTGCATGCGTTCTCCAAACGTAGGCGGAGCAACTCGTCCGCCTGCCGCCCCATCAGCAGGAGCTATGCCACCCGCACGCCATCAACCTCCGCACGGGCACGTCCGTTACGAACTTGACGAGCCCGTTCAAATCCCCCGTTCTCAGCGGCAAACGAGCTGGCACGCATCGTGCCTTGCCCGAAAACCGGGACGTATTGACGTCTCCGCTGCGCCATGAGATCAGGCACCCCGGAGTTATCCTGCAATGAAAGAACGGCTCATTCTCGCCGCAACTGCGGTCGTCCTGTGCACCCCCGCCGCAGTCTTCGCCCAACAGCCACCTGCAGGAACAGCCCCGGGTGCAACTACGGGGCCTGCCGCGCCAGCGGCAACGACCACGGCTCCGGCGGCTCCCGCTGCAGCCCCGCCCGCTGCAGACCAAGCTGAGTCGTCAACGCCCGAGATCCTGAAGCCGAAGCGCTTCCGCTTCTCGACCTTCAGCGTGACCAACTCGGCCACCAGCACCATCCTGGGTATCGGCCGAGACAACATTGGCTACGAGGATGAGGCGTACAATCTGGACTTCTCGCTAAACCCAGCCTGGTGGTTCATCGATGAAAAGATGCACAAGGTGTTCATCAACGCATCCTTGGCGGTCAGCACCGAGCTGACCAATTCAGGTGGAACCACAACCGAACGGGAGCCCCAATTCCAAGACGTGCAGGTGGGGCTTGGTTACAACTACAGCCTCTTCACTTCGGAAGACGGTGAGTGGATCTCCAGACTCTTCGTTCGAACTCGCGCAATCTTCCCCACCTCGGAGATCAGTCAGGCCCAAGGTCGCTATCTGACGACGGCTCTTGGTACCTCGCTCCTCCAGAACATCAAGCTGCTCGGCAACTCGGCGGACGGTCTCAACAACCTAACGTTGATCGGGGGCGTTACCTGGTCGCACCTCTTCTCCCGCGCAACCACGCCGACCGATCCGGACCTGGAGCGCCCACGACAAACCGCAGCGGGACGGACCTTTCTCTCCGATCAGCTGACCTTCAACGCCTTCGATCGTGACCGCATCGTCACGGGCGTCACCGGAATTCTCCCGATCTACAAAGACCTTTCGTTCAACACCTCGTGGCGTCTCATCAGTCGCTTCCGCGATAGCTTCGAGGGCAATAGCTGTGAGATCGTAGTTGCAGGGGAATGCCAACAGGCAGACCGCCTCGATGATGGTGTGACCTATCTAACCAACTCGTCGGTGGACTTTGGTATCACTCAAGGTATCTACGATGTCATCTACGTAACCGTTGGGTACAACAATGAGACCCTGACGCTCGGTGAGGACGGGAAGAATCGCAATATTTTCTACAGCCCCGGGGCGATCTTCTACGCCGACGTATCCGTGCAGCTCGACCAGATCTACCAGAAGGCTAGCGAGAGCAGCAGCGCTTCACGTAACCCGTTCGTCCAAGCGTCCACCGATCCGCAGACAACGGTGGCCGGCACGAATATGCCTTCCTTCTAGTATCGGAAGAAACGTCAGCCGAGAACGCCGCTTAGCCCACTAAGCGGCGTTCTTGCGTTTGTCGGCCAGACGTATTTGATCCGCCTCACATACCAGCGTCGTCCGCCTGACCTAGGGATTGGGCCCAGAACAATCGGCGTTGCAGACACCAGAAGCGGGGTCCCCGTCGTCACAGACTTCCCCCGCATCGACGAAACCGTCGCCACAACGCGGCAGCAGGCAATCCGGGCGGCAGCCGCTCCCCTGTGAACGAGCGACCAATGACACGGTGGGCGTAAGCTCCAGATCGAGCGTCGTCTGGGCATCGATGAACTCATGCCGGTCGATGCCTTCGATGAAGTTTGAATCAACCTGAATGACCCAATCGCCAGGGAACGTGAGCGGGCCAATCACTCCACCGTCCGTGTTGTTCTGGAACTTCCAATTCCCGACGACCGACCCATCCGAGGTGAGCGAAAACTCCTCCGCACGATCGTCGGCGACCTCCACCGCTGCGCCCTGCGGCAAACCGCTGAAGCGCTGATTCACCTCCCCGTTGCCGGTTTTTACGCCATCCACGCCCTGGTCGATGTTGTGAATGGTCACGAGATGGAGACCCGCTGAATCAAATGCACAGAAGAGCGAGCTGAGGTGAGCCTGCTCGAAGCCTGTATGAGAGCTAGCGGAGGAAAAGTCGTAAAAGGCTGCCACGCCTTCCACGAGCACGATGGGCGTCACGTTGACCGACTGTGCCCCCCAGACCACGGACAACGCCGCTGTGATTCCGTTCTGCGCGCCGTCGTCACACTCCTCATTGGGAGCCAGGAAACCGTCGCCGCAAACTGGGAACGTACAGTTAGGGGTGCACTCCGCTGGACTTCCCCCGTCACATTCCTCGCCTGAATCCACCACCCCGTCGCCACAACTAGGCAATGAGCAATCCGCTTCGCAACCATCGCCATCTTGGTTGTTGCCGTCGTCGCATACCTCCCCCGGACGCTGTTCCCCATCACCACAGTAAGCAAACTGACAATCGGCGAGACAGTCATCCCCGACAACGTCAGCGCCGACGTCACATGCTTCCGTGGCGGAAAGAACGGCGTCTCCACAGAACGGGTCGGGGTCACCAGGTGCGCGCTCTCCCAGCGCGTCGAGGCTGCTGCGAGCGCCGCACGCCAGCGTTAAGACGGTCAGTGAGGTCAACCAAACACGGTGGGGCGTGAGCACGAGTGTAGGCTAGTCAATCGACCGCCCTGCAACTAGCCTCAATCAGCTAATCAGCTAGCGGCGCGCTCGCCACGTTGCTATCGCGGCGTATGAGCAAGACCATCATCGTTTGCGGCTATGGCCCCGGAATTTCAGACGCGGTTGCGCGCAAGTTCGGAGCGGAGGGCTTTGCCGTGGCGCTGGTTGCACGCTCAGCGGACAAGCTCGAGGCCGGCGTCAAGGCGCTCAGCGCCTTGGGAATCAAGGCGCTTGCGTTTCCTACCGACTTGAGTGAGCCGGAGGCAGTCACCCAACTGGTGCGCTCGGTTCGAGAGGCTTTGGGACGCGTAACCGTGATTCATTGGAACGCCTATGCGGCCGGGGCAGGAGACCTTACGACGGCTCACCTCGATGAGGTGCGGAAGAGCTTCGACGTTGGGGTAACGGGCCTGTTGGCCGCCGTGCAGGAGGCGCTCCCGGACCTCAAGCAGCAGCCGGACAGCGCGGTCCTCGTGACCGGTGGAGGACTTGCGTTCTACGACTCCAAGGTCGACACGATGGCCGTGCGATGGAACGTGATGGGGCTCGCCGTAGCCAAAGCAGCGCAACACAAGCTGGTGGGTCTACTAGGCGAGAAGCTCGCAGCAGAAGGCATCTACGTGGGCGAGGTCGTGGTCTTGGGCATGGTCAAAGGAACGCCCTTCGACAGCGGCAACGCAACCCTTGAGGCCAGTGTCGTCGCAGCGAAGTTCTTCGATATCTTTACGGCGCGTAAGGAGCGAACCGTCAAGATCGGCTGACCTCCCGACATGCCCTGGGAGGCTCGGGTGCACGGTGGCCGCAGTTACCCGAGCGTGTGCCACAAATGGAGGCCGCGTCGATAGACCCTTAAAAAGGGAACCACCGCTCGGTCATGCAGCGTATCGATGACAAGACGCTGCCAGGTCTGCGCCATCATCACGTACAGGGCCTCCCCGAGCGGCATGGCTTGTGATGGGTCGGAGCGCAGCCGCCGCTCTCGCCGCAGAGAGCGTAGAAAGCGACCGAAGGTACGGGCAATTCTCTTTTTTCGTTGAAAGAAGCGAGCGCGGCTCAACGCGTAGACTTCAGGCGAAACGCCACTGCGCCGAGCCCAACGCTCGAACGCGGTCGATAGCTCGTAATCGCTCAGCCGAGCAATCCGCCGGACCTCGCGCCGAAGCCCACCGAACTCTAGCTCCAGGCGGCCAGCAACGTGGGCGTCGTAGAGAGCGTTGCGAAGTGGTGCAACCAGCAGGCTCCGAGAGGTGAAGCGATCGAGCTCGGTCACGTGCAAGTCGGAGAGCGAGTGGTCCCAATCCACGTTGAGCGGGACTACCGCATCACCAACGAGTACGTACTGATCTACGTGGGTATCAAGATTGGCTAGCAGCCACTCCCACGGGTGCTCCCGGAGCATCACTTCACGCTGAACTGGGGTCCAAGCCCGCGGGTCGGCCGGAAGCCTCTGCCCCGTATGTTCAACCCAAGGTTGAAGCATCCCACGAACAGTTCCCACCCCCGGAAGTTGCAGTTCCCGAGCAGCAGTCGGCACCACAGCTCGACGGCCGAGCTTGCGTACTTCGCAGGCGAACATCTCCGCCGCTACGTGTTCATCCGTTGCTGCTTTGAAGAAGTACCTCACGCCAGCCGGCGAGCGAAACAGCGTCGAAGGCCGGCTTCCCGCGCTGGGCGCAGACGAAGGGATGGGTTGAAGCTCAACTTGCTCCAACGGCTCGCACGAGAGAAGTTGATTCGTCAGCCGCCGCTCGAGCGGATCCACCTCTCGGGCAACCCGGTCCGAGAGGGTACGCTTCGAGCGGATCAAACCAGCCCTTGCTCCTTTGGCTTACGTGAAACCCAGAGAGAGACACCAATCGAGCTGCCAAGGATGAGGGCGATCACGAGGAGAGATAGCGCTGCGGGTACCTTGATGAAGTCGACAAGAGCCATCTTCAAACCCACGAACATCAGCACGCCAGAGAGACCCACCTTGAGGTACGCGAACCGATCCATTACCCCGGCGAGCAAGAAGAAGAGCGAGCGCAGACCAAGAATCGCGAAGATGTTGGACGTAAAGACAATGAAGGGGTCGCGCGTCACGGCGAAGATCGCGGGAATCGAATCGAGGGCGAACACGACGTCCGTCATCTCGACCAACAAGAGCGCCATGAACAGTGGCGTCGCCAACCACCGGCCACCCCGCTTTGAGAAGAAACGCTCGCCGTCGTAGTCCGGGGTCGAAGGAACAAGCTTGCGAACCGTGCGCAAGAACAGGCCCTTCTCAGGGTCCTTGGCATCATCCTTGTCAACGAGCAGCTTGATCCCGGTGAAGATGAGGAACGCGCCGAACACGTAGATGAGCCAGTGAAACCGCTCCAGCATGCTTACGCCAGCGAAGATCATCGCCGCGCGCATCACCAGCGCGCCAAGGATGCCCCAGAAAAGGACGCGGTGTTGGTAGAGGGATGGGACCTTCAGTGAGCCAAAGATGACGACGAAGACGAAAATGTTATCGATGCTCAGCGTCTTCTCGATCAGGTAGCCGGTCAAAAACTCAGTAGCCAGCTTCGACCCGAACTGAGACCACAGGATGCCGTTGAAAATCAGCGCGAGTGTTACCCAAACGCAGCTCCAGCCGGCCGCCTCCTTGAAGCTCACCTCATGGGCGTGTTTATGAAAGACACCCAGGTCGAGCGCGAGCATGACGAGGACAAATGCCAGAAAGGCGACCCACACGAGCGGGCTAGCAACACTGACTAATTCCATTGGTCTCCGTGGACTGTCGCCTTCGGACAAACCCTGCCCGCGCGAGCCTTCGCTCTAGAGTGGATCGCTCGGACGGTGACACAATGAGGAAGACCCACTGCGACAGTTAGGCTTTATCTCATTCTCATGGGAGTCATGCCCGAACGGCAGCACACCCACAACGGAGCCGCCCTGGGCTAGACTGCGCGCCCATGCAACCGCCCTCAAAGGCTCCGATCACCATGCAAATGCTGCAGGAGCTCTTCACCAATCATGAACTTCTGCGCCGCGAGCGGTTTCGCCCGCAAAGCGCACCGGCCCAGGGAGTCTTGCGGGTGGGTATCCTCGGTGGGGGTACGGCGGGGTGGTTTACAGCGCTGGCGCTGCGTGCGCAGCTGCCGTTCCTCGAAGTGACGGTGATCGAGACGCCGAGCGTGCCAATCATCGGCGTGGGCGAAGCGAGCGTACCGAGCCTCGTCGCGTTCCTTCACCATTATCTCAAACTGGACGTTGCTGAGTTCACTCGCGAGGTCCAGCCAACCTGGAAGCAGGGCATTCGCTTTGAGTGGGGCCAGCCAGGAGACTACGCCTTCCAAGCCCCCTTCGATTGGGAGGTCAACGGCATCGGCATGCTGGGGGCGATGGGAGAGACCGGCAACGTAAGCGCCTTCACCTTGCAAGCAGCGCTCATGGAGCGCGACACCACGCCCATTCTAAAAAACGGCGGGCAAGTACAGTCATTCTTGCCGCTCCTGGCGTTTGCCTACCACCTCGATAATCAGCGCTTGGTGAGTTACCTGACCCGAACGGCCGTTGCTCGGGGGGTCATCCACCGCAACACAAAGATTGTCGACGCCGAGCTTGATCCGGAGGCGGCGCCCGGAGAACCCCGGATTCGAAGGCTATTGAGCGATAGCGGGGAGGCGCTGGAGTTCGATCTTTACGTTGATTGTTCGGGGTTTCGCTCCTTTCTTCTCGGCGACAAACTTGCCGAACCCTTCAAGAGCTACAGCTCGAGCCTCCTAACCGACTCGGCGGTGGCCTTCAACGCGCCGCACAGCGGCAAAATCAAGCCCTATACGACAGCGCGGACGATGGACCACGGCTGGTGCTGGAACATCCCCATGTTTGAGAACGACCACCTCGGGTACGTCTACTCATCGTCCCATTGCTCCCAAGATCAAGCGCTGGAAGAGGCTCGCAAACAGTGGCCTGATTTGAGCAATGAACGGTTGGTGCGCTTTCGTTCCGGGCGCAGAGAGCGCGCTTGGGTGGGCAACGTCTACGCCATAGGTAACGCCTACGCTTTCGTTGAGCCGCTCGAATCAACCGGCCTATTGATGATTACGCGGGCGATCAGCTCGCTTGTTCGCGCCTTCCCCTTAGGCCCTGAGGAGAGCGCCATGAAGCAGTTCATCAACCAAAGCGCAGCCCGAGATTGGGACCGATTGCGTTGGTTCCTGTCTGCCCACTACAAGTTCAATCAGCGCCTCGAGACGAAGTTCTGGCGAGACGTCCGAGAGACGACTGACATATCGGGGCTCACGACCGCGCTGGAACTATTCCGCCAGTACGGTCCGCTCTCGCTTTTGCCGCGCGCCATGCGGACACAACTCAACGAGACCACAGGCGTCTTCTTCTACGGTCTCCATGGGCTCGACACTATCCTGCTCGGACAGAAGGTTCCGCACCCCCAACTCGATCGCGAGCCAAAGATCGTTTGGCAGGCTCGCCGCCAGATGGCTGTCGATTTCGCTCGACGCGGACTCCCTCAAGCGGAAGCCCACAAGGCGCTGAAGGAGCACCCAGAATGGCTGAAACAGTTAATCGAGCACCCTTCGAGTTGGGTCTCCAAAATGGCCATCTACGTTTGAGGAAGACATAACGTGCGCTTTCGATTCTTTCCGGCAACGGCAGCCAGCCTTGGCCTCGCCGTACTCGCGCTCAGTCACTGCGGGGATGATGGGGGTTCCGCGGGCGGCCCAGTGAGCGGCGGCAGTGGTGGCAATGCGGGAGAGTCCTCCACGAGCAGTGGCGGCCAAACCAGCGGGGGTAGCCCCAGTAGCGGGGGAGCGGGCGGCGACGGAGGTGCAGGAGGAGCGGCGGCTGGCTTCAGCTCTCTCGGGGATAGCTCCTTCGAGACGCAAACCACCATTGCAAGCGACGGCAGTGGTGGGATTGTCGTGGTTTGGGTGGCCGTCTTTACCGAAGGACCGAGCGCCGTCGGCTATTCGATCTCGCGCGACGGTGGAGCGTCTTTCACCGCTCCCGCTTACCTAGCGGCCCCCGAACAACGCCTATCCACCAATCCTGTGCTGACAGTGGACAGCCAAGGCGTGTTCACCTTGGCTTGGCTTGGCTTCCGCCTCGACTTCGCCGAGCCCGATGAGCATATCTATGTAGCTCGTCTTGACGCCCAGGCGGACACCTTCGGGTCGCCGGTGGTCGCCTCCGATGACGGGACCTCGACCACGCTCGACTTCGACAAGCCGTATATCAACGTCGATGCCAACGATGAGGTATTGCTGACCTGGGCGGACTTCAGCGGCACGCCAACCCTGACGTTTGCGCGGTCCGATGACGGCCTCGACTTCACCCGCAGCGAGATCGTCTCCGACCTCACCTTCGGCAATCTAGCGAGCCTTTGCCTCGATCGATCGCTTGGCGGAAGCGCGCCGCTCTACGTCGTGCACCTTGGGCCCGACGGGACGCTGAGCTTGCGCAAGTCAACGACTCAAGGTCAAAGTTGGGAGCTGCTCGCGGCTCCCCCAGCAGCCAGCGTCGTCTTTCAAGAGCCCAACTGCGTAGTGGACGGCAATACGCTCACCATCGCCTACGCCAGTGGAGCCGGCCAGTTCTCCACCACCGACGATACGCCTGCAGACGCTATCTACGTTGCGGTTTCAGAGGACGCAGGAGTGAGCTTCTCCCAGCCCAAGGCCGTCACCCTCGCCAACGAGGGCCAATACCTGTTTCCACGCATCGCCATTAGCCCCGACGGCAGGCTGGAGATTGCATACTACCAAGGCGTGGTCGACGCTGACGCAACCTTCATGCACGCGTCCTCCAGCGACCAAGGGGCCAGCTGGACACGCGCACCAATCGCGCCTGCCGGAACGCTGACGACCGACCTAGCATTGGCTAGTTGGTTGGGCGCTTACGTGGGGCTCACCGTACCGGGTACGAGCGGATTCGTATCCTTCACCGAGAACAGTGCAGGCAAGACGCATATCGCATTTGCCGAGATTGCGTTGCCGTGAAGCTTCGCACGCTGCTTTCCACGCTAACGTTGGTCCTCGCTTGTGAACCCCAAAGCGAACGCCCGGCAACGGCCTCGCAACCGATTATCGGCGGGGAGCCAGAGTCTGGCGATCCTGCGGTCGTCATGTTGGCGTCTTGGAGCTCCGACCTGACGCAGCTCGATCTGTGCACGGCGACGTTGATCGCTCCCAAGGTGCTGCTCACCGCCGCCCATTGCGTCGATGAGGAGCTTCACCCCGATGGCAACTTCGGCGTCTTCACTGGAGCAAACGCGAACGCTTTTCCGTCGGCGTCCACGCTCGTTCCACAGCTCCTGGCGATCGAGGCGATTCACATCCACCCGGACTACGATCCAGACCCTCCCTTCACCGCTGATATTGCCGTCATAACGCTACCGGTAGAACTCGGAGCGTCGCCGCTGCCTGTGCTAACGACGGAGCTAGATGAAGCGTTGGTCGGTGAAGCGGCGCGCATCGTTGGCTACGGGCAAACGGCCTATGAGCAGCCGAACGCTCAAAAGCACAGCGCCAATACGGTAATCGCAGCGATCGATCCGGGCGATACGATTACGGTCGGTGATCTCGATAGGCGTTCTTGCATCGGGGATTCGGGCGGGCCGGCGCTGGTCGTCCTGGACGGCGTCGAGACGGTGGTGGGCGTCAACTCCTATACCGATCTAGCGGGCTGCCTCGAACCAGCCCACTATCGACGAACCGATCTTTACAAGCCGTTCCTCGCTGAGTTCGTATCCTTTACCGCCGAGGGGGGCACTGGCAGCGGGGGCGGCGGGGAAAGCGCTGGCTCCGGAGCGTCCGAATCCTCGAGCAGTAGCAGCGGCGGCGGGACGTCCGAGTCCGCGGAAGGAGGCTGCTCAATAGGAGCGGTCCAGGCGAACGAGGCTTCGGGATGGCCTTGGCTCGCCGGACTCCTGCTCGGATTACACGCTGCACGGCGCACTCGAGGGCGCCGCGAAGACCGCTAGAGCCCGTTCGCCATCGTCGCGCTAAGTACCGCAGAAGGTCGCGCGGACGCGCTCTTCTTTCTTCGGAGGGAGCGCGAGTTCCGCAGCCTCGGGCTGGTCCACGAAGGGACGCTCGAGGACGGTCGTCAGCCGCTCGAAGACCGAGAAATCGCCGTCGACGGCCGCGGAGATGGCCTCGGCGATACGGTGGTTACGCGGGATGAAGGCCGGGTTGACAAGACGCATCGCCTGCGCACGCTCACCGGGGCTCGCCGACTCACGCTCGAGCCTACTGCGCCAGCGCTCCGCCCAATCATAGAAGGCGCCAGCGTGTTCAAATAGCTCGGCTACCTTACTATCTGCCGTTGGCGACTCTGCTGCATCGCACAACCGTCGGAATAGCAACGTAAAGTCCACTTCACTTGCCGCCATGCGTTCAAACAGGTCCTCGGCGAGTGCGCGGTCTTGGGCGTCACATTGAGAGAGCCCCAACTTGGCACCGAGCACGTCTAGATAGGCTTGCTCGAATCGCAGCGGAAAGCGCGCAAGTCGATCGGTTAGCGACTTCACGGCTTCGGCCTCGGTGCCAAGGAGGAGAACCAACGTCTCCGCGAAGGCGGTTACATTCCATTGCGCGATACGCGGTTGGTTTCCGAAAGCATAACGCTTGCCGTGATCGATCGAACTGAACTTCTTGTCCGGCCGATACTCGTCGAGGAAAGCGCACGGACCGTAGTCGATGGTCTCTCCCGAGATGGACGTATTGTCCGTGTTCATTACGCCGTGAATGAAGCCTACGCCCAGCCAACGCGCTACCAGATTGGCCTGAGCATCAATCACACAATCTAGCAGTGCCAGGGCCGGAACGTCGGCGCCAAAGCATTGGGGGTAGTGACGCAAGAGCGCATAGTCCACCAAGCACCGCAGCGACTCTTCATCGCGGCGCGCGGCGAAGAACTCGAACGTACCAACGCGCAGATGGCTTGCGGCCACTCGCGAGAGGACGGCGCCGGGTTGCAGCTCCTCACGGACCACGACCTCTCCGGTCGTCACCGCTGCAAGTGCACGCGTCGTCGGAATGCCCAACGCAAACATCGCCTCGCTTACGATGTACTCCCGCAGCACCGGCCCTAAAGCGGCACGACCATCCCCGCGGCGTGAAAAGGGGGTCGGCCCTGAACCCTTGAGCTGGAGATCCCGTCGCAATCCGTCTTTTCCCAGCAACTCGCCTAGCAAGATCGCGCGGCCATCTCCGAGCTGTGGAACGAACGAACCAAACTGATGGCCGGCGTACGCCAACGCAATAGGCTCTGCGCCCTCCGGTAACAGGTTACCTGCAAGCATTTCAACGCCTGCTTCGGAGGAGAGCTCAGCAGGGTCGAGACCCAAGAGCTCAGCCAAAGGCTGGTTGACTCGAATCAGCTGGGGTCGCTTCACCTTCGTGGGCTTGACCCGCGCGAAGAACGGCTCCGGTAGTTTGGCGTAGCTATTGTCGAATGGGGCGCTTCTCATGACGACATACCCAGCAAATTCTTCACGGGCGGAGCATAGTCCACGCTAGGCTGAGCCGCACCTTCGAGCCCTAGGGTTTGCGTCGATGAAGTCGTTTACCGTTCAGACACGTGCCTTCACCCTTCTGCTCGCAGCCGCCTGCGCTGAAGAGACCTCGTCGCCGGAATCAGAGCCGTTCGTGACCACGGGTGCGGATGCGGTTGGGCCTGGAGTTGGCGGCAGCAACGGCACGTTGATGAGCACCGGGCCGAGCCAGGGTGGAGGCGGAAGCTCAAGTGGAAGCGGTGGAGCGTCGACGGGCCCCTACCCGATTGTGCTCGCCCACGGGTTCTTCGGATTTGAGGACTTCGCCGGGGTGGACTTTGCTACTTACTTCTTTGAGGTAAAGCAGGAGCTCGCCTTCGCTGGTGAGCCGCAGATCTTTACCCCCGCGGTGGATCCCTTCAACAGCTCGACCGTTCGTGGCGCCCAACTGCTCGCTCATATCGAGCAGATTCTGGCGGAGACGGGCCAATCCAAAGTGGTTATCGTCGCCCACTCCCAGGGTGGGCTCGACGCGAGATACGTCGCGCACGAGCGACCAGACCTAATTGCCGCGGTGGTCACGGTAGCAACACCCCATCAGGGCTCTCCTGTCGCGGATATAGCGTTAGGCATCGTAGACAACCCCAATGCTGCAGGCCTGGTTGATGACCTCGTCAATGCCATCGGCGCTCCGCTCTACGAACAGATTAACGGGGAGACGAGCGTCTCGGACGCGCTGTACCAATTTTCGACGCCGGGCATCCAGGCCTTCAATGAGAGTTACCCCGATTCGCCAGGGGTCTTCTACGCCTCGCTCGCCGGCCGTACCGACAACCACTTGGGCGGGCAAGCCTGCGCCGCCGAGTTCAACTTACCCGTGCTCGAGGGCTGGAAGCTCGAGCGCGATCCCACGGATCCGCTGCTGTGGCTAAGTGAGTCCTTGCTCGACTCGGACAACGAACCCAATGACGGTCTGGTGCGAGTTCGCGACGCAAAACGAGGGGAGTTCTGGGGTTGTGCACCCGCGGACCACTTGGACGAGATCGGGCAGATTTTTGGGGATGGCCCCGGCTTCGGGAACGGCTTCGATCACAAGGCGCTCTATCTCGCGATCGTAGCAGAGCTGCGCACACGCGGGTTTTGAGGCTCCGGCACGGAAGCTGCCTACCAGCGGTCTGGAGCAAGACATGTTGGTAAGAGATTTGATGTCCGCACGCGTCGTGACCGTAGGGATGGACGATACGGTTCAGTCGGTGACTCGGCTGTTTGAGCACCATGGCTTTCATCACGCGGTGGTACTCGACGACGATCGCAAGATGATTGGCGTGATCTCCGATCGCGATCTGCTGCGTGCAACCAGCCCATTTGTGGCCAAGCTCGCCGAGCGGCCCATCGATGTCCAAACGCTGGCTCGTCCCATCCACCAGCTCATGAGTCGGCGGCCGATTACAGCCAAGGAGGACGAGACGGTGGCCACCGCCGCCCACCGAATGCTTGAGCTCTCTTGCTCGTGCTTGCCCATCGTCGACCAGCTAGGGGAGCTCGTCGGAATCCTCACCACTCGCGACATCCTGCGGCTGACCGCGCAAAGTGAACACCACGTGAACTTCCGCTCGAGCCATCAGCAGCCTTCGCGGCGGCCTAGTATTCCCCCTAGCCTCCGCTCGAGCCATCTACCGCCAGGGCGCTGACACTCCGTCAAGATGTCGCCAGGAACTATTGCGCCGTACGGACAAAGACGGCCTCTACCGGCAAGTGATCACTGTTACCGCCCGCAAGCACCTGCCCGGATACGAGCTCAAAGTGCCTCGTGTCGTACAGAATGTGATCGAGCCGCAAAGCGAGCGGGACACTATAGGCCGTCCACCGCCAGGTGGTCTTGGTAGAACCGAGCTGAGGCAACGCGTTGCGCAGGCCCCAAGACTCGAAGACACCTATCGCAGCGCCTCGATCCTCCTCGTTGAAGTCACCGACCACCAAGGTGGGTAGCGCCTTATCGAGGACTCGCTGATAGGCGTTCGCCTCCTTTTCGCGGAGAGGGCCGGTCGTGAAATAGCCAGACACCCAACTACCGCTCTCGGAGATCGCTGGGCGCAAGTGCACATTCAGGATCTGTAGCGCTCCACCTGGCGCATCCACTACGAGCCGCTGTGCAGGAAACCAGTTTACCGGTGAGTCAATCACCTCCTCCGCCAAGATTGGATACTTGGATAGGGCACCTATCCCACCAGCGATATACCGACCTGGGGGCTGATACCGCTGGAAGGGATAGGTCTGGCCTACCTCCTCGCGAATGGACCTTGCCCACTCGTCGTTGGTTTCCTGCAAGAGGACAATGTCGGCCTCCAACTGTCGGACCTGATCGAGCGTAGACGCATCAATGGCCCCATTCTGAGCGAGCCCGTAGTTGAGATTATAGGAGACGACGCGAAGCTGCGTCGACGGCTGGTGAGCCGCGGGAGGCGCGGAATCGCCATCCATTGTCGCCGGCGCAGAGAGCAAGCTTGCCTCTTTCGTGGAGGGCGACGAGGAACAACTCGCACCGACGCCCAGGCAAAGTAATAGGCTGATTGCAAACGGGGACCGCTCGAGCGCGGCTTCTTGCGGGGTCATGACGACACATCGCCGGGTCGGGCCGGGGTGTGACAATCGAGGCGAGCGAAGCAAGAAACTGTCGCCGGTTTTCAGGGAGAAGCGAACGCAGGGTGCGTAGGCTCACCCAACGCTTGCGCTTGGAGGCCCTATGCGGTGCTTGGGAATTGCTTTGGTTCTTGGAACGATGACGGTCGCGTCGACCACGTTTGCACAACCTGCAGCATCACAGCCTGCATCGTCGGCGGACCCAGTGCCTGCCGCCGCAGAAGAGGCGCCCGCGCAACCCGCACAGCCTACGCAGCCCGCCGCAACCATCCCCGGCTCGGACGAAGAGTGGGAAGCCGACGAGGCCGCTGACGAGGAAGACGAGGAAGAAGCCGCGCCGAAGGGAAAGAAAAAGAAGAAGAAGAAGAAGCGCAAGGAGCTCGGCGAGTACCCCACGGAAGAGAATGGTGGGCGCTTCCGGGGCGGCGTCAGCGGAAATCTGGGGGCGTTTCTACCTGGTCCGATCGTGCTGCTCGGAGCGGAAGGTCGATTCGGCTACCAAATCAATGACATGTTGGCTGCGTATGGCGGGATCGGGGCCATGGCCGGACTCGGGTTTGGCGTAGGCGTAAGCGACACCGGCGGCAGCGGCACCATCTCTCTAGGTGCGGCCTTGGCGTTCAATGCCATGTTTGAGGCCACGTTCGCGGATGTCTTCTTCGTGGCAGCTGGTCCGCAGATCCTTTGGGGCAGCTTCGTGAGCGAATCCATTTACGTGGATACGCAAGCCGCCAGCGGAGTTACCGCCTCGGTATTCGCAGGCATCTTACCAGGGCTCAAGGCTCGTATCGGCGTTGGCTTTGGAAAGCAGCAGCCTTCACGCCGAAAGCAATTCACCCTGGCATTTGATGCAAGCCTAATGTTTGGTCAGAAGTACCTCGTCGTGGACAACGTCACGCCCAACGGGGAAGCCAATATCCTGATCGAAGACGGCATAGCGGTTGGCTTCATTCCCGCGCTATCGCTTGGCTTTGATGCCAAGTAGCGGAGTATGACGCGATCAATCGTACATGGGTATTGAGCCCAAGAAGTCGAGCTTGCCGAGGGGGACGCCGTTGTGCCGGAGGATTGCGTAGCTCGTCGTCACGTGGAAGTAGAAATTCGGCACCGCGAACTGCGAAAGATACTCGTCTCCCTTGAAGTGCTTGCCTTGCATCCACGGCATCGAAATTTTCTGCTCGGCGAACTTTGAGAAGTCCTCCTCCTTGATCGACTCTAGGAAGGCAACACACGTTGCAATGCGCGCCTTCAGCTCCTCGATGGAGGTCTCGGTATCGGGGTGACTGGGAAGGTCCTTACCAGCGAGCCTGCCTGCGTTGCCTTTCGCCGAATCGCAGGCGCTCTGGATTTGTCGAACAAGCGGGAATTGGTCGGGGAAGAGCCGACTCTGCAGCAAGTTGTTCGCGTCGAACTTACGCTCTTGCGCGTAGGTGCTTGCCTTGTCGAGCCAAGCAGACAGGCCATTGAGCATCTTGATCGGTTGTGTGACGAGCAGGGCATGAACGTTCATGCGCCAAGGCCTAACACCAATCGGGGAGAGCGCTCAAGGTTCGATCGGGGCGGCCAACGGAGCTGAGCTGGATGGAGTAGCGATGGGCTGATCCGACACCAGCGTGGGCGCGTTCACCACGCCGAGGCCGCTGCGGAAGTCGACGGTAAAGGCCAGCTTGGAGAGACACGCTCCACTGACGCGCCCAGCTTGGACAGGCCGTTCTGACGTGGCCTCTTCGTTCACCGCAACGGCTCGCTCGCCTTCTCGAAGGAACCAGGCTGGGCCTGTCTGCTTATTAGCGACGCGAACATCGGGAACGAGCAGGGCGGGCGCAGCTGAAGTGGCGTCTGCAGCGATCCCTTGCCACTCAGGATGGGCCGCGCGGAGTTCATCAAAAATCGCCGGGCTAAGAAAGCACGCGCCAGCACGGCCTCCTGGTTTGCCTCCCATCACGCTCGCTTGCGCATCTGTGAGCCGATGGCGAGCCGCTAGGTCCAACAACATCTCGAACGGACGCCCCGCTATCGCGATCGTAAGAAAGAACACGCGGCGCTCTGGCTTTTCACCCTCTGCGACGACTGCGGTAGGTTTTGGTAATAGGTTGATGCGCTCGAAGCTGTCGCCGAAGGGTGCTTCTCCGGGCTGGCGCTGGAGCAGTTGCTTATTGGCGAAGTCGATGGTCAGGGTCTGGTCATAAAGAAACCCTGTGCCGAGCACCCCGTCCATCTCGGGTGGGAGCGATTGCGCGATGTCCACCCGCTCGGCGATCTCAACCCGGCCCTCCTCCCCTCGACTGGGCGGGATGAACGCGTCCCAACTCATCTTCGGAAGGATCAACGATGTGGCCTCTTGATCAAGGCTTGGCAGCAGCTGCTTGGCCTTCCTCTCGCGCACGAAAGAGCGCTCTGTCGAGCCGAGGAGCATGGTAAGAGTCACGCCATCTTCTGTCGCCGGCCGCAGCACGATCAGGCCGGACTCGAAGCTTGCTGGCAATAGCAAGGGCTGCTCCGAAGCAGCGCCGACCACTGAGCCGCCGTAAACGGGCGGGGCGCTTCCCGTCTTTACCGTGGCGGCACCGTTCACGCAGCTAAGGCCCGCCGACAGCGCGACGAGGAGCGCAGGAACAATGGCCGGCTGTACGTTGCTCATTGGCTTCATCAAAATGGGTCGAAGGTATCGGCGAAGGCGTCTTCTTCGAGTTCTGCGAAGAGCGAAATCTGCGGTTCAAGCGCTGCTACGGCATTACCGTCTGAAGCCGACTCCCGCTCCCGCAACGCCACCTCGAACAGCGTGTCCAGACGCGCAGCGAGCGTTTGCACGCGAGCTGTCGCAAAGCGTTGGGATTGCCCAGTACGCAACATGAACAGCAAGTCGGAGCTCTGCAATAAGAAGAGATCTCGAATGGCCAGTAGCCGAGCTCGACGCTGCGTCTCGGTTCTTGGGCGGTCACGCACGAGCGCATCCACCTGCAGCATCATCCGCTCGGCCCGATGGACCAAGCGCAGCGCATGGCTCACCCGGGGATGCGACCACACCTCGGAGAAACCACCGCGGCCCCACGTTGAAGTCGCCGGATTGGACAACGCCAACTGTGGGTCCGTAGCCAGATAAGAGGTGGGGGTATCAAGGCCTACTGCACTATCTTTCCGCACGGCAGCCTCGAGTAGCGCCGCAAGAAACTGCGGCCCCTCCCACCACCAGTGACCAAAAAGCTCAGCGTCAAATGCGACGGTCGCGATCGGCCGTGGAGCCTCGGAGGCTTCGAGAACGAGGGCCGCCTTGCGCAAGAAATCAACGGCGTCTCGGGCCGCATGATGTTCCGCAACCGCGGCTTCATACGGGACCTTTACACCCTGCCCCGTCACCGCGTAGGGCTTGAAGGCCAATTCAAACGGCGTAGCTTCCGATGGCCGCGCGTGAAAGTCGCGATAGACGGCCGCGCCCGGATAGCCGACCTCTCGGGACCAAACCGCGCTGCAAAGCTCCCGATGCCGGCCGAAAAAGGCGAACGGCTCGTTCGCAAAAACCGGCTGCAATGCCCCGTGTTGCGGTCGCGGTTCACCCAATTCGAGAGCGTGGGTGTCAAGGACAGTGGAGGAGGCGCCAGAGTCGGCGAGCAGCGGGAGAAGCTTGGGGTGGTACCCACATTCGGGGAGCCAGAAGAAGCTTGCGTGTCGGCCGGTTACCTCGCGGAAGTAGCGCAACCCAATGCGAATCTGCGCACGAGCCCCGGCCGCGGTAAGCAAACCAGGGAGAAAGCCGTGGGTTGCGGCCGTAGTGCCAAGCTCAATGGCTCCGCGGTCCCTCAGGCGAAGAAGCGCCGCGAGCAGGTCACGATGATTCTTTTGCCAATAGGCATACGAAGACTCGAGCCGCGCCTCGTGGGCTGCCACTGCAGATAGATAAGCGCCGGCCTTTCGCCGTTCAGCGAGCTGAGCGCGTACGCCCTGCACGTAGAGGTCGAAACGTGCATCAAGCACAGGGCTCTTCAGCATCGCGAGCAGGGTGGGACTGAGCGATAGCAACAGAAATGGCGTACGCTCGCCGCCATCAACGTTCGGGTTAGCCTCGCGGAGGGACTGCACGCGTTCGAGCAACGCCGCGAGTGGCAGATAACACTCCCATAGCGCCTCGTGCAGCCAAGCTTCCTCGAATGAGATTGGTGAATTGGGGCTTAGCGACGCTTCCTCCAAAACCCACGGCAAATGGGCGTGAAGGACGACGGCGAGCGTACCGCGCTGCGAGGTCCGCTTCATGAGCGCAAAGCGCGGAGCTCTTGGCCGAGGTCTCTACCGACTGCAGCAGCATCTGCGAGCTGCGCTTCGCCGAGCTGACTCGGCCAAGGCATCGTCCGCTCGGCGCGCCGCAGGTTGCTACCGTCCGCATCGGCCAACAAGGCGACCAAGCGCAAGGTGTCATTCTCGCGGATCGCGTGCGCCGCCACCGGCATGCGACAGTTGCCCTCGACCGCGAGCATCACCGCCCGCTCGGCATGAACGCAAAAGCTCGTCGCCGGATCATTGCAGAGGCCGAGCACCCGGTGACAATCGCTCGCGTCTTGGCGAGCCTCGATACCGAGGGCACCTTGCCCAACGGCAGGCAGCATCACGTCGACCGAGAGCACCTCGCTCGCTTGCGCTCCAAGACCCAGGCGCCGAAGCCCTGCATAGGCGAGTACGATCGCGTCGAGCGGTCCCTCGGTCACCTTCTTGAGCCGGCTATCCACGTTGCCCCGCAAAGGCTCAATCTGCAAATCGGGGCGGGCCTGCCGCAGGCATAACGCGCGGCGCAAGCTGGAGGTCCCTACCCTCGCCCCATGCGGCAATTCCATCAGCCCAGCACCCGACTTACTCACCAGAGCGTCACGCGGATCTTCTCGCTCCGGGATGCAGACCAGTGCAAGACCAGGGTGGAGTTCTGCGGGGACATCCTTGATCGAATGCACCGCAAAGTCGGCACGGCCGTCGAGCAGTGCCTCCTCCAGCTCCTTGATGAATAGCCCCTTACCGCCAATATCCTGTAGCGGTTGGTTCAAGAAGCGATCCCCACTGGTGGTTAGGGTTAGCTCGGTAAAACTTGGGCCCGCCGCTCGAGCTTTGACGGTCTCGACGAAGGCGCGGGATTGGGCGAGCGCGAGAGCGCTCTTTCGGGTGCAATAGGTAAGTTCGTTCACGAGCTTTTCTCGGCGCTGCTGCGGACCTCACGAATGGCAGAGCCCTCCGTGGGTTCACTGGGTTGGACGGACGGTCCCGCTTGTTCAGAGGCAAGCACCTCCCCCGCGAGTTCGGAGGGGAGGTCGAATAAGTCCGTCAATACCTCGACCATGTCTCGCCCGCGCGCTTCATTCGCGAGCGCGCGCAGGCGCACGGTGGGGCGATGACAGATCTTGTTGGTGGCTGCGTCCACCATGGCGACGAGCGCTTCACGATCCGTTGCTGCGAGATGCTTGAGCCGGCCGCCCAGGCTGCGTTCGAGCTCGGCGTTGAGCGTCGCGCGCACGCGCGCCCGTAGCCCGACGATCGCCGGGTTCATCGCTAGCTCGGTGGTCTTTGCTTGGTATTGTGCGACCTCCGACTCAACGATGGCCTCGGCTCGTTGCGCCTCAACGGCGCGACCCGACATCGACTCGGAGACCTGCTGCTCGAGATCGTCGATGTCATAGAGATAGACGCCGTCGTAAGAGTCAATCGCCGGATCGACGTTGCGCGGGACGGCAATATCAATCAGGAACAGGTTGCGCCCGCGGCGCGCCTTGCGGGCCGTCTTGATGGCAGCCTCTGTCACCACGTAGGTCGGGCTCGAGGTGGAGGCGATGACGATATCGCTCTCAATCAAACACCAATTGAGTTCGCCCCAATCGCGGGGCTGCCCCGCAACCTCCGCCGCCAATTTATCCGCACGCTCGCGCGAGCGGTTGACCACCAGGAGCTTGGCGCCCTCTTTCGCGAGCAGCTTTGCGGCGCTCTCGGCCATGTCCCCGGCGCCCACGAGCAACGCGGTGGTGCCACGTAGATCACCAAAGATCTGCACGGCCAAATCGACCGCCATGCTGGAGATGGAGACTTGGCCGGCGCCAATCTGCGTCTCCGAACGCACCCGCTTGCCAACGAACAAGGCGCGGCTCATCGCTTTGCCCAACCCCTGGCCCAGCCTTCCACGTTCACTGGCCGTCGAGATGGCCTCCTTCAACTGGCCGAGGATCTGCGGTTCTCCCACCACCAACGAGTCTAGCGAGCTCGCCACCCGAAACAGGTGCCGGAGCGCGTCCTGGCCATCCCGGCGATGCAGCGAATGCATCACCTCACGGCTCGAGCGCGCCCCGATCCTCTCAGCGATTGCTTGGCTGACCCGGGCCAGCGCCTGCGCATCCGAAGCAGCGCCGCGCGGAAGCGCGCCGTACACCTCGAACCGATTGCACGTCGAGAGGATGACCGCCTCACCCAGCCCGGTGCTCTCGACCAGCTCATCGAGGAACTCGGGCAAGCTGTCTTTGGGCACAGCGATCTGCTCACGCACTTCAACCGGCGCGGTGCGATGGGAGAGGCCGACGTTAACGAACATTGGCGCGATCCCCGGGGGTGGACGGGGCCGTTAGCCTCGTGTGCTTGGCCTCGCCTGGGGGGGTCGTGCGAAGTGCGTAAACGCCAATCACGCCCATCGCAAACGTGAGCCCGAGCAAGGTGCCGTACGCGCTACGTTTGCCGCGCCAACCTGCAACCACGCGCAGCAAGAGCACGAGCGCGATCAGAAGCCAGGTCGCATAGCCAAATACGATCCGCATGATCTCGTCGGTGCTGCCGGATTCGAGCTGATAAGCCCAGAAGGTGCCAGACAGAATGCCGACGGTAAGCAGCGGAAAGCCGATTACGAGAAAGCGGTGAACCGCCCTATCCAAGGTATCGAGCGGCGGTAGCCCACCAATTCGCGCGAGCTTCTTGTGCTTCAGCCGCCGCTCCTGAACCAGATACAAAACAGCGGCGGCCCCGGCGAGGAAGAACAACGCCACACCGATGACGTTGGCGAGCACGTGCAACGCCAAAAAGACGGTGCCAATGGATGAGCTGACCGACGGCTTGTCGAGAAAGAAGGTCCCCAAGAGGAAGGCCAGACCGAGCGGACCAACCAACAGCCCGAGCGCGTCAATGTTCTCTCGCGGCCCGCTGGCGCGAGCCCGCGCGAGCGTGAAACCGAAGCCAGTCGTAATGGCGACCAAGCTGAGAACGAAGTGAACAGAACCGACCGGACAGGTGTGGGTGACGAAGCTTGCCGACGTTATGTAAGCAAGGTGCAGCAGCGAACTTACCGCCAAAAGCCGGGGAGCTAGCGCTGGAGCGGCCTCACGAAGATGCCCCGGCCGACTGGCCTCTCCTAGATCAGGTCGAGAAGCACGGGGCGCGCGGCCGTCCTTGCGAGCGACCTGCAAGAAGAACAGCGCCGACGCTCCCGCATAGGAGAACGCGCCGAGCGACATCAGCAGGTAGGTAAGGGCGAGCTGCATGCCCACGATGAATCCTACGTTGCCTTCGCGATGAAGGCCGCGAGGATCTCTTCATCGGTGCCGGAAGAGTCTGGATTCTGCAGTCGGTGGTCCTCAATCGAGCCGATCGGCTCGCCGGCGAAGCCGGGCACAATGTCATAGGCGCTATCGCCGATAACCATCGACCCCTCGAGGATCTCTGCGCCGAGCTCCGCCAAATAGGCTCGCGACTTCACCTTTCCGATCAGCTCGTTGGGGTCTCCCCCTCCTGCGACCTCCTCGACCACCCGGACGGCCTCAATCGTGCGATAACGACGATTTTCACCCTTCAGCAGCAGCTCCTCGAAGGAGAAGTCCACACAGTCCGAGGCGACCCAAATGTCGAGCGTTTCCTGGGGGAAGAATATTCGGTTCCTCACGGCTTTGACTCACCTCGTTGGATGACCTGAAGGGACGTAGCCGAAGACAGTTGCGCGTCCTCCGCTCGGGCCGCCTCTGCCTTCGCGCGCAGTTTTGTGGGCAGGCGCCACAACGTTTCACATAAGCCGAGCAATACATAGAAGCCGAGCAACCAGACCAACACGAAGGCGGGCTTGAGCTGCGTCGAGATCACGGCGCTGGAAAGCACGGCAAAGCCGATGAACGCGGCTGTGTGCAGGTTCAAACGGACGTCTTTGAAGGTCCGGAACTCGACGTTGGAAACCATCAAACAGGCCAGCGCAACGGTGATCGCGAGAATGAACGAAGCGTACTCCCCCGCGCCGAAAGCCCCGCCGACAGCGTGGTTCGCCACCACGAGGGAGACCAAGATCCCGGCTGCCCCGGGAGTGGGCAGGCCCAAAAAGTACTTGGATGGGACGCTTGGTTTGCCATCCTCGCCCATCGTGAGCACGTTGAACCGCGCGAGCCGAATGGCGGCACAAGCGCAGAAAAGGAAGCTCGCCAAAAGGCCAGCCAAGCCGAAGCGTTTGAGCGTCCAAGAATAGACCAGGATCGCCGGTGCGACGCCGAAGGAGATCACGTCGGCCAGAGAGTCAATCTGCAGGCCGAACGCGCTCTGCGTCTTGGTCATGCGCGCGACGCGGCCGTCCATCATGTCGAAGAACATAGCGAACACGATCAGCAGCGCGGCTCGATAGAGGTCATCCTCGCTAGTGGCCGCAGCCGACAGCCGAATGGAGTCAAAGCCGCAAAAGATGGCAGTGACCGTCACCAGGTTCGGCAAGAGAAAGAGAGTCTTGCGGAGATTGAGGCGACGGCGCCCGGGACGACTTCTCACCTCGGCACCTTACCCTCACGTTTGCGGTGGGAGCAAGGGATCCGGCCTAGAACAGGTCGTCCGGAAGACGATGCCCGACACGGTGAAAGACCTCTTGCGGGAGCGGCAGGTCGGGCTGAGTCCGGCAAGCCATGGGCTTGACCTCGACGCTACCACCTTGCGGCGTGTTGACCGTTTGCAGAAGCCACGCCTTCTGCAAATCGCCGCTGATCACCGCCACAGAGCCCAAGCGCAGCCCGGACGCGCGATAAAACGCAACGCACGGGTCTTTGCGGCTGCCGTAAAGCACCGCGCCATCAAGCAGCATCCATTGCGGGCCGGTGAGCATCGAAGCCGTCAGCGAAGCGCTGGCGCCGGATGAGTCTTGGACCACGACCGGGGAGCGCGGCTCAGCAAACAGGGGCAAGTTGTTCGGCGCAAAGAACGGCACCACCGAGCGCGGCGTCGACAGCCGCTCCTCGAGTGAACAGGCTCGCGGTCGCGCCGGCAAATCCTCCAACGAAGGGAGCTCCACACGAGCCCCCAACGCGCCGTCTTCGAAGAACGCAGCAAAGGCGCGCGCCTCCTCGGAAGGGTCGTCAGGCATCGTCTCAATCGCCGTTATTCCGACCGTGGAACCGCGATAGGTGTAGCCCATCAGCGCGCCTTCCGAAGCGAACGCTAAGGCAGACACCTGCGGCCCATCCGCGGACTTCGTACGAGGCTCGCTGAGGGGCGCAAAGGCCACGATCGAGGCTTGTTCGCGCGTCAGGAAGGCGACCGAGAACGGAGTCGAGCCCAAGGCGAGGGTGTCGAGCACGCCCAGAGAACCGCGATCCGTCACACGCGATCGCACGTTGGGGACTTCGAACGGTGCGAGACCTTGAGCCGTTACGAACCAACCGTTCGAACTGGCTGAGGGCTGCACGAAAAGCCCGACTCCCGCCACCGACACTTGTTGTAACCGCAATGACGAGCCAACGGTCAGCGCAGACGACCAATTGACGTCCAAGTCGACTCGCTTCTCGAGCGTCGTATTGCTGAACTGATTTTGCCAAGCAACCTCGAGACCGCTGAGCTTCTTCGACGGGTCGAAGGAGCCTTTGGTGGTTGGCACCGTGGCGCGCACGGCAGCATAGCCCTCTATCTGCCAGCGCACCGTTTGTGTCGTCAAAGCCTTGGCCTTGGGCGGCTTCAGCAACGTTCTTTTTGTGAAGCCCAACGACTTGGGGCTCGTATCGGGAGCTGGCATCGAGTGAACGTCCACAGCGCCCTCGGGCGTCACCGCCAGCACGCTAAAAGCCGTCTTTCCTCGGCCCAGGTCGCGCAGACGCGGTAGCGCGGGGCTCCATTGCAAGCTCCCACCGCGCTCCTCGCCGCGGCCTAGAATGCGCGTGACCTCGGCCTTGGCCGGGACCTCGCAGGCGAAGGGCAAACCGATCGTCGGAGATCGACCTTGGGGGACGAAAGCCTCGCTTGCGACGACAGGCTTTTCTTCCTGGCCCTCCCAGCCTTCGCGTACGAGCCCAGAGCTGAAGACGCAGCCCGAAGCGAAGCAAGCGCCACCACCGTTGAGGACGTTCTCACGGAGCGCGTCGGAGAGGCTGACCTCACTCCAAGAAGCCCCGCCATCCAACGACTCGAAGCCCTTGAGGACGCCTGTTTCGGCGCTTAGGCCAAACACGCGGGCGCCTCGCCCCAACACCAAACTCAGCAGCTCCGGCGCTTGCCCGATGTTGGCGACCCGGCCCTCCGAGTCGAAGGTGAGCCAACATTCTCCCGCGCCCCGCGCGCAACGCATCCCGACCAGGCCAGACTCGTCCATCGTCAGCTCGGTCTCCGAGTCCACGTAGAAGCCTTGGTCCGAAGGCTCTCCGGGTTCTTCATTCGCATCCCAGCCGGCGCTCGGGTTCTCGATCACGCGGGCGCGATAGCTGCGCCCACCGTCTCGGGAGACAAACACGGCTGGCTCTGCAGTGCGGCGTTTGCGCCCGAGCGCGTAGGCCAAGCGGCCTTCCCGAGAGAAGCGCGGGGAGCGCAAGGTGCCGGCTTCGGCGTCAGGAGCCGCGCCCACGGTGACGCTCGTTCCGCGCACCACGATTGGCGCGCGCGGGGCGCAGCCGAGGGGAGCCGCTGACACGGCAGCCTCCTCGAGCATGCCGCTCGCTTCCTTCTGTTTCTCCGGGCTCTCGGCTCTACACGCCCCAACGACTAGAAGGGCACCGCTCGCGTCGATGTCGAAGTCGAAGAAGTCCGGCACCGGAACCAATAGATCGACGCCGCGAATCAAGCTCTTACCGCGATCCGAAGTGCTGTAAAAAGCCACCTTCGACTCGCCATCATCCGGAGCGAAACAGCCAATCACGACCGTGCCCTCCTTGGCCGCGAGCTTGAGACTGGAGCAGCTCGACAGCGCCTCGAGCGGTGCGCGTTGGAGTTCGCCCGCAAAGGGCCCAGTCAAGAGGGTGGGCATGCCGTCCTCGCTGCTGAGCTCCACATAGAGGCTGCCATCGACCGTGGCCCGCTTGAGCGCGATCGCATCCAAGTTCGGCCCGCTAACCGGACTCAGCGCTACGTCGAGCGTGCTCACCTCGCGGGCGACCTCACGGGTCGGCAGCAGCTGGCCGTCTTTGAACGTTAGAGCGCCGCTAACGCCCGTTACGAGCGGCTCGCCGAGCACGTTCTGAGCGATTGAATGAGCTCCGAACGACTTTGGCTGCGCCCCCGAGAAAGACCCAAATGAGCGACCCGCATCGCGCGAAACGAGCAGCTGCTCCGGGAGCCCCAGGAGCAGCACCGAGCCATCTTTCGCGATGCCGAGATCGAGCCCACGCACTTGATTCGGCAACTCGGCGGCGCGCCACTCTTCGCTGAAGTGATAGACCGCACCACGATGACTGACGCCCATCACGACGTCGCCCGAGGCCTCTACCAAACGCAGCGGCTCAGGCGGTTTTACGGCTGATTCGAAGGCCCCCGTCGGCGTTCGACTGGTGTAGAGCACACCCCCGTCGCTGATGAAGCGAAAGCCGTCATCGCGTCGCGATGCAAAGGCCAACCCCTCCAAAGCTGGGCTTCCGCTCGCCTGCGCCTTGCCTTTGCAACCACTCGACCCGGCTTCACGTTCAACCAACCAACGTTGCCCATCATCGGTCGTCACCAGGCAGGTCTTATCGTCAAGAGAGAGGAGCGCGCGCGGCTCCCCAGCAACAGGCGGGAACACCAACCAACGAGCGGGGGAGCGCACCGCTAACGCGGGGGCCGCCTTCTCTACTTTGACTGTGCCAACCACCGCGGGCGCGCCGCTACAGGCAGCGAGACCGCAGGCGAGAGCGAAGTGAAACCGGCGCCTCACAAGGCCTCGACCAACGACGCAAGAAACAGATCCGCGCTCTCCCCCGCACGCTGCGAAGCGAACAGCAGCTTGCGCCCATCCGAAGAGACAGCCAACGCGCGAGCGCCAGCAAAGGTCAGCCGCAACAACTGGCGGTCTCCAGACAGCGGTAACAGATAGAGCTCCGACGCCTCACGGTCTCGGTCCGACGTAAACAGCAGGGCCTCGTGCCCAGGCACAAAGGCCAGATCCGCAACTTGGTAGGGGCCCAAGGTCAGCACGTCCGTGCGCCCGCGGCCCTCTCTACTTACGAGGGCAATGCCGTGCGCGGCGTCACAAGCGTGAGGGCCTTTGGCTCGCGACTTCTCCTTGTTGCAAGCGTCTTTCGGAACGCCGAACGCCAGGCTTTCCCCATCTCGCGAAACGGCGGGACGAACCCCAGCCCAAGGGCCACTAAAGCTGCGTTCACCACCTGGCGCCTTCGCCATCGGAAACGACACCGCGCGTTCGATAGCCTCACCACTACGGGCAAGCGCGCCCAGCGCGACCGGACCGGCAGAACGCGCGGGGAACGCGACAAACTCGGCCCCAACCAGCGCTGGAACAGGCTTCGACTTGTCCTCCTCGCGCGTCAGCCACTCGCCCGAACGTACGCGATAGAGCACGCCCTCAGGCCCGACCGCCAAGTCGACGACGTCTTCCTCTGCGGCCGACACTCGCACGAGATCTGCGGATTTGCCGGGCGAGGTAGCCAGAGCCACGCGGTAGAGAGAGAGCGTCTGCGCGGCCGCTTTTGCCTCGCGCCCAACGAAGAAGGCGCTGCTACCGTCAGCGGCAAAGGCTGTCGCGGTCACGGCATAACCGGTCGTGAGACGTCGCGCATTGGCGAGCCGCTCCTCGCCAGGCGCCAGGGCAATCGCTTCACCGCTGAAGACCCTGGTCGGCAGCCACTCTGGAACGGCGGTCGTGGTCCCCGAGGGCAAACGCCCCATCGCTTCCTTCGGTAGCGGCTGGGCCGGAGAGGCGCATCCGAGCGATACGCCCAGCGCACCAAGCAACACGTTCATCAGCCGTCGCGCGGTTGGCGACTTGGGGGCGGAGGGCAACAAGATTTGCGAACTGTAGCAAACGGCGCCTCGCCACGTCAGTGCTTGCGAGGCTGTTGCGGCAGCCATGGAGGGCGTGCCACGAACAAGCAGACGATCGACATCGCAAAAGAGTAAACTCCGCGCGTGCCGCGAGCCCGCGCCCAGAGCGGCGTCCTGACCATCCTTGCCCTGACTGCGTGCAGCCCGGCACCCTCCGAGAGCGCCTCCTCCGCTGAAGGGCCTTCGTTGACTGAAAGCGCGAGCGCACAGGCCGTCTCCTCGGTCGCTCCCGAGCTCATTGAGCTCCCGCCAGTGGAGGATCCGCCGGCAACGCCGAGCTTCCCCTTCCTACCGGGCGAGCCAACCGATCGGGCGGTGTCGATCGGTGACACCACGCACGGCATGGTGGTCAACGGCGCGAGCCTGCGCGAGTCCGAATCGCTCAAGATTCTACCGAAGCAGCGCGCTCGCGATCTTCGCTATGGCACCAGCGAGCTCGTCGAGCTGCTCGATCATGCGGGGAAGCAGCTCTATCGCGAGACCAAGACCGCGCTGTGGGTGGGCAACCTAGGCCGAAAGTACGGTGGTGATATCGAGTGGTCGGTAAGCCACAACGCGGGCCGCGACGCCGATATTGCGTTTGCCTATGTCGACGCCGTTAGCAAGAAGCCTGTGGATCCGCCGGACTTGGTTCCGCTTGGACATGACGGGTTATCCGCGGACCGCAAGCTGGGCTTCGACGCCGCGCGCACGTGGAAGGTCGTCAAGGCGCTGCTGCAGTTCGAGGGGACGAGCATCCAATATCTGTTTATTAGCGACAGCCTGAAGAAGAAGCTCTTGGAGCATGCCAAGGCGAGCGGCGAACCCGCCAAGTTCATTGAGTACGCGGCGGAGCTATTGCGCCAACCGATGGGTGCGGCGCCCCACGATGATCACCTTCACCTCCGCATTTACTGCGGAAAGCTCGACGCGGCCTGCGGCTGCAAGGACATCGGCTTCATTCATGAGCGGGCGCGCCGTCATGTCGACGAAGAACAGAAAGCACGCGCAACCGCCCTCTCCCAGCTTAAGTCCCCGGTAGCCGAAGACCGCAAGCGAGCGCTGTTGCGGCTCGTCTTCGTCGGCGATGCGGCAGCGCTCGCGCAAGCGCTCCCCTCGCTTAGCGATCGCGAGGCCGAGGTGCGCCGAGCGGCGGTGTTGCTCATGGGTCAATCGGGCGACCGACAATACGCGGAGGCGTTGGTTCGGCAATTTCGCGCAGAGGACGACCCGAACGTGCTCGCGCAGATCATCGAAGCGGCCGGGCTGCTCGGCGGACCAACGAGCGGGGAACTGCTCCGCGATGTGCTGGAGGCCTTTCATGGCGGCCCAACGGGGGAGGCGGTAACCGTGCGGCCGTTCCTCAAGTTGCCTGCGGCCAACACGATACCCGACTATTCGGCTCGACTGCTCAATCCGCCGTTGATCGAGACGAGCTTTATCAATCGACGCGGGCTTGCCGATCTCGCGGTGCGAGCGGCACGTACGGTTGAATCCGAACACGTATTGCGTCCGCTGTTGGTTGAGCTCGAGGGGACCGACGAGGGAGCGATCCAACGCGCAGCCGAGGCGCTCGCCTACATCACCAACCTTCGCCTGCTGGGTGACGCCAAGGACGCCGACGCACTTCGGCGCGCGCGCACCGGCTACGCGGCATTCGCGCAAACGTTGGGTAAGCCCGGTAAGCCACTGCGTTGGGCGCCGCGGGATAGCTGGGTATTGCAGGGGTTCGCAACGCGCGGTTATCAGGTCCCCGGCGTCGATGCGCGCGGTAGCTGGGAGTTATTCCGAGCCTTGGCGGATGAACCGCATATTGCTTACAACGCCCGGTCTGTGCTGATTCGCGTGCTGGGCGCCGACCCAACCATCGCTCGATTTGGGGCTGGGGACGCCTGCCGGGCCCTTTGGGAGATCGCCTGGGATCGCCGTAGAGAGCTACGGCTTGGCAGCCCGAACCCCGAGCAAGCCAGAGCGTGCGCACGGACTCGCACCAAAGAGAAGGAACAACTCGCCGCAGACTGATCAGGAGCGGCCGGCGTCACGGCAGCAGCGGAAGCCGACCTCATATCCGACGTAGTTCTCATTGTGTGAAGTCACCACCGGCCTGCAACGAGAACGAGAAGGCCCCCACCAGCCGCCCTTCAGGCCGCTTCTCCACGGGGCTTCCGTGTTTGGCATCGTGACCCACTCATTGACGTTGCCATTGATGTCAAAAGCCCCAAATGGCGAATTGCAGTTAGGGCGATCACCGATGACCTCGCGCTGATCCAACTCCTCCATATGCGCCTTACAGGTCCGGCTCTTGAGGCAGTCATCATAGGGCTGTAAACGAAAGCGAGGCTGAACGTAGGGTTTGTCTATGTTGCAGCGCTTTTCATCCCGCACCAGGCCGTAGGCGTAGGGCAACATCTCCTCGCCTTCGCAGGCGAAGGTAAATTCAGCCTCGCTACACAGGCGCTTATTGATCTTGGAGCAAGCAGCCTGCGCGTAGCCCCAGGTCACCATGAAGGCGGGCTTCTGACCGAGCTGATTCGGCCACTCGTGCTTATCGATGCAGAACCGCATGGGTTTCCGCTCTTTCGATAGGCACTTGGAGTTGGCAAACTCCAGGCACCGTTCACTCACGTGACTCTTCTCACCCTTCACGGCCCGCTTCTGCGCCTCATCCCACTCACGCGTATGCCGCAGACAACGCTGTTCCACCTCCGGGCAATAGAGCCCCTGAGCTAACACCATATCCGCCGGGCAAGCTTCCTCCGTGACCACCGCAGTGGACGCAGCTGACGGCAAAGCGCTTGCCGAAGCCGAGGGAGCCGCGCTTACTGACGGAGTAGCTGAACCAGTGCTAGCCACTTCGACAGCTCCGGACACCGAGGCGGCAGAGCTAGAGCCAGCCGCTCCGGAACCGTCGCCGCATGAGCTCAGTCCAAAACCGAGCAGAACTCCCAATAGAAAGTCCGATAAGCGCATAGGCAATCAGCTTTCACTGGTAAATGCGTCGGGCATCGTCAGCGCAGGGTAGTCACTCAGCCGAGGCGTGTACACATCCGGCCTGCAGCACTAGGCTGGGCCCATGCGAAACATCACCCGTACCGTGCTTTGTCTCCTGCTCGTAACCGGGTCAGCCTGCGGAGACGATGGCGCTGGTGGCGCGGGGGCTGGCGGCGGCGGCCAGACCGCTGGCGGCGGAGGCCAAACAGCGGGCGGCGGCGGAGCCGGAGCCGCAGGTAGTGGCGGCCAAGCGGCGGGTGGCAGCGGAGTAGGGGCCGCAGGTGGCGGTGGCCAAGCGGCTGGCGGGGAGGGTGGGCTTGGCGGTATCGGTGGAGCAGGCGGAGCAGCCTGCGGCCCGATTACGGAGGACGCCTCCGCGATCGGGACCAACTGCGCTAACGCCGTGTGCCCACGCGGCTACACCTGCCAGGACAACGCCGGCTTCGTCCTACAACAGCTGTGCGCCATTCTTTGCACCGAGGACTGTGAATGCCCGCAGGGAACCACCTGCGAGCCGAAACAGGACAAGGGCGGCGCGTGGATGGAGTGCGTCGAACCAAGTTGAACGACCACCGGGCCTGCGCCGTACTTCTCCAAGAGGATGCTCAGTCCTCTTCGTCTAGCGAGATGTCGCGCGATGAAAGCTCACTGCGGAACGCCGCTGCGGCCGTTTGCAAGCTATGAAGGTCCTTGTCGGAAGCATTGCCGTCGTCTTCGATCGCTTCCACCAGGCGGAAGAACTCACGCGCGGCTTCGATGATGACGTCCTCGTCATCGTCCTCAAACGCTTCCTCGACCTCAGCTTTTGCGTCGCGCGCAGCGCTTACTAACTCTTCGACGTCTTGGCTATCGTCGTCGTCTTCTTGGGGCACCATGCGCGCATGCTGCGGAGCCAGCACCGTTTGGTCAACGTCATTCGTCCGGGGTCCCGCGCGGATACACAGTTGCCGGCCAGCGCGCGCGATTGAGGCTTAGCCAGCGCCACGCAGGAAACGTCGAGCCAGCTCCCAGCTTGCGAGTTCCTCTGCGTGATGCGGCCCGTGTTGCCGCAACGCGCTCAATCGTTCGCATTGCGCCTCAGCCTGTCGCAGCGTGGCTTCACTTCGCTCAGCGAGCAGCCGCGGGCCGACCGAGTCCAGCTGTTCGAGGCTGAACCCGGGCACACGATAGGCGGGGTCATCACCTTCGCCCGGCTGGTAGGCACAAGCGGCGAAGAACCTGCCGCGGACCAGCACAGAACGCTCTGCACGCAAATGGAGACCGTTCTTCCGTGCCCACGCTCGCACGTGCGCAAGATCGGTATTTGGCTGCAACACAAGTTGGTTCAACCCGGACTTAAGCGACTGAACGGCCTCCAACATGCGAACCACGAGGGCCCCGCTCACGCCTGCGATCACCACGGCTTCGGTGGGTTGCGAGAGCAACGGCAAAAGCCCGTCACCTCGTAGCAAGGCAATGCGCTCGCCGAGCCCCGCACGCTCGACGTTGCGACGCGCCTCCACTAGCGGAGCCTCACGTAGATCGATCGCCACAGCTCGCTCGCAAAGGCCGCGTGCGACCGCAGCGATCGGGAGGAGCGCATGGTCGGTCGCGATGTCGGCGAGGCTGTGGCAGGGCTCGAGCAGCGACAGAATCGCCTCGAGACGCGCGGACAACGTCGGCTTCGATCCAGCCAGCAACTTCGTTGGTCCCAACGCGCTCTACCTGCGCCGAACGGCCTTCTTTGGCGCGACCTTGCCCTTGTTCACCGGCTTGCGGAGGTTGGGTGACTTGGCCTTGGGCGGCGTAGCGACCCGCATGAGGTAGTCGAGGATCGCGGCCAACACCTTAGGATCGTCGAGCGACTCCTGCGACATGCGCATGAAAAGCGTGCCAAAGATTGAGTCAAGGAAGAGCCGCTTATCGAGATCTGGGCGGAACTCGCCGCGCTGTTCGGCTCGCGTCAGCACCTCGATGGCATGGCTGACCTTGTCCTCACGAACGGCTGTTGCCACCTCCTGCAACTCCGAATCGTGTGCCGCCTCGAGCATCATGCGGTGCATACCGAGCATGCCCGGCGTGAACAGCGTCTTGCTTGCGCGCAACAAAAACTCGGTCATATCGGCGCGCAAACTGCCCAAGTCCCAATCGAAGTGGATCTGCTCGGAGCAGTGTTGGATGGTGGCGATGGCCAATTCCTTCTTGGTTGGCCAGCGTCGATAAATCGTCGTGCGGTTGACGCCAGCGCGCGCGGCTACCCGCTCGAGCGTGAGGCCTCCGTAGCCGCTCAGCGCGACCTCCTCCATCACCGACATGAGGACCCGACGAACGACCGGCTCCCCACGCAGCTGCTTCCCTTCGGGGCTTTCATCCTCCGACATGGTCAGACTCTGGCCGATATTTAGCGCGTTGGCGAGCAGTAACCGACCTCATCGCAACATATACGTTGCGTTCATCGCATCAATGACGTTGCGATACAGTCACCCGTGCGCTATTCATCGCAACACTCATGTTGCGATCCAGCGTCCTCGTCCTCCTGCTGCCGCTCCTCCTCACCCATGGCTGCGCCAATGAGGCCTCCGCGAACGTGGAACCCGCGCCTGCGGCCATCCACGTCGCCTCGGCCAAGGTGGAGGTCCGCGCAGTTCCGCGGACCGTGCGGCTGCCCGCCGTGCTCGAGGGGGCGGTGGAAGCCAACCTCGCGGCGGGAGCCAGCGGGCGTGTGCTCGAGATGCGCGTGGCCGTCGGCGAACGCGTCAAAAAAGGGGATGTGCTGGCAAAGCTCGATACCCAAGCCGTTGGCTTGGCGGCCTCGGAGGCAGCGAAACAAGCTGAGCTCGCTCGCTCGAGGCGGGCCAGCGCTGCTCGTGAGTGTGAGCGGGCCAGCAAGCTGTTTGAAGGCGGGGCGATCGCTAAGCAAGAGTTCGATCGGCTGCGCGACCAATGTGCGACCTCGGAGCTCGACGTTCAGGCCGCTGAGCTGCGCGCCGGGCAGGCGCAAAAGAACGTCATTGATGGCGTCATCCGCTCCCCGCTCGACGGAGTGGTCAACGAGCGCTTCGTCGAAGTGGGTGAGTTCGTGCGGGCGGACTCCAGCGTCGTGCGGCTAGTTAGCAATGACCGTCTGCGGCTGGCGATGGAAGCACCCGAGTCGATCGCCCCTGCGGCGCGGGTTGGGAGCGAGGTGGTATTCACCGTAACCGCCTATCCAGGCCGTAGCTGGCGGACCAAGATCGACCGCGGCGGAGTGAGCGTTCGCAAGCAGAGCCGTGACGTCGTGGTAGAGGCGCCCATCGACAACGCGGATGGCGCCCTGCTTCCGGGTATGTTCGGCATGGTTGAGTTGAGCGTTGGTACCGAGGAACTGCCAACCGTCCCCGCAACAGCGTTATTGAAGCACGCAGGCAAGACGCACGTATTCGTGATTGAGCGTGGTCACGCCAACGAGCGATCGGTGTTCGTTGGCCCCGAGCTCGCGGAAGGTCGCGTCGCCATCCGCAAGGGGCTTGGGCTCGAAGATAGCGTAGTTATTGCGCCACCCGAGGAGCTCCAAAACGGTCAGGCGGTGGAGTAGTCATGCAATGGCTTGCCCGCATCAGTGTGCAGCGGCCGGTGTTTGCGACCGTGCTGATGCTCGTGCTCGTCGTGCTCGGTGGCTTCAGCTACGCCAAGCTCGGGGTGGACAACTTCCCCAACGTCGATATCCCGTTCGTAATCGTGACCACCCGATTGCCGGGTGCAGCGCCCGCGGAGGTCGAGAGCGACATCACCGACAAGATCGAAGGCTCGATCAACACCATTGGCGGCATCGATGAGCTGCGCTCCAACTCGTCGGAGGGCGTCTCCCAAGTGATTGTCGCGTTCGTCGTCGACAAGAGCGGAGATGTCGCGGCTCAGGAGGTTCGCGACAAAGTCGACCTCGTACTCAAAGACCTCCCCGAAGGTGTGGAGCCCCCCGTCGTAACGCGCATTGACCCATCGGCTGGCGCTATCTTGTTATTGGCGGTCAAAGGCCAGGGCAGCGAAGCCGAGCTGACCGAGCTCGCCGATAAGACGGTTCGCAGGCAGATCGAGAGCATCGACGGCGTTGGTCAGGTCGAGATCATCGGTGGGCGCCAACGTCAAATCAACGTCTGGCTGGATCCCGCGGCCCTGCGTGCCTACGGGCTCACCGCCACCGACGTCCAGCTCGGGCTAGCCAGCCAAAACGTCAATGTCCCCGGTGGCGCGTTAGGCTCTGGCCCGGAGCGGCAGACGCTGCGAGTCGCGGGTCGAGTCGAAAGCCCGGCAGCGCTCGGGGAAATCATCCTGCGCAGCACCGCTGGACGGCCCATTCGGGTCAGTGACGTCGCCAAGGTCGAAGACGCGGTGGCAGAAGAAGCGACCATCGCGGAGCTTGATGGCGAGCCTGTTGTCCTGCTTTCGGTGAAGAAGCAATCCGGGAGGAACACGGTTGCCGTCGTCGACACCGTGCTGGCGCGGCTCGCCGGGGTGCAAAAGCTGCTGCCCCCCAACGTCAAGGTGGAGACCATCCGTGACAACTCCGGCGTGATCCGAACCGGCATTCATTCGGTGCAGGAGCACCTCATCCTGGGCGCCTTCCTCGCCTCGGTGATCGTCCTTCTATTCCTCGGTAGCGTGCGCCCTACCCTGATCGCGGCGCTGTCGATCCCGATCTCGATCATTGGCACCTTCGCGATCATGAAGCTTGCGGGCTTCACGCTGAACTTCCTGACGCTGCTGGCCCTCGCTCTCTCCGTCGGCATCGTGATCGACGACGCCATCGTGGTGCTCGAGAACATCGTCCGCTTCGTGCAGGAACGTAAGACCAAACCGTTCGTCGCCGCGGTGTTGGCCACGCGGGAGATCGGCCTGGCAGTGCTCGCTACTACGCTATCGCTGATGGCCATCTTCGTGCCGATCGCCTTCATGGGTGGCATCCCCGGGCGCTTCCTAGCGAGCTTCGGGTTGACCATGGCGTTTGCTATCGGCGTATCGTGTTTCGTCAGCTTCACGCTGACGCCGATGATGTCGGCGCGCATGATAACCGAGGCCGATCACGGCAGTTGGCTGAGCCGCTTGGTGGACGTCTTCTATCGCCCCATCGAGCGCGTTTACATGCGTATCCTCGGCGCCAGCCTGCGTCACCGCTGGGTGGTGGTGCTGCTCAGCTTGGCGACGCTGGGCTCATGTGGCCCGTTGGCCAAAGCCGTACCGGCGTCCTTCCTCCCGGTGGACGACCAAGCGCAGTTTGAGATCTCAGTGAAGGCGAAAGAGGGGACGAGCTTGGACGAGACCAAGCTGATCGCTCAGCGATTGGCCAAGCAGGCGCGCCGCTATGAGGGTGTGCGTCAAACCTTGATTACCGTTGGCGCTGGTGACACCAGCCCGACCAACGAGGCGAAGGTCTATGTCTTCCTGACCGACCCGGGCGCCCGCCTCTTCACCCAGCAACACCTGATGCAGCGGATTCGGGATGAGGTCCTCTCCACCGTACCGGAAGATGTTCAAGCCATCGCCGGCGAGGTACCCGAGTTCTCGAGTGGCCAATCGCAGGCTCAGATTCAATATGCCATTATCGGCCCCGACATCGAGCGTGTCGCCGAGGCTACTCGGCATATCCGCGATTCCTTGCGCGCGTATCCGGGAGCCGTGGACGTAGATTCGACGCTGGCTGAGGCCAAACCTGAGACCCAGGTCCTCATCGACCGCGAACGGGCGGCCAAGCTCGGGGTTTCGGTGCGCACCGTCGCCGACAGCTTGCGCGTCTTCGTCGGCGGATTGAAGGTCACCAGCTACAGCGAGGGCGGGGAGCAATACGACGTCCGCTTGCGAGCGGCAGAAGAGTTCCGCGAGAACGCCGCTAGTCTGCCGGAACTCGGAGTAAGTTCACAATCAGGGGGCGTGGTACCGCTGTCGCAGGTCGTGGAGTTCCGCGAGTCCAAAGGCCCCTCCCGCATTGACCGTTATGGTCGACAACGACAATACACCGTCGTCGCCAACCCGGCGCCCGGCGTAGGCTCCAACGCCGTAACCGAGGAACTCAAGCGACTCTACGCAGCAGAGGGCCTGCCTCCCGAGTACCGGCTGGAGCCGGTGGGGTCGTCGAAGACCAGCTCTGAGCTCGCCGTCGGCTTCCTGATGGTGATCGTGCTCGGCTTCATCTTTATGTATCTGGTTTTGGCGGCCCAGTTCGAGTCGTGGTCGCAACCGGGGATCATCCTGCTCTCGCTGCCCTTGACGGTGCCCTTCGCCCTTTTGTCGCTGCTCCTGCTGGGTCAAACGCTCAACCTCTTTTCAGCGCTTGGCCTGTTGGTGCTGTTTGGCGTGGTGAAGAAGAACGCCATCTTGCAGATCGACCACACCAATCACCTACGCAAGCTGGGCCTACCCAAACTGCAGGCGATCATGGAGGCCAACCGAGATCGGCTCCGCCCGATCTTGATGACAACGCTCGCTTTCGTTGCCGGAATGATCCCGCTCATCTTTTCGCGCGGGGTCGGCGCCGGCAAAAACCAGGCTTCCTCCGGCATCGTGGTAGGCGGGCAGACGTTGTCCCTGCTGCTTACACTGGTGGCGGTGCCCGTCGCCTACGATCTGTTCGATCAGGCCGCTAGCTGGCTATCCCGCCGCTCCAAACGAGCCGCAGTGGATCGGGGCGAACAGGACCTGGAGGCGCTCTTGGCGGCAGAGGGTGGTGGAGAGGCGAATCACCAAGACCTGGGGAAGGCCTCCCCAGTCGGCGCGGAGTAAGTCATGGCACGACCGACAGTGATTGAGAACGAGACCATTCTGAACGCGGCTCGCGCCGTGTTTCTTGAACGCGGCCTGCAATCCACGAGCGCCGAAGTAGCGCGGCGTGCAGGGATCTCCGAGGGCTCGGTGTTTAAACGCTATAAGACGACACCAGGCCTATTCGAGGCCGCCGTGGCTCCGGAAATCAACGATCTATTGCAACAACTGAGTCGGCTGCCCGGCCAAGCGGGGAGCGGCAACGTCTTGGATAACCTCGTAGGCGCAGGAGAGCTGCTGCTGCTGCGCGTCCTACGCCGATTGACGCCGCTCTTCATGATGAGGCTCGCGGGCACTCCGGAGCTCGCTTCACGCACGATGCAGCTCGCGGCTCGAGAGCAAATGCTGCTGTATCTAACCGACTATCTAAAGAACGAGGGAGCACTCGGCCGCATCGATGGCGCTCTCGATACAGCCACCGTCGCGCAGGCCTTTTTGGGCGCTCTTTCGAGTCAGGTCGGGCTCGAGTCACCCGCCATCGCCAGCTCCCCCGAGGCCGAGCACCACGCTGCCCGCTACGTACGTGAGTTGGTGCGCGTCCTGCTCGAAGGGATGTTGCGCAGCGCTGCTTAGTCGGGTGCCCCGGAAGGGGACTTCGCCCCGTTTGCGGCCGCGAGCGGATCCGGCAAGATCTGGGACCTCCTAAGCGATAGGGCCTCGCGCACCAGTGGAGCGAGCGACTCACCACCGCCAGCGTCGACCCAGGCCAAGAGCTCTTTGCGCATACGCGGGTCCCAGAACCGACGCAGGTGCCCGCTAAAGCCATCGAGGGCGACCTCACGATCTGGATCTGCCTCGAAGAAGGCCGCTATCTGATTGGCCATGAAGGCCAGCTTCTCAACCTTCACGGGCAGCTCCCGACTTCGGCAACATCGCGACCTGCGCTTGGTGCTCCGCGGTGAAGCTCTCTTGCCACGCCGAGCGCCCAGCCGCTTTGCGCACTTGCACGGCCGTTACTTTGTATTCCGGACAATTGGTCGCCCAGTCGGAGTTCTCGGTGGTTACCACATTGGCGCCCGAGACCGGGTGGTGGAAGGTGGTGTACACAACGCCCGGTTGCACCCGTTCGGTCAGCGTCGCGCGCAACACCGTCTCGCCCGCTCGGCTTCGAACCTGCACCAAGTCGCCTTCGACGAGGCCCCGCTGCTCGGCGTCGTGAGGGTGAAGCTCGAGCAGATCCTCGGCGTGCCAAATCACGTTGGCGGTGCGCCGGGTCTGCGCGCCGACATTGTATTGAGAGAGGATGCGCCCCGTCGTCAGGATCAGCGGGAACTCGCGATTGGTGCGCTCAGTCGTAGCGACGTAACGCGTAATCACGAACCGCCCTTTCCCACGCACGAACTCATCCACATGCATGACCGGAGTCCCCTCCGGAGCGGCATCGTTGCAAGGCCATTGCACGCTGCCGAGCCGATCCAGCTTCTCATACGAGACGCCTTGGAACGTCGGCGTCAAACGGGCGATCTCCGCCATGATCTCCGACGGGTGAGTATAGTGCATAGGAACACCGAGCGCCTCGGCCAGCCCCACAGTGACCTCCCAGTCGGCGAGACCAGCGAGCGGAGGCATTACTCTACGAACGCGGTTGATTCGTCGCTCGGCGTTGGTGAAGGTGCCGTCCTTCTCCAAGAAGCTAGCTCCCGGCAGGAACACGTGAGCGAGCTTGGCCGTCTCATTCAAGAACAGGTCCTGCACGATGACGCACTCCATCGCCGCGAGAGCGGCGTGCACATGCGTAATGTCCGGATCGGATTGCGCTATATCTTCACCCTGGACGTACAGTCCCTTGAAGCTACCGTCCAACGCAGCGTCAAACATATTGGGGATGCGCAACCCGGGCTCGGAGTGCACAGGCACGCCCCAGGCGGCCTCAAACAGCGCACGCACCGCCGGATCCGAGACATGACGATAGCCTGGTAGCTCATGGGGGAAGGAGCCCATGTCGCAGGAGCCCTGCACGTTGTTCTGACCGCGTAGTGGGTTCACGCCGACGCCTGGCCGCCCAAGGTTACCGGTCACCATCGCGAGATTGGCGATCCCCATGACCATGGTCGAGCCTTGGCTGTGCTCGGTTACGCCGAGCCCGTAGTAGATGGCCCCGTTGGGCGCACGACCAAAGAGACGAGCGGCATTGCGAACGGTCTCCGCGGGTACGCCGGTAACGCTGGCGAGGCTCTCCGGCGAGTTCTCGGGCAGGGCGATGAACTGCTTCCACTTCTGGTATTCGGCGACGTCGCAACGCGCGAGCACGTAGTCTTCTTTCGCCAAACCTTCCGTCACGATCACATGCGCGAGGGCGTTGATGATCGCCACGTTGGTGCCCGGCCGGAGCGGCAAATGGAACGCGGCCTTCGCGTGGGGCTGGCTAACCAGATCACTCTCGCGAGGGTCCACCACGATCAGCGCGGCGCCTTCTCGCAGCCGCCGCTTCATGCGCGAGGCAAACACCGGATGTGCATCGGTGGGGTTGGCGCCGATCACCATGATCACGTCGGCGAGGTCCACCGACTCGAAGTCTTGTGTGCCAGCCGACTCGCCCAAGGTCGTCTTTAGGCCATAGCCGGTTGGCGAATGGCAAACCCGCGCGCAGGTATCTACGTTGTTGTTGCGGAAGGCCGCCCGCACCAACTTCTGCACTAGGTACGTCTCTTCATTGGTGCAGCGTGAAGAGGTGATAGCGCCGACACAGCCCTCGCCGTATTCGGCTTGCAGCCGCTTGATCTTGGAGGCGGCAAAGCTGAACGCCTCCTGCCAACTAACCTCTCGCCAAGGCTGGTCTGTGCGTTCGCGGATCATCGGTTTGGTGATGCGGTCGGCGTGGGTGGCGTAGCCCCAAGCGAAGCGACCTTTCACGCAGGAGTGACCGTGATTGGCCCCGCCCTCTTTGTGAGGGACCATTCGAACCACCGTGTTGCCTTGTAGCTCGGCTCGAAAGGAGCACCCGACACCACAATAGGCGCAGGTGGTTACCACCGAATGCTCCGCCTGCCCCAGCTCTACCACCGACTTCTCCATCAGCGTCGCGGTTGGGCAGGCCTGCACGCAAGCCCCACACGAGACGCATTCACTCGAGAAGAAGTCGGTGCCTCCCGGCGAAATCACTGAGTCAAAACCGCGCCCGGAGACGGTCAAAGCGAAGGTACCTTGAATCTCCTCGCAGGCTCGCACGCAGCGCGAACAGACGATGCACTTGCTCGGATCGAAGGTGAAGTACGGGTTGCTCTCGTCCTTCTGCGATTGCAGGTGATTCTCTCCGGCAAAGCCGTAACGGACCTCGCGCAGACCGACGGCACCGGCCATGGTCTGTAACTCGCAATTGCCGTTGGCCGGACACGTCAAACAATCCAGCGGGTGATCGGAGATGTAAAGTTCCATCACCCCGCGGCGGAGCCGCGCGAGCTCGGAGGATTGCGTGGTAACCCGCATCCCCGGTTCAACCAAGGTGGTGCATGAAGCCGGGAAACCGCGCTTCCCCTCAATCTGCACCAAACAGAGCCGGCACGAGCCGAAGGCCTCGAGCGAATCGGTCGCGCACAACTTCGGGATCTGCGTACCGGCGCGCGCTGCTGCCTGCATCACCGAGGTGCCCTCAGGAACGGTCACGCTCACGCCGTCAATGCTGAGGGCGACCCCACGTTTCCCGAGCCGGATCGGCGTTCCCAAATCGCGCTTGAAGATCGAATCCATGGTTACTTCTCCACCGAGCTCTCAACGCCAAAGTCCGCAGCAAAATGTGTTAACGCGCTGCGAACGGGATAGGGGGTCATACCGCCGAGCGCACACAACGAAGCATGCTCCATGGTATGCAGCAGATCATTGAGCACCGTGAGCTGCTGCTTGGGACGTTCACCGGCGCGCAGGCGATCGAGCAGCTCCACACCGCGCGTAGAGCCAATGCGACAGGGCGTGCATTTGCCGCACGACTCAATGGCGCAAAACTCGAGCGCGTAGCGGGCCATCTTCGCCATATCCACGGTGTCGTCAAAGGCAACGATGCCGCCATGCCCGACGATTGAGCCTTGGGCGGCGAAGGCCTCGTAGTCGAGCGGCAGATCAAACTGAGAGGCAGGGATGAAGGCTCCGAGCGGCCCGCCCACCTGCACTGCGCGCAGCGGCCGCCCACTGGCCGAGCCACCGCCGTAGTCGTAGAGCAGCTCGCGCAGCGTCACGCCGAAGGCTCGCTCCACCAGACCGCCGCGTTTGAGGTTCCCGGCGAGCTGAAACGCCAGCGTCCCGCGCGAGCGGCCCGCGCCATAATCGCGATAGGCCTCAGGCCCGTTCGCCAGAATGAACGGTACCGAGGCGAGCGTGACTACGTTATTGAGCGCCGTGGGTTTACCCCACAGCCCCTTCACCGCCGGCACGGGTGGCCGATAGCGCACCACGCCGCGCTTGCCCTCGAGACTCTCGAGCAGGGCGGTCTCCTCACCGCATACGTAGCTACCAGCACCGAGGTAGAGTTCGAGTTCGAAGCCGCGCCCGCTACCTAATATGTTATTTCCCAGCAGCCCATGTTCACGCGCTTTGATGAGCGCCTGGGTGAGCACGCGTGCGGCGTCGGGGTACTCCGAGCGCAGGTAAATGCTGCCGCGGGTTGCCCCGGTCGCCAGCCCGGCGATCACCATACCTTCAATTAGCAGGAAGGGATCTCCCTCCATCAACATCCGGTCGGAGAAGGTGCCGGAGTCCCCCTCATCGGCGTTGCACACGACATACTTCTGCTCGGCCGGGGTCTGCAGAACCGTGCGCCACTTGATCCCGGTAGGGAAGGCAGCGCCGCCGCGCCCACGCAGCCCGGAGGTGGTGACGCGCTCAACGATCTCCTCGGGGGAAATGGCTAACGCCGCGCGCAGCCCAACGAGCCCACCGTGCTGCTCATAGTCGCTTAGCGAGAGCGGATCGGTGAGGCCGACGCGAGCGAAAGTGAGCCGCTCTTGTTTATGCAGATAGGGAATGGCGTTGGTCAGGCCGTGACCCAGAGGGTGTGACAAGCCGGACAGAAAGCCGCTCTCAAACAAGCTGGGGACGTCCTCGGGGAACACTGGGCCGTAGGCCACTCGGCCCTGCGGCGTTTCCACCTCGATTAGCGGCTCCAGCCACAGGAGGCCTCGCGAGCCGTTGCGTACGATCGAGATGGCCTCCCCACGAGCCGCCGCCTCCGCAACGAGGGCGGTGACGACTTGATCGGCGCCAACGGAGCGAGCCGCAGCATCTCCCGGGACAAACAGCTTGGTGCTCATGAGGGGCTCTCCGACCGTGCCTGCTCGCGAGCCGACTGCGCCTCGCAGCCGCTCGAAAGTTGGTCGAAGCGGTCACGACTTACGCGCCCGTAGAGCACGCCGTCCACCATGATCGCCGGAGCGCAGGCGCAGTTCCCGAGACAGTACACAGGCTCCAACGTGACCGCGCCGTCGGCTCGCGTTTCGCCGAAATCAATCGCGAGCCGGCGTTTGGCGTGGGCCACGAGATCGTCGGCACCCATTGCTTGACAGGCTTCGGCCCGACAGATTTTGATGATCTGTCGTCCGGGCGGGGCGCTGCGAAAGTCGTGATAGAACGACAATACGCCCTGAACCTCGGCGCGGGATTGGTTGAGCGCACGTGCGATCGGAGCGACGGCAGCCGGTGGTACCCAGCCCAAGGCGGACTGCACGGCGTGAAGAATTGGTAGCAGCGCACCGGGGCGATGCTGCTGAGCCTCGATAGCGCGCATCACGACGTCCTGCTGAGCAGCAGGCAGGTCTTCGAACTTCTTGGGCCCTTGTTCGGGGACGCCCGTCGGGTCGGCTGACATGGCGCGCATCCTAAACCGTCCAGCGCGAAGTTCCTTACGGATCAAGCATCCGCCACGCTGGAAGTCGACCTTGGTTCAGGCCCGAGGAGCGGTCAGCCGAAGCCGCACAGCGGGTGATTCGGGTCCTCGGCGCAGGGGTTCCATGGCTCAATTTCGCCGACCTCGACCTCGACCACTGCTACATGGACCGGCTGCGACAGCGTCTTAACGTGGATTTGGAAGCGAGTACCGACAGGTAAGGGAGGCGATTGTTCATCATATTGTGAGCCCGGCATGCCCACGACGAGGCCGGCCGCAGAAGGCCACTCACCGCTCAGATCGACGACCTGTTGACTGAAGAAGGCCCCCTCCAGCAGCTCGTTGGTCGCTGGGTCCTCGGCCAACCACTCGAGCGAGAGCGAAGGCCCACAGTCCGAACAGCCGACTGCCAGCCATACGTGGTAGCCGCCCTGCGGACCAGCCAATAGCTTCAGGGACTGCCCGGCGACGATCGGCTCGAAACACTGCTCGCCCGTGCCCAAGGCAAACACCGGCGGGCCTGCTGGAACCGCGCAGCTCGATGAGCCTCCAGAGCCGCCAGCGCCCGCTTCACCGCCAGCTCCGCCCTCCCCGTCACTGTCGGTTACGCTGGTGTCACAGGCGACGGTCGCCAAGCCGAAGAGCGCAAGGAAGAGGGACTTCATCGACCCAGTCTCTCATCGGCAGAGCGGCTTGGCCAGCGCCTCAACCCGCGAGGCCGAGGGCCTGTGCAGCCCATTCATTGACGAAGCGTGCCTTGGGATCATAGCTCCGCGCAAGCGCACTGAACGCTGGTAGCTGAGGCCACTGCGAGAGCGAGTAAGTCCGATCGAAGGAGGCCTCTTTGCCCCAATGGGGTCTGCCGCCGTGCTCTCGGGCAAACTGCTCGAAGAGACGCAGCTGCTGTTGCCAGCGATGATCTTCATCCATGTTGTACATGGATAGCCAGATTGAATCACGTTGATAGGCGGGGCTCAGCCAATACGGGTCCGCCTTGGTGAAGCGAATCTCCTGGATAAAATTATAACTAAAACCACTCTGCACGAGCAGCTTCCGATAGGCTCGCAAGAGCGGCTTGGCGTCCGCGCAGTCAAAAGCCCATTCAGTCTCGCGATGCACCGGAGGCGAAGGCGTGAGAAAGCCAATATGACTTTGGCACACGCGATCAAAGCGTTTGCCGACCTGTTCCCCAAGTTGCTCATTGACCAAAGGGACGAGCCGCTCTCGATCCAGCCCCTGTAGCTTCACCAGCGAGCGATAAACGAGCACCGCTAGCAACTCGTCCTTGAACCAGCGCTTGAGCGTGGAGTCATTGCGCGGTCGCTCTGTGCGGTTGTTCTGAAAGAGGATCACCTTGTCGGTTGGGACGAGCCACCAGAACTTGAAATGGTCATAGCTTTTTACGTATGTATCCAGGCAATCGACGACGTGCTCGTAAGGCGCCATGTCGGTGATCGCATGCAGCTGAAAACAAGGCACCACCGCGAGCGTTACTTGGTAGACGACGCCGAAACAGCCTAGCCCCACCAAGGCAGCGTCGAAGTCCCCCTGCCCGCGCGTGAAACGGCGCTCCCGCCCCTCCCCGTCGATCAGCCGAAAGGCCTCCACTTGGTCGGCGAGGCAACGGAAGTTTCTGCCAGAGCCGTGGGTCCCCGTCGCGATAGCCCCCGCTAGCGATTGATCGGCGATCGAGCCCAGGTTGGAGAGCGCGAGCCCAAGCTTGGCCAACTGCGCGATCAGCTGCTTGAGCTTGATACCAGCCTGTACCGTCACTCGGAGCGCCGCTCGATCGACGTGCACGATGCGATTCATACGATCGAGCGAGAGCAAGGTATGGTCTGTGATGACGCCGCGCGACCAGGAGTGAGCAGAGCCCACCACGCGGACTTTGCGCGCCGCACAGACCGCATCAGCGATCTCACGCTCGCTGCGGGGGAAGAGCCATTCCCTGGGTGAGAAGCTCCAAGTTTGGCCGAAGTTGCGCAGCTTCATGGTTTTGCGAAGGCGTGGAGTCGAGAAGGCGCGTGCTTGAGAACGCGCGGGAGAGGCCGTACCCTCGACACTACCATTCCCGGTAGCACGACCGGGTGAAAGGCTCTTGTGACTCCCTTACTTTGCCGTAGCTGGGTCTCCGTTGCTCTCCTGAGCTGCGTCTGCGCGCTCGCATGCACGTCGAGGACGCGACGCGGGGCCGATCGAGATCCCAAGGGAGGTAGCTCGGAGGGAGGAGGCGGAGTTGCGGCCGATGGTGGAGGCGGCGCTGGAGGCTCCGGTGGCGTGCCTAGCGGCGGCAGCGGCGGGCTTGGCGGCACCGGGGGGCTCGGTGGCAGCGGTGGAGACGGTGCAAGCAGCCTTGGCGGCAGCGGCCCGGTGGAGTGCTCGATGTTGCCTCCCGCTCCTGTCGCGTATGAGAGCCAGCCTGGCTTCGGCGCTGCGGAAGACTTCGCCTTTGACTCACTGGGTAACCACGTAAGCGTCGACGACGACGGCAACCTCGTACGGAGGAAGAAGACCGGCGAGGTCTCCCTTTGGATAGCGAGCTTCGCCAATGAGCCAGCGGGGATGGTCGCCCTGCCCGACGACTCGGTGGTGGTGTGCGACGTTGAGAATAGCGCTTTGCTACGGGCATACGCTGATGGATCGATGAACGTATTGCTCGGAGGCCTCGAGTACCCCAACGGCATCGACGTGGGTCCAGACGGGTTCATCTATGTCGCTGAAGACAACGGGGGCCGCGTACTGAGGGTCCACCCAGATACCGGCGTATCCACCGTCGTGGTTGAAGTAACGCACCCCAACGGCATCGCCTTCACTGAAGACCCGACGGTATTTTACGTGGGTAGCTACAACGAAGGGCTCATTTACAAGGTGCTCCAGCCAACGCCCGGACAACCAGGAACATGGTCGGTGTTTGTTCCCCCGGCGGCCTTCGAGAGCGGAGGCATCGACGGGATGGGGGTCGACCAATGTGGCAATGTTTACGCCGCAGAGTTCGAAACCGGCTATGTCTACCGCATTACGGCGGGGGGGGCGGTCACCAAGATCGCCGACCTGCCGTCGAACTGGATACCGAACGTCAAGTGGGGCCGTGGAGTGGGCGGCTTCGCCAAGCACGTGCTGTACGTAGCCGACCGCGAGCAAGGCAGGCTGTTTGGGATTGACGTGAACATCGAGGGAGTCAACGAGTACTTCGATCTCTAAATGTGCCTAATTAGCCTTGCTTTTGGCATCTTTGCCGACTTTCCAATCGTCTTACTGGGCAATCGCGACGAGTTCTTTGCCCGGCCTACTTCACCCCTTGCTCGCTGGAGCGATCAACCGTTGGTGTTTGGCGGTCGTGATCTGGAACGAGGCGGAGGCTGGCTGGGGCTCACCGGCTCGGGTCGGTTTGCCGCTGTTACGAACTTACGACACCCCGAAGCACGCAAAGAGGGCGCCTCCCGCGGGGCGCTCGTAGCGGATTATCTTCGCGGGCAAGCCACGGCGGCTGACTATGCGCAAAACGTCGCAGGTAGTGCTGAGCAATATGCTTCTTTCAACCTGTTGGTCGGGGATCCGACCTCTGCCTACTATATTCGTGATAGCGCCGGGGGAGTGGGCGTTGGCAGCGTTACAGCGCATCGCCTAACGCCGGGCATTTGGACGTTATCCAACGGGCGGCTCGGCGAGCAGTGGCCCAAAGTGCAGCGGCTTGAGCAGCAGATGGCGGCTGCCGCGCAGGCCGCTCGAGCGCCCGAACCAGGCTTCCTCGATTGGCTCGCCAATACAGCGTTAGCGCCCGACGGTGAACTCCCGGCCACCGGCGTGCCTTTGGAGCTCGAGCGGCGGCTCTCGGCTGCGTTCGTGCTTGGGGCTCAATACGGTACCCGAGCGAGCACGCTGGCCGCGGTGGGGCAACGCGGCGGCTTCATGATCGAGAGGAGCTTTGGCCCGATGGGCGTTCCGACCGCCGAGGTCCGCCTCAGCCTGGACGCCGAGAACTCCGCCGCATGAGGCTCAATTCTCAGGCTCACGTGACTCTGTTGCTATTTCATTGATCGGAAAGCGATAGGTACGTAGCTCCTCGGGGCTCTCCGGGAAGGAGAGCGCCTTGAGCTTTGCTGAGGCGCAGGTTTTGACGTAGGGAGAAAATCCGTCCGCGAGCAGGGCCGACTCCACGCGACCGTCAGCGGCCACCGAGAGCTGCACCCAGAGCGCGCCGTTTGACTCATCACCACGCTCGAGCGCGCGCACAAAGCAGCGCCCAACGACCTTCAGCACCGCGCGTTGGGCCAATGAAAGGCTACCGCTCTCTTCAAAGTCGATAGGGCCGCCTTCTTCCTCATCCTCGGCGGTGGGCCCAGCGAGCGGCGCGACAGAACCTGGGCTGGTGGACGCGAGCGCGACCGCCGGAGGGGGCGCAACCGCGCTTGTCCCAAGGGTAGCGCTGGGAGCTGCAGCCGCACCCGCAGCGAAGGAAGGGGCCGAGGCCGCAGCGCTTACGACCGGAGTGCTCGCGCTCGAGACGCTCGCCGTTGGGCCGCTTGCGTCTTTGGCCAGCGGGACGAAGCGAACGCCGGGATCGACCGCGCCCTCCTGCGTGGCGGCACAACCGAGAGCGAAGAGGCAGGCGAACAGACCGAACCGCATACGAGCTTGGGTGCGGTTGTGACGATGGGCGTTCACGGAGCGCTATTGCAGCTGGATGCGCAGGCTTGCGCCAACGTTCGCCTGCGGCACGCCCAGCAGGAAGGAGACGTCGCCAGCTGCTGGCGCCTCAGCACCACTCTCCCCCAAGAGCGCGAACATCAGCGCGCCGGAGAGCACGGCCGCTCCGCCCACTGCCGCAAAGCCAATACCGAGATTGCCGAACAGCGTCGCTTGATCATCGAGCGACGTCACCTCAGCCTCACACGTGGGGCATTGATCATAGCGGTCATCCGCCTCTGAACGCTTCATCGCCGACAAGCCGAACAGCACGCCTCCCGCGACAGCGAGAGCACCGCCGGTGATCATGATCGGGATCGAGGCGACCCGGCCGGCCGGCCACTCATCGCCAACCGGTTGCACGATCACCGCTTGTTCAACCTGCGGTTTGTCGACGGGCTGCAGGACGAGCCGTACGTCAGCGGTGGTCCGTTCGGCCGCGGCCACCGTGAGCTTGGCACTGATCAGGCCCTCCGCCTTGGCTTCGAATTGATAGCTCCCCGGGTTGATGCGGCTCTTTTCCCCGAGCACGACGCCCTCGAGCGGTTTGCCGTTCATCGTTACGGTGACGCCTTGGCTGCCCGCGGGCTCGACGGTGACGAGTACGCTCGGGATGCGTGCATCCAGATCGATGAGCGCCTTCTTCGACTCGGACTGGGCCTTTTTGAAGGCGTCACTGGCCTTGGGGCTGAGCTTCTCCTCGGCGACGCGCTTGAAGCTTGCCTGCGCCTCGAGCAGGAGCCCAAGCTCCATTTGCGCGGTGCCAAGGTAAAAAAGTGTCGTGGGCGCGTGGAACAACCCCTCGGCTTCGCTCAACAGCTGTGCAGCTGTCTTGAAGTCCTTATCGCCGAGCGCGGTGGTGCCCTTCTCGAAGAGCACGCGCGCTTGGTCCTTCGCGGAGGCGGGCTCGGCCGAGGCCTTGGGCTTGGGCTGCGCCCACGCGTATCCAGCCGGCGCGAAAGTAACGGCGAAAGCCGCGAGGGCGATGACGATTGGCCGACGGGCATCCATCGCAGCGGAGCGTAGCGAAGCTGAAGGCCCGTAAGCGTTTTTTCTGTCCCGCGGACTGCGTAAAGGTAGGCAATCAAACCCGCTCCCGTTTCTCGGGAAAGAGACATCGCCCGCGTTCGCTGCTACCGTGGAGCGATGGCCTCCGCGCCCAGAGTGGGCGAGATCCTCGACGGGAAGTACCGCATCCTGCGCAAGCTCGGAGAAGGCGGGATGGGAGCCGTGTACGCTGGCGAGCACCTACGCGTCGAGAAGGTGGTGGCGATCAAACTGCTGCACGCCGCCGCGAGTGCGGTCGCCGAGATGGCCGACCGCTTTGACAAAGAAGCGCGCGCCGCTGGAAAAATTGGCAACGAGCATATCGTCGAGGTGTTCGACCTTGGTATGACGCCCGCGGGCGAACGCTACATCGTGATGGAGTATCTCGACGGCGAGAGCCTGCGCGCGCGCCTGGCGCGGCAGAAGCGTATGTCGGTGCCCGAGATCTCGGGCCTGGTGTTGCAACTGCTGGAGGGGCTCGCAGCCGCACACGAAGCAGGCGTCGTTCACCGCGACCTCAAGCCGGACAACATCTTTCTTTCGCGAGTGCATCGCGGCTTCGTCGACTTCGTCAAGATCTTGGATTTCGGCATCTCCAAGTTCAGCGAGAGTGAGGGCGCGCAAACCAAGACCGGGACGGTGCTTGGCTCGCCCAACTACATGAGTCCGGAGCACCTGCGCGCGTCACACGCAGTCAACGCGACAAGCGATCTGTACGGCGTTGGCGTGATCCTGTTCGAGGCCGTGACCGGCCAGGTGCCTCGCAAAGGCGCCAACTTCGCCGAGCTCTTGTTCAAGGTCGCGTACGAGCCCTTCCCAGATCCGCGGAGTTTGGTGCCAGATCTACCGGAGTCCTTTTGCGCCATCATCAAGAAGGCCTGCGCCCCCGAGCGCGAGAACCGTTATCAATCGGCCGACGAGATGGCGGATGCGCTAGCGGCCTTCGCGCAGCCAACCGAAGCTGCGGTGCGCCAACCCGGTCGGCGCGGCGAAGCGGCGCTGCGCCGTTCGCGACTCGGCGACGTCGCTGCGCCTCGTGACTCCGAGCCGGACGGCGGTGAGGCCCAAACCGTGGCGATCCTCTCCGACGCAGATCTGCTTTCGGTCTCGCTCAATCAGCAGCCCGTCAACTTGCGGGAGATGTCGCTCGAAAACGGCACCGCGGTGATCTCGCCGATGCCCCATGGCCCAGGTGCGCGCTTCCCGGCGATACCGGGTTTTTCGTCGCAGCCTGGCTTTTCGTCGCAGCCCTCGCATCCCGGCCTCGCTTCGCAACCAGGTTTCGCTTCACAGCCCTCACAGCCGGGCTTCCCTTCGCAGCCTAGCTTCTCGCAACCGGGCTTCGCTTCGCAGCCCTCGCAGCCGGGTTTCGCGTCATCGCCCGGCTTCGCCGCGCAGCCCTCACAGCCGAACTTCGCCGCGCAGCCCTCACAACCCAACTTCGGCTCACAACCCAACTTCGGCTCACAACCCAACTTCGGCTCACAACCCAACTTCGCGTCGCAGCCAAACGCAATGCCCGGCGGCTCGGTCTCGCAGCCAACGTTCGCGGGGGCCGTTGGGCCGGTGCGGGTACAGAAGCGAAGTGGTGCAGCCTGGCTGGCGATCGCCGCGCTGGTGGCCGGCAGTTTGGGCGTAGGAACGTACGCCGCCTTGACCCTTCGTGCGTCCGAGCCCGCAGCACCGGCAGCAAGCCCCGTCCCCCCTCCCGAAGCCGCGGCCACGGTGAAAAGCGAGAACACCGAGACCGCGGCGGCGACGCTCTCCGCGCCCAGCACTGCGGCCCCGGATGCGGCTTCCGCCACCACGTCTCCATCGGTCGCCGAACCAGAGCCGCAAACCTCGGCCCAAGTGAAAGCCACCGCCGAACCGAGCGCTGCACCCTCGGCCAAGGTGGGGAAACCCTTGTCCGGCAAGCCGTTGAAAAAGACCCCCGATCCCGGCTTCTGATTCATCTTGACCGTCTTCCGACTCGACCAGCGCTTGGCCTTTCCTCCCGTGCATCTCGCGGAGCCGAGCGGCCTCTTGGCGCTCGGCGGGGACCTTTCCGCCGAACGCTTGATCCTCGCTTATTCGAGCGGGATCTTTCCTTGGTACAGCAGCGACGTCCCCATTCTTTGGTACAGCCCGGACCCGCGTTACGTACTCGTCGTAGACAAACTGCATGTGCCCAAGAGCCTCAAGAAGGCCCAGCGTCGCGGCACCTTCGACATCCGCTTCGATACGCGGTTTGGCGATGTGATCCGCAGCTGCGCAGAAGAGCCGCGGCCCGGTCAGGATGGCACCTGGATCACCGACGACATGATCGAAGCGTATGAGCGGCTGCACGAGCTTGGCCTCGCGCACTCGGTGGAGGCCTTCCAAAACGGCGAGCTCGCGGGCGGGCTTTACGGCGTCGCGCTAGGCGGTATCTTCTTTGGTGAATCGATGTTCGCCCGCTGCGCCGATGCCTCCAAGATAGCGTTCGTTACGCTGGTTGCGTCGCTCCCGCAGCTGGGGGTGGACCTCGTGGATTGCCAGGTACACACCGAGCATCTCGAACGCTTCGGCGCTGAAGACTGGTCGCGAACTCGCTATCTGAAGGAGCTCGCTACGCGGCTTACAAAAGAGACGGTTGCAGGGCCCTGGACCAAGGTGCTCACACCCTCGAGCCAGCTGAGCAGAGCTAGTGAAAACGGCTAGTGAAGGCACGGTGCTGGTGGTGGACGACGACCAAGCCACGCGCTTTCTCGTCGTGAAGTGGCTTACCCACGCGAACCTCACCTGCTTGGAGGCCGCCGATGGGATTGAGGCGCTGCGCATCCTTCGCGAGCAACATGAGCTGATTGATCTGGTGGTACTCGACGTGATGATGCCAGGCCTCAACGGCTTTGAGGTGCTGCGAACGATGACCTCGGACGCGGCGCTAAAGCTGATTCCGGTGGTCATGCTCACCGCCCATGCCAACGCTGAAACCGACTTCGTCGAGGCGGCAGAGCTTGGTGCTGCCGACCATCTGTCCAAACCGTTCAGCGGACCGGTGCTCAAAGCCAAGGCCGTGCGCGCGGTGCGAACACGCAGTGAAGCGCGCGATCGGCTGCGCCAGGCGGAGCTGCTCGCGCGCATCGATCCGCTCACCCAGCTCGGCAATCGGCAGCTCTTGCATGAGCGGCTGCGCGAGGAATCCGCGTTCGCCAAGCGCTACTCGGCGCCGCTTTGTTTGTGCCTGCTCGACATCGACCACTTCAAGTCGATCAACGATCGCTTTGGCCACGATACCGGCGACCAAGCGCTCAAGATCTTTGCACGTACGCTGGGCGCCTCGATCCGCAAGGAGGATGCGGCCTTCCGCTTCGGCGGCGAGGAGTTTGTGCTCCTCCTGCGCAACAACGGCAGGCAAGGCGGCCTATCCGTGCTCGCTCGCATACGCGCGGCATTCGTGCTCTTTCCACTCCAACTACCCGAGCACAAGCGCGACAGCGGCGCCGAGCACCTGTCCTTCAGCAGTGGCGTCGCCGTCGCCGACGCCGACAACGAATTTCTCACGGACCAGTTGATCCGCCGCGCCGACATCGCGCTCTATCGCGCCAAACAAGAAGGCCGAGCGCGCGACTGCCTCGCCGACGACTCGGCCTTGAGCTAAACCCGGTTGCAACCGGGGCTTGAGAGAGACCCGCGGTTGCACTATTGACTATTAGTCAAAACCGCCGCAGGACGATGGAGCTTGTCGCGGAGCCGCGTTCAAGTCACCACGTCCGCACGTGACTTTGCCATCGAGGAGGCTGCCATGAATCGTTCTTTTGTAGCGTCATCTGTGATCTCCACCTTTCTGCTGTTGGCGTGTGGAGACTCGAGCAGCGCTGGAGGTGGAGGTTCGGCCGGGAGCGCGACGGACGGCGGCGGCGGTAGCACGACCGACGGCGGCGGCGGTAGCACGACCGACGGCGGCGGCGGCAGCACGGTGGATTGTGAGCCGCCTCCCGCGACTCCAGGCGCCGTAAACGAGGTGCCGCTGACGTCCGTGGCTGCGACCGCACAAGACGAGACTGGCGATCCGGTGGCGATGGTGCCGATGCAGCTTTGCGGCGCGGATAACTGCCTGTTTGCCACCACCAACGCCATCGGAATGGCGACCTTCACCGGCTCGGACTCGTTGGATCGGCCGGTGTTCAAGCCGGGAGACAGCCTGACGTACGCCAAGATTGGTTATCCGTACACCGGCGGCCCCACGATGTCCGGCGTGTTCCCGCTGATTGTCGACAGCGGGTCGCAGTTCGCTGCGGGTGCAACGGTCACCGCGGATGACGTGAGTCTCACGGTGCCGAGCGGCGGCGCCGTGGTCGTGAACGAACTCATCTACGATGAGCCCGCCAAGCAAACTTTCCGCGCGGTGACGGTTTCGGATGCAGCGCAGGTCGCCCAGATCACCGGTGAAGCAGGCTTCGCCATGGTGGTTGGGCTCGGTCCGGTGGACACGTTGTTCTGCCCGGGCGTCGCCGTTTCGATCCCCAACACCGCAAAGCTCGGCGCCAATACGGCGGTCGAGGTGCTTGGCCAAGAGCTCGATATCGGCGAGCACTTCGGTGGTTACAGCGAGTGGGCCGTGGTTGCGGAAGGTGCAGTCTCTGCGGACGGCTCGACGATTGAGATCAGCGATCTGCCGGTGCTGCTCACCATCGCGATTCGCATCAAGTAGTTAACGGAGGCTGAGCGCTGAGCGCGGCGAGCCCTTTGGCTCGTCGCGTAGCGCGCAGCCGAGAGGTCACCGCGAGCAGCGGTAAATCGCGTTGCAAGGCGTCGGCACACGCGGGGTGCTCGGCGCGCAATGCGTCTACGAGTTGGGGCAGCAAGGCCTGCAGTTCGTCCATCAGGCCGGCCAAGGCCACCCAGACGAAGGGACCATCGGGCGCCTGCGCGAGCGACCAAACGCCATGCAGGAGCAGCAGCGTGCGCGCGGTAAGCGCTTGGGAGAGGCCGCGTTGCACCGTCAGGCGGCAGAGAAAGCTGAGCACTGCAGCAGCAACCGTCGCGTCCTCCAAGCTGCGAAAGGGCTTGAGGAGCTGCGTGAAAGCATCTTCTGCGACACGCTCTTCGGCGGTCACGCCGAGCCGCTCAAACTGCAGCCGACCGTGGCGCAACTCCGGGCAGAAGGGTGTTTCGGGCAGCAGCTCGAGCGCAAGGCCGTCGCTACCGGCTGGGCAAAGAAACGCTACGAGCCTCGGCAGATCGCTGGATGACGTTGCTTCGCGCTCGTCACGCACGACGATCAAAAGGTGCGTCGCGAGATCCGCCAGCGTGGTCCACACCTTCTCCCCGCTCAGCGTCAACGCGCCGTCACGGAGCTGCAGGTTGGAGCGCAACGCGCGCGGATGCGCACCGCCGGGCTCGGTTACGGCGAGGCTGACGCGCTGGCCGCGCGGGGTGGCGACGCCGCAGCGAGCGAGCAACTGCTCGGTCGCTGCGAAGTAGCCGCACGCGAAGGCCTGACCGATGTCGTACGCGCCCGCCGCTGTCTGTAAGACCCAGTCGAGGGGGTGGCTCGCGGGCTCTCGCGCGAGCTCAGCTCGCGCGAGAAAGTCCGCGAGCAAAGCCGGGGTTGGGCCGGCGGCGGTTGAAGCAGCGGTGCTCGCGAGCAGAGACCGCAGGCTTTGTTCCCAGGGTGCAAGCGGCGGGAGACGAGGAGCATCGCTCACGGGCTGAGCCCTCGTTCGAGCGCTGCGAGTAGGTTCTCCGGCTTCTTCTCGTCGTAGAAGTACTTGAACTTTTCGCGCCGCTCTTGGATGTCCTCACGCACCGTACCGTCAGGGCGGAGGATGAAAGTGCGCGGGATGTACTCGCCGTCGAGCGCGTACTTTTTGCTGAGTTCGCGATGCTGATCTTTATCGAGGCGGATCATGACGAACTGCTTGGACTGCGCCACGACGCGTTGGTCTTCAAAGATATGACTGTAATTTTTGCAATGCCCGCACCATGAGGTGAAGAACACGAGCACGATTGGCTTGTTGCTCTGTTGCGCTTCGGCCAGGCCCTCCTGATACGGACGCCAATCGATCTGCGCTGTATTCCAGCCATCTAAGCTTGGTGAACCGAGCGAGGCGGACGGTGCCAGCGAAGAAGACGCAGAGCCCGATTCGCCGCAGCCGAGCGCGAGCAGCAGAGGCAGCCCGAGGCTGGCTAGGCGCTGTGCCGTGGGAGCGGTGCGAGCGAGGCGAGGCACGAGCATGGCGTCAGCTTAGCGGTGGTTAGGCGCAAGGCCCAGCTGCGGCTTGACGCTGCGCGAAGCTTCGGCCCAAGCACTCCGCTGTGAGCATGAATCCGTACGCTGCACCGGGTCTCGATCAGCCGCATCACGCCCCCCACGCGATGGTGCCCGCATCGGAGGCTTGCTGGCGCGAGGGCGACCAGGTCACCTTTTGGAAGGCTTCCCCGGTGCTGCCGGACCGCTGTGTGGTGTGCAATGCGCCGGCGAACCATCGCGTGCGCAAGACCCTCTATTGGCATGAAGGTTGGGTGTACGCGACCCTAGCGGCGGGCGTACTCATCTACGCGATCGTTGCCATGGTCACGCGCAAGAGCGCCTACGTGGACTTCGGTATTTGCAGTAAGCACAAGCAACGCCAGGTGATCGGCTATCTGGTGATCACCTTCGGCTTCATCTTGGGGCTGGCCTTGATGATCGCGATGGCCGGGAACGGCGCTGCGTGGGGCATCATTCTCGGTTTGGTGATGATGTTTGGGTCGATCATCGCAGGCGCGATCATGGCGCAGACCACCAAGCCGAAGCGCATCGACAACTTCCGGGTATGGCTCAAAGCGGGAGCACCGTTTGTTGAGTCCTTGGCGCTGCATCCGCCGCAAACGCACGGCTTTGGCCAGCCGATGCAGGGTTATGGGCCGCAACAAGGCTATGGGCCGCAACAAGGCTATGGGCCGCCGCAACAGGGCCAAGGCTGGGCCGGCTATCAGGGCGGTTGGGGCGGGCCGCCGCGCTAACGCAGCGCGACAGAGTCGTACGGCCTCGGTTCGATTTCAGTGCGTACCCGCTTGCGCAGTCGAGCGAGGGACCACACATCTTCCTCCATCGCCAGCGTGACCCTTTTTCACGCTGCATGAAGGAGTGAACGGACATGGTCCCAAGTTGGGTCGCGGTGAGCCTATTGGCGCTCGCCGCTATTGGTCTTTTGTTTTTGCTATTGGGGCTGCGGCCGGTTCGCAATGACCGCATTGCCGTGATTGAGAAGCGTTTCTCGAGCGCGGGCTCGATTGAGAAGGGACTGATTGCCTTGCAAGGCGAGGCTGGTTTCCAGCCGGAGGTTCTGCGCGGTGGACTGCATTGGAAGTTCCCGTTCGTGTACAAGGTGCGCACGGTGCCACTGGTCACCGTGCCGCAAGGTCGCATCGGTTATGTGTTCGCGCGCGACGGTATGCCGCTGGCGCAAGAGCAGGCGCTTGGTCGGGATGTGCCGTGCGCTGAGTTTCAGGACGTGGTCGCGTTCCTCTCGCGAGGCGGCCAACGCGGGCCGCAACGGCGCGTACTGCGCGAAGGTACGTATGCCATCAACCTCGCACAGTTCGTCGTAATCACCGCGGAGCGCATCTACTTTCTGCCGCTCGATCAAGACGATTTTCCGCTCTTCACCCGCATGCAGGCGCTGATCGCCGAGCGCGACGGCTTCCGGCCGTTGGTGCTCTCGGGCGAGGAGGACCTAATGGGCGTAGTCACCGTTCACGACGGCCCAGCGCTCGCGCAGGGCGAGCTGATCGCGCCCATCGTTGGGGACGACGCGCATGAAAAGACGACTTTCCACAACTCGTTCCAAGATCCCGAACGCTTCTTGGCGGCGGGTGGACGGCGCGGCCGCCAGCTGCAAGTGTTGGTCGAAGGCACGTATTACCTCAACCGCTTGATGTCGACGGTGGAGCTGCGGCCCAAGACGGTGGTGGAGGTCGGCACGGTGGGCGTGGTGGTGAGCTACACCGGCGAGACCGGCAGTGACCTCTCCGGCAGCGAGTACAAACACGGCGAGCTCGTGGCGCGCGGTCGACGCGGCGTTTGGAATACACCGCTTTTACCTGGCAAGTACGCCTTCAATACCTATGCAGGCAAAGTGGTATTGGTGCCGACGACCAACTTCATCCTCAAGTGGAACAAGCGTGAAGTGGGCGCACACAAGTTCGACGAGAACCTCTCCGAGGTATCGCTCATCACCAAAGACGCGTTCGAGCCGTCATTGCCGCTTAGTGTGGTGGTGCATATCGACTACCGCAAAGCCCCGCTCGTGGTGCAGCGTTTTGGCGATGTGAAGCGGCTGGTCGAGCAAACGCTCGATCCAATGGTGGCGGCCTACTTCAAGAACGTTGGGCAAACCCGCACGCTGATCGAGCTTTTGCAAGAGCGCAGCGAGATCCAAGAAGTGGCGAGCAAAGAGATGCAAACCAAGTTCGAGCGCTACAACCTGGATTTGGAAGAGGTGCTGATCGGCACGCCGACCTCCAGCCCGGGGGATACGCATATCGAGGAGATCCTGAAGCAGCTGCGCATGCGCCAGATCGCCGAAGAGCAGGTGGAGACCTACGCAAGGCAGGAGCGAGCTGCGGTCAAGGAGCGGGAGCTGCGCGAGGCCGAGGCCCGCGCCGAACAACAGACCCAGATCACCGGTAGCGAGCTGGGCATCATCGTCAAGGCCAACCAAGGCCGCGCCGAGTACGAGCGCGCGCTGCAGGAGGCTGCTCAAATCAAAGCCATCGCCGGTGCGGATGCCGAGCGGGTGCGCTTGATGGCGTCAGCGGAGGCAGAACGAGCCGCGCGCGTCGGTGTGGCCGAAGCGATGGCGATCGAGGAGCAAGTCCGTGCCTACGGCGGCCCGCAGCTGCAGCTCACGCAAAAGGTGATGACGCGCTTCTCGGAGGCGATCGAAAAGAGCGGGGTGGACGTGGTGCCACGCGTGGTGGTCGGTGGCGGCGGTCAGAGCGGTGCCCCTGGCTCCGGTTCCAGCTTGATGGAGGCCCTGCTCGCGATGTTGCTGCATGAACGTGAGGGCGGTGACTCGCCGAGCACGCAAGCACCGAGCGCCAAAGCCCGGCGGCTGCGCGATGAGCTCGGCGCGCAAATTCGCCACGTGGGCGACGCGGAGTAACGCGCCTGATAGACCTGTCCGTCTCGCGCGAGCGGACAGGTCTTCCGTTGCTGAAAGGCTCTGAAAGGTCAGGGCCGTTGAGCGTGGTAGCCGCTGGCAGTAGCCTCGCGGGATGTTCCGAACAAGCTTGCTACTGGTCCCTGGCGCGTTGGTGCTTTTGGTTGGCTGCGCCAACCCGGGTGAGCTGGATGAATCGGAGACCGAGCTGACCGCGCAGGATGAAGCAGCGTTGGCGCCGGGGATCCCGGGGCCCGGGTCTGGAGCAACGGTCACGTCGGTGCACGGAATGTGCATGGGCTTGGTTGGGGTCAAGCCCAGCAAGCCGCGCTGCACGCTGGCGCAGTTGCATGACTTCGTGGACTTCGTCGGGGCAAGCAGCGACCCGGCGAGCATCGAAGTGAACCAGTTTTTGGTCGGAACGCTGGAGGCGCACGCAACGTTGCAATGCAGCGCGTATGTCGATGGTGATGGCTCGACGAACCACTGCATCGACGTAGTGAATCGAGATCCGCTGGGGCAATACGTGGCGAACTTCTTTGTGGCTTACGTGCCGGACCACGTGACGCCGAGCCCGTCGAGCGAGATCGCTTACTGGGATGAGCAGCTCGGCCTCGGTGTGGCGCCACCGATGCCCGACTACCGCGCCCCCAGCCCGGTAGCGCTCGATGTTTTAGGCTACGTCAGCCGGACGGCGGGCTACTCGCATATGCCTTTCTTCGGCGACCAACGCAAAGAACGGGTGTTGACCTTTGATCCGCGGGATTGTGCGGGCTGTGGCATCTATAGCGGCCCAAGCTTACCGTACGTTGAGAAGGGCAACGAAGCAGCGCTGGCCGGTGGTTGGTGGCCCGGATTCAAGGATTCGGCCTGCACCTTTGAGCCGGGATTTAGCGCGCCTGCCTCGAAGTGGGTAACGCTCTCGGCCGATGAGTGCAAAGCGGAAGCGCTTTATCGCGTTACCGGGCGCTAAGTGTTAGCCGCCGAACGGTGACTCAAAGCCAGACGGTCTCGCCGACGTTGGGGATCAGCAGCCGCTCGCCTTCGATCTGGCGGGTGTGCCATTGGTCCTGCGTGAACAGCGGGGGCTCACCGATCGGCTCGTCAGTTAGCTTGAAGGTGCCCCAGTGCATGGCGATGAAGCGCTTGGCGCGCAGGTCCAGAAAGGCCGAAACCGCGTCCTCCGGGTTCATATGCTGGCCGCGCATGAACCAACGTGGTTCATAGGCACCGATCGGTAGCATCGCTGCATCGATGCGACCGAGCCGCGAACCGATCTGCGTAAAGCCGTCGAAGTAGGCTGTGTCTCCGGAGTGGTAAACGCGGTGAGTGCCGTCTTCGATCACGTAGCCACCCCAATGGCTCTCATTGCGATCGAAGGCCCCGCGTTGCGACCAATGTTGCGAGGGAACGAAGGTGATACGCACGCCACGCAGCTCGGTGTGTTGCCACCATTCGAGCTCGACCACCGAGAGAAAGCCGCGGCTTGCGAACCAACGACCGAGCCCCTTGGGCACGACCATGAGCAGCTTGCGATCGAGCGCCTCGAGCGACGGCGCGTCCATATGGTCGCGGTGATTGTGCGTGACCAAACACACGTCGAGCGCCGGCATCGCAGCGGGAGCGAGCCCCGGGGCGACCAGCCGCTTAATGGCGAATAGCCGGTTGGACAGCACCGGATCGATCACGATCGAGAGCCCACCGAGTTGAATCAGATAGGTGGCATGACCGATCCACGTCAGGGCCGAGCGCTCGGCCTTTACCAACGCACTACCGTCGTTTTCGACGCGCGGCGCAGAGCTCAGCCGCTCACTCTCCGAGCGCAGGGCCTCGCGCACTTCGGAGGGGGCGCCCAAGCCAAGTTTCCAGCGCATGACCTCCGAGAAGCCCTTGTTGACGCCGCTACCGTCGAGGTTGCGAAACTGCATCGCACGGTCTTTGGCATGCGGCGGGCGGAAAGCAAGCCCCGACGCAGGCCGCGAGCCAGTACACTCGGCGCCGCATGGTCGAGGGCGAAGGGAGGGAGCATGAGGAGCATGAGGAGCATGAGGCGCAAGCACCGCGCGCTCGCTCGCCTGTCGCGTGGCTCGGGGCTTGTATCGCTGGGCGCTTCAGCTTGCTGGAGCTGGCCAGCAGTGAAGAGACGTTGTGGTTCCAAGCGCGCGACGTGGACGGCAGCCTCGGTCGATTGCGGCTGGTCCCGCCGGCCCAAGCTCCGAGTGCCGCATGCCTCGAGCAGCTCGAAGCGCTCGAGCATCCGCAACTCTTGCGGGTGCTCGCCGCAGGCCTCGATCAGGAGACCGGCTACGCGTATGTGTTTCAGGCCCAACCCAAAGCCGCAGCGCTGAGCGAGCTCGCGTCGCTCGACGTTGAGCAGGCCGCCAACTTCACGTTGCAAGGCCTGCTGGCGTTGGAGGCGTTGGCCGGCCTCGGGCTGCCGCCGCCAAGGCTCTCCGCCGAGCGGCTGATTCCGCTTCGCGCCAGCAGCGGGGACCGCTGCGTGCTGATCGATCCGCTGGCCGGGCTCGCTGAAAACGCAACCACGTCGAGCGCTCGTGCCAACGCTATAGGGCTATTGCGGCAGTTGCTCGAGCAGGTCGCACCGAGCGCAGAGCAACGGGCGCTGAGCGCGCTGGCCGAGCGCGCAGAGGCCTCGTCCGATGACGCAGAAGCGCTGTGCATCCTCAAGACGAGCTTGGCCGAACTCAGCCGTGGGGCCGACGACCAACTCTTGGGCGGACGCTACCAACTGCTTACGAAGCTCGGCGAAGGTGGGATGGGCACGGTGTTTGAGGCGCGCGACGGTGCGCTTCCGGTCGCTGTGAAGCTGCTGCGCAGTGACCGCTTGGACGGCGCGTCCCGCAAGCGCTTCGAGCGCGAAGCGGCGATCGCGCGCAAGCTCGAGAGCCCTCACATCCCGAAGCTGCTCGCCCTGGGAGAGCACGAGAACGTGCCGTATTTGGTGATGGAGCTACTCCGCGGTCCCAACCTCGAGCAGCTGGCAAACGAGCTCGGCGTGCTCGAGCCGGGGCTCTTGGTGCGTATCTTCGTTGAGGCCTGCAGCGGGCTCGAGGTCGCGCATGCAGCCGGCTTGGTGCACCGCGATCTGAAACCGCAAAACCTGATGTTGCACGAGCAGCCGGACGGCACGCTGATAACCAAGGTATGCGACTTCGGTATCGCCAAGCAGGTGGATGAGCTCTCGGCCGAGCACCAACCGCTAACGCGCAGTGGCGGCTTCATCGGGACGCCGCGCTTCATGTCTCCGGAGCAGGCCGAGGATTCTCGCCAGGTGGATGCGCGCTCGGACCTTTGGTCGCTGGCGCTAAGCTTTTACGAGCTGGCCAGCGGCACGCGCGCCTGGCCCAACGCGCACAACCTCGCGCAGCTGCTGGCGGCGTTGCAAAGCCAAACGCTGATGCCGCTGCAAGAACTTGCACCGTGGTTGCCCGCGGAGTTGTGCGCCGTGGTGCACGCTGCGCTCGAGAAAGAGCCTGCCCTTCGTACCGCCGACGCGCGAGCGCTGCGGGAGGCGCTCGAGCCTTTTGCCGCGCCTGGCCCGCTGCGCAAGGAGCAACTGCGCGCTTGGCCGGAGGCTCAACGTCACCCCGCAGCGAGGCCGCGCGAGCAGCCCAAAGCGCAAGCAGTAGCAACGAGCCGAACCCGGCGAGTACGTTGGGCTGCGCTAGGAATGGGACTCAGCTTGGCAACGGCGCTGGCGGTAGCCGTGGTTTCGAGCGAGCCGACGACGGAGCCGCTAGCTCCTGCGCAAACAACGGTTGAACCACAAGAGGCGGTCCTTTCGCCGCGCGTTTTCGCTGAGCATCCGGCGTGCGTCCGCGAGGCCTCGCCCGAGGCGCTGAAACAGCGCGATACGGTCTGGATCGGCGCGATGTTCCCGCTCGCGCACGAGGACCCGTACATGCGTGAGTTTGGCGAAACGGCCAAGCAAGCGGTGCTCTTGGCGCAACGCGAGATCCTCGCGGTAAGCGGCGGGATTCCGCGCCTCGATGGTCGAACCACGGTGCCGATCGGGCTCGTGGTTTGTGACGACGCGAAGTCGCCGGCCGAGGTGGCCGAGTACCTTACGAACGAGGTCAAGGTCAGCGCGGTGATCGGCTTTGGGTCGAGCCGCGACGTGGTGCAGCTGTCCAACCAAACGTTCGTACCGAAGGACGTCTTGGTTGTGACGGCGCTCAACTCGAGCGCGGTGGTCGCCGACATCTTTCATGCTCCTGGCAGCAAGCGCTTGGTGTGGCGGACGGCCGCGAACACGCGCGGGCGCGCGGCGGCGCTCGGGCGCTTCATTCCGGAGTTCCTCGAACCGCTGCGGAGGACGAGGACAGGTGCGCCGTTGCGGCTAGCGCTCGTGGCTCGCCACGGCTCGTCGGGGCTAAGTCTGTCGGCCGACTTGGCGAAATTCTTTGGACCGACCGCAGGAGGGACGAAGAGCCGGCCAAACCAACGCACTGCTCCCGAGTACAAGGAGTTCCACCTGTTTGAGGATGGCGAAGCAGCGGTTGCGCAAAACCGGGCCATGGCAAGCGAGCTGCGCGCCTTCAAGCCGCAGGTGGTGATTCTGCAGAACTCCGAACAAGCCGTGGCTCGGGACGTCTTGCTACCACTGGAGGAGGCCGTGAGCGCGCCGAACGCGGAGCGTCCGCTGTACGTAGTCACCGGCTCGCTCGAGACGACAGGGCTCGCGGATCTGGTACGCCGTCACCCCACGTTGGTGGACCGGCTTTACGGGCTAACCACGCCCACCAAGACCTCCGCTAATATGCTATTTACGCGTAACTTCAACGCCGCCTTCGGCACCGAGTTCAGCCTGGCCGAATCGCCGGGCGCGCCCTATGACTCGCTCTACCTGATCGCCTACGCAGCCGCGCGTGCGGCCGATCCGACCTCGGGACAATCGCTTGCCGAGGCGATCCCGTCGCTCGTTGGTGGACGTGTTTCCGTCGACGTTGGCGCCAGCTCCTTCCTGCGCGCGCTTTCGGAACTGCGGGCTGGGCAGACGGTGGATTTGCAAGGAGCTTTCTCCAGCCTCGACTTCGATCTTTCGACCGGTGAGTCGCAAACCGACTACGCGATCTTGTGCGCTAGTGGTGAGAAGGAGAGCTTTCGCGTGTTGGAGACCGGACTCACCTACCGGGCCAAAGAGGACCGCTTCAGCGGTAAGCTGGAGTGCAAAGACTAGCTGCGGCGGACACGTCCCACCGAGTCTGCGGGCCCGCGTTCACGCTACTCGCTCTTGCCGTATCCGAGCTTGCGAAGGTTGTGCGACTTGAGCTTGTGCACGAGGGTGCGCAGCGGCATCTGTAATAGCCGTGCGGCCTTGGTTTGGTTCCATTCGCTTTGACGGAGGGCCTCGGTTAGCACCTCGGCTTCGAGCCGCTCCATGATGCTGCGGAAGTCATCCCCGGGGTCGAGAGGAAGCCCGAGCTTGTTCGCCAACTGCGCTGGCGGAGGGGAGGCTTGCGGCTGCGAGGGTACGCCGGTGGCTGGGCTGGCTGGGACTTGTGGAGCCTTCGAACTCGCGCTGCGTTGCCCAAGCAGATGCAGCGGCAAGTCCTCCACGCCGATCACGTTGCTCTCGCAGATGACCACGGCGCGCTCAATCACGTTCTTTAGTTCCCGCACGTTGCCCGGCCAGCTGTGAGCCGCGAGCAGCGTCATGGCCTCGGCCGAGATGGTAGGGAGCGCGGTGCCGTTGCGCTCGGCGGCCTCGCACAGAAAACGTTGCACGAGCACGGGCAGGTCTTCCTTGCGCTCACGCAGCGGTGGAATCTCGAGCGTCATCGCGTTGAGCCGGTACAAGAGATCCTCGCGAAAGCGACCTTGTTCGACCATACGCTGCAGATCACGGTGGGTCGCGGCGATGACGCGCACATCCACGGCGAGCTCTTTGGTCGCACCTACGCGCGTGATCGTCTTGCTCTCCAAAACCCGCAACAGCGCGGCTTGGGCGGAGAGCGGCAGTTCCCCAATCTCGTCGAGGAAGACCGTGCCTCCGCTGGCGCTCTCGAATACGCCACGGTGTTGCGAGTGCGCGCCAGTGAAGGCGCCCTTCTCGTGACCGAACAACGTGCTCTCGAGCAATGTCTCCGGGATGGCTGCGCAGTTGACGCTGAGCATCGGCGCGGCGGAACGCGGGCTGGCCTCGTGCAGCGACCGCGCCAAGACCTCCTTGCCGGCACCCGTCTCGGCCAGCAGCAAGAGCGGGATGGTTCCGCGTGCGGCGCGCGCGGCCGTGCGCATCAGCTCTTTCATCGCCGGGCTTTCACAGCTGGGGCCCGTCGCTTTCTCCTGCGCGGCGAGCACGCGAAACGGCGCCGCTGCATGGACCAGAGCGGGCTGCGCTGGGTTCGCCCGCGACAAAGCCTCCTGCGCAGAGCCGATCAGCTCCTCCACCGACTGCGCTTGCGGAAAGAGCGCGAGACCAACCAGCAGCGCGCCTTTGCTCGCCGCGATCAGCTCGTGTGCGAAGGCCAACGCAAGCTCGGTTGAGGCCTCCGGCAGCAAGAGCTCCAGCGTGGAAGGGCCGTACACCGCGACGCGGTCCACAGCTCGCTGAAGCTCCTGTACCAAGGGCGCCCACTTGCGGAGCGGGAGCTCCTCTTCCTCGCGGCGGCGCACCATCAACAGCGCGAAGGAACGCTTGAAGAAGCGCGCGCGGACGAGTTCTCGTTCGGCCGAGGCGACGAAGGCCTCATGCAGCTCCAGATCACGCAGGCCTGCCCCACGTGGCTTGAGCCAGTGCAACGAAGCGATCACCCCGCCGAGGGTGGCCTCAGTGTCGCCTGCGATTTCGGCGCTCTCGATGCGGCGCCCGCGAACGTGCGTGCCGTTGGTGGAGCCGAGATCGCGAACGCGCAGAAGGCCGTCCTGCGTCAGCACGAACTCGGCGTGGAGACGGGAGAGGCTGCGATCCTCAAGCATCACGTCCGCCTCCTCCCCTCGCCCGACGATCACCGGCTGCCCCGCACGAAGCGGTACCAACTTGGCCCCTTCCCGAAAGTGCAACAGTAGGCAGCCGCATGCAGCAAGTGCGGCTTGCGTATCGCCGGTGCTATCGATCGGAGAGGACTGTTCGGTCCTGGACCCGAGCTCGGAGGGCATGACGTGCCACGATACTAGCGTCTTGATGCGCACGGTACGGAGCTGTTGCCGCAGCCGTCGAGACCAGCGGCAAGCGCCACTACTTGCGGCGAACCACCAGCTCGTAGTCGAAGGCTTTACCCTTATCGGCGTCCACCTTGATGGTCACGATACGGCCCTTGGCGCCCTTGATCGAGAGCACCTTCTTGGTGCCATTGGCAGCGTCTGCAGCGAAGGAAACATCATCCCCTGTCACACACTTGTTATCCGCGTCCAGGCTGGAAAGGCTTACCGTAGCGGGGGCTTTCCCACCCTCCTTCTTGACCTCCACCGTGATCTCATCCCCCTCCTCGAGCGGATACTTGGTGACGAACAGTCGCTCACCGCCGGCCACAATTTTCCCGTCGAGCTTGCCTTCAAACAGGATTTCACGCGGCCCGATGGTGGCCCAGCCGTTGCCGGATTGCTCGTTCCAGAACTTGATCATTTCTTTGACCAACTTCTCCCGCTTGCCGGCGTTATTGAGGCATTCTTCACTGCTCTTGCAGCCGTGCTTCTTGATCTCTTCGCCCCACTTCTCCCAAATGGCCAAGGAGACTTTGCTGCCGGAGGTGCACTTGGATTGGGCGTGGGCAACCTCCGGCGTCTCGGCCAACGAGATGAGACCAACCGCGGGCAGAATGGCGAGTAGGGCGAAAGCGTATTTGTTCATGGGGTTCTCCTGCCGACGCTCTTCGCAAGCCTTGGGCCAGCGCTGGTTTGGCACATTTTCGCGTTCGCGCGGGCGCCGCAGTGTGCGGCTTGCCCAAGTAAGCAAGCGGTTGCGCGCCAAGCGCTGCGTGGCTCCGCGCTCGGGCCGGCATGCGACCTGCGGCTGCGCATTCGAGCGATCCGCTGCACGATCGAGCAACCGCTTGCGTAGTTGGATTCGCCGCTCCCATCGATTCTGCACCGGCACGCAGCTTGCGTTGCCTGCGTTGAGGACGGTGCAACGCGATGACCGATTTTTCAGCAGCACGCAGCTACACCCGCGAGAACGCCAGCGAGCCGGCGTTGGCTCTGGTCAGGACGCAACGCAAGCGAAGGAGGGCGCGGATGAGTGAGCGCTGGGTCGACCGCTACGCCAAGCTCTCGCCCATTCGCTGTCGCGGAGCATTTCACCTTTATGCAGCGGAGCGACGCGATAACGGCGAGCCCTGCGTCGTCGTCACGGCTGCGCCGAACGCGGAGCCGCAGGCTGCGACCAAGTGCTTGCGCGCACTCGCTCAGGCCCACGCGCGAGTTCGTCATGAGCTGGTGCCACGCACGGTATTTGCCGACTTTGTCGAGGGCACGTTCATCGTCGAGCTCGACAGCGATGCCAAGCTGGACGGGGTCGAGCTTCTGCACCTGATTGGCGACAGCGGGAAGAAGGTTCCGTACGCGGTTGGGGACACGATGATGACCGAGCTCCGCTATGCCATGCAGGCCGGCCACGCGCTGCGTCCAAGCTTGACGTTGGGCTCGCTTTCCTACGCCAATATTCTGGTTAGCGCTGATGGGCGTCGTCAGCTGTGGGGCTTTGGCTTCAACGCGGCCAACCTGCGCGAGAACGGCCTTGCAGAGGGCTGGACTGCGTTGTTCCAAGCGCCCGAGGTCAGTGCCGGCCGAGCGCCCGACGCCGCATCGGACTACTACGCGCTCTTGCGCATGGTGCGTTCGCTCACGCCGCACGTGGAGATGCCGGCGGAGCTTGCGGCAGTGCTGCGCGGGGAGGCAACCTCTCGCAGCGGACGCTTGCTCGGCAAGCTGCTGCTTTGGTTGGAGCGCCGCTTTTTGAGCGAGATGGTTGGGGAGCGGGCCTCGGTCAGCGAAACCATCGAACTAGCCCAGCGCGTCCGCGCGATGCTCGGTGTGGAGCTCGATCCGGAGCGCACCCGCAGCGTGGTGCAACGGCTGGTGCAAGAGCACTTCGACGCTGCGGAGGAAGCAAGCTCGGAGGTCGACTTCGGGAGCGACGTGCTGATCGGTGTCAACGCCGAGTGGGTCGGCGGTACGGATGGCGTGCGCCGTCGCCTTGGTCACCGCGGCGCGCTCAAACGGGTGCTGCATCGCTTGGCGATAGCCCATCGCGATAAGCCGGGAGAAGCGGTCTCGGTTTGGGAGTTGGTGGAGGCAGGCTGGCCAGGCGAGAGCCCGATTTACGAGTCGGCGCTCAATCGCACCTATATCGCTATCACCCGCTTACGCAGCCTCGGGTTGAAGGAGGTGATTGAGACGGTTGAAGGCGGTTACCGGTTGAGGCCAAGCGCGCGCATCGCATTCGACAAGGCCTCCTAAGGTTGATTCACCGCATCGCGGGCCTCTCGACTAGCCTGCACGCAATGCAGAGCGTGCGCCGCCGAGGGTGGCTCTTGAGCTGGGCGATACCGTTGGTTGGTGGCTGCACCGCAGCGGCACCGGCTGCGCTCGCGAACCAAGGCCCCGCGCCCACGACGTCAGTCCCGGTGGCATCAGCGCCAGAGCCTCAGACGGCGTTGCCAGCGATCGCGAAGCCAGAGGAGCCGCGCGGCTTCGTCGACCCAGACGCCCTTCCAGCAGGCGCGCTAGCCCGGCTGGGAAGCCGCAAGTTCCAAGGGACTCGGCCCGTCGCAGTCGCTGACGATGGGCGGGTTGCCTCGCTGGGCCGCCAGGGGTTCGGCGTATTTGAGCATCGCGCCGACGGCTTCGTGCGCCGCGTTGCAAACTGCCATGCCCATGCTCTCGCCTATGCCGGCGACCAATTGATCGCCTTGTGCGATAACCGGCTGGTACGGCTAAGCGCTCAAGCGGATGCGGAGCCCATTGAGGTTACGATCGACTGCTCGTTGAGCGGCGCGCTTTCGCCCAATGGCAAGTTGGCCGCCTGCGTGCGGTTTAAGGAAGACCGGTCGCTGTGGCTCGATCTGCTCGACGTGGCAACACAGCGTTCGCTGTGGACCGCGGCTCTGCCAGAAGCTCCAGACGATCCTCGCGCCCTCGAGCTCAGCGATAGCGGAGCTGTCTTCGTTGCGATGGGCGAGAAGCTCCATCGCTTCGAGGGAGCGCAGCTGCAATGGAGCATCCAAGGCCACTACGATGAGCTCGGTTACAACGGGGCGCGCACCGAGTTGCTGGCGTGGGCCGAGGAGACACGTGAACTATCCTTCTTCCGGGCTACCAACGGCAAGTTGGCGAGGAAGCTGACGGATCAGCGCAGTCCCTGCGGTGCGTCGGTATTTCTCCAGGATGGCTCATGGCTTACCGCTCGGATGGATGACCCCAACGTTCTCGTATGGTCCGAGTTTCCCTCCCGCGAACGGAAGTCCTTCCAACTTGCGAACGCGTGCGGGCCGGCGCTCTCGGCCAATGGTCGCTTCGCCGCTGTTGCTGGAGATGGCATCATGCGGATCGAGCTCGCGAGCGGAAAGCGACTCGGAGCCGCGGCGCCTTTGAGCGAGGCCGTCAGCCTGGTCTCTTCGCCCAAGGGAGACCGCATGCTCCAAGCCGACAACGAAGGGCAGCTGCGCCTATACGATATGCGTCGGCACGTCGAACTCGTGCGAGGCCCTGCGCCTCGCTCGATTCTGCGCGGATTGGCCGTCGCCTTCTCCGAAGACGAGAACTACTTCGCTATCGCGAACGCCTACGGCGCACTGCAGGTGCTCGAGACCACGACGCTCAAACCGCGCTGTGAACTGAACCAGGATGGCGCAGCTCATTGGTTATTCTGGCGCGGCGCCACCATTGTCGCCGTCGACGGCGGGAACCCTGCCGATGATGAACAGTTCCATGGTGGCGCCGTTACGATTTTGGACCGAGACTGCAAAGTACACGCTAACCGCTCGAGCGAAGGTCTCGTGAGTGTGCTCGAGGAGACCAAGGACCATCTCGACCTGTTCGTCCATCCGTTCGAGGATCCTGAGTTCGACCCTCGACCGAGCGTTCCGGCGAGCGAACGTGTTGGTCGCGCGTGGCGTGTCTCGCTCCCGAGCGGAGCGCTCTCCGCTGCACCCGCCGAGGTCTTGCAACGAGCAACAACGGAGCTCGCGCTAGCGAAGGCACGCTGGGAACGCGGAGAGCGACCAGCGACAAGCGTCGAGATGACCTCCAGCGACAGGACGACCTCGCTGCGCGTCGAGGAGGTGGGAGAGCGTTCGCGCCGCATCCATTGCCGCGATAAGGCCTCCGGCAAAGAGCGCGTTGTGCAGCTCCCCGATAGCGCGTGGCGCGGGCTCAGTCTTGGGGGAGACGGAAGTTGGTTCGCAGTTCCCGAGGATGACACCACGCTGATTTACCCGTGCCGACCGGAGGGATGACCTGCGAGGTAATGGTCAGTGGACGAACAGCTATTTAGCGTATGCGCATGAAACTCTTTCAAGCGCTGCTGGCACTGATGATCGCTACTTTGCTCGGCTACACTGGCCTCGTACTGCTGGGGCAAGGTGAAGGCCTTTTCTCGACCTACTTTAGGGACATTGCCGCGGTGACCTGGGCTGGACAGTTCGATCTCGACTTCAGCTGCTTCCTCGCGCTCTCGGGCATCTGGCTAGCGTGGCGGCATCACTTCTCAACGGGCGGCTTGGTGCTCGGTCTGCTCGCGCCCGTGCTCGGTATCCTGTTAGTCGCCCCTTACCTACTTATCACTAGCCTGCAGGTGAAGGGCGACGTCAAAGAGCTGCTCATCGGAAAGGCCCGCTGCTGAGGTCGCAGAGCATGCCGGTCACTTCGTGGGCACCACGAGCCCGAGCTGAGCCGCCTGCGCGCGTTCGATCCAGCTGCGCAACGCCGCGCTGGTCGCCGTCTTGGTGAGACGGTGGTCATCCTCCACTTCGACGAGCTCGGCGCGGCTTCCGTGAACGAGCCGGCGCGAGTGTTCGATCGGGACGATCTCGTCGGCGCGACCGTGCACGACGACGACGCCCCCGGCGACCTCAGACAAGGCTGCGAGCCCCGGCGACGGCGCACGCCACGCCCGCTCGGCCACCCGTTCATGCGCCGGGCACAAGAGGACCGTCGGTCCACGCCACGCGCCGCGGTGCAATAGCTCCAGCGCGACCGCACCGCCGAAGGACGAACCGACCACGACGTCGAAGGCGGGCCCTTGGGCGAGCGCGCGCAGCTGGACCGCAACGCTCCGCGCAAAGGCGCGCCGAGTCGCCAGGGCCATGGCGAGCGGCTTTGCCAGCGCGAGCCCAGCAACCCCCAAAGCAAGCGGCAGCACTCCGCGCCGAAGCGCAAGCGCGAGCGCGCCCCCCGCAGCGCCGAGCGTCGCCACGGTTACCGGATCGCGCATGATCGCTTCGCGTCCGCAAGGCATCTGCAACGCGGTCACCTCGAGGCCAACGTCGCGCAACGCGCGCGGTTTGTTGCCGTTCGGGCCCGACTCGAGCCCGTGGATAAAGAGCACCCGCGTCACGACCCTGCAACTACCACACGTTGTGCGGAGACACGAAGCCAGAGCTGGCCGCCTGCTGCATCTTGCGCTGCGCAAAGCTTGTGCAACTTGCTCAAGCGCACACCACGAGCCTGTGCAAGCCGCCGCCGAATACGGGGATTTCGCTACGGCACAGAGGCTGCAGTAGTGAGCGTATGGCAACCAGCTCGCCCTCGACCCTCGACCAAGCACTTCCCCTCGCGCGCCCCCAAGCTCCAATCGATCGCGCGACGGCGAGCGTTGCCTCCGGTGACGTGCTCGACGTTCGAGAGTTCGAGGTCGTCGAACGCATGTCCAGCCTGTTCGAGATCCGCATCGTGGTCGTCTCCAACAACCCCGACATTGAGTTCGACGCAGTGGTCGGTAAGCCGATGTCCTTCGCTTTGCACGCCGGAAACACCCGCAGCTGGGCGGGCATTTGTAGCCACTTGCAGCAGCTTCGGGTCGAGGAACAGTTCGCCTCGACCTACGAATTGACCCTGGTCCCCACCCTGTGGCTCGCGACCCAGCGACGCAACTTCCGCATGTTTCAGCGGCAATCCGAGCTCGACATCGTGCTCAAACTGCTAGCCGAGTGGGGCGTCGACCCGACGCTGCGGCTGATCGCTCGGAGCTGCTTGAAAGTAGCCGCCGTCAAAGTCGTCGGGGAGCGCCACCCATAGCGCTTCATCGATCAGCGGGCGGGCGAGCTTTCCGCGCCGTGCACGGCGATGAAGCCACGCACTCGAGACCGGCCCAAAGCCTACCGGGGGCTGCACAGCGCCGCTCGCCACGGGCGGCCTTGCCTTTGCCGGAAGCACGTTGGGCAAGGTAACGCGATGCCCGGATTCTTCACCCACTCCGACCGGATTCTCGGGTTGGCCGATGCCGCCAGGCGCGCGCTCATAGGTGATCGGCATGCTCGCAAACGGAAGCGGCCGCGGGTTTTCACCCGCTGCTCCCGTTCGATCACCGACGATCAAAAGCTCCTTCGCAAAGAGCACCCGCTCGCCACGTTGAATGGCGATGCGCACGGGCATGGTCTCCACTTGACCGCTCGGCGCGAACGCCACCGCCTCAGCGATCACCTCCGGTCGTTGCAGAAAAAGAGCGCAGTCCGAAGCGCGCCGAGCACTCGTTAACACACCCTCGGCTCGAGGCAGCTCCGCCACGTGAATGGGGCTCGGTGCAACCAGCTGCATGGTCCCCTCGGGGACCAGCGCGAAGGTCGCCTTGCCTACCACGCTGACGCCGACGCGACCCCGCTGCGAGAAGATCCTCGCTGCGACTGCTACGTGGCCCGCCGTCAATACCTCGCAATCGAAGTCCATGCGCCTAGGAAGGTATCCAGGTCGCTCAGACAGAGCAACGTCGGACAGAGCAACGGCGGATGGGCGGACTCGGTCTACGGATACGTCTCGCAGCCGCGGCCGCCACTCGACCGGCGGTCGCAGCCGGCGTCAGAAGCGACCGACGAGCGAGGCGCCTACCGTGTTGGCGTCGGCCCAGGGGAGCAGCGCGACCGGGCGGGCTGGCGCCGAAAGTTCGAGGATGAGGCCAAGAGCGCCCACGCCCACGGCGATCGCGCCGGCGCCACCAATGCCCACGAACAGCGCAAAGCTGCGGATCTCGCGGTCGTAGGGCTCATCAAAGGCGAAGTCTCCACACTGATTACGGAGATCGCCGCATTCTGTGTCGAGGAGATCCCCGGCGGCCTGACTGTCGACGATGAAGGCCACCGAGGCGCCCATCATCGCGAGCCCCGCTCCCCCAACGACAAGCGCCCAGATCGGCACCTCCGGCTCGACCATGACGGGGGGCGGCGGCTTGGGCGGAGTTGGTTTGGGTGGGGGGGGCGGAGGCGGGATGAACTCGAGCTTGACCGCGATCTGCGAACGACCGCCGCCGTTCTTCACCTCTGCGGAGCTGGAGAAAGGGCGATGGTTGGGGGCCGTAGCCTCAACTTTGTGAACCCCCGGATCGACGTACAGCGTTTGCCCCCATTGTTGTTCGGGTAGCGGTTTGCCGTCCAAGACCACGACCAAACCCTCTGGCCGCGCGGGAGCGACAGGTACCTCGATCACCAGCTCGGAGAGGAGCTTTGCGAGGCCATCGCGATGGACCTGCGCGGCCTTGATGGCTTCGCTGAACTCGACCGCGGTGGCAACCCGGATGGCCTCGTCGAACTCGCGCCAGGCGGTCGCCGTCTTGCCTTGCCGGCGGTGGCACTCAGCGAGGTTGAGCAACGTGTCACCACGCTGGCGAAGCGCGTAGCTCTGTTCGAGCACGCTGCAGCCGCGATCCAAGGTCGCCGGCCTGGCCATCAATGCGCGACCTTCATCCAGGAGCTTGGCGGCCTCGGTCCACTCAGCCGGCTCGTCCTCGGCCGCGTGCAGCTCGGTAACGGGGACGCACACGCCGAGCAGCGTGAGCAGGATCGGGAAGGCTCGCTTCATCATTGGGTTCGCGGTTTGTAGACAGGCCACGGCTCGAACGGATTCGGCGGGGACTTTACCGTTGGAACCGGCGGCGGGCGAACTCCTGGCCCTGGGCGGGGCGCCGAGGCCGAGGCTGAGGCTGAGGCTGAGGCGCTCGCCGAGACCGAGGCACTCGGCGTTGCCAGCGGCTGCGGAAGCGCTGGCGGCGGGAGCTTCTGGCTGGCCACCGGCAAAGGAGCGCGCGGCTTGGCCGTCGGGTTCAACTTCGTTACCGGAACACTGGCTCGTTGCGGGCCCTCCGACGGGGCCACTTGCTCGAGCTTCGCAACGTTCGCGATGGTCACTAAATACCAATCCATCGAGGGCACGGATTGATACGTAACCAGCACATCCCGACCGTTGCGTTTGGTTGCGAGGTAGCCGGTTTCTCCGCGCTCGATAGCCGCTCGCACTTCTTCATTGCTGAGCAGCTCCGGCTCCTTGTTTGCGGGGTCGCTGGCATTTTGCGCCAGAACCTTGCCCTTACGGTCAACCAAGAGCGAGGTCTCCACCTGCTCGCGATCGCCGGCCAAGGCCGAGGCCACGGCGCGCTGCGCGTCGATCTCGAAGCGCACGACCCCGAGCGGCTGGCCGTCGCGCGCTCGGATGGTGGTGGCACAATAGAGGAGCAGCTTGTCGTTGACCGCGGCCGGGGGTCCCCACACCACGCCGCCCTCTTGCTTTGCGCGCTTGTACAGCTCCTCAGCGCGGCCGTCAGCGTTGGGCCCGAGCCCGGCCATACCGGGGTAAGACGAGGTCAAGCCAGTCTCTAGCGCAAAACCAATGCGCACGATCGGCGCGCCAGTCTTGGCCAGGACTTCACGCTGCGCCGCCTCTGACAGCCGCTGTTCGTCCTCTCCGAGGCTCTCGATCAAGGTGCGCGGCAGCGCCGGCCCCAGCGCTTGCAGCGCCCCGAAGTTCGCCTCGACCTGACCCTGGTCTGCGTCTTTGGCGCGGGCGGCGACCATCCAATCGAAGCTGACGCTCGAGCCGTAGAACGGCGATTCAACGAGCCCCTCGAGCCGCCCATCACCTCGGCCAAATCGCTCTTCGGTCAAGAGCTCGAAGGGCGGGAGATTGCCGCGCTCGACGATGATCCCCGCCGCGCCCGCGAGCCGCTCGAGCGATTGTTGATAGCCGACGAGCGTCGCGTCCAGCTCCTGCGCGCGATTCGACGAATCCGCCTGTACCTCGACGAGGCGGACTTCACGATTGCGCTTCTCGGCCAGCTTTACTTGATTGTAGGCCCAGACGCCGCCGGCGCCTGCGACGCCCAAGACGAAGGTCGCTGCCAATAGGCCGATCGCCAACATGCGGTGATTGCTGAGCCAACGTCCGAGCCGCCGCGGCAGGTTGTCGGGTAGGGCCGTGACGGCTTCGTTATTCATATAACGACGCACGTCGGCGGACAGCTCCGAGACCGACGCATAGCGATGTTCGGGTCGCAGCTGACAGGCGCGATTGACGATGGCGGTCAGCTCGCGGGGGACCTGGACCTTGTCCGAGCGCATCGGGTTGCGCTTGCCCTGAAGCGCGCTGACGAGCACCATCTGCACCGTATCGCCGGCCATTGCGACCTCGAGCGTCACTAGCTCCTGCAGGATCAGGCCCAGCGCGTATTGGTCACTTCGGCCGTCGAGCTCGCTGTTTTTGGCGGCGGCTTGCTCCGGGGACATGTAGATCGGCGTGCCCACCGTGGCTCCCACGCGGGTGCGGCTGGTTTGCGCCGCTGCGGCGTCTTCTCTCACGGTCTCCGCAGCACGGTCCTGCGTAGCCCCGGGCTCCCCCATCTGCCGCGCGATACCCCAGTCCATCACGTAGACCTCGTTGAAGCGGCCGATCATTATGTTGGAGGGCTTTAGATCGCGGTGAATCACCCCGCGGCTATGTGCATAAGCGACGGCGTCGCATACCTTGGTAAAAATCTCGAGCCGGGTCTGCAGCGAGTGCTCGGCGTCGATCGGGTTGCCGGCCTCGACCAGCTGCAGCGTCTCCTGGATGATGTGCTCGAGCTCTTTGCCCTGCACCAGCTTCATTGCGTAGGAGACTGACTCGGCGGTGCGCTCGAAGCCGTAAACGGGGACGATATGCGGATGATCCAGCTGCGCGGTGATCTGCATTTCACCGACGAAGCGCTGCAACATCGTGCCGTCGCGCGAGACCTGCGAGAGCAGCGACTTGAGCGCGACCGTTCGACGCAAGACGGGGTCCCGAGCGAGCTTGACCTCGCCCATCGCACCTTCGCCGAGTTTACCGAGGACTTGGTAGCTGGCCTCGCCCTGGGTTCCTCCCTGGGGCCGGCCCAACGTGGCCTCGGACAAGCCGGTTACTTCAACCGGGCCTTGGGGATTGACGATGGTGTCGGAGATCCCGACCTTGGTGCTCGATAGGCTAGTAGACATCGTCACTGCTCAAAGCAGTAGAGGTGGGCGGCGGAGCTGCATGGCCGCTGCATGAGCAGTTTGGTCCAACCCGCATCTTTCCTGTTGGCGTCGCCGACCACACCGGTGGCGGCTGCCGGTACGTTCGAACTCCAGTTATTGCAGTTAGGCTCCAACAGGCCAAAGGGCGAGGTTCCTGTCCAGACAGAAGCCTCACCGTTGGCCACCAACATTCCATTTTCATGACGATTGATCGCCGACGCCAGCTCGGTCATGAGCCCGACGCTGGTCAAGTGGGTAAAGTCGTCGGCAACCTTCGTTCCATCAACAAGGTAGTAGGGGTCTGACGACTGCTCAATGTCGTCCACAGGCTCACTCGTATCATCGCTCAACCAGGCTCTCCAAGCGCCACCAAGGCCCGCGTTCATTGCAGCGGCTTGGCACTCTACATCTGCGGCCGCGACGCCCCCAAGCATCGTGCCCACAAACTTCTGCTCAGTCACGAACACTCGCCGGCCGAGAGTTTCACACCCCCAAGTCGCTTGATCGTCAGGGACGTCAGGGACGAAGTCAAATTGGTGTTCAGCGCACGTTACTCGGCAGGTACCACCCCCGCATTGGGGCTCCTGGTTCTGATTCATGTAAACACAGGCGGTTCCGCAGTCCCCGCAGGACACCTGTTTGGCCCCCTCGCTGCACCCGCCCTCCCCGCCGCTGTTCATGCCGCCTGTGCTCGTGCTGCTCGAGCTCATGCCGCCGCCGCCCTCTCCACCAAGTGACCCGCTGGATGAACTGCCTTTGTCGTCTCCGCCTTCACCGCCGTTACCCACGGCTCCGGTGCCTCCCGCTCCCGACGCGCTGGGCTCGGGACCGGGGCAACCGAGCAGAAGGCCCGCGAAGAGAGCGAGTCCACTCGCAGCGCGGTGGCTCATTCCGCCAGGAGCACACCAAGTCGAAGGTTGATTAAGCATGCGTCAGGCTATCGTCATGCTCGTGGCTTGGCCAAGCCAGCTCGCGGTCGTGCACGATTAAGTCGCGGGCTCAGTAGCAAGACGACGGGCTCCAGCGCCAACTCGACAAGAGGCCCAGCTCACTATTGACCACACCGCTACCATCGATGCCCTCGGCGTAGCTTGGCAGCTGCGTGGTCTCGCTGCCGAAACGGCGTTCGAACCAGCGTTCGGCGATGGCTTGGTGCTCGCGACCTTGCGCGCCGGCCAAGAGCACGGCGTAGGCCGCGTCGGATCGATCACGATCACCGTCGCGATCGGCGCGCATGGCGACCAAGAGCAGCCGATCCGCGCGCGGCTCGAGCTGCGCGTAGATCGGCGCCCAGCCTTGATCACGCAAGGTGAAGTGCGCCAACTCCTCCGCCGTTGCGAAGGCGGCGGTGGGCACGTTGTAGCAGCCGGTGAGCAGCAGATCGGCGCGCTTCTGCTCGAACACGCGCTTGAACGGCAAGCTCTCGGCGCCGATGCGGATCGTCCCTTCGATCGCGTAGCGCTCGATTGACACGGTGGCATTCCCCGTTTGGTTGCCGCACACGAACGACGTTGGGACCTTTTCGACGGGGAGGGTGCCACATTGGAAAAGGTCGAAGCTCGCAGGCGTCGAGGTGAGAGCGAAGGGCGGTGGACCGGCGTCGCTCGGCGGTAAGCGATCGAGCACGGCGCTGCACTCGGGCGGGCCGTGCTTCGTAACCCAGAGCCCGAGCGCCTGCGCATCGGCGTCCCCGACGCGCTGCAGCTCCGGCGTGAGCGTACTGACGCCGCTGCGACGCGGACAATTGCGACCGTAGTCGCTGCAGGAGTGATACGCTGAGGCCGCTGGAAAGCGCTCGGCCAAGCGCTCGGCCTCCGCTTGGTGAAAGGCCCGCGCGCGATCGATCACCGCGGCGACCTCATTCATCGGCGCTTGATCGAAGGTGCGCAATACGGCGAGCACGAGCTCGGCCCGACGCGCCGCCAGATCCACGCGGCCCTCATTGGCGACCTGGTTCATCTCGGCAACGATCGTCGGGACAAGCTCGTTCACGCGCGTTGCGAGCGCGCCGCGGGCGTCTGCGTTGGCGACATGGCAGCGTGAGCTCCGACCCAGCGCCACGCGTGCGAGTTCGTCGAACTCGAAGCGCGCGGCCTTGCCCTTGCTGGTCTGGCGGATGCGATCGAGGGCGCAGAACTGATAAGCCGAAGCCGAGCGCTCGATACACTCGCGGTCCTCCCCGGAGCACTCGAGACGTAGCGAACAGGTGCCGCGCTCAGCGCCCGCCTCCGGCGCAGTCCAATGGGGGACTTCAGCCGCGCAGGAGCTCACAAGGAGCATGAAAACGCTGGAGCAAGCTCGCGACATGGTGGAGAAGAACGTTGGAAGCGCGAAGACCTTACAGCGTCACGCGAGCCAACCTCATGCGATCGCGGCGTCGGCCAGAGCTTCGGCGCGGCGGGCCAGATCGAAGGAGAGCTCAGCCGACGGCATGCCCAGCTCTTCACGTTGCCAGCGCGGCGGCTCGTGCGTGGCGTTCTGCTTTAGCTGGTGCATTTGTTCGCGACGTGCGGCCGTTAGCCGTTTGCGTGCGGCGCTGCCGAGCTTACTGCGCAGATAACGATCGAGCTCGACCGAGAACCCAGCATGACCGGCCTCTTCGCTGGCGATGCGCGCAAACATCGGGCGCAACGCGGGCGCGGCCGACCGTGCCTGCGCGCGCAAACGAAGCGCCCCCACGAACTCAGTCCCCAGCCCTTCTTGCGCATTGTCGAGCGCGATCGCCTCGAGCGAACGCACCTGGAAGCCGCTCGTTTGCAGCGGCGCGATCGGTTGGCCGGCTCGGTGTGCGAGCGCTGCGAAGGCGTGTGCATGCCCGACCTCTTCACGGGCGCAACGCAGGGCGCGCGTTACCAGCGCAGGCGGAGCGCGATGCGCGTGCAGCTCGCGCGCGAGATCGACGAAGGCGAGCACGCTCGCCGCCTCGCGCTGCGCGGTTAGCGCGAACAATGGGCCCGCGGCGAATGGCCGTACGCGATGCGACGGCCGGCCAGCGCCACCACAGTCCCGGTCGTAGGTGCACTCAAGGAACGGCGTGCCTAACGAAAGCAGCCGACACGACGCGAGCGGGTTGCCATCGAGCGTAGCGGTCTCACCGCCCGCACCAACGGTTGCACCACCGCTGCCGCCCGCACCACCGCTGCCGCCCGCACCGCCGCTGGCACTGGCACCACCGCTGCCGCCACTACCGCCCGAACCACCGCTGCCGCCCGCACCGCCGCTGGCACTGGCACCACCGCTTGCGCCCGCAGCACCGCCCGCTCCGCCGGCGCCGCCGCTTCCACCCGCTCCGCTCGTCGGTCCTGCTCCGATGGTTGTATCGAGCGGGCAATATTGCGCACACTCAGCGAGCGAAAGCCCCTCGGGGCCCTGCTGCCCGACCAAGTACAAGTAGCTTGCGTTATCGAGAGGAACCATTCGCACCGGAGGTGGACAAGCACAGCTGTCGCAACCACCGGTGAAGAACGAAAGCACCAGCAAGGGCGTCGGCAGACGATGACTGAACACCGCCTGCAGCCAAGCGTCGGAGGAGGAAGCTAGTCGCATCGGAGTTACAGTATGGGCGGGAGCTTGCCGCGTGACTAGCAGCACGCTCGCTTTGCCAGCGGTCACGGTCCTAGCTGCGGCGAGTATGCGGGTGAGGGCGGAGTTTGCCGTCTTCCATCTCATAGAGTTCGTCGAAAACCTCCAGCGCGCGATGGTCGTGCGTAACCACCAAAACGGCTGCGCCGCGGTCGTGCGCTACCTTACGGAAGAGTTCCATCACGCTGCGACTGCGCACGCTGTCGAGCGCTGCGGTGGGTTCGTCGGCGAGGATCAAGGAAGGCTCATTGGCGAGCGCGCGAGCGATCGCGACGCGCTGCTGCTCACCGCCGCTCAACATCTCCGGGTAGGAGTGCTCCCGCCCAGCAACGTCGAGGTACTCGAGCAGCTCGCGGGCTCGCCTGCGACCATCGGTTTTGCCGCCAAACTCGCAGGCGATCTCCACGTTCTCGCGCGCGGTGAGGAAAGACGTGAGGTTGGCCTTTTGAAATACGAAGCCCAGATGACGGCGACGCAGATAGGCCAAATCCGCGAGCGGGACGCCGTCTTTGACGACCAAACGGCCTTCGAAGTAGACCTCCCCGCGGTCCGCTGGGGAGACGAAGCCGAGCGCCTTGATCAGCGTCGATTTGCCGGACCCGCTCGGGCCGAGCAACGCTGCGACGGTGCCGCGTGCGATCGTCAGGTTGACGTCATCGAGGGCGTGCACCGCAGCAGGCCCGACCCCGTAGGTCTTGAACAGCGCAACAGCGCGAACCGCTTCGCTCATGGTCAGGCCTCCAGCGCGCGCGAGGGGTCAATGCGCATGACATGGGTAAGACCGAGCAAACTTGCCAACGTGACGATGGCCATGGTGGCGATCGGCGCCACCACCGAGATGGTCTCGGTGATCAGCACGCGCCGCGGAAAGACGGGGAATAGCGCCTCGCCGAGGAGGAAGGCCATGGCGTAAGCGAGCGCACCGAGCAGCCACGCTTGTTGCAACACCAACCCGAGCAGTCGCAGCCGCGGCGCGCCCATCAGCTTGAGCACCGCCAGATCATGCGTCTTCTCCAGGGTCAGGTTGTACATGATCATCATCACGATCACCGCCGCAGTGAGCGTGAGGATGACCGTGAACAGCCCGATCTGCATGCGTGCCCGCTGCACCACGCCGCCGAGCAGCAGCGCCTCTTCATCCGCTTGCGTATAGACACTCACGTCGCCCCAACTCTTCAACACCTGCTGGACCTCGGCTAGACGCTGCGGGTCGGCCTCCACCAACACGGCCGCGACAGGCGGTGACGCGATCGCTGGGGAGCGCCAGCGCGTATCGATCACGAGTTCCTCGAGCCCCGGCTGCGTGCGCCCGAGATCGGTGCGACGGAGCCGTTCGACGACTCGCTGCCGCTCGAGCAGGGCGGCCTCCGGCGGCTGGTCGAAGGCGATCAGCTCGGCGTCAGCGACGCTCACGAAGGCGACCGATTCGCCCCCCGAGGTGAGCGCATTCTTGGTTAAACCGACAATGCGATAGGGCTCCCCTGCGAGTTCGAGCGACTCCCCGATAGCGAGCCCGAGCGACGCATCCGCGATCATCTCCCCGTGGGGTTGTTGCAGGTACCGACCGCGCAAGAGCGGCAACGAACTGCCCGGGTCATCGGGCCAACCAAGCCCAACCAGCGCGATGCGCATCACCTCGCCGCGCTGATCGCGCTGAATCAATTGATAGGTATACGGCCGCGCCCGCTTGACTCCCGGAATGCTTGCCGCGCGCGCTTCAACGCTCGGATCCAAGCGTGAGCCCTCGGCGAACGGCCCGCGGGTGTCACGCTGGACCAGCCATAGGTCCGCCTTCATCGCGCGCGTCAGGACGGTCGCGTCGTCGACCATACCGGCGTAGATGCCCTGCATCGCGATCACCACGCTGAGCAGCAAGCCGAGGCCCGCCGCGGTGCCTACGAAGCGCGCGAGCTGCCGACGCACGTCACGCAGCGCGAGGTTCATTGCGCTGCCACCCAACGCCGGCCAACCGGAAGTTGCAACTTGCTCGCAGGCCCCGCCAACACGGCCTCGCCTTCGCCGAGCCCATCCAGCACCTCCACGTGGTCCTTGCCGCTCAAGCCGAAAGTCGGACGAGCTACGGCGATGCGTCCGGCACGGTCCACGTAAACAAAGGGCCCTTGTGCGTCGTGATGGATCAGGCTGCTCGGCAGGCGCAACACTTGGTCTTGGCGCTGTAGCTCGACCCGAACGTCCGCCCGTTGACCAATCGCCACCCGCCGATCGAGCTTCTCCGGCGTCACCTCGACCAATAGCTCATGCGTTTGCCGATCCGCCTCCCACGAAATCCGGGTTACGCGCCCCGAGGTCGCGCTGGCGGTGCCCGGGAAGAAGATGGCCGCTGGCTTCTCGAGCACGAGCTTGGGAAGCAAGGTCTCATCGAGCGAAGCGTTCACGTACACGCGCCCTGTATCGACGATACGAAGCACGGTTGAACCGACCGTCACGGTGTCCCCCGGCTCGCGCAGACGCCGGGTCACGAGCCCATCAAACGGGGCGAGCAAGGTCGCTCGCACCACCGCCACGCGACGCTGTTCCGCGCCGCCCGCCGCCACTTCGATTCCGCGCGTCGCCTCCGAGCGTTGAGCCAGCACGCGATCGAGCTCGGCGCGAGCGATGCGCAAACGGTCATTGGCGTCGTCACGCTGTTGGCCGGGGATCGCGCCGGTGTCGAACAGGGCCAACGTCCTCGCGGCGTCGCGTTCGGCCGTTGCGAGCAGCGCGCGTGCGCGTTCCTCCTCCGCAGCCAGCCTGGTCAACGAGGCCCGTGCCGCACCCACGCCGGTCTGCGCTGAGCGCAGCTCGGCTTGCGCTTGATCGGTCTCGAGGCGAGCGAGCTCTTGACCGAGCGTGACCCGCGTCCCTTCTTCGACCAGGACCTCGCTGAGGCGCCCGACCAGGTCGAAGCCGACCGCCGCTTCACGCTGGCTCTCGAGCGTACCGCGACCGAAGGCCTCCTCCAGGATGACCCCGCGTTCGACCCGAACCACGTCCACTGGGACCGGCGCCCAGACCCGGAACCAAGCCACCGCCAGCGCGACCCCGAGCAGCGCCAAGAGCCACACGCTGCGACGCAAGAGGCCCACGATGCGTCGCCCGATGCCTACGTTCTCAGTAGCGGTCATGACTTCACCCGTTTTGCGCGTGCGCCGCTCGGCTTGGGCGTACGCAGTTTGTTTGCTGCGCGATCGCTTGGCCGAGCGGGCGGTCGCAACAGAGCGAGCAGCGTTTCGATGATCAGCCGCGGCTCAGCGATCCTGCGCTCTGGGTTGGAAGGCGCGAGCGCCAGCATCTGCACGGTTCCCATCACCAGCACCGCCAACGGCTCCACGGGCAGGTCTGCGCGGATCTCACCGGCCGCCTGCCCCGCGCGCACACACTCGACGATGAAAGCGCGTGTCTTCTGAACGCAGGCGCCGAGCCGTTGCGAGCCTTGGGCGGGCAGCGCGAGCATGAACTGGTCGGAGAGCACCAGCCGCAAGATGCCCAAACGTTGACCAACGGCGCTGCTGCGCGTCTCGATGAAGCGCTCCAAGCGCTCGATGGGTGGCAGCGAAGGGTCGGGATAGGTGGCGTCCAGCACGGCCTCCACGCGCGCGACCACCGCCTCGAGCAGGGCGTCGAGCGAGGGGAAGTGCTTGAAGATGGCGCCCGTCGATAGGCCGACCTCTTCGGCGAGCCGCCGCGTGCTGAGCGACGCAATGCCCTTGCTCGCAATGATGCGCAGCGCGGCATCGGTCAGTTCGACTTGGCGGACCTCGGAGGCTCGGCGGTTCTCAGTCACCTCTAGATAGTAAGCACTTACTTACCTACGGTGCAACCCCCGGCGGTGGAAAGCGCTGTTTGAAGGTGAAAGCGCGCTCGCTTGGCCCTCGAGCCGTGATGAGCTCGAGACGCTCCTTGGCCTCGTTCGCGGTTGGTAGCGTGCCCGCTGGGATCCACCACAGCGCTAGTGCGTGCCCGCCGATCACCTTGTGATCGCCGGTGAACCAACGTTTGCGGTCGGCGTACACCTGGGCGTGCGCGGTGCGGTAGGTGTAGCGGTGGAGTTCGTCAATCGACTCCCAGACCGACATGTTGAACAGCACCAGCGGGTCCTCGAACTCGCGTTGCTGCGGGTCGCGCGAGTCGGTGAGATAGCGCCAAACGAAGCCCGGGCTTTGCTCGGCCAGCAGGTTCAGCTCGTCGAGCCGCGCCATGAAGTCGGCGAGCAGCGGGTCGTTGTGGGGGGCCCGGGCGTAGGCCACGTTGGCCTGCGCAAGTTGGTAGCGAGCGGGGGACTGAGCGGCTGTCATCGATCCGCCGCAGGATATGTCAGCCGACGCAGGCGATCGACGGGAACCCTTCCACAAGTACGTCCGGCCGGAAGTTCAATTCTGGATCCCTAGGGGGTGCGCGCAGCGCAAGGGGGACGAAGTCCCCCTCGAGGACACCAGGTGTGCCGGCCAGAGGATGAGCCGAGTGGCAGGACGGCAGCACTACGCCGCCATCACCATTTCGAGCTTCTCTCGTTGGCCTGCACCAAAAAATCTGCGCAGGTCTTGGAGGCGAGCGGGAGCGCTTGGCCGCGTGCTTAGCTGGGTGACGAAGCGCGCGGCTAGTTGGTTGGCGAGCCGGTAGCGTTCGCCACGCACGGTGCCGGCTTTATGCAAGAAGCGAACGTTCGAGAACAGCCGCTCTTTCACGGCTGCATCGGTGTTTGCTGCAGCGCCGGCCGCGCGTTTGACCAAGACGAACTTGTCGACTTCGGCTTGCAACTCGAGCTCGAGCTGGGTGGCCGGCAAGTCGCGCCGCGCACGCTCGACCAGCATCATGAAGTGACTGACGCCTTCGACCACTTGGCAGTAAAGGTCGAGCGTGATTGAGCCGTCATGAGAGAGCGCCTGCTCGGGGAGATGGACGCGCAACTCGAGGCTCCCGCGAGTCTTGCGCACGAGCACCGTCTCGCGTTCGCCGTTGGCAATGCGGACGAAGGCGTCGACCGGAGGCGCCTCCACAGCATAGAGGCGCTCCAAATCGACTTGAACTTTGCGTGCGAGACAGAGCGACGGCGGAGCCGCCGACATCAGTGCACCGTCTCGTCGCTGGCCGGCAGAAGGCCGCGGTTACCGAGCTCTTCACGCAGCACCGCCGAGCCGGTCTTCCGCCAGCGCTCGTACAGCTTCATTAGCGCTTGTTCGTCGCGCGCGCCTTTGGCGAGCACCCAATCGGAGACGTAACGCAGCACTTGAATGAAGCGATCGAAGTTGGCCGAGAGCTCCTGCAAAACATCGGGCCCTTTGGAGGAGCTGTTGGTGCGCAGCATGCGCGCTGCATGGCCGTAAGCACCGCGGCCTACGCTGGCGATGTAGCCTTCGTCAGCGCCTTTCATCTGCGTGCCGTGGAAGAAGCCCATCGAATAGAGCACGCCATCGCCCAAGAGCTGGAGCCGGCGGAAACGATCCTGCCCCGCGGCCGAGAGCGCGTCGCGGTAGAGCAGAGTGACCGACTGCGAGAGCGGTGAGGTCGATTCCTGCGTCGGCTTGGCGTAGTCCGAAAGGAGCTGCACCAAGTAGGACTGGGTGGCCTCCGATGCGAACGCGGGGCCGCCTCGAAGGGCCTCGACGACGGGTTCGCGAAAGTAGTCGTCGAGACGCGTACTGATTGCGATTTGAGACGAAGACTCCGTCATGACCATCACCTCCGTGATGCCTCGAGAGCCGTCGCCGGCGCCGAGGCCCGAGCGTTTTGCTCGGTGAGCGCCGGTGTTTGCCGACGCTACCGAACAAACAAACGGTACCAACTGCAGCGAAGATGACCCGTTTTCTGTGCTTTTTTTGTGGCGCGATCGTCATGCATTTGGCACCGACTCGAGCAGCGTACGAGCCGAGTGCTAGGAGCGTCGGCAGCCTTTTTTCCGCCTTTGCTTGAGATCGCTGACGAGCGCGGCGTTAGCACTCACACAAACCGAGTGACAACAATCGACCGCAGGCTCCGACGCGAGTCGTGCCAGCGGCCTTCGGCCGAGCGGCATTCTTCGCGATCAAGCGGCGAAAACGTACCCGCGTCGTCGCATCGACGTTGCCTTCACAAGCGAAGCTGCACGGCATGATTGAATGGATTGTGCTTGGACTCGTGATGTCGCTCGGCTTCGTGTGCTCGGGCCTCGAGCCGACCTGAGCGCTCAATCGGCGCAGCCGATGCCGACGTCGAGCACGTCGATACCGGGCGTTAGTACGGCGATCAGCGTGCCGTCGGCGGCGACGAGCGTGAGCTCGTGCAGGCCTGCGCGGTTGTCCGGCCCGTCGAGCCAGAGCAAGCCGAAGCGTCCATCGCGCAGACCGCAAGGCGAGACGGCGTTGGTGAAGTTTTCGCCGATCGGCTCGGGCACGCTGCCGCCTTCGGGGAGAAACCAGATGGTCTCCGGCTTCGCGTCGCCGATCGGCCAGTTGCCCTGAAACAATAGGCCGCCCACGGCCGCGTGAGGGAACTGCGTGAAGTCGGCCTCGGCGTCGGGCAACGTGTCCCCGGCGACTACGATGTTGAAGCCCGAGCCATCGAGCGCGACCGAACACGAATCGGTGCCGCCGTCTTCGGGATAGGGCGCAACGCCACAATCGAAGTAGACGCGGCCTTCATCGAAGGAGAGCGCCGGCATATCGTTATAGTCGTAGCTCGAATCAGCCGTAAGCAGCGTGGGTGAAGACCAACCGTCGCCGGCGCGGTCAATGCGATAGAGGTCCACCGAATGTGGACCGCCATCGGACGAGTACACGATGGTGTTGCCGTCGTTGGTGATGGGCGAGGTGCCGAAGGCCGGTAAGGGTAGGCCGTCGACGATCACCGCCTCGAATGAAGCCAGGTCTCCCGAGATCACCGCCAAACACTGACCGTAGTCACAGATCACGCGGTCGGTCGAAAGGGTGAGCCACGCCCCGTTGAAGGATGGGATGAGCCGGCGGTCCAGGGTACCGGGCGCGAGCGCATCGAGCGCGAGGCTTACATCCTCGATCGCGGCGCCTGCGGCAGCCTCCACGCGGAAGACGCGGCCTTCCTCGACACCGAAGGTGAACTGGCCATCCACCGGGACCCCGGCGCCGGAGCCGCCCGCGCCGGTAGCGCTGCCGCCAGTGGAACTGCCACCCGTTGAGTTTGCACCGCCCTCCCCGTCCCCGCCGCCACCAGCGGCCCCACTGCCCGAACTACCGGAGTCCCCGCACGCAACGACAGCCACGAGGCACCCAAGCAAGAGTTCACGCATGGCGGGCAGCCTACAACAGGCTGCAGCTCGCTATCCGCTCCTTAGCCACTGCAACTCGGCACTTGCTCGCTCATCGCGACCTCGGGATGGGGCACGACCTCGCTCCGTACCTTGGCGTGCGAGCTGAGGACGCCGTAGTGTCCTATTGGTCGCGCAAGGAATTGCGCGACGGGACCATGTGCAGCCGAGGTGGAGGGACGCGTGCACAGACCCGCGCGATCAGATCGAGCGGCTCCAGCAAGAGGGCCACGGTGCCGTCCTTCCACGGGACCATGGGCGTGGTGCGAGCGTCGATCCACGCGGGCTCATTCGGGAGCCTGCGGCCGCTGCGGTCGGTGGCCCCATAGGCTCGGGGCGTCGTGGTGAGCGACCTTCCAGTCGTCGTCGATCTCGATGCCGCCGTGCCCGTATTCGATCTGAAAGCCCGAGGGTGACTGCATGTAGAACGAGGTCATGCGGTCGTTGGTGTGTTGGCCGAGCGACAGGGCGATGCCGACGCCAGCGTCCTGACAGCGGTCGAAGGTGGTGCCGACGTCGGTCAGGCTCGTCACCTGGACCATGACGTGGTGGAGGCGCTTCGGCGTGCTGATCGGCACGAGCGCGAGCGCGTGGTGACGCGCGCCTGCGTGGAGGAAGGCGACGCTTCGAACGCCAGCGGGACCGAAGTCGACGTCGATGTAGTCGCTGATCGCGAGGCCGAGGTCCTCGCGGTAGAAGCGCAAGGAGGCTTCGTAGTCGTCCACGCAGAGCACGATGTGCCCCATTCCGAGATCGCCCGTGACGAAGCCGCCGAGGTCGCGCGATGGGCTGAATGGAGACGCGCTGGGCTGCAGTCGGCAATAGACCTCGTTGACGATCCCGCTCGGATCAGAGACGCGGAGCAGCCGGCCGACCCTACGCTCTTGGGCCTCGAGCTCCGTCGCCCACACGACGTCGTGACCTCGTGCCGCGAGGCGGTGAGCGAGCGCCTCGAGGGCGCTCTCGTCGTCGAGTTCCCAACCGACGTACGCGATGTCGTCGCGGCTACCCGGGTGAAGGGCGAGCCGATGGTGTCTGTCATCCATACGGAAGAAGCGACCGCCATCCTCGGTCACTCCATTCTCCTCGAACCCCAAGACCTCAGTGGCGAACTGCCTCCAGGCCTGAAGGTCACTCATCTCGACGCCGACGTAACCGAGTCGTGAAACACACGTGTTCATGGTGAATCCCCTTGGTCGCGTGCCGCGTGATGGCGGGCCCCTCCCGCCGCTCTCGGCGACCGCTGAACCCAGGATGCCGATCGAACGCAAATCGCGCGAGGTCGTTCCCTGCGAATAAATGGTATAAATGGGACACCGTGTCGAAGGTACCCGTGGTGCACTTCGAGCCGCCGGCGGGCTACACCCTCGACGTCGAGCTCTATCCGGGACCTGAACTTCGGCATCGATCGGCGAAAAAGCCGACGCAAGTCGAGCGCCTCGACTTCCACGTGCTCCTCTATCTGACGCGGAGCGGTTACACGCACATGGTCGATTTCGACACCCTGCAGTGTGCCGCGGGCTCGGTGGTGATGGTGCAACCGGGCCGCGTGCATCGCTTCGGAGACCTCGATCGCTTCCACGGCTGGTTTCTGATCTTTCGCTCGGAGTTGCTGCCGCCGAGCCTCGGTCGCGCCGAACTGCCGGCCCACACGCCGCTGCCCCGGCTCGAGCGGCGCGCGTTCACCGAGTGCCTCGAACGCATGGCCATCGACGCCGTGGGCAGACCGTCTCCTGCTCTCAACGCGCTGCTCAACAGCCAGGTGCAGACCCTGCTGTTGCGTATCGCGCGCGCCGGGGTCTCATCGTCGTCGGAGCCCATGGAGCGCGCGTTGGTCGAGCGGTTTCAGCTCTACCGGGCCCTCGTCGAGCGCGAGCATCATCGTTGGCACAGCGTGCAGCGCTACGCGCGCGCGCTCGGCTGCTCGGAGAAGAGCCTCAGCCGGGCGACGCGGGAGGTGGTCGGCATGAGCGCGAAGGAGTTGCTCACGGCGCGGCTCGTTCTCGAAGCCAAGCGGCGACTCGCGCACTCGACGACGCCGGTCGCGCTGATTGGCGACGAGCTCGGGTTCAGCGAGCCCACCAACTTCGTGAAGTTCTTCCGGCGCGAGACCCGCACGACCCCTCGCGCGTTTCGAACCACGCAGCGCTACGGATGATGCCGGCCAGCTGTGCGCGTGGCAGGCGCGGCACGTTCACGGCGGATTGAGCGCTGCCTCGGGCACCCAGAACCGCTGCTCGCCCGCGGGAGCGATCTGCGAGTCGTAGGGCTCCACGGCGACGAACGGCGCGCAGCCTACAACAAGCCGACGGTTGCACGACAGCTCGCGCCCGCGTCACCGTTGCGAGAACGGGTTGGCATGGACTAGCCTCCGCGCATGACTCCTGCGGTGATTCTGTTTGCGCTCGGAAAGAAGGCGCCACCGGCCTTTCGAGAGACGCCCTGCTACGTCCTTCGCAAGGCCCACACCAAGTACAGGAAGCACCTCAAGGCCATCCCCGAGGGGCCCGTCTCGGACGACGACACCACCACCGTTTTCGACGCCATGGCCGAGTATCTCGAGCACTGGCGCTTGAAGGAGGACCTCTACAGCGACCTCGAGATGGCCGAACGTGACGCCACCGATGAGGACCCGATGTACTTCCACCCCGGTATTTCGCTGGAGACGGCAAGCGAGGCGCTCTCGCGAGGCGGCTTTCGCGTGATCATCCACCCAGGGAAGAAGGGAGCATTGCCGCTCCGCTCGACGGCGGAGGAGTTGAAGATGCTCGAGCACCATCTCGAGCTCAGCTCGATCGCGCTCGCACGTAAGACGTCGGCCGCGACCTTCAGTCATCATCACCTCGAGCACGCGGCCAAGTTCCTCTTACGCGGGGCGCGCGCGCCGTTCGCCGCTGAGTTCCTGAAGGCGGTCGAGGACGCGTCGCCGCGGTGGCCTGCCGAGGCCCAAGAGGTGCTGCAGTTCCTGGTCAAACGCGAGCTGGCGAACCCAGAAGGGATTCACCAGGTGAAGGTGCTGCTCTCAAAGAACCAAGAGAAATCGCCGGCCGCTCGCAAGCCCAAGCCATCACCTCGGGTCGCGCCGAAGACCGTCGTCAAGAGCGTTGCAAAGAGCGTGAAGAAGCTGGCTGGTCGCTGAGCTCAGCTTGCCCCGTCAGCCACTGCAACTCGGCACTTGCTTTTCATCGTCCTCGCAGAACAGGTCGGCGGCGGAACACGAAAAATTCACCCACTCAAAGCCGTCTTTGCAAGCAGTTGACGACGATGCGCCGTAGCAGCTCGCTGGGCTGATACACGACGCGTCGATGTCGGAGCAAGAGGCGTCGCCCTCGGTCTCGTTGATCCGGCACGAACAATAAGCGCTGCTGCCCCCGTCCTTGCAGGCGGCCACATCGCATCCGCACGAGCCTGCCGATGGCCAATCCCACGTTGCGCAGCAGCGTTCTGCAACATGGGGGAGGTCTCGGGTGCAACCCGGGGAGCTCCGCTCGCCATCCGAGGCGACTTCGCAGTAGCAGGAGTAGCCCTGCGTCTCGCAGTGATACCGAACCTCCGAGCTGTCGGACTCCTCGCTCGCCCGCGTTGGCGGGTCCGAGACAAGCAGTGGACAGCCTGCAGTCGCAAGGGCGAGCAAGAGGAAAGGCGCCCGGTGTCTCGCGGCGGGTGTTAGCGCTCGGGTCGGCATTGCGGCTTCGTGGATGTTAAGCCGTTACAAAGCTCCGGGATAGGTGCCGGCTTGTGCCGAACGACCTGCTGCTCGGCAAGTCCTGACCCCCCCAAAGGTGTCTTGCCGCTCGGCTTCAGGCTCAGCGCGTAGCAGGGCGTCGACGCACCCAGCGCGTGCTACTCGGGGGCCACCCAGCCGCGGACGAACCCTCGGCTATCGAACACCGAATAGCCTTCCGGGTCGACGTAGCTGTCGAAGTACCTCTCGCCGTCGATCGAGCGCCGGATGGTCCCCGGCCATGAGGCGGCTAGCCAGGTCCCTTCGTGCCAGCTCGAACCGGTCGTGTTTGGGCCACACGTCTCCGCCTCTTGCCAGTCGCCGTCGCAGAACGCCGGCCAATCCAGGTCGAGGGGCGACCAGTTGAGGCCGTCGCTCGACTGGACAGCGCTGCCGATGCCGTCGTGGGCAACGAGCTTGCCACCGTTGGAAAAGAGAAAGACATGTGTCTCGAAGTTACCGTCTAATTCGACCGGATCGCTCCATTCGAGGCCATCGTCGGAGCGATACAGCACGGCGCCCGGGCTCGTCGAGCAACCCATCCAGAATTGCCCCTGAAAGAAGGCCACGCCCTCCGAAATGGCGCAGGGCATCGACGGCGTTTCGTCGCTCCAAGTGACGCCGTCTTCGGAGATCAAGAGCCGCGTGCCGACAACGACCCAGCGCCCGCTGCCCCAAGCGACCGACCAGAGCAGGTTAAACAGATCGTCCGGGTCGCCCTCGACCACGCGACTGCTCCAAGTCACCCCGTCGTCGCGCGAGACGAGGCGAAGGTTGCCATAGCCGACGGCAACGACACCCGGCACTTGCCCAAGTGGTGCTCCCCCGCCCCCAGCGCCACCGCCTTGCCCACCGCCCCCAGCGCCGCCAGCGTGGCCACCGGCTGCAACAGCCCCACCCGCTCCGCTGGCGGCGGTCGTCGCGTTCGTCCCGCCGACGGTCGAGGTATCGTCGCCTCTCTCCGAGGGGACCACGCGCACTTCACTGCACGCGCTGACTCCGAGCATGCCCACGAGCAGGGCTCGGCGCGGTTCAGTGAACATCGCTGGAGGCTAGCACCCGTACTCGACCTTAGGCTGCGCGTTCGGCGGCAGCTCGTCTCGCCTCAGCGACAGCTCACGCCGTGCAGATCCTCGTGCCGCCCTTCCGAGACGGTCACGTAGCCCGACCCGTCGGCGACGAACGCGACCGCCTCGCCTTGCGCCTCGCTCGCGACCGGCATGTCGCACGGCTGGGCCGCGAGCAACGTCTCGGCGACCGAAGCATCGAGCGATGCCGCGGGCCAGAGGGCGAGACCGACGTAGCTCCGCAGGAGGACGCTCCCGCTCGACGGGTCCACGTCGCCTCCCGTGACGAGCGGCAAGAGCCAAGGCACCCGCACGTCGCCTCGATGGATCAACGTGACGACGCGACCGGGCGTGAGCGGTGTCGGGAACTCGTAGACGCCCGCCCTCCCCCGGAGCGCCTTCGTCACCACCGTCAAGACCCCGGTCTTCGGGTGCGCGAGCAACGTCTCGGCGTCGTGGCGCCCGTCCGGGTACACGAACGGGAGCGCGTCGGCCGGGAGCATGCCGCCGCCTAGCTTCGGCTCGCGGACGCGGTACACCGCGAGGTCGTCCCGCGCCTCCTGGTTGTCGCCGATGTCCGCGAGGAACACGCAGCTCCCCGGCGCACCCTCGCCACACGGCCCCCGCGCCGCGTCCTCCCAGTCGACCGCGCTCGCGTGCGAGACGAGGTACACCCCGAGGTCCTCCCCCCGAGCGCCCACCGCGAAGAGCCGCGCGCGCTCTCCCGAGTCGTTGTGCGCGTAGAACACCCCGGGGTGCCGCGCGCTCGCGACCAGTCCCGAGATCTCGACGAGCGCCGTCGATTCCACGCGCCCCAGCGTCGCCGGCGCGCGACAAGCCCCACACACGACGGCCCGCGGCCCCGGCTCGATCAGCGGACCGAGCTCACTCGACGCCACGCTCGGCGCCGCGCTTGGCTGGATGGGGGGCGCGCCCTCGAGCCCGCCGCCCGACGTGGTGACGCCCTCCAGCGAATCCATCCGCGCGGCCTCCCACTCCCCACGCCGCGATCCACAACCCGCCGCGAGCAGCGAGACCGCCCAGCCCGCGAGGAGCCAGCCACGAGACCCGCCGATCCAACGCCCGAACACCGCGCTCAACGTACACGAGATCTCCGGTATGGCTCCGCCGTGTGAACCGGGTTGCCTTTACGGTGGGTTTGCCGAGCGGTCAGATGGCCAGCCGCAGCTCATCGAGGCAGCAACAGGCTTGCCCAGCTTCTCCGCCTCGCGGCTAATCTGTGCCGTGACCTCCTTACCGAGCGAGCTCGAAGCCGCGTTCGCGACCGAGCTTGGGCCGCGCACCGACGCCGAGCCGATCGAGACGTTGAGTTCGAAACCTCCGACGTACTTCGCGCCGTCGATCTCGAAAGCGCGGCATTGGCCCTTGTAGGTCGCACCCGAGAACGTTCCGCCGGCCTCTTCCTTGGGCTGCTTGGCCTCGAGCTGCTTGCACACCAGCGCATAGCGAACGGCCTCGAACTTTTTGTACTCTTCCTCTCGCGCCGAGAAGTGCTCCGGTTTCGGCTCGACCAGGTCCGTGGTGGACTCCGGGATCCAGCCGCCTGCAACTGCAAACACGTTTCCACCGAAGTAGAACGGGTGGCAGCCAGGCGGGCGCGAAGGGTGCGCGCTACCCGGCTGGTCGAGCTTCATGTCCTCGTCGATCAGGAAGAAGTCGCCCCCTGAAGCGCCCTCGATCGGCTTGATGGGCGGCGCCGCAGCCGCCGCCTTCTGCGCGGCGTGAAGGCCGTCGAGCTGCTTCTTCAGCGGCTCACGATGCTTTTCCACGATGGGCGTGATGCCCTTCTTGAACTTCTCGGCGTTCGAGTCGCAGCCACCGACGAACGCACCGAGCGCAGAGAAGACGACGATAGATCTGAAGGCTCGCATGCCGCTTAAGGCTACATCGGCCCGCCTCTTCGGCGCCACGGCGGAAGCCGGCGAAGGCCTCGGCGGCGTCGACGCATTGGGCCGCACGAAAAGCCATGCCCGCCCATCCTCGGTACGCGCGACTACGCGTGTGGACCTGTCCTTCGCAGCCGTGCTCGTTTCCAGCGTTGCTCTACTCGGGGATGTAAGGTGCTTGTAAGGGGTTGTCCGGCGCGCGCCGGCGTACCGAAGAACCATGAAGTCGATGCTCAAGCGGATGATGTTGTGGCCCCTCGTCGTCGTGGGGTGTTCAGCCTCGAACCCGGCGGTTAGCGGTGGGGCTGGCGCAGCTCCCGACGGTGCCGCCGCAGCGGTGGAGCTCGACGCGCTAAGGAGCCGGCTGCCGGTTCCACCCGTCGGTGCGTTCGTGCGCCTCAGAGGGAAGCTGTACCCGTCCGCGGCGCTGCAGGAGGCGCCGCAGCCAAGGCGCTTCGCAAAGATCGGCTTCGGTGGGGGGCTCAAGTTCGTGGAGGATCAAGGCAGCGCGCTCAAGCTCGCGGTCCAAGGTGACTTCGAGATCGAGGTCTTCGTTGCACGCGAGCAGCTCCTCCCGGTGCTCGCCGAAGAGGTCGCTCAGGTCTTTGCGGATGGCTCTGGCTACGTCGCCTGCCCAGGGCTCCGGGTTGGGCTCGTGGAGGGTCGCCTCGTGGCAGCCGCGAAGGGGCTCTCCGATCTGCCCGTGCAATTCCCTGAGTCGAAGGTTGCGTTGGGGTTCGATACGCTCGAGTGCTCCAGTCTCCCGACGCTGCCGCAGGAGAGCCTACTCGGCTGTGTGGCCGGCGAGCCGCTGCAGCCGCTCCGAAGGGATCAGTATCAAAACTGTGGTGTTCGTGATTGGGCCGGGGAGCTGCCGCCCCCGACGCTGAACGGGGCGCCTGTGGAGCCGTCGATCGTCCCGCTCGTGCGGGGCACGACGGTTCATCGTCACGAGGATCGGCTCCTCATCAGCCTGTTGGTACCCGAGTCGCAGGGTGCAGATCGTGCGCGGCTCCAGCTCCGCGTCGTCGGGCGCCCGAGCCACGTGGAGGAGCCGCCTGGCATGGGAAGGCTTGGCCGTGGTCCCGCGCGAGGCCCACGCGTTCGTTCGGGCACGGCGGTCTACTTCCATGACGGCACGCTGGCCGGGCGTTACGTGGGGTCGGAGCTCACGCTGGAAGACGAGCCCGCTGGGACTTCAACGCCGGCAGCCGACGCTAACTCGAGCAAGGTGTGCGTCGCCGCGCCGGTCGAGGGCGGGCTGTGCTTTGCGCGCGCCGACCTCGAGGCAGCTGAGGTGCGCGAGCGACGCAGCGAGGTGACCTTGGGCAACGTGACCGTCGGCGAGGGTCGCACGGTCTCCGAGGTGACGAGCGTCGTGTCCCGCTCTCTGCCCGGGATCCGGAGCTGTCACGAGACGTCGTTGCGCGCAGGCAAGCTGAGTTCCGGTGAAGTGATCGTGGACTTCACGATCCTCGAGCATGGTCAGGTCGCGTCTGTCTCGACGGAGAACCATCTGCCGGATGCCGAGGTCGCCGCGTGTATCGCGCGCATCTTCGAGAACAAGCGGTTTCCCGCAATCCCTATCGAGACGTTGATGTTCGGCGTTCGCCCCAAGAGAATGGACGTCGCGGTACGCCTACCGTTGGTGCTGCGCGTAGCGGCGCCCAAGCCCTGACCACCAGCCAGCTGCTTATGCAACGCCCTGCGAGCGTCGCGCGCGCACGACCCGGACGCTGGTCGGGATCGTCCAGCCGGCCTCGCCGTAGACGATGGCGTCTTTCAGCCCAAGGCTGCGCAGCCGGCACATGGTCACGTAAACGCGGTTCGTCGCACTCGACGCGGCGACGCATAGCAAGAGAGCAGCGCGGCCGTGCTGCAGCGCGGTCTCCTTGCGCTGGATGTAAGGCACTTGTAAGGGGTTGTCCGGCTCGGGCGAGCGTACGGGGAGCCATGAATTCGATGCTCAAGCGGATGCTACTCTGGCCCCTCGTGCTCGCGGGGTGTTCGGCTTCCAGCCACGCGGTCAACGGAGGCACTGTCGCGAGCCCCGACGGGACGGCCGAAGCGGTGGAGCTCGACGCGCTAAGGAGCCGGCTGCCGGTTCCACCCGTCGGTGCGTTTGTGCACCCCAGCGGGACGCTGTACCCGTCCGCGGCGCTGCAAGAGGCACCGCGGCCAAAGCGCTTCGCGGCCGAAGGGATGGAGTTCGGGCGCGGCTTCAAACTCGTGGAGGATCAAGGCAGCGCCCTCAAGCTCGCGGTCCAAGGTGGCAACCTCGAGATCGAGGTCTTCGTTGCACGCGAGCAGCTCCTCCCGGTGCTCGCCAAGGAGGTCGCTGAGGTCTTTGCAGACGGCTCGGGGTACGTCGCCTGCCCAGGGCTCCGAGTTGGGCTCGTGGAGGATCGGCTCGTGGCAGCCGCAAAGGGGCTCTCCGAGCTGCCCATGCAACTCCCTGAATCGAAGGTCGCGTTGGGTTTCGATACGATCGAGTGCAAAAGCCTCCCAGCGCTGCCGCGGGAGAGTCAAGTCGCCTGCGTGGCCGGCAAGCCGCTGCAGGCGCTCGAGGCCTTGAGCGAATTCGCGCAAAATCACAACATTTGTGGTGTTCGCGATTGGGCCGGAGAGCTGCTGCCTCCGACGCTAAACGGGGCGCCTGTGGCGCCGTCGATCGCGCCGCTCGTGTGGAGTACGACGGTTCATCGTCACGACGCTCGGCTCCTCATCAGCATGTCGCTACCAGCGCTCCAGCTCCGCATCATCGGGCGCCCGAGCCACGTGGAGGATCCGTCTGGCGTAGGAACGCTTACCTTGGCGGGAGGCGGGGTGGGAACGATTGGCAGTGGTCCCGCGCGAGGCCCGCGCGTTCGTTCGGGCGCGGCAGTCTACTTCCATGACGGCACGCTGGCCGGGCGCTACGTGGGGTCGGGGATCACGCTGAAAGACGAGCCCGCTGGGAGTTCAACGCCGGCAGCCGACGCTAACTCGGGCAAGGTGTGCGTCGCCGCGCCGGTCGAGGGCGGGCTGTGCTTTGCGCGCGCCGACCTGGAGGCAGCTGAGGTGCGCGAGCGACGCAGCGAGGTGACCTTGGGCGCCGTGACCGTCGGTGAGGGGCGCACCGTATCCGAGGTGACGAGCGTCGTGTCGCGCGATCTGCCCGGGATCCGGAGCTGTCACGAGACATCGTTGCGCGCCGGCAAGCTGAGTTCCGGTGAAGTCATTGTGGACTTCACGATCCTCGAGCGTGGTCAGGTCGGGTCGGTGTCGACGGAGAACCATCTGCCGGATGCCGAGGTCGCCGCGTGCATCACGCGCATCTTCGAACTGATTCGGTTTCCCGGCATCCCTATCGAGACGTTGATGTTCGGCGTTCGCCCCAAGAGAATGGACGTCGCGGTACGCGTACCGTTGGTGCTGCGCGTAGCGGCGCCCAAGCCCTGACCAGCCAGCTGCTTATGCAACGCCCTGCGAGCGTCGCGCGCGCACGACCCGGACGCTGGTCGGGATCGTCCAGCCGGCCTCGCCGTAGACGATGGCGTCTTTCAGCCCAAGGCTGCGCAGCCGGCA
>JBILLK010000037.1:0-103303 GCA_044376115.1 Polyangiaceae bacterium | reverse complement strand
CATGGTCACGTAAACGCGGTTCGTCGCGCTCGACGCGGCGACGCGCTCCCCAGGCCACCCCACCGAGAAGAGCTCATCGACGCCGAGTGACGCGCCCTTCGCGCGCGCGGCGAGTAGGCCACCGAAGACCCTGCGCAGCGTGTGCATCTTCTTCAGCGAGACCTCGCGACCTTCGTAGGCGAACCAGGTTTCCTCCTTCCCGATCACGAGCGTGCGCGACTCCTCGAGCCGAGACCGCTCCCGACCCAGACCTGCGCCCGTTGCGCCGGCACGCACGAGCCGGTCCAAAAGGCGCGCCTCGAGCGCGAAGAAGCCGGGTACGGAGCTGAGCTCCGGTACGTGATCGCTCTCGCCCGCGAGGAAGCCGACCATGGGCAGGAAGCAGGGGTGGAGACCGCGGAGACTCGAAAGCGCGAGGCGAGCCGACTCGGATCCGGCCGCGGCGGCGGCTAGGACGCCGAGCTCGTGCGGAGCGGCGAGCATGCGGCTGAGCCCCGCGAAGTCATCGAAGTCGAGCAGCGCTTGGTCGACGTCGCCGTGGAGGGCGTGGGCGAGCCCGCGGTGGAAGCGGTGCCAGCGTTCATTTTGTCGGAAGCCTGAGCTCGCGAGCTGCTCGATGGCTGCGCTGAGATCTTCGATCGCCGCAACGAGCTGACCCGCTTCGACCAGCGCGCAACCTCGGAGGCCGCGCGCTCGCGCGACGATGTCCGCTCGACTTGCACGAGCCCCTTCGACCTCGAAGCTCGTCGCCAGCTCGCACGCCAACGTTACAGCGCCAGCCCCGACTGCGTTCGCCGTCGTCTCCCCGAGCAAGTCCAGGCGAGCGATCTCATCATCCGTGCGTGAGAGCGCCTGCGCCTCGATCCCGGCCGATAGCGCTTCGTGCGCATCGCCTTCCGCCCAGCATCGCAGCATCCGCGCGCGCGCGGAGAGCAAAGCCCAGGCAGGGTCGGCGCGACCGAGCCCCTCGATGAGTTCGTTGGCACGCCGCCGAGTTGCAGACATTTCTGCGGCCTCGGGGGTCGACAGGCGCGCCAACGCAAGCGCAGCCTCTGCAACGCCGCTGGTCGAGACCCCGTCCAGATCCTCGACGGCCGCGACCATCCGCGCGACCGCGCGTCCGCGGCGGCCCATGCTTCGTTCCAGCTGGGCGAGTCGGATCTCGAGCGCAAGGCGGGTGTCGCGCTCGTTCGCATCTTCGAGCGCCGTCTCGGCGATCGTGAGCGCAGTCAGTAAGCTCCCCAACGGCGCCAACGCGTCGAGCAGCGCGACCGCGAGCGAGGCGCGTGTCGGGTGGATCGTCGAGCGCGCCCACGCGAGGAGGTGACGCGTGAGGGCTCGATGGCTCGCGCTGAAGTCGGCCTCGGACAGGCGCTTCGGTCCCTTGCACGCGCCCTCCGCGAGCCCGTCTGCCACGCGCCCCATCCACGTCGATCGCAGCGACGCCGATGGCGGGTGCCTCGTGAGCACCTCGCGTCGCACGGCCGCGGGCACCTCGGCTACGATCTCCAGCGCAGCGATCGAGTAGCGCGCGAGGCCACGTTGGCGCAGCGCCTCCAAGCTCCTTCCGAGCCCGACGCCATCGCGTGCGGTCATCCAGCCGAGCGCGCGCATCGGCACCCGGACCGGCAGCAACGAGAGCTGTAGCAGCAGGTCCAGATCCTCACCCTCCTCGAGTTCGGCCATCGTTGCGCGGTCGGTACGCGTAGCCCGCACAGCGAGCGACGGCGCGAGCGAGTCAGGCACCGACTCAGCGATCACGAACACCGTGGCGTCGCTGCCTTCGGACCATCGGCCGAGCACAGCATCCCCGCCGGCCCGCAGAAACGGATCGGCGTCGAGGAGCACGAGCGACCGTACGTTCATCGAGCGCAGCGCGTCCGCAGCGCCGTCGACCACACCAGCAACATCTTCTCGCGGCGCGACCGCGGCGCCGCTCGCACGCGCGATCAACGCTGCGACCTCCTCGATCACGTAAGCCTCATCGACCCCCGGGACCGCCAGCACGAGCGGCGGCTGTTCCGGCACCACCGCTCGAGCCAGGCGCGCGGCTTGGTTCTTTCGTACCTCGCCTTCGATCGCTACGACGCGATGCAGCCCAGCGATTCGGCTCGCTTCGGCAGCCCACGCAGCGAACTCCTCACCATCGTCCGGCTCTTCGACGTGCGCCACCACGGTGGCAGTCTAGCTGACCGCTGACGCAACCGTCCTCCGGCCAAGGAGTATGGGCGAAGGCGCTCTAGTGCGCCGTTCTCAAAAGGCCTCTTCGCGGGGGTTGGGCCGCGGCGCACGCGGGCCCGGCTTGGGAGCGGCCGGTGCGACGGCCGTGCTGCGCAGCGTCGCCGCAGCTGCGGGCCCGGGCACAGCGGGCGCGGCTGAGCTGCTCGGCGGGAGGTTCGCGGCTTCAGCCGCGGGGATCCACTTGCCATACACCTTGCCGTCGATCGGTTTCTCGCAACGCGCCTGGGCAACGTCGGGTCGAGGTTCCGGGTCGAAGATCTCGTGCTCCAGCTCGCTGCCCATCTCGATCTGGCAACGACTGGCGCGCGGGTTCTGCGGGCATGCCTGCTCCACCATGCGGCCCGACATCGCGTCGCAGCGCCCATTTGCGCGTTCGCCCCCGTAGTCGCGCCCTCGGAACTCGAAACACACCCCCGAGGGAAGCACGCACGATCGCGGCGCCGCGAGCAGTACAGCCCCGCCCGCCTCGGGCCACGGCGGGATCACCTCCTCCAGCCCGATCGCGGTCGCAGTCTTTCGCGCGAGGTCGCCAATCGCGCGCGCCTCGACCGGGCACGCAGCCGCGTAGCTCTTCGCGAGAGGGCTGTCGTGGAGCCCCTTTACGCGCTCGAGCACCGCACCTTGGAAACCACCCTCCTGCTTGATTCCCTCAATCGCGGTCCGCACGCGGGCGCGCTCGGTCTTTTCCAGCTCGAACAGCTTCTCAGCGATCTCGACCTGGCTCTTGCAGTCCTTGTTATCTCCAGCCGCCAAGGCTTGAAAAGGCCCGCCGTAGACCTTCTTCACCTCGTCAGCGAGCGACTCTGTCTTGTTGCACGCGAGGAGCCCGAGGGAGAGCGCGACCACGACCGGATTGAGCAGCGACTTCATGGCTCTCCGGTACGCTTGTGCGCGCCCGGCGCCCCCTTACAAGCGCCTTACATCCGCTAACCGAGTGCGTGCCGACGGCTTCAGATCATCATATCTACGAGCGTGCCCATCACCTCGGACGCGGTGCGCGCCACAGCGACGTTGGCGGCGTTCGCGGTCTTCGCCGTTTGCAGCGAGACGATCTCCTTGGCCACGTCGACGTCGGCGCCAGGGACCGAAGCGCGCGCTAGGTTCGAAGCCGCTTGGTCGAGCTGCCGTTCGGCCAGCTGCATGCCCATACGAGACACCTCGAGCACTCTCATAAACTGAAGAGGCGGATCGATCGCGAAAGACTTAAAGGGCCGCGGAGCGATTAGGATGGCGGCGTGGATTCGATGAGGCTCGGCCCGTACGTTGCGCTGCGCGAGCTCGGTCGCGGCGGCAGCAGCGTCGTGTACGAGGCTCAGCGCGACGACGAGTCGACGAAGGTGGCGCTCAAGGTAGGCGTTGCGAGCGCCGACGACGCCGAGGGCCGCTCGTCGCACAAGCGCTTCCTCGACGAGGCCGAGCGCTTGTCGCGGGTGGACCACCCCGCGGTGGTGCGCGTCGTCGCGGCCGGCGAGCTCCCCGACGGCGCTCCTTTCATCGCGATGGAGCTGTGCGAGGGGGAGTCGCTCGCGGCGCGCTTGGCGCGCGGGCCGCTGCCACTCGATGAGGCGATGAAGCTGTTTGGCGCGATCGCGCAGGGCCTGCAGGCGCTGCATGACGAGGGCTTGCTCCATCGCGACGTGAAGCCGGAGAACGTGATGCTGGTCGCGCATGGGCCGGAAAAGCGCGGGAGAGAGCGCAGCGTGGAGGATGAGCTTGGCCCCGCGGATGCGTCCAACCTGCGGCCCGTCCTGATCGATCTCGGCATCGCCAAGGACACGCGGGCGCCCGCGTCGACCACGACGCAGACCGGCATCGTACGGGGCACCCCTGCAGCGATGGCGCCGGAGAGGTTCTTCGGCCAAGGGGCGTCAATCGCGACCGACGTCTACGAAGCGGCGCTGCTGCTCTACGTGATGATCGCCGGGCGCGCACCCTGGGAGGACGGCACCGACGTCGATCAGCGGCTCGATGCAAAGCCGCTCGCCGAGGTCGCCGACGTCCCCGCCTCGTTAAGCGACGTCGTGATGCGCGCCCTGGCCGTTCGCAGCGCGCGGCGCCCTGCCTCGATCCGCGCGCTGATGGAGGAGCTGACCGCCGCACGCAGCGGGAACGAGCCGCCACGGGTGACCACCGAGATCGCGACGCGCCCAGCCGATGGTCGCACCGCGCCGCCGCCGCAGGCGCAAAAGCCTCGCGCCGCGAACGGCCTGGGTCGAATCGTCGTCGGCAGCTTGATCGGCTTGGTTGGCGTTGGCATCGGGGTCGCGGTCGCGGGCTCGCGCGACACCCCGGCGGCTCTCGACACTGCGGCGTACGTCGCTTCCGCTACGCCCCCGAGCGTGGCGCCGGCGGGTGCGCCAACCGAGGCGTCGGCTGTCTCCGTCGCGCCGACGGCAGACGACGCGTTGAGCGCACGCCCTGCAGCCGAACGCCCGAACGAGGAGCCGAACGAGGAGCCGGACGTGGGCCAGACCGCGACCGCTTCCCCATCGTCGTCGGCCAGCGCAAGCAGTACCGCCGCGCCGCAGCCGCGCCCGACCGCGAGCGCAAAGGCTCTTTCGCCGCCCAAGGCATGCGTCGCGCTCGACGACTTCATCTGCGCGAACAAGGGCGCGGCGATTTGCGCCCAGGCTCGTCAGAACAGCCTTGAGACCGCCGCGATGAGGACGTCACCCGCCGAACGCGACGCTTGGGGACGCGGCTGTCGCATGACCCACCTGGAGATGCAACGCGAGGTCTGGGAGGTCGACGATCGGCTGAAGGACGATGCTCGCCGACGCGTCGAAGTCCCTCCGCTGAACTGAGCTACTGCGCGCCGAGGTCGAAGCACAGCTTCGCCCCGAGCAGCCCGAGCGCGGCACAGGTCGACCCGGCTGGCCCCGGTGACACGCTCGACCGCGTCAGCCTGAAGGGCAGTCGAACAGTGCCGGCCGCGCGACCGTCCTCGAACGTCACGGCGGTGCCCTCGGCGATCCACGCCCCGCTCGATCGAGGCTTCAGGAGGACCGTGGCGCCTTTGCGCTGCGCGGCGTCGCCTGTGGTTCGCAGCCGAGTGGCGAAACAGCGGTCCCTCGCGTCAATCAGTGCAGCGCCGTTCTTTTCCTGCTCCGTCGCCGGCGGGGGGGGCTTCGGCAGCGCCCCGGAGGCGAAGCGTTCGCGAGCGAGGGAGAGGCTCACGTCCTTCCATGCCGGACCGACGTCGAGGCCGGAGAGGACGCTGGAACGAAAGCGCGGACGGCCTTCCGCCACATCGACCTCGAGCCCCGGCAACACCACGACGCTGGTCCCGTCGGGATATGCCCGCTCGATCCGCGTGGTGCTCAGCGCGAGCAGATCCTCCCGCCTTACGAACCCCTTCAAAGAGAGGTGCCAGTCCTCCACTCCACCGTCACGGCACACGCGCGTCGGTTCGTGACAGAGCACGGCGTCACCACCCACCAAGCGTCGTCCAGCGAGGACGATGGTGGCCTCTCCCGACTCGCCCCTTGGCCACTTCAGCTGTTCGCCGATCACCCGCTCGAGACAGCCGAGATCGGCACCTTCGGGGAGCGCATGCGAAAGCACCTTCAGCTTTGCGTCCTGCTCGATCCGAATCGTCAACTCGGCGCTGCGCACGGTCTGCGTGCAGGCCATGAAAAGCTCGGGAGCCTCGGCGAGCACCGCGGCGAGCTTCCCGAACGCGACGCGCCCGGGGGCCTTCACGTCGCCCCACGACATCTGCACGCCAGCCTCCTCCAGCTTCCCGGGCAACAGCGGCCCGACGACCTCCACCACGCCCGCGCGATCAGCGACGACCGCGAAGGCAAGCGGCTCATGCTCGGCGCACGTGGAGGGCTCGGACGGCGGTGACGCGGCGGAGGTCGCGTCCTCGAAGGACGGGTAGAAGCCGGCGCCGGGACGCACGAGAACGATCCCAGCGAGGGCCTCCTTTGCGAGCCGCGCGCGCGCCCCGTCGGCCTCCGCGGAGGAAGCCGATGCGGAGGGGCCCGGTGCGCTCGTTCGCTGCGGCGTCTCTCGCCGCTGCTCGGTCCGCGCCGCGCTGGCGCAGGCGAGCAGCATCGATAGAGCAGCGATGGAGCGGGATGCAGAAGGCACGGGGAGGAAGGTTCTCACACGGGCCCGCCGCGCACCACCGCTCGAACGAGACGAAGCGAGAGCGGCGGCACGCGCCTCGCACCTGCCACTGGACTCGGGCTACCATCGCCTCGTGATCGAGCGCATCATCCGAGTCGTCGATGTCGAAGAAGCTGACCTCCAAGATGCAGACGCCTGGAGCCGTAAGAGCCCCAGCGAAAGGCTCGCCGCGGTCGAGACAATCCGCCGCGCCACCTTCGCTCTCTACGGCTGCGCTGTTCCAGGACTGGAGCGAATTCTTACGATTGCTGACGCGCCATCGAGTGAGGTTCCTTCTAGTCGGGGGCCACGCACTCGCCGTTCACTCGAGACCTCGGCACACCGAAGACCTCGACCTGTTCGTTGATGCGACGGCAGCGAACGCAGCGCGCATCTTGCGTGCGCTGGAGGATTTCGGGTTCGGGGCTGTAGCGCCCCCGATCGAGCTTCTCTCCCGGCCCGGAAAGGTCTTCATGTTGGGCCGGCTCCCGTACCGGATCGACGTTCTAACGCGCATCGATGGAGTCGTCTTTCGCCAGGCGTGGGCCAACCGTGTCGAAGCCCGGCTTGGAGATCTGAAGGTCTACGTCATCGGCAAGCGCGAACTCGTTCAGAACAAGCTCGCCGCTGGCAGGCCCAAGGACTTGGCGGACGTTGCTGCGCTGGGGGAATGAGCACAGCGCAGTCCGAGCGAGCGAGCGCCGGCCTTCAAGCGTGTAGCCCAACAGCCCTAGTGCGAACGAACCCTGGGGAGCTGCGCTTGCTCCTTGGGGTTACTTCGCATTCCGAGAAGGCCGTCGGCCAGAGAGGCTTCGGCCATCCCGCAATAAGGCTGGTTTATGCGAGTTCGCCTGGCTGGCCGCTGGGCAGACGTGCTCTGGCAGAGTGCATGCAGCACAATCCGCGAACTTACCCGCGGGGGTTAGCGCAGCCCCCCCGACTTCCTTCGCCCTGCGACCTCTGCTGCGCCAGTGCGCGTTGGCGCTATTGCGCATTAGTGACCTCTGCTGCGCGATAGCGCCATTGCGCGGTAGCGCGTTGGCGCCGTGCGACTGAGGATGGGAGCTCGAAATGGACGTTTTGTTGAACTGGGCGGGCGATCGGCTGGGGATCGGGCCCCGAAATCAACAAAACGTCCATTTCGACCGCCCATCCCCTTCGCGCCGGTGGCGGCGGCGGCGCCCGCGGGCGCGAACGCCACGGCGCCGCCCATCCCCTCGTTGCGGCGCCGCCCAGCCCCGCCTCACGGCGCCGCCCATCGCCATCGCGCCGCCCTCCAACCAGCTGACGCTCACCTCGTTTCGTTCGATCATCGGCGTATGACCGATCTTCGGCTGCGCTCGCTCAGTGCGATCGATCCCACGCGGATTCCGTTGCCCCACGGGACCGAGGTGGCGACGCGCGCAGAGGTTGCGCTGGGGCCGGCCTTCGATGGGCGCGTTTTGCCGATCGGGGCGGTCGGGCGGGTGACGCAGGTCGTGGGCGAGCAGGTTTGGGTCGACGTGGTCGGGGTGGGCGTGGTCGAGCTCGAGCGGCGAACGCTGCACGTGCGCAAGCAGGGCCAAGCGCGTTACGCCGCGCGTCGCTTTGCGGCTTGGGAGGCGCTCGAGCCGACGATCGTGTTGCGCACGGTGGTGGGTTCACGCGCGTGGGGGCTGGCCGAGGAGCACTCCGACACCGATGAACGCGGCGTGTTTGCGCTGCCGCTCGCCTGGACGGCCGGCCTTTGCGAACGCACCGAGGACCTCGTGAGCTTGGATGGTAGTCAGACCTACTGGGAGGTGGAGAAGGCCATTCGGCAGGGTTTGCGCGCCGATCCGAACACGCTCGAGATGTTGTTCGTGCCGGGCGCGCGCGCGACCGACGAGGTTGGGCGCTGGCTGCTGGAGGAACGCGAGGCCTTCGTTTCGCGCGAGGTGTACGGCAGCTTTGCGCGTTATGCGGTGTCGCAATTGCGCCGCCTCGAGCAGAGCGCGCGCCTGGCGGAACATCGCGCGGTGGTGCTCGCCTGGCTGCGCGCCGAACCAACGCTGACGCTGGACGCGGTGGCGAACAAGCTCGCGCTCGCCACTCTTACCGCGAGCGCTCCCAGCGCGGGCGAGCACACAGCGCCACCGCCTGCGGACCTGCATCGCGCCAAGGAGTACGTCAAACAGCTGTACCGCTCGCTGCATGATCAGGCGCTGCTCCCGGCCGCCGACTTCGCCTCGCTGGTCGCCCATGCCCGTGAGGCCGACGCGAGCTTCGAGGTGCCGCGCGAGCTGCGACCGAAGAACGCCTACAACCTGTTGCGGCTCTTGTACGTCGCACAGGACTGGCTCGAACACGGCACGCCCGAGTTCGCAGCCAGCGGTGCACGGCGCGAACGGCTGCTGGCGATCAAACGTTCGCAGGTACCGCTGAGCGAGGTGCTGCGCGAGGCCGAGGAGCTACTGCCCGGGCTCGAGGAAGCGCGCAATCGCACCCGCTTGCCGCGCCATCCCGACGTCACTCGCGCCGATCGGCTCTTGCGCCGTGTCAGGATCGAGCTCGCTCGGCGGTCCTTCGACGGCGCCGCAACGCCGTGGGGCAAGGACGCGCCCGAAGCGCCCGAAGCGGCCTGGGAGGAGGAACCATGAACGCCGCATCACTGCTCAGCGACCATCAGTTACGCATTGCCGAACGCGTCCTCGCCGAAGAGCGCCGCGAGCATCTCGTGGTGTATCTGAGCGGTGCGCACGCCTATGGCTTTCCCTCCCCCGACAGCGATCTCGATCTGAAGGCGATTCATATCGAAAAGACCCAGCGCCTTATGGGCCTGAGCTCGCCGCGGGTGACCTTCGATCGCGCCGAGGTGATCGAGGGCGTGGAGATCGATTACACCTCCAACGAGCTGAGCCTGCTGCTCGGCGGCCTGATCGCTGGCAACGGCAACTACCTCGAACGCGTGCTCGGCGCGACGACGCTCGTGGAGCATGAACGGCTTGCGAGCTTGAGGCCGCTCGTACGTCGCTCGCTCAGCAAGCGTTATCACCATCACTATCGCGGCTTCGCCCAGAGCCAGCGGCTGGCCTTGGCGGCCAAACCGACGGCGAAGAAGGCTCTTTACGTGCTGCGCACCACGCTGACCGGGACGCACCTGCTGACCACCGGCGAGCTGGTGAGCGACGTACGCGAGCTCCTCGACGTGTACGGCTTTGATGAGGCGCGCAGCTTGATCGCGATCAAACAGCGCGCCGAACGCAGCGAGCTCGACGAACGCGAGGCTGCCCATTGGACGTCCGAGATCGAACGAGCCTTTGCGAGCTTGGAGCGCGCCGAGCGCGAATCGCGCCTGCCCGAGGAGACGCCCAACGTCGAGGAGCTGGAGGCGTGGCTGCTCGAGCTGCGGCGGGAGAATTGGTAAACCGAGCGTGCGCGGTTTGGCGCAGCCGGGCGTCGATCCGGCTGCGCTAACGCTTCTTTCCGAGGTCGACGACCTCGACGATGTTCTTGCGTGGAGCGTCGTCATCGTCTTCACGCGAGATGCGGGGGAGCGGGGCGCGCTGCTTCGAGACCACCGTCGGCTCGACCGCCATCGCCGAGCGCGGCTCTCTGCGCGGGGTAACGACGACGTCGGGGGTGGCGAGCTCGGCGCGGATGGTGCGCAGTTCACGCAGGATCGTCGGGAGGTCTTGCGGGCGGTCGCCGGCGTTGGGCTCGAGGCAGTGCATCAGCAACTCGGAGAACTTCGCTGGGATCGTAGGCACGCGTTGGCGAGGTGAAGGGTACGAATCGGCCTTGTGCGCCGGAACGCCAGGGTGGCCGGGGAGCACGCCGGTCGCGAGCTCATAGAAGGTCGCACCCAACGCAAAGATGTCGGCGCGATGGTCCGCTTGCCCCGTCAGCTGCTCGCGCGGCATGTAGTTGGGCGTGCCGCCGATCACCGTCTGACCGCCGGTGGTCTTCACGTTGACGAGCTTCGCCAAACCGAAGTCCATCACCTTCACGCCCAGCTTGGTGCGCATCAGGTTGGCCGGCTTGATGTCGCGATGGATCACGTTGTTGTTGTGGGCGTACTCGATCGCCGAGCAAACCTTCTCGAACAGGTCGAGCAGGCTATCGACGGGCAACGGGCCGGAGTGGTCGAGCACGGCGTCCAGCGTTTCGCCTTCGACCAGCTCCATCGCGATGAACTCGCGGCTGCCCATCACCCCGACGTCGTAGATCGTCACGATCCCCGGGTGACTCAGCGCTGCAGCCGCGCGGGCCTCACGGCGAAAGAGCTTGAGCAGGGTGGGGTCCTCGGTGGCGTGCGGAGGCAGAAACTTGAGCGCGACCAGCCGTCCGAGGCGTTGGTCCTTGGCCTTGTGCACGACGCCCATCCCGCCACGACCCAGCTCGCCGAGCACCTCGAAGCGGTCTTCATGCCGCGGTTCGGCGTCTGCACCACGCTTGACGTCTGCGGTTACGCGCGTCGCTCCACCGTCGTCGGCGACGGCTGCTTTTTGCGGGCGCTGCACGCCTTCGGAGAGTTGCGTCGCCAGCGCCGTATCGCCGCGCGCACGAGCCCGCTTGGTGCGAAGGTCGAGCACCGTCGCATTGGAGGCGCCGGCCGAGATCAGTCGCTGATAGGAGGCGTCATCCCCGGCTTCGACGAACAGCACCGCAGCGACTTCGAACTGCTTGAGCGCCTTCTCGTAGATGTCGGCGGCCTTGCGCAGCTCCCCGGCCTCGTCGTGCGCCTTGGCTGCGCGCTCGTGCGCCCCCAGCTTGGTCGCCAGCACCGCGGCGTCGGACCACAGGCTCTTGCGCATCTCCGGCGCGGCCTTGAGCGCAGCGTTCTCCATCATCGTCAGCGCGACGTCGAGCGAGTCCAAGTCTTCGACGTTCTTGAAGGCGCGCGCGGCCTTCTCGTACTCCTCGCAGTCTTGATAGATGCGACCCGCCTTGAGGAACTCCCGGAGTTCGAGGTAACAGGCCGCCGCTTCCAGGCGGTCCGCCTGGTGCTTCGACTGCTCGAGGCTGGCCGCGGCCTTCGGTAGGTCTTTGAGCTGCTTGAAGATCGGGCCTGCGCGGTCATGCACCCCGGCGAGGGCGAAGTTCTCCGCGGCTTGCTTCTCATTGCCAAGTTGCAGGTGGACCTCGGCGGCGCGCGCAAACTCTTTGCCTCGCTCCAGAATCCGCGTGGCCTCGATCAGGTTGCCGCGCTGAACCTGGATGTTGCCCGCCTTCTTGAGATCGCCGGCAGCCAGAGCGGCCTTGAGCTGGGCGTCGAGGTTCCGGTCTTCACGCCCGCCGAACCAAGCAATTGCCCGTTTCACGATCACGAGCACCGCGAGCCCGAGCACCGCGAGGATCGCCCAACGAACGTACGGGTAGCGAAGAAAGTCCACTGGACTTCGAGCGTATGTCAGGTCGAGCACCCGGCGCTAGTTCGCGGCGGGCCGGCCGAGCTCGACCGTTCTTGGCGATCGTGGCGAGTGATGAGCCGGCGCCGTACCCAAAGAATGAGCGCTGCTATCCCAGGCAGCCAACCGCCTCCTGCGGGAAGGGTATTCACCTGGCAGGTGCAACCGTGCGTTGAGGCCGGAGCGGCGGGCGGCTTAGCAGCGACGGTCGGCAGCGATGGTGCTGTCGTCGAGGGCGGTGGGTCAGGGCTCGCGGAGGGTGCAGGCGGGTTGGGTTCGATGGGCGACTCGCACGCTGCGCGAGACAGCTTGAGCAGCCGCGACGCGATCGCCGGGATCTCTCGCTGGTAGGCTCTCCACTCCGCGCCGTGGTCGGCATGGGCCAGCTCTTGCCAGCGCAGCGGATGCCCACATTCCGAGAGCCGGTCGCGCGTGTTACGGGCAAGTTCGAATAGAGGATTAGCGTCACCCATGAGGTAATCCACGCTGACGCAGGGGCTCTCGAGGCACTGCTCCTGCGACGGCGCGCCGCCGCCAACAAGGCTCAAACCGGAGACGCGAGACGAGAACGCTTCCGCCTTCATTCCTATGTAGGTCGCCCCACCCGACCAGCCTGCCACATAGACGCGATTGGACTCCAGGGCGTAGCGCGCAGAGACCTCATCGATACGGTCAAACAACCAATCGGGGCTCTGTCCCCATCGCCAATAGCTCCCCAGACACCCCTCCGCGCGGGGGCACGAAGGCAAGAACACTCGCAGCCGTTGATCGGGTGGCGTCGAGCCTTTGCACAGCTGTCCTTCACACAGGCCGCGCTCGGCGAGGGCGGCCCAGGCTTCGGCGACTTTGCGCGGGTGGCCCTCGTCGCCGTGCAAGACGACCACCAACGGAAGGGCATCCTCAGCCGAGCCGCTTGTTAGCAGCAAACAACCCTTGCATGCGACGTCCCGCAAGAGTTCTGCCGCGGCGAACTTGTTCGGCCCAAAGACACAACAGACGGAACTTACGAAAGCAATCAGGCCGCGAACGAGCGACGCCAACAGCGGATGCGCGGCCGTGTTCATTGGGACGAGGTGAGCAGCGATCGTGCTCAGCGGCAACGCCCTCCGCCGAACTCACGAGGCCTCGGTGACCCAAGCCTCGAGCAGCGGCTGGGATTGCTCCAGCGTTACTTGGCCTGCGCGCAGCCGTTTGACCAAGCGCAGCAGCGCTGCACGGACTTTGCGCGCCGGCAAATCAAGCTCGTCCGCGGCGAGGTAGACCGCGCGCTCGAGCGCCGCAGCGCCGGTGAGCGGCGCCGGTGCCGGCGGAGGTGCGGCCGGTTTAGAAGGGCGCACCAGCTCGACGAAGGCCGCGGCGGCTTGCGGATTGGCCGCTTTGAACACAGCGATCAGGTTGTCGAGGTTGCGGCGCCGCGGCGTGATCGCCCCGCCCTCCCAACGAAAGATCGCCTGACCTTTGCCACGCAACCCCATGCGGCTCCCCAGCTGATCCTGCGTCAAGCCACAAGCGGTGCGGGTGCTGCGAATGGCCCGGCCAAGCGAAGTCGCCATCGCTTGACAATAGCGGTCTCCCCGCCTTTTTACAGCCGATGTCGCCACGTATTAGCAATTGGATAGCTTTTCCGCAGGGTTGTCCGGCCATGGATAGCGGTTCATCCGCTATTGATCGACTACCGTTACCGCCTAAATGCGTCTCTATCGCCTCTACTATCGCTCTTTTGCCGATCTTAAAGCGGACAAGGCACCTTTCCTTGGCGCCTAAGGCTATAAATCAGCGATTCGACCGCCACTCTATAGGCCCAGCACGCCTCAAAAGGCGGTTGAACCGCTCACAATAGCCTTCGTCACCATCGAAATGGCGGTCGTTCGCGTTTGAGGGCAAACCGAAGCCCGTTGCCTCGCGTTGGGCTTCCGCATACCCGACAATCATGCCCTTCTTGATCGATGCGCCGGACGCAGGGCAACGCTGGCCGGCTAAGCTTGCGCTCTGTACCCCGAGCGAACGCAGCCTGCTTGCGGTGCTTGCGCTCCGCGGGGAGACGAGTCGAAGCGACTGGGAGCGCCTGGCCGTGTTCGCGGGCCTGCGCGACGACGCGTCCCAGCTCATGGTTCATGCAACGTTCCTGAAGTCGGTCGCATCGCTCGAGAAGCGCGCGCTGTTCCTCCAAGGCTCCTTTCGCGGCCTCATCTGCCCGCCTATGGTACGCACGCTGGTGCTGCGTGACGCGGCCGATCAAGCGACCTTCGCGAAGCTCGTGCAAGCCTGTTCACGCGACCTAATGACCGACGTAACGGCGGCGATCCTGTCGCGTCGACCCGACGCCGAGCAGCGCTTCGTGGAGTTCCGCAAAGGCGGCTCGCAGCAGGGCAATACGCTCGCCCTGAACCTGCTCGAGCCGATCGACGCGCAGTGGCTCAGCCGCTTGGAGGTTGGGCTACGCGAGCGGCTGCTCGAGGCTGCGCTAACCTGCGTCGAGCAGACCTTCGTGGACGACTGCAGCCTTTACCCGTGGGCGGCTTCACTCGGGCCAGCGTTCGAGCCGTTGCCGCCGAAGGCGCTCTCCGCGTTGGCCGGCGCCGCTGTGCTACGCGGCGATCTCGCGCTGCTGCGCGCCTTGCTCGAGGCACCGCGCGCGCTTGCGCTGCACCGTTTGCTACGCATCGCGCTTGCCCTGATCGAGGGGCGCTGGTCGGAGGCGCAGGCGCTCATAGCGGAGCCGATCGCGTTTCTTCGCGACGATCACCTAGGCGTACTTTCGCTTTTGTATTGGCTCGCGGTTCGAATGCGGCCCCAATCGAACGAACGCCTGAGCGCGCTGGTCGCCCTCGGCGGCAGGGCCCAGAGCCCCATGCAACAGACCTTCAAGGTCGCTCAATCCATCATGGCGGGCGGCACGGCCAAGGATCTCCAAGCGATCAAGTTTGCGAAGGGCGTTACCGGCGACACGCTCACGCCCTTGTGGTTGACCATGCACTTGGGCGAACCGCCGTATGACGGGCAACACACGCATCACCTAATCAGGACGTTGAGCGACCGCTCAACCATTGCGCAACACCGAGACTATCTGTGGATCGCCGAGCAATTGGAGCTGGCATCCGCAGCGGTCGAGCAAAACTCCAAGCACTTGGAGCTGTTCGGCTTTGGATTGCCAGGTAGCAGACCAACGATAGAGCCGCTCAAGCCTCACTTCGGTCCTTCGCTGCTGGAGTCGCTCGTCGTTCGCCCAGCCTGGGAGCTCAGCCTCGACCGGCTCGACCAACTTGCGAACAGCGTCAGCAACACACCTGAAACGAACGAGCGCGCGGGGGCTGAGCGCATCGTGTGGCGCGTCGCCGCTTGGAGCGGCTCGATCGAGCCGATGCTGCAAAAGCGGGCGAAGCAAGGCGCGTGGAGCGCGGGCCGACGCCTGGCGATCAAGAACCTGATCGCACCGAGCGCCCTGCTCGAGGGACTGCCGCCCGAAGATCAAAAGGTCGCCGCCTTCGCGCGCGAGTCGCGCGGCGGTGGTGGCTACTACCCCTCGGTTCAACACACGATCGCGCTGGCTGCCTGGCGCGCGCTCGTCGGTCACCCGCGGGTTTACCTCGATGACCACGAGACGCCGATCGAGGTCGTACTTGGCCAGCCCACGATCGTGATTGAGGCCGAAGGCGACGGGGTGATCGCCAACCTGCGGCCGGAGCGGCTGGTCGCCGGAATCAACATACACAACCAGGGCGGCAAGCTCGTGGTGTACGACGTGAGCGACGAGCTGAAGAGCATCAACGCGATCCTCGACTCGCCCCTCAAAATTCCGGCCGCCGGCAAACAGCGCGCCCTTCATTCGCTCGAGCGTCTGGCGCCCTTCGTGGCCATTCAATCGACCGAGCAGGCTGCTGCAACAAACGCCGTGCAGGCGGACGCAAACCCCACGCCGTGGCTTCGCCTTACGCCCTCCCAAGGCGGCTTGTCGATCTCGCTGGTGGTGCGTCCGCTCGGCGCGGCGGGCCTCGCTGTTGCGCCCGGCGCAGGCGCGCCTCGGCTGACCGGCCGGGTCGCAAGCGACACCGTGCAAGTGACGCGCGACCTCCAGCTCGAGCTGCAACAAGCCGAGCGCGTGGTCCGCGCGTGCGTACCGCTCGAGGGCGCCGAGACCGGGCCGAACCGCTGGTTCATTGCAGAGCCGGAACGCTGTCTCGAGTTGGTCGCAGCCTTGAACGCGCTGGGCGACGCGGTGTTGGTCGAGTGGCCGCAAGGCTCACCGTTGCGGGTTCGCGCCAAGCTGGGTCGCACGGCTCTTCGAGGCAACATCGGATTTTCGCAAGGCGTCTTCAGCGTGCAAGCAGCAGCGGCGATCGACTCGGAGCTATCGCTCGAGCTTGCGCAGATGCTCGAGCTTTGCGCGCTTCATCCCGGCCGCTTCGTGCAGCTCGCGAGCGGCGACTATGTCGAGCTCGAACAGGAGCTGCGCGAGGTCTTGGGCGGCATCGCAGCCGCGAGCAGCGTTCACTCGGGTAAGAGCCGTGCACTGCAACTGCCGGCGGCCGCGCTCTCGGTGCTCGACGAGCTGACCTCACGCTTCGAGGGTCTCGCGCTCGATGCCACGGCGCGCGGCTGGCGCGAACGCCTGGACACGGTTTGGAACAAGACCGTCAAGCTACCGAAGACCTTCCAAGGCGAGCTGCGCGCCTATCAACTCGACGGATTTCGTTGGCTGGCACGGCTGGCCGATCTCGAGCTCGGCGCTTGCCTCGCCGACGACATGGGGCTCGGAAAGACCGTGCAACTGATCGCCCTGCTACTGCATCGGGCGGCCAGCGGCCCGGCGTTGATCGTGGCCCCGACCTCGGTGTGTGAGAACTGGCGCCGCGAGCTCGAACGCTTTGCTCCCTCCCTCTCGGTGCACAGCTATTGGGGCAGCAGCCGCGAACAAGCGCTGGAGGTGCTCGGCAAACGAGCCGTCGTGATCACGAGCTACGCGCTGTTGCAGCAAGACGATGCAGCGCTGCAAGCCATCGAGTGGTCGACGGCGGTGCTCGATGAAGGGCAACTGATCAAGAACGCCGACACACTGCGAGCCAAAGCGGCCTTTGGGCTCAAGGCCAAGGCGCGCATCATCGCCACCGGTACGCCGGTAGAGAATCACGCTGGCGACATCTTCAGTCTGTTCCATTTTTTGAACCCGGGCCTATTGGGCTCATGGAAGAGCTTCTCCGCCGCGATGAACGAGCCGCGATCGAGCGCCAGCCGCAGCGCACGGCGGCTGTTGCAGCCCTTCGTCTTGCGCCGAACCAAGACCCAGGTGCTCGAGGATCTGCCGCCGCTTACCGAGATCCAGCGCACCGTGCTGATGACGCCGGGCGAGGCGAAGCTGTACGAGTCGGTGCGCAAGGCAGCCTTCGAGAAGCTCTCGTCGGTCGGGAAGTCGCCGCAAGCGAAGGTCCAGGTGTTAGCCGAGCTAACGCGGCTACGCAGGCTGTGTTGCCATCCTGAACTTGTCGCGCCGGAGGCCGGGCTGACCAGCTCCAAGCTCGAAAGTCTGCTCGAGCTGGTGGAAGAGCTGGTTGCCTCCAAACACCGTGCGCTGATCTTCAGCCAGTTCACCGACGTGCTCGCGTTGATCAAGCCGCTGCTGGAAAAGAAAGGCATTCGCTATCAATCGCTCGACGGCTCGAGCTCGATGAAGAAGCGCTCAGCCGCTGTGGACGCCTTCCAAGATGGTGACGGCGATGTCTTCCTGATCAGCCTGAAGGCAGGTGGCTTCGGCCTCAATCTGACCGGCGCCGACTACGTGATCCACGTCGACCCGTGGTGGAACCCCGCGGTGGAAGCCCAAGCCTCCGACCGCGCCCATCGCATCGGCCAAACCCGGCCAGTCACGGTCTATCGCCTCGTTACCGCCGGTACGATCGAAGCCGCCATCGTCGAGCTCCACCACAAGAAACGCGATCTCGCCGAGAGCGTGCTCAGCGGCGCCGAGCAAGCGGCGAGCCTCAGCGCCGAGGACCTGCGCGCGCTGCTCGGCTAGCGCCCAAGCAATCTCCCTGCTCCGACGGGCACAATCGCTCGATTCTCCTGTATCGAGGTACTATGAGACGTGGGTAGGCGTGCCGCTTTGAATCTGTTGAACCGGCTTGGGATCGTTTCGCTCTCGATCGCCTGCAGCGACCCAGTCTCCGGTCCGAACGAAAGCGCGCGCCCCTCGGCGGCTGTTGGTGTGCGCGCAACAACACCGGACCTCGTCGGTACGGGGTCAACGACCGCCGATCGCCCGAACGCGCAGACGTGGTCCTTCGAGGAGGGCGAGGGGGGACGAATACCACCTGGGCTCGAGGTCTTTACGGTGGCTGGCGAGCCCAGCGCTTGGTCGGTCAGCGGTCACCAGTTTGCCCACTCACCAGGCCGCGTTCTTTACGTCGCGGATGCGCACGACCAGGACGCTCGCTTCACAGGTCTTTTGAGCGAGCCACGAAGAAACGTGCGCACTTCTGTTTATTGCACCTTGGAAGCGCGCCGACACAATACGGTAAAACTGCTGCCCAACCCGACCGGCGTATGCGGCGTGGTGACGCGCTTCAAGGATGCGCGGAACCACGTTGTGGCCCTCGCGAACGCGTATGACCAGACCGTGACGCTCACCCTCGTGAGTAACGGCCAACGCAAACAGCTTGGTAGTTCGAATATCGATCCGGTCTCGAGCTTGTGGCACCAGCTCGAACTCGAGGTAAACGGCGACGAGCTGGTGGTCTCGTGGGACGGGCGCCGCATGGTCAGCGCCAAGGATGCAACGATTCTCGAGGAAGGTCGCGTGGGGATTTGGACCCACGTCAACTCACTCTCCAACTTCGACGACTTTAGTGTCCAATCGCTGTGAACGACGCTGTGGCCGACGCTGCGGCCGACGTACATTCTGTTGGGCGTGCTCTTCGATTTGCCTGTGGCACGTCCTAAACTTGTCCACTCGAAGGAACCGCAATCGTAGATAAGAAACGTTTCAACATTTCGTTCAAGGGCGATGCTGTGCGCGGCTCTGGAGGCTGCAACGGCTTCTGGACCACGGCAAAACAAACCGGAGCCGAGCTCGTCTTCGAATTTGTGGCCGCCACCGAAATGGGTTGTGTTCTGCTCGCTCAAGAAGCCGCCTACTTCAAGGCACTCAAAGAGACGCGCAGCTTTACGATCTCTTGCGCGACGCTAGCGATCGGGAGTCCCGCCGCGGTCCGACGTCAGCGCCGCGTGGCCCTGACTTGCGCTGACGAGACCTCGCCCCTAGACCGTCAACGTGTCGAAAGGAGCGGGCACCTCATGGGTCGAAGTGGCGGTCATCGTGCTCGGCTCTGCGCTTCTGCTTTTCGTCGTTCGCAGCGAGGACGTTCCGCGGTGGGTGGGCACGGTCCTGATCACCGCCGTTTCCGTCGTGCCCCTGCTCGTTCCTTTGGTGTTCATCCCGTGGATGCTCATAGCGCGCCGGCAAGGCCTTGCTGTCAGGAGCAGCACCCCGAACTCCGTGCAGCTCACGGACGCCGCGGTCGTCGTCGTTCGAGGAGACACGAAGAGGAGCGTCCCCTGGGTCCAGGTCACGCGCGCCCGTTTCGCCCGAAACGCCAACTGGACGGCATCGACGATGGTGGAGGCCGCCATCGGCCTGCTCGGACCCGATCATAAGGAGCGAGCTCGGGTCCCCGAATCGGCGCTAGGCTTCGAGCTGCTATTGAGAGAACTCGAAGAGCGCGGCGTCACGATCGACTACGTCGAGGTGTCCGCGCCGACGCTCGACTGACTCAGCTGCCCCTACGGCCCGAGCGCCTCGGGCCGCATGGGCGCCCTCAGCGAACCGGCTCGAGCGACAGGCTGTCCTTCGCATAGACGGCCACCTCGATTGGTCCCCACGGGCTGGGCGCCCAAAGGCGACCTTCGGCGTCGCGCGCCAGTTGCGCGTCCATTCGCGCGACGCCAACGACTGCCGCGGAGGTTGGATCGCGAAGCAGCGTGCCCTTCGGTACGAGCTGTCGAGGCAACGTGGCTCGTTCATCGAACGCCTCGGCGAAGTCGCCCCCGGAGGAGCCGCGCGTGCTTAGCCCGCCGAGATAGTGATCGCTGGGATCGCTAAGATCGCGCGTGCGTGCCCAGCCGACCACCGTCACATCGAATGACTCGAATCGCACGCGCGACCAGGGCCCCTCACTATCGAGCAGGCCCACGCGAGCGCCGTCGAGGGACAACAGCTTCTTTCCCCTCGGATGGCTGAACAGTGGTCCCTTGAGGATCTGGCTCTTGAAGAAGATGGCGGGTTGGAGCTTCACGTCGCTGCGATGATCGATGATTCGATAAATCGCGTCGCGATCCACCCACCCTGATAACCGCTGGCCCGCAACCATCACTTCAATCGCGCGCTCCCAGCCTTCCTGCTCCCCAAGGAAAAACTCGGTCCCGGCTTTGAGGAAGATCCCAGCGTCCCAGCCCTTTGCTGGGGAGGCCCCTTGCTTCGCGGGACGCAGCTCGACGTCTTCACGCAACACGAGCTCGAGGTCCACGTGACTGAGCCACACCAGCAGGCGAAAGGTTTCCTCGATCTTGACCGGATGGGCGATAGCCAGTCCCGCCCTTCTTTGCTCCTCCAGAGCACGGTCCTTCGCAACGTCCTCCTGGTTGAGCTGGAAGACGCCGACCGCAGCTCGCACGCGCGTGTCGCCGTCGATGAGCACCGGCGCATCTGCCGAAACGCCGTTCCACGCTGCCATTTCTCGTGTCCCGACGTCCGGTCCGTCGAGCGTAAGCCTCACCCATCCGCGCGTCGCGATGCGCACGCGATCCGCTACGCGGGCCAGATGCTCCTCCTGAAGAACGGACTTCTCGGTCGCCGTCGGAGGCACGAGCGAGCGCGAAGCACGCGCGAGGGTTGGGCGCGGAGTCGCTGACGAAAGCGAAGCGCTCGAGGCGGAGGGTTCGGCGGAAAGCTCAACCGAGGACACGGGAGCAGTAAGCGGGTGCGTCGGCGACGCACCACGCGGCGGCTCAGCGGACGTGGAGCAAGCGATGAGCCCAAGAGCTGCGTAGACCGAGATTGAGACGCGCAAACGCTTCACCGAACCGTCGATAGAGGATCGCCCTCGACGCGTCCATCGGCGCGGAGAGCAATCGCGGCGCGCTGGAACAGCCGCTACTCCGCGCGGTAGCTGCGAGCGAACGCCGGCCTGCTCGGCAGCTCGTGTTTTCGAATCGCCGCCTTCCATTCGCGGTCGGTCATGCGGGCGTTCGACGGCTGCTCGAAGCTGTAGAAGCTCGCAACCGGTCCACCGTAGAGCGAGACGTCGCCGCCCTGATCGATCGCCACGATCATCAGCTCGGGATGGCCGGTCGCGACCTGCAGCGCGAGATTGTGGTCGGTGTCGGTGTGCACATCGACGACGATCGGCTCGGACTCCCCGCCCTCGTTGTGCGGATGCGGCCCGCTCGGCGTTCCCACCTTCGCGCGAGACTCGTTCGTCCAATCGGCGCTGTAGAAGAGCGCTGGGTACCAACCGTCGTAACTGCGGTCGCCGAGGTAGGGGCTGACGGCGTGTTGATCGACGGTGCGGTTCATGAACGCGAGGTCCGCAGCGTTCATCGGTTCACCACGCAACTGCTGCTCGCTGAGCCGCGCGAGCCGCTGCATCACGTCGCGATAGTGTTTGGACCAGGCTTTGATCGTCTGGGCGCGCGGTGAGTCTTTCTCATCGGCGTAGAGCGCCGCGAGCTCGGACGCGGCCTTCGCGAGCTGAAGGTAAAGCTCGGGCACTGGTTCGACATAGCCCTTTGGATATTGGCAGCCCAGCGTACCCCCCGACTGCTCGACCATCAGCACCGTGTCGTGGCGGAGCTCCGCCCACGACGCGAGCACGGTCTCGAGCTTGTGATCGTGCCACGCGGCGGTCTGCATCACGCGCGGTAGCTCCTCGCGAACGTCGGTCTTGGCGGCGGCCATCAGCCCGGCGAGCCAACGGTTGTACAGCGTGGCATCGAGCTCGACCGGGGAATGCTCGAGCATCGTCGCGCGCGTCGCCGCGAGATGTTGGCTCAAGAACCGACCGTAGGGCTTGCTGCCCTCCCCCTCCAACTGCGTCAGCGCCCGCTCCGAGCCGAGCGCAAACGCTACATCGAAAGGCGAGGCCATCAAGCGAGCGCTCACGCTGGTTACGCCGGTTTCAGGGTCCCGGGAAACAACGCTCGGAAGTCGCGGGGAGGTCAGCTTGGCGGTGACCCAAGCATCGTAGGCGAAGCGCTTGGGCAACAAGCGCAGGCTGACCGTCTGTTGGTTGACGCCCCCCGCGTACGAAGCTGCACCCTGCGCGAGGTAATGCTGCTTGAGCTCGACCTGCGCGGCCTTCGCGCCAGCGCACCCTGGCGCTCCCGCCTGCTCGCAGATCTCCGCCAGATCGACCGGCGTGAGCGCGTTGGGCCGCCCAACATGCGCGCGATAGAAGCGCTCGAAGGCTTCGTAGGCGGATTTGCGCCCGCTGCGCGATAGCGCCGAGACCAACGCGCGAGCCGCCGCCTCCTCGCGTTTTACGTCCACGACCTCGTCCACCAAACGCAGGTCCACGAGGCCAAGCCAGCTCATCGCGCGGAAGTAACGTTCGAGCGGCTCGAAAGCGGTGTAGTGACCGCGCGGCTTGAACTGCGAGAAGTCGATATCGACCGGGTTGCCCATGAACTGAACGGTCGCTCGCTGCTCCGCGCGCACCGCGGCGACCAGCGTCGCGACCTCCTTCGAGCGAGCCGGCGCTGGCTCCGAGTCCTCGAGCAACAGCGCCCGCGCGACCTGCACGTAGACGCGGGCGTCCTCGGCGCCGGGTTCGCTCTTGTCGATGGCCCCCTCGATCGCCTCGAGCAAGCCGGCCATTCGATCGAACATCGTGGTCAGCTCGGTCTCTTGGAGGATCGCGTCGTAGCTGCGATGCCAGGCGTGGAGCACCGAATCGGCGCTGACGAACACCGGCAGGTCCGCGGCGAACACGCGGTAGTAAAGGTCGACCGGGCCGGCGCCACCGGGTTTGCGTGCCGGGACCACGACGAAGCCGAGCTGATCGAGCTTCGCGCGCTCGGCGTCGGACAACGCGAAGGCCTTGGCGAACTCTTCGTAATGCGCCGCCTTCCTTACCTCGAGCCCGTGCTTGGCCAAGAACGGCGGGCTGTGCCGGGCGCTGAGCGCCTCGAAGGTGAGGTCCTGCTCGCGAGCCTTCGCGGTAACGAAGGCGGCCTGCAGCTCGGCCGCCTCCTGCCGGTCTTCGACCGGCTCCGCCAGGTCGACCGGCACCGCCGACGCAGAGGCGCCCCCCTCGGAATGCCGAGCCGCCTCGTGATCGGTCTTCGGCGAGGTGCAGGCCAAAACCAGGACGGCGAGAGCCGAGAGCCAGCGAGTCGTTCTACCCATCCCCAGCCGACACCCCAGGCCGGCCAGTGTTCCGGGCTGACAGCAGCGTGAAATCTCTGAGGCCGGCGTGGAGCCCCGGTCACAAGCACCCTACAAACCGAGTGCTAAACGCGTCTCCAGCACTATTTCGGGGTGGCGGAGGGTTGACACCCCCCGTTCGGTGAATAGAGTGGGCCGCGTTCGCTGGCACTCGTTCTCACTGAGTGCCAAAGACCTAATACTGCGAGCAAAAGTTAGGGCGTGCGCAGCTTTATCTCACGCCCAGGGATTCGTGCGTTCGCGTGGCGAACGCTGCAAACAATCAACGTCGGAGGATCGTCAATGTCTGTCAGGCCGCTCCAGGATCGCGTTTTGGTTCGTCGCGTGAAGGAAGAAGAGAAGACCAAGGGAGGGATCATCATCCCCGACTCGGCCAAAGAGAAGCCGATCGAGGGTCTCGTGATCTCCGTGGGCAACGGCAAGGCGTTGGATGACGGCTCGGTTCGCGCGCTCGACGTGAAGGCCGGCGACCGCATCCTGTTCGGCAAGTACTCGGGTACCGAGGTCAAGATCGACGGTGAAGAGCACCTCATCTTGCGCGAGGACGACATCCTCGGCGTCCTCGGCTGATCCAGCGGATTCAAAGAAGAAGAAGGAACGAAATCATGAGCGCAAAAGACATCATCTATCACGAGTCCGCCCGCAACCTGATCCTCAACGGCGTCAACGCCCTGGCTGACGCAGTCAAGGTCACGCTCGGCCCCAAGGGTCGCAACGTCGTGATCGAGAAGAGCTTCGGTTCGCCCACGGTCACCAAGGACGGCGTCACCGTCGCCAAAGAGATCGAGCTCGAGAACCGCTTCGAGAACATGGGCGCGCAGATGGTGAAGGAAGTCGCCTCGAAGACGAGCGACATCGCCGGCGACGGCACCACCACCGCCACCGTGCTCGCCCAGTCGATCTACCGTGAAGGCGCCAAGCTCGTCGCCGCGGGTCACAACCCGATGGAGATCAAAAAGGGCATCGACAAGGCCGTTGAGCAGATCACCGCTCACCTCAAAGAGTCGGCCAAGATGACGAAGGACTCGCGCGAGATCGCGCAGGTCGGCACCATCAGCGCCAACGGCGACGCCACCATCGGCAAGCTCCTCGCTGACGCGATGGAGAAGGTCGGCAAAGAGGGCGTCATCACGGTGGAAGAGGCCAAGAGCGCCGACACCAACCTCGACGTCGTCGAGGGTATGCAGTTCGACCGCGGCTACCTCTCGCCCTACTTCGTGACCGACGCTGAGAACATGAAGGTGGTCCTCGAGGACTGCTACGTGCTCATCGCCGAGCGCAAGATCAGCAACATGAAGGACCTGCTCCCGGTGCTCGAGGCGATTGCCAAGGCCCAGAAGCAATTCCTCATCATCGCTGAGGACGTGGAGGGCGAGGCCCTTGCGACGCTCGTCGTCAACAAGCTCCGTGGCACGCTCCACTGCGCCGCCGTCAAGGCCCCCGGCTTTGGTGATCGCCGCAAGGAGATGCTCAAGGACATCGCCATCCTGTGCGACGGTCAGGTGATCGCAGAGGAGCTCGGCCTCAAGCTCGAGAACGTCACCATCAGTGACCTCGGCCGCGCCAAGAGCATCATCATCGACAAGGACAACACCACCCTCGTCGGCGGCTCTGGCAAGAAAGAGAAGATCGACGCACGCAAGGCTGAGATCCGCACCCAGATCGAGAACACCACCAGCGATTACGACCGTGAGAAGCTCCAAGAGCGTCTCGCCAAGATCGCCGGCGGCGTTGCCGTGATCAAGGTCGGCGCAGCCACCGAGACCGAGATGAAGGAGAAGAAGGCCCGCGTTGAAGACGCCCTCCACGCAACCCGCGCTGCGGTTGAAGAAGGCGTTGTTCCCGGCGGCGGCGTTGCGCTCATCCGAGCTCAGGCCACGCTGGCGAACCTCAAGGTGGACGCTGAGCAGCAGTTCGGCGTTTCGATCATCCGCCGCGCCTGCGAAGAGCCCCTTCGTCAGATCGCCGCCAACGCTGGTGAAGAAGGTTCGATCATCGTGCAGAAGGTCCGCGAGGGCTCCGGCACGTTTGGTTGGAACGCGGCTACCGGTGAGTACGGGGATCTGCTCGCCATGGGCGTGATTGACCCGGCCAAGGTGGTTCGCTCGGCGCTGCAGAACGCCGCCAGCGTCGCCAGCCTGATGCTGACCACCGAGGCGCTCATCGCCGATCGTCCGAAGGACGAGAAGAATGACGCCGGTGGCGGTCACCACGGCCACGACCACTGAGATCGCACGTAGCTGACCGTTACGTACGGTCGCTATGAGCAAAGCAACGGCGAAGGGCGCAAGCTCTTCGCCGTTCGCCTTTTGTTACGCTGTTCTGCCTCTGGGCGCATTGGCGGTGAGCCGCCAACTGGGCTAAGCCTCGCTCGTGAAAATCGAAACACGCATCGAGTTCGTTGGGTTGATTGCGAGTCTCGTGATGGCCGTGGGATGCACGCCGGAGCCGAAGGGTGGAGCCTCTTCCGCGAGCGCTGCCAAGACAACCGCGGCGGCCCCCGCCTCGGCCGCTGAAGAGAAGATGGAGTTGCCGTTCGATCTGGGCAAAGTCCCGGTACCGGAAGACAACCCGCAGAGCGAAGCGAAGGTGAAGCTCGGCAACCAGCTGTTCTTCGACAAACGGCTGAGCAAAGACGGAACGCGCTCGTGTTACTCGTGCCACCTCAATGAGGACGGCAACGGCGGGAAGGACCCGATCGCGATCGGCGCTGAAGAGAAGAAGCTGACGCGCCACAGCCCGGTGATCTGGAACGTCGGCTACCTCGGCTCGCACTACTGGGACGGCCGCGCTCCTTCGCTCGAGGCGCAGGCGACTGGGGCCTGGTCCGGCGGCAACATGGGCGTCGGCAAAGAGAACCTCGAGGCGAAGGCCAAAGAGATCGAAAAGATCGAAGGCTACAAGAAGCAGTTCGACGCTGTGTTCCCGGGCGTTGGCGTTACCCCCGACACGATCGTCAAGTCGCTCGCGGCCTACGAGCGCACCTTGGTGTGCGACAACACCGTCTACGACAAGTACGCCAAAGGCGACGCCAAGGCCTTCAACGACGAACAGAAGAAGGGCCTGGATTTGTTCTTGGGCAAAGCCGGCTGCGTCAACTGCCACAACCCGCCCTTCTTCTCGGCGGCCTACGGCTCGAAGGAAGGCGCGTATTACAACGCTGGCATCGGCACCAAGGACAAGAAGGAAGAAGAGGTGGACGTCGGTCGCTTCTCGGTCAGCAAGAAGGACGCTGATTGGGCTGCCTTCAAGGTCCCCAGCCTGCGCAACGTGTCGAAGAGCGCGCCCTACTTCCACGACGGCTCGGTCGCCAAGCTCGAAGACGCTGTGAGCTTGATGGCGGGCGGCGGCATCAAGAACAAGAACCTCTCGGCCTTGCTCACCGAGAAGAACCTCACCACCGACGACATCAAAGCCATCGTCGCCTTCCTCGGTACGCTCGATTGCGGCAAGACCTTGGTCGAGCCCGAGCTGCCGAAGTGAGCCGACGTTAACAACTAGCCGAGACCGCGAAGGGCGAACTTGCTAGCGTCGCGCGCATGTCGACGAAGCTAAAGCTCGCCCTTCTTCTTCCTGCCAAACCCGAAAAAGTTTACGCCGCCTACCTCGATAGCAAACTGCACTCGAAGATGACCGGCAGCCCGGCCCACATTCAGGCCGTAGCGGGAACGCATTTCGACGCTTGGGCCGGCTACATCTCCGGCACCACCCTCGAGCTCGTCCCGGGAGAAAAGATCGTCCAGAGCTGGCGCACCACCGAGTTCGCCAAGTCGGCCAAAGACTCCAAGGTGACGCTCACCTTCGCCGAACACGACGGAGAGACCAAGCTCACGCTGCAGCATGACAACCTGCCCAAGGGCACCGCCGACAAGTACGCCGACGGTTGGCGCGATTTCTACTTCATCCCGATGGAGGACTACTTCGGCGGCCCGAAGAAGCCCGCTGCCAAGAAGCCCGCTGCTAAGAAGCCCGCTGCTAAGAAGCCCGCTGCTAAGAAGCCCGCTGCTAAGAAGGCCGCCGCTGTTGCCGCGAAGAAGCCCGCCGCTGCTGCGAAGAAGCCCGCCGCTGCTGCGAAGAAGCCCGCCGCTGCAAAGAAGCCCGCCGCTGCTGCCGCGAAGAAGCCGGCCGCTGCTGCAAAGAAGCCCGCTGCTGCAAAGAAGCCCGCCGCTGCAAAGAAGCCCGCCGCTGCTGCCGCGAACAAGCCCGCTGCAAAGAAGCCCGCCGCGAAGAAGAAGTGAGCGCTACTCGCTGACGGTCACGCTGCGAATCACGTCACCCTCGATCACCTTCTCCCACGGCCCTTCGGCCAGGCCGACCAGTGGGTAGAGACCGTCGATATGAGGGTGGCGCGCGCGTGTAACGAACAATTGGCTTTTGCCGGTATCGCGTCCGGAGAGCGCCACACCGACGCTGAGCGGACCAAAGGGTAGCGGCCCCGTCTCACAGCGAAAGGGCTCTACGTCGGTGGGGCCGCCGAAGCCGTCGCCGTCGGGCGAACCAAACTGCACGACGTAGGAAGGGTCCACGCGATGCAGCAGGTTGCCGTTGAAAAAGCCTTTGCGTGCGAGCTCGGCGAAGCGTTGCGTGGTGACCGGCGCGCTCTCACCGTCGAGCACGATCACGAGCTCGCCCGCGTCGCTTGCGAACGTGAGCCGCAGCTTGGTGGGCGCTGCGCGAGCGGCCTCCGGCGGCGCCTTTTCGCTGCCTTCGGGCAAGCTGCACGAGGGCGTTGCGCCCGATAAAAGCGTGATGGTGTTCTTGGCGCGCTCGCGGGTCTGCGGGCTCTCCGAACGACAGAACGGCTCGACCAACGGCAATAGCTCGCGCGCGCCGAGCGCGCCGATGGCGTCGATGCAAGCGTCGATGAACTCGGGCTCTTTCTCTGCCACTGCGCGCGGTACGAGCGCCTTCACCGCCGCGATGATCTCGGCCTCCGGTTCGATCGTGGCGATCTTCTTATCGCCTTCCTTCACTTCGTCTTCGGAGCCGGCCTTGGCGGCGAGCCGCGGGTGCTTCGCCAAAAGTTGCAACGCGGCGATCACCACGCCGGAAGGTTTTGCGCGCAGCGCTTCGAGCAGGGTCGCTTTGCGCGGTAGACCCTCGTGCTTCACCAAGAGCTCCAGCGCCTCTTCACGAACGAGCACGTTCTCATCCGCGGCGAGCTTCGAATACAACGTCTTTTCGGCTGCGCCGAGCGGGATGCGGTCGAGCAGCACGAGCTCGGCTCGCTTCCGCTCGGTCGAGCCGGCGAGGTCGCAACGCGCGAGCAGCGGCGCGTTGGTCGAAGCCACGAGCCGTGCGGCCGCCCTGCAGCGCAGCATCGAGAGGATGCGCTTGCCGCGATCGTTCGCCCCTTCGGCCGGCAGCTGAGCAAGCCGTTCGAGCGGCTTGGCGAAGCGCGGATCGGCCGGCACCAGCGCCAGCGCCGCGAGCAGTTGTTGCGCCTCCGGCGCGCCCTTGGCGAGTTCGGCGGGAGCTGCGGACGCCCACGACTCGAAGGCCTTTACCAGCAGCGCCTGGCCGCCTTTTTCCAAGCGCGCCACCGCTCGAAAGGCCTCCACCTTTTCCTCCATCGAGAAGGACGTCGAGCCACCCAAGAGCACCGGCTCGAGCACGGTCGCTGCGTCGGCGCCGGCGCGGCTGAGCGCGCGCAAGGTCATCAAACGATACGGGTCTTCGCGCTGCAGCGCTGCGGTAGCCACCTCGAGCAGCCGTTTCTCCACGCTCGGCGGTACGTGGGGGACGCGTGAAAACGGATAGAACGCAGCCCCGCACGCTGGGCTCGAGACACTGCCTTGCGCGCGGTTGAGCAGCGCGACCCAGGTCTCCTCGCGCAGCCGCCGGGTGCGACCGGCCAGATCACCGAGCCCGAGCGCGGCACCACAACCGCGCCGCTCATTCGTCAGCCAAGCCGCGAGCGTCGGCTCGGCTTTGGGCGAACTCGAACAAGCGCCGATCGCCCGCATCACGGCCAGGTGCGCAACATCCCACGGCTCTTCGCTGGGCAGCGAGACCGCGCGCGCGGCCAACGCCGAGACCACCGCGTCGGCGCCCGCCGAACAATCGAAGCCCAGGCCGTAGGCCGCAAAGCGCACGACCTCGACGTCCTCATCGCTCAGCAGGTTCAGCAGGCTCGGGCGCACTTCGGGACCGGCGATGCGGGCCAGCGCGCGCGCCGCGGCTCGACGGGTCGCGACGTTGGCGCTGTTCACCGCCTCTTCACCGACGCCCAGCGCACGGCGCCGATGCTCGGCCTCGCGCAAGGCCGTGAGCACCTCGGGCGAAGCGGGCTGCGCTAACGCGGAGGGAGGAGCTGCGGGCAACGCTGCGCTCGAGGCCGCACCGTCCGGCGATTTCTGCGAGCAGGCCCACAGGCCGAGCGCCGCCGCGAGCGAGCCGAGCCGTCGAAACCGCCTCATGCCTGCAGTCCGGTGAACGGGTGAAAGCCCCGAGCGCGATCCGCGCAGATCTTTCGCAGGTAGCTGCGGTCGATCCACAAGGCCGACGCCTCGTGCACGCGCCTGCGCGCGGCCGCACGCCAAGGCAGCGGGGGTGACGGCGCCGCGAGCCCTTGGACCTCCACCCCGACCGCGCGAAAGCAATCCAGTGCACGCGGGAGGTGGAAGCAGCAGGTCACCACCAGCGCCTTACGAAACCCCTCGTGGAGCATCAACTCCTGACAAAAGACCGCATTTTCAGCGGTCGTCATCGAGAGCATCTCCGGGAAGATCCGTTCGCGGGGCACGCCCAGCGCCTCGAGGCCCCGCGCCATCACGCTGGCCTCCATGTGCTCGCCCCAACGCCGGCCCCCGGCGACGATCACCGCCTCAGCGAGGCCGCAGTGATAAGCGGCAGCGCCCCAACTCAGCCTGCGACGAAGCGCAGGAGATGGGCCGCCAAACGCATCCACTTTGCATCCCAAAACAACGATGGCCAGGCCTTCGGTACGGTGCTTCAACGCGGCTACTGTACACCGCAGCTGGGACCGGAACGAGGCCGGCCAACGGCCTCTCGCTCAGGCCGCCGAATCAGCGGCCCAAACAGCGCCGAGCGACTCACGCACGCGCTTCATGGCGCGCTCCTCGAGCTGCCGTACGCGCTCTTTGCTGATGCCGAAGCTGCGCCCGAGCTCATCGAGCGTGTGGGTCTCCTCGCCGAGGTAGCGCATCTCGAGGATCGTCCGCTCGCGCGGTGGGAGCGCCGAGACAGCTTGCGCGAGGGCGTTATTGACGCGGGATTGTGAGTCGCGGTCGGTGACCATCTCCTCGGGGTTGGGCCCGGGGCTCACCATCCGCTCGCCCGGCGAGGAACGCTCCCCATCCGAATCGTCGAGGCTGGCTTCTCGGCTCACCAGCGCCGGCAGGAGGTTCTCCGCCTTCTCCACCGTCATACCGCTGACCCGCGCCAACTCGACCGGGTCGCGCTCGCGGGTCTTGCGATAGTGACGCAAGGCTCGCCGCTCGGCCTTGGAGCTGCCGATGCGCACCAAACGATAGGCCTTCACCACGAAGGCGCGGATTTCGGCGCGAATCCAGTAGCAGGCGTAGGTGATGAGCCGACATCCGCGGTCGGTATCGAAGCGATCGATCGCCTTCATCAGGCCCATGCAGCCTTCTTGAATCACGTCTTCCAGCGGGTGACCCCAGCGCCGGTACTCCATCGCCACCGACGCGACGAAAGGCAGACAAGCAGCGACCAGCCTGTCCAAAGCCTTGCGGTCTCCAGCGTGATAACGCTGCACCAACACGCGCTCTTCGTCGGCCGTGAGCGCCTTGAAACCGCCTTTGGATGTTGAAACCGTAGAGGCCATATTGATTCCTTTGTTGAGGGGCCCTCTAAGGGCCCAAAGCTTCGTTGCGCAACGTCCTAAGCAAGGGCGGTGCCTGGGCCTCGGGGGCATAGGAGGGGAAGAACGCGCAATCCTTGCGGCGAGCACCAGGAGAGCCGCAAAACTTGCTGCGAGCTTGGCGGCACATTGGGAGCCATTCCCCAGCCCCCGCCACGCTTTCTGGATTTGTGGCCTTCGTCGGACCTAGGATTGTCAGCCTCCGTGCCCAGCTCCTCTTCTCTGCCTGCCTCGGCGGGCCGAGCCCGCCCCTCCAGCTCCCGCCTCGTCTTCCTCGGCGGCAAGACGTTGGCGCTGGTGTTGGGCTGTTTATGGCTCGGAATTCCGCAGCCGACGCAGCCGCAGGCTGGCCTTACCTGCAGGCTCAACGGCCTGCGGCCGAACGTGGCGGTAAGCTGCCCCGCGCCGCAACAGGAGCCGGAGCAAGTCGGCGAGCCGGCCGACGGCAACAAGGGCCTTGTCTACCCCAACGGCGAGCTACCAACGCTCACCTGCACCGACGCTCGCACGATCACTCGGCAAGCGCGGATGTTGCGCGCCGTGCCCGCCGAGCCGGTCGTCGCCGCACGGTTTGCGCGCTCCGCGGCGGACTGGCTCGACCCGCATGGCTTCTGGTCGGTCGCGCCGGATTCACCGGTCGCACGCGAGATCGAGAAGCACGCCGCCGAGCTGCTCGCTGAACTGGAGGCCGCGCCGCAAGCCGGGCCCTGCAGCAACGCGATCGCGGTGGGCGCCTCCCTGGCGAGCTGGGTGGACGACCTGCGCACGGTGATGATGCAAGCGCGCCAGATCGGCGCCGAGCAGGCGTTCGAGCCTCGTCGGCGCTGGGAGGTCGTGAGCGGGACGCCCTTCGAGGACGGCACCGCCACGCGGCGTTCGAGCGATCTGGCCCGACTGATCGGGCACAGCCTGGGCGTCGGGCGGGCGGCCTTTGGGCAGGAGATGGAACGGCATTGCCAGGCCGCGATCGAGCGCATGGCGCCCAAGCTCAGCGCGCTCGAATGGAGCGAGGTGCTGCTGGCCGCCGCGGTTCGCGCGTATCTGCCGCAGGTGGACCCACACGGAGCCTGGGCGCCGCTCGATGAAGAGAGCAGCATCTACGACCTGAGCCTCGAGGTGCTACCGCCTGCGCACCTTTGGGGCGACATGACGCGCACTGCGCTCGGAGCGCGCATCGACCGCGACGCGCTGGCGCCGCTGCAAGAGGGCGACATCGTGATCGAGATCGGCGGGGTCTCGGTCTCCGGCCTCTCGATCGAACAGGCCAACCAGCTGGCGTTGGTCGGCGATGAAGCGCGCGCCGTGACCGTCTTGCGCGAGAACGAAAAGCAGCCGCAGAGCTTCCGCTTGAGCGCGCCGCAGCCGAGCGACGAGCCGCTGGCGGAGGCGGCCGTCGGACTCAGCCACCACCTGGTGGACTACGGCGAAGGCCGCGTGCTCGTGCTGCAGATCCCCGATGTACCCGACGATCTCGGGGACTTGGTGCTCTCGGCGATCGCCTCGGAGGTCGAACCACCGAGCGGCATCCTGTTGGATCTTCGTGGCAATGGCGGCGGCTCGACCGACGGCGCGCTCACCGCGTTGGGCGTCTTTCTCCCGGGCGCACCGCTCTTTCCGTTGCGGCGTCGCGACGGCACCATCGAGGTGGACCGCGCTCCCCGCGTGGTGGACGGCGATCATTGGAAGGGCCCCGTAGCGGCGTTGGTGGACGGTGATAGCGCCTCGGCGGCGGAAATGATCGCCGGCGCGCTAATGGCCTATCGCCGCGGGCCGGTGCTCGGAAGCCGGACCTACGGCAAGGGCTGCGCTCAGGAGTACCTCGACGACGAGGCGGGGCGAGGCGTATTGCGGCTCACCACGCTGGTGTTTTCGTTGCCCGACGGCTCACCGCTGCAACAGGTCGGCGTCACGCCGGATATTGCATTAGGGCTGCCCTCCGGGCTCGAGCGCGAGGCCAACCTCAGCCAAGCGCCGAGCACCTGGCGTGGCCCCGACGTGCGCGACCAGGCATTGGTCAACCAGGTGCCCTGGCCCGAGCACGGTGGCCGCGTCGGAATGAGCGGGGATGAGGGCGTTTATCGCGCGTTGCGCGCCCTCGGCGCTTCGCGCGCGGCCAAGCGCGGCTCTCCGTAGGACGGCTTCACGCCCGTTGGGGCGCCGGGCTCGCACGTCTTCCCCCAAAGGGATAACGCAGTAGCGCCCAAAACCCGGTAGGCAGCGGCTCTTTGACGCCGGTCGTAGGCAGCGGCTGATTGAGTGGTAGCCGGTAGGTGCCAAACAGCAGATCCCAGAAGGCGAACAGCCCAGCGAAGTTGTGACCTGCGCCGTCCACCTCCTTCGCGTGGTGCCAGCGGTGGAACGCAGGGCTGGCAAAGACGAACCTCAGCGGCCCAAAGTTCCAGCTCACGTTGGCGTGCAGCGTGACGGCATAGAGCGTTAGCAGCGGCACCACCGCCGCCAAGACCGTCGGACGGAAGCCGAGCAAGACCAACGCGACCACGCGCACGACCCCGCCCACGAGATCGTTGAGCGGATGCACCCGCACCGCCGCGAGCCAATCGAGGCGCTCCGAGCTGTGGTGCACCGCATGAGCGCGCCACAACCAACCGCGATGAAACGCTCGATGCAGCCAATAACCGATGAAGTCTGCCGCCAACAACGTGAGGCCAACTTCGAGCGGCAAAGGCAGGCCCGCGGCCCAGGTCTCCCGCCCAACGAACGCGAACAGCTCGGCCTTGTTGGCGAGCCTGCCCACGCTGAACCAGGCCACGACGTACAGCGAAAGCCCGATCCCCAGCCGCGTGATGCTGCGGGTCAACAGCGGCGTGAGCAGCCAAAAGCTGAAGTCGGTGCCGAAGCCCGGCCTGCGCCAAGGCGCGCCGCGCTGGTCCCAGCGCCAAAGCCGGTCCACCAAGCCGAACAAGAGCGCCGCCAAGATGAAGGCGAACACCGGTCGAAGCAGCTCCGCTACCAGTCGCATACAGTCCCTTCGCTCGAGCTCGGCCGAAAATTTCAGCGCACCGTCGAAAGCGCGCCGGCTCAGCCGCTCGGCCGTGCCACGAAGTGACGCTTGAGCTGAAGGAAGTGCCGTTCAATCAAGTGAAAGGAAAGGAAGGCGACAACGTACGAGGCGGCAACCAAGACGGCCATGTAAGCAAGCCCCACCCCAAGCGACGGATTGCCATAGCCATGCGCCTCGAGCCAAGGCTTGCCGAGCAGTAGATTGAGCGGCTGATGCACCACATAGAGGGCGTAACTGTATTTGCCGAAGGAGCGCAGCCCAGCATTCGAAAGCACGCGACTCACCACGCCACCGCCGTTCAAGTGCTCGGAGACCACGGCCGCGATCGGCAAACCAAAGCCGACCGCCAACCAGGAATAGCCGACGGTCAACATCAGCACCGTCGAGCGCGGCAGCCCCTTCGATACCACGAACAAGAGCGCAAGCAGCCCCAGCCCCACCAGCAGCAGCGAGCGCGCGCGCACGACCAAGAACGCACGCAGCGCAGGCAAACGAAAGGCCGCAGCCAGCGCCGCGCCGAGCACCAAGGCGTCCATACGGCAGATCGTGTAGTGGTAGATCGCCTCGCTATCCGCGCCGAGCTGCACCATGAGCAAGCGACTGCCCAAGCTCAAGCCCGCAATCCCAAGCGAGAGCGATAGCAGCCGCGGGGCCGGCGCAAAGCGAACGAGCAGCGGCCATACCAAATAGAACTGCTCCTCCACCGCGAGCGACCAGAAGTGCGGAAACCCAGCAACTCCGCCGTGGTGCGGCTCCGTCCAATTGACCAAGTAGGTCCATAGCCATACTTGATTCGCGCTGCTTTGTGCGACGGCTGCGGGCTGTGAGCCGAGCAGCGGTAGGAGCACGAAGGTGACCAACAATACAATGTAGTAAAGCGGGAAGATGCGCAGCGTCCGCCGCGCGTAAAACGCTGAAAAATAGCCACCACTCTGCCGACTATCCAGCAAGATCCCCGAGATCAAATAGCCCGATAATACAAAGAACAGCTGCACGCCGACCCAGCCCGGATTGAGCAGTAGTCCAAGCGCCTTGGCTGCCCCTCCGGTCGCCTGATCAAAAGGCGTGAGGTTGTGGCCAAACACCATCAAGATCGCCAACCCGCGCAGACCATCGAGCGCCGGCATGTTGTCGCTCAAACTAGGCGAACTCGATCGGCGTGCAGCCTCCCCCTCTCCCACGCGCCGAAGCTACCAGGCCACCGGGTCAGTCGGGAACCACGAAGGGAATCACGCAATCGATCTCGGAGAGGTGAAACGCCTCGCCGCCAGCTAGTTCCAACGGCCCGATCGCGACAGCGGTTGGCTTGTCCTCGGCTTGCGACCACTGGTAGGGCGAACTCACCACACCAGCAGCTGGGAAGCCGTCATCCTTCGGGCCGAAGCCGATGGACTCCTCATACTCTCCTATCGCGTAGAAAAAGAAGCCAGTTCCCTTTTCCTCGGTGCCCATGAGCACCGCCATCGGCGCGGCGAAGCCCCGCATGCGAACATAGACACCCAGCCGGCCAGCATCTGGCAGTTGGTCTGCCGGTAGCGCAAGCCCAATCGCGCCCAGCGGCACGTTGGCGCGCCCGTTGGTGAGTCCGCCGAAGGCGATTCCCCTGCCATCGCATTCGAGTACGGCCGTGGCACAGCCGCAGGTGGCACCCGGTGGAGTATCCTGAACGACCGTCAGCCCGCTGCGAAGGCATACCGCGCTATCCCCGACCGATTCGACGACGGCCGATGGGCAACCCTTGGAGTAGCAAGCCGTGATTGGCTCAGGCTCGCTCGCACAGGTGCAGGACTCCGCGTTAGCCTCAGCCACCAAACAGCTGAAACGCTCCCACTCTTCATGCTGACCCAAGGTTCCTGGGAGCAGCCTTCGCCCCCCGGACACAGCCGAAGTAATACAGCTGTTGCTCCACTTGACCGGCGACTCGATCGGGCAATCCAAGCATTGCGTCCCAGCGATCACCTGCTCCGGTTCGTTACATTCGTTGGGTTCTGGGAGCGCTTCCAAACAGCTGGCCAGTCCGACCATACAAAGCGTCAGACATCGACGACTCTTCATAAGCTGAACCTCAGCGCAACGGAGCTCTCTTCAGGTCCGATCGACAGTCCCACCTTTGGAACCTCCGCTTCGGAGCCCGCCGAGGCATCTGCGACATTGACGATTAAAAAGGTCGTTGCAAGGGCTGCCAATGTAGCGGGTAACGCGTAAGACGCTTGATAAGCCGCTCGTGCATCCTTGAAATCCTCTTGGCGTAGCGCATAGCCCGGAAAGAAGGTCGGTACGTCAGCAGCTAGGTCGCGCGCTTCCGCCGCCTTGACGAACAGGGCGATCGGTAACGCCAACGAGGCGGCTGCCGCGCTCGCCGTGAGCACGATCACCACGTTCGGGATCGGAGGCTCATACGGCGGCGGAGGCGGAGGCGGTGGTGGCGGCAGTTGATGGGCAATCATCGTACGCAGCTCGCCCGCTGCAACGGTTACCGTCTCATCGACTTTACGTGCGCCCTCCCCCATCGACACCGTCACCGTCCCCGGCTCGAGGTATTGACTGAAGCCCGCCGGCCGGGCCTCCCCCGTCCCAAGCCGCACCGAGACCGGCTCGCCAGACTCGGGCCCCAGCACGCGCAGGAGCGCCACGAACGGTCGCAATCGAGCCGCACGGTCGACAGCGTCCTGGCGTCGCTGTTCAAAGTCGATGGGCAGGCTACCGGGCTGCTCGCCGACTCGACGGGAGAAGAGCTCGTAGCTCTCAATCGCCTTGGGCCGCGCACCGAGCGCCTCGTACGCGAGACCTAGATTGTAATGCACGCGCCACGCGCGCGTTGGGGCGGCCTGCGCGAGCACCTGCTCCCAGATCGCAACGGCATCCGTGGTTCGGCCGGCATCGAAGGCCGCCAGACCTTCGTTGAATAGTATTCCTGCACGTTCGTCGCTCAGCTGCTCTTGAGCCTGAGCTTGCAGGCTCAAGCAGGCTACGCCCAAGACGAAGGCCAGTCGGCGGAGGCCGCTCATGACATCTCCCCGTCGCGCAGTTGGTTGAGCATGCGATAGAGACTTTGCCGCGGCAGCCCCAGCTCCTCTGCGGCCTTCGGCACCGAGCCGCCACAACGCTCGATCGCCCGGGGTAAGACCTCACGGTGATAGAGCTCCATCACCCGCCGCTTCGACTCGTGATAGGGCAGGTTCTCTAAACCGTCGAACACCGAGGTATCCCGGCTCGGGCTTCCGCCGCCCCCCTCGAACAGCACCCGCGGATCGGCCCGCTCGAAGGTGGCAAATCGCTCCACGACGTTGCGCAGCTCGCGGGCGTTTCCAGGCCAATCGTAGGAGCGCAACAAGCGGGCGAGTTCACCCGAGACGATCGCCTTCTCGTCGCCGGTGATCCTGCGCAAGAAGGACTCGGCGAGCGGCAGCACATCCTCCGGCCGATCGGCGAGCCGCGGCACCGACACGTGCACGACCGCTAAGCGATAAAAAAGGTCCTCGCGAAACTCCTTGCGGCGGACGGCCTCCTTGAGCTTGCGGTTGGTAGCGGCGACCACCCTCACGTCGACCCGGATGGTCTGGCTGCCGCCGACCCTGCGGAAGGAGCGGCTCTCGAGCGCGCGCAACAACTTCGGTTGGGCTTCGAGCGGCAGCTCGCCGATCTCATCGAGGAACAACGTGCCGCCATCGGCCGACTCAAATGCGCCTTTGCGCAATGCCAGCGCACCGGTGAACGCACCTCGCTCGTGGCCAAACAGCTCGCTCTCGACCAACTGCTCCGGTATTGCACCGCAATCGACGACCACGATCGGGCCTTCTTTGCGCCGCGACTCTTCGTGCAGAGCGTTGGCCAGGATGTCCTTGCCGGTACCGCTGTCCCCCTCGAGCAACACCGTTACATCCGAGGCCGCGGCCTTCTCGAGCAAATCGAACACGTGCCGCATGGCCGGGCTCTCCGCGAGCGCACTGCCGAACCGCCTGCGCGGAGACATCAACAGATCGGTGCCATCGCGGGTGAGCCGAATCAGCAACAAGGACTCACCGACGCGCAGTTGAGCGTCCTCGGTCAAGACCACGTCGCGGACGCGGACGCCACCAATCGCCGTACCATTCAAGCTGCCAAGATCGGTCACACGCAGTCCCTCTACCTCGGGTCGCAGCTCGACGTGACGACGCGAAGCCAGCGAGTCGGTTAGGCACAGGTCGCACGCAGAACCCGTGCCAATCAGCACGCCGGTCGCTCCGACTTGCAGCAGCCGGCCGGCGTCAGGCCCCGACAGCACTGAGACCTGCGCCCCGACCAAGCGCAAACTGAGCAGCTTGGAGAGGTCCTCCTTGCGGGTTGCTTGACCTTCCGACATCGGCCGAACCTTACCTCAAAGCCGCTCGGTTCCGCAGTCGCATGGATGCGACGATGTCGCCGGCAGGCGACGCGGAGCGCCGAGCTCACCACGTTTTCTGCGGAGTACGCCGCTGCGCTAGCGGCACATGGCTTGCTGAACGGGCTGCATGAGGATCGTCTCGAACCTGCGCCTGCTCCTCGGCTGCCTTCCACTGCTGGGGGTTCTCGCCTGCGAAGAAGTCGACAGCTCGCCCCCTGCGGAGGACGAGCCTGAGGTTGTGCTACTCGACCCCACGAAGCATCTCGTGCGCGCTTCGGTCGCACTCCGCGGCACAACCCCATCGATCGCCGAACTCGAACGCGTTCAGCAGGACCCAAAGCAGCTGGAGGTCATCGTCGATAGCTATCTCGAGTCCCCAGAGTTCGGCCGAACCATGCGCGATATGCACAGTCAGACGCTGCAGCTGCGGCCGGATTGGCTGTTCTACCCCGCTGGCTTCACGCCCTCGGGCGTGCTCGCGGAGGAGGACACGGTCTCGATCAATACCTCGGTGATGGAGGCGCCCTTGCACCTGATCGAGAAGGTGATCATGGAGGACCGCCCCTACACCGATATTGTCACTGCACCGTTCGCCATGGCGAACAGCATCTCGGCAAAGGTCTGGGGCCTCCCCTACGACCCGAACGGACCAGACTGGCAAGAGACCGCCTACGAAGACGGCCGGGGAAACGCTGGGATCCTCACCGACTCATGGCTTTATGTGCGTTACCAAAGCACGCCCTCCAACGCCAACCGCGCTCGCGCTAACGCTGTATCGCGCTCGCTACTTTGTTACGACTTCCTCTCGCGGGACGTCAACCTCGACACCGACGTCGACACCGCCGACCCGAATGCTGTCCAAGCCGCAGTGGTGGAGAACGCCGCTTGCGCGAGCTGCCATCAAGCGCTCGATCCGCTGGCCAGCTTCTTCAAGGACTTCTTCCCGATCATCGTCCCGACCGAAGAGAGCTTCCCGGTGGAGAACATGTTCTTTCCGGGCGTGTTCGAGGAGATTTTGGCGATCGATATGCGCCCGCCCTCCTACTTTGGTCGGCAAGGGGAATCCCTCGAGGATCTAGGCCAGCTAATCGCGGAGGACTCGCGCTTCTCCGCCTGCGCGGCCAAACGCTTTTACGCGTACTTCAATCAAAAGGGGCTCGACCAGGTTCCGTTCGAGCGGGCGGCCGAGCTGCAAGCGGCCTTCATCGACAGTAACTACGACGCCAAGACGCTGGCCAAGCAGATCGTCCTGGCCCCCGATTTCGCTAGCTTCTATTCCCCCGACGCGGAGGTCGCAGAGCAGCTCAATGGCCTGCGCCGCAGTCGGCCCGACGAGCTGGCCAGCTTCATCGAGGCCAAGACCGGCTTCGTGTGGAAGACCGAGCTCGGTCCCTACACCGATGGGCTGATCAAGACCGTGGAGCTACCGCGGGACTCGTTGCTCGGCTACCGGGTAATCGGCGGCGGCACCGACGGTCAGTTCGTCCTGTTCGACACCTATACCGATACAGCGGCCAGCAGCTTGTTCACGCGCGCCTTCGCCGAAGAGGCTGCGACCCACGTGGTCCTAACCGACTTTGCGTTGCCGGCGAAGGAACGCAAGCTGCTGCGCCTGGTGGAGCCGAGCACGAAGGACGAGGCCACGCTGCGCAAGCAGTTCGTCTTGTTGATTGGCGAGCTGCATTCGGAGCTGGTTACCCCCGACTCAGAGGCGGCATCGATGTTGCTTGAGCTGTTCCAAGCGTCGATGGACTCGCAGGGTGATCCGCTGCGCGCCCACGCGACAGTCTTGACCGCGATGCTGCAAGACATCGCCGTTACCTACCACTGATCCAGAGGTCCCCATGAGCCAGAAACGACGCTCCTTTCTGCAAGCAGTATTCGGTCTCGGCGGCGCCACGCTGTTCTCGGGCGGCTCCTTCGCCGCCGGCGCAAAAGCGCCCAAGAAGCTATTGACGGTGTTTGTCGCGGGCGGCTGGGATACCACCTACGCGCTCGACGCCAAACAAGGCGCGAGCGGCGTTGACTCGCCGCAAGGCGACCTAAAGAGCGTTGGCCAACTGGTCTATCTCGCAGACCCTTCACGGCCCAAGGCCAGCAGCTTCTTTGAGCAATACGGCTCGCTCACCACCGTCATCAACGGCATCCAGGTGCAATCGATCAATCATCCGGATTGCGCCAAACGCATGTTGACGGGCACCGCTTCCGACACCAGCCCGGACTTCTCGACCATCGCGGCGCACGAGCTCGGTAGCTCGATGAGCGCGCCGCTGCTCGCGCTTGGCCCCACCGCCTTCACCGGCAATCTGGGGTCGATCGCCGTGCGCACAGGCACGGTGACGCAGCTCAAGACCTTGATGGATCCCGACGTAGCCTTCCCCGGCCCGGACCTCTTGCCAAGCAAGCGCTTTCGCCCGGACGCAGCCGAGGCCAAAGCGATCGATAGCTATGTAAAGAAGCGCGCCAACTCGCTCTTCCAAGGGCCTGCCGCCCACGGGCAGAATCGAGCGCGCGTGGAGGACTTTCTCTCGTCGCGCGAGCGCGGGGAGGCCTTCAAGAAGTTCTCGGGGGCGTTCTCCGAGGAGCTCGAGTTCTCGCTCGACATCAACGTACAAATCGATATTGCAGTAAGAGCGCTGACCGAGGGGCTCAGCCAAAGCGTGCACTTGGAGACGCCCTTCGGCTGGGACACCCATACCGAAAATGTGCTGCAAGGCCCGTTGCAAGAAGACCTCTTCACCTCGCTTTCGACGCTGATCGAGAAGCTGCAAGTGACGCCGGGAACGGAGGCCGGCAACAAGCTGATCGACGAGACCGTAGTGGTGGTCGTCTCGGAGATGGGCCGCACGCCGAAGCTCAACGTGGACGGTGGGAAAGACCATTGGCCGGTCACCAGCGCGATCCTGCTCGGCGGTGGACTCAAGGGCGCACGCACGCTTGGCGGCACCGACGATACCTTGCAATCGCTGAAGGTGGATTTCGCTACCGGCCAGTCGAGCGACGCTGGCAAGACTGTACAGTACGGCAACTTTGCGGCGGCAGTACTGGAGGCCGTGGGCGTTGATTCCAAGCCGTACTTCCCGAACGCGGAGGCCTTCCATGCGCTCAACGCTTGAGTCCTATGCTTGCTTGGTATTGAGCCTGTTCGGGCTGGGGCTCAGCGCTTGCACTTCCGACGAGAGCGAGAGCGAGGAGTTGACCGTCGCCGACGCTACCAAGCTATCCGAACGGCCGTGCCCGGAAGATAGCATTCTAACGTACGAGAACTTCGGCGAGCCGTTTTTACTGTCTTGGTGCAACGGCTGTCATTCGAGCGCGCTTCCGGAGGGCGAACGGCAGGGCGCACCGCTCGGCAGCGACTTTGACGACGTGGCGTTGGTGCGCGAGGCAGGGCCACGCATTTGGGCGCGCTCGGGGGACCACAACCGCCAGATGCCTCCGCTCGCGGGGCCCGAAGACGAAGAGCGCACCCGGCTTGGCGAGTGGCTCGCGTGCGGGGCTCCGAGCGACTCCGAATGACGCGTCGCTAGCCCGCCGACCATTGACTCGTCGCTAGCCCGCCGTCGATAGCCCTCCGCGAACAGGCTCATGGTAACTTCGAGGACGTGTTGCGGGATGAGTTGCCGACGAGACGCGGCCCGATCGGGGAGGCCATCGTGACGCACGAGAACGCGCCTGTGCCCGCCGAGCGTATCTCGCTCGAGCCCGCGCCCGCGCCGGCTGACCCGCCCTTGCGAAGAGTGGGCAAGTACCAGCTGCTTTTCCCGATCGCACGCGGAGGGATGGGCGTCGTTCATGCGGGAGTTTTGGCCAGCGAAGGCGTGGAGACCGTCGTTGCGCTGAAGATGCTTACCTCCGTCGAACGAACGGCCGAGGAGGTGGAGGCGTTTCTGCGCGAGGCGCGGATCAGCGCGAAGATCGCGCACAAGAACGTGCTCAGCGCGTTCGAGCTCGGGACGCACGAGGGCGAGCCGTTCTTGGTGATGCCGCTCGTGCGTGGGGTATCGCTCGGGCGCCTACAAAAAGCCTTATCCCAGCGCCGTGAGCTGATGGCACCGGAGCTAGCGGCGTGGATCGCGGCGCAGATCGCCGACGGGTTGCATGCAGCTCATCAGCTCACCGGGCAGAACGGCGAGTCGCTTGGCCTGGTGCACCGCGATGTGTCGCCGCAGAACGTCTTGCTCGGCTTCGACGGCAGCGTTGCGTTGCTCGATTTTGGCGTGGCCAAGCTGTACGAGTCGGCTCGCTCCACCGAGACCGGGGTGATCAAGGGGAAGTTCGGCTACATGGCGCCGGAGCAGTGCGCCGGAGAAACGCTGGATCGGCGCACCGACATCTTCGCGCTGGGCATCGTGCTGCACGAGATGCTGACCGGGCGCGAGCTGTTCGCCGGGCTGCCGCCCGCGGCGGCCACGTTGCGCATCGCGACCACCATCCCGGATGAACCTTCACGCATCCGAAACGGTTTGCCACGCGAGTTGGACGTCATCACCCGCCGCGCGATGTTCACCGCGAAAGAGGGCCGCTACGATCACGCCGCGGACCTCGCGACAGAGCTACGCAAGGTGTTGCGCTCGCTCGGTGGCGAGCAAGGTGACGCGGCGCTGCGCGAGCTCTTGGCGAGGCTCTTTCACCGGGAGCGCACGCAGTTCGAGGCGCGGCTGGAGCAGGCGCTGAAGCGAGCGCGCTCGGCGGAGCCCGTCACCGAGTCCGCGTTGAGCGTTGGCCTGCGCAGTGACCAAGTAACCGAGTCCGCAGTGCTGTTGAGCCCACGTGAGCGCACCCACGCGCGAGGGCGGACCTGGATGGTCGCGGCGTTGGCTTTGGTGCCCCTCATCGGGCTCGGATGGTTCGCGAGCACGCGCAAGCAGCCGCCCGCGGAACCCGCAGCGACAGCGAGCGCGCCTGCCCCAAGTCCGAGCGCCAACGACGAGACGCGCCCGCTCTCCGCCGCAGCGGTCATCGACGTCGCGCGGGCTCCGAGCACGGTCACGCCGAGTTCAGCCGCGCCGAGCGCAGCCGCTCCCAGTTCGAGCGCGACCAAGCTCGGACGCCTGCCGCAAGACGCTACAACCAAGCTCCCGAGCAGCGCCGCCGTGCCGACCGCGGCGAGCGCGGCCCCAGCGAATAGCGCGCAATTCAAGGGTCAGCCCTTTCGCACTTGGTGAAGCCCAACGCAAGTTAGCCTAAGGTGCCGGTCATGGCCGCGGACAAGCAGAACCCGGGATCGACCGATGAGATCCCCACGCTTCCCAAAAAGACCGACGTATCCGCTCACGAGAGCCCCGAGCTCGGCAACATGGATGGGCCAACGCTTCGGCGCGAGGATGGCAAGGTCATCGTCAAGAAGACGCTGCTAACCGACGCTGGCGCGGCGGCTTCACCGGGCGCAACGGCGGCCGGCGCAGCGCCCGTCGGGCGGACCCTTCCTTCGATCGACGAGAAGACGAAGGTCTACAAGAAGCCGGGGCAAACCGTCGCAGCCGACGACAAGACGGTGGTCAATCCGCGGCCCGTTGCAGCGCCCAAAGCGCAAGAGGGTGGGACGTCGTGGCTGCTCATCGGCGCGGTGCTGGTGGCAGCGGGCGTCGCCGTTACCTTCATCGTGCTCAGTCTGCGCGAGCGTGGAGACGCCGCTACCGCGGAAGGGCCGAGCAAGCGAGGTTCAGCTGCGGCGAGCGTGACGGCGACCGCTGGAACGACGGCAGCCCCGGCAGTGACCAGCGCGGCCGATCCGACCAAGCCGGTCGAGACCGCTAAGCCTTCAGATCCGCCTGCGCCGCCAAAACCGGGAGGCACGCCTGCTTCGAGCAGCACGCCCACGGCCGCACCGACAACGTTGCCAACCGGCATTCCGAGCGGCCTCCCCTCGTGGATCCCCACCGCGCTGCCGACGACGATCCCCACCGCGCTACCGACCGCTTTCCCGTCGGGCTTTCCCTTTCCCACCGCGCCCAAACCCACGGCCACGGCCAAACCAGCCAGCAGCGGACCATGAAGCACACGCTGCGCGGGCTCGCTCTATTGCTCCTGGCTCTATTGATCGCGGTTGCTTGCGGCGGCTCGCGCGTCGGCGATGAAGAATATTTCGCCGGGGCACCGCTGCCAGAGCCAGAAAAAGAAGATGCGGCTCCGGTGCGAAGCAGCTCGGCTGCAGCGGTCGTCGCTGCGCCGAAGCCACCCTCTTGTGACAACCCGCCGGAGCGCGGGTTTGCCCGCTGCAACAAGGAGCGCAGCAACGTGCCCTGCGTTTACGGCGATATTGGCGGCTGTTTGGTGCGTTGTGAGGTATGCAACGGCCAAGAGGGCTGCACCGAGCGCGCACCGATGCCGTGGGCCTGCCCCGCTGCGGAGAACCTGCCCGGCCGCTAGTAACTGCCTTCAGCTGAACGGCTGGTTCGCAGCTGGCGGGACCAGCCCCAATAGGCCAGTACGAGAAAGCCGCCGAATAGCGCACTAAAACCAAGCGCAGAGAACGCCTTGGGCCCGCTCAAGATCTCAACCACCGAGGAGGCGACCCTTCTCGGCGAGGTGAGCAGGTCCCAGCTATTCCAGCGGAGAAAGCGGCCGAGGTAGATACCGAAGGAGGCGAGCAAACAAAGCCCGCCGAGCGCCGGCAAGCGCACCGCGTGACCCAAACGCGCGCATAGCCAAGCGAGCACCTCGTCAAGCGAGCGGAAAGCAAAAAGGAGCCCCGTTACAGCGAAGGAGAGCAAGAGCAGCAGATCGAACCACAACGGCGCGCTGGTACCCGCACGGGTTAGGTGCACGAGGTCCGTCACGAGGTAGGGCGCGTTCGGGAAGAGCGCGAGCCAAACCAACAGCAACGCAACCACAACCCCAGAACGCCGTGGACGCAAGAGCGCGATGCGCCCAACGAGCAGCGGGAGCAGCGCCAGAAACAGGTTCCAAAGCAAGAACCGAAAACGCGCTTCACCGGTGCGCGCCATGCGGACCCAAAGCAAACAGCAAGAGAAGCTGGTCAGCACTAGCATGGGGAGGTCCCCAGCCTGCAGCATGCCGGTGTGAGCGCTCGACTTGGGCGGCGTCTCAGCGAGTGCGAGCTTCCTTGGCGTGGAGGGCGCTTCGGTCGAGGCCTGATCGGAGTTCATCCCGCGCATCAAAGCCTACCGATGTGAGCCCTTCGTGAGCCGACGGTGGAGCTTCTCAGGAGCTTCAAGCGTCGCGCTACTTGCGCCCGCTCTTTTCTTGAGCGGCCGAGGAGAAAACTCCGCGCGCCATCAGCGAAATCTCGCCCTTCGCGCGGGCCGCGTAGATGGCCGACCGCGCCTCGAAGACGCTGGCGCTATCCGGCTCTGCAGCCGCGGCGATCTCGATCAGATGGCACGCGAGCTTGAGATCACCTTCGTCGCGCAGCCGAAGGGCGCGTTGCGTTAGCACACTGCCGCCGCCGACCATGCGGCTGAGCTCCCGCGCGAGCGCCTCCTCGCGGGCGGGCTTGAGCTGGGCCGGATTGCCGTCCCACCAGCCGCCGTACAACCTGACGATGTTGCGCACGATGAACTCGGGCTCGTCGTAGACCGGCCGAAGATAAGGCAGCTTCGCGAGCTCTGCGGGCGCGCTCACCTCCGCCAGAATCGTATCCAAACGCGCCCCTTGATTGAGCAACGCGAGCACGTCGTTCACCAGCGAATCCAGGTAGTCGGCGGTGTTGACTAACGCTGCGTTCACGGCCTGCTTTCCCCAGATGGGTACGCCGTGACCAGGGCATAGCACCTCGGGCTCGAGCGCCGCCATCTCGCGCAAGGCGGCTGCCCACTCGCGCGGGTAACGCTGGGCCTTCTGCGGGTTACCGCAGTTTGGTGACGCCCAAATGAAGAGGTCGCCGGTGCACAACACTTTGCTTTGTGGCTCCCAAACCCAAGCGTGGTCATCGGTCTCACCGAGCGAGTGACGCAGCTGAAAGGTGCGGCCGCCGACGCTGAACTCCAACGTCTCCTCGAAGGTGATGGTTGGCTCGCGGAACTCCCCCGGGAACTCGTGCCCGACCTGGAATTGCCGTTGGTTGATATGCGTGTTGTAGCCGCGCGTAAGCTTGTAGCGGTCAAATCGGCGCTTCACTGCGGAGTGAGCAAGGATCTGCACCGGCTTCGCTTCAGGCTCCGCCTCATACAGCTCGACGCCGAAGCAGTGGTCCACGTGGCCGTGGGTATAGATCGCCGAATGCAGCGGAGCCTTCACGTGGCTACGCAACACCTCGCGGGTCTGCTCGGAGAAGAGGAAGCTCCCGACATCGACCATCACCAGGCCGTCCGCCGTCTCGAAGGCCACGACGTTGGCGAAGGCCGAGACGAAGTGCACCCCTGGAGCGACCTCCTCGCGTTCAAACCTTGGCGCCATCGGCGGGTACTTTTCGGGGTTCAGAGCACCAGACAGCAGCTTCTCCGAGACCTCGCGGATCGAACCCATATATTGACCTCTGGTCAATAGAGCCACCGTGCCGACGGTTTGTCAACCCAACATCGCGCAAAACCTCAATTCGGCTGAGCTCGTGCGAGGCAGCGATCGGTTCAAGAAACTTCAGGCCCGATGGACTAGCCTGCGACGCCATGTCCGGCTCGGACAACGAGGACCTCGAGATCTCCCAAGCACGGGTGGGAACCACCGTGCGCGAAACCTGGAAGCTGGATTCGCTCTTGGGAGTCGGCGGCATGGCCGCTGTGTACTCGGCCACACACAAGCTCGGGCACAAAGCGGCGATCAAGATCCTGCACCCGCAGATCGCCGTTTCCAAAGAGTTGCGCGCACGGTTTGAGCAAGAGGCCCAAGCCATCGCGAAGCTCGGTCACCCGGGCACAGTGCAAGTCTTCGACGTGGACGCGACGGAAGACGGCGCGCCCTTCATGGTGATGGAGTTGCTCAACGGGGAGTCGCTCGGGCAGCGCGCCTATCGCTTGGGAAACATCGCCGAGGAGGACCTGCTGCGCTACGTGGACGGCGTGCTCGACGTGATGATCGCAGCGCACGCCGCTGGCATCGTGCATCGCGACATCAAGCCGGACAACCTGTTCATCACGCGTGAAGGCCAGGTCAAGGTGCTCGACTTCGGGATCGCGCGCATGCGTGAGAGTGGCGGCGGTGGAGTTCGAACGCGCACCGGCGCGATGCTCGGGACCACGCCGTACATGGCGCCCGAGCAGATTCACGCCAAGCCCGTCGATGGCCGCGTGGACTTGTTCGCGATCGGCGCAACCATGTTTCGCATCCTGACCAAGCGCCGCATTCACGAGGCCGAAACGGACGCCGAGCTGCTGATGAAGATGGGCTCGACGCCGGCTCCGTCGGTCCTCCTCGTGTCGCCGACGATCAATCCACGCTTGGCCAAGCTGATCGACCGAGCGCTGGTGTTCGATCGGGACCGCCGTTACCCCGACGCGGTCACCATGCAAGCCGACGTACGGGCGGTGCTGCGCGGAGAGGACCCGCCGCACGCGAGCGCAGCCGCGCTCGTGAGCGAAGAGCGAACGGCGCCGGAGCGGCAGCTGGGCGCGAGGGGCGCCTCGCCTTCGGCCGGCGCAGGCACCGACAAAGCCTTTGCCAAGACCGCGGCTCCGGGACTTGCGCGCAATCCGGTCAACACAGGCTTGGTGGTGCTGCTTGGGTTGATGATGCTCGCGGTCGGGGCAGCCGGTGCATTCTACTTTTGGGGCCCGCCATCGCAGAGCAGCCAACGCAACGCAGTCGCAGACGAGGGAGCGGAGGAAGACGAGAGCGAAGCGCCCTCCTCCAGCAAACCCACCGCAGCGAGCCAAACCGCAAGCGCGCTTGAGAGCGCGCCGCCTGAGGCCTCCGCGGCGCCCTCCACAGCCCCCTCTACCAGCGCCTCCGCCGCGAAATCGACCACCGCAACACCGCTACCTCGCCCCGTCGGCAGCAAGCCCAGCAGCACTGGCATCGTCAAGCCGAAGAAGCCGCCGCTGAAGACGCCCGGGCGCAATTAAGCATTAGCAGCCAAGCGGGGTGACGGCGCCCTCGAGCACGAGCGGCCCGCCGAGCGTGCCGTTGACCTTCAGTAGGTGTTCGCTGCCGCGCCGACTCAGCTGAGCTTTGCCGACAAAAGCGCTGCTGCGCGGGCTAGCCCAACCATCAATGGCGACGGTCTCGCCTTGCAGCCGCACCTCGAAGTCCCCTTGCACTTCGTCGCTGCAGGTAAGCGGCGCGGTGCTGAGCCGGAGCACGCCGTTCTTTAGCGTTGCGCCGCGCACGCGCAGCCGCACACCTAAATAACTAAGTAAAAAGTCCGCAGCGACGTTGTCTTTCCCCTCCGCAGGCGGCGGGAGGCAAACTTCCGCCTGCACCTTGCCGCGAATCGCGACCGTCGCAGCGGCGGCGCGGACCTCCCCAAACATCAGCGTCGCCGTCGTCGGCTCGATGAACGGCTCGAGCAAGTCGAAAGGCCCGTCGACCTGCTGGCGCCCGACGGTGAAGTGCTTGATCCGCAACGGCCTCCGCGAAGGTTCGCCGCGCTCCGAGCTCAAGTAGCGACTGACCAGCATCGAGGCGACGAAGCCGGGAGCACCGGCGCGCGGCAGCGAGCTGCAATCAACGTCGTTACGGTCCACGAAGGTGAAGGTGACGGCGTCCGAATAAGGAAGCCGCTGGGAGAAAACCCGCGTCACCGGCAGCTCCCGACCGGCGTTGGTCACCGCCAGCGCGGAGACTGCGTTGGGGCCGCTTTCACCCGGGCTCGCAGCGCCAGTCGCGGTGGACGGCGGCGCAGGCAACGCATCCGCTCGTTGCGAAGATGCGCCGGACGAGCAAGCGACCACTTGGGCGAGCAAGCTCGCCACGCACGTTCGCAGGGCGAGTCGCACCTCAGTAGTCTTCTTCGCCAACCGACGTCTTCGACGGCAGGTTGAGCGAGAGCGGTGCGACGGCGGCCTCCCCTCCCGCGAGCCATTGGTAGCGCTGTAGGTTGGTCATCACCTTCATCGTGTAGTTGCGCGTTTCCTCGAAGGGGATGCGCGCGACGAACACGTCCGCTTCGAGCTCCTTCGCCGTTTCCACCCAGCGCGACACGGCTTGCGGCCCGCCGTTGTAGGCCGCGGCAGCGAGCGCCGCGTTGCCCTCGAACTTCTGCAGCATCTTGGCGAGATAGAAGCTGCCGAGCTGCAGGTTGACCTCCGGGACGGTCACGTCGTCTGCACGGAAGTTCTCGAGCTTCGCTTCGCGAGCAGCCTCCTCGGCGGTCGTCGGCATCAGCTGCATCAGCCCCATCGCGCCTGCCGGCGAGCGAATGTCCGGGTCGAACGTGCTCTCTTGCCGCATCACCCCGTGGATCAGGCCAGAGGGGAGATTGCGCTGTTGCTCGAGCTCGCGAACGCGCGACAAGTACGGCGAAGGGTAGAGGCACTCCCAAGACCAACGCTCTTGAGGAGCGGGCGCGCGCATCAAGCTCTCGAAGCTCACGGCTTGCGACCCGACTTTGTAGCGGCGTTTGGCGCGCGAAAGCTGCCCGTACATCGCGCACAGGGCCTCGGTCTCGCGCGCGGGATACGGCTGGCTTGCAAGGGACTCATTGGAGGCGAGCCAAGCCTCGGCGTCGCGGTCGAGCCCCAGCGACAAGAGCGTGCGTGCCTTGGCTGGGAGCACCACCGGCAGCGGGAGAGCTTGCCCGCCTTCGGCCTTACCGATCAGCGGAGGGAGCGGCTTACCGAGCTGCTCGAGCCGCGCGCGCGACATCGCTGAGGCCCAGGTCAGCGGCTGCTCGCGTGCGACTTCGTTGAACAGGCGCGTGGCGGCGGCTTCATCCTTCGCTCGCATGGCGGCCACACCCTCGAGCTCTTTGAAGAAGCCCCAATCGGTCTTCTTGGCGCGCTCGGCCATCTTTGCGAACACCTTCTGCGCGTCGGCGGGCTTGTTGGCCGAGAGCAGCGACAGAGCCAGGCCGTATTCGGCCTCATCGCGATCTGCGCTCTTACTGAACTTCGCCAAGAAGGTGGTGTAGGCCTTCACCGCGTCCTCGTAGCGGCCTTGCGACTGCAGCAGCGATGCGCGCTGATAGCTGGCTCGTTCGGCCCACGTCCCTTTTTTGAAGCGCTTCTCGACTTCGGCGTAGCGCTTGAGTGCTTCATCTTCGCGCTTGCTGCGCGCGAGCGATCGAGCCGCGTAATAGAGTTGCTCGGCCGTGCGGGGCGAATCATGGCGCGCGGCAGCCAGGAAGGCGTCTGCGGCCGCCTTGTATTTGCGCGCCTTGTATTCGGCCATGGCCGTGAGATGCGCGAGCTCCGGTTTCTTGAAGACGTCGGCGTAGAGCTTCAGCCGCGAGAGCGCTTCGGCGCCTGCGCCGGCCTCAATCAGCGAATCGACCACCTCGCGCTTCTCGCTGTCGCTGAGCGCGGCGGGCGGAAGTTGAGCGAGCGCGTCTTTGCCTTCACGCGTGTTGGGAAAGCGCGTGGCGAGCCATTTGAGGCTGGTGACGGCCTTGGCGTCTTCATTCTTCTCGTGCAGCGCCTTGCAACGGAGATCGTGGGCTCGGCGTTCATCCGTCAGTCGCTTCGACTTCTGCGCCGAAACCAACGCGCGGTCAGCGAGCGCCAGCGCGCGCGCTGCATCTTTGCCACGCAGCGCCGCCCGCGCAGCGTTGACCAAGTCCCCCGCGGAGCCACGGTTCTCGTAGTAAACGATCGCGTCTGCATAGGGCCCAACCTCGAGCGCGGCCTCCGCGCGCAGGGCGAGCACTTCATCGGCGAACATGGGCAACGTCAGGCCCTCGGTGAGTGCGTAGGCCAGCTTGGGCTCACCTGCCTCCTTCGCCACACGAGCACGTAGAAAACGCATCTCGGGGCTCGACTTAGCAGCGTCATCCAACTGCTCGAGCGCGCTATGCGCCTCGCGGAAACGCTCGAGTCGAACGAGCTCGACCCAGGCCGGCGCAGCCTCCGCGACCGGCGCGGTGGCTGCGCTCGAAGCAACGCTCGTCTGAGCGGTTTCACCGGGCGTGGCGGTGGAATGGGCCGGGGGCAACCCGACGCGCCCAGCGTCCGAACATGCAACGAGCAGCGCGAGCCCGCTGAGGCTCGTCGCGAGCAACGCAGCGGAGAGCCGATGGCGGACGCAGCAAACAAAATGACTCGTGCCTTCTCCGAAAAAATGGCCGGAGGCCCCTTGAACCATCGAACTTTGGCACGAGTCATTCGCCATGTTAGGAGTCTCCCATGTTCTCTAGAGCCCGCGGAGCGTTCATTCCACCGAAGGTGGATGCAGTAAACAGAATGACTCGTGGCCTGCAGCAGACAAACGGCCGAAGGCCCCGTTGGACCATCAACTTGGCACGAGTCATGGTCGGACTCACCTGCGCAAGTCTGGTCGGCTGCGTCAAGAAAGAGCTCTACACCCAAGCGCTCGCCGACCTCCAGTTCGAGCGCAATCGCTCCACAGACCTGGCGCGCAAGCTTCAAGCCGCACAAAACGATGTGGCTCGCATCCAAGCCGAGATGCGCAGCCGCGACGGCAAGATTGAAGAAGCCAACGTCGCCCAAGCGGAACTCATTCGCAAGCTCGACGAAATTTCGGTGATGAACGTAGCGCTGCAGGAGCGGCTCAAGTCGGCAGGCGTCAGCCTTGACCAGCTCTCCACCGAGAAGGGCAGCTTGACGCAGGCCCTAACGGACACGCGTAAGCAACTCGAGGAGCTGCGCAAGCAACAGGCCGCATCCGAGGCGCGCGTCGCGCAGTTTCAGGAGCTGATCAAGCGCTTCCAGAAGCTCGCCGACGCCGGCAAATTGAAGGTGGTTTTGCGCAACGGCCGGATGGTGATCGAGCTGCCGACCGACGTGCTCTTCGACTCCGGCAAGGCGGAGGTTCGTAAAGAAGGCCGGGACACCTTGGCCGAGGTCGGCAAGGTGCTCGCCGCCATGCCGGACCGTCAGTTCCAGGTCGCCGGCCACACGGATAACGTCGCCATCTCCACGCCGAAGTTCCCGTCCAATTGGGAGCTCTCCACCGCGCGCGCCGTGGAGGTCGTCAAAATCTTCATCGACGCGAAGGTGCTCGCCAAGAACCTATCGGCGGCGGGCTACGGTGAGTTCGATCCGGTGGCGGCGAATGACGCGCCGGAGACGAAGCAGAAGAACCGTCGTATCGAGGTGACCTTGGTGCCGAACTTGGAAGAGTTCGTCCGCGTCCCCGGGAAGTAACCGCGCCTAGGCGCGAGCGATCGAGCGGGCTGACCAGCGCTAGCGGCTGGTCAGCTCAATTTGCACAGGCGCTCAGCTCTCGGTGATCGCTACGAGCGCGACTTCCTTCTCACGCTGCTCGACGCGAAAGCGCACCGGCTTTCCGGTCTTCTGCGTCATCTCGGCCTCGCTCGAACGCAATCGCTCGAGGAAGTCGGCGAAGGTGATGTGATCCGTCGGGTCACCGACACCACGCTTGGCCGTCAGGTACTCGTCGAAGACGCGCTTGTGGTACGCCTCCACCGATTCGCTGAAGAGCGAACCACTCGGATCGATCGCGGCTTGCGTAACCACCCGCTCGTCAACGCTGAGTGCGGCGGTCAACCCCTTCGCGCTGGGTGCGCGCGACGGCCGGCCCTCCTCATCGGTGTCGTCCTCCGACACGCCGAACAGCTGGTTCAAGAGCGAGTTGATGCGAAACACGATGCCGCCGAGCACCGCGTGCTCGAGATCCAAGCGACGGTTGGTCTGACCGTTCATGATCGCTAGCAGGCCGTCTTCAATCTCAGCCACCGGCTTGGACAAATACGCATCCATCAAGTAGCCGGCGATCACAGCGAGCAGCAGCCCGAACAGCGCCGCACCAAAAGAAGGCCATAGCAGCGTGGAAGCGACGCTCTTCGCGGGTGGAGCGCTGATCGCGATCAACACAGCGCGTTTGCCGTCCCCGTAGCCGCCGAGCGCGCGAGCCAAGCCCACGTGGCCTGCCGGCAGCCCGGGAAGGTCAACGGCCTTGGCGGCGCTGAACGCCTGCATGCCAGCCTCCGCAGCCTGGTTCTGAGCGACCGCGCTGGCCAGCTCGCCGGAGAAGCCGTTGGACTTTGCTACCAACTCCAGCGCGTTGCCCGACTTGACGGCGATGGCGATGGCGTTGCCGCTGGTCTTCTCGCTCGCGGACGTCAAACGCTCATCGGTGATTGAGCTGGCAAATACGACCGCGCCGACGATCTTGCCGTCTGCCGCGCGAACCGGCGCAAAAGAGGCGAAAAGCTGCTCGTTGCGTTCGCGATTGACCCAGATATCGGTGGAAGCCACGCCACCTTCGAGCGCCGCCTTCAGCGAGGGGTAAGCCGCAGCGAGGTTGTCCCCACGGAGCTGCTTCGAGCCGTTGCGACCGAGCACCACGCCCTGAGCGTCCACCAGCAACACCAGCGAAGCACGGATGCCAAAGAGCTCGGTTGCGCTTGCGGCAGCCTCGTTGATCTTGTCAGCGACGCCCGTTGCCGCCTCGGAGCGAGCATTGGCCGTTCCTGCAGCAAACGGCTCGCGCACGGAGGGGTCCGCGGCTCGACCGGAAAGCCAGCGTTCAGTCGATAGCCCCTCGACCTGCAGTTGTGCACTGGCAGCCTCGAGCGTGCGCGGTGCCGCAGCAGCGTCCGGTGCCACCATGGCGGTAACGGCCGCGCGTGAAAGCGCAAAGGCCAACCCGGCGACGGCGAGCACGACCAACGAAAAGATAGCGACGATCTTCAGACGCATCCGGAACGATCTCCTCTGCACCCAGAAAGGTGTTGAGCGTGAGCTCGGCAGTCATGAGGCCTTCGGCGGTTCTCTTGGCTGACGGCAGAAGGCACGCGCCCCACGTTATCAGGCGACTCCTATTGCAACAATGTTCCTCGCCAACCACGCACAACGCCTGATTTGTGCGCTCGTTTGAGACGCTGCGAGCCCATTCGTGGCTCGCTAGCGAGCAAGCGCATTCATACGAGTCGTGCCGCCTTCGAGAAGAACGGCCGTAAGCCCGCTCGTCATTCCATACGGCAAGAGTCGTTTGATCCGCACTGCAAGTCATGCGAAGGGCCACCGCACACTGATGAGGAAGCCGTGACCCCTCCGGACAAGCCCAATGAACCGCGTCCGTCACGGCTGGCCCTCGTGGATGACGCGCTCTTCGACGAACATCGGGCGCGCGGTTATCACCCGGAGCGTCCGGAGCGCCTGGTTGCAGCGAGGCGCGCGGTGGAGACCTGCCGCGCACGCGGCATCGAGCTGGTCAAGCAAGGCGCTCGTGACATCGAGCCGGACGAAATTTTGCGTGTTCACGCCGAGGCCTACGTTGAGCTTTTGGAGCGCAACAACGGCCTATTTGCAGCGCTCGACGACGACACCTACTTGACCCCGCGTTCGGTCGCAGCTGCCTACCGAGCAGCGGGCGGCTCGCTTGCGCTGGTGGACGCGCTGCTCGGCCCAGCGGAGTTGAACAAGGGCTTGGCGCTGTTGCGACCGCCCGGCCATCACGCTCGCCCGGATCGAGGGATGGGCTTTTGTCTGCTCAACAACGTCGCCCTTGCAGCGCGCCACGCCCGCGCCCGCGGCATCGAGCGGGTAGCCATCGTCGACTGGGACGTACATCACGGAAACGGCACTCAGGAGGCGTTCATCGCTGATCCCAACGTGCTCTTCGTCTCGCTGCACCAGTACCCGTTTTACCCGGGCACGGGCCGCGCGAGCGAGGTTGGAACGGGGGAAGGCAAGGGCTTCACGGTGAATGTTCCGCTCTCGGCGGACGCCAGTGACGTCACCTACCGCTCGGCCTTCGAGCAGGTTGTTTTGCCTGTGGTTGGGCGCTTCGAGCCCGAGCTCATCCTCGTTTCGGCTGGGTTCGACGCGCATGCGCGCGACCCTTTGGCCGGGATGACGGTGAGCGCGGCGGGTTTCGGCTGGATGGCGCGCGAGCTCAGCAAGCTCGCCGACGCGACCGCCAAAGGCCGAATGGCGCTGTTCCTCGAAGGTGGGTACGATCTCGAAGGGCTCGAAACCAGCCTGGAGGCCGCCGTGAGCGCCATGTTGGGGCTCGAGAGCTGGGAGGAAGGAACGAAGCAGCCGCTCGCCTCGTCCCACGCCCTCGAGATCGCCGAGACCCGCTCGCTGCTGAAATCCGAGTGGCGCCTCTAGGCTTGGTCGATAAGCCCCTCAAATGAAGATTTGGGGTTGCTTGGTACGCCAAGGTCAGTATGATGCCGCGCGCTGGTAACGGCACGGTGGGTATAGCTCAGTTGGTAGAGCACTGGTTTGTGGTACCGGTTGTCGCGGGTTCGAGCCCCGTTACTCACCCCAAGTAGAATGACTCACTGCATCCGCCTTCGGCGGAATCGCTTTCTCGCTCTCGGTTGAGCCGCTAAGGCGCATGAGCGATCAAACGCGGCGTATCGGGTCGCGCGGGTACCGAGCTAGGCAAGTGCGAATATGGCCGGCGAGTTGGACATGGTGTACATCTCCACCATGCTCCGAGCATCCACCTGTTCTTCCTTGGCTGCCCTCCTCCTCCTTGGCTGTGAAGACCCGCCCCTGCCGACCCCGGCTGGCGCCTTCTTCCTGCAGTTTCGAGACACAGGGTCGAGCTGCAGCTTGGTTACCCATGACGCGGGCGTCGGCGTCGTCGGCAACTCCGGCTCGCCCGAGATGATCGCGGACGGTGCTGCAGACACCGTGGTGACCTGCAGCGTGCTCAGCGCGGGCGGAGGCTTCGACGTCAACGCCAAGATCGACGAGAAGCCGTTCTTGCAGGTAAAGGTCACTGGGATCTCCAGCGCCAACGACTCTGAAGCCAACGCCATCGAGGGCCAGCTCAGCTACGCCTCGGTGGACACCGGCGGAGAGCTTTACTCGGCGAGCAACTGCCTCTTTTGGTTCAACTCGGAGGACCAGGGCGCCGTCGGCGGGCAAGCCTGGATGACGTTCAAGTGTGCGGGCGTCGAGAGCGAAGGCAAAGTGTGCGAGATCGCCCAAGGCTTCGTCTCGGTTGAAAACTGCGACGGCGCGGTTACCGAAGAAGAGTAAGTACTAGCAGCTCGTGCTGATTGGCCTTCGGCGCGCTTCCGCTCTCGGAAGTGCCGAAGGCTTTTTCGTTCGCGCACCTTCAGGCTGAACGCTCGTCGTTAGTCCGAGCGCTGAAGCGTAGAGAAGAGCGTGCGAATCATCAGCTGCACGACCTGCTCGCGGCTTACCTCGTCCTTGTTGTTGAGCCACTCCACGCTCGCCGCCTCAACGAAGCCGACGAAGCCGCGAACCGCCACCCGCGTCAAAGCCGTTGGGGCGTAGGGCAGGCTCGACAGAATTCGGTCAACGAAGGTTCGACGCACCGACTCGACGATGTTGACCACCTCCGGATCGACGCCAACGCCGCCGGTGAGCAACGAGGTGTAGCCGCGCCCTGCACGCTCGGCGTACTCGAGGTAGCGGTGCAAGCCTGCGGTTAGGCGCTCAATCGGCGCCATCGCGGTTGCATCGGGAACAGCCGAGGCCTGCATCAGATCGGTCGCGCCGCGACCAATGATCTCGACGTAGAGATCGCGCTTCGAATCGAAGTAGTGGAAAATCAGGCCCTTGGAGACGCCCGCCCCGGCTGCGACGTCGTCCATCGACACTTGGTCATACGGGCGCTGCTGAAACAACTCGCGACCGACGGCGATCAATTGTTCACGTCGAGCGGCAGTGTCGAGTCGCTCGCGTCGTTTCGGTTGCTCGCTTGTAGCCATCAGTCCTCGCTTAGTTCTTGAGCGTTCCGCAAGGAACACCTTCGTCAGAATAGAGGCCTGACCCGAGGTCAACAAGTCGTTCTTTCGAGCGCAGGCGTGTACCGTGACGCAATGAAGCTTTCCTTCGCCGCACTCTTTTCATTCCTCCTCGCAGGCTGCGGAGACTCGTCGTCGAGCAGCAATGCAGGCGGACAAGGCGGCTCCTCTACCAGCGACAGCGGGGGCGGTGGAAACCCCAGCAGCGGTGGCAGTAGCAGCGGTGGCAGCAACAGCAGCGGCGGGGGCGGAGCAGCTTCTTGCGGTGAGGACGTTGATGCACCGTTCGAGGAGCTTGGCGGTGGCGCCGATCCGGAGAACAACGACTTCACGCTCGATGAAGCCCTGGCCGAACTGCCCGAGGGGCCAGGCCCGTTACGAGCGATCTTCGATACCGACTTCGGCACCATCACCTGCGAGCTATTCCCCGAGGTGGCACCGATCGGCGTCGCCAACTTCGTCGGCTTGGCGCGAGGACGAAGGGCCTTCTTGCACCCGGAGACCGACGTATGGACGCGCGGCGTGCGCTACTACGACGGCCTCACGTTCCACCGCGTGGTGGACGACTTCGTGGCGCAAGGTGGAGACCCGTTGGGCAACGGCTTCGGTGGGCCGGGCTACGAGTTCGTCAACGAGACCGCGAACAACAAGAGCCATGTGCCCGGCACGCTCTCGTACGCGAACGCTGGCCCAGACACCAACGGCAGTCAGTTCTTCATGGTGGCAGAAATCGAGGCCTCCTTCCTCGATGGCGGCTACACAATCTTCGGCCTGTGCTCCGAGATCGACGTGATCAAGACCATCACTGAAGTGCCCGCCAGCAACGAAGAGCCGAACGCGCCGATCATCATACACTCGGTCAGCATCACCCGCTGTTGAGCCAGCGCCGTCGAGCGCCAGAGCGGTGACACTTGCGACCTCTGGCGTCATCGCGCTGTCGCTGGAGGTCGCCGGAACCCCTGGAATCTACGCGCAAGAGCGAACGGCGCTGAGTTTGCTTAGCGAGCATCATGTCCGCTACACAGGCCATCCTCCTGCTGGTGGGGCTTGTCCCCTTGGTGTGGGTGAGCCTTTCGCTCATGACGGCGCGAAAGGTCGACCTCACGGCGTTGATCATTCTGCGCGCGCCCTGGAATCAGCTCGCGTTCAAGCTTCGTCGGCTGATTCGCTTCAAGGGTCGGGCGGTGAGCTTCCGCAACGAGGACAAGGCCGAGCTCTTCAACTATCTCGAGGGAGAGGAACGCGTCGCAAGCGAAGCGCGCGAGAGGGAGCTTCGTGAGCAATACAAGCTCGAGGACCTGTACCAGCGCTCGAGCCGTCGCCACTATCGCGACAACCTGTACGTGCTCGACGTGCTCGATCGAGCCAAGGAGCTAGTGCGGCCCTGCATCGCTGAGTTCGAGGGCAGCGAGCTGCGTTCGATCGATGTCGGCTCAATGGACTTCCGCTACGCGTACGCGCTGCGAAGTTGGCTCTCGGCACGCGCTGGCGTGAAGCCGATCAAGCTGTCGGGCGTCGAGCTCGACGGCGATGTCATCTACCGAGATCTCTCGCTTCGGCGCGACCACGGAGAGGCTCATGCGCGCGATGCTGCCGCGATGGCTGGCTCACAGGAGCGCAAGGACTCGGTCAGCTACCAGGTCTCCGACTTCCTGCAACGAGAGGAAGGTGACCAGGACGTGATCTTCTTCTGGTTCCCGTTCGTTTTGCGCTACGCGCTCTTGCGATGGGGACTTCCGCTGCCTCACTTCCTCCCCGAACGCATGCTGCGCCACGCCTATTCGTTACTCAAGCCAGGAGGTCTGCTGCTGATCGTGAACCACACCGAAGAAGAGCGCCACGAACAGCTGGCGCTCCTGGGGCGAGTGGGCGGCTTCGCGATCCTTGGCGAGAAGCCGGCGTCCTCGCGGCTCGTCGACTACGCCGAATCGACCGAAGAACGGCGCTTGATCGTCGCCATGCGCGCGCGCCCCGAAGCGGCGCGCCGGCCGATGCTGCTGCCCCCGTCGACCGAGCTGGCGCTCCGTGAATCACCGAGGCTCAAACCGCTGCGAGCCACACGTACGCGCATCGATGGCCGACGCGTCAGCCTTCGGCAGCGCTCCGCCGATTCATGAGGAAGCTGAAGCCCGCGGCCGTACCGAACATCAGCACGCCGTAGACGGCTGGGGGCACCGCCATGGTCGCGTTTCCGAGCACGTTGTTGGCGACAGCAATCGCCAGCGTCGCGTTGTGAATACCGATCTCCATACCGATCGCCACGGCCTGTTTGCGCGGCAGCTTCACAGCCAGCGGGACGAAGTAACCGACGCTGAGGCTGAGCAGGTTGAAGACCAACGCCGCTAGACCGATCTGCTGGATGTAGCCGCCGACCTTCGCGCCCTCTTTGCCAATCGAGGCGATCACGATCAGCGCGAGAAAGACGGCCGACGCAATACGTACAGGCTTGTCGGCGCTCAGCGCCCACGGCTCCTTCACGCGGCGAATCACCATGCCGATGATCACCGGCACCAGCACGATCGCGAAAACCTGGATCACCTTCTGCGGCTGAATCGGGATCTGTTGGTCCGAAGCCATGAAGGCCCGCAAACTGAACGAGACGATGAAGGGCAGCGTAAACAGCGACAACAAGCTGTTGGTCGCCGTCAGAGTGATGTTGAGCGCTACGTCGCCCTTGGCCAAGTGGCTGAAGAGGTTGGCGGTTGCGCCTCCTGGAGAGGCCGAAAGCAACATCAACCCAACCGCTAGCTCCGGCGGAAGCCGAAACAACACGGCGACGCCGTAACATACGGCGGGCAAGAGCAGCATCTGGCAGGCCAAGCCAACAAGGACTGCCAACGGTATCCGCGCAACTCGCAGGAAGTCCTGCGTCGTTAGCGAAAGACCGAGCCCGAGCATGATGATCCCAAGCGCCAACGGAAGTAGGACGTCCGCGAAAATCCCCGACATGCGGCAACTCTATCGGAGGCCGAGCTGGCCGTGCAGAGTCGCGTTCAGCAAGTCGGCGAAAAGCTGCTCTCGGGGTCGGGAACCTGCTCGCTCGAGCGCGAAAAGTCGAGCTGGTGTTACCCATGAAGGCATGTTGTACCGCCACACGAAGAATCTGTTCATGGCCGGCCTCTTGGGATTGCTCGTGGCCACCGGCTGTCGAGGTCCCAAGGTTGCGTTGTACGCCGATGCGCCGGTTGTGGAAGACGGCGTGCGCATCAGCATTCGCGATGCCTACGTCCGTGGCAATCGTGTGGTTGTGCGCGCACAGGTCGAGAACCGCGGGGCTGAAGCGTTGCTCGTCGCTCGCGATGATTTTGCGCTGCGGCTCGAGGACGGCTCGAAGATCCCGAGCCGCGCCGGAACGCGGACCCACAAGCCCGTGCACATCCCGCGCGGCGGCGAAGCTCGCATCACGGTCGAGTTCCGCAGCGAGGAGGTTCGCGATTTGGACAGGGCTACGCTCCTATTGGCCGGCAAGAGCTTCGAGAAGTCGGAGTCACTCGGTGAGGTCAGCCTCAGCTCCGGCCACTCGGTAAAGTCGCTAGCCAAGAACAAGCCGCACAAGTCGCGGCGCAAGCGACACGAGCCCGCGGTCGTAACCGATGAGGAGGTGGAGTCCGCTTCGACGACGGAGCAGACGGAGGAAGAGACGGGCGAGCCCAGCGAGACTGAGGAGCCCACCGCGGACGAGCAGCCCGCGGACGAGGCCGAGGGCGAAGATTGGGTGATCGGCGAAAACTAGCCGGCTCACTCGAGCGCAGGCGCTCAGAGCGCGTAGCGCACGAGGAAGCTGCTGAGTAAAAAGAGGAACCCGAGGATGAACCCGATCACACAGATCGGGTCGTCGCGCCAACGCACTTTGAGCGGCACGAGTTCCTTCTCCGGCAGCACGACCCCGCGCAGAAAACCGTGCAATGGAAGGCCGCCCGGGCGACCAGAGCGGTTGGGATCATACGGGTTCTGAGCGAGCCCCATGTTCGCAAAGCGCGCCATTCCTGCGCGAATACGGTCACCGGCGCCAGGGACCGAGCTGCCCAAGATCGTCGAGCGCAGCCAGGGCGCTCGTTCATAGGCGCTCGAGAAGGAGAGGATCTTCAACACCTCGAACATGCGCTCGAGAAACACCCGCGACTCCACCAGATGTTGGAAGGAGCGGATTCGTTGCTCAACGCCATCTTCGCTGGAGAGCTTCATCAAACATTGGGCCTCCACGCGAGCCGTGAGACCGCGCAGGCCCTCTTGGGCGTGGGTCCACGTATCTTGGCTCGGGACCGTTGGGTGCACGAGGAAGCCCCAGGAGTCCTCTTTTGCGCGATCGGCATTCCACGAGAAGACCTCGGCGAAGCCCCATAGCGTGTCGTAGCGATTGATCACGACGTAGACCGGAATATCGACCTGGAGCGTGCGACATACTTCGATCAGGTAGCTCCGCAGGTGCTGAGCGTGCTCCTCGAGTGGCTCCTCCACCCGCTCGGCGATGTCGGTCGCGCTCATCACCAAGACGATGCCGTCGAGCGGCTCGCGAGGTCGCAACTTCAGCACACACTCGATCAGATCGCGCAGCAGCGCGAGGTTCTTGTTGGGCCCCACGAGCGGCTCGCGCGCCTCGATCATCACCGCTTCATTGGCCAGCCAATAGTGGCAATACTGGCCCTCGATCGGCGCTTCACGCATCGTCAGATTGGAGGTGCGCAAGAAGGTGGACTTGCCTACCAGGGGCTCACCGAGCACCAGGTACCAGGGCACCGAGTAGACGCTCTTGCCGATGCGCGATTGAACCCTCGCCAGCTCCGCCGAAAATGAGCCGCTCATCCTTTGAGCCTCATGTATGCGTCGAGCGCGTAACCGAGCAAAATCCCGCCGACGAACAGCAGGATCACTGCGACCAGCCGGCCCACCCAGACCGTCTTCCAAATCGGCTCTTTGGGTAGGAACTCAGCCGGCATCGCGTCATAACGGTAGGCCTTGATCGCGCCTGACATCACGTCTCGATCGGCGTCCACCCCGAGCTCGCGAGCGAGCTGCGCCCGCAGTTGGTTGAGCAAATACGGGTCGCGTCCGGGCAAACCGTATTGCCCGAGGAAGCCGCAGCCGAGGACGACGACATACGTGGCGAGGATGGTTTTGGGCCCTTGCCTCACCCGGTCGAGCCGCTGGTAGAACTCAACACCGGCGTTGTTGGTGTTGAAGCGGCGCGCTTGCAGCATGTTCTGGCTCCACCACGGCCGAATGTCGGGCAGCGACATGGCGATCTCGTCGATCAGCGCGGCCACGGCGAACATGCCGTCCTCAGCGCTGGTGATGGGCAGGAGCTGCGCTTGCTTCGACTGGCGCAGCTCGTCGAGCAGGAAGTTCGCTTGTCGGTAGACGTGGTCAGCTTGGGGGCGGCGCGGAGATTGGCGCAAGATGCACACCCAGAGGATGAGCTCCTCACCGAATACGCCGATGGACTCTGTCTCGCTCACGAACGGGGCTGGAGACTACAACAGCCGTCGAAACCCGCGTAAGAATTCCGCTATGCTCCGCGCTCGCTGCGAGCCGGGAGCGCTTGCGCCCAGGTGCGTTCGAGTGTTCCTGGCCGGTGAGGCAGAAAAATAGGAGATTGCACATGTCCGAGATCGAGAACGTCCTTGCACGCGAAGTTTTGGATTCGCGCGGAAACCCGACCGTCGAGGTCGAAGTAACCACGACAAGCGGCTGGGGACGCGCCGCTGTTCCGAGCGGAGCATCAACTGGCGCCCATGAGGCCGTGGAGCTTCGCGATGGGGACAAGAAGCGCTACCTCGGCAAGGGTGTCCTGGGTGCGGTCAAAGCCGTGGAGAACGTCCTCGGCCCGGCCATCTCCGGGATGGATGCGCTGGACCAAGCCGCGATCGATCGCGTCTTGTGCGACGCCGATGGCACGCACAACAAGGAGAAGCTCGGCGCAAACGCCATTCTCGCGACCTCGATGGCCGTCGCGCGCGCAGCCGCCGACGCAATCGACCTGCCGCTCTGGCGCTACCTCGGCGGCGTGCAGGCGCGAACCACGCCCACCCCGCTGATGAACGTCCTCAACGGCGGCGTTCACGCCGACAGCGGGCTCGAGATCCAAGAGTTCATGATCGTCCCCCACCGCGCTGACAGCTTCGCTGAAGCGCTGCGCATGGGCGTCGAGGTTTTTCATGCGCTCAAGTCGATCCTCAAGAAGGACGGCATGGTCACCGCGGTTGGAGACGAGGGCGGTTTCGCCCCGCGACTGGCAGACAATCGCTCGGCGCTCGAGGCGTTGATGCGCGGTATCGAGGCCGCCGGCTACAAGCCCGGAAAGGACATCAGCCTGGCGCTCGACTCGGCGTTGTCCGAGTTCTACGACGAGAAGAAGGAACGCTACACCTTCGACAAGAAGGAAAAGACGCGCGAGGAGATCGTCGAGATCTACAAGACCTGGTGCGACGAGTTCCCGATTGTCAGCATCGAGGACGGTTGCGCGGAAGGCGATGACAAGGGCTGGAAGCTCTTGACCGAAGCGCTCGGCAAGAAGGTTCAGCTGGTCGGAGATGATCTGTTCGTCACCAACCCGAAGCGCTTCAAGAAGGGCATCGAGGCCGGCATCGCCAACGCCATCCTGGTGAAGTTGAACCAGATCGGCACCGTGACCGAGACCCTCGATTGCATCCGCTTGGCGCAGCGAAACTCCTACGGTGCGATCATCTCTCACCGCTCCGGAGAAACCGAAGACTCGTTCATCGCCGACCTCGCGGTGGCAACCAACGCTGGCCAGATCAAGACCGGCTCGGCCTCGCGCTCGGATCGCACGGCCAAGTACAACCAGCTGCTGCGCATCGCCTACCAGCTCGGGGACGCCGAGCAGTTCGCAGGCAAGCAGCCCTTCAGCCGCTGAAATCGATGGCTGAGCTCACCGCGACCCGCAAGCTCTACTTCGAGCGTGAGCTCAGCTTTTGCTCCGAGATCGTCGCCATCCAGGAGGAAGGCGGTCACACCCACCTGGTGCTTCGGGACACGGCGTTTTACCCCGAAGGCGGCGGGCAACCCTCCGACCGTGGCACGCTGACGGTAGGCGACCGGACCTTCAGCGTGGAGGACGTCCAGATTGACGAGGCCGGGGTCGTGCGCCACCGCGTGAGTGGGGAGCTCGCGGAGCTAACCGCGAGCGCTGTCGTCACCGCCCAGGTCGAACCGCAGAGGCGCCGCGAGTTCACCGCGCTGCACACGGCCCAGCACTGCCTTTCGCGGGCGCTCGAGCTCGAGGACTGCGGCGCAACCGTCTCGGCTCGACTCGGTGGGTCTGCCGCGACCATCGATGTTTCGCGCGGCGAACTTTCGGCCGCAGCGCTCGCCCGCGCAGAGAAGCTCGCCAACAGCATTGTCGATGACAACGTGCTCGTGCGCGCTTGGTTTCCCGACCCACACGAACTCGCGAGGCTACCGCTGCGCCGAGCGCCCAAGGTCGAAGAGCAGGTGCGAGTAATCGCTATCGGCGACTTCGACTTCACGCCTTGCGGGGGCACCCATTGCACGAGCAGCAGCGAGATGGGCGTTATTGCCATTACCGGGACCGAGAAGCACAAGGGCCTCACGCGCATACGCTTCACCGCCGGCCCACGCGCACGCAGCGAGTTCAGCGAGCACAGGCAACAACTCGCACGACTCGCGGTGCTGCTTGGCGCTGGAGGGGAAGACGTTGAGAGCGCCGTCAGTCGGCTTCGCAGCGAGCTCTCCGACCTTCGCCGCGAGCGCGGAGAGCTACGCGCGCGCCTGACCGAATCCTATGCAGCCGGGCTCGAAACGGCTTCGCTGGTCGTCTTTCTAGCTGAGGCGTTCGATGCGGCCATGGTTCGGGAGGTCGCAAACCGAATCGCAGCGCGCGAGGGGGTTCGCGCCGTCGTGGGAGTCGGGATGGACGCACCTCCGAGCGGAAGACCGCTCGTGGTCGTCAGCGGCAAACAGCGGCCCATCGACGCGCGCCGACTGCTTGGCGACCTGACAAAGGAACTGGGCGGCCGCGGTGGCGGTCGCCCAGATTTTGCGGAGGGAAGGTTGTCCTCGCCCGCCTCCGAAGCCACGCTGCGCGAGACGGCGCAGCGGCTCGCGTTCAGCGCTTCGTAGCGACTAAGGCTCGACGAAGACGGCCCCGTTCATGCCGCCGATTGCGTGGATCTCGCAATAGAAGCCGTAGTTCCCTTCGGTGCTCGCGGTGAAGTCTTTGGTCATCCCCGAGCTAGTCGCCGGAACGAAGGGACCGCTGGCCGCTTGGACCTTGGCGCCATTGACGACCTCACCACCGACGAAGGGATGCAGCGAGAAATCGCCGTTGAAGGTGATAACCGTGCCTTCTGAAACGCGGATGCAACGCGGATTATAGTTGTTGCCGTCGGTGCCGCCAAAGGCGACCGCGACCGACGCCTGACCGGTCAGGTCCACCGACGAGGTCGGGTCGCAGTTGTTGATCTGGCCGCACTCGCCTTGCTTGCAGATCGTGCTCGAGCAGTCTGCGCCGACCAAGCAGTTGCTGCCGAGGGTGCAGGGCGGACAATCCCCGCCGCAATCCTCGTCGGTTTCCGTGCCGTTGCGCTCGCCATCTTTACAGGTTGGGACTTGGCATTCTCCGGCTTCGCAGACGTCGCTCTGACAGTCATTGCCTTGATCGCAATTGAGGCCATCCGCACAACGTGCACACGAGCCACCACAATCGACATCGGTCTCATCCCCGTCCAGCACGCCACTGCCGCAATGAATAGGAGCGCACTCGCCATTGTCCGGATTGCACACCATCGACTCGCACATCATGTCTTCGATGCACTGCACGCAGTTGCCGCTAGCGTTGCAAAAGCCATCTCCCTGACATTGGGATCCGAACTCGGCAGGCGCAACCCCAGGAAGTTCTCCGTCGCACGTGCCTACCTCACAGGATTCAAGGTCGTTCGTCGGTACGTCGGTGGAGTCCACCTCAAAGCGGAGTGCGCCAGCGCCATCACAAACCTCCACCTTGCAATCGCCGCCTGTTTGGATGTCGACAGCGGTGCCATCGGGCTTGGGCTCGGTACCACAAACGCCGTCGGTGCAGGTCGCAAGCTCGCACGGGCTCTTGGGGCATTCGGTCGCAGCTTCACAGGGGGCAGGAGGATTTCCGCCGGCGCCGGTACCGCCAGTTCCTGTGTCGTCGCCACAACCGACGAGCGTCGCGCTGAGAACCAGAAGAGAGCCCAAAGAGATCGAATAAATAGTGCGAAGAGCCATGAGCCGAAGAGTAGCCGAGGACGCCTGCTTCGGCTCGAGATCTTCGCCTTCCGTTGGGGGACGTGAGGGCGTCCAGTGAGCTACGCACGCACACCAGCGAGCGATGTTATCGTTCGCGCAACGGAACTCGCTTGTCCCTTGGATGTCGGACTTCGACGTGCAAGCGCAATTGAATCGGCTCTCGACAGGACTGCTGCTCCTGGTGGCGTGCCGAGGGCTTCCCGAGCCCGCTCCGATCCCGGCGAGTTCGAAACTGGAGACCCGGCTCGTCGACAGCCCGGAACCGAAGATTTGTTCGCGCGAGACGCTTGCGCGTGCCGCACCTTGGATCGGCACAATCGTAAAGCGCGTCGAAACAACCATCGAAGTGGCGAGCAGCCCTCGGGTAGCAGAACAGTGGGTCATCTGTGGCCTGCTCGATACCGAGGAGTGTTTGCACTGGGCCAACCTCGCGACCTCTGAACGCGCCGCAAGCGAGGGACTAACGGTTGACGTCACCCCCGGCAAACGGTTGCGCGGCAAGCTGTGGACGTTTGCTCTTGGAGACCGCACCGAAAGCCGGCTCTTCAGCAACAACGGCGCAGCCTCCGCCTACCTGCGAACCCGGCTGGCGGATGATCCGCGAACGTTTGTTTCAAGCAGCAGCGTGATTGAGCCGCGGCCGTACCGTGTAGAGGTCGCCTTTCGGTCACCGAGACAACGCCTGCACCGGCCAGCCGTCGTTTGGACGTGGCAACTGCCGAAAACCAAGTTCGCCGCGAACGACGCCCTGTTGGCGCTCGAGGATCTCGAAGACCGCGGTATCCTTCTCGACGCCGACGCATGGGAGATGCGGGCAACGTTCGAAAGCGCAATCGGTGAGCCCCTGGGACCGCCCACGATTGGAGCCCAGGAGATCACCGACAAGACGTTTCAAGTCACCGTCCAAATTCGCTGCGATGACAGCGTCTGAGCGGCGTTGTCAGAGCCGCTCTCAGCGGCAAGCGGCGGGGATGTTCGCCCCGGCCAACGCGGCGCGAACCTGGCCGAGTGCAGCGCGACCTTGAGGGTTGCTGCGCAGGTTGTTACAGGTCCCTGCGGCCATCATGTACATCGGGATTTGCTGAGGAGGCGCGGACTTGGCGTTCTGCGCGAGAGCGGCGCAACAAGCGCCGATCTCATCTTTTCCGCCAACCGACTTGGCTGCTGAGCGGAACGCGCCGAAGACGGTGGCGCTGTCACCGTCTTGGTCCCACGAGCCCAGCGCTAGCAGATTGCCGACGGTCATGTAGGCAGCCTTCACCTTACCGGCGCCGCGGGTGCAAACACCGTCCGCAGCGACGGCGGGGAGCTTGTCTTTCCCGACCGTGACCTGCTCGGCCGGGCCGAACTCACAGGCCGAAAGCCCTGCGGCCGTTGAAAGCGCGGTCATCTTGGTCATCGGGTCGCCCACGACCCCAGTGGTTGCGACGCGCGCCTTCTCGTCCTTGGACTTGGATACAGAGTTGTCGGCGGCAGCCAACGTCCAATCCTTCGGCGAATTGATCGTCGCGACGGCGCCGGGACCAGACATCGGCTTGCCCTCGATACCGTCAGCACGCTCGTTGATCTCTGCCTTCACTCGGGGCTCGATGCCTTGGGGAACAGGCGCCGTCTCAGTGGTTACCGGAGGCGGAGTAGCAGCCGGCTTTGCGGTCTCCGTTGTGGCGGTCGACGTCGACTTGGTGTCCTTGCTGTCCTTTTCCTTCTTGTCCGCCTTCTCGTCGGAGCTTTCTTCCTTCTTTTCAGGGCATCCAGCCAACGAGAGAGCGAGAGCAGCAAAGATCCATCCGCGAACCTTCATGAGAATCCTCCGAGAAAAACCTGGTTGTGCGGCGCCATTCGGAGCCGAAACGTTCGGCTTGTCAAGCAGCCTCTTCGGACCCGACCTGGGGTCCGAGAAGAAAGGGGTCGGGGTTTTGGGGCACAGTGTAGTCGTTCTGTTGGACGACGCCCAGCTACCGACATTCGTTCCACGAGCGGCTCAAACCAAATTGTTCAAGGGAGCGGCGTCTCACTGTGCGACGGCTGCTGCGACAGCGAAGGCGTCGACTCCACCTACGGGAACGCTCGCGCCGAACACCAAGGTGCTGCTTCCGCGCGCGTGGCGGACTTGCGAACTTGCACCGTCGACATAGAGCAGCTCGACCGCAAAACCACCCAAGCCTGCCGTCACACTCGGCGTGCTAGGCGTGGAGCCCAACCCCGTCGAGACGGGCAAACCAAAGCTGTTCGTCCCTTCATTGAACAACGCCACATACGAGAGACCGTTGGTCCCACGAAACGCAAGCGCAGCGCCTCCAGAAGGGAGCGACGCAAGGCTCACCGGCGAGTCACTCAACACCGAGGCCACATCTGCCACCGCAGACCAAGCCCCACCCGAATAACGCTGGAACGAGACGGCCGAACCGCCCGTTCGATTGAAGACCAGCAGCACCGTCCCGTTCGAGAGCACCGTCATAACTGGCGTAAGCCGAACCGTGCCGCCCAACCCCTGCGCCACAGCCGACTGCCAAACGCCCGCAACGCGCCGCTGGGTGTAAAGGTCACCGTTGTCCCCCGTGTAGGCCGCCCACACCTCATCCCCAACCGACACCACCGCCGGCGGCTCTGGGCCGAAGCTCTGCGGATTACCGACCGCCTCCGCAGCCGGGTTGAACGACGATGCCCCAAAGGCGCCGTAGTAGTGTTTGAAGTCGTCACCGTGGAAGAGCACGTTCACGTTCACCGGACCGCTCGACACGGCCGGTGTCGCACGTGTCGTGATGGCGGCTCCCACAACCAACGGGGCTGCCCAACCACCCGAATCGAACGGGGCATAGAAGAGCTGGCCCGAGTTGCGAAAGGCCGCAAGGCCGTCCGTCACGCCACGCAGCGCGACCGCTGGCGAGGCCGAGGGCTGTGCCGGAAACTCCTCAACCGTCCAATCCTCCGAACTAGGGTTGAAATGACTTAGCGTGACGCCGCTTGTTCGCAGGCCGATGGCCACTAGCGCACCCGAAGCCGCACCGCCCTGCCCTCCAGCTCCGCCGCCTCCTGCGGCACCGCCTGCGCCACCGTCACCTCCGAGCCCGCCGCCCGCCTCACCGCCGCCACCCGCTGACATGCCGCCGCTGGCGCCGCCTCCACCGTTTGCGCCTGCAGCCCCGCCTGCCCCACCAGCACCGCCTGCACCGGTTGATGTAGTCCAAGGCAGCTCACCGCCCGTCCCCCCCTCGCCCGCCGTCCCATCGTTACCAGCGGCGCACGACAGCGAAGCTAGGACAGAACCCAATACCAACCTACGAAGGGACTTACTCACGTCTCTCGCGTCTCATACTGGGACCGCCGCGTGAAGGGAGAACGCGACGAGAACGCCTGATTTCAGCAGGATCATCGTTACGCAGTAGCGTCAAAAAACCGGCGCGCGTCTTGCTCCAGGAATGGCGACCGTGGACATCCAAACCGACGTCGAAGTGGGCAGCGTATTTGCGAAGGACTTTCGCATCCTACGTAGGCTTAGATCCGGGGGCATGGGCTCGGTGTTCATCGTTGAGCAAGTCTCAACGGCGAAACAACGCGCCCTCAAGCTACTCGCGCCAAGCCTTGCGGACCATCCCGATATTCGCGAACGCTTCGTCAGAGAGGCGCAAGCAGCCAGCGCCATCGACAGCGATCACGTAGTCGAGATCGTTTGCGGTGGGATCGATGAGGCGACCTCCACTCCTTACTTGGTAATGGAGCTGCTGCGTGGTGAAGACCTCGCAGACCGCGTCGAGCGCGGCGGCCCTATGACGATTAGTGAAGTCGAGCTCGTGATGTCGCAACTCGGACACGCGCTCTCGCTAGCGCACGCAAAAGGCATCGTCCACCGCGACCTCAAGCCTGAGAACGTATTTCTCGCTACCTCCCGCCGCGGCGACGCCGTCCTCTGCGCGAAGATCCTGGACTTTGGCGTAGCCAAGCTCCTAACCGAAAACGCGTCTCAAGCTGGGACGCTGCCGGTTGGGTCGCCTGCCTACATGGCCCCCGAGCAGACAGACGCTTACGGCAATATCACAGCCGCAGCCGACGTCTGGTCATTGGGGCTCCTGGCGTTCTTCCTATTGGTAGGTAGGTCCTATTGGGTCGCTGGAGACAATGGCAGCGTCCCCGCCTTGCTGCGAGAGGTCTGCTTCGAGCCACTCGAGCCGCCGTCCGAACGGCTCGCTCGCTTCAATCTTACCGCGACGCTGCCCGAAGGCTTCGACGCCTGGTTTCTTCAATGTGTGGAGCGCGACATCGGCCAACGCTACGCGACCGCGCGCGAAGCCATAGCCTCCTATCCGAGAGAGGCGAAGCCTCCCGCGGCGACGAGCGAGCGCCCCATTGAGCGCAACGACGACTCCCAACGCTCGAGTCAACTCGACGGCGTCATGCTGTCGAGCCCCAGCGTCCCCATACCAAAGACCCCGCTCAAGAGACTACGAAGCGCAGCGCTGCTCATCGTCGGCGCTGGCGTGGCTGCTGGTAGCATCGGTGGGCTAGGGGCGTTCGCGATGACTCGGCAGCGTCAAGCGCCAGCGAAGCAAACAGCCAGCGTCAAGCAGCCGGCTCCGCCGACCACCGCAGCCGCAGTCAGTGTAACCGTCAGCTCGGCACCGCAAGCTGACCCGCTCGAGTTGCTCGACGACGAGCCGACCTCACCCCCCAAGTTGGTTCGACCATCTGCGGCGCCCGTGACTGCGGCTGTAAACCAGGGGTCATGCAAGCCAGGGCAAGCCCTACTTGAAGGTGGGTTATGTATTGATGTCCATGAAACAACAGTAGGCGAATACCTGCGTTGTGTGGACGACCATAAGTGCCCTCCACTGGCGGGCGTCGTGGCTTACGACGGGCTCCGGCCCGACTTGGCAGGGCGTTATCAGGGCCTATGCAATAGGGACCCAGACGCGCCGACGATGCCGGTCAACTGCGTCGACATCGCAGCCGCCGAGACCTACTGCGGGTGGAAAGGGCTCCGCCTACCCACGAGCGTCGAATGGCTCTTCGCAGCGCGGAACGGCGGTCACACCCCGTATCCCTGGGGAATGGAGCCCCCTTCTGCCCAACGGGTCAATGCCTGCGGCGAAGAGTGCGAGACCTGGGCGTTTGCTAACGGTGTATTCGTCAAGCATCTCTATGAGAACTCCGATGGCCACCCGAAGGCCGCCGCGCCGGGCTCGTTCCCTGCGGGAGCCAGCAGCTTTGGCGTCCAGGATCTCATCGGCAATCTCTCGGAGTGGGTGACCACCCCCGACAAGAACGTAGCGACTGCGCGCGGAGGGTCCTACCTCTCCAACCGTTATGAGCACTTCGTGGAGCCGACCACGCTACGGCGCACAGCCACGAGCCACACAATCGGCTTCCGCTGTGCCACGAAGTAACCTCCAACGCGCAGCTACTGAAGTAGCGCTTTCCATCGTCCCCCCCAGCCCCGCCTCAGAATGAGGCGCTGGGCTGGACGAGCGCGGACTTGCTACTGGTTCAGTCCCACGCTCGTAACGACGGCGTTATCGCGCGTGTCGGCAAACGTATTCGTGCGGTCGCTCGTGTTGGTCACGGCGCAATCCGTGGCCTCCGGCGTACCCGTCATATCGGCCGAGTTATCGGTTGAATACTTGGGCGAGGCATTGTCCTTCGGACCAGAGAGCATCGTCGTAGCGCTGTACTTCTCCGGGTCCAAAATGACCTGCCAAGCCTTGCGTGCGTCGGAGTCGACGACGATCGGGGCGAGCAGATTGGCCCGCAGGCTGCCGTCGGACTTATCGACGTGGACCACCACGAGGATCGCGAGGTTGTCGACGTTGGTACCGACCGTATTCGCGAGCTCCATACGCGAGCCTTCCGGGTAGTCCGGCTTGAGCAGACTTGCGTCCAGGATGGGCAGAGCGAGCTTGGGGTTGCGGAGCGATTGCAAGTAAGCAATCGGCCCGTTGGCTCGCTCGAGAATGGCAAACTGGGTCTCCTCGGAGAATCCAATAATCCCCCTCGGGAACTCGATAGCAGCACTATCCTCGATGCTGATGTTTCCAAAGCGGGTGTTCGTGAGATGAATCATCGTGGTCCCTCCGATTGACGCGGTTCTTGATCTTGATTGAGCACAGTTGAAAATATTGACGTGCGAGTCGCCGCTGCCGCCGCGTTGGAGAACGCGACAGCGTCGTGAACCTCCCCGCGCGCAATGACGACATCCCTTGGAGCAGTCACCGCGAGTCGCACACCCCCTCGCGATGTGGAGACCACCGTTACTTCGATGCCCCCGCTGAGGACGATTCGCTCGCCTACTTTCCGGTGAATCACCAACATGTTGCCTCCGGTCCCAGCCTTTGCAGATTGAATGCCAACTCAGCCGAAGCTCTTGATGTCGAACGATTGCATCGAACGCCGGGCAATTTCGAGCGCGCGCTCATAGGCCCCATTGGCGGAGACGAGCTCGGAGTAGGCCTCCGTGATGTCGGCTTCCGACTCATGCTGCTTGGCCTTCTCGCTGACGTTGAGCGCGGAAAAGGCCAGTTCTTGCGCCATATTCAGCCTATCGAGAATGACGCCTGCGTCGGCGCGGGCGCGTACGACCTGGGTGTGCCCCTGGCCCATGGTGTTAACGGCCAACTGGACACCCGTCAGATTATTGGTGGTTAGCGCGGTCTCCAAATCAGCGAGATCCTGCAGGATGTCGCGTCCTCCGACGGCGGTGAAGGCCATAGCGCCAGAGGAGTTGGACCTCATCGTCAAATTGTCGCCGACCTCAACCGCTAGCGAGGCATCGTTACCGCTGAATACCCCTGCCGAGTTGAAGGGCGCGGTGTCGACGTTCGCGCCAGCGAACAGATAGCCCGCGGAGCCCTTTGTGTTCGCCACACCGACGAGCGCCTGACGCAGAGCCGCCACTTCCTTGGCGCCAGTCGCGCGCTCGGAGGCGGAGATCGAACCGTCAGCAAGCTGGACCGCGAGGTCTCGAGCGCGAGCGACGATGTCCGACGCCTGCGCAAGAGCGGACTCGGCTGCCGTCGCGTTCGATGCGGCGGTCTCCAGGTTCTTTTGACGTGCAGAGAGTCGCGCTATCGCCGCGTCATGAACAGAAACAGCGGCAAAAGCCGCTGGATCGTCTTCGGGCCTACGCACGCGAAGACCGCTAACTGCTGTTTCTGTAGCGGAAAGGACGTTCTCGCTCGCACGTGCCTGTGCTTGCCGCATCCTGTCCTGACGAATGGAATCCGTGACACGCATTTGAGTCCTCCTGAGAAGGTCTCGCGTGCCACGGGATACCCGGAAGCAGCCTCAGACCCCTCGAATGAGGCCTTCCAGCAATTCATCGGCCACACGCAAGACCTTCATCGAGGCCTCGAACGCGCGCTGATAGCGGGTCAGATCCACCATCTCCTCCTCAATCGAAACGCCGCTGGCCTGCTCGCGCATGGTCTCCGCCATCGAGACGGTGTCTTCGCGCAAGGATTGAGCATTCGAGGCGGAGTTCTGCAGCGTACCGAGTTTTCCGGCCAACGCGCCAAAGCGCGCCCCAGGAGTTCCACCCGCCCCCAACGGAGTCGAAGAGAGAGATGCAAGGAGCAGCGCGTTACCACTTCCACCCGGTAGCTCCGCCGCGCTCGCGCTCGCCGCGACGCGGTCCGGTTGGCCCTGCACGAGCGCCGAGACGCTCATCGTCGCGGCCGCACCAGCTACCGCGCCAGGCGGAGTAAAGAGCGGACGCCCGGTGCCGCCATCGAGGCCAAAGCCAGCGGCGTGCGCCGTATTGAGTGAACTGGCGAAGTCGAATGCGAGCTGATCGAGCTCGGTAACCATTCCCGCTACATCTATATCTCGCGCCTCGGCGATGCCACCAAGTTCACCCGAGGTCATTCGCGAGGTGATGTCGAGCGGGGTCCCGTTTCCACGCTGCATCTCGAACTTGAGCTTGCCCTGGGCATCCAGCGTCACTGAGAGGTTGCTGCTCTCTTTGCCAGAAACCAGCGACGCACCAGCCGCACTTACGCTGACCATCCCGTTGGACTCACGCACCACCGCGACCGGGGCACGCTCGGAGACCTCTCGCACCAGTAGGTCGCGACGATCATGCAGGTCGGGAACCGGGTCCCCGAGCGCAGTTGCCTCGGCGATCTTACCGTTTAACTCGGCAATCTCCTTCGCTCGCGAGTTGACCTCCTTCGTGATGTCGCCCGCCTGCTGTTGCAGGTCGGAGCGCCGAGCGTTGAGGCCTTCAGCCGCGATGCGGAACGACTGCGCGACCTCCTCGGCCCGCGCTAGGAACTGCGCCCGCTTGGTGGGGTCATTGGCTCCCGTCGTTAGATCGGTGGCGGCGCCAAAGAACGCCCCCATGCGCCCGCCGAGGCTACCCGAGCCCTGCGGAGCAAGCATCGCCTCGAGCCCCATCAGGCCCTCCGCGCGAAGACGCGCTGCGCCCAACAAGCTACTCTCGCCCAATAGGCGACTCTCGGCGAAACGGTCGAACATGCGCTGGGGGCCCTTGAAGAGCACACTCCCTGGCCCACCTCGACCGAAGACCTGATTTTCGATTAGCGCCGTCCGCCGCGAGAAGCCGGGGACATTGGCGTTGGTGATGTTCTTGCCCACGATATCGAGGGCACCCTGATTGGCCGTTAACGCATCCCGCGCAACGGACATCAGCGACGAAAGCGAACTCATTACTACCCCGTAATCGACAACCGAACTGCGCGTCGTGCGCCTGATTTCACGCCCGAAAGCGTAGCCACCTCAGCCCGAGCAGGATCGAGCGCCGCAAGTGCGCTCGCAGTCAGATCACGCGCGTGAGCGAGCAATAGGCAGTTATGCCGAGCCGCCTCGAGCAACTGAAGAATATCAGTGCGCTGTGAGGGCGAGGCAAAATGACCTATTTGATCGAACACTTCCTGCTTTTCGTGAGACAGCCGCTCAACTTCTCCGATGTCGAGCAGACGTATCGCCTTGCGTTCTTCGTTGAGCAACCGTTTGGCTCGCTCAAGAACCTGTTTCTCCGTTTCCACTTATAGCTCCTCCGCGATCTTCGCGGCGATCTCCGAGGCGTTGGGGGATAGCTCACCCTGCGCGACGCGCTGCTTGAGCTGTTCAACCTTCTGTTGATCAATTGCAGGCAAGCGCTCGCTAGCGGCTGGGGACAGCACTGCGACGTCAGCATATGCTCGGGGCGAACTCCCCACTTGCTCATCCTTGGCTGGTGTCGTCAGCTGAGGCTTCGGCCCTTCGAGCGGCCGTGCGCGAGTCAAGTACGGATTCTCCGGAGCCCCCCAGACTCTCATGAGCTTGCCTGCTTACGTGCAGCTTCAGCGACGGCTACGCGGAAGCCATCCCGCAGCGGCTCGAGCACACGGCGCACCTCCAAGATGCGGTCAACATCGCGATAGAGATTCGCCTCAACGAGCCGATTCATGCAGAAAAAGTAGACCGACTCCAAGTTCTCACAGAGTTCGGGAGCGTGACTGCGGTTCAAGGTTGCCGCGAGTTCTCCGAGAATGGCGTGCGCTCGGCTGATCCTGTCGCCGGTGCGTGCGCGGTCATCCCGCCTCACCGCTTCGGCAGCCTCATCAAGAAACTTGAATAGGCCATCGAACAACATGACTAGTAGGTCGCCCGGAGTGCTGGTTTTCACCTGCACTGACTTGTAACGCTCGAGCGCTGACATCACCGACATGATTACCTCGTCTCCGACTAACTATTGTTGGTACTGGGCAATCCCGCGAGAGCGTTGCCCTGAGATTTGTACTGGGTGACCAACATCTCGAGCGCCGTAAACCGCTCGCGCAACTGCCGCTCCATGAGCTCAGCGCGGCGCTCAGAGGCGGCGATGTCATCATCGAGCCGCTTGGATTGGTTCGACAGTGAATCGGACTTGGCCTTGAGCAGCGAATTGCTGTTGGTCGCAAGCTGATCAACCAACGTCATCACACCGTCCATCGCTCCGGTGGAGCCCAAGAAGCTGTCCTTGACGAACAGTTTGGTGACCGCGCTCGGGTTGGCCGTAAGAGCCGTGCTGAGCTTGGCTTCATCGAGCTGCAGCTTGCCGTCGCGATTGCTCGAAAGGCCGACGCTGCCGAGTGTCGTGTAAAGCCCGCTGGTACCGGGAACCACGTTGCCCACCGAAGATGCCAGCTTGTCGAGTACCGAGCGCAGGGTCGAATCTGCAGCGAGCGCAGTATTTCCTGGTTTGGTATTGCCCCAGCCCGAAGCTGTCTGAGAGCTGGTAACAACATCGTTGTAGGCCGTCACGAAGGACTTGATCTTGGTCTTCAGGGAGTCCGGATCCGGCTCGACCTGGATGGTTACTGGTGAGGCCGTAACTTTGGTCAGCGCGAGTGTGACGCCCGGTATGACGCCGACGACCTGATTGGTAGGACGGGAGATGAGATTGCCGTCGATCGTCACTTGGGAGTTACTGGCGGACTGCACGGTATTTGCGGGGACGTTCAAGCCGAGCGAGAAGCCGGTCTCGGTCATCTGAACCGTGTTCGCCGCTCCGGTATCGAGACCTCGCACTTGGAGCTTATAATTGGTTCCGTCGTAGAGCACCGAGGCTCCTACACGTAGCCCGCTCCCATTGATCTTGGAGGCGATATCGGTGAGCGAATCCGTAGCCAATATGCTGAGGGACTGAACCGCGCCCCCACCGACCTGAAGGTCCAGTGTCCCGGCCATGTTCAGCGCCGAGGTACTCGAGCCAACGGCATTGGAGTAGGTGCGTTGCTCTTTGGCGAGCTGATTGACGGTTAACTCAAACGAGCCAGGTGAGGCTACACCGCCCACCGAGGTGACGACTGCAGAGTCCGAAGAGGTCGCCTTGAAGGAGGAAAAACCGAGCGAAGTCGAGAGCGCCTGTGCGGCGGACTTCAGCGTGCCGAGCTTTGAAGAGATCCCATTGATTGTCGTCAACGCTGAATTGAGCGACGTCTGTTGGTTCTTCGCGCGAGTGATGGGAATTCGCTCGGCAGAGACGAGAGCGTCGATAATCGCATTTGTATCGAGTCCCGAAGCAAGTCCACCGAACGTGAGCACAGACATTAGTGCCTCCCCAAGACGTATGCGTTGAGGCGCTTTGCGCCGAACCCTGCAAGAGCAGGGGTTAGAACAGAAGGTTTGGGCGGGGCGCCTTCATGGCGCCCCTTTTCCCAACGGTGTCTCGGCGATTCGCCGACGACTACCGGAGTAGGCTCAAGGCCAACTGCGGGGACTGATTGGCTTGTGAAAGCACAGAGACCGCTGCCTGCGAGAGAACCTGGTTACGTGCCATCGACGCGGTCTCTTCAGCTACGTCCACGTCCGCAATACGGCTATGGGCAGCTGACATGTTGGTCCGCATCGACTGGAGGTTAGAAACGGTTGTCGAGAGACGGTTCATCGACGCACCGAAGCTCGCTCTACGCGAAGAAACAGTGCTGATGGCCGTATCGATCGACGTGATTGCAGCCTGTGAGTTCGTAGCCGTAGCGCCCGAAACGTTGGTGGCTGCGATACCCAGTGCGGCAAGATCCACACCGCCGAAGGAGACGTCGATACGATCGCTCGTGGTGTTGTTGATACCGACCTGGAAGGTGATGGTGGTAGCTGCGCCAGACAAGAGTTGCTTGCTGTTGAAGATCGTCGAGTCACTGATACGCGTGATTTCACTGCGAAGGCTCTGGAACTCCGTGTCCAGAAAGCCGCGGTCCGTCGCCCCGAGATCGCCGTTGGAGCCTTGAACCGCCAACTCGCGCATACGCGTCAGGATCGAGCCAACTTGGCCTAGCGCGGACTCTGCAGTCTGCGCCATACTGATTGCGTTGTTGGAGTTGCGTTCCGCGACCGAGAAGCTCTTCACCTGAGCGTTGAGGTTCTCTTTGATCGCCAGGCCAGCGGCGTCATCTGCAGCACTGTTGATACGCATGCCGCTCGACAGGCGCTGAAAGTTCGTTGCTTGATCTTTCTGCGTCTTCGAGAGGTTGGATTGTGCTTCGAGAGAGGCGACGTTGGTATTGATGTAAAGTGCCATATGTCAGGCTCCTTCCTTGGAGTTGTTTTTTCGGCTTCATGCCGGCGACGCTGTCAGGCGTCACATCTGATTACGGCACCCGCTGAGTGGCCTTAAGCCTCCTTGGGAGCGGGTGCCGTTAGGCCTGCCGAAACCTTAGCTGCAGCGCCTTGAACACGAGCCACGGCTGCCGACGTAGGAGCTGAGGAGGTTCGCTCGGAAGCGACGAGAGCGTCGACAATCGCATTGTTGTCGAGTCCCGAAGCTAGTCCACCGAACGTAAGCACAGACATTAGTGCATCCCCTATGAGGCAATTAGTTGAGGCGCCATGCGCCAAACCCTGCAAAGAGCAGGGTTTAAAGAAGATTTGGGCGGGGCGCCTTCATGGCGCCCCTTTTCCCAACGGTGTCTCGGCGCTTCGCCGACGACTACCGGAGTAGGCTCAAAGCTAGCTGCGGGGACTGATTGGCTTGTGAAAGCACAGAGACCGCTGCCTGCGAGAGAACCTGGTTACGTGCCATCGACGCGGTCTCTTCAGCTACGTCCACGTCCGCAATACGGCTATGGGCAGCTGACATGTTGGTCCGCATCGACTGAAGGTTAGAAACGGTTGTCGAGAGACGGTTCATCGACGCACCGAAGCTCGCTCTACGCGAAGAAACAGTGCTGATGGCCGAATCGATCGACGTGATTGCAGCTTGCGAGGTTGCGGCGGTGGCGCCTGCCACGTTGGTCGCTGCGAGACCCAGGGCGGTAAGATCCACACCGCCGAACGAGACGTCGATACGATCGCTCGTGGTGTTGTTGATACCAACCTGGAAGGTGATGGTGGTCGCTGCGCCGGACAAGAGTTGCTTGCTATTGAAGATCGTCGAGTCACTGATACGCGTGATTTCACTGCGAAGGCTCTGGAACTCCGTGTCCAGGTAGCCACGATCCGTCGCCCCGAGGTCGCCGTTGGCGCCTTGAACCGCCAGCTCGCGCATACGCGTCAGAATCGAGCCCACTTGGCCCAGCGCCGACTCTGCAGTCTGCGCCATACTGATTGCGTTGTTGGAGTTGCGTTCGGCGACCGAGAAGCTCTTCACCTGCGCGTTGAGGTTCTCTTTGATCGCCAGGCCAGCGGCGTCATCCGCTGCACTGTTGATACGCATGCCGCTCGACAGGCGCTGAAAGTTCGTTGCTTGATCTTTTTGCGTCTTCGAGAGGTTGGACTGTGCTTCGAGAGAGGCGACGTTGGTATTGATGTAGAGTGCCATGTGTCAGGCTCCTTCCTTGGAGTTTTTTTTTCGGCTTCATGCCGGCGACGCTGCCATATGCGTCACACCTGAGTACGGCACCCGCCGAGGGCCCTTTAAGCCTCCTCGGGAGCGGGTGCCGCAAGGTCCACCGAGGCCGCAGCCACCGCGTCGAGGACGCGCGCTACTGCAGCCGAGGTAGGATAATTAGCGAGATCGGAGCCCGTGCCATCAGCGAAGGACGCGAGGTTCCTTCGCTGAGGCGAGGCCATGGGCTCATAGTGCGACCGCTCGCCGTCGAAGCCTCCAGAGAGGATTCCACGCATCGATGATGCGTAAAGGTCGGCGTCGGCCGTGAAGTAGCTGCCTGACTTGAGGCTGCGTACGAAGGAGTCGACATCCCCCTCCCGAGCGGCATCCACGGCATTGGGGAACCGCCGCTCCAGGAAGAGCAGATAATCAGTAGCGCCAGCAACTGGGTTCGAATAGGCCCGGAACCCGTCGGTGAGAGAGACTTCCTTCCCACTCAAGACCTCGCGGGTCTTGAGTCGGGCGGTAGTGCCTTCGGGGCTAGTGCCTTTGATGCCGCCGAAGTTGAAGTTGTACATGCTGGCGCCATGTCCGGTCTCGTGACAGACCTGCGCCGAAAGCACATCGAGCAGTTGCGGCGGAATCGTCCCTCCGCGCAAATTTTGATGAGCAGTTGCGATGGCCCGGCGGATCTCGCCGGGGGACATCGAGGTGTGGCGGGGCGCAACTTCTCGAGCACCGTGTTCCGGCCGGTGGCTGGGAACCACCGGAATTCTGTTATCGAACCTAACACGCATGACTACGTGCTCCTTCAACGAGAGAGTTGCATCTTCGCAATCGGCTCATGAGCCGCGCTCGAGCTCAGCCCTTGAGCAGGCTGAGTGCAAGCTGGGGTGACTGGTTGGCTTGCGAAAGAATGGAGGTTGCTGCCTGCATCAGCACCTGCTGACGAGCCATCTTGCTGGTCTCTTCAGCCACGTCGACGTCACGGATGCGACCGTGAGCGGCTGAGAGGTTGGTGCGCATCGACTGCAGGTTGGAGACCGTAACCGACAGACGATTGAGCGAGGCGCCGAAGCCAGCACGCAGGGTGTTGGTAGCGCTGATCGCCGAATCCACCGCGCTGATCGCGGCATTGGCGTTGACGGCGGTTGCGCCGGCGAGCGTCGAGGCGTTGATGCCGAGGGTGGTGAGCGACTGACCACCGAAGACAACCGAAAGGCGATCACTGGTGGTGTTGTCGATACCGACCTGGAAGTCGATCGTCGTGGCCACGCCAGCGAGCAGGTTCTTACCGTTGAACTTGGTGTTGTCGAAGATGCGGTTGATCTCCTCCTTGAGGGCGGTGAACTCCTGATCGAGGTAGCCACGGTCGGTTGCGGCCATATCGCCGTTGGAGGCCTGAACCGTCAACTCGCGAAGTCGCTGGAGGATGGTCGAGACCTGTCCGAGGGCGCCTTCCGCCGTCTGCACCATGCTGACCGCGTTGTTGGTGTTGCGCTCCGCCATGGTGTAGGAGCGGATGTCGCCCTGCATCTGTTCGGCGATGGCGAGGCCGGCAGCGTCGTCGGCAGCCGTATTGATGCGTAGACCGCTCGAGAGCCGTTGATAGGTAGTGGCCTGAGCAGCCGAGTTCATGGAGAGGCTGCGCTGGGCTTCGAGCGAAGGGACATTCGTATTGACGTAAAGCGCCATGGTCTTTGGCTCCTGCTAATGATGATGGATTGCGGTGAAATGACTCGCCGGCCCTTCACAATCGGCGCGGACGAGAAAACTTGGTTGATTAGGTTTCGGGAACTTTAACGATGCGGCGATCCGCATCGCGGAACGTGTCAATTGCTCGTTGGTAGGCGTCAAAGATGCGAGAGGTCGTGAGCAGTTCAGTCATGGCGACCACAGGCGTCGCGTTGGAATCTTCGAGCTCTCCGACGCGGTATTGGCCTGAGGCCGCTTCCGGTCCGCCGGAACCGGCAGAGCTCGCGTAGAGCGTTGCTCCCTCAGGGGAGAGCGCTCCAGGCTCACGAAAGGACACAAGCTTGATTCGTGCCAAGGGCTCTCCGCCCGAAAACACCTGTCCGTCCTCGGACACCGTGGCAGTTTTTGACGGATCAACGACAATCGGTTGACCGTTCTCGTCGAGCAGCGCGTGACCAGCTACCAGCAGTTCTCCTGAAGCGGATTGCTCAATAGCGCCAGCACGCGAGTAGCGCTCCCCGCGCGGCGTGGAGACCGCGAGGAAGCTCTCCTGCGGTGGGACGATGTCAAGCGCACGGCCCGTCGCCCGCATGACGCCTGGCGACATATCGATGACAGTACCTGCCGGCGCCGAAAAGCGCGTCGTGGCATCGCGGCCTTGTGCGCTGGCGTCAGCAAGCGCCTCGCGAAACAGCGGGCGAAGGCGCCTGTAGCCGGCAGTACCGGCATTGGCCAGATTCTGAGCGGTGGTGTCGAGCTGGACAGACGCAGCTACGGCTCCACTCAACGCTGAATAGACTCCCTTGGACATATCATTCCTTTCCGATGAGTGCGCGCACCCGGTGAATCGCCTCGGTGTACGTGGCGATTGCACGGCTCTCAGACCAACCGAGAACCAACGCCGCTTCTGCCAACGAACAGTCAGCCTGGTAGACCAACATGAGCACCCGCTGACTGGGCTGCGGCAGCGCTTCCACCGCGAACGTAAGCGTGGCTACAGGGGTAGTGTCGATGCCGCTGACCACCGGACCGACGCGGTCAAACGGGAGTACTTCGATACGCGCGATGCCTGCCTCCCAAATGGTTTGCAGCATCCGGTCGTAGTCGGACAGGCTGAGCTTGAGCGCGCTGGCGATCGCCTCGGAGGTCGCCGTGCCCGCCCCCAGGAGCTTCATGGCACGCGCGATCTGACGTGACTGTGCGCGAACCTCAGCCACCCCTGGATTCGCCATTTGGATCTGCTCAACCATGGCGTTGCGCACACGGGCCATCACATACTCGTGAAGGTCCATGTCTGGCGCGAGCGCCTTGGCTGAGCCGAGCGCCTCAAACAAGCCCGAAAACCCCCGAACGCATAGGTCGGAGACGCTGATGCCCGGCGGAGCTCGACGAGCGAGCACGATGGCCTGTTTACGAATTAGTGGCGAATACTCCTGGAACTCTGCTCGCGACAGTGTGCGCTTGGTCGAGACTTCGGCCGGAACGCTGTCGGTCACGACGGCACCGGCTTCGCCGGGCTTCGCTTCGTTGAACTAGCGAGGGCGTCGATGATCGCCTTCGGGTGGGCCGGCGCAAAGTCCTCGGGGACACGCTGACCAAAGCAAAGCGTTGAGATCGGCAACTTCGACGCGAACGGAGCATGTACGAGGCCGCTGGGTGCGGAGGTCTCGTCAAGTTTGGTAATGCACAGTTCGCTTGGCTGACAGGGCGCAAAGTTGCGCGCCAGCCTGCGAGCATCCACCTCTCGCAACGCAGCCGGGACGCACAGCAGCGTTCGGCGAGTGGCCTCGAGGTGCTTACCAACCTTGGAGAGCGACATCTCAATGTCGTCGCGACCGTCGGGGCGCCCCGCCGTATCGATGATGATGACGTCGGTATTGGCAGTTACCAGCGCCTCCTCGAGCCCGTGCCGAGTCTTTACCAGCCTGAATTCAGCTCCCAGGATCTGAGCGAAGCGCTCGAGCTGCGGAGCCGCGCCCACGCGGAAGCTATCGGACGAAATGAGCGTGACCGAACGCTTCTGCTCGATGATGGCGAAGGCGGCGAGCTTCGCTGCCGTGGTGGTCTTACCTACGCCGGTAGGGCCGACCAATGACACGATGACGCGACCTTCGGCAGACAGCGGAAAGCTGGTCGTTCGGACGACCTCGCAGAGAACGGCTTTGAAGGACTCGGCTACTGCCATATCGTCCCCGCGTTCACGCACCATGCGGGCGACGGCTCTTGCCGACTGCCCCTCAATCCCGGTGCTGGTCAGCAGCCGCTTGAGATGCTGTGAAGGCTCTCGTTCACGATCAGCCTGAATATCCAGGAGCATCTCCTGAACGAGGCCGAGCTCCGCCTCGATCTCCTTAGCAAAGGGCTCGATTCCGCGGTCCTCGGGCTGGGTACGAGCAAACAAGTTGCGCAGGGCGCGCACCTCATTGCGGACCTCCGAACGGATGGCGTCCACCTCTTGGGTAGCCACCTCTGCGCCATAGCGAGCCATGGGGGAGAAGGGGTGGGTACGCTCGGGTGGCGGCGCGAGCAGGTTCGTCTTGGGCGCTGCCGTAATCTCGAACTCGAGAGAGCTGGAGAAGCCAAAGAGGGTGGGCTTTTCTAGCTTCTTGGTGGAGACAACGACATAGTCTTTACCAAGCGTACGCTCAGCGGACTTTCGGGCTTCTTCAAGCGTTTGCCCACGGAATGTTTGCAGGCTCATGCAGACCTCGCAGTTACCTGCGGGACGGATCCGGCAGGGGAGCTCAGGGTTTCAATCACGCGAAGCTGGAACGACGGTTCCACCTCACGAAAGGAGATGACAGATACTTGGGGAATCTTTCGCTCGAAGATCGCTCGAATGAAGCGGCGCACATCGGGCGGGGAGACAACGCAGGGATTGACGGCTAGCGCTGCGAACTTGGGTAGCGACTTCTCCACCATCGCAGTCACGTGACGGATGAAGTCCGGGTCGATTGCGCCCCCGGTGCCCTGCGCAATATCGCGTAGCGACCTGCGCAGGACCTCCTCCACGCGGGGGTCTAGCGCCATCACGGCAACGGAGCGGTCGCTGCCGGCTAGACGTGAGGTGATCTGAGCGGCTAACCGCTCACGCACCAACTCAGTAAGTTGCTCTGGGTCCTTGGTTTGGGTGACGGCGTCAGCAATCGCCTCGAGGATGGTGCGCATATCGCGCACCGAAACTCGCTCAGCCAACAGATTACGAAGTACGCGGACCACTTCACCGAGAGGTAGCAAGTTAGGGACCACGTCATCGACCAGCTTGGGGGCGGTCTTGGCGAGCACATCGAGGAGGTGCTGCGCTTCTTGGCGACCCAGGAGCTTGGCTGCATTGCTACGTAGGAGCTCGCCGAGATGCGTGGCAATAATGGTATCGTGGTCGACGGTGGCGTAGCCGAGCGCCTCTGCCATCTCCTTGTCGCGCACTGGAACCCAACGCGCCGGCATGCCGAACGCCGGGTCCTTGGCGGCCTCACCGTCAATGGGAGGCGCCACACCAGTGGCGTCGATCGCCAAAATCCGGCCGGTGCGACACTCTCCGCGACCGATCTCGTTTCCGAGCAGCAATACGCGATAGACGGCCGGGCCGAGGTCGAGGTTGTCGCAAACGTGTACTGGCGGCACCACTACACCGCATTCGGTTGCAATCTCGCGTCGTAGATTGGTAACGCGGTCCATCAACATGCCGCCGCTCTTGGAGTCCACCAAGTGGACCAACTCAAAGCCGAGCTCGAGGGTGAGGAGCTCCAACGAGAGCGCCGCATCGATCTCCTCCGCAGGGCTTCGACGAGGCTCACCAGGAGAGGCCGCAGAGGAGGCTTGGTTTGGAGAAGCGAAAGCGTCTCGCGCGGGCTCGTTGGCCGAGGACTCCGGGGGGAGCTTACGGGCCATGTAGTAGAGCCCGCCGGCGAGAGCCATACACGGCAAAGCGGGAATACCGGGCAACAGGCCGAGAAAGCCCATGATGCCCGCGGTAACCAACAATGTGCGCTTGCGACCGGCGAGCTGAGAGACGAAGGCGCGGCCGAGCTGGTCCCCAGTGGCACTGCGCGTTACAACGATACCGCTGGCCGCCGAGACGAGCAGCGCCGGAATCTGCGATAGCAGCGCGTCACCGATCGAGAGCACGCTGAAGGTCTCTGCTGCATGGGCCAGGTCGAGCCCTGCCGCGATGCCGAGGATGAGACCTCCAATCAGGTTGATGGCGGTGATGAGCAAGCCGGCGACCGCGTCGCCGTGGACGAACTTGGAAGCACCGTCCATAGCACCGTAAAAATCGGCCTCGCGCTCGAGGTTGCGCCGCCGAGAGCGCGCCTGGTCGGGATTGATGAGTCCACCCGAGAGGTCGGCGTCGATCGCCATCTGCTTACCGGGCATGGCATCGAGGGTGAAGCGTGCGGCGACCTCAGCGACGCGGCCTGCGCCCTTGGTGATGACGACGAAGTTGATGACGACGAGGATCAAGAACACCGCCAAACCGACGACGATGTTTCCGCCAACGACGAAGCGACCGAAGGCCTCGACCATCTGACCAGCCGCGCCTTGTCCTTCTGTACCGTGCAGAAGAATCAACCGCGTCGTGGCCACGTTGAGGCTCAGCCGAAGCAAGGTCGCCACGAGCACGAAGGCCGGGAAGGCCGAGAACTCGAGCGCGTCTTCGATGAAGAGCGCTGTCATGAATACGCCGATGGCCAGGGCCATGCTCAGCGTGAGCATGGCGTCGAGGATGACCGCCGGGATCGGCAGCACCATCATCAGCACAACGGCGATGATGCCGACCGGGACGATCAAGTCGGCCTTGCTATGGGTCTGCGCCTGTGGAACGGCCGGGGAGCTCACAGGCCCCCCTACGCAGCATATGTGCCAGCGCTCAGCGCAGCTCCGGCTTGAGCCGCGGCTGGGCAGCACGAGGCTTGCGGCGCAACTGGTAGACGAAGGCGAGCACCCTCGCGACCGCCGCAAAGTGCTCGATCTTCACGGGCTTACCGATCGCGACCTGCGCGTCCAAGGTGCGGGCAAGCGGCCGATTCTCCAGGATTGGCACGCCGTGTTTGCGGGCTTCGCGACGAATCGCGAGCGCGACCTCATCATGCCCCTTGGCAACCACAATAGGCGCGGGGTCGGATAGGCCGTACCGAAGGGCGACCGAGATGTGCGTCGGATTTGTGACGATCACCGCCGCTTGTTTGACGTCGCTCATCATTCGTCGCCGCGCCATCGAACGAGCGCGGGCGCGGATGCGTGCCTTCACGCGCGGGTCGCCGTCTTCGGAGCGCATATCGTCTTTGAGCTCCTGCAGCGTCATCTTGAGGTCCTTCTCAAGGCGAAACCAGGATTGGGCGTAGTCCACGACGGCGATACCAGCGCTGGCAATCAGCGTCTTGATGGCGACAATCAGCGCGGACGAAAGCAGCACCGTAGCGCTCTCGGGGAAAGGTACCCGCACCAAGCCCAAAAGCGCTGGGGCCTCATCGCGTAGCGCAAAACCAGCCACTGTTAGCACCACGCCAACCTTCAGCACCGCGAGCGCGAGCTCCGTGCCGGCGTGGCTGAAGCTAAACATCTGCTTGAGCTTGCCCATGGGGTCGAGCCGCTCCCATTTGAACTCAACCTGGTCGAGATTGAGCGTTAGGCCGTTCTGGGCTGCACCGAGCGCAATGGCGCCAACACAGGCCGCGACGATGGGTGGAATCAATAGCGCAACCAGCGCAAACACGGCGGCCTCGCGCGGGGTCTCGGCTTGACCGCGCGATAGACTCGTAAGGTCGCCTACGGTCGCTTGAAAGAGCCGTGCGACCGCCGTTTTTGTGGCGCTCTCGGTACCAACGATGGCCCCCACCGCGAGCATGCAGCCTGCGATCGGCGCCGCGTCACGCGCACGCGCGATCCGGCCGTCTTTGCGGAATTTCTCGCGCCGTTTTGGGGTTGGATCGTACTTGCGATCCCCATCGTCACTCACCGACGGGGACTGGTTGCAAGCGTCGAGCCGACGCTTGCAACCACCGCATCGACTTCAATTCCCGACGATCGATGCGAGACAGCTCGACCAACGTTTGCGGGCCTCTGCGAGACCGACGCTGAGCTCATGCGCGCCCGCGCGAAGCACTAGCTGTGAGCCGCCGCTCACGCCCAACTTGGTCAACGGAACACCGAGAGCCTTCGCGCGGCTCTCGACCTCAGCGCGATTCGCCTTGGAGAGACCGAGAACAATGCGGCTCGGAGCCTCACCAAAGAAGGCCGAAAGCGCCGTCTCTCCCTCGGGGAGGGTCGCTTCAAAGCCGATCATTTCTCGTTCATCTGCGCAGCCGATCGCACATTCGGTGAGGGCGATGGCCAAACCGCCTTCCGAAACATCGTGAGCGACCTCGAGCAACTCGGCGCGACACAATTGTCGAACGAACGCTTGCACTTTGGCCTCCATCGCGAGATCGAGCGCGGGCGGGGTGCCCTGCACCAACCCGGTTAGATGGGACATCAAGGCTGAGCCGCCGAGAGAGCCGGGAGCGAGCGGCCCAACCAGCCAAAGCTCAAGCCCTTCCGTGCGGAAAAAACCGCTGGGCACCGAGCTCGGCTTATCAACTAAACCGACAGCGCCCATGGTTGGGGTAGGAAGAATGGCGCGACCGTCGGTCTCGTTATAGAGGCTGACGTTGCCGCTGACGATGGGCACCTCGAGAGCGCGGCAGGCGTCGGCGAGACCGTCGATCGCTTGCGAGAACTGCCACATGATCTCTGGCCGTTCGGGCGAGCCGAAGTTCAAACAATCCGTGAGGCCGATCGGCTCGGCGCCGACGCAGGCGAGGTTGCGACACACCTCGGCGACGGCCCACTGACCGCCAAGCCGCGGATCAAGCTCTACGATGCGGCTGTTGCAATCGGCTGCAAAGGCTAAGTACTTATCGAGCGTCGGCTGGTTGGCTAGCTCGCACGGAACGCGCACAACCGCCGCGTCGGCGCCCGGCCTGACCAAGGTACCGCCGCGTACGATGCTATCGAATTGGCGGTAAACCCAGGCGCGCGAGCCGAGATTCTCCGACCCCACCATATCGAGGTAGAGGTCTTGCAGCGTGCCCTTGGGAGCGAGCGTACGATCATCGAATGCAAGCCGGGCGTCGAGCTGGGAGTCGCGCGACATGGGTCGCTCGTATTTGGGTGCAGCGTCGGTGAGGAAGTCGACCGGGAGATCGCAAACCACCACCTTCTCATCGGCTCGCACGTCGCGCGTCTCGCGGAACGGATCATAGCCAGGGGTGGCGCGCACGATCCAACGCCCGCTGTCGGTGACCTTGCCGATGATCGCGCAGTCGAGCTCCCACTTGCGGCAAATCTCGAAGACGCGCTCCTCCATGCCGGGCTTGGCCACCATCAACATGCGCTCCTGCGATTCGCTCAGCAGCATCTCGTAGGGCGTAAGACCGCGCGTACGCCGCGGAACCTTGTCCAGGTCGAGGTCGAGACCGCTCCCGGAGCGACTGGCCATTTCGACCGACGAGGAAGTAAGGCCGGCCGCGCCCATGTCTTGTACGCCGACGAGCACGTCTGCCGCGAAGATCTCCAGGCAGGCCTCGAGCAGCAGCTTCTCCATGAACGGGTCACCCACTTGAACCGTCGGGCGTTGGCTCGGGCCCCCGCCAGAAAATTCATCCGAGGCCATGGTTGCGCCGTGGATGCCGTCACGCCCGGTACGCGCGCCGACATAGAGCACGTTGTTGCCGACGCCGGAGGCTCTTCCGTAGAAGATGGCATCGCGATGAACGACGCCGCAGGTGAAGGCGTTTACTAGGATATTGCCGTCATAGGCTGGGTCGAAGAAGAGCTCGCCGCCGACGGTCGGCACGCCGATCGCGTTACCGTAACCAGCAATGCCTGCAACCACGCCGCGCAATAGCTCAGGCGTTCGGGGGTGGGCCGCACGACCGAAACGAAGGGAGTTCAGGTTCGCGATCGGCCGTGCGCCCATGGTGAAGACGTCACGCAGAATGCCGCCCACGCCGGTTGCCGCGCCTTGATACGGCTCGATGTAGGAGGGGTGATTGTGCGACTCCATCTTGAAGACCGCGGCAAAACCGTCCCCAATGTCGACGACGCCGGCGTTCTCTCCCGGCCCCTGAATCACCCGTGGGCCTTTGGTTGGTAGCCGCGCGAGATGCACGCGCGAGCTCTTGTACGAGCAATGCTCGCTCCACATGACGCTCAAAACTCCGAGCTCGGAGTAGGAGGGCGTTCGGCCGAGGGTGGCGAGGACGCGTTCGTACTCGTCTTTGGTCAGCTTGTGCTTTTTGACGAGCTCAGGCGTGATCGGGAGGTCGCTTGCAAGCGTCGCGGGGTGGGTCACCCAGCCGTGGTAGCAAGGGGCTCGCCGGAAGGGAACCTGGGCGGTGTTACGGTGTCAGCCGTTGCCCATGAAACTGCGCTCTGTATCGCTTCGAGTTGGCGTTCTGTGTGGGCTGGTTGCCCTCGCTGCGCTCGTACCGCCGACGGCTCGTGCGCAGAAAGCCAAAACGGCCCCGGAGACGGCCCTCGATCCGGCTGCGCGGGGCTTGGATCTTTGGGTTCAAGCGGACAGCTCGGCCAGGAGCGGAGAGCCGCTCTTGCTCAACCTGGTGGTCCTTGGCTACCCGACCGCCACCACGCTGGTTCCACTCGAGAACGCCACGGTCGAGGCCACTTGGGATCCAGCTTCCTTGGTCGACGATGAAGCAACCGAGAGCGCAGCGGTGCCAACACCGAGCCCGGTGCAAGGAAAGAGCGGCGCTGGGGGCGCCCTGACGCTGGTCATCCCAGTGCCGGCTGGGAACCCTAAGCGGATCAAGCTTCAGCTTCGTGTCGAGGCCCAAGGGCACACGCGCACCCTTCCGCTTAGCATCGATCGCTTTGCTCGTAGCGACCTCGACCTGTTCGTCTCGGATCGAGCGGTCGTACCGGGCAGCGAGCTCGTGACCTGGGCGATCGTCGGCGGCAAGCAAGCGAGACAGCGCGACCTTTCGCTTGAGTTCGTGCTCTCGCAAGGTGGTCTCGTCCGCGCCCGCGCCGTCAGCAAGACCGACGCGAGTGGTACGGCCTCTGCGAAGCTGCGCGTGCCGCGCGACGGTGGAGAAGCGGCCTCCTACACGCTCGAGGCGAGGCCGCTCGATCGCAGCTCGATGGGCGCGAGCACGACGTTGCAAGCGCGCGAAGAAGTCCCTGGGCAGCCTTCGGTGCAAGCCTTCTTCGAGCAGTCTTCGGCCGCGGCTGGCACAGACGTCAGCTACCGCGTGAAGGTACGCGATGCGTCCGGAGAGCCGTTGCGAGCGCAGGAACTGTGGGTTTGGAGCGGCCCCCGTGGAACCGCAGCGCCCGAGGATGACGAGGCGTTCCGACGCGTCGCGGCGCGCAAGCTGAGCGACGAGAACGGCGAGTTCACGGGAACGATCAGCACGCCGAGCACCGTCCCGCAGCGAGGATCCGCACAACACCTGGAGGTGCGAACCGAGCTGGAAGGGCGTGTCCAAAGCGCGGAGGATCAGGTCGAGGTTGGACGCGCCCGCGGCAGAGTCGTCCTCTCCCCAGAGGCTGGAGCGCTGATGCCCGGACTCAAACAGAAGGTCGTGCTCGAGCTCAGTGACGGCCGCGGGAAGCCGCTCGTGGGCGACTTTCATGTGCGAGGAGATCAGCTCGATCAACGCGTTACCACCAACCGCTACGGCGAGCTTGAGTTCGACTGGGACGTCCCCAAAGGGATTGGCGCTACGAGGCAACTCGGCCCCTGCCCCGGTCAGGTTGCGGCCGCCGTATCGGTGCAGGCCGTTCTGCCACTCATCGGCCCTCGCGCCCCAGACAAGACGCTCGAGTTGCTGGGCGTAGACGGTGAAACGGCGTGCGTTCCGGTGCAACGCGCGGGCACGCTGATCGTCCGGCCGGCGAAGCTGATCGTCGAGGAGGGCGAGCGCTTGCCGGTGTCGCTGCTTGGCGCTGGCGGCCCACTCGCGAGCTTGCTGTTGCGAGACCAAGACGGCGAAAGCGTGGCCGCCTCGTTTTGGCGCGAAGGGCAAGGAACCATGGGCATCGATATTCCAGTGGGCGCCAAAGGGCCGATGGACGTCGTGGTGTCGGTGCCCAACAAGAGCGGCGCTTCTCCCGCAGCGAGCGCTCGCATCTTGGTGCTGCCCAAGAAGCTGCCCTCGCTGACTGGCCAAATCAGCTCGGGCAAAGCCGCACCATCCAGCGTTGTGACGATTGATACGGAGCTCTTGGACAACCAGGGCCGCCCGCTGATGGGCACCGTGGCGGCGGTCGTGGTCGATAAGTACGGCGGCGCCGATATCGAGCCGCTGTTACGATTGGACACGAAAAGACGGCTCTGCTCGAGTTTCGCCGTAAAGCCCGAACGCTGCGACGAGCTCTTGCGGGGAGGGCCGGAGGATGAGCCGCTGCGCCGCGCACGGCTGCGATCAAACACCAGCGTCGAGCCGCGCTTGGACCCGGCCAAAGCTGCAACGGCCGCCTTTGAGCAGACCTTCGCGACGGCCGTGCGATCGCTGGAAACAGCCGTGCTCGAATCGTCGATGAGCCGCGAGACGTTGACGACGCTGCGCCAATCGACAGCGGGGCGAAGCGGCTTTCCAAGCGAGCTCCTGGCCTCAGCGCTTTCGAGTCTGCCCGAACCTGTTCTCACCCCAGGCGGGGAACCGCTGAGCGAGCTCGATCTGATCACGCTGGACCCTCAGGTCAGTTATGACCGCGTCGCCCAGCGGGTCACTCGGCTCAAACTGTTCAACATCCTGGAGGCGATGAACGAGGAGCGCATCCATCCGAGCAGCGACGACGCCCCTTCGGACCCCAACGCCCTGCTGCGTTCGCTCGTGCGTGGTGGCAAGCTCAGCGAAGGCAGCCTGCTCGACCCGTGGGGAGGTTCGTTCAGCTTTCAAGAGAGCCGCGACCGCTTCCGCCCGTTCGTCTCCTTCAAACGAGGCTTCGCGCTGCATTCGCCTGGGCCGGATGGCAAGGTTGGCAACGCCGATGATCTGAGCAGCCCATTCCAGCGGGTGCTGAAGGCCGGGACTCCGTACGCGAAGGCCGGTCTTGAAGAGGAGCTCGTTGACGCTGGCTTCGACATGCTCGCGGCGGACAAGACGGTCTCGCATTGGCAGCAGACCTTTGACCGCGCGACTGGCACCTCGCTCGGTGGGCTTGGTCTGCGCGGTATTGGGGAAGGCGGCGGCGGTCGCGGGGAAGGGATCGGGCTCGGTGGGCTTGGACTCACGGGCCACGGTGGTGGGCGAGGAACTGGAGCAACGGGCATCGCATTCATGAGCGAGCCGGTTCAAACCGACGAGAACGGTCGCGCTCGGGTACGTGTGCAGATTGGTGCGGAGGAAACGACTTGGAAGATCGCGCTGATTGGCTTGCCGTACGAGGCGGGCGCTGCGGTCTCGACGCTCGAGCTGCCCGTCAACTTGGAGCTCTCCGCCAAGGTGCTCGCCGGTACGCTCATGACCGAGGGAGATCGCGTTACCGCACGCGTCCAGTTGCGTAATCGCAGCGAGCGCGAATTGGCGGTGGACCTCGCAATACAAGCGGAGGGCGCACTCTCGCTACAGCCAGGGTTTGTTCCCCCCAAGGCCACCATCCCAGCGAAGAGTGCGCTACTCCTCGATGTTCCGGTGGTGGCCGGCGTTGCAGGAGATGGGCAGCTCGTGGTGAAGGTCGAAAGCGCAGGGCTAGCCTCCGACACCGTACGCCACACGCTGAGCGTCAAGCCCGCTGGTCGCGAGATGAACATCACCCGCACGGCCTGGATCTCGAGCGAGCGCACGTTGACCGAGCTGCTCGACAAACCGAACTTCGACAAGCGCGGGCCGGCCTCTTTGCGGCTCTTTCACGGGATCGCGCCACAACTCGAACGACTCGCGCTAGACCTCGAGAACAACGCCTCGGCCTCGCTGGAGGAGCTCGCGGATATCGTCGATAGCTGCGCCCGGCTGGAGAACTACCTGCGCTCCGCGCACAAGCCGGGCTTGGCGGATCGGCTGCACGAGATCGGCACAGCGGCGCGCGCACGGGTGCTCGCTTCCGCGGAGCCCGGATCGAGCGTGTACTTCAGTCTGCGCGGCCGCATCGACGCGAGCTCACGCGAAGGCGAAGGCGACGGCGACGACGAGCCGCTCTGCCCGGCGAAAGACGCTTTGCTCGCTCCGAGCGCGCTAGCCGCCGCGCTCGACGCTGAGCCCACCCCTACGAGCGGCGCAGGACTGCAATGCTTTACCGATCTCGCCGCGCGCGCGGTGACCGAGCTCAGCGAGCGTGGCCGCGCCGAGGACCTCGCTCGCGCCGTGATCGCGCTCGCCTCGAGGCCGCATCGCGCGAACGAGCTTGCGCCATTGCGAACCAAGCTGCTTGAACTGGTCAGACCCAGCTCGGACGGACGCGTCGAGTTACCCGGCGCGAATCGCTCGACCCTGACGCTCGTTTATGCGGCGCTGCTCTTGAGCGCCGAACAGCACGCAGATCCCGGAGCGTTGCGACGCACCTTCGTCTGGCTGCTCGTTCAACGGGACGGCCAAGGTGGGTTTGGATCGGCTGCAGCCACGCGCGCGGCGTTGCTCGCCATGCTCGCGCGCACGACCGAACCTACCGAGCCGGCGCGGGTCACTGTGAACTTTGGATCTGCTGGGGAACGCGAGGTCGTACTGAAGCCGGGCAGCAGCCTCTCGCTCGAGGTTCCGGAGGGCGCCGATGCACTCGAGCTCAAGACCGATCAGCCGCTGCTCGCCGAGGTGAGTCGCAATTACTTGCGCCCGTTCTCACGCGCTCCCAATGAGGGCAACAGCTCGCTGCGGATGGATTTGCGTATGCCGGTCGGGTCGGAACGGAAGCGGCTTCGTCGAGGAGACATCGGCGATCTCTTGGTGACCCTGACCGACCGCGAGGCACGCGGAGAAGAGAGTCGGATTGCTGCGACCATCCCGCTGCCTCCTGGGGTTGAGCTGGCGAGCGCAGTGGCCGGCGTGCGACCCATCCCAGGCGCGTTGCAGCTTTCGATGCTCGTTGCAGGCGGCGAGCGCGAACTCACCATTCCGCTGCGTTTCAAGCTGGCCGGGAGCTTCACCTTGCGTGAGGCAGAGGTCAGACGGGTCGACTCGCAACAAGCTTCGAGCCTTACGCGCGCCCGCAGCTTCAGCGTCGAGGAGTAATCAGAAGCTGACGTCGAGCCCCAACGCCAACGAGCCTGGACCGCCGTGGATCAAAAGCGCAGCTTGTGCCTGGCTCTCCGAGGTCGCCGAAACCAGGCCGACAACCAAGCCAGCGGCCAAGCTCGTTAAACCCACCGCCAAGAACACATCGGCGACGATGAACTTGGTTTCGATCGCAGCAACTTCATCATCGGTGCAGGTGGGCGCACAACTTCGACCGGCCAAGCCCAAACCGCCCACCGTCGCAAACGTCACCAGACTTGCGCCGCCAACACCTGCGAGCACCCAGGTGATTGGAGAGATCGATCCCAACGCGCTGCCTTCTCCAGCTGCCCCCAACTTCAGCTCGACCTTGCGCAGCTTGTCACCCTCACGCACGACCAATTCCTCCGAGACCTCGGGCTTGCCTAAAACCACGATGCGAACCTTGTGCGGCCCCGGATCGAGCGCCAGCGCTTTGCCGTCGAGCGACTCAGCGTGCAGCTCTCCATCGACGAACACCCGCGCGTTCGCGACGTCTTTGCCGTTCTCGTCCACCAGCGCCAACACCACCGTCGGACGCTGCGCCTCGACTTCACCAAGCCACTGCACACAGTCGGTCTTCGTCAAGTCGGGGCAAGACTCAGCGGCGCACACGGTGAACGCCTCTGCCGCCTTCTTGAGTTCCCCGCGTTTGCGCGCCTGCTGACCGTCTTCGTAAGCTTGCACGCACTGATCAGCGTTGGACTGCGCCTGCAGCTCGAGCGGCGCCGCGAGCGAAAGAACGCTGAGCGCACCAACGCCAAACGTGCGTTTTGCCGACAGGCTGGCCCGGGATCGCAGCACCCTCAGGGGGATATCACATCCCGAGCTACTTCAAACAGGCGGGCCGGATCTTCTTGATGCCGTTCTCGACGTAGTAACAGTCCCCAGGCTTTACAGCTGGCGGCGCAGTAGAGTTCTGCGGAGCGGTGACGGTGGTGCGGACGGTCACCTTCGCCGCGGACGTCGCGGGAGCGGTCGCCGGAACCGCAGCGGAGCCCGATGCAGAGACCGAAAGCTCCGTCGCCGATGAGGTCGTGAGCGAGGCCGTGAGCGGCGCCGCGCTCGCGCTCGGGAGCGCGGCGGTGGTAGCCGAGCCTGAGCTCTGCGGCGCCGGGCTAGCGGCCGTTTGCGGCCCAACGGACTGCGAGCGGTACACGATGACGAGCGACACCACGACGCTGAACAGCAACATGCCCAGCAAGGCGAAAAGCAGGGCACGCGACGATTGGGGCCGAGCCGAACTGCTGCCCGACTTCAGCAGCGGCGCTGGGGTCGCACCGGCAAACGGGACCACCGCGCCCTCGACCTCGGTGGAGAGGTTCTCCATCTCTTGCACGCGGGCAAAGCGCAGCGAAAGTGCTTCGTGCGCGCAGGAAGAGACGAAGCGGCCCACGCGCCAATTGGGCTCGGTACCAAGGCTCTGTTCGAGCAAGACGGCCATTTCGAGCGCTGTCGCGAAGCGGAAGTTGCGGTCCTTCGACAACGCTCGCAGACAAATGTCGTCAACGGGCCGAGGTAAGTCTGGCACGAACCGGCTGGGTGGCGGCACCGGCTTGGTGATGATCTTGTTGACGATCGCCCCTTCATTCTCACCCTCGAACAATCGCCTGCAGGCGAGGGCCTCCCAAAGCACGACGCCGGCCGCGTAGATATCGGCGCGCCGATCCAGCTCTTCGGCGGCGATTTGCTCCGGCGCCATATAGGCGAGCTTGCCTTTGAGCTGGCCCTCGCGGGTGTGTTGCATCCGCCCAGCAGCCTTGGCCACGCCGAAGTCGAGCACGCGGCTCACGCCGTCCACGCCGATGATGACGTTCTGCGGAGAGACGTCACGGTGAATGATGCCCAGCGGATCTCCCCGCTCACTGCGAGCTTCATGCGCAGCGTGGAGCCCATGCAACATGCCGGTGATGATCGAGCCGACGATGCGCAGTGGGATGCGACCGTTGGCCGCGCGGACCTGCCGCAAAATGCGCGATAACGATTCGCCCTCGATGTACTCCATCACCAGAAACAGCTCGCCCTCGGTGGCCACGACGTCGATCGTCGAGACCACGTTGGGGTGCTGAATTCGCGCAGCGACCCGCGCCTCGTCCAGGAACATCGAGACGAACTCGGGGTCCTTGGCGAACTGCGGATGCAGGCGCTTGATCGCTACCGTGCGCGAAAAACCCACGGGCCCGAGCAAGCGGCCGAGATGCACCGTGGCCATTCCGCCCGACGCCAGCTCGTCATAAAGCGCGTAACGACCAAGAATCATCGGCTTCACGATGTGCACCGACTGGACCGCCCCAGCCTCCACGGCGCACCGAGGCAGACTGTAGCAGCGCGCGTTCGCTTCCGAGCGAAAACTTCGGACCGGACGTTCGGCTAGACCTCCAGCCCCTCTTCATCCGTAGTAGTGGGACAATATGGTGTTTCAACCGAAGGTACGTGCCGCACGAGGCATCGGCTATTGGTTCGGATTGGCGAGCTTGCTGGCTTGCGGTGATAGCGGCGCGGCAGGCGCCGGGTCACAAACCGCGGCGCCCGCGCAGAGTTCGGCGGCAAAGTCGGCCAGTGCTGCAGCCCCCTCCGCAGCCCAGAGCGGCACCCCGACGACGAGCGTCTCGCCAGCGGCACCGCTCAGTGCCAGCGCCTCAACTTCCGCTAGCCCCGACGTGGCGCCCAAGCTCTCCGGCACCAGTCAGCCTGCACCCACGCCAACCGCGACGCCCAGTGCAATCCCGAGCGGTACGGCCGTGAGCCCAGCGCCCACCCCCACCGAGTTGCCGGTGGTCGAGCTCCCTCCCCCAGCGCCCGGCAGCGCTGACGCGATGGCCGCCGACATCGACTCGGTCTACCAAAACGCAACTCGTTTCACCGCGCGCTTCGTGCAGAAGCACAAGACCAAGGTCGCAGGCGTCGAGCGTGAAATGAAGGGCGTCGTCTTCATCGAACGGCCCAACAAGATCTCCTTCCGCTACGACGCGCCGAACAAGAACCGCATCGTCTCCGACGGCTCGACCTTGCGTATTTACATCGCCGAGGACGAGCAGATGTTCGAGCAGCCGGTAAAGAACACCGAGTACCCGGGCGCCTTCGGCTTCATCATGGGCGGCGGGATTCGAAGGAGCTTCGAGTTTACCTTCAACGAGAAGGCCAAGTTCGACCTAGGCAGCGTGCTGGTGGGCAAGCCGCGCGAGGCCAACCCGCAATACGAGCAAGTGCTCTTCTACGTGCACAAGGAGCGGCTCGAGAAGAAAGATCCGGGCGTGGTTACCGGCGTTTTGATCGTCGACGCTCAAGGGAACCGCAACCGCTTCGAGTTCTTCGACGCGTCGATCCCGGCGAAGATCGATCCGGCTGAGTTCGTGTTCACGGCGCCCCCCGGGACGAACGTCACCAAGTGAGCGGCCAATTCGTTTTACCGCTGTTCCGCTCCTTCCCAGAGCGGCGCATTCTGCATCTCGACGCTGACCTGATCGCTGTCGACAAGCCGTGGGGGCTTTCGACCCACCCGGCAGAGAAGGGCCGTCGCGATGACGTGGTGACCTGGCTCACGACCCACTTCAAAGAACGCGGTGAGCCCAGCTATCTCGGTATCCACCAGCGGCTCGATAAAGAGACCTCCGGCGTGGTGCTGTTCACCCGCCGCAAAGAGGCCAACCCATCGTTGGCTGCGCAGTTTGAGGGCCGCCAAGTCGAGAAGTCCTACGTGGCGATGGTGGAAGGGCGCGTGCCGGATCAAGGCAAGCTCTCGCACCTGATCAGCGACGGAGACGGGCAGCGACGAGCGACCCGCCCGTATACCGATAAGAAGCGCCCCAACGAACAAGAGGCCCACGCGAGCCTGGAGACGCTCGGGCGCGCCGGGAAACGCGCGTTGGTTCGGCTGACGCCGGAGACAGGCCGCACGCACCAACTGCGGGCTCAGCTCGCGGCGATCGGCGCGCCGATCGTCGGGGATCCGATCTACGGCGGAGCGCCTGGTCGGCGCATGATGCTGCACGCCGAGCGCCTGACCATCACGCACCCCAGCAGCGGGCAGCCCTTCACCGTCAGCGCCGAGCTGCCCGCCGCCTTCAACTTGCAGGTCAAACAAGAGGCCGCGCCAAGCAACAAGGCCGAGTTCTTCGCCGAGCTGGAGCAGGCCGCGGGCCGGCGCTTCGGTATTCCGCTGCTAGGTGAAACCACGGCCTTTCGGCTGCTCAACGGCGAGAGCGACGGCTGGCCGGACACCACCGTCGACCTGTACGACGCCTTCGCTGTGCTCTCGCTTTACCGCGACTTCGGCGCGGAGCTCGAGACCGCGATGGTGGAGGCCCTGACCGAGCTCGGAGTGAGCGGCGTCTACGTCAAGCGGCGCCCCAAGAACGCAAGTCGCGTGGTCTCGACGCGCCAAGAGAACGTCGCTCCGCGCTTGCCCGTCGCAGGTGAAGCAGCGCCCGAGCCGCTGGAGATCCTCGAGAACAAGACCCCGTTTGAAACCCGCCTGGGCGATGGGCTCTCGACCGGCTTGTTCCTGGACCAGCGCCAGAACCGCGAACGCGTGGCTGGGCTGGCCAAGGGCAAGAGCGTGCTCAACCTATTCGCCTATACCGGCGGCTTCAGCGTCGTGGCCGCAGCCGCAGGCGCTTCCAAGACGATGACGGTCGACGTCTCGGCCTCGGCCTTGGAGTGGGCCCGGCGCAACCTCGATCGCGTGGGCGCGGATCCGAAGAAGCATGATGTCGCGGTGAGCGACGTATTCGACTTTTTGGTGAAGGAGCGCGCAAGCACGCGACGCTGGGACTTCGTCGTCGTCGATCCGCCGAGCTTCTCCACCACCAAGAGTTCGGTGTTCAGCGCCGAGTCCGAGTTCGTCCGGCTCGGAGCCCTGTGCTTTGGCGTGCTCAAACCGGGAGGTCAGCTCTTGGCCTGCACCAACCACCGCGGCATTTTGACCGTCAAGTTCCGACGTTATCTGCATGAGGCGGCGCGCGAAGCCAAGGTCACCGTGAAGCAGATGAAGGCGCTACCGACGCCGGCAGATTTTCCGCCGGCGCCCGGGCATGAATCGCACTTGAAGACGCTGTTGATCACGATCGCCTGAGGCGGCGCGAGCACTAGAACTTGCCGTTCTCGTTCTTCCATTCAGAGCGCGCTGGGATCGCCTCGATGGTGTCCCAGTGCTCGGCGATCTTGCCCTGCTCGACGCGGAACAAGTCGTAGAAAGACGAGTGGGTACCGGCAAAGCTCCCCTCGCTGATCGTGAGAACGAAGTTGCCTTCACCGAGCACTCGGTGAATCCGGTCGTACTTCATGGTAATGCCCTGCTCGGCCATCGCCTTGAGCGCGCTGCCTAGACCCGAGAGCCCGTCGCCGATCTGCGGGTTGTGTTGCACGTAGTTATCCCCGTCGAAGTAACCGGCGAGCTTCTCCATGCGGCCGTTGACGAGGATGTCCTCCACGAAGGCGCGCACCAGCGACTTGTTCGCTTCGGTCTTGTCGAGATCAGTCGGCTCTACAGGCCCATCGGTCATGGTGTGACCGCTTGGGTTCGCTTGCGCTGGCGTCGCCTGCAGATTGTCCCAATGTTCGACAATTTTCCCAGCTTCGAAGCGGAAAAGATCGAAGCCGATCTTGGGCCCGAAGAAGTCATAGTCGGTGTGGGCAAACACGAACTCCCCGTCTTGGAACACGCGCACCGGCCGCGCCCGCGCCGAGCCTTTGGGCAGGGCCGCCAAGACGGCGCCAAAGCCAGCGAGGCCGTCGCCGACGGCAAGATTGTGCTGCGTGTATTGGGCTTGGCTGATGCACTCGGCCGCGTGGTGGTCACCGGTCTCAATGCTGCGCAAGAGCGCTTCAACTTGTTGCTTGGGGTTCATCGTGATTTCTCCTTGCAGTCAGCGATGGTCATTTTCTGCCTCGCCGTTTCAACGAGCCCCAAGATGCCAATCTATGGTCGTACTATCGAGGTCAACTTCTGACGATCCATGGTCAAACTTAGACACACGAGCAGTGAGCGCATCGTAGCGGTTGGCTGGAGGCCACGAAGACCGAGCGATCAAGTAGAGGTGATGCAGCTCTCTGAGCTGGCGCGGCATGTCCCCCGCGGCGTCATTGAGCGCATGGAGTTTCACATCTTCGTGCTCTACCTCGAGGGCCGCTGCGACCACGAGGTGGACTTCGAGTCACACGCCTGTCGGCCCGGTACGCTGCTTTACGTGAGGCCTGGGCAAGTCCACCGTTTCGGGCTTACCAAGGAGGTGGATGGGCTAGCCGTGCTGGTTGCGCCGACGTTCCTGCTGCCTCGTCAGCACCGCCGCGGGGACCCGTGGCATGAGGGCTTCTTCGACGATTTCGGCTGGCCGACCCATCTGCAACTGGGGCCAAGCGAACGCGCCGAAACCCAAGCCCAACTCGAGCGGGTTCGAGCCATCACGGCCAGCGAAACGAGCTCCAACCTGGAGCTCGCGCTCGTCAGGTACGTGCTCGCGTGCAGCCTGCTTGGCCTTGCCCACGCTCGAGGGATGAAGGAGGCGGCGAGCGAACAGGGCACGCCGGAGCAAGAACGAGCGCGCAGATTTCGCGCAGCGGTTGAGCGCTCCTTTCGCGTCACGCGCCGGGTCGAGGACTACGCGCAGAACCTCGGCTGCTCAACGCGCACGCTCGATCGCAGCATCCAAGCGACGCTGGGTGTTTCGGCCAAAACCGTGATCGACGAACGCGTCGTGCTAGAGGCCAAACGAGCGCTCGTACACGGCAGAGACACCGTCGCCACGATCGGCGAACAGCTCGGCTTCTCCGAGCCAACCAACTTCGTGAAGTTCTTCCGAGCCCGCACCGGGGAGGCCCCCGGGAGCTTTCGACTCAGCCAGCTGCAACAAGACGAAAGACCGGCTACTCCGGCCAACCAAGCGCCGCCCGTAAGGACTTCCAGCCCGAGGCGAAGTCGTCGAAGCTGAAGACGCTGCTGATCACGATCGGCTGAGCGCGGCGGCCGCATCGCCTCGTCGGGGCTCACTCCGCCAGCTCGAGGCTCCGGCACGACATCCCCAGCGCGTCGATCGAATCTCCCGAACGCAGGTCCAGTACCGTGGCCACCGTTCCCTCCGGGCACCGTTCAACGAAGGCCGAGCCGCTGTTGGCGCCGACCGCCTTCAGATCGTGAGCCTCGCCTCGCATCAAAAACAGCCCTTCGTTGCCGCCGTCGATCAGCTCGAGCGGCGCGCAGCTGAGCTGAACTTGGTCTACCAACTGCCCAGTGCGCACGGCAAAGCCGATCACCACTTCGTTCTGCGGACACTGGCTGCTCCACGCTGCCTGGCCCTTCGCACCAAGCAGTGGCGTGTAGTCGCTCTCGCCCGTGCTCACCAGGAAGGAGCCATCGTTGGCCTGCTCCACCTCGAGGCGCGCACACTTCGCCTGCATTTGACCGTGCCGCCCTGCCTCGTCCAAGAAGCCGCTCAACCCGATGAGCACGTCGCCCGGCGTACACGCGTCGTGGCTCAACGTGCCACCGCTGCCACCGTGCAGGCTGAGCTGTTGCAGGTCGCCGAAGAAGAAGTCGGAGTCGGCTGGCGACACGAACTCCGCTTCCTCCGTCTCCTCTTCCTGCGAATCGGTCCCCTCGAAATCCTCACCGGGCCCGAAGAAACAGGCGGGGGTGAGCGCGACGACAGCGAGCAGGGGGGCGATGCGACCGAACGTGCGAGCGAAGAGAGCAGAGAACTTGGAGGAGGCGACTGGCTTCATGCTGAGGTGAGTCGGCGGGAGCTCAGGAGACGTCACGCAAAAACAAAAATAAAGCGCGACAACTCACGAGCGTGCGCAGGAATGGACCGTGCGGGCTCTCGGTTGGAGCGGCATGCAAACGCTACGACTACGCGCGATGCTCGCTATTGCCACGCTCGCCGGCTGCGCAACGCCCATCGCTCACCATGAACCGGCCAGCGCGGTCAGCCCCGCGTCGGGGTCGACCGTGCTCGCACGACTCGCAGCGCGGCTCCACGGGAGTTGGCAGGCCGAGACCGCACCTGGAAAGCGCGTGGTCGAGTCTTTTCGAACGATCTCCGCCGACAGCGCCCTGGTTGAGACGTTTGTGACTGCAGGCGGCCGGGAGACCGCCAGCATCTATCACGCTGACCGTGAAGCGCTGCTGATGACTCACTACTGCGCGCAGGGCAACCAGCCGCGGCTTCAGCTCACCTCGAGCTCGGAGGACGACTACGTGTTTCGTTTCCGCGACGCGACGAACCTGCTCCCCGAGCAGTCCTGTCTGGTCGAGAAACGGCTCCACTTCGTCGGAAACAAGCTCGAACAGACGGAGGTCTACAAGGCTTCGAACGGCAGCACCGAGACAACGACGCTCCACTTCGAGCGGAACGCCCCAGCCAACTGAGCCCCCGGCGACGTGACCTCATCCGCTGAGGGTGAGCCTAGGGAAGCGGATGCACGTCCCCATGCCCTAGCAGCAGCCCTTCGATAAAACGCGTTGAGCTTGATCGCGTCGATTGCGCCGCGCTGACGGCCGGCGAAGAAGGCGGGCTGAGGGGCGAGAGGCGAGAGGCGAGAGGCCAGAGGCGAGAGGCGAGAGGCGCCAGAGGCCAGAGGCCAGAGGCCAGAGGCCAGAGGCGCCAGAGGCGAGGGGCGTTGCTGCGGCACGCCCAGCTCAGCCTGTATGCGCTTGGCCGGCTATGGACGAGCGAGCTGATGACGTTGTCGGGCCGCCGCGGAGGGTGTCAGAATTTCCGTGTTACTTGCCTAGATGGGCAGTCGGTCGGGAAACATGATGGCTAGATGCGCGAGCGCTTTCGTCCAGGCGACGGGCCGATTCCATCTGTGCTTGGCCTTTGCCAA
>JBILLK010000074.1:0-5466 GCA_044376115.1 Polyangiaceae bacterium | reverse complement strand
GTGGGCATCCACCTCGAAGGTGAGATCGACGGCGAGCGCCTCAACAAGTGGGTGTCGCAGCTGCTGCGGGAGAAGGGTACCGACATCTTCCGCATGAAGGGCATCCTGAACCTCAAGGGGTCGCCCAGTCGGTTCGTCTTTCAGGGCGTTCATATGCTCTTCGACGGGCGCGAGGATCGGCCGTGGGGCACGGAGCCGCGCGCCAGCGATCTCGTCTTCATCGGTCGAAACCTCGATCGCGAGGCGCTTACGCGAGGGTTCGAGCGATGCCTGGCGTAACGATGGATGCGCCGCGAGGGAAGACGGAGCTGGTGCCGCGCTGGAAGTGCGACGCGGGCGACTACGTGGCGGCCGCCGAGATCTCGAAGGACGGTCGCCTCTGCATCGTTGGCGCCGGTGATGGTCGCGTGCTCGGCATCGACCTCACGACGGGCCGTGAGCTCTTTCGGCAGCCCGCGCACGAGGGCGGTGTTCTGGGGGTGAGTCTCTCGCCGGACGGGACCCAGTTCGCGACGTGCGGGCAGGAGCCGAACGCCAAGCTCTGGCGCGCCACGGGCGAGGTGGTTCGCGAGCTGCCTGGCGGCGGCGCGCAGTGGGTCGAGCACGTTGCTTGGGCTCCGGCAGGCGGGCGCATCGCCACCGGCGCCGGGCGAAAGGTCCGCGTCTGGAACGCCGAGGGCGAGCCGATCGTCGAGACCGAGCCGCTGCCAAGCACCGTGAGCAACCTCGCCTGGCGCTCCGACGGCACAGCGCTCGCTGCGACCTGCTACGGAGGGGTGCACATCTGGCCGTTCGTGCCCGGCGCCAAGACCCGGCGCTTCGAGTGGAAGGGCTCGCTCATCTCCCTTGCGTGGAGCCCCGATGCCAAGGTCATCGCCTGCGGGAGCCAAGACAGTTCGGTCCACTTCTGGCGCCTCGCCTCGGGCCAGGACTCGCAGATGAGTGGTTACCCGTTCAAGCCCAAGGCGCTCGCGTGGGATAGCGAGTCGAAGCTCCTCGCCACCTCCGGCGATGCGACCGTCACGGTCTGGGACTTCCGTGGAAAGGGGCCCGAGGGAACGAGGCCGCTCCAACTCGAGTCACACAAGGGCGTCTGCACGCGCCTCGCCTTCAGCCCAAGGAAGGGCGTCCTCGCCAGCGGCTCGCAGGACACGTCGGTGCTGCTCTGGGAGCCTCGTCGGGGGACGCAGCCGATTCGCTACGCGTTCCTGGAAGACGAGGTGACCGCGCTGTCTTGGCATTCCGAGCACCGGGGACTGCTCGGCGGAGACGCGAGCGGCAACCTCTGCTTCTGGGAGGTGAGTTGATGTTCGGTCCGCGCAACGACGAGCGACGCTCCGCCGCGATTCGCGCCTTGAAAGCGGCGGCGCGCACGCTGTTCGAAGCCGGCGAAGACGACGCGGTGGTCGTCAACGAGCTGCAGTGCACCGAGCCGGGCTGTCCGCCCATCGAGACCGTGGTTGCCCTCTTGCGGGCAGGGAGCGAGCCGCGTCAGGTGAAGGTCCACAAGCCGGCGGTGGAGGTGACTGAAGAGGACCTTCGCGTCGCGATCCAAGGGGGCCACGAGCACGAGCATCCGCGTGCCTGACCCCTCTCAGCGAAGCGCCCCGAGCTAGGCCCGCCCGCTGTATGTTCGCGGCAGCCGTCCTCCTCTCCGTCATCGGGCTCCTGATTGGGCCGGCGCTCGTGTCGTGGACGCGCGGCACGCGGAGGACGCTTGCAGCGCTCGACGGCGCGACGCTCGGAATCGTACCGGGCTTGGTGCTCCTTCGGCTGTTGCCGCATCTGGTGGAAGAGACAGGCGCCTGGGCCATCGGCGCGTGCGCCTTCGGCTACCTCGTCTTCTCCGCAGTCGAGTCTCGTGCCCATGGCCGCGCGACGGACATCGGCATCGCGATCGTACTGCCGGCGCTCGCGATCCACGGCTTCCTCGATGGCGCTGGGCTCGCGCTCGCGTTCCAGCGCACCGACGTGTTGGGCGCGGGCGCGATGGCCGTCGGCGCAGCGTTGGTCCTCCACAAGATCCCTGAAGGACTCTTCGTGGCCTCCGTGCTCCTCCCGACGCTGGGTCGGACGAAGACCGGAGTCCGCATTCTGGCGCTTGCCGCGGCGACCGTGCTCGGCGCGCTGAGCGGGCGCGAGCTTCTCGCGCACACGCCCGATCGGGCGCTTCACGTCTTGGTAGCGCTGGGGCTCGGCGTGATGCTGCGGATGGCGATTCACCGACACGGCGCTGCTCCGGAGGCCCGCGCCGAGCGCGTGGCGAGCGGCCTCGCGTTCGCCGGCAGCTTGGTGGCGCTGCTCGCGGTCCCCGATCCGCAGCGACTGTTCATGCGCGCGCAACCAGGCGAGCTGACGGCGCTCCAGGCGCTGGCGCCCCTGCTCCTCGAGACCGCGCCATGGCTGCTGCTCGCGCTGCTCATCGGAGATCTCGTCGCCCGTCGTCGTCGCGACCAGGAAGGTGATGGGAGTGGACCGACCGCGATGTGGCTGCCGATGGTCTCGCTGTCGCTTCCTTTGCTGGGCGTCTTCTTCACGCTCGTACGTGCGCTCCTCGAGCCATTCTGTGGCGCCGCGCGCTCACCCGACGTGGACCGCACGCGCGGTACCGGCCGCGGAGCTCTTGCGGTTCTGGCGCGCGCCGCGCCGCGAGCCAACTGCGTCCTCCCCTCGTATGTCGTCGGGGTCGTCCTCGCGATCGCCATCGAAGCTGCAGTACCAGGCCATGGCCTCGACGTGGGGCTCATCGCCGTGCCGTTCGTCGTGGTGCTCGCGGTCGTGCTCAGGATCAGAGCGGCGGGTGTCACCGTGGTGGCGGCGCTCCTCGCGCACAAGGGTTTGTCGCTCCCCGTCGCTCTCGTGTTCACCGGGGTCGCCGCGCACGCCGCGAGCGTCACGCGCCACGGGTTCTCCGTCTCGACGACCATGCGTGCGCTGGCCGCTGTCGGCGCCGCGGCCATCGTGATGCATCTCGTGGGTCCGCTCGAGACGCCACCGCTCCACGGCCTTGCGGCCCACCCGCACCCATTGACCGAGTGGATCGCGGGCGCGGTCATCTCGACCTGGGCGCTGTTTCAGCTCGTGACCTCGGGTCCGAGAGGCTGGTTCGCTGGCGTCGGCTTGCAACGAAGCGGCGGCCCGGCTCCGGCCGAGCCGCCCTCGCCCCTGGGCGCCGCGTAGACACGGGGCATTTTCGGTCTTTCTCGCGACCCATTGACGGGAAGGCCATGGCTTGGTACATCACTTCAACAGTCGTTGAAATGACAGACCGAGCCACATCGAAGCGAGCAGGACTGCGGCCCCCATGCTGCGGAGCGCCCCCATGTCCCGGAGGTGAGTGACTCGGCGTTCGAGCGCGCCGCAGCGCTCTTTCGGGCCGCAGGCGATCTCGCTCGCCTTCGTCTCTTGCATCGGCTCGACGCGGGCGAGTGCTGCGTCACCGAGCTCGCTGACGCGAGCGAGACCAAGCTTTCCACGCTCTCCCAGCAGCTTCGCGTGCTGCACGCCGAGCGCATCGTGAAGCGCCGTCGCGAAGGCAAGCACATCTACTACTCGCTCGCGGACGACCATGTTCGCGAGCTCATTCGGGCCGCGCTGGATCACGCCGGTGAGCCCGCAGTCGTCGCCTCGCCACACCAAGGAAAGAAGAAGAAGTCATGAGCCACGCCACCCATCCGAATCACGATCACGTCCACGGCGCTGACTGCGGCCACCTCGCCGTCCGCCATGGCGACCACGTCGACTACCTCCACGATGGCCACCTCCACCACGGGCACGATGGCCACGTCGACGAGTGCGTCCTCGAGGTCGGCACGTCCAATCCGGCCGCGTGCACGCCTTCGCACAGCTGCGCTGGTCACGCCCAAGGCCATGTCCACGGCGCGGGCTGCGGACACCAGGCCGTCCCGCACGGCGATCACGTCGACTACCTTGTCGCCGGGCACTTGCATCATCCGCACGGCGGACATTGTGACGACCACGGCGCTGTACTTACGGCGTAGAGACCCGTCGCTGAGTCGCGCATGGCCGCCCATGCGCGACTGGACGGTGCGAACGCAGAGAGCAGTCCGGCGCTCGCTCCTTCAACGCGTTGAAATCGCAGGTGCGCGCTCTCGGCCGGACGGTATTACTCTCGGCGGGCTGTCCCGCAGAACTCCCCAGAGATTGGTTCGCAAGCCGCTCCCCATGCGGAGCCATTTCACCCTAAGCCGTAACGCGGGCTTAGGCGGTCAACAGGAAGCCTCGGTGGTCACCCCACCGGGGCTTTCGCCGTTTTAGGCCGTGAGAACGCGGAGTTGCGCGAGGTGGTGTCGCGGACGCGCGGAGCGCCCTGCTCTGCGCCAGAGCCGTGGCGTCTCGCGCGAGAGCCAGCCCAGGTCGTTCTGGAGGTCTTTCGGGCTCTGGGACAGCCCAGAGACGCCCAGAGACGCCTCGGAGGCGGTTTACACCAAAGAGCCGATGGTGAACGTCGGCGGGTGGGACGTCGCGCCGGTGGTTTTTTTCGGGCGGTGCCACGATCCGAGAGGCGCGAGCCTGCCGTCGTCTACGGCGATGTCGGCGCCGTGGAACACGCGGCGCGAGACCGCCGCGGAGGCGCCGGTCTTCATTGTCGCCCGGAGTCTTGCGCAGCAAGGTCACCCCTCGGACGCTACTTGCGAGGCGGCAAACGCAGCAGCTGGGCGATCGACGTCAGCAACACCGCAAGCAGCAACCCGAGCGACTCTGGCGTCCAGAAGGCCGTCCGATCGAGTCCAAGAAAGACCGCGTGCAGCGCGCAGGTGAACAGCCCGACCCCCGCACAGAGCAACGCGAAGCCCCGGGCCGAGGGTGCGCTCTCGGCGACGCGCACGAGGCCGGTGCCGAGCAGCCCGACGGCGGCGACGTTGAAGAGCAGGAAGAACGGCAGGCCGCCCGGCACGCCGAAGACATCCCACTCGTGCCAGTACGCCGCGTCGGCCTGGTGGGTGGCGAGCAGCGCGAGGTTGACGACGTAGAGCCAGACGTCGGTGCGGACCTTCGGGCGCTTGCTCATGCGCGACTCGTGATCACGCCGACCGACACCCGTGACGACGATCGCAACTGGCACGCTCGGAGGCTCATGCGGGTTCGCTCGCCTTGATCCACGCCGCGGTCGCGCGGATCTGCTCCTCGAGCGGCGTCGGCTGCATGTCGAGAAGCGCGCGCGCCCTGGCATCGGACATCACGAACGGCGCCTCGAACTGATACTGCATCTCGGGCAGCTCGCGCATGAGCGGGCTGAACCAGCCAGCGACGCGCAACATCCACGTCGGCATCGGTCGCGTGCGGAGCGGCACCCCGAGCTCGGCCGCGAGCGCCGTGAGCAACGACCGACCGGATTGCGCAGGCAGCACGGGCAGGTGCAGCGTCTGGCCCGCGAGGTCTGGCCGCAGGCCGAGGCGGAGCAGACCCTCTGCGACGTCGGGCGCGTAGCTCCACGAGTGCGGC
>JBILLK010000018.1:0-215337 GCA_044376115.1 Polyangiaceae bacterium | reverse complement strand
GAGCTCCAAATCCACCGAACAGCCGAATGAGAGTGAAGCTACCGTGATAGCGAACCTCGACGTTGGACTCGAAGCCGTGGAGAACGCTATCGCAAACACGCAATGAGCCAAGTTGCTAACCACTACGGTGTAGCTTCCTGCATGCAGAGTTCGCTGGTCCAGACAAAGCCTTTGGCATCTTGCCGATCGACTCGGGCAACTCTTCGTTCACAGCGTATCCCTGAGGGATCGCAGAGGCACTGGCCCGGCGGAGGCAGGTCGATGTGTCGCACGGTTTTTCGGCAGTGTTCGCCGGCGTTGTCACACTGCCACTCCTCATTCTCACCTAACGGCGAAGTGGGCCACCCGCGAAGGAACGCTTCGCAAGCACAATTGCCGGACGGGTCGCGTGGCGGACCAACAGGAGTTCCGTCTAGATTGACGTCCAAAGCGCAGTCACATGGCCTGGACAATAGCCGTCTCAGCGCGAGCGATTCAATTCTCGTTTGATGAGTCTCGATATAGCGCAGACACTGACTACTAAGTTCTGGAAAGTGCTCTACGACATGAGCGGTCCTAAAGAGCGCTGCGGCTTCCTCTGCGCGACCCAACTCTACAAGGCCACGCGCGGTCAACGCGTCGGTTTGCGCATGACCGATGTTTGCTGGCCCGAAGCGACTACTGAGGGTGCGCCCGTAGTCCCTAGCGAGAAGCTCTAATGCTGGGCGTGTTCGGCAATGACTAGCCGCCCACCCGGGCAACATTGAAAGCGCGTCGGGCGCCCCGACATGCGGGCGGCGGTGCGAAAGAATGAGTTGGAGCAGGTCAAACCCGCCGCCATGGTCGCCAGCCCAATACAACGTGTATGCATAGGAGAGTTCGGCTTGCTGCCGAACCTCTTGAGTGTCTCCGTACGCGCCAAGTGCCACTCTCGCCAGCCGCGGTGAGGCCTGCATCCAAAGACCCAGATCCATTTGCCGGGCAGCCGTGCGAGCCTCCTCTGACCTAGAATCGATGTCAGTCTCGACCTTTGATGGCACGCTGCTTAAGAGGTGTTTAAACGACTTGTGACGTTGGGTGCAATCCTCTGGCAAGGGCACTCCACACAAAATGTCACTCATCGGAAAGTTTGGGTCGGGGGTTGCACAGGCCCAAAGGCACCGAGCTCCGAATCCAAGCATCACGATCCGCATCGCCAACGAAGCCCGAATTGTCGAACGCGGCTTCACTTTAGGACTCCCCCATTCTCTGCGAAGCGGCGAATTCATCGCCGCTTTCCGAGTAATCCCCCTCTACTTGCCGCCAATGTTGCTCACAATTGACTGTTGCTCGCAGGCCGCCTCTACAGTCTGACTGAGTGCGGGATATCATGTACCTAAGGTTTGCATCTCGCAAGTACCACCTCAGGCGACGAACGGTGGATTCCAGATAGATCGATACAAACGGCACGCTGAGTGCTTCCTCCGTCGCCCCAAAACCAACTGCATTAAGCACTTTCCATGGCTCACCTTGGAACCAGACGTCAATCACCACCTGTACCACCATCGCTAGCTCATTCTGCTCCTCATAGTCCGGAGCGTATTCCCCAGCGCGGAACCTATCGTGCTGCATGACGATTCGGCGGTTACAAGAGGCGGCGTTCTAGGGGTAAGGGTCGGTTCTGCTAGAGCGCATCCAGCGAGTGCGAACCTTGCCCGGGGCACCAATAGCGGGCCGCTCATCTGTTCGATTCTCCAGGCGGCGGCAACGTCTTGGGCTCCGGCGCATCAGGCGCAACGAATGACTGGGGCGACTCGCATCCGCAACCTTCCATCCATTGAGCCGGTTCGATGTCACACCTGCATGGCCGAAGCTGCGTCGGACTCGACATCGTGATGCTTGAATGTGCGCGCCGAGATTCAATGAACCTCTGGCACTGGGCTGAGAATTCCGGGTAGTGCTTCAGCACTAGCGGAGTGGTCAAGAGTACGCGCGCTTCATCGTCGCGTCCTTCCTCTACCAGTCCCCGAGCCGTAAGGGCGTCCAGTTGCGCATCCCCGATGCTCGGACGGTGTTCCGTCGACTGCCGCCTCCAGTAGTACTCATTGTGAAACTGAGCGAGCAAGGTCAGTGCGGGGCCAGTCCTACACTCGTTTGCCGCCCAACCCCTCAGAAGACTTAACGACGATGACGCACGTTCGTGCATGTCATCGGCCAGCATCAGACGCACCAAGTCAAAGGCGCCTCCATAGTCATGCATACTAAAGCGGGCAACAGCGAGGTAGTACTCCGCAGATTGGCGATTAAATAGCGAGTCTCCAAAGTCGCCACGCGCCATCTTCTCCAGCTCCGGCGCAGCTTCTCTCCACAGTCCTCGATCCGCAAGTCCACGTGCAATCCCCCCTTGAGGCGATCGTTGCAGCGTAAATTGGGGTGCGGCCTCAGTCGGCTCTTTACTCGGAAGCATTGCGTAGTGCCTCTCCCGCCGGTCGCAATCTTCCGGGAGTGGTGTGCCGCAGGCGATTCCACTCAGTGGGTAGGGATGGGGCGTGACGCAAGAACACAACGCTAGCGCAATGAAGCTAGCGCAAAATTTCAAGGCTCTGGCAACCGTTGCCCACGCGATTGGTCGGACTATCACGAACATTACCCTGACGTGAAGTCGATCGCCCTCGGCAACACCATCTTTAGGAAAGCGCTTTGTACGGCGCGAAATGAACGCTCGGGTCCGGCGACTCCCAGTTGTTGAGCACGCGGCACCATGTTTCCGTTCACCATCAGCCCCGTCGAGGTTACATCAACGTCGTGCCCACCGTCGTCCTGGTTCATGTATGAACCAGTGCCTGTCCCGTCCGGCATTGGGAATGGCTGAGAACCAAGGCTCCGCGGCGCTGAAGCGCCCAGCAGGTGCCCAAGCTCATGTGCGAGGATGACTGCCAAATAGCCCGCGACACTATTTAGTGCGCGCTGGATGTCGGCGGCGCGCAAAAGGGGAACAATTTCTGAGTTCGTCGTTTCAACACCTACAAGTCCCGTCAGCCGGTTGGTCTTCGTAGAAAGGTTATCTTTGTCCAACCAACTAACCTGTCCAGTAACGACACCATTGTTCGTTGCTCTAGGCCCGTTGGGCCCACCGACGAGTGCCAAGTTAGCACCCTTGTCATACTTCCCCTTCGGCGGATAGAACCAGCGCATCCTGCGGTCTGCGGGATAACCCACACGCTGGAAGGCAGATAAGCATGCCTCGTACCCATCGTCTTTGCTAGTGTCCTCGAGCAGAACTGCTGAATAGATGACAATGTCGTAGGCTCTCTTCCCATCCTCGGCCAGATTGGGCTGTGCCGCACTGAACTCTTCGTACCAAAGAAATAGGTTCTCTTTGAAGATCGCTCCGTCTAGGCGGAACATTGCGAAGGTTTCCCCCTTGTGTTGGGCGGGACCCATCTCGCCGCCTGTCTCGGAATACTCTCCCGGCACCTGAACCCAGTGCTGCGCACAATCTATCTTTACAAGCAGCCCGCCCACCGCTCTTGCGCGCAGGCGACAGATTACGAACCGAAGATTAGCGTCTCTAAGGTAGTAGTGTGTCCTCAGGACGACCGCCTCAAGGTACGTGTTCACAAACGGGACAGTTGTTGCGTCACGGGTTGCGCCAAAGCCGACTGCATTGAGCACTTTCCACGGCTCATCTTCGAACCAGACGTCAAGTACCACCTGTACCACCATCGCGAGCTCATTCTGCTCCTCGTAGTCAGGCGCATATTCGCCAGCGCCAGTATCAGCTTTATCCCACATACGGACGTGCTCAATGAAGTACGCCCCGTGCCGCACGCGACCAGGTGTCTCTGCGTACTTCATCTCCATCATCGGAATGTTGACCATCGTCTCGGTATTCTCGTCGAAGATTTGGCGGTCGGAGTACTCGCGAGCGACGTCGTGAGTTCCGTGCCCGTCCCATTCGACGGTTAAGAGCGTGGGGCCGGTAAGCTTGAAGAACACGCTCTTCGTAACCGGGTCCATCCAATCAATTGTCGCAACGGTCGACATTGGCTTCTCCTCGCTGTTCGTCCGTCGCCCAATCGCAAGTTGGAGACTCCCTTCAAATGGTACATAGGGTGGAGTCACCCGCAGCAGGATCTTGACCTTCTCGTCTAGAAGCGGGGTAAAGTCGCCCGACACTTCTTCCATCAGCTCCTGCTTGTCCTCGGTGAATAGGCGCTTATCCCGCATCACCGTCCGCTCAATGATCTCAATCTTGCCCCGCTGAGGCACGGCGCTTAGCCGTTGGAAGTCGAACAACTTCTGGTCGTAGAGCATGCACAGTTCGGGTTTGCACGCTCCTGCTGCAGGGCTAGGGTGGCAGAGCATCGGCGAGGGCAACAAGGCAAACTCGTCGGCGTCGAGGAAGATGAGTTCAACGCGGCGGTCGGCTGGGTTCTCGCCAAGGTTTTCATCCGGATAGAGTGCTAAGCGTTTGCGCTCGCGTTGTTCGAGGTTGAACGGGTGGCTCTCGCCGCACCCCAAAGCGTCTGCGCCAAATTTTAGCGAGCGTTCGGTCGGGATGCGCCCGGACGTGACGCTTTGGTCCGAAATGTAGCGTTGCACCATCTGGAAGAATCCGCGCCAATCGTCCTTGGAAAGGGGACCCGTGAGCTGTAGCTCCTTGGTAAACGCTGGTCTGTAGTGATTGATAGACATCGCCCTGTAGTCGCTAACGTCGAGATTGAAGCGACGCCGAAATGCGAGGAGTGCTCGCCTGTCTCTCGCGGAGTCGGGGCTGTCGAAGGGTGAAGGCCAAGAGCCGTAGCCAAATCGTTCGGCGGCCCAACGCAAGTACTCATTGGCATCGTCTTGCGTGCCTTCGGCGTGTGCGTGTTGCGCCCATTCCTCCATGGCCTCCATTCCGGTAAGTAGGAGCTTCACGCTGTGAGCGCGCTGCTGGGCGAGCGTAAAGTTCTGCAGCTTGGAAGAAGTAGAATCTGTGTGGCCCGTTACAATGAGCGTCTGTGTCGGACGGCTCCGTGCGTAGACCAACGCCGCAACCAGCACGTCTGCGCCGGTGATGCCCCAGTGTTCGTCAGGCCCCGCGGCGGTCAACTCGGTCGGAAGAAAGACGCTACGCCCAGCGCCGAAGTGGATGTCCTCGAAATCGAGCCGGTGTGGGCGCAGCGGCTTGAAGGTCGTCACCGTTTGCCTGGGCAATAGCGCCTCATACGCAAACGACGCCGCCTTTGCCAAGAGCGGATGAATGGGCCCCCGCGTTGCCTTGACGACTTGGTCATCAAAAAGCACCAGGTCCAGACTTGCAGCAGCGGAGCTGCCCTCAATACCGTCGTTGCGGGTGAGATCCACCCAGAGGGGAGAGAGGAACTCAATCTTTGCGCGGGCCAGCGCTATCCCTCCGATGGAAAGCTCCGTTGCTGCGCGCAGCGTCTCTTCCATTGCGTCATAGATGATAGGTAAGTCCTCCTCCGGCCGGAGTTCCATATCCGCCCGGGAGACGGACGCGCCGTGTTTGATGGCGAGCGCCGAGCGAAGTCGCCTCAAGGCGTGGCCAAAGCCCTGCGATGTTGAATCGCCAGGGCTACCCGGATCGCACGGTATGCCTAGTACGTTGGCCACCCATACCAGGAGTACCCGCAAGTCGGCGTCGTCGTGCCTTGCCAGGGCGTCTGCCATCCAGGCGGACTTGTTCCCAATAAGGAGGTAGGCGGCACTTTGCAGCAAGGTTGCCTCGGCAAGCTTTCCGCGGCCGGTGAACAATGCTTGGAAGCGGGCTCCCTCATGGGCAGCGGCAACGTGTTTAAGCGCGCCCGCCAGATGAGGCACGAAGGAGATGTCAAAGCCAATAGCACCTGGTTGCGAGAAGACGGGTGCAACCCGCGCCGCCGGATTGTCTGGCCCCGGTACGAGGCGTGAATAGAAGGCCGGTCGAGTCAGCCCCTTGAGTTGGTAGACGTGCCTCCTCTCGTCGGCTGCGTCGACGCTCTCGATCTGAAGATCGGGGATGTTGATGAGGTCGCCGGTTGCTAGTGCGTAGGGGCTTTTGCGTAGCTCCCGAAGCGCATCATTGGAACTGTCATTCCAAATAGTCGCTGGCAGGTAGAAGCCATACTGACGAGCGATTGCTTCGATGTCTTCGCCTTGCTGAAATCGGTGCTGCTTCATTGCTGCTTAGCCCACTCTCGTCCATCAATCTCGGTAAACGAAACATCGCAGCCGCCGACTGGTATGCCGTCGACACGGGCAAAGCCGCTCTGATTGAGACGGCCTCGTCGCTGCGAACCGTCGGCGACCGTAATAAGGTAGGGGGCATCGGGAACCGGCCGACCCTCCGCATCAACGAGCACGATCTCAATCCACGTAAGCCGCGTACTCCCGGTGCCTGGCCCTACACCTCCCGGCACCGCCGGAAACACAGCTGGCTCTGCCACGGCAAAAACCGGGACTCTCCACAGCCAAAGCCTCTCCTGATCGAAGGCGCGCACGAGGGGGTCGATGCGGTCGCCGACGCTGCAGGGGTTGGGGTGGAGCTCTCCGCCGAGGAAGACGAACATCTCTTCGAGTGGTTCGAAGTGGTCGGGGTCGTGAAACCAGTCGTGGACGAGGTAGTAGCCTGCGAGTTTGTCCTCCCGCACGAGGCCGGGTTCATCCGGTTTTACCTCGGGCGGGCTGACCCATACTGGTTCTGGGCTACCGGCTTTACCGGGCAATCGCAACCACCGGGTGAGGTGCGGAATAAACATTAGCGGCGACCTCGAAGTTCGGCCTCGCGCCTGTCGGCGTGCGCCTTCCACTCGGCTCGCAAGGCCGGCTCCTGCGTCATACGCCCTTGCCAATAGTTATCGAGCGCAAGGCGCTGGTCGCGGCTGAGTTGCGCCATGGCAAGCACGCGCTCTTCGGGCATTCCGCTGGCGTGCAGGTCAATGCAGAGGGCGGCGTAGCGTTGGATACTCCACCCCGGCGGGAGGGACTCGGGGTTGGGTGATCCGCCGCGCATGAAGGGCATGCTGGGCCGCGCGCCGGAGGAGCCAGCCATGGTAAAGCCACTTTGGAGCGAAGGATGACGCGAGCTAGCGGGAGCCGCAGGTGCACTCGCTGAAGCGGGGGCACTCGGCCGAAACGGCAATTGGTTAGCGCTGGGCGGAGCGACGGGATTGAGAAACGCTGTGGAGTCTGCGCTCGCGCCCGAAGTTCCTTGCTTCATGCGCGCGAGTACGCTGGCGTCCTCCGCCGATAGAGGCTTACGATTGCGGAACGCCGACGTGTCGATCTCCTCGGTCGCCGGGACCGAAGCGGGCGGTGGCTGTGGCGCAGGAGCTTGCGCGGGCGGTTCGTACGGGCGGATCACGACGCGCGGAGGGGCGTGCGCTATCGGGGTGGCGGGTTGCGCCTCGGCCATAGGCACGTAGGGCGCTGGTGCATCGGCGATAGGTAGGTAAGGCGCAGGCGCGTCGGCGATAGGTAGGTAAGGCGCGGGTGTGCGGGCTTGCTGTTGAAGGTAGCTTGGCGTTGCGTGGCTCGCTTCGCGAGGCGTGAAAACCGCTGCGGGCCTCGCTACAGTGCTGTCTTGGCTGGGGGTTGGGGCCTCTATCGGCCGCGGGGTCTCGAGCGCGGAGGGGCCGGTGGATGGCTTTTCCGGCGGTGGTGGCTCCGCTGGGCGTGCGCCGTTGAGGCTTAGGGAAGGGAGGCCGTAGGGGAGGGGCGCTGCTGCGGTTAGCGCGGATGCAGCTGGCGGCTTGAGCTGCAGCAGCTGACTGCTTTGCACCGCGGCGACCACGCTGCTCGAGCCGGTCGCGATGATGAGCTGGGCGTCGCGGGCGACCAGCGCCAAGCCGCGCACGAAGCGTGCTTGAGCCTCGCTGCCGAGATGCAGCTCCGGTTGGTCGATGAGCACCAGGCCCGTCTCCAGCCCAAAGCGGACGAGCGTACCGGCGATGAGTACGGCCTGCGCTTGCGAAGTCGAGAGCCGCCCGATCGGCATTGAGCTTCCACCCAGCGCGAAGAGGAGCTCAGGGACCTCTTGCGCATCCAGTCCGATCAGCTCGAGACCTGGCGCTAGCTGCTCAAGCGCGGCCCGAAAGGAAGCCAGTGCGTTGGGCTCCGCAGCGCTCTTCGCCGCGAGGCTCTGCAGCCACGGCACAAGGCCGGAGTACTTCTGCCGCGCGCGCCCCGGGCGCAGCCGCTTCTCTTGTTCAAGCGCCGTGCGCGCACCCACGGGATCGAGCGTGCGGTTATCGGGGAAGTACTCGAGCGCGCCCAACGCAGCCTTGTCGCCAAAGCGCCCAAACAGCTTACGAAGCGACTTGCTAACGGTGGGAGGCGCCGCGTCGGCTGCGAGGGAGATCGTCAGCTCGACGGTGCGTTCCTCGACCTCCGCGAGTGCCACCTCCGTCTCGTCGAGTTCGAAGGCGATGCGCAGGCTGCCCTTGCTGGCGCCGAAGCGAAGCAACCGCTCGGGCTTCTCTGGAGGTCCATAGCCAGCGAGCGCCTCCCGCCCAAATGCGATCGCGGTCAAGAGCGAGGTCTTTCCAGCTCCGCTGGGGCCTGTGATGACCGTCGCGCCAGCGAGTGCATCGTGTGCCCGCTTCGTGAATGCGTACGAGCCGTCAGCCAGGCCCAGGACGTTGTCGGTTTCGATCTTCAGCAATCGCATCGCGAGTTCGTCCTCAGTTGAGCGTGATCAATGCACCGTCGATATCCGTCACGCCGGTGGCAGCGATCTTCACTTCGTCGCCCTCGATCGTGATTGAGCCGCCCTTGATCGAGACCCCGCCGGGCGTGAGCGTGATCTCCGAGCCGCCGCAGACGATGCGGACCTGCGAGGTGCCCTCGATCAGGATCGAGTCGGACTCGAGCACCAGCTCGTCGCGCGCCGTATGTTTGGTCGAGGTGGAGCGCGTCTCGTGCGGGCCGGTCTCTTGTGTGAACGACGCCGAAGTCACATCGAGCGCCTTTGCGACCTTGACCGTGCAATCCCCACCCACTGTCACGTTCGAGTCTCCGTCGACAAGAACGTCAGAGCTGCCTTTGACGTGCAGCTTGTGGTGCCGCTCGGCCCTCAGCCAGAGCCGCTCTGCGCCCGGGGCATCGTCCATAAAGATTTCGTTGTAGCCGTCACCTCCAATCGTGCGCGAGCGCCAGATGCTCAGCGTTCGATCCGGGTCCGGCAGCTGCAGGGGCGTACGTGTCATCGCGTTGTGCGCGCGCCCTGTGACGATCGGCTGATCGGGATCACCTCCCAGATAGCTAACGAGCACCTCATCGCCGATCCGGGGCAAGGTTACGATGCCGAGATTCGCGCCGGCCCAAGCTTGCGAAACGCGCACCCAGCGTGTGGGATTGCCTCGTCGCAGATCTCTGCGGTCCCAGGGGAACTCGATCTTTACCCGGCCATACGCGTCGACCTCGACGGTGCCTTCAGGGCCATCGCCGACGACGAACGCAGATTCTGAACCGGGGACCTTCGGCAGCGGCAAGGGACTCGCGAAATGAGGCTGGGCAGCAGGGATGCAGGTTGACACATAGCGACGCCCAGCTGCGCCTTCGCCTCCAAGGGCGCTCGATCCATCGTCGAGCGTGATGGTCGAGGCGATGACCACGAAGTCCGTGCCGAGATCGGTCCGCGGATGATCGAGCAACAAGAATCTCGAACCACAGGGCAACGCAAAGTTGGTGGTGCAGGTCAGCAGGTGGGCCTGGCTCCGCTCTGCTTGCAGCTCGCGCGTTGCGATCTCCGCGCCGTCCTGATCCGAATCAAAGCGGCCTATTTGAAATAGCTGGAGTTGCCCTCGCTCGTTCGGTTGCGGTGAGGTTGCTTGCGCTTGCCCGTCGAGCCCAGCAGGCGTTGCTCGTACGAGTTGCGGATGCTCGAAGTTGTAGTCACGGAGCGAGGCCTCGGACACGTCCAAAGCATCGGCGCTGCATAGCGAGAGCACGTGGGGCGAGGTCGGAACCAGTCCGGTTGGCGGCCGGAATGACTCGTGCCGGTTCATCATACTGGGTGACCCTTCGGGGCTGTCTGCCTGAGGGCACGAGTCATTCTTGTTGCTGCATCCGCCTTTGGCGGAATCCTAGGGGTGTTGGCAGCGGCGCGCTCGCACTGGCCAGGTTGTCCGCGAGGGTCCACGCGTGATCTGCCGTGGGATCAAAGAACGCAACCACGTGCGCCTCGGCGAGAATGCGCCGCACGAAGTGAAGGTCGGTCTCGTCGTATTGCACGATCACTTCGGCGATCGGCAAGGTCCGCGCGCAGCGGCTCTTGGGCGCATCCGCGACGCCACCGAGTTCCGCGAGCGTTGCCTCGACCGCGCCGATCGCTGTGACGTTCTGATGGATACGCCGCGCCGTGCGCCGCGAGAGGAGCCAAAGCGGTGGACGCACCGTGAGCTCATAGATCGACGCGCCGACCGTTGATCCCGCGAGCGCCGTCTTTTGCTGGAACGACGCGATGATGCCGGGAATCCTGGGGAGCCAAGGCTCGCCTTGGAGTTCAACCACCACGCGCGCGCCGAGCACGTGGGAGGGGACGATGGCGGGATCCGAAGAGGTGAGCCGGAGCGTCAACGCGAACGGCTGGTTGAGCGCGTCCTCGTAGCGCAGGTGAAACACCAAGGCGTCTGCGATGGGCGAGGAACCATCATCAAATACGAGCTGCACGTTCACGGGCATGCTTTGAGTCTCCTTGGCTGTTCAGCCACCGACGAGAACGGTCCCTTGCGTTGGCAACACGGTGCCGCCGTGGGCGGTCGCGTCTCCAAGCTTTGCTGCGCCTAGGCCGCCCACGAGGACCGTGCCCGAGCCCGCGACGATCGTGTTCGGCGTAGGCACGCCCGAGCACGCGACCACGCTCCCGAGGTGCGCGGCCGGCACGCCTTCAACGAGCACGGTTGGGTTGCCCGTGAGCACCGTCGCGACCTCGTGAGGCTTTGGGTCCGTCGCCGGGCAGGGCGCCATGTCTCCAATACGAATGGCGGGTAAACTCATGATTTTGACCCAAGGTAGGCGGACTGCCAGCTCCCTACAAGGCCGGGCCGGGCCTGCGCCTCCGAAGCGCCTATGCAAAATCTGCCGTGGAGCGCTTCCACGAGCGGCCTGAGATCTCCTGACGACGTGCTCATGGTTCTCTAATGCCCTCAGCCCGACCGCAGCGCTCAACAAAATGTATTGGAGCGTTCTGGAGAACCTCAGCTCAGTCCCTTCGGAGTCTCGCAGCGTCTTCCGGCAACACGTCAAAGCCTGCCGCGCGGCTGTCGTGAAGCCTGAACAGGAGCCGAGCAGCCTGGCCGTGATAAAGTGCTTGTCGTTAGGTGAACAATGACACCGATCAAGGTTCTCATCGGACGACAAGGCGACGGCTGCGCGTACGAACTTCATCCTGAAAGCAAGGCACGCATCGCGAAGGCGTTCCCGCTCGTGAAGCAGGCGCCGAGCGTGTTCCTTGGCTACGAGACCAAAGCCGAGTTTGAAGCGGCGCACGGGCCGCACTGGAAACAGGTAGCAATCATGCTCTCTGGCCTGACTTGGAGCCAGTTGCGCAAGCTTGGTGGTGTCGAGATTTACGACCCTACGGATCACCGGGTGGTTCGTCGGCTCGAAGCGGCGTAGCTCATGTCCAACCGGCAGAACCTCTACGTTGGCCGAAGTGGTCAGTTGGCGGTGATGGCCGAATTCTTGATGCGCGGCTACAACGTAGCCATTCCAGAAGTCGATGTTGGGGAAGACTTGTTTGTTGTTCGCGACGACAACGGTGACCTCTCGCGCATCCAAGTGAAGTGTTCCATCGCTAAGCAAAGGAGGCGGCAGGGCTACGCGGCGAGCTTCAATTTGCGGCTGGACCAGTTGGAGAAGCCGGCGCGTCCGGAGGTTCACTACGTCTTTGCGGTGCGACAAGCGGAACGGTGGGATGACTTCATCGTAATTGCGCGTGCGAGCCTGTACGAGCTCCATACGAAAGGTGTTGGCTCAGCAAGCAAGGGTCGGGTGGTTGTGTCCCTATCGACCGCAACCGGAGAGCTGAGATGCAACAACATTAGTCTCGAGCGCTACCGCAACAATTGGTCAACCTGGCCCAGCATCAAGCATTGACCGTCACAGTCCAAACACAGCACTGACCGGCGCGTGATCCGGAAGCACCTCCTTCTGCTCGCGCGCGGGGTCATCGACGATGGGGCCATCGAGGATGGGCGCTCGAATTCACCGTTTTGTTGAATTCGAGGCTCGATGCCGCATCGATCGAAGGCTCAATTCAACAAAACGTCCAGTTGGCCCGCCCATCCCCGGCGCCGGTCCGCTCGGCGCGCCTACCAGCTCGCGCGTTTTGGAACCGGTCGCGTGCGTGAGTCCAAGAACGAGGTTCTCGCGGCGGTCTAGTAGCAGCGTAGAAGCCCGGCTGCCTCACCCAGTTCACAGTCGTTCGGCGAGATGCAAATGCCGTTCGCCTCGGCGTACGCCTGGTCCTCAGCGGGGACATTGAATATTCCACATCGCCGTTGGGACGAGCAATCCGGCTTGTTGACGGAGCAACCGTCGTTGAACGTCTCTGGCAAACAAAGCCCATACGGGTGCGTAGGCGACAGCCCAACGCAGGCTCCGCTCGCACCGCACGGCAGGCAACCCAAGCCACACATGTACTCGGGGCAGGAACTGCCGATTGCCAAAGGCGCCCCCGTAAACGTGGTCCGATCGGTGTATCGACATGCGGTTCCGGCACTCAGCCCAAGCAGTGTCTCGCACACCTCGAGCGGGGCGCAGTAGCTCTCGCCCTCTGTGTAGTGAACACAGACCTCACCGGCTTTGCACACGAAACAACGACTCGAAACCCAATCCTCGAGATCGGGCCAACAGATACCAACCTCGAGGAGCACGCCCGTGTTGGCGTCGCTTACCGGGGTACAGCCAACGCCTGGGCATGCTTCAAAGTCCATTGGCGGACACGGCTTCGCGCCACAAAGCCGAATCTCAGCAGGTGTGCAATCGGTGGGAGAGTCGCCCGTCGAAGCAGCGCTACCTCCTGCCAATGAATCGCCAGCCAAGAGCGAGTCCCGAGCACCGCACGCCAACACGAGGCACGCACCGGTCAGAACACTAGAAGTCTTCACAACGGGCCCCGCCTGGCAACTCCGCCGCGGCGGCTTCACACACGCTTCGCTCAACGCATAGACCAAACTGTTCCGCCAAGGCCTGCGCCACCGGGTCATCTGGGTGCTCGAAGATGAAGCAACTTCGCTCGGGGTCAGAGCAAGCCTTTGTTGGCGAGCAGGGGGTACCGGTCGGAGGGATGCAGAAGCTGTAGGGATGCCGCGGAGACCTCCCATAACAAGTATCGCCCGGGTTAGAGCAGGGCCCGCAGGCATCGCCGCAAAGCTCAAGCGAGTCGGTGCTGAGGCATTCGCTCGGCTCGGGCAGCGGGGAACAGTCAAACGGTTGATGGTCCACAAAGAAGACGTAATTCTCTCCGCCGCCTTTGCAGAAAAGTTCCCCCATCTCCGCGGGTAAGCAGGTGACCGGCGGATCGTGACCAATGATCCCGCCGTCCCTGCAGGTGCGCCCGCCGCCCATCCAATCCTCAACCGTTTCTATGCAGTAGCCCATGTCGGCATTGTCCGTTAGGACAATGCTGCAGACGCAGCCGTTGCCGTTGAAACCTTCTCCCTCTGTGAGGAAACACTGATTGTTACCCCCGCATACGCGCCGACCATCCTCTGATTCACAGTCAGTCGGCACCCCCGCACCGCTGCCACCGGAGGCCCCTGTTCCGCCACCACCCGACGGCTCGACAACGTGGGTTTCGCAAGCAATCAACAATAGCCCAAGGACTAGGGACAGTCGTTGCATGAGCCGTCCTCGTCCTCGCAACATAGCCCATCCTCCCAGCCCAAACACAGCAGTGACTGGCGCGTGATCCGGAAGCACCTCCTTCTGCTCGCGCGGGGGTCATCGACGATGGGGCCATCGAGGATCGGCGCTCGAATTCACCGTTTTGTTGAATTCGAGGCTCGATGCCGCGCCGTTCGAGGGTTCAATTCAACAAAACGTCCAGTTGGACCGCCCATCCCCGGCGCCCATCCTCAGCACGCCCTAGTGCTCACGGTCTTCCGCCCCCGCTCACGGTGCTTCGCTTTCTCCCATCACCTCCGGTGAGGCCGTTGCTCCGAGCGCTGTTTCGGCCTCGGACGCTTCCGCGGTTGCAGCGAGCTCAACCTTGGCTTCAGTCGAAGGTTGCGCAGTCGTCGGCGTCGCTGTTGCGATTGGCAGCTCCTTCTCGGAGACGGTGACGCGGATGCGGCGGCCTGCGGAACCCCAGGTGACGGTGGAGAGGGACTCGGTGTCCTCGATCAGCGCGAGTGAAGGGCGCCAGGAGACTTGTTGGCCGCGGTCGCTTGTCTCGGAGAGCTTCATGGTGAGGAGGTAGCGGTCAGGGGCGGTGCTGGCGGCCTGCTCTTGCGGCTCCGACTCGAGGAAGACCTCCACCTCAACTTCGCCGCCTTCGCGCGAGCGGGCCGAGAAGGAGCTCGTTGAAAGCAGCTTCACGGCTGTCTCGGTCGCGGCGACGGGGCTCCCTTCGAGGTCTTCGACGGCAACGCGGAGATGCACGGTTTTGCTTGGCACTCGCTCGGAGCTGCCAACGTTGGGCATGGGCGGGGGGACTTGCATGCAGGCGGTCAGGGCGAGTGAAACGACGATCAACGATTTCATGGGGCTCCTCTTGGAATGAGCCCTTCAGCAACGGCGCGCTGGGCTTGATTCCGCCTGCGCGTCGTTTTGAAGCTTTGTCGCGCACCTCAGTGTTCCAGCGGCTTCGACTGCCAGAACGTCAAACCTCGGTCGGGCTTGCGCTATCCTCGAGCAGCATGGAACGTCGGCAAGCGCTGCGCACAATCGCGTCTCTTCCTGTCCTGGTGTCTTGCGGGAGCGAGGCTTCGCGCGGGGCTTCGTTGAGCACGGTGCCCGCGCAGGACGTGGTGAAGTCGGTGGCGCCGCTGGGCTTCCTTTGGAAGACGCTGGACCCGTTCCTGTTTTGCGCGCACCACAATGACGCTTACCCGGCGGGCAACGGCGCGTTTGGTCCGCAAGCCTCGCTCGAGGGCCGCAACATCGGCAGTGACTTCGAGGCGAAGGACGGCTGGAGCATGTACCACGGCTCCCAGGTGCCCGGCTTTCCGCAACACCCGCATCGCGGCTTCGAGACGGTCACCATCGTGCGGCAAGGCTTGGTCGACCATGCGGATTCGCTGGGAGCTGCAGCGCGCTACGGCGGCGGTGACGTGCAATGGTTGACCGCCGGGGCGGGCATCGTTCACGCGGAGATGTTTCCGCTGCTCGAGAGCGGCGGGCCGAACCCGCTTGAGCTGTTTCAGATTTGGCTCAATCTCCCGGCGCGCGAGAAGATGACCGCCCCGAACTTCTCGATGTTGTGGCGCGACGTGATTCCGAAGGTGACGCTGCTGGACGAGGCGGGCAAGGCCGTCGAGGTCACGGTGATCGCAGGCTCGTTCGAGAAGTCGATCGCCGCCACACCGCCGCCCAAATCCTGGGCCGCTGATCCGAGCCACGACGTGACCATCTACACGCTCAAAATGGCGCCGGGCGCGCGCTTGGTGCTGCCCGCCGGCAAAGCCGGTTGCAACCGCATGCTGTACTTCTTTCAAGGCAGCTCACTCACCGTGGGCACGCGCAGCTTCGAGTCGCACTCAGCGGTGGAGCTGATCGGGGATGCCGCAACGGCCTTGGTCAACGGCACGACCGAGACCGAGGTGCTGGTGCTCTCCGCGATGCCCGTCGGCGAGCCCGTAGCCAAGCGCGGCCCGTTCGTGATGAACACCGAGGCCGAAATCCGCAAGGCGTACGAGGACTATCAGTCGACACGATTCGGCGGCTGGCCCTGGCCGAAACACGACCCTGTGCACGACAGCAACGAACGCTTCGCCCGCCACGCCGACGGCCGCATCGAAAAAGCCACCTAGCGCGCGGCCGCTCTCCGCTCCGAATAGCCCATTAGCGCGAGACTCGCGAGGCCGCTCCCCGCTCCGAATAGCCCATTAGCGCGAGACTCGCGAGGCCGCTCTCCCTCCGATAGCCCAAGCGCGAGACTCGCGAGGCCGCTCTCCCCTCCGATAACCCAAGCGCGAGACTCGGGAGGCCGCTCTCCGCGCCATGCCGAAGTCGACCAGCTGAGCGCAGCGCGCCCACTCGAACCATTGCGCGAAGACTCGGGAGGTCGCTCTTCCCTCCGATAACCCAAGCGCGAAGACTCGGGAGGCCGCTCCTCACTCCGATAACCCAAGCGCGAAGACTCGGGAGGCCGCTCTCCGCGCCATGCCGAAGTCGACCAGCTGAGCGCAGCGCGCCCAGACAAATACAACTTTAGCTCTATCGTTGCGCGGGGCCCCACGCCAGCGTGGGGCAAGCAACGAGAGCCCTTTCGCGCTAAGCGACCTGTTTCGACTTCGGCATGGCGCGGAGAGCTGCCTCCCGAGTCGACAAGCCCCGTGAGCAACCACACACCGGCTTGCGCGGCAAGGCCGAACACGTCTGTGTGGGGTCACCAGCTCCCGATGTGTACCAGATTGCGGATTGGGGTTACCGCCTCGCGCAGTCCCGGTTAAACGCTCCGCTTCGGGTCACCCCCACTCACAAGGGAACAACGCATGACGCTCTCGATTCGCACCAAGAAGACGGAAACGCCCAAGAAGCGCCCCCCGGATTCAGAGCTGAGCTTCGGTAAGTATTTCACCGATCACATGCTGGCGGTGGATTGGTCGGTCGAGCAGGCTTGGCATGACGCTCGGTTGCAGCCGTACGAAGCTCTCCCGCTCGACCCAGCGGCCTGCGTTCTTCACTACGGTCAGGCCATGTTCGAGGGGCTCAAGGCGTACCGTCAGCCCAACGGCGGGGTCGCCTTGTTCCGACCCGATGCCCACGCGCGGCGCATGCAGCACGGCGCAGCTCGGCTTTGTATGCCAGCGCTCGACGAGGCCGATTTTGTGGAGTTGGTTCGCGAGTACGTCAAGCTCGAGGACAGCTGGATCCCCAGCTCGCCCGGGACTGCGCTCTACCTTCGCCCGACGATTATTGCGACCGAAGCGTTCCTCGGTGTTCGCCCTTCGAACCACTACCTGTTCTTCGTGATCGCGTCGCCGGTCGGCTCTTACTACGGCGGTGATTCGCTCAAGCCGGTGCGCATCTGGGTGGAGCGGGATCACGTGCGTGCGGCGCGCGGCGGGCTCGGCGCGACGAAGGCCGGGGCGAACTACGCTGCCAGCCTGCTCGCGGCCGTGAACGCCAAGAAGGCTGGTTACGACCAGGTGTTGTGGATGGACGCGAAGGAGCACGCCTTCGTTGAAGAGGTCGGGACGATGAACCTGTTCGTGGTGATCGGTGACAAGCTGATCACCCCGGCGCTTTCGGACAGCATCCTCTCCGGCGTTACGCGCGACTCGATCATCAAGCTCGCGCCGGAGTTCGGCGTGCAGGTCGAGGAGCGGGCGATCTCGACAGCCGAGCTGTTCGAGGCCTCGGAGAAGGGTACCTTGCGTGAGGTCTTCGGTTCTGGGACGGCCGCGGTCGTGAGCCCGGTTGCCGAGCTCGCCTTTGGCGAACGCAAGCTCGAGATCGGCGGCGGAAAGCCTGGTGAACTCGCGCTCGGTCTCTACGACCGCATCTCCAAGATTCAGCGTGGGCTCGGTCCCGACACGTTCGGCTGGTTGACCCCCGTCTGAAGTTCAGCGGGGAGTCATTTTCCCCTCGAGTCCTAGGCACGTTGCACCGTTGATTCCTTTGTGAAGTCTTCGGTGCGACCGCCGCCCGTGCTCGACCCTCAACCCGAGGATCTGCACCACCTCGATGCCCTTCACGGAATTCTTGGCGCGCTCAATGATCCGGCGGCCGGAATTCACCAGCTGAAGGAGTACTGCGCTCGGCTGCCTTCCCTAGGCAATCGCATCTTGGCCGCGGCCGAGATTTCGCGACCGGGCCGCGACGTGATGGACCTGCGTTTTGCCCTCGCCATACTCGGCAACCGCGGCCTCGGGGAGGTGCTGCTGCAGTACCTGGAGGACCTCACCATCCTGAAGGCCGACCTCGAGGAGCAGCGCATCGCACATGTGATGCAAAGCCCCCACGCGCGGCCTTCTTCGCGGTCACCGCGGGCTGGTTGTGGGGGTCGCGGAGTCGGGTAGCTTTCGTTGTCCCGAGCAGTGGGCACAAAACGGAAAAGGGAGGCGAATGGGCCTCCCTTCCTCGTTCTCGAATCGCCGCCGATTACTTCAGCAGGCTCTTCAGCGTCGAGCCCATCTCCGCGGGAGAGGGTGCGACGCGTACGCCGGCTGCCTCGAAGGCAGCGATCTTCTCGTCGGCCGTGCCTTTGCCGCCAGCGATGATGGCGCCTGCGTGGCCCATGCGCTTGCCGGGCGGTGCGGTGCGGCCAGCGATGAAGGCGCACACGGGCTTCTTCATGTTGTCCTTGATCCAAGCGGCCGCGCGCTGTTCGGCGTTGCCACCGATTTCGCCGATCACGATCACGCCGTCGGTCTCTTCGTCCTTGTTGAAGAGCTCGAGACAATCAACGAAGTCGAGCCCACCGACCGGATCCCCGCCGATGCCGATGCAGGACGATTGACCGATGCCGAGCGCCGAGAGTTGGCCCACGGCCTCGTAGGTGAGCGTGCCCGACTTGGAGAGCACGCCGATGCGGCCCTTCTTGTGGATGTGGCCCGGCATGATGCCGATCTTGCATCCGCCGGTGGAGTTGGGGCCGTCTCCGGGCGTGATCACTCCGGGGCAGTTCGGCCCGACGAGCTTCGTCGAACGACCTTCCAAGAAGCGACGAACCCGAACCATGTCGAGCACCGGGACGCCGTCGGTGATGCAGATCACCAGGCGAACACCAGCCGCTGCAGCCTCGATGATGGCGTCAGCAGCGCCGACCGGCGGCACGAAGATGCAGCTGACTTCGGCGCCGGTTTGTTTGACCGACTCTTCGACCGTGTCGAAGACCGGCACTTTTTCTTCGAAGGTCTGGCCGCCGCGACCGGGGGTCACGCCAGCGACGACCTTCGTACCGTAGGCGAGACAGGCGCGAGCATGAAGGCTCCCGCTCTCACCGGTGATTCCCTGAAAAACGACTCGTGTGTCCTTGTCGACAAGAATGCTCATCGGATTTCCTCAGCGTTCAAGCCGCACGGATGGCAGCGACGATCTTCTGTGCGCCATCGGCCATGGATGACGCGCTCTGAATCTTGAGTCCGCTGTCGTCGAGGATCTTGCGACCCAGTTCGACATTGGTGCCTTCGAGCCGAACGACCAGCGGCACTTTGAGGCCGAGTTCCTTGCTCGCTGCGACGATGCCGTTGGCGACGATGTCGCAACGCATGATGCCGCCGAAGATGTTGACGAAGATTCCTTTGACCAGCGAGCTGGACAGAATCATGCGGAACGCCTGCGTGACCTGCTCTTGCGAGGCGCCACCGCCGACGTCCAAGAAGTTCGCCGGCTCGCCACCGTAGTGCTTGATGATGTCCATCGTTGCCATGGCGAGGCCTGCGCCGTTCACCAGACAGCCGATGTTGCCATCGAGCGACACGTAGCTGAGACCGACCTTCTTCGCCTCGAGCTCGACCGGATCTTCTTCAGCCGGATCACGAAGCTCTTGGAACAAGGCCTTGTGTCGGTACTCGGCGTTGTCATCGAAGGTGACCTTGCCGTCGAGCGCGACCACGCCGCCTTGCTTGGTGACGACGAGCGGGTTGATCTCCACCATCGAGCAGTCTTCACCGGTGAAGCACTTGTAGATGCCGTCGGCGAACTTGGCGAAGGCGCTCGACGTCTCTTTGCCGCTGATGCCGAGGAACTTCGCCAACTGGCGGATTTGGTAGGGCGCGAGGCCGAGCAGCGGGTCCACGTGAAGCGTGAGCAGCTTCTCGGGGTGGGCCTCAGCGACCTCCTCGATGTCCATACCGCCCTCGGGAGAGGCGATCACGGCCACGCGTCGCGACTCACGGTCGACGAGCAACGCGAAGTAGAACTCCTTGTCGATGTCGAGCCCTTGCTCGATGTAGAGCCTGCGGACCTTCTGGCCTTCAGGCCCGGTCTGCTTGGTGATTAGGTCCATCCCGAGGATCTTCGACGCGAGCGCGGTGGCTTCTTCAGCACCGCCCTTTGCGACTTTGACCCCGCCGCCTTTGCCGCGTCCACCTGCGTGGATTTGGGCTTTGACGACGACGACCGGGTTGCCCGTCTTTTCGATGAGACGTTTGGCGATGGGGGCCACTTCGGCGACGTCGAAGGCAGGTTCGCCCTCGGGGACCGGAATGCCATAGCGCCTGAAGACTTGCTTCGCTTGGTATTCGTGGATCTTCATAGGAAGGAGCGCGACGCTATCACAGCTCTTCGCTTGCGTATCTCGCGACCATGGGAGAAAAGGCAGCGTGGCATCGGGCTGGTTTGCGGCACTTTTCTCCTTGGCGTTGTTCGCCTGTGGACAAGCGCCAGCGAAAGTGGAAGACCCAGCGCCTGTACGCGTGGTGACCTCAGCGCGAGCGGTTGCCAGTGCGCCCGTCGAGGCACCCGAGGCCGCCCCAGCCAAGCCGAGCTGCCCGGCGGACATGCAGCTGGTGGACACCGACTACTGCACCGAGGTCGAGCGCACCTGCCTCAACGACGAGTACACCAAGTCGAACAACATCACGATCTGTCACGAGTTCGCCCAAGAGCCGGGGCGCTGCGTGGGGACCTCGCGACGCCAACGCTTTTGTATGGATACCTTCGAGTACCCCAACGAAGAAGGCGCGCGCTCGCCGGTGATGGTGGACTTCCACGACGCGATGGGAATGTGCGCCGAGAAGGGCAAACGACTTTGTTGGGAGAGCGAGTGGGTCGCGGCTTGTGAGGGCCCCGAGAAGACGCCCTTTCCCTACGGCTACAAGCGTGATCCGCAGGTCTGCAACATCGACAATCCGTGGCGCATCCCCACGCTCAAGAAGATCTACTCCCAACACGAGGTGATCTTTGCGCCGGAGCTGACGCGCTTGGACCAAGCCGTGCCGAGCGGTTCGAAGCCTGGCTGCAAGAGCGGCTACGGCGTCTTCGATCAGACCGGCAACGTGGATGAGTGGGTGTTGCTCGATACACCGCGCGGCAAGGGCGGCTGGGCCGGGCTCAAGGGCGGCGCCTGGGGACACGTGCGCAACGCCTGCAGGCCGGTAACCACCAGCCACGACGCGAAGTTTACCTACTATTTCGTCTCCTTCCGCTGCTGCAAAGACGCGGACGGTGAAACCCCGCCAGGCGCTCCACTGTGGAAGGCACCGGCTGTGCCACCGCTGGTCAAGACAGGGGACGCCATCGTGCGCGGATTTACGCCGCCCCTGAAGAAGCGGTGAGCGCCTCCGGCTCGGCCTGATGCTAGCCTGCGAGCCTTCAATCACGACGGAGTTGGTCATGAAGGTTCTCGTTACCGGCGGGGCAGGGTTCATCGGGTCTCACATCGCAACGCGGCTCGTCGCCGAAGGGCACGAGGTCGTCGCGTTCGACAATCTCACGAGCGGTAAGCGTGAGAACCTCCAACACCTGGCCGGCAAGGTTGAGCTGGTCGTCGGCGACGTGCGCGATGCAGCGGCCCTCGCGGACGTCTCACGCGGCTGCGCGGTGGCCTTTCATCAGGCCGCCATCGTCAGCGTTCCTTACAGCGTCGATCACCCGCAAGAGACGCACGACGTCAACATCCAGGGCACGCTCAACGTGCTGCACGCCGCTAAGGCCAACGGCATCAAACGCGTCGTGTTTGCGTGTTCGGCGGCGGTCTACGGTGAGGAGCCGGAGACCCCCAAGGTGGAGACGATGCGCCCCGTCCCGGTCTCCCCGTACGGCATAGAAAAGCTCACCGGCGAGCATTATCTGGACGTCTGGAATCGGCTTTACGGCGTTGAGACCGTCAGCTTGCGCTACTTCAACGTCTTCGGTGAGCGCCAGGATCCGCGGTCTCCCTACTCCGGCGTGATCTCGATCTTCGTCGACCGTGCGCTCAAAGGCAGCGGCGTGACCATGTTCGGCGACGGCGGCCAAACGCGCGACTTCGTCTACGTGGGCAACGTCGTGGACGCCAACATGCTTGCGGCCTTCACCCCGGGCATTGGCGGCAGCAATTTCAACGTTGGTTGCGGCGGTCAAACCACCCTGCTCGAGCTCTTGGCGATGATTGAAGAGATCGTCGGCGCCAAGGTCGAGCGCACGCACAACGCTCCGCGCCAGGGGGACATTCGTGAGTCGGTCGCCGACATCGGTAAGATCCGCGCCAAGCTCGGCTACGAGCCGAAGGTGGGCGTGCAAGAGGGTCTGCGGCGCTTGATCGCTAGCCTCAAGGCCTAGCTCGGTAGCCGGCCTAGCTCGGCCGCGGGCGAATTGGGCCGGGGCTGTCGCAAAGCGGGCAGCGGTCGCGTTGCTCGGCGAAAGGGCCGCAGGTCTTGCATGCGGCTTTGGTGCCGTGAAAGCCGGGATCGAGCAGGGCGGTCTCGGTTTTTGCTTTTTCCGCGCGTCTCGATTCATAGGTCGTGATCGCCGGAACCATTGAGAAGTACGTAACTTCTTGGGTCTCACAACGCGGGCACTCGAGCGGCACCACGAAGCGATTCTCCGACTCGAGCGCAACCGCGAGCCCGCCCTCGGCGTTGCACCGCGGACACACCTCGGAGCGAAAGGCCGTCGCGTTGCAACTGGTGCATTGGATCTCGAAGATCCCGTCGCAGAAGCCCTCCCCGTTGTAGGCCCAGGCGAGCTTGCTCACCGGCTCCCCCTCCATCAGCCCTTGTTTGGCGTCCACGTAGGTTTGGAAGGAGAACCGCTTCCCGCCGCAAGCGGAGCACCCGGAGTCGAGCAAGCGCTCGAGATCTGTCGGTTGGAAGAGACCCATACGCAGGACCATAGCGTGTAGAATCCGCGCTGACCTAGTCACATGCACTCACTGACGCCAGGAACGCTCTTCGGGGGGCGCTATGAGATCGTTCGCTCGCTGAGCACCGGCGGCATGGGCGCTGTGTATGAGGTGCTGCATCGAGACACCCAGCGCAAGCGCGCGATGAAGGTCATGCTGCCTCACGTGCTGGCCAACGACGACATGCGTCAGCGCTTCAAGCGCGAGGGCCTGGTCACCGCCGGCATCGACAGTGAGCACCTGGTCGAGGTCTTTGACGTCGGCATCGACGAGCAGACCCAAGCGCCGTTTCTGGTGATGGAGCTGCTGCGCGGTGAGGACCTCGGTGCACGCTTGGCCCGCGGGGAGCGCACCAAGCCCGCCGAGATGCTCGAGATCATCGAGCAGGTGGTGCGAGCGCTCGAGCGAACGCACGCGGCGGGCATCGTTCATCGCGATCTGAAGCCGGAGAACCTGTTCGTGACGCGTCGCGATGACGGCTCGTTGCGGATGAAGCTCCTCGATTTTGGCATCGCCAAGCTGATTGATCGCTCGTCGAAGGACACAGCCAGCGTGGGTACGCCGTTGTTCATGGCCCCCGAACAAATGACCGGTCAATCGTCGCGCATTGGGCCCGCGTGTGATGTCTATGCGTTGGCGCAGATCGTGTTCACGCTGCTGGTCGGGCGTGCCTACTTCCAGCCCGACGAGGAGGCCGCGCACAACCTCATGGGTCTCTTGTTCAAGGTGGCCCAGGGCACCACCGAGAAGGCCACCATGCGCGGCGCAGCTGGAGGCGTCGCCCTTCCGGAAGCCTTCGATGGCTGGTTCGCCAAAGCCACTGCGCTCGATCCGGAGGAGCGCTATCGCAGCGTGACGGAGTTGTTTGCGCAGCTTCGCGAGTCACTGAAGGGTGTTGGCGATGAGCTCCCGTCTTCGTCGGCCAAACGGCGCGTGGTCGCATTCCAAGCGACGCAGCCTCTTGCGAGCCTCGCTGAACCGAATCTCCCCAATCACGCTGAGGCCAAGTCGGTGGGCCTTACCCCGGTGCGCGCCGCGAGCCCAACACGGCAATCGGTTGGACAGGGCACAGGGCCCGTTCCCTCCACTCACACCATCGCCCAAGCCGAAGGTACTGGCGCGCCACGGAGCAAGCTGATCGGCGTCGTCGCGGTGATCGCTGCGCTCGGTATCGCGGCGGGCGTGACGGTGATGCTCTCGCAGTCCAAGTCCAGTTCGTCGTCTGCAGCCGCGCCGGAGTCGGCCTCGGTCCCTGCCTCCGAAGCCCAGGGCCAGGCGCCGATCCAAGTCACGCCCAAGGGCGCCGAACGTTCCGCAGCGACCACCTCCGCTCCGACTGCAGCGCCGTCCGTATCCGTACCGTCGGCGACGGCCTCGGTCTCGGCGGTGCCAGCGACAACGTCAACGCCCTCGCAGCCGACCGCCGGTGCCACCAGCAAACCGCTCGTAACCGCACGTCCCACCGCCGCTCCAACGAGTGTTCCGACGGGTGTCTCCACGGTTTGGAGCGGACCACGTCGCTGACTCGAGTACACTGGCCGCCTTATGTTGCGACGAGGGTTGGTGGCGTTAGCGCTTGGGGTGCTTTCGCCGGGGGTAGTTCTAGGGCAGGCGCGCGATTCGGCCGGAGCTGAGAAGCTCTACGACGATGGGGCCAAGCTGCTCGCCAAGGACGATTGGGTGGGCGCGTGCGCCAAGTTTGCTGACAGCTTCAAGCTCGACCCAGCGCCGGGTACGCAGCTCAACCTCGCCTCGTGCTCGGAGCATGAGGGGAAGCTGGCGCTCGCTTGGTCGCGGCTGAAGGACGCGCGCTCACTCAACGCGGATACCAAGAGCGAGACCCAACGCAAGCAGATCGAGTCCTTCATCCAAGCCTCGATTGAGCGGCTCGAACCACGGCTCCCTTACCTCACGGTGCGCATCGCCAATGCGCCGGCCGGCGCTGTAGCCCTCCGCGATCAGCAGCCGATGGTGATCGGCGTGGACCTGCCGATCGATCCGGGCAAACACGTGATCGTCGTCGGAGCTCCGGGCTACATCGAACAGACGCGCGAATTGACCCTGGCCGAAGCTCAACGCGAGGTGGTTGAGTTTACGTTGCTACCGCAGCCGCAGACCGGCCCGGGCGAGGGCCCCATCCCCGATACCGGCGTTAAGCCGAAGCCTGAGGAGCCGCGCCCGATCGATTTGCCACCTGCCTCGCAGGGGTCGTCCTTGAGTGGCATTCAAATAGGCGGTTTGATCCTCGGCGGTGTTGGTGTTGCTACCCTCGGAGCCTCGATTGGTTTGGGCGTCGTAGCGCTCGGTAAGCGCGATGACCTCGACGCGCTCAATTGCGTCGAAGTGGGGGATTCGCTCAACTGCCCGCCCGGCGTTACTGCAGAAGCCAAGGACCTGTCGGATAGCGGTTCTACGCTCGCCCTCGTTAGTACGGTCACCACGTTTGTGGGCGCGGCTGCGGCTGGCGCTGGCGTTTTAATGCTTATTCTTGGTGGGTCGGATAACGCTGAGTCCGCGGATACGGCGAAACCTGGCGTTGGGTTTCTGCCGTATGGGGATAAAGCCGGCGCAGGGCTCATGATGTTCGGTGTGTTCCAATGAGAAATTCTTCCCTTCGTTATTGCGCATTCTTCCTCTCCGCCTGTTCCTTCTTTACCGACTTTCCTGATGTCACCGGCAACGGTGGTACGGCTGGCAACGGTGGTACGGCTGGCAACGGTGGTACGGCTGGCAACGGTGGTACGGCTGGCAACGGTGGTACGGCTGGTAACGGTGGCGATGGCGGTATGGCTGGCAACGCCCAAGGCGGCGGTGGCGGCACGGTGGAGTGCCTGCCTTGCAACAACTGCATCAGCCCACCTGGGAGTACGTGCCCGAGCGCGATTACCGATCTTTTTACCATCAAAACCTCTGTCTCTGCGCTGGGGGCACCACTGGGGGAGAGCTCGAACGTCGAGATTCGAGACATCGTTGAGACCCCGTCTGGCAAGCTTTGGTTCGTGGGTCACTACGTGGACTACGTGTTTAATGGTCAATTCGTAACCGGCAATTCCACTAACATTCAGGCCGGGCCCGGCGCGGGCTTTCTTCTGGAAGAGAATGGGGCACACAACTTGATTGGCAGGCCCTGCTTGGATAACGCGGTAAAGGGGATGCCCGCCGTCCCCGGCGGAGATGAGGTCTTCTTCTTCAGCGCCGCGGTGGTCGCAGATGATGCAGGGGGCAATACACCAAGCCTGGTCGTGGCTGGCGCCATGGAGGCGAGCTTTGTCTCCTTCTTCACGACGCAAGCGAACAGCGATTGCGACAACCCCAATCTGTTGCAAGCCCCAGCGACCACGGGGGCCACGTTCTCCCCATTTATCGCTTGGTTTGATGCCGCTATGGGAAACCCGCGTTTAAGCCTCACGAGCAACGGCCCTGCCTCCAATGATGAAGGCTACCTCTCCGACGTTGCTGCCTTCCCGAACACCACGGACGGGAAGGTAGCTGCAATTGGCGTCGCGCAAGAAAACCCCTTTACAGTGGTTCCCTTCAGCCAAGCCTGGCCCCATTTTTATGTCGTCACCTCCCGGGGTGCTGGCAGCGCGTCCTTACGTGAACTGTCGCGTGGCCCGTGTGAGGTCAACCACTTCAATACGCTAGCGGGCCTGCGTTCCTCGATCGCCGTGGATGAAACAGGCGGCATTTGGGCTGCGGGGACTGGCTGTGCTCAGGGTGATACGGCGGCAGACAAGAGCTTCTTGACGCAGCTACCCGAAAATCTCTCGACGGAAGTTACCCGTGTCTTCGGCTCCAATGAAAACCCAATGAGCGTTACCGAGGTTGCGGTAACGGACGATACAATCCTCGTCGCGGGGACCTACAGCGGTACGCCCGACGTTGGTCTGGACAATATCCCCACGGGGCACCCCGACGGCGACGGCTTTGTCATGGCCTTCCTACGAGCCGAATATACCAATCAGAGCCCGGCTCTCTGGTTCCAACGCATTCAGTCGGTGCAAGGGCGCGGTGAGGTGGAGACGCTCGTGGTCGATGGGGACCGCGTATTTGTCGGAGGTAAGCTCGGAGTCGACGGTGGAATCCCGCCTTACACGAGCTGTACCTCAAGCGTAACGCCAGGGCGCGGCAAAGCCTTCGTTGCCATGTTGAATGAAGGAACTGGCAGCCTCGATTGGTTCCGCCAGGACGGTTTTGAGCCTTCGATTGAGCCGCAATCGTTGCTCAATGCTTATGCCAAAACGACAGCGTTGGCCTTCCGTAGCGATGGCTCTTTGGTGACGGCGACGGGCTCACACGGGTACATGCTGCTCGATTGCAACAGCAACTCAACGCCGATGGAGCTCGCGCCGCAGGTCAGCGTGAGGCAGCTTTCTCTCTAGCGATACCCTTCGCAGGCTTTGTCCACGTCCGCTGCAGCTGGCGTTGGTAGCTCCTTTTTCACCGTCCCCCAGCTGTCGAGCAAGGTAACGGTCAAATGCGCGTTGTTGAGGGCGCGCTGCCGAACGCGCCCGCCAATGCAGGTAAACGCTTTCGTAACCGTCTCATCCTTCCAAGAGCCCTCTTGGACGAAGAAGCCCAAGGTGAACCCCTTCTTGTCCTTGGCTAGCGTGACGGTCTTGGGGCCGGGGTTCTTCGACCCGAAGAACTCTTGCTTCGTCAGGTCTTCACCGACCTTGCGAGCCTCTGCCTCGGTGGCGTCCCCTTCGTACATGATCTCCTGCTCCTCACCGAAGGCCACCGTTTTCTGCAGGGCCATGGCGCCGCCAAAGGCGATGACCGCTAACGGGATGAGCACCACAACCGAGACGAGGGCTGCCCACCAGCCGCTATGCGGTTTGACGCCGTGCGCTTGCGCCTCGTTAAGCACCGGTTCGAAGCGGCGTTGGGCGAGGGCCCGAACCCCAAACACCATCCCGATGTTGACCCCGCTCATCAGGCCGGTCGCCGAATCCGGAAGGGCAAAGGCGATGGCGAAGATCGCTGCCGTCGTCAGCACGCCCAACCCGAGCGCGATAGGCACCTGAGCGCCTGCTCCGATCCGGCGGAGGTTGAAGGCGTAAAGCAGAGCGCCGCCCAACGCGCTACCGAGGAAGGCGGCGAGCGCGATGGTATTGGCAGTAAAAAGCCGAGGGGGCGCGGCGTAGTACCCAGCCACTGGCTGAGCCGGAGCGAGATAGGGATTTACTTGCATGAGTCACCGATGGCGAGGACGCCAAGGTCCGCCTCGCTGTAGCCTTGGTTGATCAAATCGTCCATCCGCTCTGCAATGGCGGGCAGCACGGCCAGGGTAGCTTCTCCGGCGGAGGCGAGCATCAAACGCACGTCTTTGCGTGCCATCGCCAGGGTAAAGCTCGGAGGCGTAAAGTCTCCTTTGGCCATGCGTTGGCTGCGTGGATTGTTCACCGTCGGGCTGAATTTACTGAACAGCCCGAGCGCCTCCATAGGATCAAATTGATTGGCGCGCGCGATGGCAAAGACGTCACTCAGACCCGCGCTCAACGCGATGATCATCGCGTTACCGAAGAGCTTGTAGGCGGCTGCTGCATCTTCGCGATCCCCGAGGTCAATCACTTCCCCCGTCATGGTTCGAAGTGCCGGCGTGACGCGCTCGCGCAGCGGCGCCGGGCCGGCCAATAGCATAAGGCCGGCCCCGCTAAGACACATGGCCGGCGACATGAACACAGGTGCATGGACGAAGGCGAGCTCCTGTTCGAGCAGCTTCGCCGCCCGCGCTTTGGTCCCGGCGGGAGCGGTTGTGGTGTGGTCGACGATCAGGACGTTGTTTGCGAGCGACGCCTTCGCTGCGCATAGGTCGGCCAAAACCTCATCGACCGCATTGTCGTCAGAGACCGCGAGGTGAACGCGGCTCGCGCCGGCCGCCGCTGCTTTCGGCGAGTCGAAGGCGTGCGCGCCCTTCTCGATGAGGGCCGCCAACTTTGCCGGCGAGCGGTTCCAGACCTGGACGCGGTGCCCCTGATCGAGCCAGCGCAACGCCATGTTGCCTCCGATCATGCCAGTGCCCAACATCGCGAGGGTCTCGGTATTTTGGCTCATGGCGCGACGATAACGCGATCGCGCACGCGGTGGCATTGTCGCTTTTGTGAGCGCTGCTGGAGGCCACGAGGAATGTAGGGGGGATGCAACACAAGCAATGGTCGAACCCCGCGCTGTGGACGTGGCTTCTGTCTCTTGTGCTTTGGGGCTGCCGCGGGCTGCCGTTCCAACTTGCCGATGGTGAAGGCGGGGCTGGCGGAGCTGAAACGCCAACCGTGGAGAGCTGCGAGCCGGAGAACGGCGCCTATCCTGGGCCCGATTGCGGCGTCTTCGTGGCGGCCGGGGGGACGGGGGACGGCACACCGCAAGCCCCGTTTGGCAGCCTCAATGCGGCTTTGGCGAGTGGCCAGACGGTCTACGTCTGCGGCGAGCAGCTCGATGAGGCGGTGGTGATTGCGGGTGAAGCGACGATCTACGGCGGGCTCAGCTGCGGAACCTGGGCCTACGACGAATCCGCTCGCACCGAGTTAACAGCGCCCGCGGGAAGTGTACCGCTCGAGATCGCCTCGGCCGCGGCGCTGCGGATCGAAGGCTTTCGCGTAGCGGCGCGCAGCGCGATTGAACCTTCTGGCTCGAGCATCGCCGTGATTGCGCAGGAGGGCTCGCAAGTCGAGTTCGTCCGCTGCGATCTGCTCGCGGGGAACGCTGCCGCCGGCAGTGATGGCGCGGCAGGCGCGGTCGGTGAGAACGGTGAAGACGGCGCGCCAGCTAGCTCCACGGCGGGCGGAACCGGCGGACTATCGAGCTGCGGTGGCGCAGGAGGAAAGGGCGGTAATGCGGGCACCGGCGCGATCGCCAAGGGCTCGAGTGGCCAGCCGTCATCGCAGCAAAACGGTGGTGCAGCAGGCTGTACCGCGGGGCTTGCAGGTCAAGCCGGTGAAGACGGTGCGGCCGCAGCTCCCGCAGCCGCCGGCGGCAGCATTGACGAACAAGGCTATCTGCCGCCGCAAGGCTCCAAGGGAACCAACGGCGCTTCGGCCGGCGGAGGAGGCGGAGGCGGCGGCCTGCAGGGCGCGGGCGGTGGTGGCGGTGGCGCAGGTGGCTGCGCTGGAGAAGCCGGTGAGCCCGGCGGTTCGGGCGGGTCGAGCATGGTTGTCGTCTCGCTCGGAAGCTCGCTTAAGTTTCAAGACTCAACGGCCGTTGTCGGGCTTGGGGGCGATGCTGGACGTGGTGGGGAGGGGGGCTCCCCTGGCACGCCTGGAACGCCCAGTGCAGGGTTTGGCAGTGCTTGTTCGGGGGGAATGGGTGGTGTCGGCGGGCGCGGTGGGGACGGCGCTGAAGGCGCCGGTGGGCATGCTGTCGTGATTGCCTACACGGGTGGGGAACCGTCGCTCAATGGGCTGCAGGTTACGCCACCGAACGCTGAGCAGGCCGGTAAGGCTTTGAGCGGCGAGAACGGTACGGCCGCGATTGCGCTAGATTTTTAGTTGGGTATTGCGCGCGGCGTCGCGCGGACCCTTGCGTTCAGCTTTAGTCCCGGGGCCGTGATCCGTTGGTTTACGGATGAGCGGAACCGTACTTGTAATCGACGACAGCCCTGAGCTCTTGGCTGTGGTCGCAGCAAGACTCAAGCCCGAGGGCTACCGCGTGCTCACCTCGCCGGACTGGCAATTCGGGTTGGAGCAAGCGGTTACGGAGCAGCCCGATCTGGTCCTGCTCGATGTGGATATGCCGGATCAAAGCGGGCTCGATGTCTGTCGTCGCTTGAAGTCGGATCCGCGAACCAGCGCGATTCCGGTGATCTTCTTAACGGCGCACGACGACGTGAACGTAAAAGTGCACGGCTTCGATCTCGGTGCGAGCGACTACATTACGAAGCCGTTTCACCCGGCGGAGCTGCGAGCCCGCGTACGCTCTGCGATTCGAACCAAGCTCGCGATCGAAGATCTCGATGAGCAGGCTCGCGTCGATGCTTTGACCGGTCTCTTCAATCGCCGTGAGTTCGACCGGCTGCTCGCGGCCAATACGGCGCGGGCCTTGCGCGAGAACCGCAATCTATCGTTGGTCATCGTTGACCTCGATCACTTCAAGTCGCTCAATGACCGCTTTGGGCACGCCTTTGGCGACCTCGTACTGCGTTCGGTCGGCGCGCTCATCGCGCGTAGCGTGCGGACAGGCGATGCCGCTTGCCGTTACGGCGGCGAGGAGATCGCTTTGATTCTGCCGAACGCCTCGACCTCCAGCGCCGTTGACGTCGCTAACCGCATCCGCCAAGGGCTGCGCAGTCTTGCGTTCTTGCCGAAGGGTGACGCTGTGGTGGTAACCGCCAGTTTTGGCGTCGCCGACTTAAGTGATATTGGCGCCATTGGATCGGGGATGGCGCAAGTCGCGTTGGGGAGCCTCGGACAAGCGCTGACCGAGGCGGCCGACCAAGCCTTGTACGCGGCGAAGCGTGAAGGCCGAGACCGGGTGACGCAGTTTGCGGCGGCCGGCGTGGCAGCGGCGATTGTGCCGGCGGCTGTAGACCAATCTGCGCGTCGCGCGGGCTGAAGCGAAGGAACGATGAACCATGAAGACTGAACGTTGTTGTTGGACGAAAGAGCGTGGTTGGTCGGCCGAGGGCGGGCTTGTTGAAGCCGACTGGGTGCTCTACTTCGCAGCACCGGAGGCCATGGAGACGGTGCGTCACGAGGAGCTGCGTCGGCGTTACCCCAAGGCGCTGCTATTGGGTTGTACGACCGGCGGGGAGATCGTCGCGGACGACGTACAAGACGGGACCGTGTCGGTGATGGCGGTCAAGTTCGACTCGGTCTCGGTGCGCGGCGCCGAGCGCGAGATCGCCGATGTCGGCGAGTCGTTTGGCGCTGGAGAGGCGATCGGCGCGCAGCTCGGCGCAGCGGATCTTCGGGCTGTGTTCGTGCTCTCCGATGGGACCCGCGTCAACGGCACCGAGCTCGTCCGCGGGCTGCGCAAGGCGGTCGGTGATCAGGTCGTGGTATCGGGCGGACTCGCCGGGGACGGCGCGCGCTTTGGTTCGACGCGCACGGGGCTCGCGGGCGAGCCTGCCAGCGGCGTGATCGGCGCGGTCGGCCTGTACGGTGCGGCGCTGCAAGTCGGCCATGGCAGCGCTGGCGGTTGGGTTCCTTTTGGTCCAGAGCGGCGGGTGACGCGCGCCGAGGGCAATGTGCTTTATGAGCTCGATGGTCAGCCAGCGCTCGATCTCTATAAGCATTACCTGGGCGAAGAAGCGTCGAAGCTGCCGGCCAGCGCGCTGCTCTATCCGCTCATCATTCGACGCAAAGACCAGCCCGGCGAGCCGCTGGTCCGCACGATCCTCGGGATTGACGCGGCGACCAATGCCATGACGTTTGCCGGGGATATGCCGGAGGGCGCCGTGGCTCAGCTGATGCGCGCCTCGCTCAGCCAATTGGTGGACGGCGCAGCCAGCGCAGCAGAGTCGGCGCAGATCGAGGCCGATAGCGGCTTTGCGGTGCTGGTAAGTTGCATTGGCCGAAAGCTGCTGATGGGGCAGCGCACCTGCGATGAGGTGGACGCAGCGGCGAACGTGCTCGGCACCAAGTTCCCGACCGTCGGCTTTTACAGCTATGGCGAGATTGCCCCGTGCGCTGGCGGTTTTGCCGACCTTCACAATCAGACCATGACCATCACGACCTTCGCGGAGCTCGCAGCGTGACGCTGCACCGGCTGCTGGAGCGCCAAGTACGCCGAACCAACGCCAATCTAGCGGCGGAGCTAACGCCGCTGCTCGAGCTGGTCAGCGCCACCTACGAAGAGTTCGATCAAGAGCGGCGCCGGCAAGAACGCACCAATAGCCTACTGACCGAAGAGGTCGAGCAGCTCAACGCGAAGATCCTCAGTGAATCGGAGGCCCGAGTGCGGGCCATCCTCGACGCCGTCAGCGATGGCGTGGTGATCGTCGATGGCGACCAGCGCATTGACGCCTTCAACGCCGCCGCCGACACCTTGTTTGGCCGTATCCCCGGCCAATCGATCGGGCAGTCTTACGCCGAGATTTGGGAAGGCGGCATAGCCCCGACACAATCGGGGGAGGCCCAGGCGAAGCGCCCCGATCAGCCTCCCGTTGACGTCGAGGTCGCCATCAGCGAGGCCTGCTTCGCCGACCGCCGCTGCTACAAGATCGCGATCGTGCGCGACGTCTCGGAGCGAAAGCGCAATGAGCACCAGCTTCGCGATGCGATGGAAAAGGCCGAGGCGGCCAGCCGCTCCAAGAGCGACTTCCTCGCGACGATGAGCCACGAGATCCGTACGCCGATGAACGGCGTGCTCGGGATGGTGGGCTTGTTATTGGACGGTAAACTCGAGCCGCAAGAGCGGGCTTACGCCGAGGCCATCCGCGATTCGGGCGAGGCGCTATTATCGATATTAAACGACATCCTCGACTTCTCGAAGATCGAGGCTGGGCGAATGACGCTCGAGGAGTATGACTTTGCGCCGGCCAGCGTGATTGAGAGCGTGGTCGAGCTGTTGGCGCCGAGAGCCCTAGCCAAGGGCATTGAGATCGGCGTCGTGATGGGCCGCGGCGTGCCCAACGAGGTCCGAGGGGATGCGGGGCGACTGCGTCAAATCGTGATGAACCTCGTCGGAAATGCCGTGAAGTTCACCGAGACCGGCAGCGTCGTCGTGGAGATTCAGCCTCACGATAACGGCGGTGAGCTCGAACTCGAGTTCTCGGTGGTGGACACCGGAATTGGCATTGAAGAGTCGGTAGTCCCTTCGTTGTTCGGGGAGTTCGTTCAAGCCGACGCTTCGACCACGCGCAAGTTCGGCGGCACCGGCTTGGGGCTCGCCATTTGCCGGCGTTTGGCGCTTTTGATGGGCGGCTCGATCGGCCTCTCCAGCGTAAAAGGCAAAGGCAGCCGCTTCTGGTTCAAGCTGCCGTTCAAAGCCTCCAGTGAGAGCAGCCCAACGGAACATGCGGTGGCTGGTCTCCGTTGTCTGATCGTCGATGATAACCCGGTCAATCGAGAGATCTTCGAACGTCAGCTCATTCCCTGGGGGGTCGAGGTAACGTCCACGCCCTCGGCGGACGGCGCGCTCGCCGAGCTGATCAAGTCGGCTGTGCTCAAGCGACCGTTCGACGTCGCCATCGTGGACCATCACATGCCGGGGATGTCTGGCGTGGAGCTGGGCGCGATCATTCGAGCGACGCCCAACCTGCTTCATACCCGGCTATTGCTCGCGACCTCCGGCCTCGCCGACGACACCGGCGGTTACTTCGATGAGGTCTTCGTCAAGCCGGTGCGGCCTTCCGCGTTGGTTCGCGCCTTGGCGGTTAAGCGGGTCTCCTTGCGGCCCGCTGAGCCTGCGCCGACGCCCATCACCATCGCCGCGCCCGAGGACACGCGCAGATGCCGGGTGCTCGTAGTGGAGGACAACTCGATCAACCAAAAGGTCGCGCTTGGTTATCTAACCAAAGCGGGGCATCGGGTGGACGTGGCCAGCAACGGCGTAGAGGCCATATCGGCTGTGCGAGCGCTTCCGTACGACGTCGTGTTGATGGATATGCAGATGCCGGAGATGGACGGCTTGGATGCCACCCGCGCGATTCGTATGCTCGGTGATGAACGCGGTCGCGTACCCATCATTGGCCTTACCGCCAATGCCACCGCTGACGATCGCGAGGCCTGCTTGGGCGCTGGTATGGACGACTACCTGACCAAACCGATCGAACGAACCAGCCTGCTCGCGCGCGTCGAGAAATGGGGTTGTCGCAGGACGATCCCGCCGCTCGCTACGCCTTCGCAACAAGCGCCCGCGGTAGTCACGCCCAAGCTCGAGCTGGACGCCGAGCTATTGCACGAGCTCATCGACTCGATGGGCCAGGTCGAAACTCGCGGCTTGCTCTGCCACTTTCGCGAAGGGCTGATTGAGCTTCAAGCCGCGCTACCCGAGCTCGTTGGTCCGGCGTTGGGCAAGCGCGCCCATCAGCTTGCGGGCAGCTCCGGCTCGCTCGGTTTCTCGCGACTAGCGCTCGCCGCGAAGGACGTCGACCGCACGGTGCGCGCTGGTGGCGACGCCGAGAACGCCAAGCGAGAGTTGCAACGCGTGGTCGATGAGACGCTGCGCGAGTTCGACCTCTCGACCATCGACCGCTGGCTCGCTGCCTAGGTCGCAAACAGCACAAAACCTAGCTCGGCCACCGTGGTGGCCGAGCTAGCGTCGCGCTCAGACGCCTTGGGCGTCTTCGATCGCGTCCATGCGGTGGTCACGCAGGTTGCACTGCAGCACGCGCTTGCGCACGCGAACAGCGTCGGGCGTTACCTCGACGAGCTCGTCTGCATCGATCCACTCCATGGCCGTTTCAATCGTCAAGGTGCGCGGTACTGCGAGCGCCACGTTGTCGTCTTTACCGTGGTTACGCACGTTGGAGAGCTTCTTCTCTTTGACCACGTTGACGTCGGTATCGTTCGGCCGATTGTGCTCGCCGAAGATCATGCCTTCGTAAACGTCGACACCCGGCGCGTAGAAGAACTGGCCGCGGGCCTGCAAGTGATCCAGCGCGTACGGCGTCGCGGTGCCGGCGCGGTCACAGACGATGGCGCCGTTGGCGCGCTTGATCATCGTCCCGCCCCACGGTGCCCAGCCTTCAAACAGCGTATTGAGCAGGCCGGTGCCGCGCGAGGCCGTGAGGAACTCACCGCGGAAGCCGATCAAGCCGCGCGACGGGATCACGTACTCGAGCCGGCTGCGGCCACCCGGGGTAGCAGCCATTTTCTCCATGCGACCGCGTCGCGAGCCGAGCCGCTCGGTGACGACGCCCACGTACTCTTGCGGCACGTCCACCACCACGCGCTCGAGCGGCTCCGACATCACGCCGTCCACCAGCTTGGTCACCACCTCGGGGTTGCCGAGTTGCATCTCGTAGCCTTCACGACGCATCGTCTCGACCAAGATGGCGAGCTGCAGCTCGCCGCGGCCGAGCACCACGAAGGTGTCGGGCGTCTCGGTGGGCTCCACGCGGATGGCGAGGTTCTTCATCGCCTCTTTCTCGAGACGGTCTTTCACGTGACGGCTCGTCAGGAACTTGCTGGCCTTGGAGCGGCCTGCAAACGGCGAGGTGTTCACGCCGATACGCATCTTAATCGTGGGCTCTTCCACCACGATGCGCGGCAGCGCCTCGGGCGCTTGACGGTCGGCCACGGTGTCACCGATGGCGATCTCGTCGATACCCGCGATGGCGACCGCATCTCCGGCTTCCACTACGGTGGTGGGGGCGCGTCGCAAGCCCTCGAAGGTGAACAGCTGCTTCACGCTGGCGCGCTTCTGCGTGCCGCCTTCACCAAGGATGACCACGTCATCGTTGATGCGGATTCGGCCGCGCGCGATGCGACCGACCGCGAGCTTGCCGACGTACTCATCGTGCGTGGTGTTGCAAACGATCATCTGCAGCGGCGCTTCGGAGTCGCTCTGCGGCGGGGGCACTGATTCGAGGATGGTCTCGAACAAGGGCGTGAGGTCCTTGGCCTCATCCTCCATGTTGATCTTCGCCAGACCGAGCTTGCCGATGGCGTAGATGACCGGGAAGGCGGCTTGCGCATCGGAGGCTCCGAGGTCGCAAAAGAGATCGAAGATCTCGTTGAGCACGTCATCCGGGCGCGCGTCCTGACGGTCGATCTTGTTGATCACGACGATCACGGGGAAGCCGCGCTCCAAGCACTTGGACAATACGAAGCGGGTCTGCGGCAGCGGGCCCTCTGCTGCGTCGACGAGCAACAAGGCTCCATCGGCCATCATCAGCGTACGCTCGACCTCACCGCCGAAGTCAGCGTGGCCTGGCGTATCGACGACGTTGATCTTCACGCCCTTCCACACAACGCTGGTGTTCTTCGCCAGGATGGTGATGCCGCGCTCTTTCTCGAGATCGTTCGAGTCCATCACGCGCTCGGCCACCACCTCGTTCACACGGAAGGTGCCGGCTTGACGAAGCATGTGATCGACCAGAGTGGTCTTGCCATGATCGACGTGGGCCACGATCGCGATGTTGCGCAGGGAGCGAGGCCCCGGAACTCCGGATGCGGGAGGAGAGACGGAGTCTTTACGGGGCGGTGCAACGCTTGACATAGCGGGGCGCCTCTACCACGCGCCGTCCCCGCGCGAAAGCTCGGAGGTTGCTTCCGCCCTTAGATCGGCCTGTAGTGCGCACAAATGGGCCCTGATGTTTTGAAGCGACTCGCCGAAGAGTGGATCCCTTTCAACAAATTGCTCGGGATTCAAGCCGTGCGGATCGAGCGTGGTGACATTCTGTTCGAGGTCAAATACCGCGACGAACTGATCGGTGATCCGCTCAAGCGAGCGCTGCACGGCGGCGTGATCAGCGCGCTAGCCGATACGGCCGGAGGGTTCGCGGTTTGGAGCGCGCTCGAGGATCAACGCACCCGCGTTTCCACCATCGACCTGCGCATCGACTACCTGCGACCCGGCAAACAGGAAGACCTCCTCGCGCACGGGACCCTCGTGCGCGCCGGCAAGACGGTGGGCGTCGCCGACGTGCGGCTCTATCACCCGTCCGAACCCGAGGCGACGATCGCCACCGGCAAAGGCGTGTACGCGATACGCGTGAGCCGTGGTGGTTGATTATTAGATGCCCCCTCGGTGTGCTCGCGCAGCGAAGCTGCGCTGCGCCACTGCTCCCCCTGATCCGGGCTCGCTCCACTGCGTTGCGCTGCGCGCGGATGGGGGAGCCGGCTTGCGGGAGGCGATTGGAAGTGTGGAGGCTTTATCACACTGTCTGAGCTCGCTTGGAGACAGTGGCTACTGGAAGTACGGGAGCGGCTTGTGGTTTCTTGGAGGCGTGGGGCTGCGGCCACGCAGAAGAAGACGGAGAGGGGCCTCGCGCTCAGGGCGCGAAGACTTCGCTCGCCCGGCTACACGTAGCAGCGCGAGTGAGCCACTGGTCGAGCTGAGCAAGGTCGTGAGTCGCCAGTAGGATCGCGCGCTGTTCATCCGAAACGCCGATCGACCGTGCCACGAGGACGGCGAGGATTGCATCCGCTTTGCCCTTCGCTTCGCCCATGGCTTCGCCCTCGGCTTTGCCCTCAGCCTTGCCTTGGCCATAGTACTTCTTGGCGAAATCACTTTGGTATTGGTAGCCAGGGATCATGAGTTCCTCGAGTGCCGCACGCACTGCCTGCGGCAGGACGATGTGCAGCAGGTCGAAGTATAGCGTGGAAACAGCGTCGTTGACGCCTTTGAGTGCGGCTATGGTGGCAAAGGCAACCTCTGGCCTGTGGGGACCGTGAGCGAGCGCAGAGATGACCGAAAGTTCAAGGTGGCGTTCGGCTTCAGCCGCGTCGGTGAGCACAGGAATCGTCTCGGGGCCGAGGACCAGGACTTGCACCACGGAGCTACCGCCGAGTCGAATGGGTTCACGGGCCCAACGTGCAACATCTTCGTGGGGCGTAACCACGAGGACATATGCGTCACAGGCGTATTGGGCACCTGCGCTGGCTAGATAGGAAGCCCAAACGCGACGCTTGGCTGCGGCCTTGTGCAGTTGGACTTCAATCACTACCACCATTACCGGCTTGCCGTCTTTGAACAAGACGACGAGGTCTGCCCGCATCTCGACTGGCTTGAGTAGCCCAAGATCCCCAGATTGAACGGTAGCCTCCGTGTAAGCTGGAATGGCGATATGGAGCTGGTCCCTCAAGACCTCCGCAGCAAGCTCTGGGCGGTCCCGGAATAGCGATATAAGGGCCTCGTGCAAGAAGGACGGTGACACCGCGGTACGCTAACACCTTCGCCCAACCAAGGAGACGGGCATCTCCTGACGCGCACGTTCCGCGCCCGGCTTGGGGTCGATAGGTGGTTAGCAGAAGTAGATTGTTATCGCATGTGTCGGGCCCAAGTCCGTCACGGAGACCTCTTCGCCCGTAGAGGGGAAAACTTGGGGGCGACTGGGCGTGCGCGACCGAACCGGCGCGGAGGACAAAGGCGCCGACCGGCCGCCCCGGCCGCCATTGCGGCTGCCCGTTAACGCACTATCGGCGGTGTGGGCGAGCGATAGGGGCAGCCCTCCGCAGTGTTCGGGTCGCTGAGCTCTTGCTTCAGTTCCCTTGTGCTTCGAACCACCTGTTTGAGTCCGGCGGAGAGGAAGGAGAACAGCGCTCCGCTCTCGACGCCGCTCGTCAAGTCCACGCGGCCGAAGGTGCCTCGCAGGGCTTCGCCCATGCGCGGAAGCGTCTCGGTCAACATCAGCTCCTCGAGCTGGCGTTCGCTGAGGTCGCTGCGCGCGGTGCGGGAGGCGGTTAGTAGCTCGGCGTCGAGTTGGCCCTGTGCTCTGCGGATGGCGAGGTCCGCTTCAGCGCGCTCCCGATCGGCTTCGAGCAGCGCGTGCTTCTCCTCCAGCTCCGCCTCGAACGCGGCTTTGCGCCGAGCGAGCTCGGCCTCGAGCAGCGCGTGCTTCCGCGCGAGCTCGAGCTGCGTCGCTCGCTCGGCTCGGCGGCCCGCCGCGTCGTCTCGCTCGTCGGTGCGCACGATCTCGGCCTGCGCCGTCACCCTGGCGATCTCCTCGGCGTGACGGCGCGCTACGAGGGCTCGTTCGCGCTCGTTCGCGAGCCGCTCATCTTCGAGCTGCATCACCGCGCGGCGGCCCTCCTCTTCGGCGCGTCTTCGGGCGAGCTCGATACGCGCGCGCTCCTCCTCCACCTGCTCGCCCGCGCGCAGCGCGGAGAGCGCCAAGCTCTGTCGATAAGGCGCCTGTAGCCGCTGAAAAACCTCCTCCGAAAGCACGCGTACGTTCTGGATCTCGATGGTGTCGATTACGACGCCCCAGCCCTGGGTGCTGGTGTCGGAGAGCTCTCCGCTACCCGAGAGGACCGGCGCGATCTTCTCCTGGGTCACTTGATCGGCAGCGAAGGACAGCTTGGCGATCGCGGTCGAGATCAGCGCGACGCTGTCCGACGGCCACTTGAAGCAAGTGGCGCCGTGACCCGAGGTCACGACCTGCCCGCGGCGCATGTGGATCAGAAATTCGTGCGGCCGCGCGACGACGCGTCCCCACGTTGGAACCCTGTGCGAAGAACCCAGCTCGCTCATGTCACCTCCGCCAGGAAGCCTCGCAACCACCGTACCAACGCAAGCGGCGGCGTTCTGTGCGCAGTTGCTCTTGCGATCACGGCGCGTAGCTCTGCGCTGCACCAGGCGCGCGCTGCGACGCACCAGGGCGGTGCACTTCGTTGCCTTCGCGGTCCAGCAACGAGAAGGAGCGTAAGGCGGCGCGATGTCTGGGTACAGACGGGCCCAGCGTCGCTACGATGGGACGATGCACCAGCCGTTGCCACTCAGCCCCGAGCCCTCCGGTGCCGAAGCTGATAACAGCGCAGCGGTGGCGTCGGTTCCGCTGTGGGTGAAGCTCGCGGAGGCGAAGCATCAAGAGCAGCGCCGTCGACGTCGCCTTTGGCTCGGCGCACTTGCGGTTGTTGTGTCCGCGGCGCTCGCCGCCACGCTGTACCTTCTGCTCCGGCCTCCGCCAGCGTCGCGCGTCACCGCTGTGGAGTGGACGCACTCGGTGATCGTCGAGCGCTACCAGTGGGTCGCGAACGAGGGCTTCTCGCCGCCCGAACAGGCGGCCGAGGTGACGCGCGATGGCGAGCGGGTCTTCCGCGTCGACAAGGTCCCCGACGGGACACGGACGGAGACGTACACCGAGGAGGAGCGCTGCGGCGAGGACTGCTCACGCAGCTCGCAGACGTGCAAAACGATCAACGGTCAGAAGAAGTGCACGACGGATCGACGCTGCACGACGAAGTATTGCAGTCGGACGAAGACGCGTAAGGTGGCTCAGTTCAAGGACGTCCCGGTGATGCGGCCCTTCTTCACGTGGAAGGAGTGGGGCTGGAAGCAACAGCGGGTCGTGACCAACGCGAACACGAGTGGCACGCCCACCTGGCCCACCAACGAGGAGATCGCGCTCGAGCGCGACGTGCGCCCCGGAGAGAAGGAGCGTGCCTCGCGCGAGGCTCGCTACCGCGTCATCTTCAGGACCCCCGAGGGCAAGTTCGTCAACTACGAGCCGACGACGCTCGAGGAGTTCGCTCGCTTCGGGGTTGGGACCGAGCACGCGCTGCGGGTCCACGACGCCGGGCCAGTCGAGGTCCTGGAGTAGGTCAGGGTCTGACCGAGGAAGGCAACGGTGCTCGAAGCGCCGGCAAGCGAGATTCAGGCGTCCGAAGGTGACATTCAGGCGTCCGATGTTTTATCGATCGCTCGAATGTCGCACCCGCGTTGGTAGGCCCATGGAGGTCCCGCGGAACCGACGACGGGCTCGCGAAAATCTCAGGAGAACGGGCTGTAAGCAATAGGCGGTCACCGCGCTGCTCACCGACGAAGCGACCTCTGGACGCCGGATGAGTTATCGCGCGGCCCAATGTCGCTGCTCGTGCAGCTGTAGGGGCCGAGCGAACTGGTGCGAAGGCTCCCGTAACGTTGGTTCGTCTCGAACGAACAGGCGTTATGGGTCGTGGACGGGGCGCGAACGCCAACCGGCCGCCGTTCCGACTGGTCGTTAATGCGCTATCGGCGGAGGGGCGTCGTGCATGTAATCGCTCAATGGCGGTTCTTGTCGTTACCGCAGCGGGGTGACACGAGTTGCACCCTTGGGGATCGGTCGTCGAAGGGAGGCTCGCAGCGCCCGCTCGGTCGCATTGCGAAGTAAGCCTGGGGAGCTGCGCTAGCCTCTATGGGTTACTTCGCATCCGGCGTGCATCCGAGGGCATGCTGTGGACGAGACCCAGCGTTTTATGCGGGTTATTGGCTGGCTTTGCCGGGGTGACGAGGCAGTCGCAGCAAGAAGCTGGTGTTTTTGCGAACTAACGCCGGGGAGCTAGCGCAGCTTCCCAGGGTTACTTCGCCGCGAGAGGGTCCAGGCTCCCCTCGGTTACTTCGCGAGGCCACCTGGCTCACGTCCCCTCCAGATTCGCCGGCAATTCTCCGTCGAAGGGCGTCAGCACGGCTTCACGGAAAGTGGCGTACTGCAGGCTATCTGAATAGACGACACGCTCGACCGCTGGGCCGCGAGTACTGAAGAACAGACTCGGCTCGGTGTCCACGGACAAGCGAAATCCAAAGTCTGGGAACGCGTAGTAGAAAAAAGGGTTGTCCACGTTGGGAGCTTTGACCACGCATGAGAGGCCGGTCACGGTGCGACGAACGCTCGGCTCCAATCGAATGTCGTAGCGGTCGTCATCCGTGCGTGAGTACGTCATTGTGGCCTTGGGCCTCAGGAGCGGAAGGGTGGTGGGGGTGCAGCTGAGCGTGAGCTCCTCCCCGATCTCCTCACAGGTTGTCATGCGTGCTGCGCCCGACCGGAATGGCTTTGGAGTCGCGCCGCTCGGGTCCCGTCGATACTGGGTGGCCCAGGTCTGTGCCGGAGAAGGGTTGATTGCAACGAACGATGCACTCCCGAGCACGTACCAGCGCGACGGCTCCGAAAAGCCATATTCGTTGGGAGTTCGAACGCCGTGCTCGCAAACAAGGTCCAGCTGCCGACCGTCTTTGCTCAGCATCCAGCTCTCACGCCGTTCATGGTGCGGCATTCTGCCTAAAAGCACATGGCGGAACACGCGCCGGCTCTTAAGGTCCGCCGTTAGTTAGTCGAGCTGCTCTGCACTAAACGGCTGGAACGCTGCAGCCTCTGGAGGCGGTTCGGTCGGCGCTGTGGAAGAGGCCGTTGGGAGCGCCGAGGCGCTCGCAGGCGGGCTCGCTGTGGTGAATTCAAAGCTCGTCGGAAGTGCACGCCCCGTCACCTCGACACGCCGCGGTGCTGGCGGCGTTCCACAACCCGACAGAATCACAAGGAGCAGGAGAGCACCGGGCCGGGGAAACGGACGTCGGCTCATGGCGAGGGCCCGACGACCTTCGCGGTGCCGCCTAAGTACGGTGGAAGCATTCCATCGAAGGGTTTGAGCACCGCCTCGCGGAAGCCGACGTAGTGCAGCCCGCTCGAGTGAACCAAGCGCTCGACCGCGGGCCGATCCGCAAAGAACAACATGGACTTTGCCGAGTCGTCCGTGAAGTCGTAGTAGTCAAACGCGTCGGGGTCTCCTTGAGGGGCGGAGACCACGCACGAAAGGCCTGTCACTGGGCGCCGAGCGCTCGGCCGCCAGCTAATCACATAACCCTCATCACCCGAACCCTCGACGTGGACCAGGGCGTTTGGGCCGAGGAGCGGAAGTTTGCTCTGCGTGCAGGCGAGCGCAAGCTCCTCGCCGATGTCGCCGCAAGTCGTCCAAGACCGTTGGTTGCATCCATACCAATCGTAGCCCCGCTGGTCGCAATAGGCTTTGTCCACTGGCTTCGGGATCACGCGGATCCCCGTTCGCTGATAGTGACTTGCAATCGCTTGCCCTGGAACGAGGTCGGCAGCGACGAATGAGGCGCTGCCAACCAGGACCCATCGGGGTGGCTCAGGGTTGCCTTCTGCGACGACCTTGCGCCGTTGTGGATCTCCATGCTCACAGGTGAGCGTGAGCTCGCGGCCGTCCTTGCTCAGCATCCAGCTGTCGCGTTGGCGAATACCAGGCATGTTTCCGACGAGCACATGCCGGAAGACTCGTCGACTTCGGCGCTCGGCCGTCAACGCCGCGATCTCCTCGGCGCTAAACGGGATTGCGGCTGGAGTCGGAGGGGTTGCACTCGACGCGACCGCGGAGGTTGCCGGGGCGGGTGGATTCGAGGATGCGCTCGCCGGCGGGCTCGCTGTGGTGAATTCAAAGCTCATCGGAAGTGCAGGTTCCGTCACCTCGACACGCCGCGGTGCTGGCGGCGTTCCACAACCCGACAGAATCACAAGGAGCAGGAGAGCACCGGGCCGGGGAAACGGACGTCGGCTCATGGCGAGGGCCCGACGACCTTCGCGGTGCCGCCTAAGTACGGTGGAAGGATTCCATCGAAGGGTTTGAGCACCGCCTCGCGGAAGCCGACGTAATGCAGCCCGCTCGAGTGAACCAAGCGCTCGACCGCGGGCCGATCCGCAAAGAACAACATGGACTTTGCCGAGTCGTCCGTGAGGTCGTAGTAGTCAAACGCGTCGGGGTCTCCTTGAGGGGCGGAGACCACGCACGAAAGGCCTGTCACTGGGCGCCGAGCGCTCGGCCGCCAGCTAATCACATAGCCCTCATCACCCGAACCCTCGGCGTGGACCAGGGCGTTTGGGCCGAGGAGCGGAAGTTTGCTTTGCGTGCAGGCGAGCGCAAGCTCCTCGCCGATGTCGCCGCAGGTCGTCCAAGACCGTTGGTTGCATCCATACCAATCGTAGCCCCGCTGGTCGCAATCGGCTTTGTCCACTGGCTTCGGGATCACGCGGATCCCCGTTCGCTGATAGTGACTTGCAATCGCTTGCCCTGGAACGAGGTCGGCAGCGACGAATGAGGCGCTGCCAACCAGGACCCATCGTGGCGGTTCAGGGTTGCCTTCTGCGACGTTCTCCATGCTTTCTGGGTCGGCATGCTCACAGGTCAGCGTGAGCTCCCGGCCATCCTTGCTCAGCATCCAGCTGTCGCGTTGGCGAACACCGGGCATGTTTCCGACGAGCACATGCCGGAAGACTCGTCGACTTCGGCGCTCGGTCGTCAACGCCGCGATCTCCTCGGCGCTAAAGGGGATTGCGGCTGGAGTCGGAGGGGTTGCACTCGACGCGACCGCGGAGGTTGCCGGGGCGGGTGGATTCGAGGATGCGCTCGCAGGCGGGCTCGCTGTGGTGAATTCAAAGCTCATCGGAAGTGCAGGTTCCGTCACCTCGACACGCCGCGGTGCTGGCGGCGTTCCACACCCGGACAGAATCACGAGGAGCAGGAGAGCGCCGGGCCGGGGAAACGGACGTCGTCTCATGGCGAGGTCCCGACGACCTTCGCGGTGCGCCCAAGTGCGCTGGCAGCTCTGCATCGACGATGTGTTCATCCTAAGTCCGTTCACGGCTTCGGGGCCGGAGCTGCTTTCGCTGGCTCGCTGCTTCGCGCACAACGAAAGCCAATGTCCACACCGCCGGACTCGGAGTAGGCGCGGGCGGTCGTCCGGATCTCCGCTTCGCTTGAACGAAAGCTGCCTCCGCGGACCGCGAAGCAGTCCGCGTCGCCGCACGCCTTGTAGCCAAACGGGATGGGCGTTGTTGGTCCGATCGGGTTCTTGAGCGGAGAAATCGAGTAGAAGCCCTTGTGATAGGTGTCGGACACCAACTCCGCGGCGTTGCCCGCCATATCGAGCACACCGAAGGGCGATGCCCCGTCTGGGAAAGAGCCCACCGGGCACGTTGAATGGAGCTCGCGGCATCGCACTTCTCCTGGGTTGGTGACGCCCCACGGAGTGAGCCGCTCGTCCTTGCCGCGCGCGGCGTATTCCCACTCGGCTTCGGTGGGAAGCCGCTTGCCGAGCCGTTTGCAGTAGGCCTTGGCTGAGTACGGGTCGACGCAAGTTACCGGGTGCAGCTCGCGCCCGGCGCCCCAGTTGCATGTAAGCCGCCGATCTTTGTCTATCGGTTCAGAGCTCGTCTCAGCCCGGCACCGTTCGCCGCAGAACAGACGAAAATCGCGAACGGTGACCTCGTTCCTGTCTAGATAGTACGCATCAAGCGACACACGGTGTCGCGGCTTCTCGTCCTCCGCGCACATGGTGTCGGTCTTGGCGCAGCCCATCCAGAAGCTGACCGCCAGGATGTGCACCATGTCGTCGACGGGTGCGGTGGCGGGCTCCGCGCCGGGCGCTGACGAAGCCAAGGCGCTGGGAATCGGAGTTGAGGCGCTGGGAATCGAGTGCGGGGTGCTCGGCCCGGCCTCGACCCGGGCCGAAGCTGCTCCCGAGTTGCCTTCAGCGACGGGAGACGGGCGCTCTCGATCAGCTGGGCCCGTGGCACGACACGCCAGAATGACTCCGATGCAAGGTGTCGCCAGGACGACGACTATGGTGTTGAGAAGCCCCCTCATGGCGTCTTCGCCCCGCCGTCTTTTGCATCGGCAAAGGCTTGGCAAACCGCGCGGTCTGCTAGCGCTGCGGCGAGCACGTTCCTGATACGCGCCTTGCAAGCCCTGTAGGCAGCCTCCGAGTTCTGCTTGTCGTAGGCGCTGCGCAGGAAGGGGCGGCTTGAATGCGTTAGATCCGACCAGCCTACAACTTGATAGCCAAACGTCTTTGCGTCGAGCACTGGCCTTGTCCACGCGTTGACGACATACGGCGTTGGGGATTCGTTTTCCGGTGTCTTGATATGAAACCATCGTGGAGTGAACCAGGCTGACTCGCGTGAGTCCTCCTTCGTGTAGTCAGGCTCGTTGTGGAAGCGCCCCCAGACGCCCGTCGTACTCTTCTTGAATTCGCTCGTCCGGTCGGGCTGGCCGCCGTCCGCGCCAACCCAGTAGTTGCCGCTCTCGGGGTCCGAGTGGACGACGATTCCCATGTGCTTGAACTCGGCGTCGGTGCCGTAGTAGGCGGTGTCTCCGATGCTTGGGGCGGTGCCAGGCGCGTAGCGGACGAAGCTCGGGTGCTCCTTCATGTCCTTTCCAAAACCGGACGCACCAGACTTCTGGATGCCACAACCATTCATGGCCGCGCAGGTGTTCTCGCCCTTCGGCTTGCCGTTCACGATGACCACGCCACCCAGGTACATTGGTTTGTAAGAGCCTTGTCCGTAGGGCGGGTGGATCCCCTTCTCGGCCGCCTTGAAGTCCTGCGACATTGGAAGAAGATTGTAGAGAGTCGCCAGCATCTTTCTTCGCATTTGCATCGGCGGACAATCTACGTCGAGGATGGGATCATCAATGTTATGCACAGGATGCGAGCGCTTCATACCCACATAGGCCGTCGTGAGCAGGCCCATCTTGAGCTCAACCTCGGTGTAGCCGAGAGCCCACGTCGTGCCCTGGCCGGACGCATTAGCGACTGACGCCACGAAGACCGAGATCTTGTAGCGCCCGGTGGGAATATCCTTGAACCCGTACATCAGGTGGTCCGGCCAGCCGATCCCGTCCATGGTGCCCTTCGGAACAGGCGTGCCATCAACCGTCGGTTTCACATCCTCCCCGCGCTGCTTGTCGGTCATGCCGGGGACGTTGAGCGCCCGCACCTTCAACTGGATCTGTCTCGGGTCCAGGATCGGAAAGTCTCCTTCGAGCGCGACGGCGAGCAGCATGTTGCTCGCGTCCGGCACCGTAGAGCCCTTGGTGTTCTGACCTGTTTCGGTCTTGTCGCCAGCACCGCTGCTAGCGGAGGGACCCGACCCAACGTCGCTGTCGGCGTCGGGGGCAAACCCGAGCTTGGGTGCGTCCTCGCGAGGGCGAGGTTGGGGGCTCGCGAACAACGACCGCTGGGACATGCCTTGCACAGGGGATCCCTCCTGGGCCGGGTGTGGTTGAAAGACCCCAACGCCGCCGCTGTCGTGACGTTCAAGCACCTCGAGACGGATATCGCTGGCCCTGCCGGTGGGCTCGCGACCGTACGCGCGCTGGTAGTCGCGCACGTTGTCATCAAGACGCCTTCCGCGCGAGAACCCGAGGTTGGCGAGGCGTCGCTCGAGGCCCACGTCGCCAGCGTCGTCGCCCATCTTCACGTGGTAGATCTTGCGGTAGGGAAGGAAGTCGTGCGGCGGTAGATTCGACGGCGCCCACTCCACGCGCACGCTCGACGTTGACGCACGCAGCTCAACACGAAGCTCCCCGGCGCTGTCTGTCATCGTGGGATCAGGCGTGATCACTCGCCCCGCCTCGACCACCCGGCACCGCGCGCCAGGCATGCGAACGCCCTGCGGGTCGAAGCACACGATCACATGCGCTTCCAGCGGTTCGTCCTCTGGTACCGGGTGACATTGGCACGTTCCGCCGGGGCACTCCCAGGTAGGCTTGCTGGAGAACGGACCTTCATAGTCTGGATAGGGCCAGGGCAGCTCAGGCACTGGGCCTGCAGCGGCCGGTGCAGTCGCAGGTGGTACGGCGGGCGGCGGCTCGATCGGCGCTGGAGGTGAGAGCGGCGCCGCAACGGGTATCTGCAAAACGTCGCCCGGGTAGAGCACGTCGGGCGAGCCCCGTTTGGCACGATGCGCCGCATTCCCAGGGTGGCTCCAGATCGCTGCGACCGTGGAGCCGTGGTCTTCAGCGATCTTCGCCAACCAATCGCCGTACTTCACAACGTAGGTCAAGAGTGTCATCGCGCGCCTCCGCGGTACGTTGATCCGCCTCCTTGGAGGCGCCAACGGCTGAGGTGGCAGCGGCCCGACTCTTCGAGGGTGATGGTCACGTAGCCGTCCGAGGTCTTGGCGAGCTTCTTGACCACGCGTTCGCCCGCACCCAACGGGGCGCTCCATACCTCGCGACCGCGAGTGTCGTAGTGGACCAGCAGAGTAGCGCCGACAAATCCTTCGGGCAGATCGGGGTGGCCCCGGAGGGCGGCTGGTACCTCGCCCTCGACGTGGATGGCTGCAGTCATCCCGTGGTTCTCGGGCAGGAGCGGCCCCGGCCAGACGATGGCCGTGGCAGGGTAGTGGATCTCGGCAGCGAGTTGGCCTTCCCGCGTGTACCTCAGCATGAGCCCGTCGGTGATGTCCTTGGTATGGATGGTCCGGTCGGGATTCATGCCCACGCGTCTGAGCGCAAATCCGAACAAAGACCAAATGCGCTCTTCGGCGACGATGATATGGCCGGGCGAGCCCCGAGGTTTGTCGTTGAGCGCCTTCAGCACGTCGGCGGGCATGCGCGGCGGCTTGGGGAACCGCGCCGCACCGAGCCCGCCGGGCCAGTGCTCTTGGTAAGTGAATGCCGAGATCCACAGGCCGCCATCGTCATCAAAGGCGTGATCGGTCGAGGTGAAGGCCTCCTCAAACGACCAGGCGAAGGTCTCGCCGTCGATGACGCTCAAGTGTGTTTTTAGCTCCCCTTCGCCTCGCGTGGCGCCTCGCGCGGCCCACCTCGAGCCCTGCGTGGCCAGATCGTAGACATCGCGAAAGTGCGCCGGCGCGTCGGGGAGTGGCTGGGACGTGCGGGCCAGGGTCGCCGCTGGCCAGTCGAGGGTTGTGACGGTGTGGCTCGGAGCTCCATCGACGATGAGCCAGCGCCCCTCCGAGAGCGGCCAGGCCCGGTCTGCGCCGGCAATCCAGCGTCGCTCGGTGGCGGGCTGTCCCAACGCGGGCCGCGAGGTGAGCTTGAGTCCGGCACCGTTGCGGAGCAGCGTCGCCGCCAACACCCGGTCCTTGCGGAGCACGAGCGAAACGATCTCGCCCGCCTGTTCCGTCTTTGGCCCGAGCGTCACCCGCTCGATACGTCCATCGGCGTGGCCGCGAAAGAGAGCGTGCTCGCGGCCCCCGCTGTTCGCGTTGTAGGCGTTGCCTGCGAAAAGCACGCGATCCTCCGCGTCGACCAGCAGCACGGGGAAGTCGCAGCTCCGTGACCCCTCGAAGCCGAAGCCAATGTCGACCGACCACGCGGCGACCAGCGAGGCGGGGCTCTCCACCTCGTGCAAGGCCACCTCGTGCGAGGCCGCCTCATGCGAGGCGGCGGGGCTCTCGACCTCGTGCGCGGCCACGTGGGGCGCCGCTGCAGGATTGCAGCCAGCCAAGAGCGCAAGCGCGGGCGGCAGACGAGTCGCGACCCTCCGCACCGTCATGGAGAAGGCACCGCGCCTGGGGCGACCTCGAAGGCCGGTCTGCAACACCCCGCGAGCGTCCCGTTTCGAGTTTGGAGTGTCAAGCGTCTGGGCCTCGAGACGAGATGGGAGCGGGAGGCCAGCTGCGGCCGGGACCAAGGTGCGTTGGATGTAACTGTCGCCAACAGCTAGCGGGTTGTGCTCGATGCCTTCAAGCACGCCGCGTTCGAGTCAGGGTCTGACCGACGAGGGCAACGCTGCTTGTGCTCCTACTTGGAGCCGCCAACGGCTGAGGTGGCAGCGGCCCGACTCTTCGAGGGTGATGGTCACGTAGCCGTCCGAGGTCTTGGCGAGATTCGTAACCTGGCGTTCGCCCGCACCCAACGGGGCGCTCCATACCTCGCGACCGCGAGTGTCGTAGTGGACCAGCAGAGTAGCGCCGACAAAGCCTTCGGGCAGGTCGGGGTGGCCCCGGAGGGCGGCTGGTACCTCGCCCTCGACGTGGATGGCTGCGGTCATCCCGTGGTTCTCAGGCAGGAGCGGCCCCGGCCAGACGATGGCCGTGGCAGGGTAGTGGATCTCGGCAGCGAGTTGGCCTTCCCGCGTGTACCTCAGCATGAGCCCGTCGGTGATGTCCTTGGTGTGGATCGTCCGGTCCGGATTCATGCCCACGCGTCTGAGCGCAAATCCGAACAAAGACCAAATGCGCTCTTCGGCGACGATGATATGGCCGGGAGAGCCCCGAGGTTTGTCGTTGAGCGCCTTCAGCACATCGGCGGGCATGCGCGGCGGCTTGGGGAACCGCGCGGCGCCGAGCCCTCCGGGCCAGAGCTCTTGGTTCGTGAATGCCGAGATCCACAGGCCGCCATCGTCGTCAAAGGCGTGATCGGTCGAGGTGAAGGTCTCCTCAAACGACCAGGAGAAGGTCTCGCCGTCGATGACGCTCAATTGTGTTTTTAGCTTCCCTTCGCCTCGCGCGGCCCACCTCGAGCCCTGCGTGGCCAGATCGTAGACATCGCCAAAGTGCGCCGGCGCGTTGGGGAGTGGCCGGGACGTCCGGGCCGGGGTCGCCGATGGCCAGTCGAGGGTCGTGACGGCGTGGCTCGGAGCTCCATCGACGATGAGCCAGCGCCCTTCCGAGAGCGGCCAGGCCCGGTCTGCGCCGGCAATCCAGCGTCGCTCGGTGGGGGGCTGTCCCAACGCGGGCCGCGAGGAGAGCTCGAGTCCGGCACCGTTGCGGAGCAGCGTCGCCGCCAACAACCCGTCCTTGCGGAGCACGAGCGCCAGGATCTCGCCCGCCTGTTCCGTCTTTGGCCCGAGCGTCACCCGCTCGATACGTCCATCGGCGTGGCCGCGAAAGAGTGCGTACTCGTGGTCCCTGCTAATAGCGTCGTGTCTGCCAGCGAAGATCACGTGATCCTCCGCGTCGACCAGCAGCGCGGGGAAGTCGCAGCGCGACGGGAATGTCCCCTTGAAGCCGAAGCCAATGTCGACCGACCACGCGGCGACCAGCGAGGCGGGGCTCTTCACCTCGTGCGAGGCCACCTCGTGCGAGGCCGCCTTATGCGAGGCGGCGGGGCTCTCCACCTCGTGCGAGACCACGTGGGGCGCCGCTGCAGGACTGCAGCCTGCCAAGAGCGCAAGCGCGGGCGGCAGGCGAGCCGCGACCCTCCGCAACGTCATGGCGAAGGCACCTCGCCTGGGGCGACCTCGAAGGCCAGCTGGCTCATCGGCCACTCGTGGTCACCCTGAGGCAAGGGAGGGTCGTCCTCGTAGCTCGCCGCAATCGGTGTTGAGCCAATGTACGTCACATGGGCCTTGTGCGCCCGGATGCGGACTTGCAGCCGATCGCTAAGGAGCTGGACGAATGCCGGGTTCGCGCCCAAGGTGCACGTGTGCAGCAAGAGCAACCGCACCTCTCGCTTGGTTAGGATCGCGCGTATCGCGTTGAGGGCGTTGCGTTTGATCACTGTGTTCGCCCCGGCCGTGTGCTTGATCCCCTTGATAGTTGGCTCCCTCATCTCCTTTAGCTCGAGCTCGTCGACGAAGAGCTGATGGAAGATGCCGCTGATCTGCCGCTCCGCATCCAACTCCACGCCGTCTTCCGCGCTGATATCGAGCCAGGGGTCGCCAGGGCTCGCCGGGTTCGTATTGCCCTGATCGCCGTGCCCGACAGCCAGTGCGATAACGCCATGTTTTGCGAAGTCAGCGGCCTCCTGGAAGGCCTTCACGAGCGGCGCGTAGTCCTGATCCGTAAGTGCGCGCGGCGGGAAGGAGACGGTCCTAAGCACGACCTTCTTCCGCAGATCCGGCAGATGCTTCTCCCATTGGGTCGCCCACTTGTTTAGCAACGGCAGCGAAGGATCTCGCTCGCCGATGGCCACCGTCGGCGCATTGCCCGTCGGAACGATCATCGCGCACTTGTAGTGTGCTCGGAAGCTGGCCCTGCCTTCCATCGACTGGATCGATGCGCCTACGCGGCCCTCGGTAAGCCACTTGAGGCGGTGCGACACCACCATGTGGTCGTTCGGTGCATAATCGGGCAGCCGCGTTTCGATCTTGGTCTTCTGATCTGGCGCCTCGAAGGTCACCTGCATCTCGTGGAGCTTGGAATTGTCCGGGTCGACCGGATTCTCCGCAGTGTGGCTTGCATACAGGAACTTCCCGCCGCGGATGTGTCCCTTGATGATCAAGAAGTCGGTCGCGAAGACATGCCTGCGGCCCTTATCCACATCCACATGGGTAAGATCGCGAATCGTGATCACCACGTCGTCGGCGTCGTCCGGCGGATCGGTGAACTCGATCTTCACCGTGTCGAGGTGCGTCGCGATGTTGGTCGACTTCCAAGGCCCGATCAGAGACAGCGCTAGGTTCTTGCTCACGACGACCTTCCTCCGCTGAAGACAATTGGCCGGTGGTGCTCGGTCGTTCGAATCGCCGGGACGTGCCCACTCTGCCCGGCGACTTGAAGCGGGTAATCGCCAGCTTCGACTTGGCCGAACTCGAGCCTCCCTTCTGCGTCTGTTATCCCCTCGAAAACCCTTCCTGCTCCTATATCCAATACGAAGGGCGCGCCGGCGATGGGCTCGTTCCGCGAGTCGAGGAGCTGGAGCGAGACGTGACAGGCGCTTAGGCTGACACCCGAGACCGCGCCCTGGTGCGGGCCGTGCGGCTCGGGTGCGAGGGGAGCATGACGATGGTCGAGGGGCGGGAGCGAAGCTCCGTCGTGGTAGGCGAGCAGCGGCCCCGTAACCGAAGCGACCTGACCGTCGACGGGAAGCCCATAGGCTTCTTGGAAGTCGCGGATTTGCTCCTCGAGAAAGTGTCCGCCAGAGACTCCAACGTGGTGGAGCCTACGCCTGACCCCCTCTCGATCCGGGCCTCCGGGGTCGAGGTGATAAAGCCTGCGAAATGGGAGGGTGGCGCGCGTGGGTACGTCGCGCGGCGCCCACTCGATGATTACGCTGGTCAGCGTTGGCGAGACCTCGAAGGTGATCGCGCCCGATCCATCAGCGACCGTGGGCGAAGCAAGCTCGGCACCCGACACGTGCACACGGCATTGCGCATGCGGAATGCGCCTTGACTGCTCATCGAACAAGAAGACCGTGTGCTTGATGGGCTCAACCTTGGCGTGCCCACCAGCGCAGGTGCAAGTCCCCTCGGGACAAACCCAAGTCGGCACCGACGGAAGCCCCAGGCGAGGCGGAGGAGGAGGATAGGGCCACGGAGGTGGCTCATCCAAAGACGGAGGGGGCTGCGCAGGCTGCGGGGCTGCTGGTCCAGGCGGACCGGGTGACACGACGGCGGGCACATGCAGCACGTCGCCTGGATAGAGAATGTCTGGCGAGACGCGCTTCTGACGGTGCTCGGCGTTGAGCGGGTGGTTCCAGATCTCCTGCCAGGTGGTTCCGTGGCGATCCGCGATGCCGACGAGGTAGTCCCCGTACTTCGCAACATAGGTCACGAGTGTCATCGCCCACCTCCTCGCGCCTGCCGCAGCTCCGCCTCGCGACGGTCAGCAAAGGCCTTCCACTCAGCGCGCAGCGCGGGTTCTTCGGTCATGCGGTTCTGCCAATAGGCATCGAGGGCCATACGTTGCGTTTGCGTCAGCTGTGCCATAGCGAGCACTTCCGCCTCCGGCAGTCCGCTCGCGTGAAGGTCGAAGCAGAGCGTGGCGTAGCGAGCGAGTGTCCACCCAGGCGGGAGGTCCTTCGGGTTGGGCGCGGCGGCTCGTGCGAACGGCATACTGGGTCTCGCGCCTGAGGAGCCAGCGACCGTGAAGCCCGCCTGCTCTGAGGGTCGAACCTGTGCGGCCGGTGAGACAGCGGTAGCAGGTTTGACGGCGACCGATGCCGCAGCGGTCGCGAACGGAAGTGTGGGGCCGGGCATCGCAATCGGCGCCGCCATCTGCGTCTCGTCCGGGTTTAGGTTGCCCATCGCTGCCTTCATTCGAGCGAGCACCTCCGCGTCCGAAAGCGGTGCGGAGGCGGGCCGCGCAGAGATCGGCGGCGCAGAGATCGGCGGCGCAGGTGCCTGGCCCTCAAACTGTTGCGCGAGCAAGCGCATGAATGCGGCACGCACGTGTGGGTGCGCCTCCATGTGCGCGCTCCACACGCCTTGCAGCTCGGAACGCGTCGCTGCTGTCAGACGGAGCCGAGTAAGCACCGCCTCCAAGTCGGAGGCATGGGTCTTCCGAAGAGTCGCTGTTACCCAAGCGTACTGCTCGACGCTAAGGACTGGCAGGCCCGGCCTGACCTGCGGTCCGCTCACCGGCTCCTGGGCCTGCGCATCGCCCTCAACCACCTTCGTTCCTGTGTCGAGCCGTGGAGCTACCGAGCTTCCCAGCGGGGTCCCTGCGAGGCGCCCTGCGAACGGCAGAGACCGCGCCGAGATCGGGGCAGCAGCAGGAGCGACGAACGTTTCTCCTCCAACTCCGGACCTCGGTGACTCCGCGAATGCGAACACCGCGGGAGGCGGAGCGGGAGCGGGGCGCGGAGCGGGCGGCGGACTCGCGCTCATGACCGAGGGGCCAACCACCGCCGCGGGGCGCGCCGCAAGATACGTTGGCACGGCGAGCTGTGCCGGCGCGCTTCCTTCACGAGCCTCAGGCTCGTCCATCCGCTCAGCCGGACGCTGTGCGCCGAAGAACGCCTCGAGATAGCGCTCGGACAGCTCGCGGCCACCGCCAGCGACTTCACGTGCAAGCGCCGACTGCCAGTGCCGCTCAACGGCTGTCCACTCGCTACGGAGTAGCCCCGCACCCTCGAGCACGCGTTCGAGATCCCCCGAACGCTCGATGCCAGCGCGCAGGCTTGCAAATCGCTCAATTGATATCTTGGGCGTCATCATCGCTCCTACAGATTGCTGCTGCCCGTGCAGAACAGATCCCCTTCCACCAAGACCGTGCCGACGAGGCGGATCGTGCTCGCCGTGATCGTGACGCTGCTCGCGTCGATGGTCAGTTCTCCGTCAGCGTTGACCTTTACGCTCCCGCCAGCGGCCACCTTGACGTCGCCCGAAGAGTCGAAGGCGATGGTGCCTGCTGAGCCTTGGATGCTTCCTCCTTGCAAGAGGATCGTCTTCTTGGCGTGGAACCTGACATCCGCTTCGTGAGCGCTACCAATGAGGTTCTTGTTCGCGCAAAGCAGGATGCAGTCCTCCACGCTGTGAACCCGCAGGTCCTTTCGCGCCATGACACCGAGAGAGGTACCTTCATCGAGCTTCGGCGCTTCGGCCTCAGGGTAATAGCCAGCAACGAGTCGGGCCGTGTGGGCGGCCATGTCCAGTTCCCCGGAGGTCGTCAGGTGGACGCTACGCGCACCTGCGATCTCGACGTCACCCGCCGACTTGACCACGGCAGTCTCCTGACCGAGGACAGCGGCGGACTTGGGTGACGATAGCGTCGCTGTGCGATCCCCAGAGACGAGCGCGCTCTCGCGTCCCACGAGCGCGGCCGTTCGCTCGCTCACGATGATGGCTGCCGGCTCGGTCGGTTCACCAAGAGGCTCGCCTTGCAGGCGGCCCTGGGCTGCGTCGAGACCGTGGTCGGCTGCGCGGCTCATCACACGCACCAACTCCAGCGCAGCCTCTTCGGTCCGCTCGGCAACTTGGGCAGCCGTGTCACTCTGAAGTCGCGCCTCCATCGGCAGCACGATGGGGGAATCCGAGGGTGTCGTTTCTGCGGACCCGTGGGTTGCTCCGGGCAGCGTCGGCGCGCGGGTGATCCTCCGCAGATCCGTCGCGAGCGTGTCGAGCGACACCGCACCCGGCCGCTCGATCGCCCCGTCAGCTGATGCTGCGACACCTCGCAGGCCTGCAACCATGACCATCCGCTCTCCGAGGGTGGCCGTTGCCGAGCGCGCGATCGTCGTGTGTCGGTCCGTTACCGTATTGTTCGAAAGCCGAGACATCGACGTGACGTGTGCCTCCGTCGTCAGCAAGACGCCTTCTTCAGCCTCCTCAGGAGATCCAAGCTGGAGCGTCGTGGCAGCGTGCGGCGTGTGGATGCGGATCCGCTCATGCTCCTTGAGGTCCTCAATGACCATTTCGTTGTTGGAGCCAGTGCGCAGCACGTTCTGCGTTTGATTGCGGACGGCTACTGGGCTGACCGTGGCAGGGTTGGGTGCTGCCCCAACGATGACCGGCCGGTCGGGGTCGCCATTGACGAAGCCAACGAGCACTTCCGTCCCGGGGCGTAACGGGAAGTGCATCCCGTAGCTCGCTCCCGCGTGAGGCTGCATCATTCGGACCGGGTGCGTCGCTCCGAGGTCCGTTCGGCCCGATCGGTCGTGCGCAAACCGAAGCCTGTAACGTCCGAGTTCGTCGAGCTCGGCGTAGTCCCCTCGAATGGCGCCGTCGACGACTGCGTTCAGCAGACCCGAAATCCGTGGGACTGGCGTCACGCGCTGCGGACGAAAAACAACGTTCGCCGGAATCCCCTCGAACCGGTTCTCCCAGCCCTGTTGCTCACTGGCGCCTTCCTTCGCGCGAAATCGGTACTCGACGCGCGTCAGGAGAACGGACTGCTCAGAGGCAACGGCATCGAGGATATGGACGACGCGGCCCGATCGAAGGCACGCCTCCGTCGCCGAGCCCTTGATCACATGATGTCGCGCCGCCTTTTCCTGCGTGCGCGTTTCGGCGAGCTCGCGCGTCTCGCGAACGGTCTTCGGATGATGGCCGAACTCCGTCCACTCTCCAGTCGAGCCCGCCTGCTTTGTCGTCTCACGCTCTTGGAGTGCGAGACGAGGAGTGCGGTAGTTATAGTCGTGCATCTGCACGCTCTGCGGCACCCGTCGAAGCGTGGTGTGAACGTCATACGCAGCCGGGTGGTCCGCGCGGTGACGCGCGCGTAGCCGCGGGCGGAGGACCTCCTCGAACGGCGTATTCCCATCACTGAGCACCAGGACCTCGCCCTGTTGGCGTTCCTCGAAGTTGGTGGTGATGCCGGCTGCTTCACAGAGCCGTCGAAGAAACGCCAGGTCGGTCTCTTCGTACTGAGCGATGAACTCGCGGCGCGGGTAGGCGGCTCGGAGCAGTAGGGCGAAGTCGCGCTCGGGCAAAAGGCCCAAGGCTTTGAGCTTATCGACAAGGACCTCGGGAACCGTCTTCTCGAGGTAGAGTTCGCTCCCGCGGCGGTGCGCTGCAAGCGCGGTCCGTGGCACCAACTCGAGATGGAGATCCGTCCGTGTTCGCTCGACGTCTGGATGCGCCGTGAGTTCGGAGATGACACCGGAGAATCGGTTGAGCTCGCGGCCAGCCTCGACAAACGACAACGTGGCTGACGCCTCGAGCATCCTCTCCAGGTCCTCATTCGAAAGGTCGCCCTTCGCCAGCTCCAAGTGCACGTGGAAGCGATACTCTTGATTGAGCGCGTCCTCCCCCTCGAGCGAGCGAACCGTCCACTGCGTGTCCCCGAGCGCTGAGGATTGAAACAGCACTCCTTCGGTGATCGTCGATGCCACGTGTGCCTCTCTGCTCGACGCGTATCACGTGTTGGAACTGGGTGGCAGCGGATGGACGCTGCGACGACTGAAGCGAGTCTAAAAGCGCGGTGCCCGGAACTTCGGCTTGCACTGCGATAGCGACCCAAGGTCGCATGCGCCCGAGCCGACCTTGCTCGCCGCGCAATCGTGCGCGGTGCGAAACTGAAAACCAGTTTCTGCGTCCCGGCACGCGGGGTCACCTGGTCGTGGTGTCACGGTCACTTCGTAGTCGCCCTCTGGCACGTCGCTCAGGATGAATGCGCCGCTCGTATCGCTTGTTGCCGTGCGCTTCACGCCGGCCCCGATATGGAGGGTGAGAGTGGCGCCGCCGAGCGCTTGGGAGCTGCGGTGGAGGCTTAGGCTGCCGGCGACATCGATCATTCGGCGCTTCTTCGGCGGTGGGAGCCCCTTGGGGCCACCACCTGGGACGATCATGTTGGTTACCGGGCCGTCGATCCCCTCAAGCATGCCAGCGCGATACTCGGCCACGACGGCTCCTTGTTTGTCGAAGACTCGAAAGCCGTTCACCACCGGCACCCAGAGCCTGTTGTTGCCGTCGATTCTGGCGCTGTTGCTAAAAGCGGGCTGCCATTCACCGTCATCAATAGGGGCCTCGAGCTTGATGATGCAGGTGGGGTCAGCGGCCGCGCTGAGCGCACCGTCCTGCCACTCCACCATCCCCGAAGGGCCAACAATAGCAATCCGTCTCACGCCGGGGGCGCAACGCCAGAAGTCCGCGAGTAAACAGTGCTCGAAGTGACTCTGGCTTAGACCCGTCTGTGCGACCACGACCTGGCGCCCGGACGAGAGGAGGGTGTCAAATGATAACGCCGGCTGGTGAATGGCAATCCGCACCGGGACCCCGCCAGCAATGTCTGCCTTCAAGACTCTACCGTCGACCACAGCAAAAACGGCGTCTTGCGTTGTCTCGATGTTGCGGGGGACCGCACCGAAGAGTTGCTCGGTCGACCACGTGGACCATGTTGCACCGTCGTAGTGGGCTATCGCCTCGAGGCGAATGGCCCAGATGTCCGACATGCCGCGCGCGACGAGCCAGCTGTTCCAGGGAGGCGGGGGGGCTACGCGTCGCAGCGTTCGGTCCGTCGGTCCGACAACAAAGACGCCGTCACCGCGTCGTACCCAGAGCGTCCCGCGTGGCCCGGCGAAGCGGCCAATGGACCCCGGCGGCGCTAACGGCCCGTCGATTCGTCGGGTCCCCAACGCATCGACCCGGAACAGCTCCTCGTTGTAAACCAGATACACCGGACTCGGCGTGCGCTCGGCTTCGGAGAGTTCGGCCAACTCGAGACTGCAGCGGCCTTCTCCGGCGGCGAGCTGCGGCTTCGGCGACGATTGAGCCGCCGACGGCGTCCTGGCGCTGGGCACGATGGCGATGTCCTCCGGCACCGATTGCGCTGCCGTACATCCAGAATGCGCTAGGGCGGCGGCGAGGAGATACGAGGTAATACGCATTAGATGGAGTACGGGGGTACCCCGTGTTGAATCTCGAAACAGGCGCGCCGATCGGCTTCTACCAAGGCGGGAAATTTCAGGAGATAAGCTTTAATGCTGTTGTAGTCTTTCTCGGTTCCGTATGTGAGTTCATCTCGTTCCTTGCCGTAATCGGGCTTCGGGAAGGGAACCAGTGGGTCGGACACATCGAGCCAACCGTCGACGATGCGTCGGTCGCTCACGGTCGTCGGAAAGGCGTAGCAGTTCTGAACCTCAGCTCGACCGTCCGGTGTGGTGAAGATGCGTGGAAGGATGAAGGCTGCCTCTTCGTTCGAGAGATTGTTGAAACGTCGGGACCAGCCCCATTCCGGATCGTCCTGGAAGGGCTGAGTGGGCGTGCGTTGGCCCCCGTCCGCACTGATCCACACCTTCTGTGGAGATGGTAGGGGCTGGGCATCCCAGTGCGCTTTGATCCAGCTCGGGTCTTGCACCTCAACAAGCCCGAGAAACAGGCCGCAATGGTGAATCAGTCCGTCATCTTCCCGGAAGCAAACGGAGTCCCCTACGCTTGGTAGAAGGCCCTCCGCGTAGGTCACGTAAGCTGGATGCAGCTTCATCTTGTACCCAAAGTGACCTCCGTTTCCGTCCGGTACGGGGCCTTGCTCGGGCTTCGCCGGATCAATCTTGTTTTTTTTCGCACTGGCAATGTTGTTGGTAATCGCATTGATCGCCGAGCACGTGTTCTGCGATGCATCGGCAATCATGTCCTTGTACGCTCCCTGGTCGTAGGGCGGGGCGTGATTGGCGAGCCGCGCCGCATCTGCGCCGCCCGCCCACTGCGGAAATGTCGAGAAGACAGTCGCGAGCACTTTTCGGCGGCGCCGCATGGGTTCCATATCCAGAGCCAACCGCGGGTCGCTGACACTCAGAATAGGTTTCCCAACCACCGCGGTTACCAGCAAGCCTGGGCTGGGCCACGACTGACGCACCTCCAGCTCCTTCGTTCCCAGGGCGTAGGTGGTCCGGCCTCCGGGCCGCTTGACACCCTCGATGCCGACAATCGCATCGTAGATCCCAACCCGTATGTCCTTGAACTCGTAGCTCAACGGTGATGAGGGCCCGCTCGGTATGACGGTGGGTTCGATGTTGGTTTCGCTCTCCTTCTGGTCCATTCCCGGAACGCTCCGCGGCCGCAGCTGAACCGTCGTTTTCTTAGGGTCGATCAGCCCGAAGTCGGGTGAGAGCATGACGAGCACGACCACATCGGCGACGGCAGGGACGACGGAGCCCTTTGCGTTCTGCGCTGAGGGAGTCGCCTGCCCGCCACCACCAGCCCCCAACTGCTCGTCACGTGCCAGGCGCAAGGCAGAGCCCGACCGAGGTTTAGGCGCCGCGAAAAGCGACCGTGTCTGCTCGGACGGCCCGCCTGGCGCCTGCGGATGGAACGGCTCGACAGTCCCGTTGTCGTGTCGTTCGAGCACTTCGAGGCGGATGTCGTCAGGGTTGCCTGTCGGTGGCCGCGTGTACGCTCGCTGGTAGTCGGCGACGTTATCTCGCCGTCGCCTGCCTTTAAAGAAGCCAAGGTTCGCGAGACGCCGATCGAGGGCAAGGTCGCCGTCGTCGCTCATCTTGACGTGGTACGCGTTTCTGTAGGGCAGGAACTGGTGAAGCGGCAGGTTTGGCGGAGCCCACTCGACCCGTAACGTTGAGGTTGTGGACTTGAGTTCGACGCGCAGTTCACCGTTCCCGTCTGCGCTAGTCGGATCGGGGGTGAGCAGGAGACCTTGCTCATAGACGCGACAACGCGCGCCCGGCATGCGTACGCCGTGCTTGTCGTAGAAGACGATGACATGCTCGTCCTTCGGCTCGTCTTCGGGCACGGGGTGACACTCGCACGTCCCGCCCGGACACTCCCATGTAGGCTTGGTGGAAAACGGCCCCTCGTACTGCGGATAGGGCCATGGGGCCGGCTCTTGCGAGCCGGGCGAAGACCCAGCAGTCTCTAAGGGTGAAGGTGGCACTGGGGCCGGCGGCGCGACGTACTGGGCACCATCGATCTGCAGCGCGTCCCCCGGGTATAGTACGTCGGGGGAGCCGCGTTTTGCGCGATGCGCCGCGTTCCCTGGGTGGTTCCAGATCGCTTCGACCGTTGTGCCGTGGTCTTCAGCGATCTTGGCAAGCCAGTCCCCCGACTTGACGATGTAGATCAAAAGGGTCATCGATTGTCCGTCCCCAGTTGGGAAACTGCGCCTGCTGCTGTTTGTAGCTGAATTTTGTGGCGAGTAGTTCGGCCTAATGGGCATACGGATTGCCAGAGCGAAAGCGGCTTTACCGTGGCGTAGGTCCTTCGGGGGTTGGTGCAGCGGAACATAAAACCGTATGCTCGGTTTCGCGCCCTCCAAGCGCACCAGTGCCGCGTAGCCGGGGGGCCGCCGCTATGGCCAACTCGGTACGTCCGAGCTCGCTACTAACGCTCAGGATGAAACAGCAATCTTTAGGTGATCGTTGATGCCACCTCTGCGTCACGCTCAACGGCTTGACGGTGTACGCGAGCGTTGTTCTCCTGTCGGCGCGATGTTGAGCCTGAGAAAAATCGCGAGCGGGTGCGCTGCATGGTGACGATCACAGTGAAGCCATGAGCCGCCGAATTGTCGTCGTTGGTTTTTCTCTCCTGGCACATGGCTGCATGGATCCATCAACTAACGCCAGGAGCCCAGCGCCAGCCGCACACGCCACCGTGAGCGCCATGGCTGACTCGAACACCCTCGCGACCGCGGTCGTGCCAACTCCCGCGCTGGTTGTTGCCGAGCCCGCGGAGCCCGGCCCTGAGTTTTGGGCACGCGAGCTTGAGTGGGCACGAGCACGCTTCCCTGAACTGCGGGACTTCACACCCGAAGTAGATTTTGCCCCCTTGCTCGAGTGGGTGCCGAAGGGCCAGGAGGTGAAGCTGTTCATTAGCGTCGACCTAGAACCCCACAGTGTGCGTTGTGCAGTTGCCACCGCCGTGCGCGCGAGCGACGACTACATCACCATGCTCGTCCCAGAACCAGCGCGGTTCGAGAAGGGACAGATCCTGCGTCGCTTCTCGAAGGCGGGCGCAAAACTTGATGGTGTCGACTTTAACTATTCTGGCGGTACCCAGCGAAAGAGGGCGGATGGTACCTGGGAGGAAGTCGATTCTTTCGCCACTACTGGCCACGACCTCGGTGCAGACGTTGGCCCGGTCGTAGGAGACACCGCGCACTTTCGATACACAGATGTGAGGATCGACCCCTGGTGTGGTCCGAAGGTTCGAGTGTCTTGCGCTGATGGCGGCTCCCAGGTTTGCAACCTGTGCGAGGAGGTTGGTGTCGAACTCCGGTCACCTAAGGCACCCGTGAGGGGCGAACCCTACGAGGTGACGTACTGTGAGCTCCCATGTCCCAAGCACGAGAACTCCGAGCTTGAGCGTATCAAGCGCTTCGCTGAGCATTTCCCCAACGGTAGGGTGCCCGTCCCCGACTCTCTACTGGGCATCGCTCTCTATCGCACGCACGCAGCCTGCAAGGCAGACCCTCTGTGGAAGCCAGAGCCCAAGCCTGCGAGCCCGAAAAAAACCAAGGCTAAGCCGTGACGACTCCAATGTTGCTGAACTTGGTTCTTCAAAAGGTCAGCCGACCATCGTGCACGTACGTTCCGGAGAGGTGTGCAGCGCTCGTTGTGCTCCTCGGAGCGGCATGTTCACCCATGGTGGGCGAGGAACGGCTCCGGCTTTCGCAGAGCGTGACCCAACCGGAGGTTGAGGCCCCACTTCCTATCGCCGACGTGTCCCCGCCGGCCCAATCCTCGGAGAGCCCAGCGATTTTCAAGCCGCCGGTGGCGCGGGACCCGCGGGACCCGACAGGTCCACGAACAGGCGCTCCGGGATCAACCAAGGGGACCATTTCCTGCGGCACGGCCCGTTGCGACGCCTCCACTCATGACTGCGATTGGGACGTCGACAACAGGCAATGGTCTTGCGTCCGCCAAGAGAAGGGGGGGCAAGCTGGTCCCTATTTGGCGAACTGTGACGACGCTAGTGACTGCGCAGCGTCGGAGGCCTGCTGCCTAAATACCTTTCAGCCTGCTTCTACGCACCTGTGCATGCCTCGTGCCCACGAGTTCTGCAGGATGGAGGTTTGTCAGGAGGGCGGGGCTCCCTGCCCTCGAGGAACAACCTGTGATCGATCGCGAAGCGTCGACCTGCTGAACGACGAGAACGGAATCGAGGGGGTATGCAGAGCACCCGCGAGCCGAGCTACCTGCGCCAACAAGGAACGCTGTCCGCAGGAGAAACCAGTATGCGTCATGGCGCGGAAGTCGAACGAGCCACCAACCTGCGAGGCCGAGACGTCCGAGCTCGTGTTGTCTTTCAGGGCTCCGGCGTTTGGGTGCACGCGCCAGGGCGATTGCAAAGCGGGAGAGTCGTGCATGTTTGGTGCGCGCAGCCAGAGCGCGTTCTGCGGCAAATGGAAACGCGACTCCTTCAATGCGCTCGTGTGCGATCCGGGCGGTACGGTGCCGCGATTGCCGACTGAGACGGAACTCAAGAGCGTCTGTGCCGCCGATGCAGACTGTCGCAAGAGGCTCCGGTGCTGGCCGAGGGTAGAGCTTCCTTGGCTTGGCGCACTGGATGTGACCCCACGCGAACCCAGCGACCTGCACTGAGCCGATTACGACGAGGCCAGGACGCGCGTCTGTGAAGGCGCGACCTGTTGTCCGGCCGGCATGTTCGCGTTGTCACCGTTGTGTGCAGTGACGGCACCGAGCAGCACGACACGCTTGCCCTTCGCGTAGACCTTCCCGCTCGCGGTCCGGTATTTCACACAGCCGCGGAACGTGCCGGACATGACTCCACCCGCCGTTCCCGGCTCATCACCGCTGCTCGTCGGGATCACCGAGGTCTCGACCAACACAGGTGCGTTCTCGATCAGCACCTCCGATACGGAGCCGTCTGCTAGCTGGCACATCGCGGTGTTCGGGAAGGGAGTTGGGACCGGTGGGCCACCCGACGTTGGCACGAGGCATACATCAGGAAATGCGAAGCAGGTCCCGCCGGCCTTTGTGGAAATGGGGATCACTGGTTTCCGATTGCCTTGGGCGTTGATGTCACGGCGGTCATCCGAGCAGCACGCGAGCACCGTCGATGACGGTGTCTTCTTCAGAGATCATCGAGGCCCGGCGCGCGATGACTTCGTGAGCGTCGTCTGCGACCGAGCGAATCGTTCCCGCGTTGAGATGAGCTGACTCGCTCGCGTAGCGGTACGTCTCCTCGGCGCGCTCGACGACACGCTTGGCATCGACCTCGAGCGTCTGTGAGGTCAACGTCGTCGATGTTGCGACGATGGCTGCGGTGTCACCGCGCAACTCCAGCGCTGGAGCTTCTAGGACGATGCGCTGGGTGGCTGAGATCACGACCGTCTCTTGGGCGGCGGGTCTTCGCGTCCGCGCTTCGCCGAGTACACCCACCACGAAGAGGCCTTCCTCGGCAGGAAGGACGAGCACGCGATCGGTCGGGCGAGGCTCGTAACCGATGACGGCTAGCTCAGCGCGAAGCACCTCTTCGGTTCGCGCGTGATGGAGGCGAACGAGCACCGTCTGGTCTTCTACCTGCAGCACCTCCGCGGAGGATGGACCATCGCGGTGTGTGAACGGATTCATACCTAGTTGGCGTACTTCACTCACGGCCACCCCATTGGTTGTTCTCGTCAGACATTCGGTCGCGCTTCATACCCTCGAGAACCGCGCCCACGAAGAGACATTCGGTTGCGCTGCTGGCTGAGAGGTCGGCGAAGGACAATCTTGCATCAATGAATGAGCAAGCTCGCAGCGTAGCTCGTGAGATGCGCGCACCGTGCAGGTTCCCATTCGTCACGAGCACTTTCTCTAGCTTCGCCTCCTCGAGATCGGCGTGCTCTAGTTTGCTCCCACTGAGGTCCGTTGCTGTGAAGCGGGCCTGCCGGGCACAAAGCGCTGGCGCGTCGAGTCCCGGAAGCTTCGCCCCCGAGATCTCCGCGTCACCAAGGTCGGCTCTGGCCGCCTTGACGCGCGCGCCTGCTACGCCGCGAAGTGACGCTTGTCTCAGGAGGGCTCCCGTCAACACGGCATCGTCCAACCGAGCTCCATCCATGATGGCTCCGGTGAGATTGCAGGCCTCGAAGTGGGCTCCGGTGAGGTCTCGGTTCGCGAGGTTCGCCCCCCGAAGCTGCGCCGCGCGAAAGCGCACCCCAGCCAAAAGCGCGCCCTCGAGCGCTGGATCGAGGACAATGCGTGCGTCGCGAAAGTCCACGGCTCGCACGTCGGCGTCACGAAGGTCCACGCGCACCACACTGGCCTCACGCCAACGGCTGGAGCCAAGCCTGCATCCACGCAGGGCCACCTGGTCGAAGCTGGCTCCACAGAAAGACGCGCCCTCGAGCGAGCAACCCTCGAGCTTCGTCCGCGCGAAGCGAGCGTCGTCGAACCGTGCTCCATCGAGCTGGGCCGCGACGAGCGCAACCGCCTCGAACGAGGCCCCGCGAAAATCCACACCGTCGGCGTCCAGCGTTCCCGAAATGCCGACGAGGGACACGTATCGCGCGTGCCCGACACGCCGAAGATGTTCTCTCAAGGCGGCCATACTGTGAAGCCTGGGGCCGGCCCGGCGACTCGCATTCGACGAGCGCCGCGAGGCTTCTGCGGCCATCGCGGATGCGGCCTGAGCGACGGCGAGCAACGGTGCCACCAAGGGATTCCCGACGCCCTCTTCCAAATGGAGCACGGTAGCCGCCGCTGTCGCGTGCGAACCGACCCTACCGAGGAGCTCTTCCTGGTCGCGGCTTGCTACACGGCCAGCTTGCCGCCAACGTGCGTACTCCCCACGCAGCGAGTCGACGGCGGTCGCCGCTCGGGCGGGTAAGGTTCGCCGGAGGAGCAGCTGTTCAACGGCGTCCAATCGGCTGCTCAACGGCTCACGCATCATTGGAACGTTGGCGGAGGATAGCGCGCCGGCTCCGCGATGGCTTCGAGTGTTGTAGGCTCCCTGCGTGATTGCCGCTCGGGCCTTCGCCCACCGAGTGTTGCGTTGGAAAACCGATCAAGGTCGGTCGTTTCTCACGTTCATCGTCAAGGTGACGTATTCCCTCGCAGACGGGCGAATCATCACGCCACGCCCTTTCTCTCAACTGGACCGCGGGCCTTATAAGCCATTCGCTGAGGTGGTTGTCGAGGGGCCAATCCGGCGCGCTCCGCTGCCGCACTTCCGGGGCATCGCGATCGCACGAGGCGCAGACATCATTCTGCAAAAGATGGTCGTCGCGCCGTCGCGCGGTCCGCTCGCTGGGCCTGGGGATAGGCCGTTAGCAGGCGACGCACCTCGAGACTGGGCCGAGTCGAGTGAGCTGCCGCCTAGCTTGAGCGACGCTGGTGACACTCGAATCTATCAACAGGCACCTGAGGACCAATGGCTGCCCCATCTGGCGGGTGGAGAGCAGATTCGCCTCGTGGGCTTCGAGTCGGTCGAGGATGAATTTGTGTTTCGGCTCCCTCAGCTGATGCCGCGTGGGGTGGTGAACGGTCCGTCGAGTGATAGCCGCTGCATACCATTCGTTGCGGACACCCTCAGCATCGAGACGGTCCTCGGGGTCGTGTCCGTCACCCATCGCGGTAGCGTCGAATGGCCCTTAGCGCTCGAGACACCACAACTGGGAGATCGTCTGGAGATAGCAATTCAGCCGGTGAAGGATGACGGTAAGGCGCTAGGCCGCCCAGCCGCGTGGATCCAGGCACGCGGAGCTTCGAAGAACTCTCGGAGTCCGGTCGTGCAACCGTTCAATCTCGAGAACCTCACTCCTTTTGCGGCGCAGGTGCGTGTTTGGAAACCCACCCCGGGAGAGGCTCGGCGCCTTGTGTTCTTGAAAGGCGCGTTCGACATCTCACCGGACGGACGCAGCCTGAGCCTTGCTGAGACTCAACCCCCGTTGGAAGGAGACCGACTCGGAGCCGACGGCGCGCTTGAGCGAGCGTCTGATTTCGCGCCGTTCAAACAGGAGCTGGATCTGGTGATTCGGGGCACCGCGAGGGCCGTCGGAGGTGCTGCGAAAACCGTCGTTCGGGTCGAATTGGGGACTCTCCGTGCATCATTCGATGCGTCCTCGGACGCGCCAGTAAGGCTGGGCCCCATCGCTCCAACCCATCCAGCGCGGCAGCCGCTATTCGGAACCTTCGATGACGGGTGGCTTGATGAGCGCTGGCCCTATCTGCCTGCGGACGTTGACCCGCGGGCGTTTCAGGTCGCTCTGCCGCTGCTCAGGACACCTATGCTCCGTCCGGACGCGCGCCTGGTCGTCGCAGGACTGCTGGAGGGTGGTCGCACGATCGACGTACCGCTCCCGACGCAGAGGCCGCACGCTCTTGCACTGAGCGGTCCGAAGTCCGAGGTCGCTGATGTTGCGCTCCAGCTCGACACCTTGCTGTTGGACGCGGATGCGATGCGGCTCGAGATCGTTTGGCGGGGAAGCTACCCGGTTGTTGAGGGTGGCACCGAGGAACCGTCGCTTCTCCTTGTGCGTGACCGTGAGACCGTGGGCTCTGCGGCTGTCGATCATGCGGTTGCCTCGCTCCGCGCACCGATCTGGCGCGACGCGGTTTCACCCACCATCGATGCGTCCTCGTTGCGGCCGCTCAAGGCTGCGCGTGCCCATTGGTCTGAACTGACGGCCGCTCTGCTCAGGCTTCGCTCGGCGCCGGGACCGGCGCGACCGCCACCCCGCCGAGCGGAGATCCTCGCCGATGTGGCGGCGGGCAAAAACTTTTTAGGCCGCGATCTCGCACGCGCGGAATTGTCGGGAGCGGATCTTCGTGGTGCGGATCTTCGTGGCGTCATCCTGCGTGGGGCATCGCTTGAAGGCGCGCGGCTGGATGGCTCGGATCTCCGCGGCGCTGTGCTCGCGGGCGCATCACTCGCGGGTGCCTCTCTCGTCGGAGCGAAGCTCTCAAGGGCGGACCTTCGCGCGGCAAAGGCACAGCAGGCGAATTTCTGCGAGGCCGAGCTCGACCACACAAACTTTAGCCGCGCGAATCTAGCGGAGGCCATTCTAACCGGGGCAGGCGGCACGGGGACTCGCTTCGTTGAAGCGGACCTCACCCGTACGCGCCTCGACAGTGCGCGCCTCACCAAGGCAGACTTCTCGAAGGCAAGCATGGAAGCCGCGTCCTTCGTTGAGAGCGACCTCACCGACGGCAAGTTCTACGAGTCGCAGGCACCAGGCGCCACCTTCGAGCGAGCGACGCTAAAGGATGCTCGATTCGAACTGGCCGCGCTCGGCGGCTCACGTTTCGACGGCGCAAAGGCTTCGGCGAGCACCTGGGATTCCGCCGACCTTGCCGGATGCACCTTCACCGCGGCCAACCTTGCGGGAGCTGTCTTTTCGGGCGCAAACCTGAAGGGCGCGACGCTCGCGAACTGCTCCGCCGAGCGAGCAAGCTTCCGCTTCGCCAACCTCACGCAAGCCGACGCGCGCGACGCCGACCTGCGCGGTGCTTCACTGGAGGAGGCTGTTCTGGACGGCGCCAGCTTCGAAGCGACCAACATGGAAGGCGCGGAGTTCAGTAAGGGCGTGACGCTGGCCCACGCCCGTTTCTCACGAGCAACAGTGACTGGAACCAGGCTTGCGAAGGCCGAGCGCACTGCAACGTGAAAGCCTCGCGGACCGCCGCCGGAGGACCCCGCCCGAGAACCACCCGCCCGGATGGGCGCCTCAATTGGACGTTTTGTTGAATTCGGGCTTCGATCGCCCAGGGATCGGGCGGCGAACTCAACAAAACGGTTAATTCGAGGCTCGATCCCCCGCCGTGGCCTCGTGTGTGCGGGCCAACTCTGGCCGGCGCGGTCGCATTTCGGCCAGCGACGTCGGATGGAGCTCGACCAAGCGCCCTAGCGACGGGGCTTGGGGTTCTCCATCTCTTTGATCGGGTCGGGGAGCTCGATGATCACGGCGCCCGGCTCTTCATCCTTGCGCGGGGGCTTCCAGTTGGGGGACGGCGTGGGGCCAACGGGTTTGGCCGTGGGCTTCTTGGTGATCGTCGGGTCCACGGCGGAGGCGGTGGAGGAGGCCGCTGCGGAGCTCGAGATGACGGGCTTGGGTGCGGAGCTCGACACCGAGGGTTGCGGTGCTGCAGAGCTTGCGGCGGGCGTGGTCAAGGCGTCGAAGCCACCGCGCGAGCGGATGATGAAGGCTGCAACTAAGCAACCGGCGACAACCACGGCGAGGGCGACGAACCAAAGTGCGCGACGACGTTTGCCGCCGCCTTCAAGCTCGTAGTCGGCGCTGGCGCTGAGGCCGGTGACGGTGGTGCCCATCGCTCGCAGGGCCGAGGACGGCGGACTGCTGTTGCTGGCTTGCGGTGCGAGCGAAGGGGTCGCGCGCACGGAAGAGACGGGCGCCGAGGCAGGCGCAGGCGCGAGCGGTTCCGGGTTGAGGAACGGGTTTTCACTCAGCGGCGCAGCGGGCGGGGGAGGGGCGGACTCAGCGATCGAGCCGCGCAACATGGCCCGCGATTCGATGTCGTCGAGCGTGGGGGAAGACCGCCGCGGCGAGGGAATGCGGATGCCCGCGAGCGAACCCCAATCGAGATCCACCGCGTCACCGAGGTTCACCAGCATGCGGCCGGATTGGCTCGCCGGAGCTTGCACGCCGCTGCAGCGAACGAGCGCCTCGGCCATCTCCCTGGCGGTCTGAAACCGCTCCGCCGGTTCCTTCGCGCAGGCCCGTTTGAACCATTCGTCAAAGGCGCTCGGCAGATCCGGGACCAGCGTGGAGGGCTTGAGCGGCTCGTTGATCGTGATGCGGATCAGCAGGTCTCCGACGCCCTCGCTGTCGAACGGCAGCTGCCCAGTGACGCACTGGTAGGCGATCACGCCGAGCGACCAAAGGTCCGAGCGATGATCGATCTCGCTCACGCCCTTCACTTGTTCGGGGCTCATGTAGTGCGGCGTGCCGATCAACGTGCCGACGCCGGTGCGGACCATCACTTGTTTGGCCGGCGTCACCACCTTGGCCACGCCAAAGTCGAGCACCTTGGCCAGCTCATCATCCTCGTTCCTCACAAGGAACACGTTCTCTGGCTTGAGATCACGGTGGATGATGCCCTCGGCGTGGGCACGCATCAGCGCGCGTGAGACCTGCGTGACGATGCGCGCTGTCTCGACCAAGGTCAGCTTCTTCCGCCGGTCCAGCCGATCGAAGAGATCCTCACCGTCGAGCAGCTCCATGACGATGAACGGCTGATCGCCTTCAATGCCGTGGTCGAGCATTTGCACGACGTGGGCCGAGCGAAGCTTGGCTGCTGCGGTGGCCTCGCGCGCAAAACGCTGCCGAGCGTCCTCTTGTTTGGCCAGCTCAGGATCGATGAGCTTGACCGCAACTTGGGAGCCGAGCGCAAGGTGCTCCGCAACCCACACAAACGCCTGCGACCCCTGGCCTAGAGGCCGGAGAAGTCGGTAGCGTTGGTTGAGCAATTGCCCTGCTTCGATCACCCGAAAAGACCAGTCATCAAAAGAGTTGGCCCCAAATCCAAGCCTAACGGTTCCGGACCAGAAAGGTTAGCCTTTTTACTTTGAGTCAGCGTCCTTACCGACGGGCCGCCCTCATGCTATGCGCATGCCGTCACGATGCCCGTGGCGGTCTCGGGGGGACCTAAACTCCCGCGATTCGGAAGGTTCTGTGGACTTCGAGAGCATGCTGGCCAACCTCTTTGGGGAAGAGGACGCCGCGCGACACATGGCGCGCCAACTCATGGCAACGGCCAATCGTTCCCGCGAGGCCGCTGCAAAAGAGAAAGACAGCCTGCTGAAGTTCCTTCACGGGGCGATGGAACGCCACATGGAGTACGAGGAGCGCTGCCTGTTTACGCGCCTTACCGATCGCGGTCTCGCTCCCGAGGTGAAGGTGGCGACGAAGCATCACGAAGCCATTCGTGAGAAGCGCACCGAGCTTGAGGCGGCGACCGAGGTCGACGTTATCGCTCAGATCGTTTTTGACGTTGCTCGCTTGATGCTCCACCACACGAACTTCGAGGGGGACTACATCTACCCCGAACTCGACGCTGAAGATTGGCGCGAGCTGATGGAAGAGACGATCCACTGAGGTGTCCGGCCCCTCACGAGTGAAGAGGCAGGGAGCACGAGCGTATTAGCGCAGGAAGACTGCGTAGGACTGGTCGATGATCATCTGGATGGCGGCCCACATGCCCCAGATGCTGAAGGTGAACCAGGGGCTGTTGAGCAGCGCCACCACCACGCCGTTGACCAGCGTGAGCTTGCCCTCGCTACGTTTGTTACGCAGGTAACTCACGTAGTAGATGAGCGTGCCGTACCACATTTGGTAGCAGCTCAAGAGGCCGATGAAGCCCAGGATGCGCGCCGGCATGAAGTGGAAGGTCATGCCGTAGAGGAACAGCAGCGAGGGGATGATCGCCGAGAAGCCGTTGCCGATATCGATGAAGAAACCGTAGGAGCGGCGGTTGGCGTAGGACGAGTCGAACAGCGCGTAGGAGGACCAGATCTGACTCCAGGTGTTCGGTGAGAACGTCTTGGACAGCGGCACCTTCGAGAAGAAGTAGTCGCGTACGCGATCGAGTTCACGGCCCTCGTAGTCGAGCTGGAACTGGGCGTACTCCTTCTCGATCCGATCGATCTTCAGCAGCAGGCAGATCTCCCAGAAGCAGATGATTGAGTTGAGCCAAAGGAAGAAGCCAACGCCGATCTGGTGCACGTTCCAAACGTGATGGGCTTGGTAGTGCAGGCCAACGGGAACGGCCGTACCAAGAACGACAGCAAGAACGACGAGTTGGTAGACGCGCATGCGGCGCGCAGCCTAGTCCAGCGCGATTGTTCCGACCACCGCGTCAGTACGCTCCCAGCGTGCGAGGCGGCAGGCCAATGCCGTCCTCGAGCTGGATCTCGCGACGGCCCTCGAAGCTTCCGTCCGCGTGACTCCAGCGGTGCAACACGCTGCGATCGGCGTCGGCAAGAAAGCACCAGTCCTCGCAACAGCGCACATCCCCGAAGGAGAACGGCAAGCGCGGGGTGGCCAGCAGCTCCTGGGCCTTGGCGGTCTCGAGGTCGATCGCCAGCAGTCGATCCGGACGCTCTTGTTCGCCGCTGTCGGCGAGCCGTCCGAAGGTTGCAGCCAGCAGCACCGTCTCGCTAGCAAAGGCGATCGAGGCGGAGAGCGGATCTTGTCCGAGCTCCTGCGCTGGGATCGTTCGGCTGAGCGCCCAGCCGCTTTCAGCGCGATCGAGGATGAACAACGCTGAGTCTTCGAGCGTCGGCTCGCTGGTTCCGGAGAAGCTGCCGGAACAGCCGACGGCGAGCCTGTTTTTGCTGGGCGCGAGCGCGAGCGCGCCACAACCCAAGCCCCCGCTGAGTTCGATCAAGTTCACGAGCTCCAAGCTTTCGCCGTCCAGCACCGCGAGTCGGCCGTCACCGCTGCTGAGAAAGTCCTTCGAGTAGGCGGCCAACAAAACGAACACCTCCTCGTCATTACGCGCGAGGCGAGCGGGCCGCGGAAGGAGCTCTGCGTCCTCGAGCAACGAACGCAGCTCGACCTGCCCAACGATCGTGTGGCTCGCACCGTCGAGCAGCAGCAGGTCGCTGCCGCTGTCGAACGGAGCTTGGCCCGGCGTGGGGTTCTCACCGTAGCGCGCGACAGCGATGCGACCGTCTTTGAGCACGAGCGCGTCTTGCGGGTTCGACGCGAAGCCGGTCGAGACGTCGGTCTGCGCGACCACGGTGCCGCTCTTGGGATCAGCGAAGGTGAGCACGCCCGCGGGAAAACGGTCGATCAGGATCAGCTCGCCGCTGGTGGTGGAGAGCGGCGCAACGACGTCTCCGGATAGCGCCACACTCAGCCCCGGCGTCTCCGAAGCAGAGCTCAAGAACGGCGCGACCAACACCTCCCCATCGAAGGAAACCACCGATACGGCGCTCGATTGGTAGTCGCTGGTGACGACGTAAAGCGCATGCCCGCAAACGCCGAGCGGCTGGTCGATCGGTTCGGGTGGAGCAGGCGGATCGGCTTCGCAAGCAGCGAGCACGGTTGCGATGAGCAGCGAACTCAGGGCGTGGATGCGATGCATTGTCACGGCCACCTCAGGGTGAGTGTTCCATGGGCGTTGGGTCCGGGGAGCGGATAGCCGATCAAGTCGGTGGACGTGCTGTTCGTTAGGTTGGCGACGCGCAGGCGCACTTCTGCGCGTTGTCCGGCGAAGACGAGCGAGCTCTCGAGCGCGAGATCGAGCAACGCTGGAAGTTCGATCAAGCCCGCCGGATCGGCGAAGCGTGAGCTGCGGTAGTCAAAGCTTGCACGCGCCGACCAGCACTCGATCAGACCCGACCACCGAAGTTCGACCGCTGCAAAAGGCGACACCGACCAGGGCGCTGTGAACGGTAAACGGTCGTTGCTCAACGTCGCTTCGTCGCTGGTGTTGCGCGCGTCGGTCAGGTTGAACGCTGAGCCGAGCGAGAACCATTCGACGAAACGGGCCGCCGCCATAACATCGACGCCGGCGATGCGCGCGCTGCCGACGTTGAACGGCCGCAGCGCACCGAAGGAGCTGCGTTGGTACGCCACGAGATCGCTGGCGACGCGAGCAAACCCCACGGCCTCTGCGGCCAGCGCCACGTCCTTCGTCTCCCAGCGTAAGCGCGCACCAACGTCGGCCGAGCCTCCGGTCTCCGGCGCCAACTGCGGATTGCCGAGCACCGTGGCGCTGACGCCCAAGCGTTCACCGAGCAGCGGCAGGCGGTTGTACACGCCGCCGGTGGCGAAGAGCTCGAGCGCTTCATGCGGTCGCAGCGCCGCTCCTACGCGAGCCTCCGGCGCCCCTGCGTAGCTGTTGGCGCCCTCCGAGCTCGAGCTCGAGACAGCGCCCTCGGCCGTGAACTCGGCCCAATCGACCGGCTCGTAGTTGAGGCCGGTGAACAGGCGCATGCGTGACTCGCGGCCGCGTACGGCGCTGCGAGCGTCTTGCAGTACCTCGAGCGTATCGAGCGTGAAATTGGCTCCGGCGCGCACGGCGAGGTCGGCCTGGGCGAAGCCGAATTGCAGGCCGCTGCTCGCTCGCCGCGCGGCCATGTCGGTGCGCTTCGACGCCAAGAGCAGCTCGAGGTTGGGATCGGTGATGGTGGTGTCGGAGCGGCGCAAACTCGCGCTGCTCTCGACGTAACAACCGTCTCCACATTGGGCGCGCGAAGTGATCGCGGCGAAGGTCCCTTGCACCTGCGAACGAGCGCCCAACGCCTGCAACACGCCCAGGCCCGGTACGCCTTGTTCGCGGGCGAAGTTGCGAATTAGGAAGTCGACGGCGATGCGTGGGCCTTCGAGATGCGAGGTCGCCCACAGATCGAGCGTGCGTGCATCGGCGTTGGTGCGTGATCGCTCGACGTCGTCGGAGGCGTCGAAGCGTGTGCCGCGATCGTCGATGAACGAATAGTCGTTGCTCGCTTCCCCAGCGCGCACGAACAGTGCGGCGGCCTGCCGACCGTTGCCAGCGCCGCCCGAGAGGCTCACCGCTCGCTCGCCGTAACTGCCGAAGCCGAGGGTGGCTGCGGCCCGCGGATCGAGGGCGTTCTCCGGCACCAGCACCACGGCGCCGGTGAGTCCGTTCGCTGCGAGTTCGATCGGCGCGTGCCCACGAAAGACCTCGATGCGGCGCAGAAAGACCGCCGGGATGAGCGAGAGATCCGCGGTGCCGGTCAGCTCGTCGTTGAGCCGAATATTGCCGAAGAACACCGGCGTTTGCGCGCTGGTCCCGCCACGCAAGGAGACCGTGGCGAGGTCGCTGGCGCCGCCCGTCCTCGCGACCGAGAGCGAGGGCAAGGAGCGCAGCAGCTCTGCCACGCTCACCCCCGGACGACGCGTCGCTTCGCGATCGACCACCAGCGTGGGCAAGGTGGTATCGCCGACGCGTGGCAATAGCTCGCCGCGCACCTCCACCTCGATGGGGGCGACGTCCTCGGCGCTGGCTCTCGACGAAATCAAAAGCGCGCGCGCGAGCGTCAAGACGCAAGCGAAGCGGCGCATCGGCTCAGTCGCAAACAGCGTGAACGAGCGCTACAGCGTCGAGATCGAAGGAGCCGTTCAAGCCGGTGATGTCGGCCCGATCGGTGATCCGTACGAAGCGTGCTTCGCTCAGCCCGAGCTCGGCCAGATCGAAGGCGTCGCCTCCAGCCTCGGCTGGGTCTTGCGGATCGATCGTTGCGTCCTTCGCGTTGGCGAATACAGGGTGCCACCCCGCACAGCTACCGAAGGGCGCTGCGGTGGCCGTGCACGGAAAGGCGAACCAGGTTTCACCGTCGACGCTCACTTCGACCGTCGCGAGCTCTGCGAATACGGCGCTCTCTTGGCCGCCGGCGAAGAAGGCGTTCTCGAACACAATGAAGTCGGGCCCATCGCCGTCGATGATGCGCTGATCGGAGAAGCCAAGCGTGATCTGCCCGCCGTTGCCGAGCGACACAACGTCGAGCGAGCCCGCGCTCACGCCAGCGCCGTTCGGGCTGCCGAAGACGATGTGAGGCATGCGCGCTTGGCCGAAGCCTGCGCCGGGGCCGTAACTTACGTCGACCACCTCGGAAGCAAAACCGCTGCAAGGTTCGGGCGCCGTTGCGCCTGCTCCACCTTGATCGAGCCCGCCTTGCGCAGCGCCGCCCTGATCTTCACCGCCCAGCTCAGCTCCGCCGCTCTCGGAAGCACCGGACGCTGACGAGCTCTCGCTCTCATCCGACTCATCGCTCCCCGAACTTGCGCTGCCTTCACAGGCGACCAACGCCAACAAAACGAACCACGGCTTCATCTGCATCCCTCCGGGCGATGCTCGCGCCCGTCGTTCTTTTGCTCCTGACGACGTGAATCGCCCTGAGCTCCGTGGTCCGATGTTCTGACTTCTCGACCTCCTTTGCAGGGAGACCTGGCACCTTCCAAACCCCGAGAGGCTTGTGGTGGTGGTCCAACATGGAAGCTCTTGCGCGACTTCCTTGCGAGTTACAGCGGCGGCTCCGTGCCAGAGTTTCACTGGCTTCCCGGCGTTGGGTTAGCTGCCCAACGCGCGACCCGAAGGTCGCGAACCACGGTGCGCATCCCTTAGCACGGTCGCTCGCGAGGCTGTAAGTCCGAACCGCCGTTCAGCGATCATGAATGTGCGGAGGCACACGCAAGCGCTCGAACTCCCACAGATCTCCGAGCGGGCTGTCACGCTCGCCGGTGCGTACGAGGCCGCAGGCCATCAGCACCTTCTGCGATGCGACGTGCCATACGGGCGTGGCGGCGCGCACGACCTGAACGTCGGGCTGCGCGAGCGCCCATTCGACGCTGATCCGCGTTGCCTCGGTGGCGAAGCCTTTGCGCTGTGAGTCCTCCTCGACGCCGTACGCAACCTCGACCGAGCCGCGTTCGTCGGGAGCGCCGTGAAAGACCACACTGCCGACCACGCGCGGCGCACCGTGACGGGTGATCATCACGCGGTCTCCCCACAGTCGCACGTGCGGCGCGCTGCGAATGGCGTCGAGCGAAGCGTAGAAGGCGCGCTCAACCAAGCCTCGATTGGGCCAAGCGACCGGGCACTCCGCCTCGAGAATGGCTTCCGCCTTGTGACGGTTGGCTTCGAGCACGGCCTCTACCAGCGGCACTGTGATCGGCACCAGCCGCAGCCGTTCGGTCAAAAGCTCTGACACCGCTTCATCATAACCCGAGGAGCGCGACGGTCTGTCGAAGTTCTCGGCCTCCGTGCGTCAGCTTTGACGCTCCTCGTTCGCGGCGCGCTGCGTCGAACTGTAGAGTTCCGGCACAAACAGCAGCACCAGCCCGGTCACGACGAACACGACCACGCCCCCGGCGACCACGCTGGTGGTGGGGCTGGTCAGCGCCGCGAGGAAGCCGCTCTCGGCCAACGTCAGTTGGTTGGAGGCCAGAATGAAGAGCGTATTGACCGAGCTCACGCGCCCGCGCAGCGCGTCCGGCGTTGAAAGTTGCACCAGCGCCGAGCGACTCACCACGCTGAATTGATCGGCGATGCCCACACAAACGTAAGCAGCGATCGAGAGCTCGAAGTTGCGACTCAGACCGAAGGCGATCGTCGCTGCGCCGTAGCCGAGCACGCCGAGCACGACGGTGCGTCCCAACCGTTTGATCGGTGGGAGCACCAGCAAGACCAAGCTCGTCAGCACCGCCCCGACGTCGAGCGAGGCGGTCAACAAGCCATAGCCGCGCGGCCCGACGTTCAAGATCTTGTCGGCGTAAACGGGCAGCATCGCCGTCGCTCCACCAAAGATCACCGCGAACAGATCGAGCGTCATCGCGCCCAACACCAGCCTGTTGTGCCGCAAAAAGCGGAAGCCTTCGAGCAGCGACGCAAGCGGTGAAGGCTTGGCCTCGGTCGACGGTGTGTGCACGAGCGAGACACGAGCGACGAAGCTCCATGCGATCGCCAGCAGCACGGCCGCACCTCCGTACGCGTAGCCGGTGCCAAACGAAGCGAGCAACAAGCCCGCAACCGCTGGCCCGGAGACGAAGGAGAGCGCATGGGCCGTCGACATAACGGTGACCGCGCGGCTCAAGTCTTCACGCTGCACGAGGCTCGGGAGCACCGCTTGTCTCGCCGGCGATTCGAAGGCGATGGCGGCGCCGTTGAGGATGTACAGCGCGAACAGCAGCCACATCGGTAGTTGGTTGCTCAGGCGGCTCACCGTGAAAGCGACGGCGCAGGCGAGCTCCACCGCTTGCGTGAGCAGCACGATGCGTTTGCGATCCGCGCGGTCTGCCACCACGCCGCCGGTCAACGCCAGCACCGGTGCAGGCACGAAGGAGAGCAATCCGAGCAGCCCAACGTTCACCGACGAACCGGTGCTCGCGTAGACGTCCCAAATCGCCGTGGCCCGCAACATGCTCACGCCGGTCCCGGAGCAGAAGCGAGCGGTGACCCAGCTTCGGACGTTGGACTGCGCGAGGATCGAGAAAGCGCTGCGAGCGGACAAGGTCCGGACTCTGCTGCCGAAACAGGCTCGAAGCAAGCGCCACGACTTAACGGTTCTTCATCGGAATCGGCATGTGGATTCACGAAGCAAGCGTCAGGATGGTCTCGCGACGGAATGACTCAGACCGACTGGCTGCTTCCGTTCGGCCAACGTTGAGAGTCACCACCACTACTCAGGAGGAATGATGTTTGGATTCATTGTCGGTACCGCCTGTCTGATCGGGCTCATTCGCGTGCTGCGAGCTCCACATTGGAGCGGCAGGATGGGGTGGGGGCGGCGCGGCCGTATTCTCGGGAGGATCTTCTCGCGGCTCGAGACCAGCCCGAGCCAGGAGAACGTGATCGTGGACGCCATCTCCGACGTGCGAGCGGGCGGACGCAAGGCCATGCCTGAGCTCGCTGCGACGCGGACGCAGGTCGCCGAGATCTTGCGCGCGGAGACGTTTGACCCAGCGCAGCTCGAGTCTGTGTTTGCGCGGCATGACCAAGCGCTCGCCGAGATGCGAGCTCTCACCAGCAACGCCTTCAGCAAGGTGCACGGTGTGCTCGATGCCCGTCAACGCAATGAGCTCGCGGCGCTGATTGAACGTCGCGGCTTCGTTTGGGGACACCGTCGTGGACCGTATCGCAGTGAAAGTGTGGCCGTCTGACCATGAGGAACTTCAGCATGAAACGTAAAGCACTGATCGCGCTCCTCGCCTTGGGTACCATTGGCGGCTTTGCCTCGGGCTTCCGCAGCATGGGCTGTCGCGCCAAACATCGCCAACAGGCGTTCGAGCGCCACGTCGCTGAGGTCTGCGTCCAAGCGGCCAAGAACGTCGATGGTTCGGCTGAGTCCCCCGCCGCCGAGGAAGATCGTCCGTTCCGGCGCGGTCACCGCTCGCATCATGGCGACCATTGAGCCCTCGATGAATCGGCCCGGATGGAGAACCTACAGCGCTCACGATCCCGATGCGAACATCGGCGCGGGTGCTGTAGGCTCCTCCAGCGCCATGGCATCCAGGGTTCTCATCGTCGATGATGATTTGCGTCTCCATGAATTGCTCTCGTCATATTTGACGCAGAACGGCTTCGAGGTCGTGCGTGCGCTCGACGGGCTTGCCGGGCTGGCGAAGCTGGAGACAGACAACTTCGATGCGGTCCTGCTCGACGTGATGATGCCCGGGCTCGACGGTCTCGAGGTATGCCGGAGAATTCGCCGCAAGTCGGACGTTCCCATCCTCATGCTCACCGCGCGTGGTGATGAGACGGATCGCATCGTTGGGCTCGAACTCGGCGCTGATGACTATTTGCCCAAGCCCTTCAACCCGCGTGAACTGCTCGCGCGGCTGCGGGCGATCTTGCGCAGAGTGCGCCCGGATGGCGAGGCGGATCGCATCGTGGTCGGCGCGCTCACGGTGGACTTCTCGGCACGCCGGGCCACCTTCGCAGACCGGTTGCTTGACCTGACCGGCATCGAGTTCGACATCCTCGCGGCGTTGGCCCGTCGCGCCGGCCAAGTGATCCCACGTGACCGCTTGTTATCCGCGGCAGGTCGTGGGGACGTCGTAGTTTCCGAACGGACGATTGACGTGCACATCTCGCACGTCCGTCAAAAACTCGGCGACGGTGGGCTGATCAAGACGGTGCGCGGCGTGGGCTACGTGCTCGCGCGCGAGGCCAGCGAAGCTCCACCACCTTCTGACCCCAAGGGCTAAACGGAGCTTAACGGTGGCTGAACCGCGTCTCATTGCTACCTGCGCCAAGGCGATTTCGCCGATGCACCGCCGGATCTTCGGCTGGTTTGGCGTGGCCATTCTCTTGAGCTTGTTTGCGGGCGCGTTCGTCACCCATTTGTTTGATAGCGGCTCCGGTGAATGGCGCCGCGTGCTCCAAGGGACGCGCAGGATCGCCTCAGCGAAGTTCGCCGAGGTTTGGGATGACGAGGCAGAGCGCTCGCGCTTGGCGCATCAAATTGCTAGCGAGCTCGACGTCGAGGTCACCTTGCGGGATGAGTCGGGCCGGACGATCGAGGCGATCGGTGCGCCGTGTGATCGGCCCGACGCCTTCTTCACGCCCACGCAAGACGGTCAGCCGCTCGGCAAGGTAGACATCTGCACCAAGAATCGAGGGGCGCGGGGCATCTCCTTGTTGCTCGGTCTCTTCACCGCCGGCGTTGTGTTGTGGTTGCTCGCCCACCGCGTATCACGCTTGATAGGCCGGCCGATATCGGCGCTAGTCAACGCCACCGACGCGATCGGTCGTGGCGAATATGACGTCAACGTCCCGTGCGGCCGGCATGACCCTCCAGAAATCCTGCGGCTCAGCCGCGCCGTTGCCGACATGGCCAAGCGCATCAAAAAGCAGCTCTCGGATCAGCGGGAGCTATTGGCCACCGTCTCCCATGAAGTCCGCTCGCCTTTGGCGCGGGTGCGGCTGCTTTCAGAGCTACTGCGTGATGAATCGAGCGCCGTTCGCAAGGCCAAACTGCTCGACGATCTCGAGCAGGAGATCGTCGAGATCGACGACCTGGTCGGTGGGCTGCTCGCTCAGAGCCGGTTGGAGTTTTCGGCCTTGAGCATCCGCTCCACCGACATCCTCGCCTTGGTGAAACGGACGATCGAGCGAGCCGGCGCGGAGATCGTGCCCAGCGTCTCCGGCAAGGTCGTGCCGGTCGCTTGCGACGCGACGCTGTTTGCGCGCGCCCTGTCCAACCTGCTGGAGAACGCCCGCAAACACGCAGGCGGCGCGACGGCCGTCAATCTGCGCTTCAGTCGGGACGAGCTTTCGGTCGAGGTTGAAGACCGCGGACCCGGCATCTCCGATGAAAACCGCGAACGCGTGTTTGAGGCCTTCTTCTCCGCCGAAGCGGGAACGTCCGAGTCACTCGGGCTCGGTCTTGCGCTCGTTCGGCGCATTGCTCGGGCTCACGGTGGAGATGCGATGACGCGGCCCAACAAAGGCGGTGGCAGCGTCGTTGGCTTCGCGATCCCCAACCCCACCGTGGCAGTCTCCCCAGCCCCGCAACCGCGCGTGGAAGAGCGGCTAGAGGCTTGAGCCGCGCTCCGTCGTAGCCGCGCCGCTCACGGCGGATTGCATCCCACTGATCCTGCAAAAGGCCCGCACGGCGATTTCGGCTTCACGGGCCAACTCGACGAAGCGCAGCACCAAGAGGTCTCCTTGCCGCCTTACTACCTCGGCGCGCGCTTCAACCGCGTAGCCAATCGGCAGTTCGAAGTAGAGTTCCGCACGCTCATTGACCTGCAACGCGAGGTCGGTGCGAACCGCGATGCCTCCCCCGGAAACGTCCACCGAGCGGACCGTCGCGGTGCGCGTCGAGGTCTCCAGCAACACAGGCCGGTCCAGCTGCGTTCTGCGATGCGAACGTCGCTCGGTTTTTAAAAGCCGCGAGCTTTCAGCGCTGCTCTCGTTGCTTGGACCTTGTTCCATACCGAGTCGGATGCACTGAGTAGGCCAGAACATTCACGGCTGATTTCTCGATAAAAAGGCCGTTTCTGACGCCCAACCATGATCAACTTGCCCAGCCTTCGCAACTTTGTGCGTACTAACGCCCGATCACCTGGCCATACCGGAGCGCCCGCCAAACGATTAACGGTTCGCATTCGGCCTCGGCGGCGAGCTCCGAAACGGTGGGCTTGCGGTTCTCCCGCTGCATGAAGCGCTTCACCGCCGGCATCACCAGCTTGAGCTCTTCAACGAGCTTCGGCTGGTCGCCCACGACTACCTCACAACCTTTCGCCTCGAGCTTGGTCAGCAGCAGGTCGAGCTCATCGGTTGAAAGGTTCCAAGGCGCGACGTGCTCGGCCAGCGCGTCAAGCGCGACTTCATCTTGGCTATTGCGGCCTGCAAAAAGCTCATCCGCGAGCCGCTCCAGTTTGTCGCCATTCATGAGCGACAGCCTAGTTGCCCTTGAGCTTCAGAGCGCCTCGATCTTCTCCGGTTTGAACATCGAACAGAGGTTATCGTTCACCATCAGCTTTCCGGTGAGCCTCACGGCGTCCCCCGTGCCGAAGTGTTTGCCGCTCGAGTCGGTTACATCGATGTCTTTGGCGGTGAACTTCTCAGGCAACTTCTTCATCTGCGCGTTGCCGTCTCCAACCATGAAGGCGGTGATCAAGGTTGGCTCTTGTTCCACCTTCTTCGGTGAGATGCGCAGGGTGCAGCTATCGCTGCAGAAGGTCATCATCTTGGGGGGCACGAGGTAGCCCGAGACGCTGACTTCTTTGCCGTGGTTCTCCTCTTTGCAGACGTCCTCGATGGCCTCGCCCTCTTTGGGCGTGTGAAAGCAGCCAAGGCCAAAGAACACGAGGGTGAACGGCAAAAGTCGTTGAGGGTTCAGGCAGAGCTTCAAGCGGGCCTCCTTGGGCGCGTGGTTCGAGGGCTAGCCCCTCCAACGGGGTAGTGTGCCTGCCTACCGATTCGATCACGCGCTTGGTGCTTCGGTTGAATGTCGCGGACGGTCAGAGCATCGAGGGAGCGCAGGACGCCTTGAGAAGCCGATCGGTACAGTTTGCGCTCACCTTCGGCGCCATCCTTTGCAGCTTGCCCAGCCGAGCGGCGGCTGAGCCAGCTGCGTCCGTGGTCGTTGAGATCGCTGAGGGGCCGTGCTTCTCGTCGGCCGACGCTGCAGTGATGCAGCGGGAGTTGCAGTCCTTGGAGCTGAGCCAGGCCGTCACCGTGCGTGTGCAAGAGCGAGCCGGCGTGATTGAGCTCGCGCTACTGAGCAGCGGCGCACTGCTCGGTACGCGCTCGATCGAAGTCGACGGCGCTGCTTGCGAGGACCAGCTTCGCGCAGCGCTGTTGGCGGTGATGGTCGCTCTTGATGATGCCGGTCTTCCGCGAGCCGCAGCGCACCCAGCGCCGGTCCCATCCGCCGAGGACCCAGCGCCGGTCCCATCCGCCGAGGACCCAGCGCCGGTCCCATCCACTGAGGTCCAGCCGATACAGGCGCCCGAGCGTTCTTCGCCCCCGGCCCCGCGCACCACCGCTCGCGACTCGATCGAGCCTTCCGCCGAACGGCGCGCTCTTCGCGCAGGCGTCGCCGCAGAGGTCGGTGTGGGGGTTGCGCTGACGGCGGCCGCCTCGATGACCACCTCGGCCATGATTGACGTCGCCTATGCGCCGCCCGCTGAGCTGGCCCCTGAAGTCTCCGGGCGCGGCGGCATCTTCGCTTCGCTGCCCAACCACTCGAGTCTACTGGAGCGTGACGTTTGGCTGAGTCTCGTGGCCGCGCGGGTCGATGGTTGCGGCGGAGTCCTGCACGCCGACGTGCGCGCGCGTGCGTGCGGTAGCGCGATGCTCGGCGGCTTCCTTGGGGATGCCCGTGGTTCGACGTTCGCCGTCGTCGCTGGGGGGCGAGTCGAGGCCACGTGGCGCGCCACTTCGAGCTTGGGCGTCACCTTGGGCGCCGATGCGCTCTTTCCGCTGGCTCCCGAAGACATCGTGCTTCCGTCCACCGACGTCTGGCCGGACCAAGAGACCGAGGATCTCGGCCCGCTGGCGCTCGCCTTCTCGCTCGGGGTCGTCGCCGAATGGCTCTAGCCGGCCGTAGTGAGCTCCTTTGCGATTTGTCCGAAGGAATCGTCGCAGCCGGACATTGACTGAGCCGTGCCTCCCTTGAATGAAGAACCGCTTACGGCCGAGGAGCTTTTCCGCACCTGGGCGCCCTTCGTTGCTCGCATGTTGGGCCGTGTTGGCGTGCCTTCAGCCGATCTCGAGGACGCGGTGCAGGAGGTCTTTCTGGTGGCCCACCGTCGCGGCGGTTTCACCCGAGGTCGCGCTTGCGAGAAGACCTGGCTCGCCGAGATCGCCTTGCGCGTGGCCTCCAACCTGCGCAGAACCAAGCGGCGTAGACCCACATGCCAGGATGAAACCGCGCTCGGACAGGTCTCGGCACAGGGGGCCGATCCCTTGGCTCGCGCCGACGTACGGCAGCAGCTCGAACGGGTGACCGCCGCTCTCGAGCAACTAAGCCAAGAGTCTCGCCTCGTGTTCGTAATGATCGAAATCGAGCAGGCCTCCGCCGAGGAAGTTGCACAGGCTCAAGGCGTTGCGGTTGGTACTGTGTATTCGCGGCTCCACACCGCGCGCAAACAGTTCCGGGCCGCGTACGAGGCGAACCTTGCCGCGCCTGCGAGCAAGCCCAGCCTGCTAACGATCGTTCGTGAACGGCTGAGTCTTTCTCGACCGCTCTTGACCAAGAAGGAGCTCGCCCAATGAGCCGCGTGGTCTCAACCATCGAGTCGGATCTCGCCGCCATCCGCGCGCTCACGCCCACGGTCGACGTCGAGCGCGGGGCCGCGAGGTTTGCCGCCGCCACGGTCTCGCTTGGCGCCGTTGCAACCGGCGCGCTCGCAAAAGCCCAGCTCCAAAGCGGTGCGGTCACGCTCAAGTCGCTGTCGTTCGCTCCTAGCCTACTGGCCAAGCTGCTCGGCTTTACTGTGTTATCGAGCCTAGCCATCGGGATCGGTCCGCGGCCCTCGAGCGAGGACGCTCGCTCGCCCCTGGTGCTATGCGAGCGGCCTATTGCTCTATCCGCTACTGCGCTACCGGGCGCAGCGCCAATGCCTCGGATGCAGGTCAAGCCGAACCTGCCGCAGCCATCGACCGCCCCCGCGCCGTCTGCTGCAGCTCCGTCAGCCCCCGTTGCGTCGCTGCGAGCCGCCTCGCCGCAGGCTCAGCTTTCGGTCAAGCCACCGCAAAAGAGCCAACTGGCCGCCGAGGTCGAGTTATTGGCAAACGCCCGCGCACAACTTGCTGTCGATCCCTCGGCCACGCTCCGTGCGTTGCAGAGCGAGGGTGCGGCTCCGTCCAAGCGCCTGCAAGAAGAGCGCGACATCCTCACGATACGAGCGCTCCTGGGAGCCGGCCGTAGAGAAGAAGCACGCGCGGCGGCCGGCCGTTTTTTATTGCGGTATCCGGCCAGCCCGTTCAGCAAAACTGCGCGCACGATCGCTGATTGAATCAGGCTGCGCGACGAGAGCCCGCTCGTTAGCGAGGCTTGGGCTCGACAAGCTCTGCGTCGAATTGTTCGCTCCAAGCCATCCGCGCCCTTTGTCGCAGCTCGTCGTCGGAGAGCAAGAAGAGCTCCTCGTAGACCTTCCAGAAGGCATCGCCATCCAAGCGGTTACCGCGCCGGATCTTCTTCTTCGAAAGCGCCTCGAAGCAGGCGACGGCGGTCTTGCTGTACGTCCCGTTGTTGTCATCGCGTGCGAGCATGTATTGCGCGAGCTGCACCAGGGCGACCTTCGGTGCGGCGCCTGCGGCGGTGGCCTCCGCCAGGAAGGCGCTCACTTCACGATTGACGCGATCCTGCGAGGACTTCGCGTAGCCACCCATCGTCTCAATCACGATCGGGGCCATCGGCAGGTGGGGCCCGTCGATTTGGTGTTGTAGCTCGTGACGCTCGGTCCCCTCGAGCACGGCCGTCGATACCTTGGTCGGGTCGGAGCCAGCGTAGTCCTTGAACAGCTTCCCGCAGCGGTCGAGCCCGCCGTACAGCTCTTGATTGAACGCTATGTCGTCGGTGCAGTATCCCATGCGTACGAGCGAGGCGAAGACCTCCCCTTGTTGCTCCGTCTCCTCGAGGATCACCAAGGCGAAGGGCAAACTATCGCGCGAGTAGCCGAGCCTTCCGTGCGCTTGCCGGCTATTGCCGATTCGGTGGACGCGAAGCGTGGCAAAGGCGCGACCGTCTACGTCGAATTGCTGCACCCGTTCGATGCGATAAGGAAAGACGGCGAAGCTCTGCCGCAGATCGTCCTTCTCGATGCGCGTCACCACGTCCGGATCGAGGAAGTAGGGGAGGCCAGCTTTCCGGCTCGCCTCGTTGACCCCCTCGACCAAGCGTCCCCATTTGCGGCCGCCCAAATCGAGATCATCGCTCTCCTCGGTCAGCGCTCGTACGGCCTCGCCTAACGCACTATCCAGCTCTTTGGCCGCTTGGCTCAGCTTCTTGCCGCGCTCCTTCACCAGCAAGCGATCTTGCGCACCGCCCGCGTCGTTGCGCGTCGAAAAATCCCAGTTGCGGCGGGCGATCATCCAACCGAGCAGCAGCTCGTCGAACACTTTGTCCGAGGCTGCGGTGGTCGGCTTGAGTTCCCAGTCTGTACCTTTCTGGGGCGGACGTGAAAGCACAAACCCTGCGATGGCGATAATGAGCACCGCTCCACCAGCAAAGGCTGCAGCACGCGTCGGGGCGAGCCCTACTGCAGCTTGCGCCGTCGCGGCGGATTGCCGTTTACCGAATACATCGGCCTCCTCCTCAACCGCGGTAGGCATCCTGCGCGAAGCGGGTGCGCTGTCCCCCGTCGTAACGAAGAAGGTCTCGCAACAGACTAGTAGTGCCGAGGAAAGCAAGCCGCTCACCGCCGTGACCGAGAGCACCATCGCGGTATGAAGCAAAAGCGCAAAGCCTGCTTCGGGGACGCCGAGCGCGCGCACGCCCAGAAAGGCAAGGAGCAGCGGGAGCCCCCAGGTCGAGAGCAATGAGATGGCGGGTTCATCTTTGCTCGAAGGCAACTTCAATAGGAAGAAGCTCGCGAGGCAGATGAGCAAAGGCCACAGTGCAATAAAAACCAGGATGATGGTGCCCAACTGATAGCGAAAGTCGGGTAGGTCCGGCAGGCTGGCAAGGCCGCGTACCACCGTCATCAGCGGAGCCTCCCCTCGCTCTGGGTAAGCGTAAAAAATCGCCGCTGAGAGCGCCGCTGCGCCCAACGCATAGGGCACGACCTTCTTCGTCGCCGCGCGGAAGGAGAGGTTTCCTGCGGCTGCCACCAACGCCAAGCTCACGAGCGCAAAGGCAGGCTTGGCCGCGAGGCTGTCCGGAAGTGAGCTCGAATCCCAGGCTGCTCGCTCCAAACCAAAGGCGCGCAATAGGACGGCCGACAACAGGCTCGCTAACACCAAAAAACCGAGTGACCCGCCGCGTTTGGTGACGAAGGATCCGAGCCCAATCACCGCGCCGGCGAGCGGCAGCGCAAGCGCGCCGATCAGCGCCGAGAGGTGCAGCTCCGAGGCGATCGACCACAGGAAGATGGGCGTGCGCCCAACCACGTCAAACGGTACTACGCAGGTCAGGAGCAGCAGCACCGCACACCAGCGAGCGCGGCTGCGCATACGCGCTGCAGAGACCCCGAAGAACAGCGCCTCCGGGACTAAATCATCCAACTCGTTATCCGTGCTCACGGAACCTCCAGCGAGCCGATGACGCTCACTCGCCTATTGGGAACGATCGGGTCGAGGGCTCGCGACTCGAAGTAGATACGTTTGCCGTCGGGTGAAAAGCGAGGTGCACGCTCCTCGAAGGGCGTCCGGGTCAATGCGGTAAAAGTCTGGCTCTTCAATTCAACCAGCGCCAGATCTCCCTGGACCTCGAGCACCAAGCGCTGCCCATCACGCGAGTACTCGGGGCCATCGCCGGACCAGCCGCTGTCGCGGCCTTCGCCTGTTTTGCCGTCGACCAAAACCAGGTTGCTCGCTCCGTCTTGGCCGGTGCAGGTCATCGCGATTTGGCCTGTTGCGGTGGAGGCCGCTAGCTCGGAGCAGCTGCGCCCTGCTGAATAGACGAGGCGCTCGAGTGGCGGTGAACTCGAAAGTTTGACGATCCGCAGCTCGCCCAAGGCGATCGCGGGTGGCTCCTCCGCGCTGTCTTTGGCCTCATGCGCTGGCGGTGCGTCTGTGATCGTCGGGTGGGGGTCGCCGACGAAGGCGAGCTCATCCTTGCTGAGCCAGGCGTAGCCCCCGAGTCGTTCATCCGGGCCCTTGTCGCCAGACACTCTGCGGTACAGCGTCTGCCCACTCTTGAGGTCGATGACAGCGAGTTCACGCGAGCAGTTGCGGCACGGTTTTTCGTGAAAGGCGGCATAGGCTCCGCCAGGACTCACCTTGGGGTTGTAATAACGAGTCTCCGGGTGGACGAGGAGCCTGCGCGAAGCACCTCCTTCCTCAACCACGGTAACCGTCTTGGCCCAGCCGAGCAGGTCCTCGGAGAAGACGATGGGAAAGCCTTCTGGCGCAGCCCCGGGCGTTTCCAGGATGTGGTAGCCCCGCCATAAGACTGCATCTTTGCGCTCGTTATCACGCACCGCGAGGGTCTCTAATTGGTAGGCCCAGGAGAGCGACACGTCACCTGGACGAACGAACGGCGATACGTCTGCCGAGCGAAACACCGGGCCTCGGTCCGTCGCGCCGCCTAGCCGAACGTCTTCACTAAAGTTGCCGTAATAGGTAATCGGAAAGGGATTCGTCGCAAAGCTCGCGTGCTCTTGGTCGAGCTTTTCATATTGAAGCTTGACGTCTTTGAGCTGTCGCTCGCGAGCCGCTACGTACTTTTCAGCCAAGGCGAGGCGAGCTTGGGTGGCAATATCACCCTTCAATTTTTCCTTGATGACTGGGTGATCGAGCAGGGCGGGCACGGCTCCGTCGAACACCCGCGCGGAGACTGTTTCAGCCAGCGACTCGAGCGCGGCTTCTTTGGTTCTTCCGTAGCTCCAAACTTCGAGCGGGACCTCGACGCCGCGGCCTTCCTTGGTGTTCCGCACGGTCAACGTCGTCTTGGTTCGCACCTCGAACAGACCCCCGGCGATCGGGTGTTCGATCACTTCGGGACTGAGCGTGCCGGAGAGGACGAAGCCGGCCTCGAGTTTGCGCGCTGCGCGAATCAGGTCCTTCTCGCTCGTAAGCACCTTATCGACTTTGGGGTCACCGCCATCCACAGGCTCAAAGCCGATCTTCTCGAGCCCCTTGCCGACGCTATCGGCGACGGCCGCAGCAGGCCTCGAGCCGTCCCACGCTTGCCCCTCGATGTCGATCGCGACGAGGACTCGCAGGGGGTCGGGTTGGGTCGCGAGCGTGTACGCTCCAAAGCCGGCGAGCCCCAGCACGAGCGCAGTAACGCCCAACCACAAGCCGGTGCGGCGGGGCGGAAGGGCGGGCAGTTCGAGGCTCTCGGGCCCTTCGTTCGCGGCGGATTCAACGACCGGGCGCTCTTCGGACGGAGACTTTTCGGAACTCACTGGCGTCGGTTAAGCGCGTTCGTCCCGCGCGTCCACGGGCGCCGGTGCAAGCGAACATCGCTTGCTTCCCGAGTCGTGGCGAGTAGCCTCCCAGCGTGGCTGAATCCCCCCTGACCTACTCCCTCGATCAATCCGTCGCCCTCCTTCAGATGGATGACGGCAAAGCGAACGCTCTCTCGGTGCCGATGATTGAAGCGCTCACGGCGGCAATCGATCGCGCAGAACAGGAGGCCACGGCGATCGTCCTCGCCGGTCGACCCGAGCGCTTTTGCGCAGGCTTCGACCTGCGCGTGATGATGAGCGGGCCCGAGGCCGCCAAAGCGCTGCTCAAGCAAGGGGCCGATCTCCTGCTGAAGCTCTTCGCTACGCCCTTGCCCTTGGTCGTTGCGTGCACCGGCCATGCGCTCGCCGGCGGTGCGCTCGTGGCGCTCACCGCGGATCATCGAGTCGGTGCGGATGGCGCCTTCAAGCTCGGTCTCAATGAGGTAGCCATTGGCATGCCGGTGCCGATTCTGGCCATGGAGCTCGCACGAGCCCGGCTCGTACCGACAGAGCTCACACGAGCGACTTTGCTCGGCCAAATCTACAATCCAGTCGAGGCGCGTGCTGCCGGCTATTTGGATGAGGTGGTCACCGCAGCTGAGGTGCTTCCGTCGGCGCTCGCGACAGCGGGCAAGCTCGGACAACTATCGCGCACCGCCTTTTCGGCCACCAAGGTTCGCCTTCGCGGTGCCGTGATCGAGCATATCCGCTCGACGTTCGAAGAGGACGTCAAGCGGCTACTCGGCGTGTGATTGAACTATTGAGCTCCGCAGGCGGCTGAAGGCTCCGTTTTCCAGCCGGGGTAGGGCCTCGCCTGTTTGATGAACAGGCGAGGAGTGCCCGGGGTTAGCTTGTCATCAAACTTCCAATCCACTTCCAGTGCGTAAAACTCGCCAGCCTTTGCGTAGGCGCTCTGGAAGTAGAGGTGGATCGCGTCGAGCGCGACCCCGAGTCCGTTCGCTTGCTCTCCACTGAGCACGGTCGTGCCCGGTTTGATCAAGTTACTGTGTTGGAGGTAAACGATGGGTTGTCCGGGGCTGTAGAAGTAGTGGAGATACGCGTCGGCCGTCACGCCAGGGGCAGGCGTGACCACGTCATTGTTACCGAACTGACCATTCACATAGAACGCAGGTTCGAGCCCGCTCGCGTCGAATGGGTTGTTGGTGATGGCCACCCCTTGCGACTCCTCCTTCGGGAAGTTCGCGTGGACCAAGAGCGCCATCCCGACCTTGAGATGGTCCATCGAGTAGTAGTCCCGCTCTTCATAGGCGCGCGGATTCCAAACCTGCGACCAGACCTTTTTCATGGCCCACTCCACCGAGTCCTTCTCCCCGCTCGGGGAGATCGCTGGGTCGCCTGTCTCTGAGTTGTAAAGGCCAGCGCCGGTGAACTTCCCGAGGTCCTCCGAGTTGGTGCTCGAGCGAAAGCGAAGCTTTTCTCCCGGGAAGAGCTCGGCTGCGCGAGCAACCACTTGCGCTACCACCTCGGGCCTCATCGGCTTGGAACGCAATTCGTCTTTGAAGTCCTCTAGCGCCTGCGCGCGATACACAGGGTCGCTGAATTGCGGGTTAGCCATGATCTCGTCGAGCCGGTCATAGAGTCCGTTGTCGGTCATGAACTGGTCGTAGAAGTACATCGGCACGCCGAACCCGAGCTGAACCGGCCCGTCTCCGTTGTCACCCGGGATACTGTCGAAGGCCCCAGCGAGCTGAGCATTCGCGAGCGCGCCGTAGTTTGTCGCTTTCGCACCGAAGGCGGGAATGGCCTCCGAGATTGCGTCGCGTAGGTCGAGCGCGTCGAGATCGAGCATCTCGCTCGTCTCCCGCAGATCGACGACGGACAGGTCCATCGGCTGCACCTCGATCGGCTCCGGCTTGTGGGACTCCCACCAAGCGTCCGCCTCTTGCTCGGTGATCTCCTTGACCGACCAGTCGAAGGCGCCCACCTTGAGCTCTACCCACTTGCCCTCGAGCGCCTTGAGCTCAGCGTCCTCGAGCGCGTTGCGCAGCGCCATGTTGGGCGTACCGCGATTGACCGAGAGCACGTTGATATGTGCAAGCGGCGTCTGGAATTGCGCCGTAATCAAACCCGAGACAATCGAGATGTCATTGGGTACGGCATCCAGCACGACGATCTCGCGATAGGGTGTATAGGTCCCGTCCACTTCACTGGCCTTGCGGAAGCGAAGAATGCCGGTACTCAAGCCAGGATTGAGGGGTTGGTAGTCAACTCCCTCGTACAGCGCGTCGGTGCTCGTGATCGGAATGTCCGCCGGCAGCTGCTTGGCAACCTCTTCGACCGCGCCGCTCGTTGGGTGGAAGGAGAGCTCATCACCCACCCAAACGTTTGCTTGAATCTTGCGAAACGCCGTGGCGATAAGCTCAGCGTCCGCGTTGTCATAAGGCGATATCTCGTAAACCCACTTTTGTGGGCCTTCATAATACGATAGCGCGCCAAGGATGAAGCGACGGTCGGGGCTGTAATACTCTGTCGAGTTGAACTGCGAGAGCTCCGGTACAATCGGCCGTCCGTCACCGCTCAAGTGGGTAAACGCAAAGTCCCAATGGATGCAGTAGCGTTTTGAGTTCTGAAAGTAGAGCGCCTCTTCATCCGCCCGGTCGACGATCGTCTTGACGGAGGTAGCGCCGGGAATACTCGCATCTGCGGGCTCGCTAGCCAGGATCTCGTAGTCGGCCTGGCAGCCAAGTTTGCTGGCCGAATCTGGGTCGCTCCCCGACTCGAGTTGGCACTCCCATGCAGGTGGTACCGGCGGCTTGGTGTCGGAGTCTGAGCAGCTCCAAAGTAGCGGCGCCAAGAGCAAGCTGAGCAGACGCGTGTTGATCGAGAAGCGCCCGCGATTGGGCAAGCGGTACGGCACGGTAAGCATGGCGAAATCGTACGCCCGCCGAGCGCGAGTGGCCCGCGAAATTCCACCGAAGGTGGATGCAGTGAACAGAACCGGAGTGGACAGAGTCCACGAAGTGGACGTCATTCCCTGGGCGCCCGTCGATTGGAAGTCAGCGAGCTGCACCAAGCCGCTCGAGGCTGACGATCCATTCCTCGATGGCATGGCTGAGCTCATCGAGCCGTTGCTCATCGCTCTTGGCGCTGCGGCGTGGGGCTCGCAGGTCGTGGTCGCCGTGGTCGACGGGGAAGATGGTGCCCTGTTGCAGGTGCGGGCTCACTTCACTCGGGCCCCCAAAAGGATCACGGGTTCCCTGCGCCACGAAGCAGGGCACGGTGAGTCGTTCGAGGGTTTGTTGCCGGTCCATCAGGTTGGCCTCGGTGACGCGGGCTTTGGGCTTTAGCGGATAGGACAACAAACACACGCCGGCGCCGAGTCCAGTCGCCTGCGCGACGCGTGCAGCGACTCTTCCGCCCATGGATTTTCCTCCAAGAACAACGGTCGCGGCAGGCCTCTGCTCCATCAGCGCCAAAGCCAGTTCATGGAAGGTTCGGTCCAGCACCGGCTGCTTGTCGGGGAGCTTTTTCCCTTGGGTTCGGTAGAGAAAGCTGACGCGTGCGACGGCCACCCCGAGGGGTGGAAGCCGCTGCGCAAGCCCTATGAGTAGTGGGTCTTCGACTGTACCGCCTGCACCATGCGCCAGGATCAATAGGATCGGCGCAGGTGGGCTTAGCTGCACGGGGATGGTGCCGCCGGTGACGTTGACGAGCAGCTCGCTCGAGGCATGAGCGGCCGCCGACGCGTGAACTTTCACACCGTTGAGGCTAGTCGGAACGTTCACGAAACACAGCCGAAACCTTGCGGAAACACTCGAGCGGTTCTGCTGCCGGACGATGAAACCCGACACTGGCGATACTGCGTGGCTGCTTGCCTCCAGCGCACTCGTGCTGCTGATGACCCCTGCTCTGGCGTTGTTCTACGGCGGGCTCGTTCGACGCAAGAACGTGCTCTCTACGATCATGCATTCGGTCGCAGCGATCCCCATCATTAGCGCGTTATGGCTCTTCTTTGGCTACTCGCTCGCCTTTGGACCCACTGTAAACGGTTGGATCGGCGACTCGTCCCACTTCTTACTGCGCGGGCTGATCGGTGAACAAAGGGGAACCGTCCCGACGCTGGCCTTTGTTTCATTTCAGATGATGTTTGCCGTGATTACGCCCGCGCTGATCTCGGGGGCGTTCGCGGAGCGCATGCGTTTTTCGGCCTACCTCGTATTTGCGGTGGCCTGGAGTTTAATTGTCTATTGCCCGATGGCTCATTGGGTTTGGAACGAAGGTGGTTGGCTGTTCAAATTGGGTGCGCTTGATTTTGCTGGCGGAACCGTCATCCACATCACCGCCGGGGTCTCCGCGCTGGTCTGCGCGCTCGTAATTGGGCCACGCCTCAAGTACCCAGCAGAGCGGCCGTTACCGCACAACCTGACGATGACGATGACGGGCGCTGGCGTTTTGTGGTTTGGCTGGTTCGGCTTCAATGCCGGCAGCGCGCTGGGCGCAGGTCAGCTTGCTTCACTCGCGTTCATCAATACCCATCTAGGCGCGGCCGGTGGGGCGCTGGGCTGGGTCGTGCTCGAGTGGAAGCACGGCGGGAAGGGAACGGCGTTGGGCGTTGCCTCGGGACTCGTTGCCGGGCTTGTGGTCATCACGCCTGCCGCGGGCTTCGTCGCTCCTTGGGCGGCCTTCGTCATGGGGGCGCTCGGTGGAGCGGCGTGCTTTGGGGCCGTGCTAATGAAGTACCGGCTTGGCTACGACGATTCGCTCGATGCCTTCGGCGTCCACGGTGTAGGCGGAGTCGTTGGCGCGCTACTCACCGGAGTCTTCGCCGAGGAGCGCTCGCTCGACGGCGTAACGGTGGGGGCGAACGGGCTGCTCTTCGGAAACGCCAAGCTGTTGCTTGTGCAGGCGCTGGCATCGGTCGTCGCGATCGCCGTCGCGATCGTCGGCACCTGGGGCCTACTGCGAATCATTCGAAGCTTCCTCGATCTGCGGGTGGCCCCAGCGGACGAACGAGAAGGGCTCGATGTGTCGCAACACGGTGAGCAGGGCTACGCTGGCTGAGATAGCGCAAAAAGCGGAGCGGCGGTCCAAAGGGCCGCGGCGTCCTATCAGGGGATGAAGACCGTGTCCCCAGCCACCAGGATCAGGTTGGCCTCCGGTCGGCGCCTCGTGCTGATGTCGTCGTAGTCGATCGGAATGCGTCGCTGCTTGCCGTTCTGGCTCGTGCGGATGATCTCAATCTGACTCGTGTCGGCGAACCGCGTCGGACCGCCAGCCATCGCAATCGCCTCGGCGATTGATACGTAATACGAGGCCGAGAAGGAGCCCGGGTTGGCAACTGCGCCTGTCACCGTAAAGCGATAACTCTCAATGGCGGAAACGGCCACTGTGACGATAGCTGCCTCAGCTTTGACGAACTGAGAGATCTGCACCTTGATCTCGTCTCGTACCTCGGTCGGCGTTTTGCCTGCGACCTGGATGTCTCCAACCAAAGGGAGGGTGATGGTTCCGTCTGGGCGCACAACGGCAGTGGTGGAGAGGTCGGGGTTCTGCCACACGTTGATGTTCAGCCCGTCGGCGGCGCCGATGACATACTCGTTCTTTCGCGGATCGTACTCTTTCGCGTAGTCGTACTGAATTGAGCCCCCACAGGCGGAAAGAGCAAGGCAAAGGGTCAGAACGAAACTCTTCGTGCGCTTCACGGGGCTATCCTGCCACATTATCCTGGGGTCTGGAACTCATAGACCGACCCGAGTCGCAGAAGCGCGGTGAGTTCGTCCAAGGCAACCAAAACCTCCCGAATTAGAGCGGGATCAGCAAGATCTCGGGGCTCGAGTTGGTCACGGTAGTTGCGGCCCACCCACGCTCGCAGGTCCTGTTCGAGGCTCTCGTCGAACAGCACACGAGCATTGATCGCGCCGCGTTCCTCCGACGTTACGGGCACCCGTAAGCGGAGACACGCTGGGCCACCGCCGTTTCGCATCGATTGCCTTAGCTCGAGGAAATCCACGCGGCTCACCGCATCCACCTCACGCGTCACTCGCTGAAGAAACTGCAGCGTAAGTGCGTTCTCCTCGGCGTCTTTAGGCGCCACGATCACCATCGTCTCTCCGCTCGGCGAAGGCACGCTGAGCACTTGCGAGTTGAACGGGTAGCAGGAGACCGCGACGCCGAGTGGAAGCTCGCTCTCGGTTGCCTGCACCACCTTTAGCGGCTCACCAAGTCGAAGCTCCAATTGCTCAATGACGGCCTTTTGATCAACCAACGCTCGTTCATGGAGCATCAGTAAGTTGTGATTTCCGACGAGCAGGACATCAGAATGAAACGCACCGCCGTCAATTCCGACTGGATCCTGCTGCGCAAACACCACGCGTTCATCGGGCAGGTCGAGCAGCCGCGCAACCGCGCGCGAGGCCTCCAGGCTCTGCCGTGCCGGAAGTCGCGAAGGCGATTGGGTCGCGCTGCGGCCCCAGCCGAAGAGGTGCACTCCGCCGTTGGGACCGTAGAGTCGCGCGTGATTCGCCGCGCCTTCATCGCTGAGTGCGTCAGAGGCCGGTAAGGCGTCGTGGACCGCAAACCGTTGCTCGTCTGCGAAGAGCCGCCTGAGCAAAAGCGTCGTGAACTCGGCCTCGAGGCTGCGATGCATCATGCTGGTGAGGTTCGCCGGGACGAGGTGGAGGCGCCCATCCCGCGTGTCCGAACTCGGTGCCACCGTTGCTGCGTTGGCTACCCACATCGAGGAAGCGCTCGAGACCCGCCGCAGCAGGGTGGGTTCAGCGGTTGCGGCGGCCGCTATCATTTGCTCATCACTTCCGCGGAACCCCAGCCTTCTCAGCGTCGGTAGGTGCGGACGAAGCTGGGGAGGCAACACCGCTTGAGCAACCCCAAGGCTGGCTACATGGGCCATCTTGTCGAGTCCTTGTAGCGCAGCGGCTCGCGGATTCGATGGGGCCTCGCGGTTGTGCGTGCTGGCAAGGTTCCCAGGGCTGAGGCCGGCAAAGTTGTGGGTGGGCCCTACGAGGCCGTCGAAGTTCAACTCCCCGAGCGGCTCAGCCATAGATGCGGATCCCTTCCATTTCCTTTGGATCGGTAATTCGTTCAATTGTCGTGTCGCAGCGGCGGCAGACAAAGCGAATCTCGGTTGGTGTGGCGGTGATCCCGATCACGTTCAGACACCAGCCGGTGAACGTGTAGTTCGCGTTGGGTGAGACCATGTGGTGGGTTCGGTCGTGCCCACAAGGACAGGTCGGTTTCGGCATCTCTGCGCTCATGGGATCTCCACTCTCCTCCGCCTGCTCCACCGTGTAAATGACTCGTGCCAAAAGTCGAAGCTCAATCGGGCCTTCGGCCGTTCTTCGAAAAGAGGGCCCGAGTCATTCTTGTTGCTGCATCAACCTTCGGTTGAATGACTCGTGCCAAGTCCAAAGGGCAAGGGGCCTTCGGCCGGTCTTCGGAAGAAGGCCCGAGTCCTTCACTTCGTGCCTTCGGCACTCCGTTAGACCTCCGCGGACTCCGTTCCACTTCGTGGACTCTGTCCACTCCGGTCTCGTTGCTGCATCCGCCTTCGCCAGACGCGTGCAAAAGTCGAAGCTTCAAGGGGTCTCATGGGTCGAACGCGGCCGCATGGTCAAGCTGCAAACGACTTTACGCATGCGAAATCAAGAACGCGGCTCAACGGCTGCTCAGTCGTGATGCACAGCGGCAATGCAGGCTGGTCTTTGCAAGCTCAACGCGCTGAGCCATCACCGACCGTCTTTAGAGTGTCTGGTTCGGTCCGCGGCAAGTGGTTGAGATTCATTAGCTGCCACGGACAACGGCCGCGCACCCACGGATCGTTACGGCACTTCGATAAGCGGAAATCGCCCGCACAGTGCGTCAAATTAGGTCGCGGGCACAGCCCTTGCTCACCTGAACCTATGGATCAAACAAATGCCAGCCAGACGTCTCAGGCCTCTACCCTGCGTGAACTCGCAGAGCGGACGGCAATCGCTGCTGGCCAAGCAAGCCCCTTCGTCAGCAGCTGCCAAGTTGAGGTCGCACAAGAAGAGGACGAACGATACAGCAACATCCCCTGCACCGATTGATGCGCGGGGTCCTCAGGATCGAGGAGGGGCTTGTACCAACTCAATCAAAACCCCTTCTCCTCCCTGCGGAGTTTCTTCATTGCCTTTAGGGTGGATAAAGCACACGTCGTGACCGGAGGCGCCACGTCGTATGCCGCCGGGGGTGAAGCGGACGCCTTGCTCCGCTAGCCAAGCCACAGCCTTGGGGAGATCGTCGATCCACAAGCCTATGTGGTTGAGAGCTGGCTCGTTGACCTTGGGTTTCTTGTCGGGATCCAGCGGCTGCATCAGGTCGACCTCGACCCGTGCGTGTCCCTCGCCGACCGACAGGATGTCCTCGTCCACGTTCTCCTTTTCGCTCTGAAAGCTGCCCTCGGGAACCAGCCCAAGCAGGTCCACCCAGAGTCGGCGCAGGCTCGCCTTGGAGTTGCTGCCAACCGCGATCTGCTGAATTCCCAACACTCGAAAAGGTCGCTCCATGGCCGCAGCTTAGCCGGAGTATGGAGCCCTCGTGGAAACGCTATTCAGCATTCTCGACTTCGCCGCGAAGGCGCTCGTGGTCTTCATCACGTTTGCCGGTTGCATGATGTTGATCGCCGGTCGAATGCGCAGGCCTTCCCACGAGGATCCAAGCATACGTATTCGCGATGTAAGTGCCCGCTGGCGCGATATGCGGGAAGGTGTCCGCATTGGCCTTTTGCCCATGGCCGAGCAGAAGGCCGCCCGCAAACTTGCTGAGGCCGAGCGCAAAAAAGGAATCGCACCGCACAAGAGACTCTTCGTCCTCGACTTCAAAGGGGACGTGTTGGCTTCGGCGGTCGAGGACTTGCGCGAGGAAGTCACGGCGATCGCTGGGATCGCTAAGCCTGATGACGAGGTCGTGCTGCGACTCGAGAGCCCCGGAGGAGCGGTCCACAGCTACGGTCTCGCTGCTTCGCAGCTCGGTCGGCTGCGGACTCGAGGTGTTCGACTAACGATCGCCGTCGATCGTGTGGCGGCAAGCGGTGGCTACATGATGGCCTGCGTCGCGAACCATGTGGTGGCCGCACCGTTTGCGATCATTGGCTCGATTGGCGTCGTAGCGCCGGTGCCCAATCTCCATCGAGCTCTCGAGAAGTTGGGCGTCGACTACGAAGACGTAACGGCTGGGAAGTACAAACGCACGACGAGCCTGCTCGGACCCAACACCGCCGAAGGCAAGGCCAAGCTGAAGGAGCAGCTCGAGGAAACGCACACGCTGTTCAAGGACTTCGTCAAGGAGATGAGGCCCTCACTCGATATCGAGGCGGTCGCGACCGGCGAGTACTGGTACGGCACCAAGGCTCTATCGCTTGGGCTCGTCGACCGCTTGGTCACCAGCGACGACTATCTGCTCGAGGGTGCTGAGCGCGCCCGTGTGCTCGAGGTCTCGTGCGAGCGCAGGCGATCCCCTCGGGAGCGAATCCTTTCACTCGCCAGCGCCTTGATGAACTGGGTCTGAAGGCTTTGGCTTCGAGCTGCTGCGAACCAGCGACGCTCATCGCCAACCGCTGATAGTCTCCCGCCGCGGTGTACCACTACCAGCAATATTCCTACGGTCGCTACTGCCCTCGTTGCACCTACCCGATGAACGCGCTGCCGGTCGGGCATGTCTATGTCGACCACTGTTATCGGTGTGGCGGCAGCTTCTTTGATTGGGGTGAAACGGCTGTCGCGTTGGGACCGGATGCAGACCCCGCGAATTGGCCGCCCGAGGCGATCGCGCGTCCACCGCACGTCAGCCGGCTAAGCTGTCCTGCGGGGCACGGCCCGATGTGGAGCCATCTCCTGCATCACGATGGGCGTCAGGTCGAGATCGATACCTGCGGCCACTGCTACGGATTGTGGCTCGACGCGAACGAAGGCCCAGCCCTGCAGGCGATCACTGGCGTCGCCAAGGAGGCGAACGCGAGGCCTGGTGCCAAACATGGCAAAGTGGGAATCGCGGTCGTGTACTTGGTGCAGTTGGTCACCGCGATCCCGATCGAGGCGTACAATCCCGTTCGCCGCAAGCCCGTCCTGGTGCACGGGCTCGTTGGCTTATTGACGCTTATCTTTATCGGCCAATTGGTGATGATGGGGAGCGGAAATGAAGCGGCGCTGCTGAATCTGTATTTCGTGTCCAAGTCCTTTGAACAAGGTCACGTTTACAATGCGCTGACGTACGCCTTCTTCCACGGTTCAATTGCCCATTTGTTGGGCAATCTCTACTTCCTCTGGATCTTCGGCGACAACGTGGAGGACGCGCTCGGTCGCAAGAAGTTTACTGTCCTCTACCTCGTTACCGCGGTGATTGCGGGCTTATCACACTGGCTGGGTAATCTTGAATCTTCCCAGCCCATGGTGGGGGCATCGGGGGCAATCGCCGGCCTGATGGGCGCTTACTTTGTGCTGTTTCCGCGAGTAAAAGTTTGGGTCGTGTTCCTCTTCTACCCATTCCAGCTGCGAGCAATTTACTACCTATTGGTTTGGGTAGGTATGCAGTTCCTGATGCTACTGGACAAGGATAACCATGTAGCCTGGCTCGCCCACGTTGGCGGGTTCGTTGGTGGGGTGGGCATGGCGTACTTGCTTCGCCCGGCAAAACCAACCCTGCCCCCTGTACACGCACGATAACGAAAAACGCCGCAAGCTTCGCGAGGAGGCTTGCGGCGTTGCGTCCACCGAAGGTGGAGGCCTAGTCAGCGCGGCTTGAATCAGCGCGGCTTGCCCTTGAACTTGCGAGCCGGTGCGTCCGCTGCCTTCTTGGGCCGCGGCTTGTCCCTTGATTCGGCGGGCTTCTCTCGGCCTTCCGGCGAAGCCGGCCGCTCGGGGCGAAGCCCAGCTCGCGTCTCGTCACGAAACGGCTTCGGTCCAAAGGTGCGCTTAGGGCCACCAAACTTGGAACCACCCCCGAAGGAATCTCGGTTCGGCGGTGCATCGGAGCGAAACGGCCTGTCTCCACCTGAGCGCGGCGGCGCATCCGAGCGAAACGGCCTCGCGCCGTCGTCACGCCGCGGCGGCGCATCCGAGCGAAACGGCCTCGCGCCGTCGTCACGCCGCGGAGGTGCGTCGGAGCGGAAGGAACGTTGTTGATCGCCGCCCCTGGCGAAGTCCGGCCGACCTTGCCCTTCGGAGCGGAACGGCGGCCGCCCTGCGAAATCGCGTCGCGGAAAGCCGGGCTTGGGGTTGGGTCGAAAGCCGTCTGCGCGCGGCGCAGCGTCGCGTTCGGCGTCGCGTCGGGGCTCGTCGGGCCGAGGCGCTTCGCCGGGGGGGCCGTCGCCCTTGGGCCGATCTTCTTCGGGGCGTTTGGCGGTGAACCGCCGAATGGTCACCCGCGGATCGCGGGGGTCGGGCATGGCCGCACGTTCCTCGAAGGCCGGTGCAGCCGAGGTCTCGATTTCAACGGTGGAGAAGGTGCGCTGCACGCGGATGGCACCGATCGAGCGACTCTCGATGTTGCCGCGCCGGCAAACCATGGCCACCAAACGGCGGGCGTCGGCACCGTGCTCCTGACCCCAGGCGATGCGGAACAGATCGAACGTCTGATTGCCCAGCTCGCGCGGGGCTCGGTCCTCGCGGGAACGGCGCTCGCGACCCTCTGGCCCACGACCGGCTCGCTTCTCCGGCGGCGCGATCGGCGTGATCTCCTTGGGCTCGGTCGGTCCGCTTGCGCGTGCCTTCTCAAGCAGATTGGTCACCGCTTGCAGCGCATTGTCGAGCTTCAGGATTCGTTCGGCCAGCGTTCGCAGGTGGGCCTTCTGCGCCGGCGAGCTGATCTCCCCTGCTTGCGGATCGATCGGGGCATCCGCCGTCAAGAGAGCGAGGAAGCGTTCATCTCTTCGGGTGCGAATGTCTGCGGCGGTAGGGATCGGCTCAAAGCGGAAGTTGACCCTTGCCCGCGCCAACAGGCGCTCTGCCTTCATTAGGTTGCCGTGGGAGACGAGCATGGAGCTGAGTCCCTTGTTGCCTGCTCGACCGGTTCGCCCGGAACGATGGATATAGGCATCGGGGTCCATCGGCGGCTCGGTGTGGATGACGCGAGCAATGCCCTGTACGTCGATGCCTCGTGCGGCGACGTCGGTGGCAACCATGGCGTCCAGCTGACCTCGGCGGAAAGCCGCGAGAGCCCGGTTCCGATCCGTCTGGTCCATCTCGCCGGAAAGCTTGCCGATCATGAAGCCCGCGTCGCGCAGATCCGCCGTGAGCTGTGAGACGTCGGTGCGGGTCTTGGCAAAGATCAGCACCGGATCCGAAGGCGTCGTCAGCAGCAGGTTGATGATGGCCGAGAGCCGCTGCTCGGGCACAATCAGGTGGACCAAATGGTCAATGTCTTCATTGGCGCTGCCGAGCGGAGTGCCTTCGATACGAACGGGGTTGGTCTGAATCGAGTCCGCGAGGGCGCGAACCTCCGGCGGAAATGTCGCCGAGACCAAGTGGGTGCGACGCGTCGTTGGCGCCTTCTTGAGGATGGCCTCGATGTCGTCGCGAAAGCCTAGATCGAGCATGCGATCGGCTTCATCCAGCATCACCGCTGCGAGGTTTTCACCGATCAAGACCCCACGATCCAAATGGTCCAAGATGCGGCCAGGCGTTCCGACGACAATCGCCGGCTTGAGCGACAATGCGCGCCGCTCTTGCCGGTAGCCCATGCCACCCGACCCACCCGTCACCGAGGCGACGCCCGCCTTCATTGGCGCGAATAGCCAAGCCAGCTCCTCCTCGACCTGCTTCGCGAGTTCGCGCGTTGGCGTAATCACGAGCACGCGGGGGCCAGCGTCGCAGCCCTCCAGCAGGTCGCGTACGAGCAGACCCATGGCCACGGTCTTGCCGGAGCCCGTCTTCGAGCTGATTCGCAGATCCCGCCCGGCGTGTTCACTGGCAAGAATCGCCTGTTGAACGGGCGTTAGGGTCTCAAACCCTTTTTGTGATAGTGCGTCGAATAGGCTCTGTCCGAGCTTCTCGACAAGAGAGAGATCAAGCATCCAAGTCCTCTCGTGCGTTAGCCGCACGTCAGAGCCCTTGAAAAGTCAAGAGCGCGCGGACCCTACCAGCGAGCCCACGGCAAAGCGAGTAGAACCTCGGTGGTCAGTGGGATCAACGCGCTTGAGCTCCGCGGCAATCGAGGTCAGCCTGCCGGCATGCCCAGTGATGCCATTGACGTCGAGCGAGCGACTGTTCGGCTTCGTCAACCACGAAGTGAAGAGGCCCAGGCGTTGCGAGGCACTGAAAGTGAACCGGGCCAATCCACGCGGGTAGCCGAGTCACTTGCCCACGTTTTCGTCGATGAAGACACGCATGTGGATCGCTACAGGACGCTGTCGGTCTTGGGCCGCGGAGGCATGGGCGAGGTCGCGCGAGCGCGCGATGAGCGCATCGGGCGTGACGTCGCGCTCAAGTCGATGATCGAGCCTCCCCCGCAAATACAACGCGAGGCCACCGAGCGCTTTTTGCTTGAGGCGCGCGTGCAGGCGCTGCTCGAACATCCGAGCATCGTCCCCGTTTATGAGATTGGCAACGACCCTCGTGGGCTGCCGTTCTTCACCATGAAGCGGATTCACGGTCGCACGCTGTTCGAGATCTTGGCGCAGCAGGCAGCGCTCCCGGTCAGTGGCAAAGCGACCATCCCGGTTAGCCGCAACAGGCTACTGCGAGCCTTCGTCACGGTGTGCGAGGCCCTCGACTACGCTCACTCGCGTGGCGTGGTTCATCGCGATCTAAAGCCGGACAACATCATGTTGGGGCTCTATGGCGAGGTCTACGTACTTGATTGGGGCGTAGCCAAGCTCATGCGACAAGATGAGGTCGCGCACGATGAAGAGCCACGTGCCACGCAACCAGGTGAGATGGTGGGTACGCCGGGCTACATGTCCCCGGAGCAGATCGTCAATGTCGACAATGACGTCGATGAGCGCAGCGACGTCTTTGCACTAGGCTGCATCCTGTTTGAGCTCTTGGCAGGTCGGCCGCTATTTGCGGGGCCGTCGACGGGAGCCATCTTGCAAGAGACGTTGTCGCCAGCGCGGGTGACTCCGGCGATCGCCGATGCGCCTCCCGAACTCAGCGCCCTGGTTGAACGGGCAACGCGCTTTCGTCCGGTTGACCGCAACACGACTGCTCGGGACCTTGCACGCGCGGTGGAGAGCTTTCTCGATGGGGACCGCGATACTGCATTGCGCATGAAGCTCGCAGAGGAGCGAGCAGAGGCCGCGCGCGCCTATGCTGATAACGCGCTGTCGCAGAGCACGAATGAGAATGAGAAGTATCGCTCGTTGGCCATGCATGAGGCCGGGCAAGCGTTGGCGCTAGCGCCGGATAACCTATCCGCTAGGCGGGTCATTCTGGGCCTGTTCGCCACGCCTCCAAGCGTGCTCCCAAAGGAGGTTCGAGCCGAGGAGGCGAGCCTGTTCGCTGGCCACCTAAAGACGATCCTACGGGGCAGTGTGGCGCGCGTTGCGGCTTGGTTTCCGATGTTCGGATTTCTGTTTCTGATGGGTGTGCGTCGAGTCGAGCTGGTCGTGGGAGTTGCCGCGCTGATGGTTGGAATTTTTGCCGCGAGCTTGATGCTGCTGAAGACGCAGCGTTACGCACCAAGCTTCCGGCTCGCGATCTTCGTGGCTGTGCTCTGTCACGCTGTGCTGCTTTCGTTCGTGTTTGGCCCGCTGGTCTTCGTTCCCGGTTTTGTCGCGACGACCACCACGCTGTTTGTGGCCCAGGCTCCAAGAACGTATCGCGCGCCGGCTTTGGTGCTCGGTTGCCTCGCGATTGTGGGCCCACTGGTGCTCGAACTCTCAGGGGTACTACCGCCCTCGATGGCCGTGACGACAGACGCAATATCGCTGTTGCCGCGCATGACGAGCTTCAAGGAAGGCTATGCGCTCGTGGCCTTGCTCATGGTTAGCTTGCTGGGCGTGGTTACTCCCGCGCTCCTCGCCGGCAAAATGCGTGATGAACTGCTGGCCGCAGAGCGCGACCTACTGTTTCAGAAGTGGCAGCTCGCTCAGCTCTTGCCTCGCGACACCGCGCCCTCGCGGCTGCAAACCGTCCTCCAGCGAGCCATGCCGTGAAACCGCGCCGGCTGCCCGAATTTCAGGCTCCCGCGTTCCGCCTCCGAGCCATCTCGCTCGCTGTTCTAGCCACGGCAGCTGGCGTTGCCGCGTTGGTCGTGTTGCTAACGCCGGTGGAGGAACCAAAGTTCTACGTACCGCGTTCCGTTGAGGTCGCCTCCGAGCCGCCCTGGCCTGAAGGCTTTGTCGAGCTCGAGTCGCTCGAGTGGGCACGCACGAGCTCCGCGAAGGCAAGCGCCTCGGCCTCCGCACCACGACTTCCTTCGGCGAATGCTCCGCCCGCGAAGTGATGGCCTACCTGCGCTGTCCGTTGCCTCGCTGCGCAAACGGCCGCTAGGCTGCCGCCGTGCTGACGGAGCAAGCTGGAACTGAAGTCCTCAAACGCTGTTTTCTCGCGGCTGGCCTCGCGATCGTCGAGCACCACCCGCTTCGCGTGGCGGGCAAGGTCATTCATCTCGATGGCTTCGATCAAGAGCGGGGCGTTGGCTACGAGTACCTGACGTCGGAGGCGGGAGATCGCGAGGAGCTAACACCGCTCGTCATCCGTGAGCTCGAGGCTCGAATGAAGAACGGCGAGTTCTTTATCCTGCTAATCGATGAGGCCGAAGTCGAGAGCGCCGCTTCACTCGAACACGCCGCGGGGCACTTTCTGCGCGTGCTCGAGATGAAAGGGCGCGTGAGTCGCACATGAGCTTCATCTACGGTCATGAGTGGGCGAGCGCCGCTCGAAATCAGTATGCCGAGCTCGACCAAGCGGACCGCTATACGAGTGAGCTACTGGTCAAGCATGACCAGCGGCGCTACGAGGTTCACGCACAAGCCAATCACGCGCTTAGCGAGTTAGTTGCCACCCTTCTCCCGGTGTTGACCCGTGAGCACCTAGCGCACGCGGCTGGGCTAACCGGCTATACCCCCCTTGTGTCAGGGCAGCCGCTCGAGCGCATGGCCGCCGAAGCAGACGACCTCGCGCGAAAGATCCAAGTGATCGAGGCCGACCCCAACTTCATTCACCGTGAGCACCTGCGAGACCCGCGCGGTGGCAAGCTCATCCTCGAGTTGGCCGAGCTGGACGGTGCACGGCGCAGCATCGAGCCGCTGGTTGCTGCCGCTGCGCACCCTCGCTTGCCGCATCTCCTTGCTGTCGGCTACGGAACCCCGGCCTATGACGTACCTTTTTGGCGGCTTTCCTATTACACCGATTGGGAGGCCGCCGATGAGATCCTGGTCAACTTCCCGGGCAAGACCTTCAGCGAGTTCCGCGACGAGTATCAACGGTCGGTGGAGTCACTCGAGAGCTTGGCGCAGCGTGCCAAGGAGATAGACCAATTGTTGCGCAAGGGAGCCGAGCAAGACCGCAGATACGCGACGCTGCGGCACGCGCAGGAAACGCTCGCCGAACGCACGCTTTCAAATCTACGCGAGCACTTGGGTAGGCACATCGTCGACAGTGGCGGAGCGGCGATTGGTCCTCGGCTCGCGCAGGTCCCAGAGCTGGATATCCTCGCGAAACGTGTTTTCGGTCTCGGCGCAAAGCTCGACTACCTCGATGGCCTGCGCCAATCCGAGCTGGTTATGCTGCAAAGGGAGATCGCCGAGGGGAAGGTCAGGGCCCAACGAGAGGCAGAAAAGTACGCGCGATCGAAGAACGCCTACGCAGCGATCCCCGTCGAAAAGTATCAGCAACGCTTCAGACCCATTCAAGAGCGCTATCAGAAGCGGTGGCATCGTTATCAACATACCTCTGACACGGTCTACGTATTCGACCGTTACGATCGAGGCAGCTTCGTTCAAGACTTTCTCTGGTGGGACCTGATGACGGACGGCCGCATTGATGGCGACTTTATCCCGCAGGTGGCAAGCCATCACCACCAACATCCTAATTATCAGTACGCGCGAGATGACTATCACGATGACGCAGCGCGCGCGGTTCACATAGCGGACCCTTATCCGTCCGATAGCCACGAGAGCGCTGGCTTCATGGACCCTTCCTGAGATGGCGCGAAGCGTTCGCGTCGTCTTCTACGCCATCAATGGCGGTGGCGTCGGTCACGCTACGAGGCTCTGTGCCGTTGCAAGGTGGATGCGGCGTTATGCGTCGCACGCCGGTGTAAAACTCGAACCTATCTTCCTCAGCTCGAGTGAAGCTGACACGCTGCTTTACGCTGAAGGCTTTCCAACCTTCAAGGTCCCATCGAAGTCCATGGCTGCAGCGGCCGGCCTCGATAAGCTGGCCTTCATTGGGCTGGTAAAACAGTGGATATGGCACTCGGTCGGTTTGTTGCGACCAGACCTATTCGTCGTAGATACCTTTCCTCGGGGAAGTTTTGGGGAGCTACCGGCCTGTCTGGATTTATGCCGCAAACGCGCCTTCATCTACCGGCCGGTAAAGCCCGAGCTCGCTGGTCAGCCTGAGTTTCAAACAACACTCGATCTCTACGATGCGCTGATTGTTCCGGAGGATGCTCTTCGGCTGCCGGTGCCTGCGCAGGCACGGTCCAGAGTAAGCTGCGTTGGGCCGATCGCTGTCCGCGAGCCTGCGGAGCTGCTTTCGCGCGAACAAGCGCGCAAACAGCTCAACCTCCCGCTCGATGCACGCGTGGTCTTCGCTTCAGCTGGGGGTGGCGGAGACCCAGGTGCCGCGACAGACCTAGCGGTTACTCGTGAGGCGGTGCTCGGAGCAGGGACGCAAGATAGTTATTTAGTACTTGGTGCTGGGCCTCTCCATCGCGGGGCTCCTGAGTTTGGCGCGCAGCTTCGCTGGCTCCAGAACCCAGGTTATGCACGGCTGCTGCGTGCGGCTGACGTGGCTATCTCGGGCGCTGGATACAACTCGGTTGTGGAGCTGAGACAAGCGGGGGTCCCCGCGGTTTTCATCCCACAGCGAAAGATTGCTGACGAGCAGGATGAGCGCGCGCGCGCGGCGGTCGAGGTAGGCAGCGCGATCATCGTGGAGCGACCTGTGGTCACGGCAGAGCTAGGGCGCGCGGTCGCGCAGTTGTGCGGCCCAGAGGCGCAGGCCCGAGCGGGCGCGGGTTGGCGGCAGTTCGGTCCCATGCTCGGCGCGCGGCGCGCTGCCGCGCAGCTGCTCAAACTGGTGGTCGGCGTCAGCGAGGTGGAAGCTGCCGAGGCTGCCTACGGTGATGAGGTCCTCGCGTTGGCCGCGGAATATGATGCAGCAGAATCATTGTTTATCCGAGCCTGTCAGCTGCTGAACCCGGGGATCGCCGGGCTACCGCAATCCCTTCCACAGCAGACTTCCTCTGCGGCGCTGGCTTGGTCCGCCGGCGTGCTGGCTTTGGGAGTCGAGGTCGAGGCTGCTGTGCGTACGGCGGGGCTCTTCCTAAAGCGATTTGAGCTTGCTGCGCCTGCCGCGCGAGGCAACGCAAGTCTACGGCTACTTCAGTGTATGGCGCCCTTCAACGATTGGCGGGCTACGGGGGCGTTCCTGCGTGCGGCTCTGCAAGGAGGCGAATTGGAGATAGGGGCGACGATCGGCCTGATTGAGCGGGTAACCGCAGACCTGCAGAAGGACGGACTCGATCTTTATCGCGGAATCGAACGGATGCTTGCGTCCGACCCTGCCCTCGGGGACCGAGGTCCGCTCCCGCAGGGGGACGGCGCGGAGGACTCGCCGGAAGAGCCGGAGAATCATTGATGAGTAAGCAAGTGCTCAAGGCCATGCTTGAGAGGCAGCCGCCTCCTGGACCGGAGACGGTTCACATCGACATCACGAACGGCTGCAATACCAACTGCATCACCTGTTGGGATCATTCGCCGCTGCTCGCTACTCCACAGTCTCCCCAGTGGAAACGGAGCCGCGCCCGTGTGGAGGACGTCGTTGCCCTGCTCGCTGAGCTGCAGGTCCTCGGGGGGACAAAGAATATCGTCCTGAGCGGTATGGGGGAGCCGTTCACTCACCCCGACGTCTACGAGATGATCGAGGCGGTCAAGGAACGTCGGTTGTTCCTCACGATCATCACCAACCTGGTTGCAGCCGACGCCGACCGTATCGTTGATAGCGGTGTCGACCAGCTGCTGATCGGTATCCACGGCGCTTCGGAGCAGAGCTACCTCGCCTTCCACCCGAACTTTCGCGCGGTGGAGTGGCACAAGCTGCTCGCCATGTTGGACCGATTCAAAGCGCGAGCACGCCGCTTCAAACACGTTCAGGTCATCGCCGATACCAATGCGCACGAACTCGTTGCAATGGTCGAGTTTGCGGCGAACTACTCCGCAAGTCAGGTGAACTTCAAGCTCGCGTCGCTGCAGGCAGGAACGGAACGTTGCCGAATTGAAGAGCGTCAGCGGGACAAGCTGCTCAGTAAAGATATTGCTGCCGCGCAGGGCCGAGCCAAGGAGCTAGGGATAGAGACCAACCTTGCAGTGTTTGAGCAGCAGCTATCGGCCGGTGGTGAGGCAACCGCTTCGATTGCTGAGGTCGGCTGCTTCATGGGGTATGCCTACTCGCGAGTCCTCGTGGATCGTACTGTGCTTTATTGTTGCAACACCGACGTCGTCGTCGGCCAGCTTGCGCCTTCAGCGGGCTTTGGTGAGCTGTGGCGAGGGGAGGCCTGGTCCGCATTGCGGGAACGATTTCATCGCGGTGACTACCTCGAGAGTTGTCGGCAATGCGGCAAGTTCAATCAGAACGTTAAGCTGTCTAACGCGTTTGCCCGCAAGTACGGTGAACTCAAGCTACTTGAAGCTACCGGCAGAGTTGGCGGCCAGCCGAGGTTCTCGGCTGGGCAGCGTCGTCTGCCAGTCTTGGTGGGGGGCGAATGAGGCGCCCGACGATCGAGTGGCAGGTCTGCGGGCATTGCAATTACGACTGCACGTACTGCATTCAGAGCAAGTCTTCGCGTGTCGGCCACCCATCGGATGACGAGGTGACGCAGTTCCTGAACTTCTTCGGGAGCCTACAGGAGCGCTGGGAGATCAAGATGACTGGCGGCGAGCCGTTCTCCTTCAAGGCCTTCATGGGGCGGATCATCCCGGGACTGGTCGAGACCACGTCCCACAAGATCTCCATACTTACCAATCTATCGGCGCCTAACGCGGTGCTCGATCGCTTTGCTGATGCGACCTATGGTCGGTTAGGCGTTGTCTCAGCAAGCCTTCATCTGGAGTTCGCCAGCGCGGAGGAGTTTGCCGACAAGGCTTGTCGTTTACGCGATCGTATGGCGGCTGATGCGACGCTCGTGTGCAACTCCGTCATGGTCCCGGGCCAACTCGAAGCGGCCGCACGGGCGCACGCCCTCTTGTCAGCCAGGGGCCTCAAGTTCTTCCCTCAGCTGATGAAGACCAAGTCGGGCGTCTTCGACTATAACGAGGCTGACCGCAAACGGCTTTTACCGATCGTCGGCTCGTCGCCGAGCCCGCGTGAAGCCAACGTTTCCCCAAGCTATCGAGGGCGGCTGTGTTTCACCGGGGTCGACTACTTCGTCCTCACTCAGCGAGGGGAGGCTTGGAGTTGTCGGACGGCGCGTCGTTTCAAGGAGGGGTATCTTGGTAACGTGCTCGACGGTTCCTTCGCTAGGCGTTTAGCGCCAGTGCGTTGTAACTACGATATCTGTCCCTGCACGGTACCAGCCAATCGCGGAATGATTCAGGGCGTTGGCGACGACCTCATGGGGGTGGGCGTATGAGTGAGGAATCTCTCCCAAGGCAGCTGCCGACCCCTCGCCCCGCGGAGGGGGTGATCAGCTGGAACATCAACACAGCCTGCAACTATCGGTGCAGCTATTGCACCCAGCGCTTCAAGGAGGATCGAGGCCGCTGGTCGAGGGATACCCCGCGATTTCTAGAGGCGTTCGCCAGGCTATCCGGCCCCTGGGAGATAAAGCTATCCGGGGGTGAGCCCTTCGTTCATCCCACGCTACTAGAGATTGCTGAAGGACTGGCGTCGTTGAAGCATCGCGTCGGAGTCGTCACCAACTTTAGCGCTGACGAGAGCAAGCTCTCGCGCTTCATCGCCGCCTGTCGAGGGCGCGTCTCAATGGTATCGTGCAGCCTGCACCTCGAATACGTTCCGAAGTTAGAGGCGTTCGCCGACAAGGCTGCGTGGCTCCATCGTGAACTGACCTCCGCGCAGGAGCCTTCCTTGCCGGCGCCAGGGGTGCATGTAACGTGCGTGGCGACGCGAGCGGTGCTGCCTCGCCTGCCTCTGATAAAACAGATATTTGCTGATCGCGGCGTGACGTTCAAAGTGCAACCCGAAAAGCAAGACCGCGATGTCATTGCCTATACGACTCAGGAGCGCGCACAGCTGCTCGCTCTCGGTGGTCACAATTTAATGGGCGAGATCGATCCGTCCTTTTTGGGGCAACCTTGTTGGGCGGGAAGCCGCTATTTCATCATGGATGACGAGGGCAATACCTTCCGTTGCTACCCCGCTCGCAGGCGTAAACTCCAGTCGCTGGGTAACTTTTTGACGCACGAATTCCGTCTATTTGAAGACGCTCTGCCGTGCCAATACAGTTACTGCAACTGTACAGTGCCGATCGCGCGCCGCATGATGCCGAGGTCCTTGGAGGTTGTTCATGAAGTTTAAGACGTTTAGGGCTCTTGCGATCACTGGTGCTTTACTGCTCGGCGTCGGTGGGAGCGTTGCGGGCTATTCTGCTTGCAGTAAGAGTGACAATGCCGTCGCCAGCGCAACGGCGAAGGCCACGGAAGCGCCGAAGCCTGCGACCGCCCAACCTCCCACCCAGACAGCGGCCCCAGCTGCGACGACGCAAGCGCCACCGAGCGGGAACCTTCGGCCGATGGATCGGAAGATACTCGACCGGGTGGCGCAGGGCATCGCGTCCGACAAGGTGAAAGATGCCGTCAAGGGCGAGAGCTACAAGGTCAATCTGTACAAGGAAGCGGACGGCAAACGCAGACTAAAGATCGACCTCGATCGCGACGAAAAGTGGGATGAGAAGTGGACCTTCGAGGACGCGAGCGGTCAAGAGAAGGTCAAGCGCCAGGTGGCCAGCAAGGACGACGAGAACTACGATCAGGAGTACCGGCTGGAGGCCGGGAGCTGGGTAGTAAAGAACTAGCCTGTGTGAGGCTGGTCTGCCCAGGCTGGTAGCGCGCGCTCAGACTTGAACCATTCGCTAATAAGGACCTTCCCTCCGAGGTCCTCTCCGGGGAAGCTACCAGTCTTGTGACGGTGCTCCAGGAGTAGGTCCTTCTCGCGGTAGCGTTCTGTTGCCCAATCGGCAAGCGCAGCTTCATCGGTAGGTAGCGCTGATTTCTCAAAGCGGCGAACGTGGAGGTCGAGCTGTTGCACGTCCCCCGCGAAGCACGCAAAGAGGGATGGAGGTGGATTGGTGGGGTAGCCGATCGTAACGTCGTAAACGGCGTCCAGGTGGTCGCGAAGGCCCACCATCGTAAAGGTGAAGCCTTTGGTTCTGGGAACGAGCGTATGCCGCGGTTCATAAAGGCCGCGCGCCCGAGCGAACTCTTGCGTCTCCGCGAGCTTTTTGGCCGTTAAGCGAGTGCCCTCCAAGAACGAAACAAGGAAGATGGGGATCTGTTCAGCTTTGTACTTCTGAAATAGCCGTTCGATGTTGCGGCGGTCCTTGTGCCAATCCCTCTTAACGAAGATACAATCCAAGAACCACATACCAAAGCCTGGCCCAGGAACGTACTTAACCGGGTCCTTGACGAACCACTTGAGATCTCCAAGTCGCCGGGCCCGCCACGCCAAGCACAGCATCAGGAGCACGTCTGTCATGCTCTGGTGGTTTGCGAGCAGGAGCACGTTCTCTCGAGGGGGCAGGTGATCCCCAGTAACTCGGACCTGAATACGGTTTTGACGCTCCGCCATGAGCACCCAAAGGCCCCAGATCGAGCGCGCGCACCAGCTATTGATGCGCCTCACGGCAGCTCGGGAGATCGGCAACAAGAGAAAGCTCCCGAGTTGGACCAGGTTTAGGACCAGAATCAGATAGAGAAACGACAGTACACCCGTGAAGATGCGCAGGACGCGGAGCACGGTCGACCCCTACCACTTTCAGCTTAGGGCTGCATCGCTCGGCTCACTAGCCGTGATCCCAAACTTCATTGGCTTTGGGTCCTTCCGCGAGGTTGCGGTCAGCTTCGAGAAGCCGTAGTTCCACACGCCGAATCTTGCCGCTGATCGTCTTGGGCAACACGGTGAGGGCGGCAGCGAGCGTGGCCCCTGCCTGCATGGCAAACTCCAAACGACGAATTCGTTTAAAGGGCGCCACTCGCTCCTGCACGAAGGCCAGCAATTCACGCCCGAGCTCGGCTGAGTGTGACACCTCAGGCCGCAAGACGACAAACGCCTTCGGGACAGCGAGCCGCACGGGGTCGGGGCTCGGCACCACTGCCGCTTCTGCCACCGAAGGGTGCTCCAAAAGGACGCTCTCGAGCTCGAATGGGCTAATGCGATAATCGCTGGCCTTGAATACGTCGTCGGCCCGACCGACATAGGTGATGAAGCCATCCGCATCCCGGTTGACGATGTCCCCTGTGCGATAGCGGGCTCCCCGAGACACCTCAGCCCAAAGCGCGTCATCATCTGCGTAACCCGCCATCACACCGGTGGGTCTCGGCCCGGATAGGTCCACCGCCAGCTCGCCCTCCTGCGGTTCACCGGCGCCAGGGTCCGCGAGATCATTGTTTAGAACAATGCGGTAGCCTGGGAGCGGCCTGCCCATCGACCCAGGTTTTATCGGCTGTCCCGGAGGATTGCCCACGAGTGCGGTGGTCTCGGTTTGCCCAAAGCCATCGCGAACGGTGATGTTCCAAGCCTGCTGCACGGTGCCGATGATCTCGGGATTGAGTGGCTCACCGGCGGCGACGCACTCTCGCAGCGACACCTTGCGTTGGCGCAGATCCTCGAGCACCAGCATGCGCCACACCGTCGGCGGCGCGCATAGCGTGGTAACGGCCTCCTCCTCCAATAGGTCGAGCGTAACGCGAGCTGAAAAGCGTGCTGTCGCATGAACGAACACCGTGGCGCCAGCGTTCCAGGGAGCGAAGATATTGCTCCAGGCGTGCTTGGCCCAGCCCGGTGAGCTGATGTTCCAATGAACATCACGCGGGCGAAGGCCTATCCAATACATCGTGCTCAGGTGCCCAACGGGGTAGCTAGCGTGCGTATGCCTAACGAGTTTAGGTTTCGCCGTCGTTCCCGAGGTGAAATAGAGCAATAGTGTGTCGCTAGCGAGGGTGACCCCTTGTGGCTCGAAGCCATCTGGCAAGCCCGCGGCGTCCTCGAGGCTACGCCATCCAGCTGGTGGTTTTTCGCCGACGAGCCACCGTGTCGCGAGCCCGCTCAGTTCGCCCAATTTGGAGAGCGCGCTGGCCTCTGCGACTAGATGTTTGACCCCACCTCTCGATAGGCGATCTTCGATCTCGCTGCGCGATAGCACGGTAGTCGAAGGGACAATTACGGCCCCGAGCTTCATGCATGCGAGGAACACCTGCCATAGCTCGGGTGTGTTGCCCAACATGAGCAAGACGCGGTCGCCTCGTGCAACGCCCGCTTGTCGAAATAGGTTCGCGAGCTGGTTCGAGCGTGTTCGCAGTTGTCCGAAACTGAAGGCGTGGCGTGTCGGGGGGGACTCGGTCTTTACGATTAAGGCCAGGTCCTCAGCGGGGAGCTCGTCGAAGTGGTCGAGCGCCCAGTTGAAGTGAGTCAGCTCGGGCCACCGAAAGCGAGCATAGGCCTCGTCATAGTCCCTTGCGTGCTCGAGCAAGAGGTCACGGGCGAACCGGAAGGAGGCTGCTTCATTCACCCCGCGAGTCTAGCGAAGATGCTCTACCCCTGGTTGCGTTTCAAGACAGCTATGGCGTCGGCCCCCAGCCGTATTTGCCGCTCACGCAGCCAGGTTTCGCAGCGGTCCACACCTTCGGTAATGGTGGCGACCGCGACCACCGGGATCGGCGAGGGAGCAACCCAGTGAATGGCCGTGATGACACTGCGAAGCAGCGCATTGTTCACGACGATGGCGGTACCGAGCGCCCATTTTTGGAGGCCTCCTTTGACCGAGCCGTGTATTCCGCAAGTTTTTGCCGGACGATCGCGTTGGGTCGTTCACGTCCCCCGCGACAATCGATGATGTTGACGTGGTGCTCTTTGCGGTCGAGGGCCTGATCGAAGTGCTTGGCGATCTCTTCCGCATCTTCCGCCGTGAGTGAACCACTCAACTTCAGGAGGAAGACCGGCCAGTGGTTGAACGTTACTTCAACCAAGATCGGCTCTCTTTGAGTCGCTGCCCCATCGGCGATTCATACGACGATGGTGCGATTTGCGGGTTGGTGTCGTCAACCCAATCTGTAGGAGCAAAGAGTTTCCACGGGTTAGGCGTGTGTTCGTTCGGCAGGCTGCGGGGTAGCGAGCGTACCGCGGCGCTCCATCAGGGCTGACTCTGCCTGGGCGAGCCGATCCTGCCCCCAATAAAGCTCTCCTTCGATCACGAGGGAGGGAACTCCGAAGACTCCGCAATCCCTCGCCGCGTTGGTTGAGCTATGGAGCGCAGCTTTGACCTCGGGCTCTTCTATCCGCGCCAAGGCTTCATCGGCGCCGCAAGCCTTTGCGATGACCGCAAGCTCCGCGAGACTTGAGATGTCTCGGTCTTCGACCCAGACGGCTCGATAGAGCGAATCAATTAGGGTTGGCCTTATTGCTTTATCGGCCGCCAAGGTGAGTCGCAGGGCTTTGACCGTGTTTACCGGGAAGTGCGAGGTGAAGCGGAAGGGGACGCCAAACCGTTCTGCGAAACGCGGAAGTTCCTGGGCGAGGTAGTTGCGCTTAGGTTCTGGCATCTCAAAAAGTGGAACGTTCGGCGTCCCGATCGAGCGAAATAGTCCGCCGAGGAGGATAGGCTGATAGTCAATCGTCGCGCGGGTGCGAGCGGCCAACGCGCGGACTTGCGTTGCTCCTAGATAGGCGTACGGCGACGAGTAGTCGAAATAGAAGGAGAAGGTCGTCGGCGGGAGCAGTGCGGCTTTCAAGTGGGCGAGGCGGTCAACTCCCCAGTAGAGCTCTCCGCCGACAGTAAACGCCGGTACCCCAAAGATACCCTTGGCTACGGCGTGCTCCGTCTTTTGTCGCAGCAGTTGCTTCACTGCTTCAGTTTCGGCCGCTGCTACCGCTGCCGAGCCATCAAGCGAGGCCGCATCGAGTGAAGCCGCTACGACCTTTGGATCCTCGAGGTCCAGGCCCTTTTGCCAATAGGCATCAAAGAGTGCGTGGGCGGCCCTCGCTACGTCGCCTGAAGCCAGCGCCGCCCGGAGGGCGAGCACGGTTCTGCGTGGGTGCCCAGCTGGCTTTGAGAGAGAGAGTCCATGAGCGCGCACGGTTCGCTCTAGATCTACAGCGCCATAGCGGGCTTTGGCGGGACCTTTGAGCTGGTTCGGGTCGTCTGGGCCGCCAATTGCACGAAAGACGCCTCCTAGAAGGATTGGACGCCAAGTAACCGCGTGCCCCTCCCGCTCCAATACCGCAACCTCTTTGGACGCGACGTAAGCGTAGGGACAAACGAAGTCGAAATAAAAATCAAAGGCACCCATGGCTCCAGCCCTAGCGCTCTATCACGCCCCTAAGGTTTCAGCGTCGCTGTCGCTGAAGCTCAACGAGAATGGCGTCGAGCTTCGCCAGGATGTCGGTCTGCAAGGCGAGGTTGTCTTCCTCAATGCGATTCGACGCAATGTGCGGAGCCTCCAGTGCCTGCGCCGTGAGGGCCGGCCCGAACATTTGGAGTGCCGTTGCGATTAGCTTGCCTTGCTCGGTCTTGGCGAAGATATCCGAGTAGCCGACTGAGAGGCAGGTGGAGACGAAGACCATCGCGTCGGACATTGAGTTGACCTTCGGGTTGTGTTCCTTCTCTGCCTCGAAGAAGAGGGCGCTGCCGAGCATGACCACGTCCAACAAGGAGCCCATCGGGTCTGACCCCGCCCAATCTCGGAGCGCGGCCTTTGCCGATGCGAGATCCTCCTTGAGCAGGTGCTGCCCGAGCACGAACAAAAGGGCACCTTTGACGTCCATTCGGGCAGGGTAGCGGCTCAGCCCCAGCTAGCCAAGGTGGGCGCGAGCAGCCCTCATCCGAAGCCGCCAGACCCGCCATCATCGAAGCCGCCGAAGCATGTCCCCAACGTGTTTATCTCGGACAGACACGCGTTCGCGTCGGGGGTGCACACGTCCGGTAGGTTGCTTAGACAACCAAGAAATGCATCGAACGCATCTTCGCAACCTGCATCAACGTAAAGGGCACGACCCTCTTCACAACCGGAGAGACATTGGTCTCCTACGGGAATGTCGGGACAGCCAGCAGCCTTCTCGCAGTACTGCTCACAACCGCTGCCAGCGTTGTTCCCGCCACCACCGTTGCCGCTCGAGTTAGAGGACTCAAAGACGACGTTGCCGCCACAAGCAACAAGGAAGACAACGAGGCTGGGTGCGATGACTCGGCAGTTCATAGCCGGGGATCCAACCACAACACGGCGGCATATGGGGCCGAAAACGTAGCCCAGAGTGCCATGGTGCAGCCTTCGTTTCGGGCTCAGCGCACGTCCTTTGGATCGTGACATAACGGCATATCGAATTGGTCTGGAGAGTGACAGAGCCGCCCACCGACCATCGTCGCTTCCGTTACGGGCACGGCGGCCTTGCCAACCGTTCCCGCGCGCTCCCCGGACTGGAAGTAAACAGCGGCACCCGGTCGCACTGTCTTCTTGGGCTTGGGCCCGGTGGGACGGGGGGCGGTCTCCTGACAGCGCTGCGTGGGCTGCCCGCGCTCAATCCGGGCGCGGGCAAAGCCGTTCTCGAGCGGCAACCCCGCGAACAGGACGCCGTCAGCGTTCTTTGTCACGTCGACCTCACGGCAGCGTGGGACCAACGTTCCGGCTCGGAAAGAACGGTCTCCAATCACCACCACGGCGTCTTCAGGTAGGGAGCAATTGGCCGAAACGAGAGCCGGCCGCTTTTCGAGCGTGTCCCCGTCGCAGAAAAGAGGCTGCCCGATGTCTGGTGGGGTGGCCTTCCAATCGCGTGCCTCAGCGGAGAGCCCGATGAAGCCGCGAGCGCCGTTCGGCACGATGAACGCACGGACCTTGTCGTTGATCACGACGCCAAACTGGCCCTGCTCCGTTACCAGCGCGGCGCCGGGAAGAAAGGAGGCTAACGTGCCGTCGCCATAGTCTTCCGTGAAGGGTCGAAGGAAGACGGGCGATAGCGAGGATTTGCGTACGTAGCCCGTCAATTGGAAGCCATCCCCGAATACGGGGTACGGCGCGTACGCGGCCTCGGTTTCCACCTTTACAACGTCTCCAAGGTCCTCCAGGACGCGCCCGGAGTAGAGGTTCTCTCGCAGCGCGGATACGCCATCGACGGTGCGGGGCAACGCACGCGCGGCGCCCTCCGTGGGCAATAGCAGAATCGGGGCGCGCAGGACGACCACGCCAGAGACGGGCTCCTTGGACAGTTGAGCAAAGAAGCGGTTGGTGCTGGCTTGCCCGTCTGGCTCTGGCTCCGCTTCGGTGGGCAGGGGCTCTACGCTCTCGGCTTCCTCCGCGGCACGACGCTCGGTACAGGCAGCTAGCGGGCCCGCGAAAATGCAGGGCCAAAGGCTGAAGACTGCCGCAAGAGCTGAAGGTCGCGAGCTGAACACGTGCTTCATCGCGGGGGTATTGTAGGTCAAGTCGGCGTTTGCAGCGCTTGTTGATGCAACGGCCCTGCGCTGATCTAATCTTGCGACGTGGTTCGTTCGCTCCTGTTCGCTGTCGTCGCTTCTGTTGCATTGTCCCATGCCCGGCCAGTCGCTGCAGAGGAGTTCCTCATGGTGCCTGTAACTCGGCTTTCGATGGGGCCTGGGATCTTCTTTGACCCGGTGAAGCCCCGCTTCGATCTCGATGCCACTGCTGGCGTGATCGGTCTGCTCGAAGGGGGCGTGATCGTTGGCGGAGAACTCGGCTACACGTTTGATACGAGGTACCTCAATGCGTTCAACCTGACCGGCGCAATAGGCTTTGGCTCCCCGCTTTTTGGCGCAACCTACAGGCCGCGGTTTCTCGTCGGTCGGCGGGAAGACGGCGATACCTTCGCCCATACCAGCCTCGGTATGCGCAACAGCCTGATGCTCCACTTTTTTGCCGACGTCTTCTCGTTCGAGCTTGGTCATCAGTTCATGACCAACGGCGCCGGGGGCCTCGAGCACAATATCCACGTGGGCTTTGGCTTCAATCCGGCCTCGGCTATCTACTTGATTGCAGCGCTCGATCGAGCGCTTCGCTGACCGAGACGCTTGTGACACAAACGCAAACAGCCTGGGAGGGAACCCAGGCTGTCAGCTATCCCTACGAGAGATATTTTACTTGGTAATCAGTCGGCGGTCCACGCGGTCCAGCCGTCAAGCCAGTTGTCGGAGCTGTCCTTGAAAGCGCCAACGTAGGTCGCTGCGCTATCCACACCCGATCCAACAGGCGTTCCACCCGCAATCATCGCTGAAGGCAAGGGGTTGGGCGTCGCCTCAAAACAACCGCTGATACCGGGATCCGCAGTCGTGTTCCCCATCCCTTCCTCGAACCAAGCGATCTCGTCGAAGGCTCCGTCATCATCCTCGTCGGGGGCGCCCGTGTCGCTCTCCGGCTTGTCTTCGACGTAGGCAACGTTCTCAACCGTGTTACCGAACATCACGCTGTTGGATAGCTCGACTGCGGTGGGAGGAACGTCGCGGAAGTCCACGCCGGCCTCGAAGCCCATGGCGATGGCGTTGGTGATGGTTGCCTTGAAGCCCCGGCGGAATAGAAAGCCGTATTGTTGTTTGGCTTGGTCGCCGTTTTGACCGCAGAGCGTTATGTTCGAGACCTTGGGGTTCGTCACAGGCGCGACGGTGGGCTCGTCCTTGTCGTTGTCGCTCTCGAAGCCGTTGGCGTCGTCAGCGGCCGAGGGCTCTTGCTGCAGGAAGAGGAACTGCAACGAGCCGACATAACCTTGGTCGAAGTCGAAGCCGTCATCGCCGTTGCGGTAGCAGACAAGGTGCTTGGCGTTGACCGTACCACCGAAAAACTCGAAGCAATCATCCAACGTCTGCCTGACCTGAACGTAGTCGATCGTCGTCCCGCTCCCGACACCAGCAAGGGTAAGCCCGTTGATCTCGTTATCAGGAGCGAGCTCGATGCCGCCGAACTCGATACGGACGTACTTGAGGGTGCCGCTGTCATCGCTGGCGTCATCTCCCCCGTAGAGCTGCGCATCTGCGAAGCCTTCAACCTGAGCTTCGCCACCCGGCTCGTTGATTGGGGCATTGCCGAGAACGACCACCCCGCCCCAGTCGCCTGCCGCGCGCTCGCCAGCGGGGAGGGCGCTCGAGAAGACAATCGGTGCGTCTTTAGTGCCTTCTGCGACAATCTTGCCACCTCGCTGAACCACGAGCGTGCCGAGCGAGGCTTTGTCGCCTACAATCAGCGTCCCGGGCTCGATGGTTAGCGTTTCGCCGGCCGGAACCGATACAACGCCTTTGAGGGTCCACAAGGTATCGGCCGTCAGCGTGGTGCTGCTCAACTCGCCACTTAGCTCTTCCGCGTTGGAAGGCCCACCGCCAGTTCCACCGCTTCCACCAGCCGACGGATTACCACCGCTGCCGCCTGAGCCGCCAGCTCCGCTCCCGCTATCGCCACAGGCGATTAGGGTCGAACCAAAGAGTACCAGACTAGAAAGAATGCCGAATGATCGATTGAAGTTCATAGAGCCTCCAGAGGCGCAACCCTATGGTGGGCTGCGCTTTCAGCTGGGGCGCAATCTAAGTGGCCATTGTGTCCTACAATCAAAACGCGTGTGACGATTTGACTACGAACCCTAGTCAATTAGCGAGCGCAAGCCCCAGCGAGAAGGTAGTCCCCGTCTTGAATTCCTCCGTTATGTCGCCATTGCCGGTCTTGTGCTCACGCACTGTCGGCCAGTCGAGGAGATTGGAGGCAGAGCCGCGAAGCTCGACGAACTGGCCTAGCTTCTGTCCGACCGTGAGATCGAGCACGTGGCGCGGAAGTTCGTAAATATCAGGAATGCCGTTGCGACCAACCTGTGTCAAGCGCTGCCCTACAACGTTGTAGAGCAGTCGCGCACGCGTGCCCCACGGCTCGTAGTCGAAGTCCAATGCGACGTTGACGATGAAGGGAGCCTGCTGCGACAACGGGCGAGACTTGCTTGTTAGTAGAATGGCTCGCTCCGCATCCAGCTGCACTGAGGAGTGGGCGAGGGTAACGTTGCTGATGATCGACAGTGGTCGCAGTGCTTCGCTCAGGAAGTCGAGAGATTTGCGCGCCTCGAGCTCAATACCAAACAGGTTGCCAGACGGCGCGTTGTCGAACGTGACCACGCCCGCGGTCCCGCTACTTGCTTGGATGACCTGCTCGATGGGGTTCTCGAATTGTTTGTAAAAGGCACTTACGGCAATGACCTCGCGTGAGGTTGGGAAGAACTCAAAGCGAGTGTCTGCATTGACAATGCTGGTGTTGACAATCTCCGGGTTGCCACGAGTCTCGCGGCCGCCGAAGTAGTCAACGAAGCCAAACGGAGCGAGTTCACGCAGCTGAGGTCGAGCAACGGTTCGCGTGACGGATAGCCGGAGGTTGGCTTTGGGGATAGGCGTGTAGGTCAATAGCGCCGCCGGAAGTAGCTGCAGATCTTCTAGCACGTTCTCCTTTGCTTCCTGGGTGGAGTCCACCGGGTCGAACGAGGTTATGTCTTGCGAGGAAACCTCGAGCCGTGGTCCCAGCGTAAGGCGCCAATGGGGCAGCGGGCGCGTGTCGAGCATGACGTAGGTCGACACGACCTGAAGTCCCGCGTTATAGCCGTCGTTGTCGCCTGTATTCTCCTCGAGCTCCAAAGCGCGCGAATCAATGTTGGCATCGGTGAAGAGCTTGTCTGGGCAGTCGAGGGAAAAGCTCGCTCCGGGGCACAAGTCGAAGCCTTCGGCTCCGTTTTTGCGGTCCGGCCGAAAGCGAAAACGTCGGGCTAAGAACTCACGGTCTCGCAAGTTGAAAGCGGCGCCTGTCTTGATCTTGGCAACCTCTTGCCGCTTGAGCAGAGGGACAGTGATGTCGACCATCCCACTCACTGTCGTCTCTCCTTGCTCCGAGAAAAAATGAGAGCCGCTAGTGCTGTCGTCCTCGAAGGCGAAAACGTTTTGCGTCGCATCGTATTGATAGGTAGCTCCACGCGTATCTGGTTGTTCGCGGGTAGCACGAGCAAGCCCTAGCCCATAGTCGAGTTCCAGCCCATTGGCCTCTTTGAAGCGATGGTGACCTGTGATGTCGCCAAAGGCCAGCTGGCGAGAAACGAAGGTCAGCCGCTCCTCCGCCAAGCTTGATGCGCGCTCCTCATGGCGGCCAGAGAGTACCGAGGTAGAGATGTCCGCGGCGCGCGTGTATAACCCAGTAAGGCCTAGCCGATGGTCTTCGCCGAGCTCTAGCGTCGTCCCGAACAGGCCACCCCAACTTACCAGCTGGGTTGCGCGCTCAAGCTCTAGGTCGTTAAGCAGGCGCACCGAATCAGATTCTTCCCCGACGGCGCGACCATAGGTGCGAAGCTTCGCCTCGACCACTCGCTCGAGCCTGCGGTCATAGACCAGGGCCCCCATGATTCCGAGCTTCCCCCAGTCGCCCAAGCTGAAGGAGTCCGCGGCTACTGCATTGACGGACAAGTTCGGCGCGCCAAGCGAGCGGCGCGCAGAGAGCGGTGTATTCATCTCGCGGCCAAAGGCTGCGATCTCGTCCCTGGTGATGATCGTCCCGTCCTCTTGCTCGACGCCGCGGACGACTTTAGTGCTCGGTATGTCCGTCGGCAGGGCGCGAGTTCCGTCATCGATGCCCAAGAAGTCGAGCCCCCCGCCAGCGTGGGTCAAGGCGTTGGAGAAGGTAGCTTCTGTGTTGAAGCCCACAGAAACGCTTCCGGCTAGGGTTAGTTTGTTAGGTATACGGCGCGTGGCAATACGCACTGAGCCGCCGGCAAAGTCTCCCGGTACATCCGGGCTGAAGGTCTTTACTACGGTAAGGCTATCGAGGATCTGCGAGGGAAATAGGTCGAGAGGCACCGCCTGTCGGTCTGGCTCGGGGCTGGGTAAGGGGAAGCCGTCGAGCAGGGCGTTGGTGTAGCGCTCACCGAGACCGCGTACGAATAGGAAGCGCGAGCCCTCGATGTTGGCGCCAACCACGCGTTTGGCGGCCTCGGCGGCGGTTCGGTCATTGGCCTTCGTGATCTCGGCGCGCCCGACTGAATCTCCGCTGGCGATACCGCGCTGCCGCTCCAGCAGCAGGCTCTGGACTGACGCTGACTCCACCTCCACCACCGTCTCGACGGCGGGCTCTGCCTCCGCCTGCTCGAGCACGACGACGGCGTCCATCCGCGTGAGCCGACCCTTTTGCACGGTCAGCTTCGCAGTTCGCAGTGGCTTGCGCAGCTCCGCTACGAACTGCACGGTATAAGTGCCAGGCGGTAGCTCTAGGCGATAGCTACCATCAATGTCGGTTAGCACTGCCGTTTGCGTGCCAACGATCCCAACGAAGGTATCCATCGCGGGCTCGCCATCTTCGGACTGGGTAACGACGCCGACGATCGCTCCTTTGCCTTTGGCCGGCGGCGCGTTGAGATTCAGCGACGGAGCTTCCTCCTCTGCAGGCACCTCTTCTGCAGGTACCTCTTCTGCAGGTACCTCTGTTTCCTCGGAGACCACCTCCGGCGGGCTTGGTTCTTGGGCGAAAGCGAGCGCAGGAAGACCCGCGAGTCCGACAGCGAACATCGCGATGGGATGGCGCAACATGGGCGTCCTTAGGGTTTGTCGAGTTTCTTGGTGATGACCGCGATTGACTTGGCCCCGGCGGCGCGCGACAGATCCAGTATCTCGATTACTTCGCCGTAGGCCACGCGATCATCTGCAGCAACGTTCAATACCTTGACGCCTGTCGCGGCGAGAATCTGCGGCAACACCTCGCTTAGCTCTTCACGAGCCACCGAGCGGTTGCCGAGTCGGATCGCGCCGTTCTGGTCGATCGTCATGACCAGCGGTTCTTGTTTCTGCTTTGGAGGCGGGGCGTCTGAGCTTTCTGGCGGGAGAGATAACGTGAAGGTCTTGGTCAACATCGGCGCGACCACCATAAAGATGATCAGCACCACCAAGGCCACATCGACCAACGGCGTAATGTTGATACCAGGCTTGGGTCCTGAGCCTTTGGGAGAGGGGGCCGCCATTCCCATGGTTCAGGTCGCCTCCGGCTTACGAGCTGCTACTTTCATACTAACGTTGCGAAACCCAAGCCGCTGAACCGAGGCGAAGACGTTCCGCACATCGCCGTAGGGCAGGGTCGCATCGGCTTTGACGACGAGGGGCTTGTCAGGTTGCTCCTTTAGTAAGACTTGGAGAGCGGCCATGAGTTGATCGCGCTCTAGCGCCGTATCGTCCAGATAGAGGGTTCCGTCGGCTGCGAGCACGACCTCCGTCCCCTCGGTTTTGGCCTTGTCGTCGGTCGCTTGCACCTCGGGCAGCAACACCGGTGTGCCCTCCTGCAGATTGGGCGCAATGACCATGAAGATAATCAACAGTACGAGCACCACGTCCACCAGCGGGGTGACGTTGATTTCCGGCTCAAGCGGCGGCGCGGGCTTGTACGTCGCTGATGCGTTCTTGCGTCGGAACATGGCGGTACTCCATTTCGTCGATGAGCTGACCGGCGGAGCGGCTCAAGGCTGCCTCCACCGTGGCGATGCGCGAGGTGAGGTAGTTGAAGGCGATAACGGCGGGGATGGCCACTGCCAAGCCGAAGGCGGTCTCGATCAAGGCCTCGGCGATACCAGCAGATACGGTTCCGATACCGCCTGCGCCCGCGGCTCCAATCGCTTGAAACGCTGCAATGATACCGATGACAGTTCCGAGCAAGCCGACGAAGGGCGTAATCGACCCAATGGTCGCGAGGATGGGCATGCCTCGTTTGAGGTCTGCAGCGAGTACCTCCAGTTTCCGACCCGATTCATTGCGCACCATATCGATGGGGTGCATCCCGCCGCCGGAGCGACCGGCTACATCGTCGTATTTGAGTACCAGCGCCTCAAACAGCCGGGCGAGCGAGGATGCCTGATGCTCGCGCGCGAGCTCGATAATCTTGGCGCTGTCCCAATTAGATAAGAGGGGGTGAACCTTCTCGGCGAACTCCCGCGATACACGCGCGCTCTTAGACAGCGCCACGATGCGCTCGAAGGTGACCGCCGCGCACAAGAGGCCCATCATCGCGATGAAGATGGTGATCGCCTTGTTGGCGAAGCTCATCGACGCCCAGATGTGTGAAAGATCGAATGTCACAATTGCCTCCTGGTCAATCAGTCTTTAGTCGAACCGTTAGCGGAACGTTCTTGGTGACCTGCAGCGCCGAGCCATCCGACTTCATACGTGCGGGTTCGCAGGTCCAGCTCGAAACAGCCGCGACCGCCAGCGCGCGCAGCTCCGTGGGGCCACTCTCAGCGCGGACATTGACCACGGCCCCGGAGGCGGTAACCGTATATTTGACTACGACTCTTCCTTCGACGCCGATTGCCTTGGCTTGCGCTGCATCTATGCCGCGCTGTTTGCACTTTGGCGGCGAATAATCTGCTGGATTGGGTGGAGGCGGAGGCGCTGGTGGCGGAGGTGGAGGTGGAGGCGGCGGAGGCGGTACGAGTGTGGTCCCTGTGCCGGTTCCAGTCCCATTGCCTGCTCCGTTGCCCGTTCCTCCGGGCTTGCTATTCGGCGGAGGATCAGCTGCTGCGAAAGGATCGCTATCGGCCGCGGAGGGGTCAGGCGCAGGCTCGGGTGCAGGGCCTGGCGCAGGCGCAGCCTTCGCTGGAGTAAGGGCGGGAGCTGGCTCGACTGGCTCGGGAGCCGGAGGTGGAGGTTCGTCCTTTGGCTCTTCAGGCGTCTCAACCAGTGCAACCTCGACTTCTTTCTCCGGTTCCTCAGTGGCGGGTGGCGCGGCCTCTACAAGACTGGCGCCGTAGACCACAGAGGCGAGCCCTGCGAATCCTACAATCAAGCCCAAGCCCAGCCGCTTCTGCCGCAAACGGTCTGGTCTGTCGCTGTGCCACTGGTCCAGCATTGCTGAGCGCGTTTTCCTCGCTCAATGTGACAAGCTGACGACGGGCGAGTAACTTGATGTGCCGTGCTCGTTGATTCGGTCCGGGTCAGCGCGGCTCGCAATAAAGCAGTTGTAAAGGCTTCGAAGCCTCTAGCGTGGCGTGACTCGCCGAAGCAGGAAGTAGCACGACGTCTCCCTTAGCGAAGCGCTCGCCCTCCAGCCTTCCTTCCCCCTCGATACATACGTAGACGGAGCATCGCTCGTCGCAGCCCAACCGCTCTATGTCGAGTACCGTTTGGCGGCCCAAGGAGAAGTACTTGCAGTCGATCAGCGGTTCTTTGGCAGCGCGTGAATCAACTCGCAACGGCGCGACCGGGCCCCGTCCAAAGTCCGTGCACTCAAGACCGTCTTCGATGTGAAGTGGTCGAGACTGACCTTTGTCGTCCAACCGGCCCCAGTCGTAGAGGCGGTACGTTAGATCGCTCGTCTGCTGAATCTCGAAGAGCAAGAGATCTCTGCCAATGGCGTGAACGGTGCCTGCGTTGAGTAGTACGCAATCACCAACTTGGGGTTTAAAGCTATGGAGTAAATCTGCGGCTGTTCCATTGGCAATGCCCGCTTCTAGCGCTGGCCGGTCAACACCGGGCTTCAATCCGACGTAGAGGAGGCTGCTATTGGGATTGGCGGCTAAGACTACCCACGCCTCGGTTTTGCCGAGTTGTCCGTGGGCTTTCGCTTCGGCTTGTGCGTCATTGGGATGAACCTGCACCGAAAGCTCCTTCTTCGCGTCAATGAGTTTGAGCAGGATTGGGAAGCGACCTTGCGAAAGGTTTGTCGACCCAAGTAGCTCGGCTCGTCGTTGTGTCGCGATTTGACGTAGCGACGTCCCACGCAGCGGGCCGTTTTGTACGCAGCTCTCATTGCCGTCGACGTCCGAGAGCAGCCAGGCCTCGCCCGTTGCAACTCCATCCGAGGCTCGGTTCAATAGCGGCAACAGCTCAGTTCCACCCCACGGTTGCTGCTTGAAGATGGGTTCGAAGCGGAGTGGATAGAGGGGCACCATATCTGACCAGTACGCTAATGAGTCGAGGTCGGCTTGAAAACCCGCGCGGTCCTTGTCGTACTGCGTCCGAATAGCAACGCAGCCACCTTGATTGGCGATTCCGTGTTGACGCTGTAGGAGAAGCGACTACAGAGGCCCCATGCTGTTCACAAAGCTTCTCCCCGCTTGTTTGGCGACGGTGCTCTTGGCGTGTAGTCCCGAGACGTCATTACCAGTCATTGAGGAGGTTGGAGGGCAGGAGCAGACGCGTGCCCTCGAGGCTGAGACGCTCTACGTCGTCTCGGGTAGGGACTTCCGCAAGTGTGCCTACCCAATGTGCAGCGGATACTTCATCAAGGCGGTCAACAAGACCAAGACCACCTGTTTGGATGGCTCCAAGCAGACTGAGTGCTACGTATCCGACCTTGACCTGGCGGCTTTGGAGTTGTCCGAGGCGCAAGCGGGGTCTCTACGTGAGGTGGCTGCTTCCGGATCGGTCCTGCTCTCGGGGCACATTCAGCCCCTGAGTGAGCAGTTCCCGGAGATAGGCCGGTTGGTGGCGACCAAGGGTTTTACCAATCGCTCCGGTGCTCCAGTCGAGGGCACGATTCACAGAGTCGAGTCTTCTGGAATTACCTGCATTCAGGCGCCGTGCCCCAATCTCCTCGCGCGTAAGTTCAACAGTACGGTAGTGAAACAGGTCACTGATTTGAACCTCGCTCCGCTAGCTTTGACCGACGACGCCAATGCGATGGCGCTCGAACAAGCCCTCAAAAACGGACTCGTCGTTGCGGGGAGCCTAAAGACCAAAGGGGCCAAGAAGACTTTTAGTGTGACTCAGATCTTCGACCGCGTGCAGCCGGAGGCGACGCTCTGCCATGCCGACGCTGAATGCGGCGAGAATGCATACTGCGACCTATCAGAGTGTTTGAGCCCCTGCGCCCCAGGAATGGTTTGCCCCGCGGTTTGTATGGGTGCGTGCAAGGCCGGCCAAGCTCCCGAGCCCAGCTCCGCTAGCTGTTTTGATGCATGCGATGGCGCATCCCTCGACGGGAGTTGCTACTGCGATGACTCGTGCAGCTTTTACGGTGACTGCTGCGCGGACTATCTGTCCGAGTGTCAATGACCGCTGCGTTGACGGCTGTGTTACATACATTGCCGCCGACGTCCCACTAAGCCATCTGGCCTGGGACGAGTCGTGGGGGACTCGTCCTAGTTTAATCGCAAGGTCGACGGCACTCACACCAACACAGCCAACGCTGCGAACCGGCTTTGCGCGTCCTGTCCAATGAGCTGCCAAAGCCGCGTAGATTCCACCGAAGGTGGAACCTGAGTGGCAGAGCCGCGCTGCTCGATGGAAAGTTTATTGAGATATACGACTAGTTCCGCTTGGAAGTTAGCGCGATACCGGCTAGATGAGGCGGAACATGTCGAACCTAAAGATTCAGGTCCTCGTAGAGGAATTTGTTTCCAAGCTCGAAACCGCTATCCGCGAAGAGGCACTCACCGCCGTCCGCGCGGCTCTCGGCGAGTCGAAGCCCGTCGCTGCCGCAGCTGCCAAAGCCAAGCCTGCTGCCGCTGCCGCTGCCAAGAAAGCTCCTGCGAAGGCTGCTGCTAAGGCCGCTCCGGCTGCTAAGGCAGCTCCCGCTAAGAAGGCCGCCCCCGGCGCGCCCAAAGCAAAGCGCATCCGCCGCTCAATCGCTGACCTTGATCGCGACGTGGGTCGCTTGGTTTCGGTTGTTCGTTCCAAGCCCGGCATCACCTCGGAGCTTGCCCGCAAGGAACTCCGTATGGAGAAGAGCGAATGGCTCGGCACGCTCAAGCGTGCATTGGAGACCAAGCAGCTCGGCACCAAGGGCGAGCGTCGCAACACCACGCTCCACCTCACTGGCAAGTAGTCGTTCAACCCTTCTCCGCTTGGAACCCCCGCGAAGTCCTAACTCGCGGGGGTTTGCCATTTCAGGCCAATACCATTGGTCGCGCCTGACCCTCTTGGTCGCGCGGGGGAGTCACCGCCGTCGATTCATTGGCGGCTCCGCTCTGCCCCAATGGAACTCCGTCTGCCCACAAGCGAGTAAACTTTTGGGGCGGCCAATCGGCGCCACGTCTGGGTTCTTATCTACGCCCAATGCAGCTGGCGCAGGCGCCGCAAACTCAGTTGCGTGACCGTATGCAGCCACGGTCTGTTGCTCAGAGCCGCGCTGGCTGCCAGGGCCGTGTTGCTAGGCAGCCCGGGACCAACCGTCAGCCTGCCTCAATTGGAGCCACCTTCGAGGATTGAACTCGAGACCTACGGTTTACGAAACCGTTGCTCTACCGCTGAGCTAAGGTGGCACTCATCCTCAAAGGACGAGGGGACCGCTGTGTACCTGACTCCCCGCTGATCCTCAAGCACTTTGATCGCGGTGATGTTTATTCCACTGAAGTGGCGGCCGGAGGCTCGAAGCCCGAGCTACTTCTTGGCCTTGGCTGCCTTGGCCTTGGCTGCCTTGGCCTTCGGCGCAGCCTTCTTGGCGACCGCCTTCTTCGCTGCGGGATTGGCCGCTACCGGCTTGTCAGCCGTGGCCTTGGCCTTCGTAGCCGCCGCAACCTTCGCCCGCTTGACCGGCGCTTTGGCTCGGCGTCCCTTGCCCGGCTTGGGAGTGTCTCCACGGTCGCGACGCAGTTGAAGGAGCTCTTGCGCACGCTCGTGGGTCAGCGTTTCCAACGAGTCATCCGTTCGCAGTGAGGCGTTGGTTTCTCCGTCCGTTACATAGAGACCAAAGCGGCCCTGCAATACCTTGATGGGCTGCTTGGAAACAGCGTCCTCGGGGAACTCTTTCAATGGAGGCTGCGGTGCGCGTTGGGCTCCGCGGGTCTTGGGCTGCGCCAAGAGCTCCAAGGCGCCGCTGAGGGTGATGTGGAATACATCTTCCTGGCGAGCCAAGCTGCGGCTGTCCTTACCGCGTTTGATGTATGCACCGTAACGGCCAATTTGCGCCGATACCTCATCCCCCGTCTGCGGGTCCGCTCCGACGATGCGAGGTAGCGACAACATTCGCAGCGCGTCCTCAACAGTGACAGTCGCCGCGTCCATGCTGGGCAATAGCGACGCGGTCTTGGGCTTCTCGGCATCCTTGGGAGCGTCTTTGGCGACCTCGCCAAGTTGGAAGAAGGTCCCAAAGCGACCACCTTTTACGAAGATGGGTAGGCCAGTCGAAGGGTCAGTCCCTACGAGTCTGCCACCACTCGGTGCTTCAAGCAGCTCATGCGCCTTCTCGACCGTCAACTCGTCTGGCGGAAGATCATCCGGGATGCTGGCCTTGCCTTCGCCGCGCGTCAGATAGGGGCCAAACTTGCCGACTCGGATAACGATGTCCTGGCCGTCGACGTCCGTGCCGAGAGCGATCGAGTTGATGGCGCGTGCGTCAATCGACTCGAGCCGATCCTCTACTGCGCTCTTCAGGCCCATCGCCTGGATCGCGCTACGCTCGACGGGCTTTTCTCCCGGCTTCGGCGCCTTCGGCGCGCTGGCCGCATCACCAAAGTAAAAACGTGCAAGCCACGGGGCCGAGTCCTCACGCCCCTGGGCGATCTCGTCCAGTTCGTCCTCCATGCGAGCGGTGAACGTGTAATCAACCAGCGTGTCAAAGTGCGTTTCCAGCAGCTGAATGACGGCAAACGCTTTGAAGTGGGGAATTAGGGCAGAGCCCTTCTTCCAAACGTACTCACGATCCATGATGGTGGAGATGATGCTGGCATACGTAGACGGCCGCCCAACCCCAAGCTCCTCGAGCTTCTGAACCAAGCTGGCTTCCGTGAAACGGGCAGGAGGCTGCGTCTCATGCCCCTTGGGCAACACCTCAATGACGGGAAGCTTTTCACCCTCAGTCAGTCTCGGCAGGTGCTTTTCACGGCCCTCGAGCTCAGCCGAAGGATCATCGCTGCCTTCAACGTAGGCACGAAGGAAGCCTGGAAATACGATGGAGTGCCCGCTAGCGGTGAGTTCTACCGGCACGCCGGATTTGGTCTTACCACCGATCCGCGCGGTTACGCTCTCGCCGATGGAATCCTTCATTTGCGAGGCGATGGTGCGCATCCAAACAAGCTCATAGAGCTTGGCTTCGGGCCCCCCGACCTCTTTAGCGACCTCCTCCGGGTGGCGGAAACTGTCTCCGGCGGGGCGAATGGCTTCGTGGGCCTCCTGTGCGTTCTTCACCTTCTTGGCGTAGATACGCGGCTCAGCCGGGAGGTACTCAGCTCCGTACATCTCTTTGATATGCGAGCGCGCGCTGGACAGCGCCGATGCAGATAGCTGCGTCGAATCGGTACGCATGTACGTGATGTAGCCGCCCTCGTAGAGCCTCTGGGCGCAGGTCATGGCTTGTTTGGCGCTCATGCGCAGCTTGCGGCTCGCCTCTTGTTGCAGCGAGCTGGTCATGAAGGGCGGGGCGGGGCTGCGCTTGTTGGGTTTGCGCTCAACACCGAGCACGGAGAGCGCCGCCAGATCCAAGTCCTGGGCGAGGGCACGGGCTGCCTTTTCATCCATCAGCAAGGCGCCTGGCCTTGTCAGTTGGCCGCGGTCATCGAAGTCCTTGCTCGTCGCGATCCGCTGACCGTCTTTGGAGATCACAGCGGCGTTGAATTCGCCATCAGCTGCTTTGAGTTTGGCGTCGAGATCCCAATAGGAAGCTCGGACGAACTTCATGCGCTGCTTCTCGCGGTCCACGATGATGCGGGTGGCGACGCTCTGAACGCGCCCGGCCGACAGCTTTGGCATCACCTTCTTCCACAGGACCGCCGACACCTCATACCCGTACAGTCGGTCCAGAATGCGCCGGGCTTCCTGCGCATCTACTAGTCGGCGATCGACGTCGCGCGGGTTCTCAATGGCTTTCTTGATCGCCGGCTTGGTGATCTCGTGAAAGACCATCCGCTTGACTGGCACTTTGGGTTTGAGAACCTCCAATAGATGCCAGGCAATGCTCTCCCCCTCGCGGTCCTCGTCGGTTGCTAGATAAAGCTCGTCCGCTTTGGCCAGCAGGTCCTTGAGCTTCTGGATATGCAGCTTTTTGTCAGGGGAAATGACGTAGTAGGGCTTGAACCCATTGTCGACATCCACCCCGAGCCGCGCCCAACTCGCCTTCTTGTGGGCAGCCGGGATGTCGCTGGCATTGCGTGGCAAATCCCGAATGTGGCCTATCGACGACTCGACAACGTAGTCCTTGCCGAGAAAACCAGCGATGGTTTTAGCCTTTGCCGGGGACTCAACGATGATGAGAGCGCGTCCAGATGTCATTCGAGGCGGATGGGGGGTTAGCTGACCGCTGGGGACCTTGCAAGCCCCGTCAGTCAACGGGCCGTGCTCGAAGCGTCTTCATGGCGTAGGATGTAGCCACACTTCCCAGCGCAAACTCATTGGGTTTCCGACATTTCATGGCCCCGCTAAAAAAGTTCATTCCGGTCGCGATGAGCAGCCTCCTGCTCGGATCTGTTGGCTGCTCGGATGCTCCGACGTCCTACGATGTCGAGCCGTACGAAGGCGTGGCATTTCCCAATCCGCCTCCGACGATTGACTATCCCGCCCGCGCCGCATTCGTAACCAACAGTCTGGGCGACACGGTCGATGTTATTGATCTCGAAGCGATGACGGTCACCGAGCGGCGGCCGGTTGGTCGGAACCCGGTCGACATTGACGGCCCTCACCACATCGCAATCGACGAGGCGGCAGGGTATGCGTTCATCGCGCTCAGCTATCCAGCTTCTGATGCCGCCCCCGGACCACACAACACGCACGGCTCCAGCGCTGTTTACGGTTACGTGCAGAAGCTTCGCTTGTCGGACCTAACGGTCGTAGGCCAGGTCCGCATCGATCCCAACCCTGGCGATATTGTGCTCTCACCAGACAAGAAGCAGGTGGTCGTCTCTCACTTTGATTTGCAAAGAGCGCTCAAGAACCCGACAGACCTAAGCAAAGCCCGGGCACGGGTTGCAGTGATTGACGCGGAGACGCTCGGCGAGGAGGGGGCGAAGCCCCAATTCATCACTACCTGTGTAGCTCCTCATGGCCTCGAGTTCGATCTGGACGGGCTGCTCTACGTTGCTTGTTACGGTGAAGACGCTGTAGCGACGATCGATTTGCGGGAGGCTAGCCCGGTGCCCAAGCTGCTGACGCTAGGGGACGGGGCGGGACAATTTGGCGCGCCCAACTACGGACCTTACGCGCTTCGCGTTTCTCCCGATGGTGCATGGATGGCCGTTTCCAACACGGTCAGTAAGGATGTGCGGTTCCTAGCCACCGCCACTGGCCTGCTGGACTCGGACAAGACGATCTTCACCAACGCGGCGCCGTTCTTCAATGCATTCTCTGAGGATGGAAGCGCGATTGCGATTGTGACGCAGCAACCTGACTCCTTGCGCATCGTGGATTTGGTTGGTGAAACTCCTGGGCAGGAGCGAGCGTTCTTGAACGACGAGTGTCCGTTCCCACATATCGTGGTCCCGGAGCAGGCGGGCTTCCTGGTGGTTTGCGAAGGCGACAAGAAAAGTAATGGGCGAGTCTTGCGTCTTTCGTCGGAGCTGGAAACGGTGGGCAACGTAGAGGTCGGTTTGTACCCCGATGCAATCGTGCCGATGATTGGGAGCAGCCGATGAGGTACCTCTACCTGGCGCTGTTCGCTCTCGTCTCTGGGTGTGATCCTGAGCCTGTCGTCGTTACGCTGTCAGCCGCAGAGTATGGCGAGAAGCTTTTCTCAGACCCAGCGCTTTCCGATGCTGCTTCCAACCGAGTCTCGTGTACCGATTGCCATTCGACGACGTTAGAGACCAGCTTTCTCTCGGGTGGCTCGCTCAAGGGCGTCACCAAGCGCCCCTCTTACTGGGGCGGAGCCGAGATTGATCTGCTGCGCAGCATCAATCACTGCCGTTATTACTTCATGGCGGCCAATGTCTATTGGACCGGAGACGAGGATGAAGCCGTGGCAACCTATGCGTTCCTCGAGTCGATCTCGCAGGACGAGGAGGGCGCGGCGCCACAGCCGTTCGAGCTTGGCGAGGTGAAAGATCCAAAACCTGGCGACGCCGCTCGTGGCTCCAAGGTGTTCGACGCTGCGTGTCGTTCTTGTCACGGGGCTCCGAGCAGTGGCCTCGGTGCGATTGTCCCTTCAGCGGACCGTCTGCCTCAGGACACGCTGGCTGCCCATCCAGAACCTGAGTACTCGGATGAAGATCGTCGACTCGTGTTTGTGGAGAAGACACGCCACGGCGGGTTTCTCGGGTACGGTGGCACCATGCCGCCGTTCTCCCTCAACGTCCTGAGCGATGAAGACCTGGCTGACTTGCTAACCTTCCTGCGGCTGCCATGAAGATCGTCCGAATCGGTTTGGTGACTCTCATTGCAACGTTGGCTCCCCTCGAAGCTCACGCAAACGGGCGCTTTCCCGATGCCCAGCAGTTGGTCGTCAATCCCGAGAACCCGAACGATATTGCAGTGCAGACGACGTACGGGTTCATCCATTCGCTCGACGGCGGCACCTCGTGGCAGTGGACCTGCGAGGAAGCCGCGTTTTACGGTGGAATCCTCGATCCCCCGATTGCGCTCATGGGCAACGGCGTTTTGTTGGCCGGGGTGTTTGACGGTCTCGTGATCTCGACTCCGGACAAGTGCGACTACGCCCTGGTTCCTGGCGAGCTGGCCGATAAGTACGTGGTTGATGTTTCCGCGCTCAAGAGTGCAACCGATAGCGCGATTGTCATTCATTCCAACGGGCTTGGCGGGAGCATGTTCGAGACACGGGTTTTCTCGACGTCGGACGGTGGGCTCAGTTGGTCTAAGCAGGGCCAATCACTCCCAACCAACTTTCTCGGGCTGACCCTCGATGCGGCGCCTTCGGATGCTTCAGTGCTGTACGTAAGTGGCTTTGAAGTTGTTTCCAGCAGTGAGTACGTCGGCAAATTGGCGCTTTCCCTGGACGGCGGAGAGACCTGGACGATCAAGCCCATACCCAACAGCCTCAATGATTCTGGTCCCTACCTTGCGGCGATCGATCCTGCGTCCCCTGGCACTGCGTACCTGAGGCTCGCCTCACTAGCGGGTCGCTTGCTGGTGACCAAAGACTATGGGGATAGCTGGCAGGAGGTCTTTACTGGCAAGGGCAAGCTCCTCGGATTCGCGCTCTCTCCTGACGGGAGCGAGCTTCGCGTCGGCGGCGATGAGGACGGTATTTGGGGCGCCAATACCAGTGACTTCGCGTTTGCCCAGGTGAACGAGGTCGGGGTTCGTTGTTTGACCTGGACCAACGACGCATTGTTCGTTTGCGGGCGTGAAGCCGCCGCCGAATTCACGATCGGCAAGAGCCAGGACGGAGGGACGACGATCGAAGCGATCCATCACCTCCCATGTCTCGAGGGGCCCGACCCCAATTGTGCGGACGACTCCTCGATTCAGTCCGCATGTCCGGCGCCGTGGGCTGCTCAGAAACAGATCCTGCAGACCGATACCTGTGCTCCCGTGGGCAGCTCAACCAACAGCTCATCCAGCGGTTCCACGACGGGGGGCGACGATGGTGGCAGCGGCGGTTGCCAATGCAGGTATGACCAACCGAACAAGAAGGCCGGCGCCCTTTCCCTCTTGTTCGTCGCGGTCGCGCTCCGTCGCCGGCGGCGCCGTCAGGCGCGCCGTGCTTCAGTTTGCAGTAACTGAGATCGGGGTGCTCTTACCGTTGCCTTGCCCCGCACCGATGGCGTTCCAGCCGTCGGGCAGGACGGGATCGGTCCAATTGAAGAGCCACTCTCCGTCGCGCGGCGAGACATTCAGGCACTCAGCGCTCTTGCGCTTACCAAAGTCCTCATGCCAGTAGGTGACGTGCATCGCCAGCGGCGCCTTGAGGTATTGCTGGTGCGGTACGTCGGTAAACCACAACACCTTGGGCTCCCCCTTTTCGTTCGACATGGTGGCAACGCGCTCTTTCCACTCGATGGGGAAGTGGCCCAAGGCGGTCGTTGCATACTTTGAGTGGTCCTCGGGGAACTTGTAGCTTGGGAGGGGCGGGCCCCCTTTGCCCGGTGAGAACAGGGTGGTCATCACCGGCGTCAACCCATCATAAGCGGTCAAAGTTCCTGGGACGACGCGAACTTGGATCCACTTTTCTCCCTCCGCGATCCCGTTGGGGACCTTGGTTGCTTGCCGCGTGATGGTGACGTCACCGTCCAGCTGCTTCTCGGGAGCGTCGCTACGGCCGACGTAGACGCCAGGCTCGTGCCGTAGCTCGAAGTAGAGAAAGCCGTCTTTTTTTACTTCGGTATCGGTGATCTCGATCGGTGACTTGGGCGCTAGCGTTGCTGCCGTTGCGACAAAGTTCCCGGCCTCGTCTTTGCGGTAGAGCGAGATCGGCTTTTTGGAGCGATTCCAGGCAAAGGGAAGCCGCATTTCGGTCTTATCGAAGTGCACAGCCTCAAACTCTGACCGCTTCATATCGCTCACGCGATCCGCCGGAACGATCATTGTGTCAGGCGTCAGCAGCCAAACGCGACCGTGCATCTCAAAGGCTCTCGAATAGGCCAACATCGAGCCGGCCGGCATGCGCTTCCAAACCAACAGCTTGGTGTTGTAGTTGCGTCCCGGCGCCGTGCGCTTGCCCTGCTCGTCAATGAAGTACGGACGCTCGTCTGTCGCCTTGATCGGCTCATCAACGATGTTCTCCTCGTGGCCGATGGCCCAGGCTCCGAGCGGCTTCCAGGTGTTGACCGGCCCATATTCGCGTTCGGCCTTCTCCCATTCTTCTTTTGACGGCACCCGGCTGTACATTGGAGTGCCGTTGGAGTGGGCGTAGCGATAAGGCCAGACTCCATTGTCCGGCGCCGAGTCAGCCAGGGCTTTGAAGTTGGGATCGTCCAGGTCGAGCGTGGCCGTATCGTCGTCACAAACGTAGCCGCGCGGCTCAATCGAGTACCACTTGCCGCGGCAGCCGGGGCCATCGAGCGGCTGGGTGGACTTGAGCTTTACTGTGGTCCCGATCCGCATCTTGCCGATGGCCAGTCCCTTGCGCTCGGGCTTCTTCCAGATCCAGGTGTGCGGGCCTAGCGCGCCGATGCGCGGGCCATCCGGCTCTTTGGCTTGCTTCTCTTCTTGCGCAACAACCTTTGCCACCTCGGTTTCGGTCGCTTCGCGGTCCGTCGATTCCGAAGTGGGAGCAACCTGCGCCTCGACGACGTTCGCCTGTGAAGTGGTTGGGGCTGCGCTTCCGCCACAGGAAATCGCCAAGAACAGCGCACTAACTGCACCAAAGTACCGGGTCGCTCTCATCGCGCGCAATCTGCCCCGAGAGTTCCAATATGGCCCAGTTTCTTCAAAGGAGGAGGCGCGAACCTTCGACTTCGGCAGGCTTCATTGAGTACGCTGCCGCGCTACAACGAGGTGATTCATGGAGCATCGAGTGACGCATGGTCTCGGACGAGATCTCGCCAAGAAGGTTACTGCCGCTGCGTTTGAGGCCTACGCAGCAAAGTACACCGAGTACAACCCGAAGACGGTCTGGACTGGGGACTTCAGCGCCAACGTCAGCTTCCGCGTGAAAGGGGTCAGCCTCGAGGGCAAGGTGGAGGTGCTCGATAAGGACATCACCCTCGATCTCGACGTGCCGTTTCTCCTGCGACCCTTTCGCTCAATGGCTCTCGAGGTGATTGAACGCGAGATCGTCGTTTGGATCGCCAAGGCGAAGAACGGTGAAATCTCGTAGTTAAGGTTGGACGGCTGGCCGCTTCGGCTCGCCGAAGCGGATCAAGGTGCCGTCCCGACAACCGACCAAAAGGTCGTTGTCCGCTATCAACGTTAGGAACACGGGAACGCTGCAGGCTCGGTCGGTGGTTGCGCTGAGCTTGCCACCCTGAATGAGTCCGAGCCGCCCGCCCGGTCGGGCAAAGGCAACCGTCCCCTCTCGGTCCAGGAGCGGCGAGAGGTTCCCTGCGCCAAACAGCTCTTCGGGGCCACGATTCGCTGGGAGCCCCTTCTCCGGAGGAACGGCGACGTTGCGTTGCCCCTCTTTCGAGAGCCCCAGCACCATGCCATCGAGCCCAACCACCCAAACCGAGCCGTCCGCCGCGAACGATGGTGCTGAGTGCAGTGGAGTCTGAAGATCCGCGACCGAAGTAGAGGCTTTGCGTGCGACAAGATTGAAGGTGACTGCCCGCTGCGTGGGGGTGGTCACCAGCAACGTTTGTTGATCGATCAGGATGGCAGAGCGCGGCACGATCGTCCCAACCGTGCCCAATACTTCTGGGGCCAGTGGGGGCCGGATCGTCACCACGAAGCCGGATTCCAGGACCCCAACGAAGCCATCGCTAAATGGCATTACGGGGGAGGCCAGGCGATCCGGGAGCGTCGTCTTGGTCAGGATGCGACCGTCCGAATCGATGACGAGGAGCAGCCGCTGGGCGGTTAGCAAAAGCCCGCCGTCGAGCGTGGCGACCAAGGCAACGCTCGCATCGGTGTGACTGGGTCCAGTCGGAAAGGCTCCGCGTGGCAACGCGACCGTCGTCTCGAGTGTGCCGTCGGGCGCGAGGATGACGAGCGCCGGCGAGCCAACGAGCAGTGCTGTCTTGCCGCTCGAGAGTCGGATCATCGGCACTGTTGCCGGCGAGCTGCCGATGCGGCGCCGCTCGGGTTGGCGGTTCGCACAGCCGGCAGTGGTATCGCCGATGCAGCCTAGAGGGAGCGTGACGACCTCCGACGAGAGGGTACTGATCAGCGCTTGGCCCTCCTCATCGATCGTTGGTGGCAAGACGAACGCACCTACCTGAGTGCGTCCGATCTCGTCGAGCGCGGATGGCAGCGTGAAGTTCGAACGGTTGGTTCTTTCGCGGTTGATCCGCTCAGACGGAAGCAGCCCCCCCGGTTCGCCAAGCGCGAGCGGCTCGGGGAACGCAGGGTCGAGCGTCTCAGCTTCGACAGCCGATAAGCTGGTTCCGAGAAGCAGCACTATCGCCCAGTGTCCTAGCCGCGTCTTCAAGGTACTGGTTCCACGCTAATGCGGTATTGGGCCTTGCTACCACGTGGAACGAGCGGTGGTCCGCTCGGCGCTACGGCTGCGCTAGCGGAGCCAGCCGTTGGTGGGGCGAGCGGCGCGTTGGCAGAAGGGACGACCCGAAGCTTCAGGCACGAGGCCGTGAGCCCTTGAAAGGTGATTCCGCTGTAAGGGCTTGGAACGTCGGACGGGGTGGCCTTGCGTTGTCGGTCTGCATGAACCCTTATTGCCGCTCCTTCCTCTCCACCTCGAAGGACGGAGACGGCCAACACGGTGCCAGCATCCCGCGCGTCATCGTCGATGCGAAAGCGGAAGCGAGCGTTGGCTTGGACGTCGGCACAGACGATGTCTTGGTCGTTGACCCAGCCCAGTGTCCCGCGAATCGTTTGCCCGATTGCGACCATCGTTGAATGAGCGGCGTCGTCGTTGGGCTCGACCTCGAAGCCCTCTGTTTCAACGCCCGGTCCGAGTACGATCGAATAGTAGTCGGAAACGTTTTCGTGCACGGGCGCTCGTGATTCCCCGTAGCCGTCCAAGTCTTGAATGACCGCGAGGACGTAGGCTCCAGCGGCGAGCCGCAAGGCAGGTATCTCGAGGTCCAAATTCGACCGGCCCGCACAATATTGGGCGTTGGGTGTGGTCAGGCCCTTTTGGAAGACCTGCACGCATAACGGGATGTTGGGCAATGAGCGCATCAACAGCGATGCCGGTACATCTGCTTCCGGGACAACGACGTTGAAGAAGTCGATGTCGCTTTCGGTGGCGGAGACCCGCTTGCCGAGCTGGGCACGCACGGGCGTCCCAAACGGAATGTCGTTCGCTTGCGCGACCTCGTTGTTCGGCTCCGACTCATCCCCCTCGAATCGTTGTTCGCGATCGGTCAGGAGTCTGTGCGCCCCGAAGGCCAACCCACCCAAGAGCAATGCAATTACCGTAAACCACGCGCCAACCCGAGTGCGCTTGAGGCTGCGTTCATAGCTCTCGACTTCATCGCGAGTTGCAATCGCTTCGATCGCAGCTTGTGCCGTGACCGGCTTTTCCAGATTGCGAATGGCGCCTGAGTCGAGCAGCGCCTCTGCGTTCGAAGCACCCAGATCCGCGAGCTCAGCCACCAGCGCTGATTGCAAATCATCAACCCGCTGGTACCGGTCCCCCGGCTCTTTGGCTAACGTCCTTTCCACGATCTTGCTCATTCCCAGTGAGATGGCTGGGTTGATGAGGTGTGGCGGCGTTACTTCCTCGGTCAGATGCTTGGCGAAGACGCTCATCGGCGTCGGGCCATTGAACGGGTAGAGGCCAGTGAGCGCGCGATACATGAGCGCGCCCAGCGAGTAGATGTCGCTGCGAGCGTCAACGGCCTCTCCGCGAATCTGCTCCGGGGACATGAAGTAGGGAGTTCCGACGATTGCTCCCTGACTCGTGAGTTCGGAGAGCTCAGAGCCTTCACGTAGCTTGGCCAACCCAAAGTCCAGCACCTTGGCTAGCTCGGAGTTGTCCCGCGTTTTGACCAGCATGACGTTTTCGGGCTTGATGTCTCGGTGGACGATGCCCTTGGTATGCGCCTCGGCTAGAGAGTTACCGATCTGGATTGCGAGCGCCCCCATACGGTTGGCCGGCAGCGTTACGGCGTGGCGCAACACGCGGCCTAAGTCGTCCCCGGCAACGAGCTCCATGACGAGGTAGGTCAAGCCGTCCGATACCCCGTAGTCAAACACTTGCACCGTATTGGGCGATGACAACCTCGAGGCCGTAAGCGCCTCGGTCTTGAAGCGCCGCACAACCTCCTGATTGCGCGATAGCTCACCGGCAAGCAGCTTCATCGCGAGCAGCTTTCCGATTCGAACATGCTCGACTTTGTAGACGACTCCCATCCCGCCGCGGCCAAGGGGCTCGACAATGCGGTAGCGCTCCGCGACGACCAGCCCGATCAGCGGATCAACGCGGTGATGCGCGTCATCGATCGCGCCGTCCACAACCGAAACGCGCAGCTTCTCGACCTCGAGGTTGGTGATGCCGTGCGGCAGGGTTTTGGCTATCACCAAAGAGCGGCAGCGCGCGCAGACGCCATCGCTGAGCACAGCTGCTCGTTCTCCGCAGCGCGGGCACCGTCGGAGATCATCGATGCCTGCGTCGTCGCTGGAGCGGCCGCTCCGACTGTCCTCGGAGAAGCTCATGGCCTCGGTTTGTCCAGCTCGCGGTCGTCGAACGAGAACGATACGTCAATGTCTGGGACGGACTTCCCATCTTGAGTCACCACGCCATTGATGAAGCCGAACGCCCGAACGAGCGAGCCACGCGAGTAGCCGAGGTCAGTGCGACCCTGCACCATGCGCACGACGCAGCTATCTCCACAGCTCGGCTTGGTCGGCCGCAGTACCATGTTGGTCAAGCCGCCAACCTGCTGCGCTTCGAGCACTTCCCCGACCAGCACGATCGCTTTTCCTTTGCTTTCGGTTGGTACCGCGATGGCCTCCGCCAGCGTAATTGGCGCTCGTTTCTCGAACGCGCGCACCGCCGACTTGAGATCGGCTACTCGCTCGACCGAGATTCGGACCAGGCGTGGTGCGCGACCTGCCATCTTTGCCCGGACCTCAATTTCCGTGGAGCCGACGCTTGAGACATTCATGGTTTGGGCGAAGGTGCCATCCCTCGCTACGCCCAGGCTTCGCCCAGCGACGACGATCTCTGCTCCTGGTGTGGTTCGGCCGGATAGGTAGAAGTTGGGCTTCTCGGTCACGGTCGCGCGGCCTGGCGCGTCAATCGTAAGCGGTAGGATCGGCACGGCCACCGCAACCACGCCCTTCTCTTCATCTCCGCCTGGGGGAGTGACCGAGAAGGTTATCTTGCGCGACAACTGAGCGGCTCCGTCGGGCTCAGCCCCCGTGATGTCTTTGCGCACGTCGATCGTCTTGACGGCTCGACCCTCGAGCAGCGTCACCGGCTCGCCATCCAAAATGACGCTCGCCCCCGGCATTGCTTCGATCACGACCTGCAGGCTTGGCGAGTCGGCCTCGAGCGTGGCGAGGTCCGGACGGATGCGGTAGGCCACGCGCGCCGGAATGGTGACCGACTCGTCGCGACCGTTGCCCGGCCGATCGATAGAAAGCTTCATGGACGAGTCCCCGATCGGCAGCGGGGCAGGGAGCGGCAACGAAACCCGCCCCGCCTTGACGACTCCCTCGGAGCTCCTCGACTTGATCGTCGTGCCGTCCGGGCAGCTCGGGCAGGTGAGATCGAGCACTTCGTTCCCGCCGTCCGCCGCGCGTACCCGCGCCTCGATCGGTGCCGCACGCGGCCAAAACAACGCCAGCGCGACCGCTGCCACGACGACGATCACCGCCGCTCCGAGCAATAGCAACGGCCGCCGGCTCGCTCGCTGTTTCGGAGCAGCAGGCTTCACCGCACGGTCGATCCTCCGCTTGCCAAGCGGATGAACCTCCGCAACTGGAATGCGCGCCTTCTGCAGCTCCTTGGCGACGTTCTGCTGGATCTTTCGCGGTACCTGCGCGGTCGCGCCCAACTCCTCAAACGGTTGATACGCGGGTGGCGCCTGACTGTACGCAGCGGGTTGGGCCTCGACCCGGGGTGGCACCGAGGCCGAAAGCGGTGCAATACCGGGCCGCGCGACCCCCAGCAGTGTGCCTTGCCCGCGTGAGGCGGGGGCGCCTGCGACGGGGGCGCCCGCGACGGGCGCGCGCGCACTCGGGTGCGCTGGATTCGGCGGTGCCGCTTTCGGATCGATCGGCATCGTCCGACGCAACGAGTGGAAGTCTGGCGTATCTACGATGGTGGCAGCGTTGGCGTCGAGCAGCGGCGCGAAACCTGGGCTGGTCCCTTCAGTAGGAAGCGTCACAGGTGGGCGCGACATCACGGCTGTGCGCGTTAGCTCTGAAAGCGGGCTCGAGTCCGCGGGTTGTGAGGGCGGCGCAAGGGCTCCACCGAGCATGGTTCTTTGAGCTCGTCGGCGCGCATCTTGATCCGCCGTGGGAAGCAACGCCCCACAACGGATGCAAAGGGGCTTACCAGCACTCCCGGAGTGACCCTGGGAGGACTGGGCTGGCTGAACTCGAGGGTCCCCCTCGAATCCGCAAACCAGGCACGCTGCCATCGCCCGCATGCTAACCCAATCGAGTGCGGCGGCCTCGTTTGTTTGTTGGTTGAAAGCTCGGATGGCGTGACGGCTTGCGGAGCGCCAGTTTGTTGGCCCCACTTGGAGGCGTCCGCTACCGGAGGCCTGTCATGGACGCAACTTCGGTCACATTGGATGAGGTCTTTGCGGCGGCTCGCATGCGAGCTGCGTCCCTCGTTCCGGAAACGTCCGGCTACTTGGCTCTGGCCGTAGCTGATGCGAGCGCGCGCCTGCCGTTCGTGGTCGAGGACCCGATGGTAAGCCTGTCGACCGAAGGCACCATCCAAGTGCGACGAGGCACGAAGGTGGTCGAGCCGGCTGATTCCGCGCTCGCCATGCGAGACATGCTCGGCCGCTTGCTTTCGCTTTCGATCGGCTCCGCCCCGGCGCTGTCTGGGGCGGCGAAGCCGCGCAGCGCCGATGGTGTCGAAGTCTTCATTCACGAGCTCGAGAGCGCGTTGGTACCTGTCAATAGAGCGGCTGCTCGACGTGCGCTGGCGCGCCTGGCGCGGGAGACGGTTCGCGCGCGAGAAGCCGGACGTCTGCGCAGGAAGCGTGTTGCAACGACCCGCAAAGTCGAAGCGTCGCTTCCTGCCGCTGAGCCACGCGCTGCTCAACTCAGCCAGCCCGCGGCCGCTCAGCCCCGGGCCCGCGCGCCGGAACCACCGAAGGCGGTTCCGAGCCCCGTCGCGGTCGAGCCCGCACGGTCAACCCAGATCGCTGCGCCGCTCGAGACGAGCGCGAAGGCGCGCCAGGACGTGGCAATCCCTGCGCCGCTCGAGACGAGCGCGAAGGCGCGCCAGGACGTGGCAGCGGACGATGAGGTTGCTCAGGCCGAGTTCGAGCCGATTGAGGTGGAGCTTGACGGGATCGCGGCGACGCCGCTTGAGTCGCCGCAAGAGGTCTCGCTGACCGGCGACGCTGCCACCATGCTCGATACGGAGTTTGCCGAGCGGGTCCTTGCGCTCGAGCCCGTGCAGCATTCGGACTTGGGTATCGCAGCGAAGAGCGATGTCGACGATCTGGTGAGTCGCTTCGTTGTTTCGGATGCGGCGTCGGCGCAGGCGTCTTCATCGCCGCGCGGGATTCGGGCGTTGGCTGGCATCGACTTGTCTCCAGCGCCGCCCCCAGCGTCTCAACCTGTCCCATCCGAGCCGTTCATTTTGGTCGTGAAGCGCGTCCCGGCGCTAGCCGCGGTCGAGTCGTTGGTCGCGACGACTCAGCACCATTGGGAGCCAGCCGGTAAGGGAACTGTCGAGGAAGTGTCGGCGACCCCGCCAGCCACGCTTTCAGAATCAACGATGGATGCTCTCGAACGTGAGTTTCTCGAACGTGAGGCGGTAGTCGACGAACACGCTCCCGAAAGCTCCGCCCAGCCGAAGCCAGTCCGAAAAGGCGTTCGTTGGTCGATGGTTGCAGCGATCATCGTCGGCTTCGTGATTGCCGCGGGCCTTGGGCACTACGTGCCGGCGTTGCTTGCGGGCAACGAGCTCGTACTCGGAAACTGAAGTGGGTTCGGTGCGCAGAGGACCTTGACACCAGCCGGACCACTCGCGACTCTCCGATCATGACGCCGGAGAACTCAGCAATCGTAAAATCCCTGGTTAGCGTGGCGTGGGCCGACGGCAGTTTCGGTGCGCCCGAACGAGAGATGCTGGAGGCGCTGCTCGTTGCGTTTGACGCCTCCGAAGAAGAGTCAAAGTCGCTGCGTGACTACGCCGAAACGAAGCGAACGCTCGATGACGTGGGCAACGAGCTCGAACGACTTTCCGACAACGATTTGCGGGCGCTCGTGCAACACGCGGTGCTGCTGACGTTCATTGATGGCGAGCAGGATCCGAAAGAGAAGGCCTTTGTAAGCGAGCTCGCTCGCTACGTTGGCATCGGCGACGAGGAAGCCAGTGCGTTGATTTCTCAGGCTGAAACCCGAGCCAAGAGGAACTTGCAGCTGCTCTGACTGACGCCAGTCTCCTGTGGAAAAATTGTTGGGAGACTGGGGACAGTGCTGTGGATAAAAAATGTTTGATTTCGGAGAGTTAGCGCTTGAGTTTTGGACGGGAAGCGCGCATTGTCTCTTCGTTGTCGTCGCGGTCCTTCGGGCCGCAACGTTCAATCGGTCGTAGGTTCAAATGCTGCAGGGGCGGGCGCTTCGCCCATTCCCCTGAGCGTGTGAGTGACCAATCCAGTCAGGGTCGGTCATGTGCACGTTGAAAAGGCACGGAGAGGCTCAATGCCTCTCGGTCTCGTCCCAGCGAGACTAGAACTTCCGAAGTCGGTTCACGGGCCTCATCGTTCGTCATTCCCTTCGCGGGGGGGCGAGCGCGCTGAAGTCCTGCGCTTGCAGCTTGCTGTTAGCGCCGCCCTCACGCTGGCTGCCGATCCACTCCAGGAATAGGCAATCGTCGGGGCAGGAGAAGAGCCGATTCGTTTCGAGGTTGCGGTGGTCCCGAAAGGGGAGCTCCCATCGCTGTCCAACGAACGACGAACTCCACGCAGGTGGAGATTCACTGCAGGGGATTCACGAACCGGTGATGATCCTGTGCATGTCGGGTGACCGGCTTGGCGAGACTCGTGCTCGCAGGTGAATGAACGTTTGGCTGGGATCAGTTTGTTGGAAGAGCAACGTCGTGTTGAGCGCGGTTAACCGCGCGCAAAGAGTTCGGGCTAATAAACAAGAGCCTTTGCACGGTCGAGTCGAAAGCTTGGCTGGTTCAAGACGATGAGCGGTCGGTTGGGTCACTCTCCTTCGGGAGGTGGCGTAAACCGCCAGTGAAGGGTTCGTGTGGTCCACGTGCCTGAAGCTGGGCTGGCTTGAGTTAGAGGTTCGCAAACCTCGAGCGAGAGCTAGGAACTGCGGGATGACGAGGTCGTCCCCACTTGGTGAGAGTGGAAACGCTTGAGCCGAGGGCCTGCATGAGCAGGTGTCTTCAAGCAAACGTCGGCCCTTTTTTGATGGTCGTTTGCAGTGGTTTTCGGTCCAGTTGTCAGCCGCACCCGGCGGGGTTCGGCAAGCCTGGTGAAAGCCTTCGAAGGAGCTGACTCTCCGACGATGGTGGAAGCAAGGTGACGAGCGTTGGTGCCTACTCCTCTAATCCGAAGAGTTCGCATTGAGTGTTCAAGCGAGAGTTTGAGTACGGGTCGGAAGCTGCAGGCACGAGTGGAGTCTTGAACCGTTGCCCTTAAACAAGGCGCGGCGAGAGAGTCCCCTGAGTCAACGAAGCAAAGCTTGGTCGGAGTAGGCCAAGCGCAGTGAGGTTGAAGCAGGTTCGTGTCAGAGTTTAGCGTTGTGAACTCCAGTACGTGTTTGCCTCCGCCAGAGGTGACCGGAGTCTGGTCTTAGCAACCTAAGCAAAGTCGCCCGAGCGAAGAGCAAAGGTGCACCTCATCCCGCAAGCGCGCGAACTCTTGCTGGTCGAGGTGAAGCGACAAGTCGAACTACTGAAGCCCACGGAACGACCGTGGGGACATCTCTCCTGCCGAAGAGGCTTGAACCGGGGTTGAGCAACCTCGCGAGATGAGCGACACAACAGAAACCGGGTTCCGATTCATCGGATCCCGGTTTCTTCATTTTGTGCACTCAACCCCGAACGACCTTGCGCTCCCCGCCGGAACGACCTTGCGGCGAGGAGCGGTTGTTGGTCGTCACCGCACAAAATGAAAACGCCGCCGAAGCGTGAGCTTCAGCGGCGTTAAGCCTGAGCGTATTGCAGGCCGGAACGTCAGCTCATTTCGGAGCTGCGCTGGCGGCGCCGCTGGCGGCCGGAGCAGCCGATGCTGCGCCCGAGGCGGCCGGGTCAGCCGTGGTTGCCGCCGTGGCGGTTGCAGTTGCAGTTGCGGTTGCGGCTGCCGATGCCGTTGCGCTCGGCTTGGCCGAAGCCGCAGCCGATCCGGACGGCTTGGCGCTCGCGTCCGTCTTGGCTTCCGGGCCGCAAGCAGCAAGAGCAAACACCGAAGCCGAAACCATCACGAATGAGCGAAACAATCCCATGGCAATCTCCTCTTTGAGTCGACGCGAGCAATTGCTCGCCACGAACTAGAGGATAATCAAAAGGGAATATTGGTCAGTAATTCCCTGTAATTCGTTTTCGGAGGTTGGCGCGACTTGCGACAATTGTCAGAACCAGTCTCCTAATTGTCGTGAACTTGTATTGGATAAACAATCTGGTGACAGTTGGCCTTCTCAGCGCGCAGGGCCAACTCGGAAGTCAGAGATTGCGCAAGACAACCTCTGCCAACGCGTCGACCATTGCGGCGCCAAACTTGTGCGCGCGTCGTTCGTTCCAGCCGCGCCGCACTCGCTCCGTCCCGTCGCCTTTCATGGGTAGCTCGAGAGTGATTGAAGGGCAGCCAAAGCGCTCGCCGATTTGGTTTGCAGCGCACGAAAGATCCGCCTCTTCCGGCGCATCGAGCTCGTAGTACGGCTCGTCGATGAACTCATGGCAATAGGCTGCAAGGCTGCTCGATAGCTCCGCTTCAGCGGTCTCGATTTCCGACGTGAAGCTGGGGTTGCCTTCGCTCTTTGCAGCGAAGGCGGCGGAGGACGACTCGTCTGCGTGAAGGTCGAAGAACAAGTCGCAGCCAGTCTCTTCCAAGCGTCGGAGGATGGCGCTCACCTCTGGCGTCTCTTCGCTCGGGTCGTCCCAGACCCGATTGAGGTCTGCTCCGCTGGCGCTGGTGCGATGATTACCGAGCTCTGCTCCATCCGGATTGACGATCGGGACAACGCGTATCACCGCGCGCTCCAACAGCTCGCGGGTGGGCTCGTCCGCCGCCTTTGCAAGCCGCTTGAGCAGCCCTTCGATCGCCCATGACGCAGGCGTCTCTCCCGGATGTTGCCGGGCGATCAACCATACCGTTCGCTGTGCATCGCTATCGCCGAGCTCCACCTCGTAAAGCGGCGCATCGGCGTAGCTTCGGCCTAGTTCGCGCACATCAACGTGCGAAGCGCGGTTGATGCGCGCGAGCTGTCGCGCGAGGCGGGCAGCCGAATACGGTGCGAAGTAAGCGTAGTGCGTGAGTTCGGAGCGCGCGTTGTGAAGGAACGAGAGCGCACCTTGATCGAACTCGGTGGCGACGCGAGACCAGCTTTTCCCGTCAGCGCTCGCCATCACCTCATAGCCGGGCCAGCCGTTGGGAAAAGACGAGTCTCCGGCGTTGACGATCGCAACGCGTCTGGCTTTTGCGTTCGATGCAACCGTGAACGAAAACCACTGTTGGATCGCTGCGGCGGAGTCGGAGCGAAGCGCCAGCTCCACGGTCCCTCGCGAGGGAAGGCTGACCACCTCGATGCTCCCTCCGTGAAACTCTGAATCGACAGCGAACATACCGAACCCCTCTTTGAGAGTGGCTCGTATGACCCACGAGCCCCTGCGCCAAGGCCAAAGGCCACGGTGCGTTGCGGATCCACAATGTCCCACATGTAAGCAATTGTGGATCCTTTGGTCCCCAGGACCAGACCGAGGGGCCAAGTTTCTGGCTTAAAATTGAGGTGCGAGCGTGTAGGTTCTTTGGCCCGGAACTTGATAGAGCAAGCTCGTGAACCTCCTCCGTTGCCTCGGCTCCGCTCTTCTCGCCACTTCCTTCGTCGGCTGCATTGAGCAGATGAATGACTTCGGCAGCAACGCCAACCAGAGCGACAACTATCTGAAGGACGCTGAGAAGGCGGGGGGACAGAGCCAGAAGTGGATCTACCAAGGCGCCCTACCAGTGCTCGAGGAGCCGGAGATCTTCGTCTCGCTGAAGGCGCACACCGTTCGCGTGAGTGGCTTGCTACCGGCTGACTTTGACAAGCAGCTGCCGTTCTATGCGTTGCCTTCGGACGATGGCGGGCGAACTCGCGTGACCATGGTCTACCCGGTGGCCACCGGAGCGGTCGACCCGTCGACCGGCCAAGCACCGATGGCTCCCGGCCACTACGATCGACTATTCGGCATCCCCTTCACGCCAACGACTGACAAGGCCTCGTGGGGCGGCTTTCCGTTCTTGAAGTATCACGCAAAGCGCGGCCTCGCGTTCCACGGTCCAATCACCTCGGCGCGCAACGCAGACACCGGCGATTGGGAGTGGATTCTGCGCCGCGGCCCGGTATCGCACGGTTGCCAGCGTATGGCGGGCGAGCACGTGGTCGAGCTCTCGCATGTGCTCGGGATGGGCATGGATAAGCCGCACAAGGTGAGCGACAAGTCCACGATCGAGGTCCCGGTCGAGGTTTCCACCGAGTTCGACAGCTACGAAGGGAAGTTCGTGGACGTGGACTTTCCGGCGCTTCCGGCCGTGCAACGACCCAAGACCAACGTTGCGATGTTTCCGACTTGGGACTCGCGCAACCTCCCCAACATCGTCTGCGCATACGACCCGGCGATCCCGCTCGATGGTCATCACTGCGACAACGTTGGCCTCGTGAAGCAAGACGTTGCGACCGGTGAAATGTTGGTTGAGGAGCACGACGTGCTCTGGATTGGATCGAGCTGCCAGGCCGACTCGGAGTGCGGCTTCAAGGTGGATGGTGTGGCTGCCCATTGCGCGATGTCTGGCGGCGACGGCTACTGCACGGTTGCTTGTGAAGGTTATTGCAGTGACAAGGAGGGGGCATCACCGACCTTCTGCGCTGCGACGAACAACGGCGGATTCTGTATGGCCAAGGCGGCCGATGAGAACCGCGGCTGCGTCGACATCGAGGGCACCTCGCCAAAGCCGGTGGAGCGCTTCATCGGCTCGAGCGGTGCACCGACCAAGGTCGCCACGGTCTGCTCCTTCTGAGCCACTAGCGCGAAATGGATGCGGGGACCTTGTCCCCGCGTGAGACCTCGATATCGATGTGGCGCGCCTGGGGGATCACCTTGCGCACCGCGTGCTCGATGGCGTCGATTTCCTCCCCGACCGAATGCAACGTAAAGCGTACGAGGTCGGCGCCGGCCAACCCTTTGGCCCCCTCCTTGGATGAGAAGTACTCCGGCACGAACACGACCTCCGCCTTCAGCGTGAAGGCCTCCGGCGTTAGTTGCCGAGTCTTCACGTCTTCTACCGCCGCTACACTCGCGTGACTGCGGAGCGTATCGATGAAGGCCTGCTCGACGCCTTCGGGAACCGACTCGCCCAGTAGTAAGCTGCGATTCGCGAGCACGAGGTAGATCGCTACGAGCCCAAGCAGGATGCCGATGAGGATCGAGGCCGCTGCGTCGAAGGCTGGTTCGCCGGTTACGTAGGCGAGCACCATCCCAACCGTCGCGACCAAGACGCCGGACACGGCCACTCCATCTTCAAGCAGGATGGCAACCGTCGCTGGATCGGCCCCATTTCGCACGAAAGCCAGAAACGGGGTCGCGCCGCGTTCACGATTGACCGAGCGGACGGCCAGCAGCAACACCGACCCTTCAACCAGGAAGGAGATGCCGAGAATCAGAAAGGTCAGCCAGCCCAGCTCCGGCACCGTCGGGCTCAGCAGTGAGTGGATGCCGTGATAGATGGTTACGCCGCAGCCGACGAAGAAAATGCCCGAGGCCGAGAGCATGCCAAAAATGAAGCGCTCGCCGCCGTAGCCATAGTGAAAGTCCTCGTCAGGGCTGCGCGCCGCTCGCCGCAAGCCGAGGTAGAGCAACCCTTGGTTGCCGGTATCCGCGGCGCTGTGGATGGCTTCCGAGAGCATCGCGCCGGAGCCCGAAACAAGGAACGCGATGAACTTGATGACTGTGACAAACGTGTTGCCCAAGAGGGCCGCAATCACTGAGTTCTTGGTGCCGGTCGTGCTCGCCATCGTCGTCGACGATTAGTACGCCGCTGCTCGCCAAGCTCAAGCGTCTTGCGATTGGCTCGCACCGATCAGCGCTGAGTTTGGGCTCACGATAGGCACGCAGAAGCGAACTTGGGTGCCTTCGTCGCGGCGGCTGTCGACCTCGACCTTGCCGTTCAGCTTCTCGGCGACGTCTGCGACCGTAGCGAGCCCGAGCCCGGTGCCATCGCGCTTGGTCGTGAAGAAAGGCTGAAACGCGTAGCGCAGGGTGTGCTCATCCATCCCGCAGCCGACATCGGAAACAGATAGGCGCGCCAAGCCGCCGCTGACAACCAAGCGCACTTCGATTGGACCACCGTCTGGCATCGCGTCGCGAGCGTTGACTACTAAGTTGAGAAGCACCTGCTCGAGTTGACTCAGACTTCCGAGCACAGACACTGGCTCTTTGGGTAGCTCGACCTTGAGGGAGTATTGGGAGCCGACCAGTCGACGCAGCATCGGAGCAAGCTCCGAGACCAACTGCTTCAGATCGACCAGGGCCGGCGCCGTCACCGCTCTCCGGCCGAAGGTCAGGAGCTGCCGGGTCAAGAGCGAGGCTCGACGCACCGCACCGTCGAGGTCATCCAAGATGGCCTGCTCGTTGTCGGCGGAAGGGTGTAGCTCACGCAGCTCGTAGCTAGCCGACATGATGGCCGTAAGCACGTTGTTGAAGTCGTGCGCCACCCCACCCGAGAGCCTACCGATGACCTCGAGTTTCTGCGCGTTGAGGGCGCGTTCCTCGGCATGTGCGCGGTCGAAGGCGCTACCAAAGAGGCCCGCCATGGCCCGAAGGAACGCTTCGTCTCCCTCAACCGAGTGCGCATCGTGACGGATGATGCCAAGCCAGCGGCGTTCGGCATGTCGGCTTGGGATAGGAACGAGCAGCAGCGGACCTCGCGGGAGTAAACCGTCTTGGGCGAGTGCCAGAGACTGCGTCGCATCCGTGGTGAACGTGAGCGTTTCGGCCACGTCAGGTAGGTCGACTTGGACCTGGGCTGCTTTCTGTCCACGGGAGAGCACCTGCCATTCGGTATCCGCCATGCGTGAAAGCAAGAAGGCCGTGGTGCCTTGCAGCGTCGCATCGATGGTCGCTGCTGCGTGCTCGAACAACGATTGTGTCGATGCTGTCGTCAGTGCTTCTTGGCTGAACTGCGCCAGCGCCAACGCACGCACCGCCCTGGCCTCGTTCTCCGCACGCGCGGCTTCGCGCTCACGTAGGGCCACCTTGTTCGCCTCGAGCGCTGCGTCGATGTGCTTGATGGCCGCGAGATGGAGCAGCGTTACCACGGCGATCGCAAAGGAAATGGCGATGAAGCTGCTCATCGAACCCGGAACAATGGGCGTTGGTAACCAACGCTGATGCTCCGCAACCAGCGCTACTCCGGTGGATGCGATGCAGATTGCGCCGGCGGCGAGCCCGGCGCGCGCACCAAGCGCCGTCCCAGCGATCATTGCGACGGCGATGTACGAGACTCCGTGCGTACCGATGCCACCGGAGAAGCAGACGACCACACTGACGAGGGCCCAGGCGAACACAGTAATCGCGCAGGCTGCGAGTTTTGCTCGACCGACGTGAGCAAGCATCAGCAAGGCGACCAAGACGACGCCGGTTGGTATGTACACCGCCAACACGACCCCAGGCTTCGCTTCGTCGGCAGTGAGCGCGAGCACGACTGTGAGCGGTACCGACATCAGCAGCACTGACAGGATCTGTCGCGTGAGCATCGCTCGTCGCTCGTCGGGACTCTCCAAGTTTGGCCCGAGTGACGACGCCTTGGGTGTTGGTCCTTGTCGCCCTACCATTGGCCCCGGAGCGAAGGGTACGCTGCGGCTGCGTCGATCGCTTTGATTTTTCGCCGGCAGCTCCTTTGCCAGCCCATGTCGTACGCCCTTGAACTTCGCGCCTAGGAAGAGGCGAGGCTGGCGGCCACGCGGCGGGCCTCGGTCAAAAGGGACTCGCGGTTATTGAGCTCAGGCGACTCCAGCACAAGCTCCAGCAGCGCGTCCAAGACTCGCCCGATCACCGGGCCGGGCTTGAGCGACAACTCCTTCATTAGGTCGTGGCCCGAGACCGTTAGGTCACGCGTCGACAGGGCTGCTCCAGCTGAGAGAAGCTGTTGTGCTCGCGCCTCAAGCTCATCGATATGGCGCAGATCATCGTCTGCCGGGCGCCCTTTACCGCGCGCGTCTGCGCGGCCGAGTTCATATAGTTGCGGGGCAACCTCGAGGCCGACGCGTTTGAGCCAGCGACGCACCGCCGTGTCCGACCAATCGCTGGTGTAGCAAATCAGGTGGTGACGCACGAGGCTGACGATACGCTGGCGCACATCGTTGGGGAACTTCAGCTTTTGCAAGAGCGGATCAACGATCTCAGCTCCGATCGCCTCGTGATTGTAGAAGGTGTAGTCGTTGGTCTTGGGCGAAAAGGCGCGCGAACGCGGCTTGCCGATGTCATGCAGCAGCGCCGCCACACGCAACGTCGGATCCTTGGGCGCCGCGTCCAAACAGGCCATTGCGTGGCCCCAAACGTCGTAGGCGTGGTAGCGGTTTTGCTCACAGCCGCGCGACTCGCAGAGCTCGGGGCTGATCACCTCGAGGATGCCGGTACGGGCCATGGCGTCGAACGCGCGGCTCGGCTTGTTGGCGCTCATCGATTTTTGCCACTCGTCACGGACGCGCTCGGCGCTCACCTTTCTGAAGGTCGCGAGGGACGTTGGATCGCCCATCGCCGCCTCGGTTGCGCTCTCGATCGACACCTCTAATGTCGCTGAGAAGCGCGCCGCACGGAGCACGCGCAGACCGTCTTCGGCGAAACGTTCTCGCGCATCCCCGACCGCGCGCAGCAGGCCAGCCTCGAGATCCTTGGCGCCACCGAACGGATCGATCAGCCGCTCACCCAGGCCGTCGATCGCGATGGCGTTGAAGGTGAAATCACGTCGCGCGAGGTCTTCTCGGATGTCCTCGACGAACGATACCGAGTCCGGCCTGCGACCGTCGGAGTAGGCGCCCTCGCCGCGTAGGGTGGTGACCTCGTAGCCAACGCCGCGATCCATCACCGTGACCGTGCCGTGCTTGAGGCCGGTGGCGATCACCCGCGGGAACATGCGCACCACCTCTTCGGGCCTGGCGTTGGTCGCGATGTCCCAGTCTTGGGGCACCTGACCACGAAGCAAATCGCGAACACAACCGCCGACGATCCAGCCGTACTTCCCCTTCTCGCGGAGACGTTCGAGGATGTTGAAGACCGACGGTGGCACCGTGGGCGGACTGAGGCTGAAGGGAAGGCTGCTCACCGTTGGTTGTTGCCGAATATCTTCGTCGGCCCCTCCCAAGGGTCTTCCGAGGTCTTGCGCGCTGTGGCCGTTGGTGCGGGGCCCGTGGGTTTGGCTACAGCCGTTGGTCTGGGTCCGGTGCTCGGCGGCGGAGCGACCGACGGAGTGGCCACCGATGCAACCGATTCAACCGCTAAAGCTGTTGCGGAGTCGACAGCGACGGGCGTCGTCTCGACAGTGTTGGAAGGCGCTGCTTCGGTTGGCGGAGCGGTCACGGTCGGCTCGTTGGGTGGAACGCCTGTTGGCGCTGTTGATAAAGCTGTACCGGACGGTTGTTCCGCGCGTTGCCTGACCACCATGTAGCCACCGGCCGCCGCTGCCGCCGCCAAGCAAACCAGCAGGCCTATCAGCACGGCGCCCGTCTTGCTCTTTTTCGTCTCAGGCGGAGTGCCGGGCACGATCTGCAGGGCAGGCCCGTTGTGCTTGAAGTAGTCAACCTGGCCGGTAATCCGGTTCGACTTGCCGAGCAGCTCGTTGACCGCCTGCGGGATCTGGCCGGCGAGCAGCAGCTTGAGGTCTTCCGCGAGCGCGGTCACTGATTGGTAGCGCGATCCAGGCAGCTTCTCGAGGCACTTTTGTACGATGGCCTCGAGGCCCGGCGGGCAATCGGAATTGTTCACCAGCGCCCGAATGGGAATGGGCGCCTTGTACATATGCTGCGTAAGGATCCCCATGAAGTTGTCCGAATCAAACGGCAACTTGCCCGAGGCCATCTCGTAAAGAATGACGCCCAACGCGTAGATGTCGGCGCGGTGATCCACCGTGGTTCCGGCCGCTTGCTCGGGGGACATGTAGTGGGGCGTGCCAAACACGGCACCTGCCCGCGTCAGCTTCTGGGTAGCGTCGGTGGAGACCTTGGCGATGCCGAAATCCAGCAGTTTGACGAAGTCTTGGCCCTGCCGATTGAGGATGAAGATGTTGTCGGGTTTCAGGTCGCGATGAACGATGTTGCGTGCGTGCGCTGCTGCAAGCCCGTCACAAACCTGGATGCCGAGGCGCGCGATTCTCTCCGGCTTGAGACGCTGATTGATCGCCTCGGTCAGGCTGATGCCGTCGAGGTGCTCCATCGCGAAGTAGGTCGAGCCGTCGCTCAGGCGACCGAAGTCGAGGATGTCGACGATGTGCGGATTGCCGAGGGAAGAGGCCGTCTTTGCCTCGAGCACGAAGCGCTCGAGGATCTCCCTGTCATTGGCGAACTCCGAGCGCAGTACTTTGAGGGCGACCTTGCGGTCGATGCCGGTGTGGCGCGCCTGATAGACGACGCCCATGCCGCCTTCCCCGAGTACGCCTTCGACCAGGTAGCGACCGTCGATGGTCTGGCCCACCAGAGGATCAGCGTCACGCGAGCCGGTTGCGGGCTTTTTGCGCGTGAGGGTGTTGCGCCCCACGAGGTCGGGCGAACTTCCGGCGTAAGGAGTGGGAGGACCCGTCCGCCCGGGAAATGTCATAGCTGGGCAAGCGTAGCGAAGTTGCCAGACTTGCCCAACAGAATCGTGATTCCGCCGAAGGCGGATGCGGCAACAAGACTGGCCTCTTCGAGAAGAAGGCCGGAGGCTCCGCAACTCGGGGGTCGCAGGGCGGCCCAGGTCTGCTAAAGACTGCGGGGAAATGGGCTACCCGCTGACGCTTGCGGTTCGTTATCTCGGAGCATCGAAGCGCGCGAGCATTTCGGTCGGTACCGCCATTGCCGTCTTTGGTGTGGTGATCGGCGTTTCAGCGCTGCTCACGGTGATGAGCGTTACCGGCGGCTTTCAGGCGCAGTTTCGCGAGAAAGTGTTGGGGGTCAACGCTCACGTCTTGGTGCTGAAGCACTCCACCGAGTTTCGTAACTACCGCGACATCATGGAGCGCGTGAAGAGCGTGCCCGGCGTGTTGAACGTAGCCCCGTTCAGCATCAACCCGATGATGTTGGCGCATGGTGAGCGAACGGCGACGGGCGTGCTGGTCAAAGGTGTAGACCCGCAGGCAAGCCTAGGCGTCGGCTTGGATCCGAGCATTCCGCCGGTGCTCGATTTGCCGCGCCACATCGTGCGAGGTGAGGCTGGGGAGTGTCCGAAGCCAGTTCAGCTCGCGTGCGGCATCAGCATGCTCGACGGTCTGCGGCGAGCCGGTGCGACGCCTCCCCCGCCGAAGGTCGAGGTCCCTTCGCTCGACGATCAAGGCAAGTTGGTCGTGCCCTCGGCCAAGCCGCTCGGTTCGGGCGCCTTCCTACCTCCGCCTGGCTCATCCGGCTTTGCTCCCGCTTGGCTGGTCGAGGAGGAGAAGCGGTTCGCCGAAGCTCAGAAGAAGCTCGCCGAAGAGAAGGCGAAGGCCGAGGCGGAACTCGCTCCCCAAGGCTCCAAGAACGCCAAAACGAAGCCGGCCGAAGGGAAGCCGGCCGAAGCGAAGAAAGCTCCTCCGGCTCAACCCGATTCGTCGGCCAAGCCCGCCAGTGGTGGAGCGAAGACCGCTGCCGCCGACGACGAGCCGGCCGAGCCTTCGGATGAGCAAGCGATCCCGAAGTCCGGGGGCGCGATCACGCCGGAAGGCGGCTTCAAGAGCGTGCTTCCGGAAGACGACGACGAGGTCGTTGAAGAACTCGGGCCGCCCGACCCGTGTGAGGACCCGGAGGCGATCAAGACCTTGCCAGGCGTGGTCGTGGGCGTGTCGCTTGCCGACAACCTCGAACTCAAGCTCGGCGACTGCGTGACGATCACCTCCCCCACGATCGGCTTTCAGTTCTCTGGCGGTGCGATCAAAGCGCCTGTGGCCAAGCGCTTCCGCGTGATGGCGATGTTCGAGGCCGGCTTCGATCAATACGACTCGAAGCTCGTCTACACCGACTTGTTCGAGGCCCAACACTTCTACGACGAGGGCGATACCGTCACCGGCGTCGAGATGAAGATCGCCGACATCGAGGCTTCCGACACCGTGGTGGAAGCGGTACGTGAGGCGCTCCCGCCGGGCGCCTACCGCATCATGGATTGGAAGGAGCTCAACCACGGTTTGTTCACCGCTTTGTTGATTCAGCAGATCGGCATGAGCGCTGTGCTCGCGTTGATCATCTTGGTCGCGGCCTTCGCGGTTGTGGCCATCTTGATCATGGTGGTGCTCGACAAGAAGCGCGAGATCAGCGTGCTCAAGGCCATGGGCGCGAGCGACGGCGGTATCCTTCGCATCTTCCTTTACCAAGGCGGCTTCATCGGCGGGCTGGGTACGGGGCTCGGCCTGCTGCTCGGTTATGTGAACTGTCAGATCCTGCGCACGTGGGCCTTCCCGCTCGACCCGAAGGTCTACTTCATCTCGCAGTTGCCGGTGCTGATGCGGTGGCAAGAGTTTGCCATCACTGGCGCGATCTCGGTCGCGTTGTGTCTACTCGCGACGATCATCCCGAGCCTTTACGCCGCCAACATCCGACCCGCCGACGGCTTCCGCGACCAGGGCTGACGAGTTCTCTGCTTCCATCAGGCGCATCGACAATAGGCATTCGAACACCACGCGCTCCCACGCATAGTGTTTGGCCGCGTTGCCACGCAGCGGTCCGCCTGCCTTGAGGTAGGCGTAGCTTCCGGCGATGAGCGGCATCAGCCCGGTGCGTCGCAACCTCATCATCACGCTGGGCGAGAGCGTCTCCAGGATGCGCTTTCGTTCTTGTCGCGAGTAACCAAGCTGCGAGTTGACCCAGCGCTCGAGTGGCTTGCGGTCGTCGTGCAACAGCTTCTCGCGACAGTTGTAGATCGAACCGGGCACGAAGAATTTGTGACCATGGCCTTCTTGCACGACCGTGACCTCGGTGCGTCGAAACAGGCGCAACTGCGGACGCAACATCGAGCCGAGCAGCGACCGTCCGTGGATACGATAGTCGAACGGCACCATCGCGCCCGCGTAGCCTCCGGACAAGAAGTTGCGCCCGAACTCCTCCGTCAGCGCATCGGTCAGCGCCATGTCGGCGTCGAGCGCGAGCGCATATTCGCTTTCGATCCCGGTGTGATGGAGCGCGAACTCCGACTGGCCCTGAAACGAATCGAAGCGCCGCACATGCCAGCTCACGTTGGCGAAGGAGCGAGCGATTGTCTCGGTTGCATCGGTCGAACCGGAGTCAACCACGACCACCTTGTCCGCCCAGCGTAGGCTCTCCAACGTGCGACCAATGTTCTCCGCTTCGTTGAGGGTCAACACGAAGGGCGTGATCCGAGTTGCAGCGCTGTGCGGCATGCGGCGGATGCTAGTGCGCGGCGTGCGGGCTTGAAAGCGTCAGTCCGCGGTGACGAGCTGGTACTGCTCGATCATGCGAGCGGCGACCGCCTGCCAGGTGAACTGCTGCAAGACCAGCGCACGCCCTCGCTCCCCGCAGCGTTCCACTCTGGCGCGGTCCAGGGCGAACTCAGCGATGGCGCCTGCAAGGGAGGCAGGGGCGTTATCGACCCAAGCGCCACAGTCGTGCGTTGCGAGCTGCTGCCAGGGCGTGCCGCGCGAGGCCACCACCGGGGTGGAGCTCGAGAGCGCCTCCACCACCACGTTGCCGAAGTTCTCCGACTCCGAGCACAAGCAAAGCAGGTCGCAACCAGCCAGAAAGTCGAGCTTCGCTTCGCCTTGGAGCTCCGGCAAAAAGGAGACTTTGCCTGCGAGGCCCAACTCGGCGACCTGGCGCCGCAGCTTCTCCGCGTACTCGGGCACGTGCTCGGGCCCGGCGATGCGGAGCTCGATTGGAAGCCCGCGCTGATTCAGGAGCGCTGCTGCGTCGATCAGTTTGTGAAGGGCCTTGATCGGGTGAATCCGCCCCAAAGCGCCCACCACCAGATGCGGCGTTGGCCGGCGCTTCGCCTTGCGCTCGGCAGCCCGTGCTGCTGGCTCGACCGTCGTGCCGTTGGGAATCACGAACACCCTCACCGCGGCACCAAACACCGCGCGCACCGACTCGAGTTCCTGTTCGCTGGTGGCGTGGAAAACGCACTCCTCGAGCAGCGGCCTCAGTGCGCGCAGCCAAAGTTGTTTGCGTTGTACGCCCCCGCTCGCCAGCGCGGCTCCTTCGAGGGCTCCACGCGGGGAGAAAACCACCGGGACGCCGGTGACTCTCGCCGCTGCCAGCGCGATCGCGGATGGTACCGAAAACAGCGCTGTCACGTGGACGACGTCGCACGCTCGGCTGGCCAGCACCGCTTGCCACACGAGCTCCGGCGCGAGATCCGGCGGGGCAAGGCGAGGGAGGTAGCGCACGAGAGCGCCGTCGCGCTCGTGCCATCCGTGTGGGACTGCTAGACGGTTCGGGCCGTCTGCGTCGGTGGTGAGCACACGCACGTCTACGCCCGCGGCTGCAAGCTCCTTGACCAGCCCCTCCACACTTCGAATGGGGCCGCCATATCGATACGCCGGCGCGAATGCCGGGGTTAGATGAAGCACCCGAAGGGGAGCTTTCATCGCTCGTGATCCGTGCTCACCGTCAACCCCGTCGTGGCGCCGCTGCATCTTGAAGTAGGATGCGCCGCCGAGGAACTCTTATGCCGCTGTTGGACCATCTTGTGCCTGAATCGCAACGGCAACGGACTGAGTTCCGTTGCCCCGGATGTGGGGCGACGGTAGCACGCGCGGCCGAGACGCTGAGTGTGAACGGCTATGCTGTTTATCGCTGCCCAGCCTGCGCTTCCTGGGCAACGCATCCGCTGCCTTCGGTCGAGACGCTGCTCGCTCACTACGCGCGTTACAACGAGGAATACACGGCTGGGATGGGCCAAGAGCGTTACCAGGTGGAGATGCCGAAGCGATGGCAGGCTCGGCTTGAAGTGATCTCCCAGCAGGGCGGGCGCGGCCGCCTGCTCGACGTGGCTGGGAGCAACGGTATGTTTGGAAAGCTGGCTCATGAGGCGGGTTTTCAGGTCGATATCGTCGACTTCATTCAGAAGCCGAAAGATCTCGGTTTTGCGACCGCGCAGCCTGCGGACCTCGACCGACGAGGCAGCATTCCGTTTGCCGACGGGACCTTCGACGTCGTGACCATGTGGTCGTGCATCGAGCATGTGCGTGATCCGGAGACCTCGCTCCATGAAGCCGTCCGCGTCCTTCGGCCCGGCGGGCTCCTCGCTATCGACACGCCGCTCGTCGGTGATCTTTGTGAGCGCCTTTTCGCCGCTCGCTCGCATTGGGTGTGCCCGCCTGAGCACCTGCATACCTTCAGTGCGCTGGGGTTGAAGCTCGCGGTGGAGCGAGCCTCGGTGGAGGTCGTGTTTGTCGCGCCGTTTTTCGAGCGGACGGCGGCGCGATGGGTTGCTCGTCGCGGTCGAAATCTGGCTGTGGCTGCGCAAGGAGTCGTGAGCCGAATCCGGTCGGGTTCGCGTTGGGCGCGCGCGCGTGAGGAGAAGGAGACGCCCGCCGGCGACATTCAGTTCTTGGTTGGGCGGAAGCTCTGAGGGCTGCTCGAGAGCGGCTTCACGCTCGCGGCACAGGCAGTGGCCATTCACGCGCTTTGTAGCGGGAGACCACGCGCCGCAGTTCAGCGCTGAAGCCTGCGATGTCCAGCCGATCCGCAGGGTTTCTTCGCAGCACCGCAAACAGCAACTCGGCCAGTGCGGCGTGCTTGGCGTTGCTCGCGAGGGCGCGGAGTTTCGGTGGAAAGCCGTCGTGCGCGAGGTGCTGCGCGATCATGTTGAGCTCGTTGTCCCCATCGAACAGGACGTCGGCGGTCAGCGTTTCGAACAGCAGACAACCGAGCGAGTACATGTCGGCCGCCATCGGCGAGCTAGGTTGTCGCGCGTCGTAGTTCCACACTTCAGGCGCTGCATACGGCGCGGAGCCGCAACCCGGGCGCAGTTGCCGACCCGCCAACCCAAAGTCCACCAACACCGCGTGCGTACCCTTTCGAAGCACCACGTTGGCGGGCTTGAGATCGAGGTGTCCGACGCCTGCTTGGTGCATCGCCATCAGCCCAGCCGTGACGTTCTCGACCGACTCCATCGCGAGCTCCCAGCTGAGCGCGCGCGTGTCGATCATCCGCTCGAGGTTGGGCCCTTCCACGAGCTCCATCACCAAAATCGGTTTGGGTCGTGCTGCCAGATCGAAGGTGACGAAGCGCGCGAGACTCTCGTGCTGAGGTAGCGACACCAAGGCCGACGCTTCCCCTCGAAAGAGGCCAAGAAACTGCTCCTCCGAAAGATGCCGAGCGGCGTTGGCGTTGTAGTCCGGTACCTTCAAGGCGAAGCGTTCTGCGTCATCATGAAAGCGATCCTCGGTGCGGGTAACGATGAACACCGAGCCGACGCCGCCGGCTGCGAGTGGTCGCTCAACCCAGAAAGCTCCAAGCGTGCGCCGCGACGGGATCCAGCCGGGAAGCTCGACCGGGAGCATCTCGGGGCGTGAGGAGGAAGCGGGGGCGGTGATCGGCAAACCTTCGAGCGCGCGAAGCTCGTCGCCAAACATCCTCACGAACCAGCTGGAAAGCCCAGCGGTGAGCACCGTTGCCGGAAGCTGCGTAGCCCCTTCGGCGAGCGGCTCGGCCTTGCGCATGGCAGCCAACACCAGGCTCGACAGTGCGGAGGACGGACTGCGCCGGGGAACATGCTTGACGTCATCGAGCACGCGCGCGTGCGCGCCAGCGAACAGTTGCGTCAGCGCAAACGCTCCGGCCTCGATCGCGACCAACACGGCAGCGTCGTTGTCGTCGAGCGAGAGCGCGTTCAACCCGCGAGCTGCGCTTACGGCGGTGAAGCCCTGGTGCAGCTTGAGCAACACGCCGCGCAAGCCATCGCTCCGCGCGGTTCCGACCTCGGCCAGCTCCTCGGCAAGTGCGTCGAGTGCGGTCAGCCCGGTGGAGGGGGTCTCCACAGTGAGGCTAGGCGGCAGGATGCTGTCCATGATTACCGGGATGCTGCCGCCGGGCTTCGGCGGCTGTTTGCCCCACAGCGCGCTGGCCGCCACGAGCAAACGGGAAACGTCGGGATCCATCGCCGCTTCGGCGAGCGCATCCAGATCGCGCGGTTCGCGCAGGGTGTTGAGGGCAACCAGCAGGACGTCCGATACGTCGCAAGCCGACGCGCGAACGAGCGCGTCCAGGCAGCGCGCGAAGGCCGCCACCATCGCGCGGCGCAGCGGGCCGGGTGGACCAGATTCGAAGCACTCGACCAGCGAGCGCAGGGCCAAGCGGAAGCGCGCGATCGCCAGACGATCACCGTCTTCGCTGCGGCCAAGAGCGTCACCGTCCACGAGGTGAAGAAAGGCTCGCACACGACCCAAATGGAGCGCGACGTGATCCAATTGAGCCGGAATTACGTGCTCTCCCGAGGTGCTAGAGCTTGGCAAGTTGATGTGCGGCTTCAGCGCACGATCGACCAACCAGCTGAAGATGCGGTCGCGCAGGTGCTCCACGACTTCGTCAGCGTTCTTGACGCGAGCCTCGCGCGTATCGAGCCGCAGCAAGTTGGCGAGGATGTCGCGCTCGAGGAACCCTACATCGAGGTCCCGTACGACATTGAAGCTGGTGCGCCTGGCCAGCGCACTGCCTTCATCCTGCCCCAGCACCGAGAGCGTATCGACCACACTCCTGGCCGCCTCGAGCATGCGTTGCCCTGCGTCGAGCGCGGCTGCGGCTCCCGAGCTGTGGAAGCGCATTAAGGCTTGCTGCGCCTGCTCGGCCAGTGAGGTCGCTAGGTGGAGATCCTCCTCGCGTGGCGCGAGTTCCCTGCGCAGGGCCAAGACGCCCTCCTCGTCGTTGGAACTATTCGAACTCGACAGCCGAGCGAGCGCCGCCCCGCGCGCATATTCCAAGAACGGTGAATCTCCGAGTTCGCGCGCGAGCGCGAGTGCCCCTTCAGCAAGGTCGGCCGGGTTCTTGGGCACGGCTAGGTCGAAGAGTTCACGGGCGAGGTCCGGGTCGGTCGCTGCCACCCGCCCTAGCGACCAAACGAAGCCCGCGGCCGCGCCAGAATCGCGCTGCAACAGCCCCGCGTCGAACACGCGACCCGCAAGATCGAGCGCGAGCGAGCCGTCAACCAAGGCCAGGCCGCCTAGCATGACGATCGATCTTCTCCACTCGGTCGGGCTCAGATCCTCTCCGAATTGCCGCATGAGGCCGGACAGACTCTGCGAATGGGTGGGCGTAAGCACGCCTTTGCCAAACGCTACATGGCGCCAAACCAGCGCCTCACGATCGGCGAACAAGCGGTTCCACACCGGGCCGAGTACGCCGTCCTGCCCGACCAAACGAAGCCCCGAGCGATCCCCCCCCCGCGCACGTTTCCACGCGGAGATCGCCGCGCGCTCGAGAATGCGAGCGGCCAATCGACGTTCGGGCAGCGATCGACTCGAGGGCTCCACCAAAAAACGGCTGGCCAGCGTTCGCCGCGACGCCAGCGCATACGCGAGCGTCGTGTCGTTGAGCTCGAGCGCCAGCGGCATCTCGAACAACAGCGCAACGCGAGCGGTAACCGCCGGCGTGAGCAATGCACGCCCCCCAGCCCGCGCGAGCTGCGTAGCAATCGTGGAGAACGCCTCTGCATCGGCTGCGAGCAAGCGCGAAAATCCACGTCGCCCTAGTTCACGTTGTTCGGTGCCAGGAGGAAGCGCAGCGGCCAGATGAAAAATGGCAGCGCCTCCTTGGCCCGGCGAAAGCCAGTCGAGATCGTCGAACAGCTCGTCTTGCACCGCGCCGGCTACGGCTTGCGTGAGCGTATCGGAGCGAATGCCCTCGAGTGGACTCGGCCCATCATCGAACGCCCCTCGAGCGAGCTCGGCAAGGACCTGTCGAAAGCCGACTCGACGCTGCTCTCGTGAGAGCGTTGGCCATTCGGCGAGTTGGCCGACCAAAGACTGTGGTTCCCGGCCATTGCGTCGAGGTTCGCGGCCGGGGCCGCGTTCGATCGCTGGCGGTGTCAGCGAGCTGCGAGAAACTCGCGGTGGGATCGACGAACGTTCGGAGCGCGCCACGGTCGCGCCGGGAGCGGAGGAGCTTGGCGGCGGAACGAGCGAGTCGCTTGCGCCGAACTCGGGGGGTACGAGGCTGCCCTCGACCAATTCAAGCGCGGCGATCGCCTTGCGCGTCGAGGCCTCGCGCGTCACTGCCTCACGCAATGCGGCCGCCTCGATCTCGAGCGGCGCGTCCGGCTCCCCAAGCTCGAGCGGTTCTTCGCCGTCCAACTCGGACTCGTGAAAGGAGACGTCCGCACCGTCGATCGGCGGAGGCACGGAGGAACTCAGGGTGAGTTTGGGTCGCGTGGTCAAAGTCGCCCGCGAAGATACCGCAAGACGCGGTTGCAGTTGGGCGGTTGGCGCAATTTTCAGTGCTGTTGATTCACGCTCGTGGCGAACAGGTTGCTGTAGGATGCCTCGATGGGTTCGGAGAGACCTACCTTTCCAGGAATTTACCTCACTCTTGCCCGTTCCCTCGCGCAGCGTTCCACCTGCGTGGTTGACCCCGTAGGGGCGGTGATCACGAGCATCGACTTCCGGAAGGTCCTAGCGCTTGGCTATCGCGGGAACGCGTCTGGGCTTGCCAACGGTTGTGATCATCCTGGCCAACCCGATTGCGGTTGTCTCCACGCGGAAGAGAATGCGGTCATTCAATGTGATGCCCCGCGAGCGGAGCCCAAGATTGTTTTTTCTTCCAAGCTGCCATGCCGCGCGTGTGCCAAACGCTTGGTCAATCTTGGGGGCGTGCAAGACGTGTATGCCCCGATGCAGGAGCATCCGACTGACGTTTTGGAGTTACTTTCATCCGTCGGTATCCGGGTGCACTTGATCGAATGACCAACGACGCGTTCACTCCGTCGAGCGCACCGGACCTGCAAGGCACTCGCATCGGCATCTACAAGATCGAGCAGCTGCTCGGTCAGGGCGGGATGGGGGCGGTCTATTCTGCTCGCAGCGAGGCTGGACGTGAGGTCGCGATCAAGGTGCTGTTGGAAGGGCGGGCTACGCAACCCGACGTGCGCACTCGCTTTCAACGGGAGTGGTCGGTGTTGGAGAAGATCGTTCACCCGAACGTGGTGCGTCTGATCGATTTTCCGCGCTCGAAACAGGGCCCGCTCTATTACGTGATGGAGCTTCTGCGCGGCCAGTCACTGTCCGACCGGCTGGAGTCGGAGAAGTTCGCGCTCGCGGATGCGCTGGCGCTTTTTGCTGACCTGGTGAAGGGCCTGTGTGCCGTGCACGAGGCCGGTATCGTTCACCGCGACATCAAGCCGCAGAACGTCTTTCTCTGCGCCGCAGCGGATACCGCCGCCGGGTTCACAGCGAAGATCCTCGACTTTGGATTTGCGCGCGTCGTCGGTAGTCAGATCACTGGCTCGGGTTTGCTCGTTGGTACACCGGCCTACGCCGCGCCCGAGCAGGCCTCCGGCGACACAGTCGATGTTCGAGTCGACGTTTATGCGCTTGGGCTGGTGATGTACAAAGTGCTGACCGGCCAGCACCCGTTCTCGACCGACGATCAAGTTGCGACGCTCGGTCATCAGCTGCTGTCACCACCTCCACCACTTTCCTGGCTCGATGAAGCGGTGCCCGTTGCGCTCGAGGCCCTCGTGCTGCGCATGCTGCGCAAGCGTCCGGAGGACCGGCCGCAGTCGATGCGCGAGGTCGAGCAGGCGCTCGCGCAATTGGGGCATGGCGAGGTTGCTGAAGACTCGCCGTTCGAAGACCGCCCCTCCAACCCGATCGACGATCGCTACGGGCCGCTCAATCCACTGGCCGAACGGCTGGTGAACAGCACGCTGGTCAAGAAGGGCTTTCGGCGCGAGAAGAAGTAGTCGCGCTACTGGCAGATCAACGCGGGGTCATTCGGGTCGGCCCCGAGGTCGAGCCCAAGGGTGCAGCCGTTCACGCTGGGGATTGGATCCACACCGGGGGAGGCGACGGAAGCATCGAACTCGATGCACTGGGAACCGCCTGCTTTGAGCAGATTGATGGAGCCGACGAATGGCTTTGGAATGAAGTTCGGTGCAGTCGCCGGTGGTCCGTCCCAATCCCCTACGAACAGGCTTGCGTTTGGGATGGTGGCGGATCCAAGGGGACAGTTGAGGGCCGTAACGCTGGCAGCTGGCCCATTGACTGCAACCACGTTGTTCATGGCTCCGATCGTCGCTTCAAACTCAAAAAGTTCCCCAGAAGGAACGTTGCTGAAGGTGTAGTAGCCAGCGCACGTGGCTGGGGTCAGTGACTGGAGAATGAACTCAATCGTGGTCGTTGGCGCGACGGCCCCGGCCTTGACTGACAAGTGGAACTGCCCAAGGCGAACCAGCAGCACGTTTCGATCGTTGACCATGGCCAGGTCTGACGGAACAAAGCTTCCGCGTAGGGTCACGCTCGGAGGTTCGCTACCGAGGCCTGCAACGAAAGCAAGGTCATTGCCGTCGAACTCGAGCTCGGTACAGGTGACGGGCATCCCTCCGACCCCACCCATGCCGCCGCCGCCGTTGGGAGCGCCGCCTTCACCTCCGTTACCGCCAGCTGCAGCCGTGCCGCCTTGTCCACCCGCTGCTCCGCCGAGCCCGGCTGCTCCCGTTCCGCCTTGGCCCGCTCCACCCTGGGTCGTACTGCCGGCCGCGCCGTCCTCGACGCCACCCTTCACGTCGACGAGGCAGGCGGAGGTGAGCAAAAGTAAGGGGAGGACTCGAAGGCGAAGCATAGGTGCGAAGTAAATCACGACCGCTCACGCACGGCGAGCGCCTCAGCCGGTTTGCGTGTAGCTCGTGTTCTCGAGCAAGATCACGTTCGATTTGGAGCGCGTTTCCCCCACGCTGGTCACGTACACGGCCGGCTTGTCTTGAATTGGGCAGACCTTCTCGCAGGCCCCACAGCCGATGCACAACGTTGGATCGACATGGGGCCGCTTGACCTTCACCGATTCCATCGGGGGTTCCCCGCCGTCTTCGGGCGCCTTGGCTGAGCGCTTTGGGACCTCAACCTCCTCTGCCCAAATCGCTTTGGGAGAGGTCGGGCAAAACTCCTCGCACACGATGCAGGGCGTGCCCATCGACCAGGGCAAACAGCGCCCTTGATCAAAGAAGGCAGTGCCGATGCTGATCGGCTTTTGGTCGATGCCCAGCTTCTGCTTCTCGGTGATCTTCTGAATCGCGCCGGTGGGGCACACTTGGCCGCAGAGCACGCAGGACTGCTCGCAGTAGCCGATGCGCGGAATCAGGATCGGCGTCCACATGCCCTCGATCCCGGCCTCGAACCACGCCGGGTGAAGCGCGTTGTTCGGGCACACCTTCATGCACTCCGCACAACGAATGCAGCGCTCGAGGAACTCGCGTTCCTCCACCGACCCAGGCGGCCGGATCACGCGGTGGTCGTAGTTTGCGTCGATCACGTCGGCGATGCGCGCCGCCGGGATCATGAGCGCGCCGGCGGCGGCCGTGGTCAGCGTGGTTCTCCGGCCCAAGTCGAGCGCGGGTTGGGTCGAGCGCAAGCCCGGGAACCATCGGAACTTGATGACGTCCTCGGGGCAGGCCGTCTCGCAGTTCATGCACATGTGGCACTCCGACTGCTGCCACTTCACGCCGCCTTGTGGACTGTCTGCACCCTGACAATGCGTGAGGCACAGATTGCAGTCGGTGCACTTGGCGTGATCCTTCTCCATGCCGACGATGGCCGCTCGCGCGAACACGCCAAGGAAGGCTCCGAGCGGGCACAAGACGCGGCACCAGAACCGCGGAACAAAGCGGTTCATGAACAGGATGCCAACGAGCAAAGCCACGATGAACCAGGTCTGGTGGAAGTAGAACTGCTTGTTCTGCCAGACCGCCTTGGCGAAGAACTCCGAGGTTGCGTCGGTGCTCTGTTGCAGGCTCTGGTTGCCGGTCTCGTAAACGACGTCGCTCGCGCGCGAGGAGGTGTACTGCGCAGCCGGTATCACGCCCAACCCGATTGCTCTCACGGCCACACAGATCGGATCGAAGAGACCCCCGATCGCGCTTCCGGTCGCGGCCGCCGCGAGGAAGCCGATCATCAGGTAGTACTTCACCTTCTGCCGAAGAGCGTGCGTCTTGTTCTGCTCAACGCGCTTGTTTCCCTTCAAATAGCGCGAAGGAAAGATCCAGCCGAAGAAGTGATGCAGCGTGCCGAACGGGCAGATCCAACCGCAGAAGACCCGCCCAAAAAGTAGGGTCAACAGCAGCACGCCGCCCGACCAAACCAGGCCGCGATAAACCGTGTGGGTCGAGAGCAGCGTCATCGCTGCGACGAACGGATCTGCGAGTAAGAAGGCCTCGACCGGGAGCGGAAGCCGAACCGCGTCCCCCGCTTCTGCGGAGAAGGAGCCGCGGAACGTGGTCTGGAACAACAGGTAAAGGAAGGCCGCGAGAAAGCCTACTTGGCTCGCCCTTCGAACCCAGACCAGCGCCCGGATGACAGGGCGCGCCGGCAAGCCAGAGCCTGCGCGCTTCTGTACCGAAAAGCCGAGGGCGCGCTTGATCGAACGAAACAGCGTCTGCCCGGGCTGCGGCTTGACGGTAGCGGGTTTGCGAGGTTTGTCGCTGGCTGAGGGGGAGGCCGTCGTCATCAGGCCTCGACCACCCTGAGCGTCTGCCACTCGCGCGTGCCGAGGCCGCGCTCTTCGCCCATCTTGAGGTAGGCGACCTGGTTCGGCGTCTTGCCGATCAGCGTGCAGCCGAGCGCGTCGGCCGCGACCTGGTCCACCGAAGCAATGACCGTATTCAGGTCTTTGGCGTCTGCGATGTTTCCGCCTTGTGGGCCGTTGCGCATCAGCACCCGCACCGCGTCGAGCACCGTCAACGTCGGTTGCATGAAGGTCGCGAGGTCGGCAATGGAGACATCGATATTCTGATGCAGACGGTTGCGACGCCCACCGAGGAGGCCGTACCAGTTCTTCATTGCGCCGGTATACACGGCCAAGTTGTGGTGCTTCGCCACCGGGACGTTGATCACCTTGTCGGCGTTGACGAGCGGCGTGTAGACCGGCCAATCATCGAGCACCTCGCCTTTGAGGCGCATGCCTTTGAACAGCGACTCTGAGGGGATGACGATGTGCGCGCCATTGTCGTAGGCGCTCTTCCAAATGCCCGAGCGTTGAAAGCAGCGGTTGGGCTCGTTGCACGAGGCGTCGGTCACCACCACCTTCTTGGCGCCGGCGTCGTAGACCAAGCGCACGACTTCGGCGACCACTTGCGGGTTGGTGTTTGCCGCGTGAACCGGCGCACGGTCCCAGCCGATGTTCGGCTTGACCACCACCACATCGCCGCGCGAGATGAAGCGGCTCATCCCACCGAGCGCTTCGACAGCGCGCCGAACGAGCGCGGCCGGATCGGTGTCGTTGCGAGCGATCGCGAGATCCGCCTGGCCCTTCGCGCCCACGCGAAAATCGCGAGTTTGCGCGACGCTCTTCGACTTGCTCAGATCGAAGCCACCGGGGTCATAGGCGAGTGAACCGGCAGCGCCGGCGCCTCCCATCACGAGAGCGGCTTTGCCCAGCCGAACGAGGACGTCGCGGCGGCTCTGGTGATCGTTCGAGCCCATCGAAAAGGACCTTACTCCGATAAGTGCCGTAGCGGAAGGTCCCGGCTTACGGCTCAGGAAAGGGGGGCGGCGGAGGGGTCGGATCGGGGTTCAGTGCAGGCGGCGGCTCGACTGGGCCCACCGGCCCAACAGGTCCTGTCGGGGTTGAGGTCACCACCGCCGTGGGGCGCGCGGTCGGCAAACTCGTAGGCGTCGGGTTTGGGTCCGGATCGTAAGGAGAGCCGTGTTTTTCCGCGCTGAGGCAGGTGTCGCGTTCGGCCTGCATGGCGACGAGTTGTGCCGCCAGATCCTTGTTCAGTCCTTCGCAGGTCGTATTGGCGCCGGTGAGCTTCTCGCGCTCTTTCTCAAAGTCGCCGGTGAGCTTCTCACGCTCCGTGCCACAGGTCCTCACCTCGGCTTTGAGTTCGTCTTCGTGCTTTTTGCGCTCCGTTTGCTGCGTGGCGCGCAGCTCTTGAATCTCGGTGACGACCTCCTTGCAGCCTGCGCCCTGCTTCGAAAGCATATTCAGGGTGCGCTCATGAGCGCTGCGTTCGGTGCTCAGCTCTGCCGCGCAGTTGCGAGCGTCTCGGCGCGTCATGGTGTGCGCCGCCGTGCAGGTGTCGAGCTTGTCGAAGTTCTCTTCGCCCGCTGCCCGCGCTTCTTCCAACGCCGACGCCATGCGCAAGGTTTCACGCTTCCACAGCGCCAAGCCGCCTACGCCAAGGGCCGCTGCGAGCACCACCACAGCGCCGATGCGCGTCCGTGCGAGCGAGCGTTCTTGGCGCTTCTTGTAGAGTTCAGCGGCTTCTTCAGCTTCGCGTTCGGGCTCGAGCAAGACCTCGAGTTCCTCGGCAACTTGCGTCATGGTTGGGCGCTTGTCGGGATCGATGCTCATCCACTGAGCGAGTCGCGTCGAGAGCTTCTGTCGCGCCGAATCACTCAGATCCAGCAGCGCGGCCGGGACTATCGGTTGGGTTGCCCGCAGCTCGTGGCTCTCAGCAACTTGGCGCCGCGTGACAGCCTTTCCTCCGGGGAAGTGGCGGTCGCCTACCAGGCAGAGCAGCAGCGTTGCCGCCAAACAATAGGAGTCGATCTTCTCGGACAAGGGTGGAGGAGCATCGTTGGCTAGGATCGCTGCCAGTTGCTCGGGTGCTGCAAAGAGCGCTGTTCCTGCGACGAACGTCGCATCCTTCTCCGCGGCCACACCCAGGTCGAGCAAGACGGGATGCAGGCGACCTGCGAACTGCGAGAGGAAGATGTTGTCGGGTTTGACGTCCTGATGTCGCAAGCCCAGTTGGTGCAACGCCTCGAGCGCTCGTGCGATAGGCAGAAAGATGTCGTAGGCCTCACGTAGCTTGAGCGTGCCTCGAGACAGCCGCTCTCCCAACGTCTCCCCTTGGTACACCGGCATCGTTAGCCACACGAAGTCCGGTTCGATCCCGTGGTCTTTGAGCTGCACCACGTTCGGGTGGCCCACGGTAGCGAGCATGACCAACTCGCGTTCGACGTTGCGACCAACGAAGTGCGAACGGGGCAGAATCTTCATCGCGACTCTGTGCTCCGGCACATCGAGTCGCTCCGCCACCCAAACCTTGCCGAAGTTCCCTTCACCGAGCACGCGCACGAGCCTGTATTGCAGGCCAACGATGCTGCCCTGTTCCGGCAGCCCGCTGAGCGAAACGGGTGGACTGCCGTACTCGAGCCCCGCGGCGGCGACAGTGGTCGCAAAAGGGCGCGTGCGGGTGGCGCGGATGTCGTCCGCCGAGGTCATGCGAGCCACCGTATCACTGAGGCACCGGATCGGCTTCTTCAACGAGGCCCAAGTTGGTTCGGTGCGTTTCAGTGTAAGGTCCGCCCGAGAACCGCGTTACACGGCTGAGATCGAGGTGAGCATGGCTGCGTGGTCCCGATGGTTGTTGGTCGTTTCCATGGCGTTTCCGCTCGGTTGCGCCTCTTACGATAAGGTCGGACGCGCTTCCGCGCCCCAGGTCTTTAGCCTGGGCGGGCCCCAGACCGAGTCGATGAGCGACGAGGTTTCGGTCGACTCCGCGGCCCCCGAGATGCCCTCGTTTGCCGCGATGGCCGCGCCGCCGATGGAGCCCGCCCCAGCCCCGATGCAGGGCAAGTCCGCTCCCAGCAGCGGCTCGGCGATCGACGACCCCGAGCGCAAGCAACCGATTCTGATCTACACGGCCGAGTTCACGATGAGCGTCTATGAGGTCGAGAAGTCGCTCAATATCGTGGAGGGCTTGGCAAAGGATGCCGGCGGCTTCTTGGCTCGGCGTGAAGACCGCCTCGTGACGATCCGCGTTCCCGCACAAAAGTTTCAAGAGGTCGTGCTGGCGATCGAGAAGGTTGGCGACGTGCTCCATCGCAACGTGGTCTCCGAAGATGTGACGGCGGAATACCGCGACCTCGAGGTGCAACTGCAGAACGCGCTGGCCATGCGAGCTCGCTTCGAGAAGCTGCTGGAGAAGGCCACCAAGGTCGAAGAGGCGCTGGCGATCGAGCGTGAACTCGGCCGCATCACGGGTGAAATCGAGCGCTTCAAGGGGCGCCTCAAGCTGCTCGCGGATCAGGCGCGCTACTCGACCATCACGGTCAACTTTGCGCCGCGTAACGCCGAACAGGTTCAGCAGGGACCCTTCGTCTTGCCGCTGCCTTGGCTCAACAACGTCAGCTTGCCGCGCTTGCTCGCGCTCTGAGAAATCCGAGACACCGATGAAAATTCTATGTGCTCCGTGGTTGCTCCTGGCTCTCTCGTTTGCCGCGTTGACAGGCTGTGGCCGGCCCTACGACGTGGCGACCCCCGCTGGGTTCGTCGAGCTGACTGAGGGAGGAGAGCGGCCTTACGACGCAAACGCCGACGAGTACCGTGCTTCCACAGCAGACGGTGTCGTCTTGGGCGTACGCGCTTGGGACAACGAGCCGAAGGTCGATCTGGGGCTGGCGGCTCGTGCGCTCGAGAACCGTACCCGCTTGGGGCAGGGCTACGCCTTGCTTGAGAAGAAGGAGGTCGTCGCGGCGAACGGCACCAAAGGAACCGAGCTCCGGCTCGGACACGACCAAGACGGCCAGGCCCACCTTTACACGGTGATCATCTTCGTCACCGAGGACCATGTTTACCTTGTTGAGGCTGGAGGCAAAAAGGAGCTGGTTGAAAAGGCGGCCAGCTCAATCGACTGGTTTGTGAAGAACTTTCGGCCGGAGTGACGGACACACGAGCGCTCCGGTCTCGCGAGGTCCGTACGCTAGCGCCTTGCTGGTGGGCGGCGTCACTGGTACGAGACCTCATGTTTCGTGCGTTGAAAGCACGGTTTGCTCGCCCCGTTCTTTGGCTGAGCCTTTCTCTCGCGAGCACCCTTTGCGTCGATCCGGTGCGCGCTGCAGAGTCGGTCCTCCCCGCTGACCCTCCGGCCGTAAGCGCTGAGGGCGAGAAGGCCAAGGCCGCTCTCGGCGAGTTGGCTTCTGCCGATGCAACCAAGACGGTCGCCGCACGTGCGATCGAGCGAGGCAAAAAAGCGCTAGCGCGGGCGCACGGGGCCAAGCTCGCCAAGGATGAAGACGGAGCTCGCCTGCTCTCGCGCGTGGCGCTTGCCTGGGCGAACGCCGGGGCCGCCGCGGCTCGTGCCGCCGAGGTCCTCAAGTCGGCAGACGTGCTCTCGAGTTCACGCGCCAACTTAGTCGAACGGCTTTCGCGAGCGCGGGCGCTGCTGGCAGAGCACGACGCTCGAAGACTGTCGCTCGCGGCCGCCGTCGAGAGCGCTGAGAAAGCCGCTGCTGAACGTATTGCCGCAGGAAAGGGCAACAGCAAGGCCGGTGAAGCTACAAGCAAGCCCACCACGAAGCCCGCGACGATCGCTGGGCCAAAGAGCAAAACCCCCGCGCCGGCGGTGAAGAAATGATCACCGACGTTGCACGTGAATGGGGCCAGCGACGGTCTTTGTTGAAGCGGGCCCGAGTCACTCTGATTGCTGCGGCTGCGCTTGGGCTGGTTTGCGTGGGTGCAGCGTGCGCGCCCGTGCCGAAACCACTGCTGCTCGATGAGGTGGATCGCGTGAGTCAGGCTGAGGCGGCGCAAGCAGCCAAGTCGGCCGCGATGCCGACCTGGGCGCTCGCGGAGAAGCGTCGGCTTTTGGCGCACGAGCTGGCTGAATCAGGCCCCCTCGCGCATGCGGAATTTCAAGCCGAAGAGGCGATTGCCACGTACGAGGAAGGCGCGAGTTTGGCTGCGGTCGCGGCGGGGACGGTGCGTGAAGCCGAGGAGCGCGTGCTGGTCGAGCAACTCGATGCTCAGCTCGCGGAGACCGAGGGTTCGATCACCCGCGTGCTCGGCGAAATTGATGCGCTCGAGGCGCGCCTCCGCATTGCACAAGCGCAAGGTCTCGGGGAAAAGACGGGCCTTGTAAAGGTCAGCGCTGACGAGCGAGCGGTGCTGGGCGATTTGTTGTGGCAAGCGAAGATCACCTGCTCCGCCGCTGGGCTGCTGATCGCGGCCGGCGGGAAGTCCACGGACACGTCGCTCGACGCCGAAGCTGCGTCACTCACGGCCATACTCGCAGGGAAGGACCAGGAGCTGGAGGCGAGCCGCTTCTACGCTCATCGCGCGTCCTGCCTGCGCAAGCTGGAGTCGGCTAGGAGCCGCGCGGCGAGCGGCGCCGCCGATGCGTTGATGACCGAGCTTTCCGCGATGTTGGCCCGCTTGAGTGGGGGCGTCGTCGCAAGTCGCGACGAACGCGGTGTGGTGGTGGCGCTCCAAAATTTGTTCGATGGTGGCAAGCTCTCGAGCGAAGGTGCTGAACGGCTCGCAAGCCTTGTGCGGGTGGCCAAAGCGCATAGCGAGTTTCCGCTGGCGCTCGTGGTCTACACCGGCAAACAAGGGAAGGCGTCGGATAGCAAGCTCTGGGGCGATCGTCGCTCAGCCGTCGAGAGCGCGTTCGCTGACTTGAAATCGGGCACTCACGTCACGCTCCTCGCCGAGTCTGCATCGAAGGCTCCGCTTTCGGGGGAACGCACGGCCCAACCCATTGTCGAGATACTGTTCGTTTCACCGGAGGCTCTGTGATGCAAAGGCGTGCTCTTCTGATCGGAGCGACTGCAGGCGGCTTGCTCGCAGCGATGACCGCAATTGCGGGTTGTGATGGTGAGGCCAAGGCAGCGCAGGAGGCCGCGACCGTAGGTCTCGGCAGCGCGATGGAAGTGGTTGAGCGAGATACGGCTCAGCTGCGGAACGGCATGCCCGAGGGGGTGAAGGTGTTGCAGAAGCGGATGCCGGGAGATCCGCTCGCCGCGCGTCTGGAGCTGCAAAACGCGATCAAAGCTGCGCGTGAAAACACCGACAACCTCGCGATCGCCAAGAGTACCTTCTTCAGCTTCGCCGACGTCGATGGCAAGGTGCTCCGTAGCGAGATCGATCCGGACCGCCTCGTCGATCAGAACATCCTGACCGCCTACCCAGAGCTGAAGCGCGCGCTCGAACCGAACGCGGGGCTGGTCGAGGCCTACGGGCCAATGGATGCGCTGCGTGGCGTCAAACGAGGGGAGGACACCGCGTGGGTGGTAGCGCATCGAGCCGTCGATGCCGAAGGCAAGCTCAAGGGGCTCTTCCTGTCCGGGTGGTCCTTCCGCTTTTACGCCGGCGTGATTCAGAATGCCGTACGGGCCAAGTTTACCGAGGCGGCCAAGACCAAAGACAACAAGAAGGTCCCCGTGATCTACGCCTACGTGGTCAAAGGTGCTTTGGCCTACGGCGAGCCGGACGCGCCAGAAACCCTCGCGGAACACGTCTCCAAGCTCGAGATCCTCAAACTGACCGAAGCCGCCGATTACAGCAGTAGCGCCGTGATCGAAAAGCGGACCTTTGGTTTTGCCGCGCGCCGCGCACCCGCTCTCGGTGCCGATGCTGCTGTCGTCATCGTGGCCAGCGTTTTCTGAGCTGTGTATGCTGGCCGGCAGATGACAGCCTCAATCGACCAGCTTCTCAAGGTATTGAAGGACGTGATTGCCCCGCTCATTCGCGCGGATGGTGGCGAGGTGTACATCGTGGCGGTCGAGCCGAACCACCTGTCGTTGCACCTCGCCGGGCGTTACGCCGGTTGTCCGGGCACGCCGCTGGTCGTTCGCGGAGTGATTGAGCCTGCTCTTCGTTGCGTTGCTCCGACGGCACGTTTGGACGTGAGTTCGGGGATCTCGGTGCCCGCCGGGGCATCCCTCGTTGCCTGACCTGGGAGCGAACGAACCGTAAAGCAAAAACGCCCCTCAGCAGGCTGAGAGGCGTTTGCGTTTTTGTCGGTCAGATTACTTTCCAGGGGCCTTTGCTGGGCCCTTGACCGGCTTCTTCTCGTCCGGCTTCGGCGGGGTTGGCTCCTTCTTGGCGCCAGCGTCCTTTACCTTCGAGTCGATGTTGCTGCCAACCGAGCCGGCCGGCTTGTTCTTCCGCAGCGTATCGAGCTGCGAGACGGTCACCGCGTCTTGGAAGACGATCGAGAACTCATCGTTGCCCCAATCCACTGCGCGAACCTGGGTGGTAGTGTCTTTCCAATCGGCTTCCTTGAAGGGACGGCCGGCCTTCTCATCGGCCTCACGAACACGCCCCTCGCCGTAGTGCTTCGATAGTTTGGCGAGCGCTTCGTCGTAGCTCTTACCCCACTGGCTCTTCTCGCCGAGCTTGAACGCATCAGCGATCTTCCACAGCTTGCCGCCAATGAAGAAGAAGTAGCGGGTGCGTCCACCGCGCTCGATCGACATCAGCGCTTCTTTGTTGTTGTAGCTGTACTCCGAGCGCAACGGCGTCATGTCGAAGCCCGTCGCGGTGTTGCCGAAGTCTGTGTAGCTCCTGCGGAACTCCGCCTTGCGCTCAGCTACTTCGGCGTCCAGCGCGTCCATCTGCGGGCCTGGTTGCGCCTTCAAATAACGAGGCTTGAAGTCCTCGTCGATCACCTTGTCATAGATCTCACCAAGCTTCTTCTTGTCGATGCCCCAGGCGAGTTCTTTCGGCTGGATGGCGATCGGCTTGGCGACTGTCGGAGCCTCCGCCGGTGTTTCGGGCTTCTTCTCCGCCTTTCCCTTTTTGCTGGCGCCGGGGGCAGGTTTTGCGTCCCCAGCGAAGGCCGACTCGGGCGACCCGCAAAGTGTGTATGCGCCGAGGGCGATCAGCGCTCCAAGCCCGAGAAATCGCAGCGTCTTCATCATTCCTCCAAGAGTTCGCGAGGCATCCCCGGCGAAGCAGATTCCGCACTGTCGCGGCCGACCATGAAGGTCAAGAGCCATCGAGGGCGTTGGACGTAGCTTCTATCAAAACATTGCAAATGACCACGCATCAACTGAGGGTCGCAGGTCGGACCTGTGACAACCGAGGGGGCGTGTGGTAGCTAGAACCCCTCAATGAGCCGATTTTCCAACGACTCCGGCCGATCTGCAACCCGCGATTTCGTACGCGCGCGGCTGCTTCTGTTAGGGGCGCTGGCCCTGACACCTGGCTGTTCGTCCATGGACGAGGTCGTCGTTTCGGCGAAGACCCTCGGTCTTCCACCCTGGCAGGGAGAGGATCGTCGTCTTTTCGGGGACGAGCTGGACCCAGCCGCCCTGGGGCTGATGCCGCCCAGCGCTCCGCGCAAAGATCAGAGTCTGTGGTTGCGCGCCCAGCAATCCGAGCTGACCGCTCGGGTCGAGGTGCGGACGTTCACGCTCGAGTCAACGCGTGGAGGCACCTACAAGCTCGGCCTGCGGGTGATCCAGCCGCTTGCTGAGGCCACGATGCAGGAGCTGGAGTTCGAGGTGAGCGTCGACCCGGGTGATCCGGCCTACGGCCTGCTGAAGACCCAAGATGCCCTCATTCAGAAGCGTACGTACATTGGCTTCTTCAAGAGATTTGCGGCTCCCAACGACGAGGTGGCCGTCCACTTCTATATGACGGTGGATTCGCCCGAGATCGCTGCTGTCGTTCAGGAGGCTGTGGCGCTAAAGGAGGTCAACAAATGACCGTGAGCATCAAGACCGTGCGCGAAGTCGCTGGAATTCGCGCAGCAAGCCAAATGGCCGCAGAGACGCTCATTCTCGTAGGAGACATGATTCGTCCGGGAATCACCACCGAGGACATCAACACCTTCGTCCACGAAGACACGTTGAAACGAGGCGGGTTTCCGGCTCCGCTGAACTACCACGGCTTCCCCAAGAGCGTGTGCACCTCGGTCAACGAGGTGGTTTGTCACGGCATTCCGGGGCCGCAGGTGCTCAAGAACGGGGACATCATCAACGTTGATGTGACCACCATTTTTGATGGCTTTTTCGGCGATACGTCGGCGACTTTTTTCGTCGGTGAAGTCTCGGATGAAGCGCGTCACGTGACTGAGGTCTGCCGCAAGTCCCTCGACCTAGCGATCCAAGAGGTGCGTGAAGGCGCTAAGCTCGGCGACATCGGGGCGGCTATTCAAGGGTATGCCCAAGGCCAAAACTGCTCGGTTGTAAGGGCTTTTGTGGGTCACGGTATCGGCCGCACGTTTCATGAGGCGCCCCAGGTCTCCCACGTTGGTAAGCGCGGAACCGGCCTTCGACTCAAAGCAGGCATGGTCTTCACGATCGAACCCATGATCAATATCGGCGGTTACGAGGTGGAGGTTTTGGCCGATAAATGGACCGCTGTGACCCTGGACGGCTCGCTCTCCGCTCAGTTTGAGCACACCATCGTCGTGACCAAGACAGGCTGCGAGGTGTTGACCAAACGCTCCCGGCCGCTGAAGAACAGCGAGGAACACCTCGCTGCAGCGTTGCTCAGCGGTTGATGCGCATCTTCGTCGTTGCGATTCGCTCTCGGGACGGCGAACATGTGAACCGTGGATCGTCGAGAAGAGACGCCGCTGTCTGAGGTGACGGCGACGGGATCGGTCCTGGTGGACGATCCGGAGCTTCGCGCTCAATTCTTGCGTGATGACGCGTCGGCTCCCGCGCCCTCGCGCGGCCGTGTGCTCCTGGTCGAAGCGGAGGGTTCGGGGATCGGCGCGGCGCTCGCCAGCGCGGGGTTCAGCGTGCACGCGGCTCACGACGGCGTTCACGCAAGTCAGCGACTCGCCACCGAGCGGTTCGATGCGGTCTTGGCCGAGGTCTTTCTGCCGGAGCTTTCCGGGATTGAGCTGTTGCGATACGCCCGTGAGCACGACGCCGATCTGCCAGTGCTGCTGATGACTGGGGCTCCCGATGTCGCGACCGCGGCTCAGGCGGTCGAGCACGGCGCGTTTCAGTATCTGCTGAAGCCCCTGAGTGATGAGCGCATCACCATCGCTATCGAGAAGGCGGTGGTTCAATGCAACACGGCCCGGGCTCGTAGCGCTGTGTTGCTGGCCGCTTCCGATCCTCCGACGCAGCAGAACGACTTCCGCTTGCTCGGGGCCGACTTCAACGGCGTTCTACGCGCGCTCTTCATGGTCTATCAGCCCATCGTCTCGCCTGAGGGGCGGGTGCGGGCGTTCGAAGCGTTGGTGCGCAGTGACGATCCAAATGCAGCCACTGCAGGCGCGATCCTCGACCTGGCCGAAGCGCTCGAGCAGATGTCGGTCTTGGGCCGGACTGTGCGTGAGTGCGTCGGCAGAGACGTAGGGGCCCTGAGTTCGGATGTGGACGTGTTCGTGAACCTCCACGCTTCGGATCTGCTCGATGATTCGCTGCTCGCCACAGATAGCCCGCTCGCTCCTCATGCGGGGCGGGTCGTGCTCGAGATCACCGAGCGCGCGGCGCTCTCCGACGTCGCCGAGGTCAAGCGCCGGATGGCGAGGCTTCGGGCCATGGGGTTTCGTATCGCGCTCGACGATCTTGGTGCTGGTTACGCAGGGCTCACGAGCTTTGCCGAGCTGCGGCCCGATATCGTCAAGCTGGATCTGACGCTGGTTCGCGATGTCGATCAGGACTCGGTGAAGCGTAAGTTGGTGGCTTCGCTGATCGACGTCTGTCGCGACATCGGCACCACGGTCGTAGGGGAGGGTGTAGAGACCCAGGCTGAGCGCGACGTGCTCGTCAGCTTGGGTTGCAACTGGCTCCAGGGCTACTTCTTTGGCCGGCCAGCCAGGCTGCCGCGTTGAGCTGGCTTGCCGCGTTGCGCCGGCTTACATGCAGTCCGCGATGACCCCATAGACGTCCGCACAGAAGCTGTCCCACGCCACGGTGCAGCACTCGGTGTCCATGTAGATGGTGCACGCTAAGAGGGCCGCCTGACTGCAGCTTGGATCGAGCGGCGTTCCCGGGGTGCAAGAGTCGTGAGTGCACTGCCCAGGACACGCGCCGCAGTCGGCTGGGCACGACGAACAGGTTTCTCCGATCGCCGCCTCGCAGGTCACGTCACCACAAAAGCCTGGTGCTCCGCCGCTGCCGCCTTCCCCGCCACCCCCGTTGGAAGGGCCACCGCCATTGGAAGGGCCACCGCCATTGGAAGGACCACCGCCGTTGGAAGGGCCGCCGCCATTGGAAGGGCCGCCGCCATTGGAAGGCCCGCCGCCATTGGAAGGGCCGCCGCCATTGGAAGGCCCGCCGCCGTTTGCGGCGATGCCGCCGTCGCCACCAGCCCCACCGTTGCTGTCGTTCGCGCCCTCATTGGAGTCGTCGTAGCTAGGGGAAAAGCCCTTGGCGCAGCCAACAAGGAGCAACGCGGCTAGTGAAGGACGCAGGTTCATGGACTCCCTCGACGTGGGCGCCGCGTTGGTTGTGCCACCCGAGGATGACACCGTGGCGAGCCCTCGATGATACCGAGCCGGTCCACTCTTTCCCACAATTCGCTCGCCTACTTGAGCGCCTTTTTTTTTGCAGGCCGCTCCGCCGCTGGCGCTTCCGCGGCTCGCGGACGCGTTTTCTGTGCGCCAGAGCGCCTCGCTTGCGCCTCGTCGAGCATCTCCTTAGCGGCTTGTTCAGCGGCGGGTGTGATCTTGGCTCCGGCGATCATCCGCGCGAGTTCATGCACCTGCTCGCGTTCACGGACGCGCACCACCGAGCTCTTCATCACGCCCGACTGGTCGTTCTTGCGCACGACGAAGTGTGCGTCGGCAAACATCGCGATCGGCGCGAGATGCGTGATGCACAGGACCTGATGGTGTTTAGCGACGTCCGCGATGGCAGAACCAATCCGCTCAGCAACCGCGCCACCGACGCCAGCGTCGACCTCATCGAACACGTACAGGCCAGCGGGCCCGCTCTCCGCGAGGACCCGCTTCAACGCCAAGAGAGCTCGCGAGAGCTCGCCGCCAGAGGCGATCTTGCGCAGCGGTTTTGGATCGATGCCTTTGTTGGGCGCGATCAAGAATTCAACGCGGTCGATGCCGTCGCGCGATAGCCGCGCACCGCCAACGGACAGTGCATGGGTGCTCTCTCTCGGAGGCAATGCCTCAACCTCGACCGATACCCGAGCTCCGCCCATGCCGAGCTCCGCCAGCTCGCTGCTGATCGCTACGCCCAGCTTCTCCGCGGCCCGCTTGCGCTCCTTGGAAAGCCGCACGGCGCGCTCCTCCACCGCTGGCAACCGCGTGCTGAGATTCTCGCGTTCCTCCGAGAGCCGAGATTCCGAGCTCTCGAAATCGGAGAGCTCGCGAGACAAGCGCGTTTGCGTTGCGAGCACGTCCGCTTCAGTCGGCCCAAACTGCCGCAGTAAACCTTCGATGCGGTAGAGGCGCTCTTCAATCTCCGACAGCCGGTTGGGTTCGTGTTCTTGCGCTTCGCGGTAACGAGTCGCGCGCCCAGCCGCGTCCCTGAGTTCGGCCCAGCACATGTCGAGCGTCTTCGCGAGTGGCTCCAGTGTGTCGTCGAGCTCGGCTGCAGCACGCAAGTCGGAGGCGACGCGCGCCAACTGGTCGCAGAGGCCGTCCTCCGCCTCGAGCCTCTCGGTTGCGCGGGTCACCAGTGTGCTGAGCTTCTCGTGATGTCGCAGCCGTCGGCGTTCGGTCGATAGCTCCGCGTGTTCGTTCGGCTGCGGTGCCACCTCGCCGATCTGGGTCAACTGAAAGCGCACGAAGGCCTCACGCTCGCTGCGTGAACGATCTCGCGAGGAGAGCTCTTCGATCGTTCCGAGGATGGCCTCGAGTTCTGCGACCTCCTCTGCCAGGGCCGCGCGGGCTTGTTCGAGCTTCGCGAATTGATCGAGGTGCCCGAGATGGGTGGAAGGATCGGTGAGGGCGACGCTCTCGTGTTGGGAAGCGACATCCGCGAGGTCGTGAGCGAGCGCGGTGAGTTCGCTGGTGGTGCAAAGCCGCCCGTTGAGGTAGGCGCGCGAGCGACCGGTCGAAGCGATCACCCGGCGGATCACGAGTTCGCCGTTGGGCACGAGGCCGGCGGAGATCAATCGGCCTACGTTCTTTGCGCGCAGAGGGTCCGTGTCGGACAAATCGAAAAGCGCCTCGATCTCGGCCTCATCTGCGCCGGGCCGCACCTGATCTCCACTCGCTCGCGCGCCCAGCACGAGATTCAGCGCCCCGATCACGATCGACTTACCAGCGCCAGTCTCGCCGGTGAGAATGTTGAGTCCTGGCTCGAGCGTTAGCTCGAGTTCGTCCATCAGGATGAAGTTCTTTACGCGTAGCGCGGTGAGCACGCGCGGAGCTTAGTACAGCCTTGCCCGCGCACGACCGAAGTTCCGCCGAGGGCGGACGTAGTGAACAGAACCGCCCTCAGGGCATGTTGACGGTCTTTTGCACCGTGACCGGATCGCCTGAGAAGGGCGGCACCGAAGCCGACTTGAATGCCCTTGCGATGCAGCCGCCGGTGGCGGTTCCGGCAAAGGGCGGCCCTTGCACCATCGCTTGGGTAACGCGACCCGAGGGCGCGAAGGTGACCGAGACGCGCGCCACGCCGCTCGGGTCCCCAGCTGCTTTACAGCCGGTGGCTTGGCCCATCGCGCCGCCGAGCGCAGCCTTTGCCGCACCCTGGTCGAAAGGCGCGCCGGCGGGCGCGGTGGTAGCCGCTACGGTTGCCGTTGGTTTCGGTTGGGTGGCGGTCGGGTCGGGCTTCGGTTCGGTGGAAGCAGCCGTGGCCGTGCTGGGTGGCAGGCCGGGTAGGGTGCCCGTCGCCGTCTTGAGTGGCTCCGTCGATGGGCTGCTCGTCGCAGTCGTCGCGACGCTTGTGATGGGTTCCGCGCTCGGCTCACTGGGCATCGGAGTCACAACCGACGCAGCTTGGGTTGCTGTTGCGGTGCTCGTTGGGCTGGCCGTCGCAACCGCTGGGGCCTTCGGCGTCTCATCCGAACGGGTCGCTGCATACAGCACGCCGCCCGCCGCCAACAGGCCGATCGCCGCATAGAGGGCCGTCGGACGAGACTGTTGCTCGGTCGCCGGCGGAGCCGATTCGCGAGCACGCGGCTGTACACTCTTGGCCGCTACAGAGCTGCGCGGCCTGTTTGAGCGTCGCGATTTGGGCGGTTGTTCGTCGGTCGCCTTGTCGGTCGCCTTGTCGCTCGGTTCGTCTTCAGCGGTTCGAACCTTTCGGGGCGGCTTCGGCGCGGCTTTGAGTACGGGGCGTGCGGGAGGCGCCGACTCGACTGGCGGTGTGCTCGGCGGCGGCGTGCTCGGTGCGGTGGCTGCTGCCTCCGTCTCCACGGGCTGGTCGACGACGAAGTCCTCGCGCGCCTGCGGGCCCGAACTCGTAAGCGCCGCAGGCTTCGGCTCTAGCGGCGCTTCAGCGCTCGCGGCGGCATCGGTAGTCACCGTCTTCGTCTCTGCCGCCTTCGCGTCGGGCTCGCTGGGAGACGCGCCTTCTTTGGTCAATGCGGTCGGTCCGTCGTCTGGCACGCTCGCACGATTTTTTAATGGCGCTCGCGGCGGAGGTTTCGGAACGCGCGGCTCGCGCGGCGCAATCACCACGTCAAGATTGGTCGCGAGCGGCGGCGGGGCGGAGGCCTTCTTTCCGCCCACCAGCGCATCGAGGTCGATGGTGGCAGAGTCCTCACGGTCGCGTTGCGCCGGCTTCCGGTCGAATACGCCCGCTGGTCTTGCTGGCCGTTCTGCGGGGGTCTTGGCTTTGTCCGCCTCGGCAAGCCGTGCCGGCTTGGGAAGCTCGAGGCGGGCGCCGCCCGATTTGGCAGGCGGCGGTCGGTTGCCGAGCGGTGGCGGTGCTTTGCCTGGGGCGAGGATCATCTCGATGTCGCGCAGGCTCATCGGTTCGAGCTCGACATCGCGTGTGCTGAGCGGAACCGACTCTTCCTCTGTCTTTTGAACGTCCTTGTCCGACTTCGTCATGGCGCTCCGAGGTTTGAGTTGTGCAGGCGCGCGAGCGTCCGTTGCACCCAATGTTTTTCCAACCAATCGAGAGAACGCGGCAACTCTCGCAGTTCGCGATCCAGTTCGATCGCCTTTTCGTCGTTGGGCGACGGTCCGTCGAGCCGCGTTCGAAGGACCCAGGTTGCCCACTCGTAGTGGTGGAGCAACGGGCCAAACGGTCGCCGCTCGAAGCTCTGCAGCAGTTCGTCGGCTTCACGCGGAGAACTCACGGAGACGAGCGCGCGGCTGGCATCGAATAGCAGCTGCCGCGTTTGCTCGAACGCAAGCTCTGGCTCTTCCGCCGTACGCGCAAGCAAGCGTTCGAAGTCCTCTTCACTTACGCCCGCGTCCTCTGCGGCCTCAGCCATGCGTGGGACTTGTGAACTCAAGAAGTCGGAGTCAGGGCGCATCCCGAGCAGCCGACCAACCAAGTACAGATCGAATGCGCTGGCGATGGACTCGACCAAGAGATCACATAGCCCACCGCGAGGTAGGAATTGCGCGCCGAGATGATGCCAAACCACGTGCATCAACACGTCGGCGGGCATCATGTCATCAGCGAGGACGTCGCTGGTCCCCGGTTCCCAGAACAGCAGATTCAGCAGCAAGGTTCGTTGCGCGGCTGGTGCGCCGCGCGGACTTGGCACGTAGAACGCGAGGTCGCTCGTACGCGCTACCTCTTTGAGATCGGCATACAGCCCAACGTGGGAGAACGAGTCCTCGTCCACCAACGTCACCTTTGAGAAAGCTAATCGGTCTAACAAGCGAGTCCCAAGAGCATGTCACAAGCCGAGCCAATGCTCGACTTCCATACAAAGTCTGAAGCAGCAGACTTTGTTGTCGAGCTCAGAGCTCGGTTGGCGTGAACTTCGGCTCGTGCTTTTGCACTGGGGGCTTTGCGCCTGTTCCTGGCGTCGGTTGCGTAACGGGCAACGGTTGCGGTCGCTGAACAGCCGTCGCTGTAGCCGACGCAGAGGCGGTCGGTTCGGCCGTCGTGGTCGGTGAGGTGGAGACCGGCTGAGCCGGTCGCTTGTCAGCGGTGGGAGCGTCAAGCTGGATTGGCTTATCCGACGCTTCGGGCCCGCCGAACGCTCCTGCCAACTTTTGCCGAAACGCAAATGCGGCTCCAGCCAAGCCCAGAATCACGATCACCGCGACTCCGATGAGCAAGCCGTTCCCGCTTGCTCCTTTCGGTTCCGCACGCTTGGGTTCGGGCTTGGGCTCAGGCTCCGGTCGATACTCGGGAACCGGAAGCGACACGGCGCCGACCTCTTTGAGCCACGGGCTGTGACCTTCACCCGGCGCTGGTACCGGCGCCCCGTTCGGCTGGCCCGCACCTTCTACCCCGGCGGCGGCCAGGAACGCTGGGACATGATTCGCGATCAAGCCGGCGTTCGGCGCTATCGTCCCCGTTGGCCCGAGCCCAGCGGTTGGACGCGCCTCAACCAACGCGGCGTTCGGATCTGCAGCCCCGGCGAAGGCAGGCGCAGGCTTGGGTTGCTCAGCCACGGGCAGCACTGCTGCAGGGGCTGGTGAGAAGATCGGCGGCGCCGAAAGCTGTGGCCCCGGGCCGACCAGGTCAGCAACCATCGGCGGTGCAACGACGGGCGGAGGCGCTACAACCGCAGGCGGTGTAACGACGGGCGCAGGCGCCACAACCGCAGGTGGTGTAACGACGGGCGCAGGCGCCACAACCGCAGGTGGTGTAACGACGGGCGGAGGCGCAACGACGGGCGGAGGCGCAATGACGGGCGGAGGCGCAACGACAGCGACAGGCTCCTGCAGAGACGCTGCATTCGCTTCAGCAAACGGAGCAGATGGTGCGGGCGGAGCAGGAAGCGGGGCTGGCCCGGCTCCGCCAAACGGAAGCCCGTTGAACAGCGAGGACATCGCCGCCGCATTTGCGGGAAGGGTTGAGCGCGCGAGCGCCGCCTCCTGTTTTGCTGCACCACCGTTGGGAACGGCATCGCGGCCCGGTAGCGCACCAGGCAGGAACCCCAACGTCGCAGCAGCAAGCCTCCCTGGGTTGTCAGGAGACAGCGCTGGCGCGTCTGGAAAGCGACGGGTAGCAAACCCCTGAGTCATCAAACGGAGGCCCAGTGTAGCAAGGCCAATCCCAAGATGTGAACTATCGAACAACGATCCGAGTCCTTGCGCGCTACCTGCGTTCGTGCTTTTGATGCCGCGCGTTTGAAACATTAGGAGAGGAACATGCGCTTTTTTTCGCAGTCCATCTTGTCTTCCTGTGCTCTGGTTCTCGGTTTGGGGCTTCTGGCATGCGGTGGTAACCCCGAGGCAACGCCCGAGGCGTCTGGCTCAGCCGCTGCGCCGAAGAAGGCTCCCTCAGCTGTCGCTCCAAAGCGAATTGACCCTCTCGTGATGAAGACTTACCGCGCCGACGCTTGCTACTTCGGCGCGCTGTCCCTCGTTCAGGCTCGTGCTGCGTACAACGGGAGTCTTGCTGGTGGCGAGCCCGGTGAAGGCAAGATCCCGGAGTTCGGTCTAGACGCTGTTGCGGCCCCGCCGACCAAAGAAGCTCCTGCTCCTGCTGGCAGCGCAAGCGCGGCTCCTGCCGCAAGCGCCGCTCCAAGCGCAAAGGCCCCCACCAAGCCCGCTCCAACCACGGCAGCCAAGACTGCTGGGTCGGCCAAGCCGGCGGCGGCGCCAAGTGCCGTCGCAGCGACACCGGGCGCCTCGGGCAGCGCTGGGTTGCGGCCTGCTCCGGATCCGAAGTTGGCACAGAACTTCAGGTCGCTTCCCTACGAGCGCTTCATTCGCTCGTGCAACGTCGCAGCCGGTCTCAAAGAGCCGAGCGCGCCCGAGTTTGACGCTGCAGTGAAGGAGTTCGCTGACTACGCGCTACCCTTGTCCAAGGCCCTTCAGGATGCCAACGCCTACTACCAAAAGGGCACGCAGAAAGACGATGGCTTTGCCAAAGGTAAAGAGCTTCACAAGACGATCACCGAGGGCTTCGGCAAGCTGGACGCCCAACTCGCTAAGCTGAAGTCCGCCACGGAGACGTGGGAGGATGCCAACCCGGTCAACAAGTCGGACAATGAAGAAGGTCAGAAGCTGGCCGACAAGGTCGTCGCTGACTCCAACGCGGTGGTGGCTGCCTTCGCTGCGGGAGATCTAGCCAAGGCCAAGGCCGCCGTGACTGCCGTTGAGGCCTCCAGCGCCGCTCTCAAAAAATACGGCGAGGACAACAAGGACAAGAAGGATCCTTGGGCGACGTTGTTGCCTCCGCAGAGCACGGGGTTCCTCGAGCAAGCCAAGCAGCTGTCCGAGAAGGACGCGAAGGACGTGACGCCGGCGAAGATCGTGAACCTGATCACGCTCCACTCGCGCATCCTGGAGACGAACCACCGCGCATTGACGCGCAAGAATGCGGGTGACGGCCGGGCTCCGGGCGTCACTCCCAACCCGCGCAACCTCAAGCCGAAGCTCCCCGCCAATCACCCTGAGTGAGCGTCGCTGCGAGCCTTCACGCTCGCAATAACGAAGGAACCCATTGTGTGGCTGCGCTCGAAAGCGCGCCGGCCCACGATGGGTTTCGTTCGTATTGAAGGCGCTTGTCGCACCACGTTTGCGGCGGCGCAGGCCGCAACAGCTGGCTTACGTCAACGCGGCCACGCGTCGTGCCAAGCCAGAAGGCGAGCGTCGGCCGGGCGTTGAGGATGAACAGCGGTGCGTCGTCGTTGAGGCTCTGGAGCTGCGCCTCGACGGTGGGCCGTTCGCGCAGCATGGGGTAAACGAAGGCCGACAGGACCTGGCTGGCCAGCGTCGTACGCAGCCCAAGCGCCGCCGTGAGCAAGCCCTCTGCGCTGTCCGCATCGATTGGATGCAGCGTGAGCGAGCGAGTCCCGTCCCCGTGCGCTTGGCGCGCTTTCACAGCCTCGAGTAGCTGGTGTCGCTGATCCCAGTGCGCGCCGTAAACCAAGTCGATGCCGCCCTCGGCGAGCGGACTCGGCGCTTCCAGCTCGAGCACGATGTGGTCGGCGAGTCGGTCGACGTCGTGACGGGCATAGTAGAAGGGCGCCACGAGCATCGTCGCTCGCTCTGGGGCGAGGGCCTCCGCTTCCTTGTCCGCCGCCTGCTCGAAGCGGAGCGTGCCGTGCTCGAGCAGCGGCTCGAAGACGGTCTCTAAGCGCGTGTTTGGAGCGGCGCTAGCGAGCTCTACGGTCAATGGAGCTTCTGGTTGTTCGCGAAGCGCTCGCAGCGTCAGTGCTACAGCCGCTCCGAGGTTGCTGGTCGTAACGCGCACTCGCGCGCTGGTCTCACCAGCATTCGGTGCATCCGCCTGCTGGCTGACGCCGAAGTCGGCGAGCCGGTCAAATCGACTCCTTGCGCGCGCCGCCCTCGCGACTGATAACGGTCCGAGAAGAAACGCCTGCGACACTCGCCTCACTCGCCAAGCCGGCTCAGACAGCGAACGAAGCACAACGAGCTCCTGCTCAAACTCGCTCAGGTAGCGATCTACGACTTGCCCAACGGCCACCACGGATTGCGCGCTCGCCTTCATGCTCGAGCGCAGCATAGTGGGCAGACGCAGGCGCCGCCTACACGTAGAATGCGCGCCCATGACGCAGGCTCTTCGCTCGGTGTACGTCCTCGATGCCCTCCGCACTCCCATCGGTCGCTACGGCGGTAGTCTCGCCACCGTGCGGCCTGACGATTTGGCCGCCCACGTCCTGCGTGCGCTCGCGGATCGCAACCAAGCCGCGATCTCACGACTGGATCAGGTCGTGTTCGGAGCCACCAACCAAGCCGGCGAGGACAATCGCAACGTCGCACGGATGGCCTCCATCCTCGCTGGCCTTCCCTACGAAGTGCCAGGCGTGACGGTCAATCGTTTGTGCGGTTCTGGCTTGGAGGCGCTGGCAGATGCGGCTCGTCGCATCGCTACTGGGGAATCGGACGTTGTTGTCGCAGGCGGCGTCGAGAGCATGACGCGTGCTCCCTTCACAATGCCGAAGGCTACGTCAGCGTTCGACCGGTCGCCGCCTCCCGTCTACGACACCACGCTCGGGTGGCGCTACACGAACCCGGCGATGGCCGCGCGCTTCGAACTCCTGTCGATGGGCGAGACCGCCGAGAACGTCGCGGAGAAGTACGGCGTCTCTCGGGAGGATCAAGACGCCTTTGCGCTCGCGTCGCATCAACGGGCGCAGGCGGCTGCCGAGGCAGGCTTCTTCAAAGCAGAGCTTGCCCCCATCTCGGTAAAGCCAGCGAAAGGAGACGCGGTTTTGTTCGAGCGTGATGAGTGTATCCGTGGCGACGCCTCGCTCGCTGGTTTGGCCAAACTCAAGCCCGTCTTTCGCAAGAATGGCTCGGTTACCGCAGGTAACTCCTCGCCCATCAATGACGGCGCTGCAGGGGTCTTGCTCGTCTCCGAGGAGGTCGCCAAAGCGAGCGGAGCAACGCCGCTTGCGCGGGTGGTGATGACAGCGACCGCAGGCGTCGAGCCGAACTTCATGGGCGAGGGGCCGATCCCTGCTGTGCGTCGCTTGCTCGAACGCGCCAAGCTCTCGATCAGCGATCTTGACGTCGTCGAGTTGAATGAGGCGTTTGCCGCGCAAGCCTTGGCCTGCGTACGCACCCTCGAGCTCGATCCAGCGCGCGTGAACCCTTCAGGCGGAGCGATCGCTCTCGGCCACCCGATCGGTTGTTCGGGCGCTCGCATCGTCGCCACCCTCGTTCACGGCATGGTTCGCACCAACGCTAAACGCGGCGTCGCTTCCCTCTGCATCGGCGTCGGACAGGGCATCGCCGCTCTCTTCGAGCGCGCCAACTGACCGGCTTAGCTCCGATGTTCGATGCCCGAGCTCGCGCGCAAGTTCGGGCAAGAGCTTGACGAGGTCGGCTCGCGAACGCTGCTCCGCCTTCTTCCTACGACGCTCGAGCTCGACCAAAACAGCCCGCCGATCCTCGCTCGAGAGGCCGCGGGCGCGCTCCATTCGCACCGCCGCTTCCTCTAGGTCATGGAGCTTGCCGAGCGTCTTTTGAAGCTTCGCCGCGAGCTCCGCGATATCGCCTAGGTTGCTGGCCACCGAGCCGTCGAGCCACTCGGCCAAATACCGAAGCTTCTTTGCGCCGATCCGCGCACGATGAAACTCCTCGCTGCTGCCGTTCTCCAGCGCGCGCTGTGTCCTGCTTCCAAGGTCGTCTAGCTTGCTCGTCAAGAGAGCGGCGACCGACGCGGGCTCCGTGATCGTTGCCTCAATCGCTAGCAGGCCCTGCCGAAGCGTGGCGAGCGTCTTGTGTAGCGGCGCGTCGAACTCACTCGCGAGCCGCTTGATCGCGCGCTGCCTCGTCCCAACGAGGCGTCGCCCCCGCCCGAGGCGCCAATGCGCGAGATGCTCTGCCACTCCACCGCGGAGCGCCAGATTGTCGAGTGTTTCCGCCAGCACCTCTTCATCGCGCGTTTCTCCGGTGGCGGTGGCTGCGTTGCGTAGCACGAGCGAGGCCTTCTTTCGTGCCCCGCCAGCGAGCCCAGAGGCCATGGCTGGCAGCACACTGCGAACGCGGCGAATGGCCACACGAAACTGATGCACACGTTCAATCTCGTCGGCGGGCGAGTTGCGTGGTTCAAATAGAACGCCGTAGTTGGTGACGACAGCGTCAAGCCAACGCCGCGACTGCTCGAGGAGTTCGTCTCTGCTCATGACTGCGCCGCGACTCTGCTGACGAAGACCTGGGTCTTGGTGGCAACCTCTTGCTCAATGGCCCCGCGCACAGCGAGGCGCACCGCTTCGATCAGCGCGGCCTCGTCAAAGGTTCCAGCTTCGCGCAATCGTTCATAGCTCTTGCGCGCGGCGTTCTTCGCAAGCACGAGCACATCCCTCTCGCGCGGACTGAGCACCCCGAGCGCGATGATGGTTGGCTCAGCAATGAGCTTGCCGTCGCGATCCGTGAGCAGCGTGACCGTGACTGCTCCTCGCTGCGCGAGGGCGCGACGCTCTTCCAATACTTCACTGGGTACGACACTCTTGTCGCACGCAAACACGCGTCCCGAAGCTACGCGGCCATGCTTGCGCAGCGAGGCTACGGCGGAGACCCTCACCACATCGCCGTTCTCCATCACCATCACTTCGGCGATGCCCTGCTCACGGGCGAGGTCCGCGTGCCGGTGCAGGTGATGCAGCGTGCCATGCAAAGGAATGAAGCTCTGCGGACGAATCAACTCCATCATGCGAACGAGCTCCCCACGGTGAGCATGACCACTCGCGTGGATCTTGGGTCGGTGCGGACGCGATACGACCTTGATGCCACGTCTCAAGAAGCCAGCGAACACGTCATGCACGGCTCGTTCATTGCCGGGGATCACGCGACTCGAGAACATCACCGTGTCGCCCTCATCGAGGCGCAGCTTGGGATGGGTCTCGTTCGCCAGTCGCGCCAGCGCAGCCAGCGGCTCAGCCTGCGTTCCTGTCGCGAGCACGAGCACGTTCTCTCGCGGCATACCGCCAGCGCGGTCGAGCGGTACCAGGAGGTCGCTAGGCCAATTGAGCTTGCCTACCGTGGTCGCCGCTCGCACATGGTTGTGAAGGCTGCGGCCTGCCAGGACGATGCGCCGGTTGGTTTTGCGCGCCACCTCGCCCAGGTGCAGCAGCCGTTGCACGTTCGACGCAAACAGCCCAATCACGACGCGTCCTCGCTCTGCGCTAACGAGCTCGAGCAGCTCGTTGCCAACCTCCAGCTCGCTCAGGCTCTCTCCGTGGCTATCCACGTTGGTGCTATCGGAGAGCAGCAGGCGAACCCCTTGATCGCCGATCTCACGCAAGCGCTCCTCATCGGTGCGCTCGCCATCGGCAGGGTTCGGATCGAGCTTGAAGTCACCCGTGTGCAGCAACGTCAGGCCGCCTCGGCGAATCGCTAGCGCGGTCGCTTCGGTGATCGAATGTGTGACGCGAATCGGCTCGAACGAGATTCCTGCGACCTCGAATCGCTCGCGTGGTCGCACCACGTGCAACGTCGTCGTCTCGACCAAGCCCCATTCGTTGAGCCGACCGCGGATGAGTTCGGCCGAATGAGGTGGAGCCCAGATCGGAACGTTGAGCTCCTCGAGCAGGTAGGGCAGGGCACCAATATGGTCCTCGTGTCCGTGCGTGATGACAACCCCGCGGACGCGCTCGCGATGTTCGAAGAGGTAGTCGAAGCGAGGTCGAGCAATGTCGACGCCCAGGCCGTCGCTTGGAAAGGTCACACCACAGTCGATGAGGACGATTCCCTCGCTGCTCTCGAGCGCCAGGCAGTTCATGCCGACCTCGCCCAAGCCTCCAAGCGGGATCAATTGCAGGTCTGCGGGGTCCACTTCTGGAGAGCGTAGCTGAGGTTGCCTGGGGACGGTTGGGGGCAAGCCTGTGGACAGTCAGTGGAGAGCCTGTGAGCAGGTTGTCGATTGTTCAGATTTCCTGCCGACTTAGGTCATTTTGGGCATATGTGGTGTTTGTTCCTTGCGCCACCACAACAGGTTGGGGTATCACCTTCTCACGCCTGAACGATCGAGTCACTGAACGGAATCCCGTTTGGCGGCTCCAACGGGGCTTCAAAGTTTAACCGTCAACGTCAGCTCGGTTCGGACCATCCGTGCCGCTGCTGTAGTTTTTTGTTGAGCGAGGGCTCCACCAGGGTGGGTTTTTGGGAGGTCCTTATTGGGAGGTGCTTCGAGCGCGCTCCCACTGGTTCCCCTTTGTCAGCGAGTGGCGTGGCGTAGGACGCAATGTTGCGTGAGCGGAGGATTCGAATGGCGCAGGGTACGATTGGGTCCGATGGGTCGAAGATGAACGGCGGACGCGCAGGTCGAGGAGCCGAAGGGGCGCGCACGGCGCGCAAGGCGGCTGCGGCGCCGGCCAAGCCGGCTGCGGCGGCTAAGTCAGCAGCCGCTGACAAGAGCGCGCGACCTCAGCGGGCAAAGGCCAAGGGCGTCAGCGTGGCTCGGCGATACACCGAACGTTCGGTGGACCCGCTCGATCAGGTCACGTGGGAGCGGCGCTCCAGCGTTATCACCAACACCGACGGCAGCGTCGTGTTCAAGATGGAGGGCGCCGAGATCCCCGCCGGTTGGTCCCAACTCGCGACGGACATCGTGGTCTCCAAGTACTTCCGCAAGGCAGGGCTCTTCGGCGACAAGTCGAAGGGAGAATCGAGCGTTCGTGAGGTTGTCACGCGTCTGGCTCGCACCATCCGCCGCGTCGGCGAGGAGTTCGGTGGTTACTTCGCCTCCAGCAAAGACGCTGACACCTTCGAAGCCGAACTCACCTTCCTGCTCGTGAACCAATACGGTGCATTCAACAGCCCGGTTTGGTTCAACTGTGGCCTGTTCCACGAGTACGAGATCACGGGCTCAGGCGGTAACTTCGCCGTGGATTGGTCCTACTTGACCAGCTCCAAGTGTCAGGGCGCAGCGCCAGGCACTGCTCCTCTAGCGGTGACCACCAGCGCTTATGAACGCCCGCAATGCTCCGCCTGCTTCATCCAGTCGGTGGATGACGATCTGATGAGCATCTACGACCTGGTGAAGAGCGAAGCACGGCTCTTCAAGTACGGTTCGGGCACCGGCACGAACTTCAGCATGATTCGTGGCAAGCAGGAGAAGCTCTCCGGCGGTGGCACGAGCTCCGGCCTGATGAGCTTCCTTGAGGTGCTGGACCGTGCGGCAGGCGCGACCAAGAGCGGCGGGACGACGCGTCGTGCAGCGAAGATGGTCTGCCTCGATATGGACCACCCCGAGATCGTCGATTTCATCCAGTGGAAGGTGCGCGAGGAGCGCAAGGCTCAGACGTTGATCGCAGGCGGTTACCCGTCCGACTTCAACGGTGAGGCCTATCACACGGTCAGCGGTCAGAACTCGAACAACTCCGTGCGCGTGACCGACGGTTTCATGCAGGCGGTGATGAGCGGCGGCACGTGGCAGACGCGCGGTCGCACCAACAACGAGGTGATCGAGACTCACCACGCGAAGGACCTTTGGCGCATGCTGGGTGAGGCGGCATGGGGCTGTGCAGACCCCGGCGTTCAATACGACACGTCGATCAACCGTTGGCATACCTGCCCCAACACCTCGCGGATCAACGCGTCGAACCCCTGTTCCGAGTACATGTTCGTCGACGATTCCGCTTGCAACCTAGCCAGCCTCAATCTGACCAAGTTCCTCGACGGCGAGGGGCAATTCGACATTGACGGCTTCCGTCACGCGGTCCGTATCTTCTTCATGGCGCAGGACATCCTCGTGGATTTCTCCGCTTACCCCACGCAACCAATCGCCAAGAACTCGCATGACTACCGGCCGCTCGGGCTCGGGTACGCCAACCTCGGTACGATGTTGATGCTGCTCGGTCTGCCCTATGACTCCGACGCCGGTCGAGCTCTCTCCGGCGCGATCACCGCCATCATGTGCGGTCACGCGTACAAGGTCTCGGCCGAGATCGCCTCGTCCAAGGGGCCCTTCGCGGGCTATGCGAAGAACCGCGATCCGATGCTGCGCGTGATGAGTATGCACCGCGATGCTGCCTACCAAATCAATCGCGACAAGTGCCCCGACTCGTTGTGGCGTGCAGCTTGTGAAGATTGGGATGAAGCCGTTCGGCTTGGGCAAGAGCACGGCTACCGCAATGCTCAAGCGACCGTACTAGCTCCGACAGGCACCATCGGCTTGCTGATGGACTGCGATACGACCGGAATCGAGCCGGACTTCTCGCTGGTCAAGTTCAAGAAGCTTGCTGGCGGCGGCTACTTCAAGATCGTGAACCAGTCGGTGCCTGAGGCGCTTCGACGCCTCGGTTACTCGGAGCACGAGGTACTCGACATCGTGGCGTTCGTCTCGGGCACCAACACCGTGTTGGCGGCTCCCCACGTCAACCGAGCGTCGCTCAAGCAGCGCGGTCTGAACGACGAGGATCTCGCAAAGATCGAGCGCGCGATTCCCGGTGTTTTCGATCTGTCGCTCGCGTTTGCACCGTGGGTCCTGGGAGAGGAGTCCTTCACTCGTTTGGGCGTCACACCGGAGCTTCGTTCCAAGCCTGGTTTCTCCTTGTTGAAGTTCCTCGGCTTCACCGCGGCACAGATCGAGGAGGCCAACGACGTGATCGTCGGCCGCATGACGGTGGAGGGCGCTCCGCACCTCCGCATCGAGCACTACCCCGTGTTCGATTGTGCCAACCGCTGCGGCAAGACGGGGCAACGCTTCCTCGCTCCGATGGCGCACGTGCGCATGATGGGAGCTGCGCAGCCGTTCCTGAGCGGGGCGATCTCCAAGACCGTCAACCTCCCCAACGAGTCGACGGTTGAGGAAGTGATGAAGATCTACGAGGAAGGCTGGCGCCTCGGGTTGAAGGCTGTCGCGCTTTATCGCGACGGTTGCAAGGCTTCGCAGCCGCTCTCCACCGGCAGCAAGGACAAGAAGGAAGAAGCGGAGGAGGCCGCCGCAAGTGTTGCGCACGCGGCCAACCCGACGCAGCACGTCTTGCTTCGTCCGAACGGAACGCGCGTGCGTATGCCCAAGAAGCGTCAGGGCTTCACCCAGGAAGCGACCGTTGGTGGTCACAAGATCTTCCTCCGCACGGGTGAGTACCTCGACGGATCGCTCGGCGAGATCTTCGTCGACATGCACAAGGAAGGGGCCGCCTTCCGCTCCCTGATGAACTGCTTCGCCATGGCGGTGAGCGTTGGCCTGCAATACGGCGTGCCGCTGCGCACCTTCGTGGAGCAGTTCACCTTCACCCGCTTCGAGCCGCAGGGCACGGTCGAGGGCCACGAGAACATCAAGATTGCCACGTCGATCGTGGACTACATCTTCCGCGTCCTCGGGGTGGAGTACCTCGAGCGCTACGATCTAGCTCACGTCATGCCGGCAACGAAGATCGAGGATCCTACGGATTCGCGACCAGAGGAGACCGCAACCATGCCGCCTCCCTCGGGCGTGATGGCACCGGGGCTCTCAGCACCGCTGTTGGCTGCTTCCAACACTGGGAACTCCGGTGCACACGGTGCGCTCGATGCTCACTTGGACGAGTTGATGGGTGACGCTCCAGTGTGTGATGGTTGCGGTCACATCACGGTGCGCAACGGCGCTTGCTACAAGTGTCTGAATTGCGGGAACTCCATGGGCTGCTCCTGAAGCACACCCCTGCCGCATCGGATGCAACGGACAAACCTGTCTACCCTTCGCGGGTGGGCAGGTTTGCTCTCGTTGAGCCCCTCGCTGCTGGTGGGATGGCCCGTCTTTTCTTGGCGAGCGATGCGCAGCCCTCGCAACCTAACGAATCGCTGCCACCTGCATGGGTGCTCAAGTTCGTGCACCCACATCTTTCCTCGTGGCGCACCGAGCGCGACTTGTTGGACGAAGCGCAAATGACGCTTGGGTTTGTGCATCCCAACGTCGTCTCCAGCGTCGAGTGCGGGGAGGTGGATGGCTCGGCCTTCCTTGTGATGCCGTTCGTTCCAGGCGCAGCGCTCGACCGCCTGGTTGAGCTCGGCCATACCGGCGAGCCGATTCGGTGCGGCCTGCTCCTACGCAGCTTGGTCGACGCGCTGCGGGGCCTGCACGCCCTTCATGACCGCAGCGACGAAGCAGGTCCGCTCGCGGTGGTGCATCGTGATGTCTCCCCGCCGAACGTGCTCGTTGGAACGGACGGGGTCGCACGGATTTGCGACTTTGGTCTCGCGCTATCGAGGCTCCGGCGCTCGACTGGGGAGCCGGGGGCCGTCCAGGGTAAGTTCGGCTACCTTGCTCCGGAGCAGGTTCAGTGCCTCCCTTTGGACCGTCGTGCTGATGTTTTCTCGGCGGGAGTGATCGCTTGGGAGCTGATCGCTGGGCGGCGGCTGCACCGCCCGGGCAATCACGCATCGACGCTGGTTGAGGTCGTTGAGCGGGACGCGCCCCTTCTTTCAACGATCGTAGATTGCCCACGCGAGCTCGAGCGCGCTGTGCACGCAGCGCTTACCCGCAATCGTGACCAACGCACTGGGACGGCGAAGGAGTTCGCTGAAGCGCTGCTTGAGACGGCCCGCGGCTCAGCGTTCGAGATCGGTGGTCAGGAAGAGTTGGCTAGTGCAGTACGGCGAGTTGCTCCCTCTCATTGAGCGCTCAACCAAAATGATCGAAGCCTTTCGGCGAAAGCTGCCGTCGCCCTTCGCTCCCGCTCAGTACGACAGCGGGATGCGCCGCTGACTCCACCGAGCCGACGACAATGAACTGCTCAGGCATCGTGTTCGCTGGTGCGGCAACTAACAGAGCGTAGTCCTCTCCACCGCACAAGATGGCCTCCATCGGAGCTTCCAGCTGCGCTGGCAAGAGCGGCAAGAAGCTGTGTCGCAACAGCTCTTCGTCCAGCACGAGTAAAACCTGGCTTGCGGTGGCGAGATGATGCGCATCGGCGCACAAGCCATCGGAGAGGTCGATCATTGCGTGTGCACCGCGTGCGTTGGCAAGGAGCCCTTCGTGGAGCCTCGCAGTTGGGCGAACAAAAGCCGCTCGAGCGTTGTTCCAGCGCGCCAGATCTGAAGTCGGCGTCTGCCCGGTCTGCAGCAGGTGCAAGCCCGTCCTAGCGAGGCCTAGTGCGCCGGCGATGAAAAGCTGGTCGCCAGGTTTTGCTCCAGCCCGTTGGACCGGACGCTCGCTCAATCCCATCACTGTCGTCGTGATCGAGAGCACATCTCCTCGCGCCAAGTTTCCGCCGACCACCGGCGCGTCTGCAGCCGTTGCAGCCTGCCGCTGCCCTTGCATCAACGCCAATAGCTCTGCATCGGTGAACTCTCGTGGGAGGATCAGCGACGAGAGGATGCCGGTTGGTTTGGCTCCCATCGCGGCAAGATCCGAAAGCGCGGCCATCGTCGCGCGAAAGCCAATGTCCTCGAGCGACATCCAAGCTCGTCGGAAGTGGACGTCCTCCACGCTCGCGTCCACCGACAGGGCGAGAGGTGACGCCTGCGGGGGCAACACCGCGCAGTCGTCCCCGATGCTCAACTCAAAGCAAGACGGTGCGGCGAAGAACTCCGCCAGCAAGCGAATGCGCTCGTGCTCAGTCGAACGCTTATCGCTCACTCGGCGGCAGCTCGACTCGAGCACGCGCGCCCGACGTCGATGAAGCAGAAACGGGTAAGGTCACCACGAACGTGGCTCCTCGCGGCTCTGTGTCCTCCACTCGAATCCGACCTTGGTGTGCTTCAACCAAGCGCTTGACGATTGCGAGGCCCAGCCCGGCGCCACCTTGTTCGCGAGTCGAGGATTGATCGACTTGGTAGAAGGCATCAAAGATGCGCTGTCGTTCGTGGTGAGGAATCCCGATGCCCGTATCTGCTACGCGAATCTCCACCTCTCGTCGCACCGGTGTGAGCAGCACCGCGCCGGCCAAGTCTTGAGGCCTGCTCTGCGCAAGGCCCACCGACAGCGAGACCTCGCCGCCCTTCGGAGTAAACTTGACGGCGTTATCGACCAAGTTGACGAACACCTGGCGCAGCCGGTCCGGGTCCGCTCGTAGGTAGGGAACGGGGGGACCAGGCTTCAGCGATAAACGCACCCCTCGCTTCGCAGCGGTGGGGCCTACCGTTGTCACAGCATCGCTGAGGAGTGCCTCGATCGGCACGGAGATGGGATGCATACGCATCGTTCCGCTCTCGAGCTTCGACAGATCCAGCAGGCTCAGGATCAGTCGCAGGAGCTGATCTCCTTTTTGTCGGATGGTCTGCACGAACTCGAGTTGCTCCGTGGTGAGCGGCCCGCTCATGCCCTCCGCCAACATTTCGCTGTAGCCAATGATGCTTGTCAGCGGCGTTCGCAGCTCGTGAGAAACAGTTGCCAAAAAGCTCGACTTTAGGTGGTCGAGTTCTTTCAGCCGGGCAAAAGCCTCCTCAAGTGCGGCATTTTTGCGGAGCAACTCGTTGTAGCTCTCCTCGATCGAAGCGAGGTGCATCGAGGATGCGAAGTGTGCGCGTTGCCGAGCGTGAAGCAGCAGGTCAAGGCTCACCATCAGGTGCTCGACGAGCTTCTCAGCGTTGGCGCCTTCAACCGGGTTCAATGGACCCACGTTGAGCTGCCCGATCGTTTCTAGATCGTAGGCAACAGGCACCACGATGAAGCTCGCGTTCTCCGTCCGATGTCGAAGGAGATCGCCAACTTCAGGACGTAACGCGAGCAAGTCATCACTTTGCAGCGGGCCAACAACCACCTCGCGGTTTGCGTCGACGAGGGAAACACCGAGACCGCTTGCCGCGGTGAAGGACTCGAACAGCTCTCGGGCTTCCCTCTCGGGCAGCAAATCGCCGAGACGCGGCCGCTCCAGGGCGGGGCCGGAGGTCGGGATGGCCTCCGCGGCGCTCCGGGTTCCCTCGGCTCTCATCCTCCCCCGGTCGTGCGTGGAGGCCTGGGTGAGGATGAATCGGCAGAGCGCGAGGAAGAAGCGGGGCCAAAGCCTCCCAGCGCCTCAAACGACCCTCCGAGCCGCTTGCCCAAGAGCTCCTCGATCGGTTGAGTTGCGTTGAGCTGATGGGCAGCGCTTGCGAGCAAGCCGCGGCCATTCACACGCAGCTTTTGTCCGAGACCATGGACCACGTCCAACGTCGTCCAGGTCAACTGGAGCAGTGCCAAGAACGTCTCGAGGACCCCGTGACCGTCCTTCGCCACGGCCGCGAACACAGGCTCTTTGCCCGCACTCGCCATCGCCTTCAGCTCGTTGTCGGTTCGGATGTCGGGCAGGTCCCGCTTGTTGAACTGAATGACGAGCGGCGTCTTCGAGATATCCGAACCGTTGGCCCGCAGGTTGTCTCGCAAATCCAAGAAGGAGGCTGCGTTATTCTCCGTCTCTGAGAGCCGAGAATCGGCGACCAACGCCACTCCGTCGGCTCCTTGGAGCACAAGCTTTCTGGTGGACGAGTGAATCGGCTGACCCGGAACAGTGAACAGCTTGATCCGGAGTTTCACGTCGCCGGTCTCTGACTTGAAGGTCAGGGGCAACAGGTCGAAGAACAATGTTCGATCGTTCTTCGTTTCCAGCGTCATCAAGCGACCACGCGAGTCCTTCCCTGCGCGCTCGTGAAGCGCAATCAAGTTGGTGGTCTTCCCGCTTAAAGCCGGCCCGTAATAGACCAGCTTCATCGTTACCTCACGCGACGCGAAATCCAGTTGCACGGCTTACGGAGGTTACACGTATACCGAGCCCGCCTGCTACCTTTTGCTGGCGCTTAGCGATCTCGTTGACCCGAAGAGAGACGAGGAGCTCAAACGCTGGGCGTATTTGGCGGCGCCGCAGACGTTATCCCACTCTTGAGTTGCTGCATTGCGCTGGTCGTCGCCTTCAGGCGTTCGCGAAGCTCATCCGAGGACTGCAACGCGTTCTCCACTGATAGTGCGCCGGCGTCGCGCTCGAGCTTGGCCTGCTTGAGGATCTCGATCAGCTCTTTGTGAAGCTCCTCACCCGCTTGGACTACCCAAGCATCGAGCTTGTCTGCAAAAGCGCCCACCATCTCTTCGAGCTTGGGACCAAGTTTCGCGGTCGCTTCACGGATTGCTTTGGGGGCCACTTCCCGCGCTTTCTCACGGGTCATGCGGTCTTCCCTGCCGCGCAAGTACCAAGCGAGCGGAAGCGCTGCGACGGCCAGCCCTCCGCCCAACAGAATGTTGGAGAACGCAACTCCCACTCCAACCACCAACAATGCAGTCACGCCGATGTGATGGGTGAGTGCGTCGACCTGGACCTCCGGCGCCTTCAGTTCTGCCCCAAACGAGTCGGAGAGCCTGCGAGCAGAGTCATTCGCGTCATCGCGAACCAAGGCCACCGTCTTTTCCGCGAGCAGCTCCAAGGCAGCGCCAATCTCTTTGGTCTCCTTGGTTACCCATTCAGTGATCGTCCGCTCTAGGAACGGGCCTAGGTGCAGCTTGATCTCGTCGGTCTTCGCGTTGTCGATCACCGATGGAAGTTGCTTCTCAACGTCCTCCACGAAGTGCTCCAAGTCGCGTCGCATCCAGGCCTTGATGGCGGCAACCTCCTCGCGAATGAAGCTTCGGCGTTGTTCAAGGGTCCGCGACCCCTTGGCTAGATCTTGCTCCAGTGACGCTAGCCGGCGGGAGAGCTCCTCGGTCGTCATCTCAGCAGAGCGTCTGCGTGCGTCGATGCCTTTGCCAATCATCTCGCCCACGGCCAGCGCTTGCGTGAGGGCGTTGCCAAGCAGGATCTTTCCGCGCTCCTCGCTCAGAAAGCCAGCGAGGTGAGCGAGTAGTTCAGGCATTCCGGAATCAACCTGGCCCTGCAAGGCGCGCTCTGCGGAGACAGGAAAGACGGGCGCCTTCGGCACGAGCTTATCTACCTCGGTGCGAATGTAGTTGAGCGCCTCCGCCTCCTCACTCGCGTCCCAGATGTCTCGTTTGGTGACGACGAAGATGATCTTGTCCTTGGATTGAGCCAGCAAGCGTTCTTGCAGGAATACTCGCTCGCTCTCTTTGAGTGGTTGCCCAGCGTCGAGTAGAAACAACACCGCATCACTCTTCGGGATGTAGCTGAAGGTGATGTCCGAACGTTGCAGCGAGAGATCATTCACGCCTGGTGTATCCACCAGCACGATCTTCTGTTTCAGAATGTCCGACGGAACGAACACCTCAAGATACTTCACGGTCTCGGCCAGGTGCGAGGCCTCTCCACTGACTGCGTAGGAACGGACATTCTCGAGCGAAAGGGTACGGCGCTCTCCCGACTCCAAGACGACCGCAGCAGCAGGCTCGTCTGCATACTCCACGTGGTGAATCACCGCGGTCGTGGGTGTAACCCCTGCCGGCAACAGCGTGCGTCCTAGCAGGGCGTTCACGAAGGTCGTCTTACCGTGATTGAACTCGCCAACGACCACGAGGTGGAAGCGATCCTGCTCCAGCTTCTTGATCACTTCTTCCTCAAGCTTGGCTGCCATGGAGCGGGCGCCGATTCTGGTGCCGAGGGTGGCGAGTTCCGCGATGGTTGCCGCAACTTCGCGTCGCTTGGCGTGGAATGACTCGAGCATCTTGCTGTTCCGAACCTTTCGTCAGTTTGTGCGGAGAATGAATGAAGCGAGCTGGCTCAGCCGAGCACCTTGATGATCTCGTGAACGCGCTCGTCGACCTGGTCGATCGTCAAACCGCCCGGTCCCAGGTTTGCGTGCGTCCGATAGAGTTCACTCTCCGAGAAATGCCGCAGCGCGATCACTCGCTTGGGCAACATCGGATGACTCGCCCGAATTTCGGAGAAGCGGCCCAAGCCGTCGCGCATCTCCTCGTACTGCTCCATGAAAGCTTCCATGTTCAACTGGTCGTAGAGCTTCGAACTGCCCAGTGCGAGCTTGGTCAACGCTCGCGTAGCGACGTCGATGTTCTTGCAGCACAGCAAGCCTGCGCGGTCCGAGGTGATCTCTGCTCTGCGCAGCCAGCCCATCAGCGCGACCTCCGCTGGCGCTAGCAGCGCTCGAAACATCGCTCCTGCCATGAAGCGCACGTAGTGGAGGGCGGTCAGATAGACCACGTGCGAGTTGTGGATATGCCCGCACTCATGGCCGATGACGCTCAGCAGCTCCTCGTCGGAGAAGTGATCGACGAGTGCGCTGTGCAACATGATCACCGAGTTCTCATTGGTGCCGAAGGTGGCCGCGTTCATCACGGGGCTGTTGACGATGTAAACCGTGGGGGGACGGATACCGAGCGTCTCTGCTGCGCGTCTTGAAAGGGCGTCTACTCGAGGGAACTGCCGCGGTCCGACCTTGACCGAATGTCCGAGAAGCTCACTCTTGCCGTACGCCTCAAACAGCTTCACGGCAGCTCGCACGGCTACTTCAACCGGCTTGAGCGTCTCGAACACCTTCGCGGTGTTGCGGTCCGAGATGTACGCGTAGCCGCGACCACCGTTCTTTCCTCCTTCGGGGAGCCGCTCGTTCCGACGTTCAATGAAGCCAGTGAAATTGAGTGCTCCGACGTCAGCCATGCCGGCAGAGTAATGGCGGATCTGCATGCCTGCAAACCCACCTTGAACGATTTGCGCCCGAGCTGCCGACTGCAACCGCGTGCATCGACGTGTTGCTTTAGCCGCGTCCGAGCGAATCTTGCAGCCCGCCCTGGCCAAGCTCTTCGAGCCACTGCAGCCGAGCGAGCCAGCGACGGAAGTCCTTGTACTTGCCAAGATCCCGCGCGCGCAGCTCGTAATCAGTGATTCGCGTCGAAGCAAAGCGCAAGCAGGCCAGTCTACCAGCGACGAACAGATCCGCTCGTTCTTGCGTCTGCAGCGGCCGGACCTGCTCGTACCCGTCGAGCAATGCGCGAGCCAGCGCGAGATCGAGCGTTGTTCCGAAGCAAAAGGCGAGCAGCGTGACCATGACGTCAAACGCAATTCTTCCAATGGAAGCGCTCTCGAAGTCCAGCAGGGCCAAGCTCGAATCCTGACCATCGTCGAGGAAGAGAACGTTGTCGCGGAAAAGGTCCCCGTGAATGAGCGCGACCTCGCTCGAGCGCCACTGCCACGCGGGGACACCTTCCAGCTCCGCAAGCAGCGACGATCGCGCAGACGAGAGTTCAGGCGACAGTAGCAGCGGGTCGAGATTGCGCAGGCGTTGGGCAACGGCCTGCGAGTCGAATCGACTTGGGTGCGTGAGCGCCTCTCGCGGGTCGAGCTGGGAACCAACCACATGCACACGTGCTAGCGCACGACCAACCGCCATCACGTCGCTCAGGCCAACGGTGGCTTGGCAGCGGTGTACGCCTCGGACCATCGGGTAGATGGCGACTGGTTTGCCGTGAACCTCGGACGTGAAGCCTGGCTCATTCAGCTTTTTCAGCGGGACGACGACCGGCACACCAGCGTGGTGCAGCCGCGACAATAGCTGCGCCTCACGCTCGGCTCCGGCGCGGTCTTGCTCTTCGAACAGCCGAAGAAAGAACGTTCCGCTGGGCGTCATCAGCTCGAAGTTCGAGTTGACGCTCCCAGCGGTAAGGCCGTGAAGTTCGAGCACCTCGAGGCCAACCGAGCGAGCTGCGAGTCGAACCTCTGAAGCCGTCAGCGGCGTAAGCAGCGCCATCCCAGCCACGTCTAGCACGTCTCTTGCGCGTAGAGGTACTGCGCGCCTTTCGTCAGGAAGAAGGTTCGCGTACCGTCGACTTGGCCCTTCAACCAGGACGTTCTTTAGCTCAATGACCACCCTCTCCGGAAACACGACCGGGCTCAGCCCGCACGCTTTGCGAGTGCTCGAGCGCATCGGTCGACGCAAGGTGCCGCTCGACGTGATTACGACTCCCGAGCTGGTGCGGGCCCTCGTTGACGCAGCTCACGAGAGCGGCCGTCAGGTGGGCGCGCTCGTGCATCGTTCGGGCGAAGTCGATCACGTCATCGTTGGCGACGCTACCAAGCTGATGCTGCCCGATATTGGTCGGTTGCGCGCCCGAGAAGGAAGGCTCCGCGGGTTGCGCTTGATCCACACGCATCTGTTCGGCGAGGAGCTGAGCCGAGACGATATCGTCGACCTTGTTCGACTTCGACTCGACCTCATTGCAGCGGTGATGATGACGAAGGAAGGGGAGCCGCGCAGTATCCAGTACGCTCACTGCCTTCCACCATCCCCAGCTGGTGAGGCGCGCGAGGTGTCAGCCTACCGAACCGTCGGCCCCGTGATGTACGGCAAGCTCGACGTCGACTTTGGTGCGCTCGTTCGTTCGCTGGAAGAGGAGTTTGCGCGCCAATCGCGGCTCTATCGTCAGCACCAAGGGCAGGGGCGTGCGATTCTCGTTCACGTTGCTGAGAAGTCCCGCGCCGGCGCGATGGAGAACGCCGAATCGCGGATGAGTGAGCTGGCCGAGCTATCGCGAACCGCGGGCTTGGACGTCGTGCTCAAGGTGATTCAGGCACGCGACCGTCTGGACCCTCGTCGCGTTGTTGGTAAGGGCAAGCTCGACGAGATCGTCCTGCGCGCGGCCGAGCTCGATGCCGACTTGCTCGTGTTCGATCACAACCTAAGCCCGACCCAAGCCTCCACCATCAGTCAGCATTGCGACCTAAAGGTGATCGATCGAACCCAACTCATCCTCGATATCTTCGCGCAGCGCGCCGAGTCTTCGGATGGAAAGCTTCAGGTTGAGCTTGCTCAGCTCAAGTACGCGCTGCCGCGGCTTGGTCAGAAGGATGACTCGCTTTCTCGTTTGACCGGAGGGATTGGAGGTCGAGGCCCCGGTGAGACCAAGCTTGAAATTGGTCGGCGTAGAGCCCGTGAACGGGTGAACCATCTCGAAGACCAGCTGAAGAAGCTAGCCAAGGAGCGCCTCGTTCGGCGTAAGCGTCGAGCCCGCACTGAGGTGCCGATCGTGAGCATCGTCGGGTACACCAACGCGGGGAAGAGCACGCTGCTCAACACCCTCACGGGCGCAGACACCCTTTCCGAAAACAAGCTGTTTGCAACGCTCGATACGCGTTCGCGAAGGCTGCGCTTTCCGGAGGAACGGGAGGTGATCATCACCGATACCGTCGGCTTTATCCGAGATCTCCCACCGGACCTCTTTGCGGCATTTCGCGCAACCTTCGAGGAGGTGGCAGACGCCGACCTGATCCTTCATGTGGTTGACGCGAGCGACCCTGCGTCCAGCGATCACATCGCAACGACCGAGCACCTTCTCGAGGAGCTAGGACTCGACGCTATCGACCGCATCATCGTGTTCAACAAGTCCGACCGTCTCTCCGATGACGAGCGGCATCGAATTCACTGGCTACCCTCGAAGCCTGCGTTGGTATCGGCGCTCTCCGCGGCCAGTATGCAGCCCTTGCTGGATCGGATCGCCGAACGGCTCGAGTCACGTTGGGAAGCTGCCAAGGCGCCACGGCCTTGGGAGACTCCGGTGGACCCCGAGTTCAACGAATCGAGTTAGCAAGGCGCTCGCTGTTGATGGAAAAGAAAACGCCGACCCTTTGAAGGGCCGGCGTTTGCTCAACGTGGATCAGCTCAGGTGCACGCAGTGGCGGTGCACGTGCCGGATTCACACTCGAACCCGTCTACGCACGTCGCGCCCGTCGCCTTCTTGTCCACGCAGGCATTGCCATCGCAGTAGAAGCCGGTGGGCAAGCCAGAGTCAGCGCAGTCCGTCTGCAAGGTGCAGGTCGTGAAGCAAGCGTCTGGCATCAGCGAGCCGTCGCAGTTGAAGTTGTTGGGGCACGCGGCACTGACGCCCGCGACGCAGGCAGCGCTGTTACCGCTACACTTGTCCTGCGGCTTCAGGTTTTCATCCGTGCAAGTTGCCGCCGTGCCGCAGTCCGTCGTGTTCGGAGCGAACTGACAAGCACCGTTGCCGCAGGTCCCGAGCCCACAAGGCGGCATGTCTGCACAGTTGTTTTTCGGATCGGTTCCGGACGTCACGTTGGCGCAAACACCAGCCATGCCACCGTTTTCAGCAGGGTTACAGGACTGGCAGCCATTCGAGCAATCCGTGGCGCAGCAGAAGCCACCTTCACATTGATTGTTCGAACATTCGCCGTCGCCGGTGCAGCTCTGACCATCCGCCTTGTCCGCAACGCAGACACCAGCTTCGCAGTACTCCGCCGCTGCACATTGCCCAGCGCCCGAGCCTGAACACGCCGTGCAGGTCGTACCCATGCAGAAGTTCGACGTGCAGTCACCCGAGACAGCGCACGTGTCACCGTTGACGCAATCGTTGCAGGTTCCACCGCCACAATCGATGTCGGTCTCGGTGCCGTTGAGCACGTTGTCCATGCACGACGCCGGGACACAATTGTTGGTCGCGAGGTCACAGGTCTCGCCGTTGACCGTGCAATCAGCGTTGTTGAGACACTCAACGCACGAACCAGAACCATCACAGATTCCGGTGACGTTGCCGTCCGTACAGGCGGTGTCAGCAGCAGCGTCCTGCGTACCGCAGACGCCGTCGGTGCAGGTGGCGTTGACACAAACAGGCGGCACCGCACACTCGCTTGGATCGGAGCAGCCGGAGCCGCCGGCTCCACCATCGCCGCCGTTGCCTCCGTTGCCTCCGTTGGCTCCCATCCCACCGTTCCCGCCGCCACCCATTCCGCCGGTGGTGCTGCCACCACCGCCAGTAGCGCCTGCACCACCACCACCGGCCGTGCTTCCTCCTCCTCCGGCATCGAGAAGACTTCGGTCGACCGAGGCGATGAGCTCACAGCCGCTTAGAAACGCCGCCGCAGCGAGTACCAGCCCAATTGAAGCAACTCTAGTTTGCATGGATCCCTCTGAAAGAGCTTGAAGCTAGAAGGTGACGACGCCAGCTGCGCCGCCGCCGTGCGGAGTGAAGAAAGGCGCTACGAATCCCCGGGCAGCCTTCGGCTCAGCCGCAGGTGCTTCTTCACCGCTATCGGTCAGTAGCAAGACCAGGCCCGTCACTCCGAAGGTGAGCCCGACACCAAACGCCATGTCAGCGATCAGGGCGTTGCGCTCGGTCTCATCAAGTAGGTCCTGGGTCGGGCCAGCCTCGTAGTCACCCTTCGACTTGAGGGCGAGTCCACCGAAGATGCCGCCAACGACAACTCCAGCACCTGCGAGGCTCAGCGTGACCACTGCAGGGACGATCGACGAGCCGCCAGACGGCTCCGCCGGTGCAGGCTTCTCGACCGGGGTCGGAGTCGGGGTGGGTCCGGGCTCCGGATCCGTAGCGACCTTGGGCTTGGCGACCAGGGTCAACGTGACCTCCTTCTTCTCTCCCCGCGCTACCTCAATCTCTGCTTTGCCGTCCTCAAAACCCTCGAGCACCGCACCAATCGTGTGCTTGCCGGGAGCTGCTTTGATCGGGTTGGTTGCAGGCTGGCCATCCAAAGTCAGGGCAGCACCTGCTGCCTCGGCAGGAAGCACGATCACGCTGACGTCCGCGGGAGCACTCTTCAGCGCTGCAATTCGAGCGTTTGCGTCGGTGATGCGGGCTGCGTCCTTGTCGGGGCGCGTCTTGCCCGCGAGAAAGGCCTCATACATCTTGATGGCTTCATCCGTTTTGCCCTGCTTGTCGAGGCATTGGGCCATGCTGTACTTCGGCACGGGCGGATCGGGCACGAGTTCATCGGCCTGCTTGAAGATCTCGTAGGCCTCAGCGTATTGGCCGGCGTCGTACTTCGCCTTGCCCTCGCCAAATAGCTTCTTGGCCTCATCCTGCTTCTGCTTGGGCGTCAGGATCTTTCCGGGCTTGGGCTTGGGGGCCGGTTCAGCCTTCGGGGCGGGCGCGGGTGCTCCCTTGCCTTGCGCGTGCGCAGTTCCAGCCGTCATTGCAATGACGACGCCGCAGACCAACGCCCCACCACGGAGCAGCCGGGTCCAGTTCCTTCGCATAGAAGCTCCTTCGTCCAATCCCATGTGTCTCTCGTGAAGAGATGCGCCGCTGTGTTCAACGACGCTGCCAGAATACGAACCGTGCCCGCCGGGCAAGATTCGCGAAGCCTACACCAGGACCTCGCGAGCTTGCAGGTTTTTGCTGTTACAATCTCACGACCGAAAAGCTCAGCTTTGGCTTATCTGGAGTACCACTCGCAGCTTGTGAGCCGACGCCTGAAGGCTCTGCCACGCCTCGCCGGCCAGCGCGCGTAGCGCCGCGACATGCCCCTCGAACTGCGCCTCCATCGAAGTTTGTTCCAGTTCGAGCTCGTCATTCGCCACGTCCAATCGTTGTGAGAGGTCACGGAACTCGAACTCCAACTCGCCTGCGCGCTGGATCGAGCGGTCCTCCTCATGCTCGAGCGTTGCCTCCTCCCATAGCAGGGCGTCCATCGTGCCGACGCTCAGGACTCCCGAAAGGCGCTTGGCACGAACGTGGTCGCTGCGCTCGGCTGCGGTGCTCGCCCAGCCAAGGGCTCGAGAGCGCTCGCGCGCTAGTTCATCGAGGCGCGTGCCCAGCTCCTTTCGAAGCACGCGGCCCCGCTCCTCAAGTGCTGCCAACTTCCTCGCGTCCTCCGTGACCAACAGGTGGAGTTTGTCGATCATCTCGACGAGTTCCTCGAGCGTCGCGAGATCGCTCGTAGACAAGACGCCTGGCTGAGCAGCCTCGGCACTCAGCACCTCTTGGTGGAAAGACCGAGAGAGCGGCCCGATACGGTCGAACGGAATCGTACGCAGCGTGGCAAACGAAGGCGCAGGAGCTGGTTTCGGAATGCGTTCGGTGGGAGGGTCGGCCTCTCCCTCAGCGCCAGAATGGTCGAGCAGCTGGTTCAGCATGGCCACGACCTCGAAGGCGTCCCGCGGACGATCCTCTGGGGAGATGGACAGAAGCTGTGCGACCAACTGTGCGAATTCGGCGGGGACCTCTGCTGATCGCTGCCGCAGCGAAATGGGAGCGGGCCCGTGCTCTGCTAGCGTTCCCGGAGGGAAGGGCAGCTCGCCGCAGGTTGCCTCATACGCCAACACCCCGAGCGAAAAGATATCGCCCCGAGCGTCAACCGCACCTCGCCGCATCTCTGGCGCCATGTACTCCGGGGTTAGTCGTTCGGTGACGAAGCCGCCGGTGGTGGGACGAGGCTCCGTGTTGGGGTCGAGCAGCTTTGCGACGCCGAAGTCGGTCAGCTTGACCACATCATCGCCGCCGCGCCCTGGCACCAGGAGAACGTTGCGAGGTTGGATATCACGGTGGATGACGCCCATCTCGTGCGCACGGGTAAGGGCCAGTCCAACCTGGCGCGCTAGCTTGCAAGCACGCTCCCAGCCCAGCGGGGCTCGAGCGAGATGTCGGCTCAGGCTCTCGCCTGGCACGTACTCCATCACCAGGTAAGCGGTTTCCTCTGTCTCGCCGTAGTCCGAAATCTCGACGATATTAGGATGATTGATGCGGTTTACCGCCTTCGCCTCGCGCAAGAACGCGCGTCGCAAGGTGCGGTCACCGCCCCATTCGCGACGCAGCACTTTGATCGCACTGAGCCGATCGATCAGTACGTGGCGCGCAAGGTAAACCTCGGCCATCTTACCTTCGCCGAGCCTGGCGATTAGCCGATAGCGGCTAGCAATCAAACGGCCGAGCCAAGGGACCTCGCTCACGACACGAGGCTACTGCCGAAGCTGGTCCAAACGCTAGTCGAGTGACCGTTTCTTCTTTCGCTTGGTACGACGCTTTGGCGCAGCTTCGAGTTCCGGACGGTCACTTGCGACCTCTTCGGCCTCCGCATCCTCCACAGGCTCAGACGAAGCTACGTCTTTCTCGTCAGCTCGGGCGGGCGCACCGGCCGCTGGGATTTCAGGTTCTTCAAATTGGGCGAAGTCAGGCAACGCCATCGCGCTACGTGGATTTGCGAGCGCTGCTTTGTGGAACAAACCGAACGCGAGCATTGCGCCAACAGCAGTGAGCAGACCAACGCTTTGTGACGTTGAGAGGGACACTTTCGCTACTGTGGCGAACGGCTCAGGTTGGTGACTCAAGAAGTAGTAGACGGCAGGGATGAGCCCGAGCGCTTGAAGTCCAAGCCTCGTTGGTCCTGGCTTCGCGAGCCGCGCCAAGCCGAAGGCGAATGCAAGCCCGAACGCAAGGAACGCCAAGCTGTAGAGCCACTGCCCCGGAAGGTTGGGTGGGACTTCTCCGCGCTCGGCGTCGTCGCGTAGAAACTCGAGCAGGAAGCGTGCGACTCCGTACAGGAACGTAAAGCTTAGAAAGAGTTGGCCCCGGAACAGCTGGCGACGCCTGAGCAAAAGCAGCACAACGAGCAAACCCAGCCCTGTGGCTGCTTCGTAAAGTTGCGTTGGATGGACAGGCAGAGAGTGCGTCGCGGTCGGATCGAGACCGAGCCCATCGACGTGTTGATAAAATGCGGGCGAGCCCGCCCCGTTGAGGACGTCGTCTGGCCAGCGCGGAAATTCGCCCAACCTTTGCAGCCAGCGCGGTGCATCGGCCTGCAGCGGCCTACCGAAGTCGCAGCCGAACAGGTAGCAGCCGATTCGCGTGATCAGTAGGCCTGAGGCGAGGCTCGGCACGGCTACGTCTGCCCACGGAATCAGCGGCAGGCCCTTCCAGCGTAGATACGCGAAACTTCCGACGAAACCACCGAGGAAGCCGCCGTAGGCGACCATTCCGCCGGACCGAAACTCAAACACCTTCCCCAGCGAATCGAAGTCCGCCGGGTTGGTGGCGACATACAAAAGTCGTGCGCCCACGACCGCAGCGACCGCCGTGAGCACGTAACAGTTGGCGAGCGGCTCTCGCGGCAGGCCGTCGCGCTTGGCTAGTCCAAGCGTCAGGTACCAGCCCACCACGAAGGAAAGCCCAAGCATTACGCCGTAGCTGTAGACGGGAAAGCCTCCGCCGAAGGGCAGCTTGAAAAGGATCGGGTGCACCGCCTCCCCATAGCTTGCCGTTTCACGGGGCAGCAAGCTCTGAGGCGAAGTACCATCCACCGCGTGAGGGCGTTTGCATCGCTGATGAGTGTCGCTGCATGCGTACCGGAAGGTCCCCCAACCATCGATTCTGCGGCGGAATCAACCAGCGAAGACGGGGAGCTGAAAGCCGTCTCACGGTTTACGGATCGCTTCGAGCGCGCTGCGATCGGACCCGACTATGTCGTGACGGGCGAGGGCTTCGTCCTCGAAAACGGCGCGCTTTGCGCGGAGGGGGCGAAGAACCAGGGGGTCTGGCTCAAACATCCGCTGCCGCGACTCGTACGAATTGAATTTGACGCGGTCGCGCGCTCCAGTTCCGGCGACATCAAGGTGGAGCTATTCGGTGATGGAAAGAGTTCGGCTGCAGGCGAGTCCTACACAGACGCGAGCGGGTACGTTGCCGTGTTGGGTGGGTGGGACAACAGTCTTCACGTGTTTGCTCGTCTCGACGAGCACGGAAAGGACCGCCAGCTGCTGCGACTCGAACCCTCCGCTGAGGACCCCAGAAAGCGCCCGCTTGCGCAGGAACAGCCGTATCATCTGGTTTTCGAGCGACGTTCTATCGATAGAATTACGTGGACAGTGAACGGAGCGCTGCTCATGGAGTATCGTGACGGGGCGCCGCTGCTAGGCGACGCTCACGCCTACTTTGGTTTCAATAACTGGGTTGCCCCTGTGTGTTTTGACAACCTCGAGATAGCCGCTTTCTGATGGACGCTCGCGAACTCGAAAAGAACCTTGGCGAGATCGAGGAGCGGCTCGATCGCGTGCGCGCGCTCTACGAGCAGTACTTTTGCGGCATCGAAAAAGTTGAGCCTCAGGTCCCACGCAAGGACCTCGATCGCCGCATTGCTGCGCTGCGGAAGGAGCAGATCCGGAACACGGCGACGCGCTTCAAGTTTCAAACGATGATTCAGCGTTACAACACGCTGCAACAGCACTGGGGACGCATCCTTCGTGAGATTGAAAACGGCACCTTCAAGCGTGATCTCGCGAGAGCAGCCGCACGATTCGGCGTTGACGATGCGCTCACCGCCGTTGGCCGCAAACGTGCGGAGCGTCTGGCAAAGGGGCTCGAGGCCCAAGTCGCGCGCGACGACGCTCGCAAGAAGCGCATGCGTGAGCTCAACGGCGAGGACTACGAGGAGGTCGCCGACGACGATATCGTCGAGGACGATGATATTGACGACGAAGCGCCTACCCCCCCTCCGCTAAACGGCGCACCTCGCGCAGAGGCGATCGATCTCAGCTCTCCAGCGCAGGGCGTCCCTGGCGATCTAGCGTCGCCTGCAGCGCAAGAACCGCCACGGCCTCAGCTTCGCGGCTCTACCGGTTTCTTTGGAAACATGCGTCAGCCGCCTAAGCTCGCGACTCCTGAGCCTGCCGTTCCGCCTGCTGAAATCTCGAGTCTGAATGCAACGAGCGATGGGAGCGCAGCGCGCGCCAAAGGCGGGTTACGTCTCGGCGGCGGAAATCCCGCACGAAAAGCCAACAGCGAGGCGCTGAACCGTATTGCAAACTCGCTTGCCCCGGAAGCCGCTGGAGGAGAACCACCTCTAGGTGGGGGAACGCGGGAGCCGCTACCGCCGTTCGTACCGCAGACGGGAACGCGAGAGCCGCTACCGCCGTTCGTACCGCAGACGGGAACGCGAGAGCCGTTACCGCCGTTCGTACCGCAGACGGGAACGCGAGAGCCGCTACCGCCGTTCGTACCGCAGACGGGAACGCGAGAGCCGCTACCGCCGTTCGTACCGCAGACGGGAACGCGAGAGCCGCTGCCGCACGTCCAGGCTTCTCGCCCTCAGGGGCCAGCTGCTTCCAAACCAGCCGTGAGACAACCCGCTCGACCGGCTGAGGACCTGTCCGGGGATCGGCTGCGAGAGATCTATTCGCAGTACGTTCAATCGCGCCGCGATCGCAACGAGTCGACCGCCGGCATCACCTTCGAGAAGCTCGCGGATAGTCTTCGCACCCAGGCCGACAAGCTTCGCGAGAAGCACGCAGCAAAGCGCGTTGACTACGAAGTGGTGGTCAAAGACGGAAAGACGCTGATCAAGCCGATCGTCCGCTGACCCAGCGCGGCAGCGCTAGGTCAGCGTTTCATCTCAGTTGCAGTTGATGCCTTGCCCACGCAAGGTGCCGAGCGCCGCCGTTCGGTCCACCGATCCAGACTTGATTCGCTGGTTCATCCCTGCACAAAGCGTTCGCTTGGTCGCGTCCTTTCGGTAGCGTTGACAACAGGCGTCGATGCCGGGCTGAGGCCGCTTCACGGTGCTGGTCTGTGTGGCCGTGGGTCCTGCGTCTGGCTTGTCGGTTGTGGGTTCGGCGGTTGGCCCCGCATCGGGGGTTGCGCTGGGGCCCGCATCCGCGCTCGCACTGGGGCCTGCGTCAGCGGTGGCTGACGGTTCGGACGTTGGGGGCGGTGCAGCCGCACTCGTCGACGCCGTCGGCGGGGCAGGCTTCTTGTCGCCATCGTCATCGTCGTCCTTGTCGGCGGCAGCGGTGTTTGACTTGAGCGCGATCGGATCGACCTGGTCGTCCGGCTTCTTCACGACCATGAAGTAAGCGGCTGCTCCGCCCGCAATCACCAGGAAGGCAACGATCAATCCGATGATGAGCCCACTGCCGCCGCTCTTTGCAGGTGCAGCGGCCATCGGCATCGGCGGTGCGTATGCTTGTGCTTGCGCCGACGGTGCTGTTGGCTCGCCCATGAGCGTTCGCTGCGGAGCCGCAGGTCCACCACCATGATAGCCATCAGGAATGAGCGGCTCGCCCATCTGCGTAGCCCCGCCACGTGCGCCCTGATTAGTGAGCGGAAACGACTGCGTGCCGCTGCTGTACTGCGCGCCGGTAGGCATGCTCGATACACCTCCCGGACTCAGCCCAACGGCGCTCAATCGACTTCCCCCCAGGGTGAGTTCTTCAAAAAATTCGCGGGCAGTCTGCGGTCGATGTGCTGTGTCTTTCGATAGCGCTCGCATAACCGCATTGCGCATCTTCGGTGGGATGTTTGCACCGAGCGGCATCGTCTCGAAGGGAAACGGCTGAACGCTCATGTGCTGAGTCATCCACTGCCACGGCGTCTCCGCCTCGAAAGGCAAACGTGCTGTCAGCATTTCGTAGGCGACGACCCCGAGGGAATAGATGTCGCTTCGAGCATCCAACTCTTTGCCGGTGAACTGCTCCGGGCTCATGTAGGGCGGCGTTCCAAGAATCGTCCCCTGCTGAGTCAATTTTTGCTCGTGCTTCGAGTCCTTCGACCCGCGCTTCGCGATGCCAAAATCGAGGACCTTGACGACGTCCTCCTCGCCAGCGCGTGTTGTCAGAAAAATATTTGCCGGCTTGAGATCGCGGTGAACGATGCCCTTGTCGTGCGCTTCCTGCAGTGACCCACACACTTGGCCCAAAATCCGATCGACTCGTTCTGGCGGTATTGGCTGTCCGCTATTCACGACGTCATCCAAGGAGATGCCTTGGAGCAACTCCATCGCGATGTACAAATCGCCCGAGCCTTCAATCTGGCCGAAGTCGTAAACTTTGATGGTGTTTGGGTGCTCGAGCTCGGACACCGTCCCGACCTCGCGCATGAAGCGCGCAACAGTCTGCGGGTCTTTCGCGAACTGCGACAGAAGCGTCTTGACGGCGACCTTCCGAACGCTCGTTCCCATCTGTTGCTCGGATGTGTAGACGCGGCCCATTCCGCCCTCACCCAACACCCCAACGATGCGGTATCGACCGCCGATCGTCTGACCAATCAGAGGGTCGGCGTCTGCCGACTTTTGAACGGGTAACGGAGCTCCACACTTCGCGCAAAAACGGGCTCCGTCAACGTTCGGTGTATGGCAAGCGAGACACTCCATGGGCGCGTATTCTTTCGTGGGCAACGTAGTGCGAGGTTGTGCCCCCGCGGCGCGTAGCACGATACAGGGACGTGGCGAAAGCGGCGAGCAACGACGTTCAAACCGCAGAAATGAGCGCTCAAGTTGCACTTGAGCAAGATAAAGGCCAAGTCACCTTGACATGCTCTTTGCCTAGGGCTAGAAGGCGCATCCCCTACGCCAAACGTGTCTCTACGTTGGCGTTGGCGGGTCCCGCAGGCAACCGTTTGCGGAACCCACGTCAGGGTCCCCCGCGGACAGCGTCACTGCGACGGAAGCGGAGGAAACCTGAGGGGAATTGGCTAAGAAAGTGCATGAAGGCTAGCCTGACAAATGTACAGCGTTGACGGCCGGAAAGTTTCGGTCCAAAGGCCCGTCGTCATTCGCTGACGTAGCTCAACTGGTAGAGCACCTGCCTTGTAAGCAGGGGGTTAGGGGTTCAAGTCCCCTCGTCAGCTCTAACCAGCCAAAGAAAGGAGGAAGAAGAAAAGTACCCAACCAAAGCAACGCGGCCACCGAGAACCGAGACGCTCAACGAAGTTGAGCATCAGAAACCTCCGGAGGGTTGCCCGAGTGGCCAAAGGGAGCAGACTGTAAATCTGCCGGCATTGCCTTCGATGGTTCGAATCCATCACCCTCCACCACCGCGACGAAGTCAGTACGTCACGGTTGATACGGGTCTCGGTCAGTGGCTGAAGTTCACGATCCAAACGTGAACGTGTGAATCGCAAGACAGATGCGATTGCTTTGCGGGTGTAGCTCAGTTGGTAGAGCGTCAGCCTTCCAAGCTGAACGTCGCCGGTTCGAACCCGGTCACCCGCTCCAACGCCCACCTAGCTCAGTTGGCAGAGCACGTCCTTGGTAAGGACGAGGTCGTCGGTTCAATCCCGATGGTGGGCTCCAGAAATTCACGAGGCTACGGCCGAGGGAATTTGACTCCGAACAATCGTTCTCGTTTAGACCGCCCAAAAAGATTCAGGAGAGATCGCGATGGCCAAGGAGAAATTCAACCGCACCAAGCCCCACGTGAACGTCGGAACGATCGGTCACATCGACCACGGAAAGACGACGCTGACGGCTTCACTGGTGAAGGTTCAGTCGA
>JBILLK010000017.1:0-218500 GCA_044376115.1 Polyangiaceae bacterium | reverse complement strand
CTGGCTCGAAGGTGACAATCGTCGTGTCCGGCGTTTGCGTATCAATGCAGGCCGGCAACGTCAGCGGCGCGGCCGATGAGGCCACGGTGCCGACGGCACCGGCGGTGGCGCCGTTGCTTGGGAATTCACTGAGAGCCGGCGAGTTCGTTGTTCCAGCGACGGCGCCAGTCGCGCTGGTGGTGAACGAACCTCCCGTGCCACTCAACGCAATAACGCCACCGCCACCGCCGCCGCCCGGACCTTCCGCTTCGTTGCCGTTGCTAATCTGTTGTAGACCGCCCGCTCCGCCGTTGGCTTGCACCGCGACCGCGCCGGTGAGCGTACTCGCTCGCAAGACAATGGTACCGCCTCCGCCACCACCGCCGGGGGCGTCACCAGAACCGTTGCCGCTGTTTGCGGTCGTCGCCGCAGCTCCGTTGGCTCGGACTTGGGACGAACCTCCAATCGTCGGTGCGATCAGAATGGCGATACCACCGCCGCGTGCGCCCGAAGTGGAGGCGCTGTTGTTCCCGTCTCCGGCACCACCGCCGCCGCCGAAGAATACCCGTCCGCCACTGACATCCGCGGCGAGCGGGCGCCCACCTCGGCCACCGTTGGCTTGACGCGAATCACCACCCCAACCGCCGTCGCTCGGCCCCGTCGCCGTGGCATTGAGGTTATTGCTCGAGAAGCTGTAGCCACCTCGTCCACCGCCGGTCGAGGCTGCTAGAGGGCCCTCCGGATCGAGCATCCAGGCCGCAGCGCCCATGACCGCATTGCTCATGACGCCGGCGCCGGTATAACCCATGAGGGCGCCGCCGTTGGCGCCACCTCCACCGCCAGCATTGTGGCTGTTGCCACCACCACCGCCGTTGGCAGGCGCGCCGCGGCCGAACCTGCCGTTAGCGTACCCCGCCTGAAAACCTGCGATCGATTCACCCTTCTCTGCGCCGTTGGTGCCATCCGTCGAGCGAAAGCCGGTGACGAAGGGCGCCCCCGAGCCCTCGCTGGCATTGTCTGCAACGCCGCCTCGAAACCCGAGGCCGGAGACGTCTACGGCCCCGTTCAAGTTAATGCTGGTAAGAGCGTGAATCGCTACGATTCCACCGCGTTGACCGTCCCACGCCGGAGCGACGATCGAAGCGCCGGCATTGACGGTTAGCGTCGTAAACTGGGGGATGCGCACAACCTGGGTATTGCCCGCAGCTTGATAGGCAAATTGCAATCCACCACAGCTCGAGTCAACCGTCAGCGTATTGCCTTGTACACCCACTACGCTGACGATCTCATAACGCCCAGCGCCGTTGAGCGCGGTCACTGTGCCGTAGGCCGCTGTGTCGGTTTGATCGATAGTGGCGCCTTGCGCCTGCGAGATGAGGATCAGGTCCCCAGCCGCTATCGCACCAAGCGTTGGGCTCGACAGGTCCGCGATATTGGACACTGTGAGACTGGTTGCCCCAGCCGCCACGTTCGCCGAGAGCACGGCGTACTGATTCAATACAGTGTTGGCCGCCGTTACGGTCAACGCGCCGTCGGTTCCAACTAGCTCGGAGGCAACGCTTTCTACGGCTTCTTCACCCGGCCCGCGGCCAGACTCCCCCGAGGAGCTTTCCTCTGATTCGCTACAGCCCGCAATTCCACCAATGGCGGCGATGGCGAGGCCAGCCAATCCCCCGCGTAGCCAGCGAGCGAACCTCGCACGAGGGAGTCGACGAGGGGCGCTGTGGGCTTGGGCTAAGAAGGAACCTTCAATCATATAACCTCTTAAAAGGCGGACCTCACAACGTACCACGGGGCCATCCAGCCCGATACTTTCTGTTGGTTGGCGCACGGCCAGCCGTTTGCTGGATGAGGGCCGCCGCCTAACTGTTCAGTAGCGACTCAGCGCATTTCGACCCCGAAGATCCCCCAGTCCTCATCGAAGGCGGGATGGCGTGGTCGCATCGGCTCGAGGCTCTTTAAGCACCGTTTTGGCGCGGGCGAATTCGTGGCGCCTCGCCCGGCTAGTAGGCATGTATCCAGAGTTCCTATACCGAGGCGTGCATCACGAGGAGAGACCCGTGCGCGAGCACAACTTTACTTCTTGGCGCTCTGCGCTCGACTTGGCTCAATGACCTCTACTTCATTGAGCCAGTAGCTTTGCTTGTGGTGCAAAGCCTCGAAGCCTGCCAGCGCGCTGTTAGCCGCGCACCGCGAGGCAAAACGTTGGATCTCGAACACATGGCCGTTATCGTCCTGCCGGAGCAGGGCCAAACGCGTCGGGGGCGTCTCACGGCGGTCAGGCAAGTAAGGCAATACCTCGACAAGTTCAAAGGGAAGGTGCGCGCCGATGTGCTGTAGATCCCCGGAGTTTGCTTGAAGCTCAATCCAGCCGAGTTGGTCCTCTGCTACGTCGACGAAATGAGAGTCATGCTTAAAAGCGAGCAGAATCAACTCTAGCCCACACGAGAAACCCAGCGCCCATACATCCATGAGGCCAACGCCGTTGGAATCTGCGTCGACTTCCTGTGGTGGGCCAAACGTCGACCGAAGTTGCTGCCTGGACTGCCGAAAAGATACCAGCCCAAATCGAGGCCACGAAATGGGCGGTTTGAGCGGTTGCCAATCGAGCACTCTGCAAGCGTACTGGCGTTCAACTGAGGGCGCCACGGGTGATGCCTTACGAGCCGCCAGGAGCGTAGAGAACCAGCACAACGTGGCCGGTGTAGCTGGCGTTTGCGACCTCGCTCGGCGGCGCCTGTGAGCACTGCACCTCCGAGTGGGATTGCGCCAAGCCGAGCAAGCTCGCGGAAAGGTTCATGCCCGCCCCTCTTCTTGATAGCGCCGGAGATGCCCTGAGGAATCAGCAGCCACCACGGGATGATGTTCCGATTCCAGGCATTGACGATTACTTGGACGTCTTGGTCGAGAAGATCCCCGTCCACGATGTTGAGCGTAGGTGGCATAGCGGCTCTAGTACTTGGTGCTTGCTCAGAACTTCCGTTCATCGTCGAACCAAGACAGTGCGAGATCGCCTGAGATCCTCGGCTTTGCGTTGGTAATGAGTTGGGCAACGGCCTCCGCGGAGTCTTCACGTTCAGTCGTTTCAATGCCGGGTAGCTTGTTGATTGTCTGAATAAAAGCCCGAATCGCCTGCTCGACGTTTGTCGATGAATTAGCGGTAGCGATGCTCTCCTGCGCGCTTTGATATGCGCGTATCGCAGTCTTGGCGTGGCGCTTTGGCCACGCGGAGAACGGCAGACCGTACTCTGCTGTAAACCACTCGGGCGCGCGCAGTTGTGTGACCGAAGCGAAGTCCCACTTCCGAGCGACCGACTTGGTTAGCTGCTTGATTTCGGCTTGGAGCCGTTTGCCGGCGCTCTTCTCGATGTTCCAGCCGATAACGTAGTTAAGTTTGGGCCAGGCATTGAGCGGCGGCAATGCCGAAAGGTCAGCGCAGTAGCGCAGTTCGAGACTGTTGAGATCTGGGAGCTGCGCGAGCGCCTCCAAGCCGGTTAACTGGCCACGCAACGCGACTCGTTGAAGCCTGGGGAATTGAAGTAGGCTCGCGCACTCGAACGGCTGCCGCATGGGTTCGACATACACGTCGACGGAGAGGGCCGCTACCAAGGTGCCAAATCGAGGTAGCGTGATTGGAGCTGCACTCGGGCTCGGTTTGGTACTGGGATGGAACTCCAGCGCTGGGCATGTAGCGTTGGACGGTAGCTCAGCTCGTAACCGGCTTGGGTCACCCATGATCGTCAGCCGCTTGCAGTTGCTGGGCAATACGATGTCCAGACTCGCCGTAGTCAAATGCAAGACCAGATGGTCGATCCGGGCGTCGCGTGCATTGACCACCGTATCGGTCAGCGGCGTCCACTCAAACGTCTCAATTCGTCGCCTCTCCGACCAGGTGAAGAAACCATGGTCGTTGCCACGGTAGTGAAAGTGCCGAGGCCACGAATACCCCGCGGGTACTTTCAATGGATCGAAGGTGGGCCAATTGAGCGTTTGATCTGCGGCAACGACTACATCCGGTGAAGGGTTGCCGGAGCTTTCGGGGCCAATACACAGGTCACCGCGCCCCGGCTCCTCCACGATCGTATGGCTCCCCGGTCCAGAGAGAGAAAGCACGATCGTCTTGGCGCGCATCATGGCCGCGTTAGCATAGGTCAACGCGCTCGCTGATAGTGCACGCCGACCATGGCCATGAGTCTAACTCGCTGCGATGCCTATTTAACGCTCTTTCCCAGGGCCTGATACCAGCGGATCGTTCCCATGCGGTGTGGCGCCATTTCGGGGAAGCAGGTTCCGCGCGGCTTTGGACCGCCCGGCGAGTGCGCCTTCAACCATTGCGCGCCCGCGTCCATGCGTGCGCAGAACTCTTGGTTGTCACGCCGATGCCCTATGTTCGCGCATGAACGCTGCCCGTCCTCGTAATCCTCGCAGTACGTCTTCTCGGGGCAGACTGGTAGGCCGGGCCCGCAGAGCAGCGGATGGTAGCACTCTGTTACATTGCAGTACTCGTCCCCGCTGCAGCAAACCGTGTTGCATGCCTGTAGCAATGGGCAGCAGCGGCCGTCCACACACTCCCAATCGAGCTCGCACGCGCCATCTCCGCACGGTGCCGTTGCGCCGCCGTTGCCCGCAGGCGGAGCCGTGGCGGCGGGCGAGACGCTGGATTCAATAGGGCCAGGACGAGGTGAGGCAAGCAGCGCAGCGCCAGACGCTAAAGCCGAACTCGAGGAGGCCAGATTCTGAACGGATGGCGTTCCTGGGTCACAGCCCACCCAGGGACCCGCGGCGAGCGCCAGGAGAGCAAGCCCGCTCCGGAATACGTATCGAACTTTAGCTTTACGCGCCAAGTGATGGGCCCTGTCTTCGTTAGGAAGCGGTCGCGTCAGCCAGCCTTCGCCCGAGCACCCAGCCCAAGGAGAAGACGTACCGGCTGCCGCCAACGACCCGAGTCACGCTGTGTTCGCACGCGTCAGGGCGGAACAACTTAATGCGCTTGGTGGCGAAGATTGGCGTCGCGCAGATGAACTCGCCGCCTGACTTGGGCGACTTGAGAACGACGTTGAGTCTATAGTGTCTGCCCTCTTGGACTGGGTCGGTGTGGGGCGGAATGGCAGACCCTTCTGGGTACCGAATTAGGTAGCTATCGAAGGGCAGCGGCCACGTCGCGGTAGCAAGCAGCATCTTGTCGTAGCCGGTGCCCTGGCGGCCGCGCTGCCAACGAAACGCCACAGCAGCGTAGCTTCGCACTTTCGCTATCAGGCTCATCGGACCGGCCAAGAATCGGTGAGCCAAGCGATAACGAGGCTCGCGTGGGAAAGCGGGCGGGAGAGGTCGTCGACGCAGCCATTGGTCTCGTAGTCGAGAAGGACGACAGAACCTCGGGCCGCCAGTTCACGAAGCTGTTGGAGCTCGCCTGCGAGGCGGTGCTCGAGCACGAACCTGTAGGCGGGAAGGTAGATAGCGAATCGCGCATCGAGGTAAGGGAGAAGGACCTGGCCGGTTACGCCTGCCCGATGACCACGGACGGGGCCGAACTTGCGGCTGGTGCGCTTGAGACCAGACATTGACGCGATGGTGAAGCGCTTGGTATCGACATCAGCCTGCTCGAAGACCTTCAACCCCTGCCAAATCCCCTCGACCGATTGCGCGGTTTCATTCGACATCGGGACTGGAATTCCCCCATGTGGAAAGAACGGGCTGAATCGAACCCAAGGCTCGTCCCCGCGCGACGTTACGTCGATTACTGTCGCGCCCGGATAGGCTCGCGCGAGTGTGGCGGCTGACTTGCGTCGACTATCGAGGAAGTACGGCATAGGAACTACATCCGCGGCTCGGTCTCGAGCCAAGCCGAGCTTACGTCGTCGGGGAGGGGATAGTCTTCGGGCTTCACGTCAAAGCAACGTTCCCAGTCCAGGCGTGACCCAAATCCGAGCTCTTGCATGCGCGCAAAGTGCTCATTCGTTGGCTCAAGCTCGGAGTCCGAAAAGTCCTCTGGCCAAAGGAAGTAGGCGACTGACTCAAGCCAGGAAAAGGGTGGGTCCCAGCGGCGTAAGTAGGCGACCCGCTCGTCCATAGACCACGTCAGCCCCACTGCCCATGCGTTGAATAGATAGACGTGGTCCTCGCCAGTGCCCATGCGCCAATGAATGGACATTGGATGAATGCGGGGCGCGTAGGCCCAGAGCGGGGGAACCTCGCCGTATTGCGCAATGAACGCAGCGATCCGAGGAGAGTAGAGCTCTGTGTAGACCGTAGAGTGTGAGTCAGAAGTCATTCGTCTGCCTAACGTACTCTAAGGTCTCGCTAGTCCTGCACAGCGGTCAAGCGGCCGAAGATCGCACTCGCGCAGATCCATCCGTTGATGCCGCCGCGGTTGTTCCCAATCTGGTACCGGCCGGAGTCGATGGCCTTGACGATATGGAGATGCTGCGTCCCGTTTACGACGCATAGAACGATGTCGAAAGCGGCGAGCGACGCGGGCAGCACTGGTTCTACTGTACAGAGCTGACCCGAGTTGATTCGGGGACTCATCGAGTGGCCCAATGGTCGAAATACTGCCGCTTCACCGGCGCGAAGTAGTGCGATGTGTGGTGTGGCCCAGCCCATGTCGCGCGAGAGACGTACGAGAACTCGTGAGCTGACCGAATCGAGCTTAATGAACGTTGTATTCAGCTCAGCGCGCGGAGCCGGGAGGGGAGCTGCAGCGCCCGGGCGGCCTCCAGTACGGGCTCGAGGCGTGGAGCCTGGTGAGGCGCGAGGTACAGGAGCGAGGCCAGTTGTTCGGAGCTGAGGCCGACTAGGCGAGCGGTTGTGCCGACGTTCGCCATGAGCGACCCAGGGTCGACGCCGGATTGCGCTAAGGGCAGCTCCGGCGCGAGGTGCGCGCTGAGCGCATCGCAGGACCACCGGCGCGCGATTGTGGGTTTACCCGAAGGGCCGAGGGTGTGCAGCGTGAGCGCCGTCTCGTCGAGGGTCAGCAGGCGGTCCGCGCGCACGTCGAAGGCGCCGACGATGGGCATGCCGTTCAGCTCCCACGCGTGCGGGCCGTCGAGGACGTGCCGGCCATACAACAAGCGGAAACCACCACCCTCCAGAGCGACGAGCGCACGGGCTGTACCATCGTGGCCTTCTGTGCTCGCCCGCTTCACCGCAGGTCGCTTGAGCTTCGGGTGGGGCCAGGGCTGAAAGACGCGCTCGAGGCGTGAGGCCGAGAAGATCCCTACGTCGTCTTTGCGAGGCTCGAGTTCGATCCACCCGTATTCACCGCACGCACTGAGCGTGACGTCGAAGCCGGAACTCGCCAGCGGCCCGGGCATGAGCGCTATCCGCCGCGTGCGTGTGTCGAGGATGTTCACGCCGCAGCACGCGTCGAGCACCAAGCGCGCGGGGAGCTCGGGCGCTTCTAACGTGAAGCTGTCACGGCGGGCGTCGAACACCACCAGCCGCGAGCCGCGCGCGAGCAACGCCTTCCCATAGAGGAGGCGCACCAGCCTTGCCTCTCCGACAGCGTGCGTGGAGAAATCACCGTTGACGAGGTCGATACGCGCGATCGCCGAGTAGTACCTCACAATGGCTGTATCGCGCTCGAGCAGCACGGAGAAGGGCCGTGCGGGCTCAGCGAACCACCCGCCGACGCTGGGCGGCTGGATGATCAGCTCCGGCGGTATCGGCGGGTTGGTAGCGGCCTCGTGCTCGGCTTCGAATGGCAGGCCCCGACCATCGAGCAGCGAAAGGATCGCCTCGAAGCGCCGCTGTAAGCTCTGCGTGCGGTGCTGCACGATGACGTCGGGCGCGCGAAGCTTGATGAGCTGCGCTTGTGAGCGGCACTCGCGGTCGAACATCTCGAGCATCGCGTTGAGCGGCGACAGTACGGGCCCGGAGCCAGCCGGTGTGACGTTGGGGCGAGCGCTGCCGAGGGGAATTGGTAGGCGGCGCAGCAGAAGCTCCGTGGGCGCGATGCCCAGCCTGCGCAGCTCCGCGCTCTTCACCTTGGCCAACGCCGTCGCCAGGGGCCCGACGCCGTCCTCCTCGAGCGTCGCGCGTACCTCCGACGGGGTGCGGCCAATGGCCTCTGCGATTAACGGCAGGAGCGTTGGGTGAACGACGCCAGGCGGAGGGATCTCCACGTGTCGCGGCGCTTTCTCCAACGGCGCGACGAAGTCGCCGGCCGACGCGCGCTTCGTGTGTTCCGCTGCGCGCACTTGTTGGATGATCTCCAGGGGCTCATTGGATACTAGCGTCATCGCGCCACCAACCCTAACTCATCGGCTTCAATAACGTAGTAAACGAATCACTGGATGCCGTCTGCTTAACGTATTGAGAGCGGGGCATCCTTCAGCCCGCGGCAGCGCTCGGTTCGTCGCTATTGTCCGCGACGGCGAGCTGGCCCGCGAACCAGTATGGCTCGAAATACCGGGCGGAGGTCTCGACCACGAACACAAACTGCTGACGGTGCCAATGCCACTCAGAGTGCAGCACCCGGCGAACCTTCTGCGGGCGGGCGATTAGCCGAACCATCGTACCGTTCGGAAACCCTGGGTCGGGGCGATCGGTCGAAGCTTGAGGCACGCAGCGTCGCGACTCGATCACCGGGAATTGCCGCCACCACACGTGAAGCCCTCCGAGTCCGAAGGTACTGGTGTTTAGCGGTAGGCGCCAGAGGCGCGAGCGAGGGGAGCTTTTGAGCGTTCGAGGCGTTGAAGCCCGACCGTTCAATCCGGTTCGCTGCGCGAAGTATGTATTCTGCAAGCATGTCCCCTCCCGGCTACCTCTCTCTCATTGCGCTATTACTGCTGCTCGCGACTGCCTGTTCTGACGACGGTGCGCCCGATGGCGGTGGTGGCACAGGCGGTCAGGGCGAATGCCTCGAGGCTCCACCGGACACCGGTTGTCCAGAGTCGTCGGACTGTGTGAATGGCGAGTGGGTGCAGAACGACATCGGCTGTGTAGGCGAAGTGTGTCCGCAGCAACCTCCCGGCGCCGGCGAAGCGTGCACGGTCGTGGGCTACGTGTGCGCCTACGGCACGGATGTGACTATCTGCGGCGACGACACGGCCCCGGTGTTCGCGTTATGTGAAGCTGGCGGCTGGGGGGTCACGTGCGGCGCGGAGCCGCCGTGCCCCTTGGACCTCCCGTTTGCCAATCAGGCCTGCGGAGCCGAGCCACGGTCATGCAGTTACGATAACGACTGTGGGCTATTCGTGATCCCGAAGAGCGCGACGTGTGATCCGGCGGCATCGCCCAACTGGGTGGTGCCGGAGGTCGAGTGCCCCTCGTGTCAGCTTCACGCTGACCCAACGAGCTGCGCTGCGGACGCTGCATGCATCTGGCTCGAGCCCGGGTGCGACCAGCAGCTTGAGCCGATTAGCGCAGGCTGCCGCCCAAACGTCGACTGCTCGCTAACGGGCTGTCCCGCAGAGGATCTGGTCTGCGTCCAGTTCAGCACCGACCCGTGCTGGGACGCCGCATGCCAGGAGTGCCACGCGCCGTTCAGCCTGTGTATTGGTCCGGAAGGGATTTGAGGTAGTTGGGAGCTGGCGTTGCTAGAATCGCGTCGTAGCGATTCGTGCGAACCCGCTCCTGCGAATCTCTGATCGGCTTCTACGACCAGCTCGGCGTTGTTTCACGCGCTCCGACGCCGGGAGGCTGGCCTGCTCGACCTGATAGAGCACTATTGGGAGTCCCTTGCACTGTCTCACTCATGGAACGAGTCCACCGACCACTAGATATTCAACTCCGCGAGAGTTCAATAACCTGACAACTGCAGCACCCGCTTCGTCGTAGATGCGAAGTTCCGCTCGCGGTTACTGCTCAATCGGTTCTGGGGGTGAGTGGTCACGCGCACATTCTAATCAAGCGCCTTCCCAGCTGAGATAGGGGTCGTTCGGGTCGAAGAGGCCGACGCCCGGACCTCGGTAGTGCAGTCAATCCAACCGAGCTCAAGCTCCACACCGGAAAGCCGTCGAGCTTGCGTCTCGATTCGGTTGCGAAGCGGAAATGGGTACGGGCAGTTACGTCCCCCAATCCCCGCTTGGACCAAGGGGCTTTCTCGCCGGGCCGAACGTCTACTATGCTCCGCGGCCCATGCGGCCTTGCCTCGCGTTCAGCCTTTTGCCCTTCATTGGGGCTCTTACCGCCGCCGAGGCCGTGTTCGCGCAGCCCGCCGATCGCGCGGCGCCGGCCTCGGAGGTCGTTCCGGCCTCGGAGGAGGCGGTGATCGCCGCGAAATCGGGGGTGAAACCGGCCGAACCTCCGGGTCCCATTGGGGACGGTCCGCGGGACGGGGCAATGTTGACCTTCATCGACGAGGACCTGCCCAAGCGCGTCGAGCGCCCGGCCGCGGACGGCTTTTTGGCCCGTTATGCGCGAGAAACTGCGCGCATCAGCGCTGTTCCGATCGACCAGGACTTCCTGGTTTTCAGCCTTCACGGCGAGTACCAAATGCGTCTGCGCGGTCAGACGGATCTGCCGTTGGTCGCGCCAGAGCAGGGAGCGTTGCCGCCGGCCGCCGGTGCGGCTGAGCGAGACCCGGCGCTCTTGGGGCAGAACGTCCACCTCTACCATTGGCTGCGTCTCAACGGCCGCATCGCATTTAAGGACGACATCATCGGTGTGGCGCAGATCGATATTCCGCGCGGCATGGTTGCAGGCCAAACCACGCAGTTCGTCGACGCAGCGCGGGATCCGCTGAATGAGCTCAACTGGTACGACGTGCATCCGCGCGAGCTTTACGTGGAGTTCCGCTCGCCGATTGGTGTCTTCCGCGTGGGTCAGCAGACCAGCCATTGGGGGCAGGGGTTGCTCGCCAACAACGGGGATACGGCGAGCTTCTTCGGTGACACGTTGCGCGGCGCGCTCAATGAGCGGCTGCTGTTCCTGACCACGCCGATGGGGCAGGGGACGCCGCTGTTCGTTGCAGTAGCTGGTGACGTTGTGTTCGAGGACAACACGGCGGACATCTTCGGTAACTCGCCGGAGTTGCCGACGGGAGACCTTGCCGCGCAGGCGGTGGCAGCGGTCGGTTGGCGAGAAGATTGGGCCGAGATTGGGCTGTACGGTGTGTACCGCCATCAACAACGTGAGCTGCAAAGCGGCGTTACTGCGTACGATGAGGACCTCGACGTCGGGGTGGTGGACGTCGCAGGAAAGCTGCGTGGGCGTATTCCGGGCACCGACGGCTATGCCTACGCCGAAGGTGAAGCGGCGCTGATCTTCGGCCGCACCAACTATGCGCGCGGTACGGTCGCAAACCTCGCGGAGCCCACCGCAGAAGTGCCGGATGAGCGCGTGACGAGCTTTGGCGCCAGCGCCACTTTGGGCTTCGTTCACATGCGCTCGAACGAGAAAGAGCGTTGGGGAGACATCGTGACCGAGCTCGAGTGGGGCTACGCCAGCGGCGACGCGGACCCGATCGACGGAGTGCAGAGCCGCTTCACCTTCGACACCAACCACAACGTCGGGCTGGTGCTGTTCGAGCAGGTGTTGGGCTGGAAGACGGCGCGTTCGGCGACCAACGCGCAAGACACACGGTTGGTTGCGCGCGCCGCTCCGGGCGTGCAGTTCCTTCCGTCGAACGGTGGCGTTTTTGGAGCGACGTACCTAAACCCGCGCATCCTCATGCGCCCGGTTCGGCAGGTGGACGTAAAGCTCGGCTTCTTGTGGGCCCAAGCGGCGGCTGACGTCGTGGATCCGTATCAAGTCGGTGCGCTCGGCAACTACGCCAACTACGACGGTGGAGATCCCACGGCGCGCGATCTCGGCGTTGAGATCGATAGCGGGGTGGATGTTCGTGTGCCGGTGCTGGAGACGGTCTCGCTCGAGCTCGGCTTCGAGGGCGGCGTGCTCTTTCCGGGGCACGCGTTTGATGATGCGCAAGGCCGGGATTATCCCGAGCAACTGTTCGCGAATACCAAGTTGGGGCTGCAGTTTTGACATGAAGTATTTCGTAACTCTCCCGTCGGGCACCGAGCATGTCGTCACCATCGATGAAGCACCCGGCGGCCCCCCGAAGGTCACAGTGAATGGCGTTGAGCTGGCGGCGGATATCTCGCAGAGCCCAGGCGGGGTGAAGTCCGGGCGCGGAGCCAGCACCGTCACGGTGGACAACCACACCATCGAGTTGTGGCTCGAAGGCACGCCGCCCAAAGTTGGCGTGATCGCCGATGGGCAACGCTTCTTCGCCACGGTCGAGAGTGAGCGCATGCGTATTCGCGCCGCCGGCCGCGGAGCTGCGGGCGCGGGCGACGGGCTGATTCAATCGCCGATGCCGGGCCGCGTGGTGCGCGTGCTGGTCAAGGTCGGGGACGAGGTTGCAGAGGGTGCAGCCTGCGTCGTCGTAGAAGCAATGAAGATGGAAAATGAGCTGGTTGCGGCTCGTGCCGGTACGGTGAAGACGGTGCACGTGAGCCCTGGCGCAACCGTGGAGAGCGGCGCCGCTCTGGTCGAGATCGCATGAAAACGCCGTCGCGACTTCGCTTGGCCCACACGCCTACGCCGCTCTTGGAACCGCGCGGTCTCGAGCGCTGGTTGGGCGGCGCGCGGCTGTTCGTAAAGCATGACGACATGACTGGCGGAGCCACCGCCGGCAACAAGGTGCGCAAGCTCGAGTACCTGCTGGCGGACGCGGTGGCGCGCAAAGCCACCACGGTGATCACCTGCGGCGGCCTGCAGTCGAATCACGCACGCGCCACGGCGATCTGTGCGCGTCAGTTGGGTCTCAACTCGGTGCTGCTGCTGCGCACCAAAGATTCGGACCAACCGCTCAGCAGCTTTGCGCCGGTTGGTAACTTGTTGCTCGGTCGCTTGGTGGGCGCGGACATCCGGCTGATTTCGCCGGAGCAATACCGCACACGCAACGAGGTGATGGCCGAGGTCGCCCGTGAAGTGACGGCGCAAGGCGGCGTGCCGTATGTGATTCCGGAAGGCGGCTCCAACGCGCTGGGCTCGCTTGGCTATGTGCGGGCGATGAAAGAGATCCAGCGGCAGCTCGAGGTTGGCCTTGCTGGCGGGGAGCCGTTCGACTTGGTGGTGCACGCCTGCGGCTCGGGCGGAACCGCGGCCGGCGTGGTGGTGGGTGCAGCCACCTACGGCGTCGCGCGCGCGGCCCGAGCGATGGCTGTGTGCGACAACAACGAGTACTTCCTCAACGTGGTTGGCCCCTTGGTGGCTGAGCTGAAGACGGTCTTCGGCTTCGATCAAACGCTGCCCGTCGTGATCGATGATTCGGCGAAGGGGCCTGCTTACGCGGTGGCGAGCCCAGAGCAACAAGAGCGCATCGTCGCTGTTGCGCGCGCCTCGGGCCTTTTGCTCGATCCGGTCTACACCGGGAAGGCCTTCCTCGGCCTGCTCGATATGGCTGCGCGCGGTGAGCTCGCCAGTAAGAGGGTGCTGTTTCTTCACACCGGCGGGCTGCCCGGCCTGCTCGCCGATGGGCCGGTCTTCGCCTCGGCGTTGGGCTGAGCGAAAGCCGTTCCGGCAGCCGAGTGCGCGTCTCAGGGGACGACGATGCGCTTCACGGCCGCCCGTACCTCGGGGTTCTTGCCGCAGGCTTTGATGCCTTGCTCGAACTTCGGGTACTTGGCGTCGACGTCGTTCATCAGCTGGCCGAGGAGCGCTGCGAGGCCGGGATCCTCGGCTGTTTTGCTCTCGAGGCTGGTGCGGCGTTTGAACTTATCGTCGGCGGTCGCGGCCTTCAGCGCCTCAGCCATGCGATCACAATCCTCCACGTTCTCAGCAACGGCCTTGACGAAGCCCTCGTAGAACGTGACGAACTCGGCCACTTCGTCGGCTCCGCTCTTGGGTGCAGCGCTGGCCGAGGCCGACGCGGAGGCCGCTACCGGCGCGGGCTTGTCACAGCCGAGGAACGCCACACAACCGACGAATAGCCAAGCTCGCATCAGCCCACGGAAGTTCATTGCGCGCGCTCCGTCAAGTCGTTGAACGGTCCCTTGACGACGGTGAGCAAGGCGTTCAAGGTCCTTAGCGTGCTTCGCTTCAAGCTCTGCCTCTCCTTCTTCCTGCTGACGAGCTGTGACGCTGAGGTCGTTCGTCCGGCGCCTTCGGGCGGTGGTGGCGCTGGCGTTGGCGCGGCGGGAGCCTCACAGACGGGCGGCGGCGGTGGGCTCGGTGGCAACGCAGGCGGCGGCGGCTTTGCCGGCGGTGGCGGTAACGCCGGCGGTGGCGGCTTTGCAGGCGGCGCTGGCGGAATGGGCGGTGGTGGCGCGGCTGCAGGTGGCTTTGGCGGAGCTGGCGGGGAGGGCGGTGGCATCACCGGGCCGATCGCCGTTGGCCAGGTCGTGCCGGACTTCGGCCTGCTTGACGTCAACACGGCCTCGCCAAGCTCTGGCGCCGTGGTTTCCCCACGTGACTACCTCGAGCAAGTGTCAGGCTGGTACTTTGGCCACGCCTCGTGAAGCTACTGTAGTGCCCAGTTTGGGCACTTAAACACGATGCAAGACGAGCTCACGCAGGCGGGGCTCAACGTCACCATCCTCGGGATCAACGAGATTGGGCTGGAGGACGGCAACGCGTTCATCACCCAAGGTCGGGATTTGCCGTGGCTGCAAGACGTGCCCGAGCAAAACGTCTGGGAAACCTGGGGCATCGCCTTTCGCGACGTCGTGATCTTGGATGGCGAGAACAGGGTGGTGACGGTCTTCAACCTCACCCAGCAAAACCTCGGAGACCCTGCAAACTACGCCGCGCTCAAGTCGCAGTTCGAGGCCGTCGCGCAGCCTTAGGCCTTCTTGCGCAGCCCGCCGTCGAGCGGTTCGGGCACCGTCCGTGCGAGGCCGGGGCGCTCGCTCAAGGTGGTCGTGGTCGTGAGTGGCGGTCCCCATTTCGGCTCGCTCTCCCACGCGGGGTCGTGACGCAGGGACTCCCAAAGCGGATCGAGCTCTTCTTCGCGTTCGGAGAGCGGCGCCGGCTCATCGAGCAGCTTCTCATCGCTGCCGAGAAAGAACGCTTCATCCTCCTCGCTCGGTTGTCCGACCAGCTCCTGCATGCTCAAGAGCGCCTCCTCGTCAGCGTGTCCGCGCAAGCGGCGTTCACGCAGCATCGCATCGGCGAGGTCGTAGGCGCGCCTCGCAAGCGCCGCATCACCGTCGAGCCGAGGGCCTTCGAGCCGCGGGGGATTTGAGGTGAGCGCTACGGCGAATTGCGCTGCGAAGAAGTCGCGGAGATGCATCGCTTTGCAGGCTAGCCCGCCCGCTCGAGCCCGGCCAACTCTCGGCTCGCTGCCACTTATCGAAGCGAAACCACGCGTTGCTCGGCCTCCGCGATCGGCCGTACCTCGCAATCACCTTCTCCGCCGTCCTCCGAGACAACGCAGGCAAAGTCGGTCTCGTGATCGAGCGCGAGCAGTGGGTGATGCCAAACGCCGGGGTGGTAGCTGATCCCTTGGCGACCCGTCGCGAGAAAAGCGCGCAGGGAGCGCAGCTCGGGGCTCATGCCACCGTTGGTCGTTTCAGCGACGATTACCAAGTAGCGCGCGGCGTTCATCGGCACGAACAGCTGGGTCGAATAGGGGTGCTTCTCGAGCAACGTCACTTTGAACGAGGAGAGATCGCGCGGTGCACAGCGGAAGACGCAGAGGTTCCACGGCGCATCGGCGCGTGTTCGTTCGAGCGGGCCGAGTTGGTCATAACGCCGCGCGGTGCGCTGGTTGGCGGGCTTGCCGGCCTCGAGAGTTCCGGCGGCGATCACGTTGCCGAAGGGGGCGTAGCTCTCGCTGGTCAGTGGCTCAATCTCCAGGCGCAGGTTGCTCACGGCGGCCAGGCTAGCAGCGTCGGCGAGGCGGGTGGCTGCGCAATACCTCGCTCGTTGACAAGCCGCTACGCCGACGCACGTTCTCGCTCAATCGATGAAAAACAACTCCGGTCTCGCAGCGGTTCTTTCGTTGGTCGTCCCTGGCATTGGGCAGATCTACAACGGCGCCTTTCTACGCGGCCTTTTCTGGTTGGTGATAACGCCCGGCTTTTGGATCGGTAGCGGCGGCACGCTCGGCTGGGTCTGTCATCTGATCGCTGCATACACAGCCTATCGCTACGCTGAGTCTCAGCGGCCGAGCCGAGCCTTCGCCTGACCGGGCGCTGGCAGGCTCCTTGAATGGCGCGGCTCCAACGCTATGTCGCCTTCGCGTTGGAGCTCATTATTGTGCGCGGGAATCGTGATTGCGGGCTGTGCAGGCTCGCTCGAGCGTGGCGCTGCTCCCACAGACCGTGGCTCGCCGACCACGCCTCCCGCGGTAGTGGTCGGCGCGCCAGACGCCGCGACTTCGATCGCCAGCCCTACCCATCCTCACGCCTCCGCAGCCGCGTCCAAAACGACGCTCGAGAGCGTTCCCGCCTTCTCGAGCGTGCCCGACCAAGCAGCGTTGCCTGCTGGGTCATCGGAGCAAACGCGTTCAGCTCTTTGCCAACGCGGCTACGACGATCCGGTATCGCAGGCGCTCTGCGCGGCTGCACCACCTCAAAGCTTTGCGGAGTTGCTCCAGCTGCTCGGGCTCGACTTCCGTGCGCTCGTTGGTAACGGTGAGCTCGGAAACCCGGCCTTCGCGCTGCTCAGCCACTCCACCTCGCTCAGCGGTCAGCTCGTTTCGCCCATCAATCCGCGCGTCTTTCTGTTTCGGGCCCCAGCCAGTGAAGGCCCGATTCAGGGTCCGGCGCGGCCAGCCGATGAACTCGTGGTGCTCGCCTTCTCGCGCGGAGAACCCTTCGTCGAGCTGGCGACGCGCGATCGCACCACGCGCGCGTTACGCTTTCTGCTGCTGCGCTTTTTCCCTCGCTGCGAGCAGCTTGGCGCCTGCAACTCGTGGGAGCTCTTCGGCCCCAGCGTCGAAAGTGACTGGAGCTCGGTCTCGCTCTACGCCGATGACGATCTCGAGAACACCGTCTTTGATTGCAACGTATGCCACCGCGACGGCGGGCCGAACGCCGAAAAGCGTTTACTGATGATTCAAAAGACGGCCCCATGGACCCACTTCTTTCGCGATAAAGAGGCTGGAAAAGGGCTGCTCGATAGCTACTTTGAGGCCCACCCCGCGAGCGAAACGTACGGTGGTATCCCCGGCCGGCTCATTCGTTGGTCGGAGCCCGCGTTGATGCAGGGGTTGGTCGAACATGAAGGTGGTTTGGTGCAGCCAGCCGAGCTACCGACCGTGGCCCTGGCGCGCATGGAGATGGCCAGCAAACAGCCGGCTGCGGTCCCCGCTTTCGAGTCGTTGCAACAGCGCGCTTTGCACGGAGACCTCTTCCCCTTGCCGCATCCCACAGCGGTGTTCACCGACCCCAGGCGGCAGGCCGAAGTGGCTTCTGCCTACAAGGCGCTGATGGGGGGAGATCGCGCTCGGACGTTGCCCGATCTCAGCGAGCTGCATTCGGAGTCGGCGCTGCGCTCGACCCAGCGCCGCCCTTCGGCCAACGCTTCGGGCGAGCAGATCCTGATCGAGGCCTGCGCGCGTTGTCACAACGCTCGGCTCGACCAAACGGTGTCTCGCGCCAACTTCGATCCCAGCCGTCTCGGCGAGCTCAGCAGCACCCAACTCGAGGCGATCGAAGAGCGGCTGCTGCTGCCACCTTCATCGCCGCTGAGCATGCCGCCGCGTCGCTTCGCCCAACTCGGTGCGGACGAGGTGCAGTTGGTTCGCGATGCACTGCGCGACAGGAAGGCCGCTGCGAGCCGCTAGCCAGGGCATCCGCCTTTGGCGGAATTGCAGCGCACTTTCGCAACAGACTGGACTCCTAACGGGCGCGATTCGAGACTCCGCACCGTGCCTGAACCTTCAGCCTTTCTTGCCGTGATTCGAAAGGCATGCCCGTCGGCCGTGTGGTCGCATGGGGTGAAACTCGCTCGCGATGGGGCCGTGTCGACGTCGGGAGACCCCGGCGGCGAGCTTTCTTTCCGTGTGCGTGAACGCGGTCGCGCTGTTTCTCCCACCGTTGCGCTGTTCCCGGACGACGAAGAGTGGGATTGCGACTGCGGTACGAAGGCGCCCATCTGTCACCACGTCGCCGCGGCGGCCATTGCCTGGGCCTCCGGTGAGCCGCTGCCCCCTCCCGGGGAAGAGCCGCCACCGAGCGAACCGTCGCCCGCCGAGTCAGCGGTTGCAGCTGCCCGCCCGACTGGCGCTACCGCTCAGAACCAACCTCAACGGTACGACGGCTTCGCGCCTTCGGTGGTCGTGCGCGCTGCTGCGCCCGCCGCAAGCGCGCCTTCGATGGGAGCACGTCCTCCCGCGGCGACGCTTCAATACGCGCTCAACGTCGAGCACGGTGCGCTCGGCTTGGAGCGCTTGGTGGTGGAGCCGGGCAAACCGCCGCAACGCCTGACCATGGCGCTTACCGAGCGCATCGCGCGTGGCATTCGCGAGCCCAACCTCGATCCGACGCACGATGACCTCGCGATCGATCGGGTGTTCTCCAAGCGTTTGCGCGGTGACATCCCGCTCGATCAATTGAAGACCGTGCTGGACGCGTTGGCCCGCGCCAAAGAGGTCACCCTGGGCGGAACCAAGGTCAAGACTAGCGGCGAGCAGATCTCGCCCGACGCCAAAATTACCGATGGTCCGGAGGGCGGCGTCACGCTCTCGATCGTAGTGCCGCGCGGCGCCGAGATTCGTAGTTTGGGCGTCGGCTCGGTGCGCGGCGTTTTGCGGCCGCTGGCCGAGACCGGGCGTTTCGGCTTCCGCTTCGAGAAGCTGCCGATCGAACGCACGCTCAAACGAGAAGAGCTCGGCACCTTGGCCGCCGACGTACTGCCCGAGCTCGAGCGCACGATGGTGGTGGACATTCAAACCAAGCGCATTCCCCGCCGCGAGAAGCGCATTCCGCCGCGCATCGAGTTCGAACTCTCGCACGAGCTGGGCGCGCTCAACGTGTTACCGCTGCTCGTCTACGGTGACCCGCCGATCGCGCGCATCGACGCCGGGCGCTTGGTCTTGCTGACCTCCCCGGCGCCTGCGCGTGATGAGTCGCGAGAACGCGCACTGACCCATCGTCTGCGCGATGAGCTCTCGCTGGTCCCCGGGCGTCGGGTTCGCTTCGACGGTCGCGACGCTAGCGTCTTCGCGGCGCGTTTGGAGCGCTTCACCAACCAAGAGCCGCTCTCGACGACGTACGGCGAGGCCACCAAGCGGCGCGAGCTTACGCCGCGCATCGTCAGCGACGGCGAGCAGTTCGACGTGGCGTTCGAGGTCGAGACCGAGGACCGCGATCTCGGTGAGAAGGTCACGCGGCGGGCCTCGGTGGCCGATGTGGCGCGCGCCTATCGCGAGGGGCTCGGCATCGTCGCGCTCGAAGGCGGCGGCTTTGCCCACCTGCCGATGGCCTTCCTCGAGAAGCATGCGCAGGCGCTCTTCGATTTGGTGGCGGCCAAAGCCGAGACCAGCGGAACCACGCGTTCGGCGCTCCCGGTGTTGCTCGACGTCGCGCACGACCTCGGGGTGGACGTGCCGAAGATCTCGGAGGTCGTCGGGCCGCTGCTGGCCGAGTTCGAGGGCATCCCGAGCATGGAGTTGCCTGCGGCGCTCACCGCCGAGCTGCGCCCTTATCAGCGCCGCGGCGCCGATTGGCTGGCCTTCCTCGGTCGGCACGCGATGGGTGGCGTGCTCGCCGACGACATGGGTCTCGGCAAGACGGTGCAGATGCTCTCTTCCGTGCGCACGCCGGCGCTGGTGGTTTGCCCGCGCAGCGTCGTGCATAACTGGGCCAGTGAAGCGCGCAAGTTCCGCCCCGATCTTTCGATCGTGATCTACGAAGGCCAAGGTCGGAAGCTCTCCGCCGGTACCGACATCACGCTGATGACGTACGCTATTCTGCGCAACGACATCGAGGAGATCGAGAAGGTCGAGTTCGAGACGGCGATCTTGGACGAGGCCCAGGCGATCAAAAATCCGGATAGCCAATCGGCTCGGTCGGCCTTCCGCATCAAAGCCAAGAGCCGCTTCGTAATGACCGGTACGCCGGTCGAAAATCGGCTGCTAGACCTGTGGTCGCTGATGCGCTTCACCAACCCCGGTTTGCTCGGGACGCGCTCCGACTTCGTTGAGCGCTTCGCCGATCCGATTGGCACCGGGGAAGGTGCAGACGCTGCGGCTCGGCTGCGTCGGCGGGTGAAGCCGTTCTTGCTTCGGCGCACCAAGCGCGAGGTGCTGCCGGATCTTCCGCCGCGCGTGGACAGCGTGCTCTACGCCGAACTCGAGCCGAACGAGCGGGACCTCTACAAGGCGATCCTCGCGGCGACGCGCAAGGAGGTCATGGAGCGGCTGGGCGCAGGGGAGAGCGTGCTCGCGGTGCTCGAGGCGCTGCTGCGATTGCGCCAGGCCTCCTGCCACTTGGGCCTCTTGCCGGGCCGCACCGACACCTCTAGTTCGAAGGTGGATCGCTTGGTCGAGGCGCTCAGCGAGCTCGCTGGTGAAGGTCATAAGGCGCTGGTCTTCTCCCAATGGACCAGCCTGCTCGATCGCATCGAGCCCCACCTCGAGGCGGCCAATCTCGGGTTCGTACGCTTGGACGGTCAAACGCGGGATCGCGAATCGGTGGTCAACGCCTTCCAAGATCCGGGCGGTCCGCCGGTGATGTTGCTCTCGCTCAAGGCCGGTGGTGTCGGTTTGAACCTGACCGCGGCTGATCACGTGTTCCTTTGTGACCCGTGGTGGAACCCCGCGGTCGAGGAGCAGGCCGCCGACCGAGCCCACCGTATTGGCCAGGACAAGCCGGTAAACGTCTATCGCATGGTCGCCAAAGACACGGTGGAGGAGCGCATTCTCCAGCTGCAGGAGAAGAAGCGCGCCATCGCTACCACGGTGACCTCGGGTGCTGGCGGCGCTGCAGGAATCACCAAGGCGGAGCTGCTCTCCTTGCTCGAAGAGCTGTAGACTAGCGGCCATGAGAGTCGTGCTGAGCAGCTTGGTTCCGCGCTTGTGCGGCCTCGTTGGGAGTTCAGCGTGGCTCGTCGGCTGCGTGTTCGGCTTCCCGGACAGCTCCGCAGAAGGCAGCGGGAACAGCAACAGCAGCGGTCTCGCAGGGGCCGGGGCAGCCAGCAGCTCAACGTCCAGCTCGACATCGACCGGGCTCACCATCCCAAGCTCCAGCTCCTCTGGCCTTCCCGAGCAGATCGAGGTGAGCGGCTTCGTGGTGGATGATGACGGTCTCCCCGTCGAGCAAGCGATGATCATGCAAGGCGGCGGCGAGGTCGCGATGGAGACAGGGCCGGACGGCAGCTTCACGCTGACGCTCGTGCGCGACGGCCTGGGCGTCCCCACCGCAGTGGCCGCCAAAGTGGGTTATCGGGCGGCCGGGCTCGAGCTGCCCGAGCTGCCCGAGGAGCCGATCACCTTGGTGCTCGGCAACATCGCCCAACCCGACAATGACTCCTATATCTTTGGTAAGCCAGGCGTCGGCATTGAAGCGCTCGACAATTCAACCGCTTATTGTGGCCATTGTCATATGACCTTCGCCGAACAATTTCAGATGTCGGCGCATGCACGGTCGACCCGAAATCCGAAGCTTCACGACATCTATTCGGGCGTTGCTTCCGGCGTCGACAATCAGGTGGATTGCGTGCACGCACGCGGGCATTGGCGCTTAGGCGAGGTGCCAGGTCAGCCCGGCGTTACGGTGATGAAGTGTTACGTGGGTGACGCCGTACTCAAGGATCTCAACGAATGCGGCAACGGGACTACCTGTGATGACCCGGCCGTACCGCCCGCTGTTGCTCCAACGCAATTTGGAGGTTGCGCCGATTGTCACGCCATTGGGATGGATGGGCCGCTCGGCGGCAGAGACCTGCTGGAGGCACAAGGCACGGCCTTCGAACATGGCAATCACTGTGACGCCTGCCACCACGTGCGCGATATTGATCTAAGCGCGCCGCCTGGCGTCGGTGGCCGCTTGATCATGCAGCGTCCCCAGGAGACCCAAGGCGAAGGCATCGGCGCCCAACCTCGCCAAGTGATGTTTGGCCCCCTACCCGACGTGCCCAACCCGTTCATGGGTGGTAGTTATCAACCCAAATTCTCGAGCGCCGAGTTCTGCGCCGGTTGTCATGAGCAAAAGCAGGCGGCGCTGGTGCCCAATACCACGCTCGATCAACGTTTCGCTGCGGGGCTACCCACGCACGGCACCTACTCCGAGTGGCTCGAGAGCCCGTTCAATCCCTCGGCTCCCTGCCAGACCTGTCACATGCCTCCCGTTGAGTCGCTGTTCAACGCGATCGACGCAGCGACGGAGAGCAACGCCGGTATCACCTTTGGCTTCGAGCGCAGCTCCGCGCAGCTGCGTTCGCATATGTTCTTAGGCCCACTGCATGCCGAGCCGGGCTTTCCCCATCTCATTGATAGCGCTGCAACGCTGACCATTTCAGGCTCGGTCGAGGCGGACGAGCTGATCGTGCAGGTGGATACCCGTAACGTGGGTGCCGGCCATGCGCTGCCAACCGGCGAGCCAATGCGCTCACTGGTGCTTCTAGTAAACGCCACAGCCTGTGACGGCTCTCCGCTAAAGGCCTCGAGTGGGATGACCGTGCCGGAGACCGGCGGTACGGTCGCCCGCGGTGTCGTCGGAGACGACGTAAGCGTCTTGCCGGGCGGTGTCCTCGCTTGGCAATCCTTCGCCATAGAAGGCTCCCCCGGCTACCAGGTGCGGGCGGTTCGGCCGACCGGTAGCTATTGGGATTACGACGGGGTTGGCCTCTTCGCCGGGTCAGCGCTGACGCCCGAGCAGAAGGGCATCGAGCAAATGACGCCGGTAGGCGAGAGCATGGCGATTAGTGTCTTGGCTGGTAAAACCACATTGCTCGAGCCGCTAGAGCTGAGCCCAGGGGATATCTTGTACGCCTCAGCGCCGGCGGGCTCAGCGGCCCAACATTCCTTTCACGGGGTCGCCCTGGCCGGGCTACCGGGCGTTGAATACGCAAAAACGTTGGCCGACCCATCCGGCCGTTTACAAGTGCCCCATCACCTCGCTACCACCATCGCCAGTGATACCCGGATCCGCGCCGGCGCTGTTCAATCCAGTACGCATGGCTTCTCGCTACCCGCTAATTGCAATCAGGTCGTTGTAACAGCCAGGCTGCTTTATCGGCCCCACCCCTGGGCGCTCTCCCATGAACGTCATTGGGAGGCGGAAGACCATATCGTCGCCGAGATGTACCAGACCTTCGTAGTGGACGAGTAGGCGCGCAGGGTCGAACTTCGCGGCGCCGCCCGTCAGTTCTTCAGCGCCTTCTGCACTCGCACCGCCAACTCCGACTGTGTAAACGGCTTCCTCATGAGATCCAGCCCAGGCTGCGCCAGGTCGGCCGAGAACTGTGACGCCTCGGGAGCGTGCCCTGTGACGAACAGCGCTTTGATCGTCGGTTGCAGCGCACGCATCCGCTTGAGCGCCTCCGGGCCAGCGAGCTTGGGCATCACAACGTCGAGCACCACCAGGTCGAACGACGCCGCTGCCTCCTCGAACGCGCGTAACGCCTCCTCCCCGTCGCGCGCCACAACGACCTCGTAGCCAAGCGCCTCCAGGCTGCTGCGTGCCAGCGACAGCAAGACCGGCTCGTCCTCGGCGAGCAGCAGCCGCCCGCCGGATGGTCTTGACGGCATACTGGCCCGCTCCAGCGTCCGTTCTTGGGGAACGGTATCGGCGATAGGGAGCAGGGCATAAATGCTGGTCCCGTGGCCTAGTTGGGATTCAACGCCGAGCTTACCGCCGTGCTGCTCCAAAACCCCATGGACCACCGATAGCCCTAGCCCCGAGCCCGCTTCCTTGGTCGTAAAGAAAGGTTCAAAGATGCGGGGCAGGAGCTCGGGCCGAATGCCTGCGCCGCGGTCGCGAACGCAGAGCTCGATGAAGCTGCCAAACGTGCTCGCCCACGGGTGCAATTGCACGTATTGCTCGTCGACTCGAACGCGCCCGGTCATGACGACCACCTCGTTCGCGTCTGAGTCCTCATCTATCGATTGCTTTGCATTAAGCACCAGATTGAGCAGTACTTGCTCGAGCTGCGTACGGTCGGCGCGCAATGGCAAGGAAGGAACGCTGTGCTCAATCTTGAGCGAGCAATGGGGGCTCAGGGCGCGTTTGAGGATGATGCTGAAGCTGTCAACGATAGCGCATAAGTCCCAATGCTCGAAGTGAACCGGGTCTTGCTTCGAGAACAGCATCAGCTTGCGATTGAGCGCAGCTCCACGTCTGGCCGCCTCCAAGATGCTAACGAAGTCCTCATGCGCGATTGTGCTGGGCGCGGAGTGTTGACGCCCGTCTTCAGCGCAGCTCGATATAATGGTTAGTAGGTTGTTGAAGTCATGCGTAACGCCCCCGACGAACAACCCGATGGATTCCATCTTTTGCGCGTGCCTGAGCTGAGTCTCAAACCGCTCTCGCAGGCTCACGTCGCGAATCACCGCGATCCGTGCTCGCTGGCCCTCGAACTCGATCGGGTTGTCGACGATCTCAGCGGCGAACTCGCTACCGTCCGCTCGGAGCTGGGTTAGCACCTCGCGATACTCGGTATCGGGGTTGGCCTCGAAGCGAGCCCGCACTTGGTCGCAGTGGCCGAGGGTGAAGTAGCTGAGCCAACTGCTACCGCATAGTTCAGCGACGGGTTTACCGTAGAGGCGCGCGGCTGCGCCATTGGCGGCTACAATCGTGCCGCTGAGCTGACTTACGACCAAGACCGGGTCAGGGTTCGATTCGAACAAGGTCCGATACCGCTGTTCCGAGGCGCGCAACTCGTCTTTGGTGCGACGCAGGGGTGTGGTCTCGGTGCGAATCAGCAGAAAACACGGCGGACCTTCAGGGTGCTGGACCGGCAGGCACTTCTCTATGTACCAATGCTCGCTACCGTCCACCGCGACCACGCGCAGAGCGTCATTTTCGACAGGCCCGCCGGTTTCACGGACCTTCGCAATCATGGCCCGCAAACCTGCTGCACGTTCAGCAGGCAGAAACTCCTCGAGCAGCTTGCCCTCCACTGCAGAGATTGGCGCGCCGCGAACGCTGCGGTTCATGAATAGCGCACGACCGCTCTCATCCATCAGCCCGACGAAGTCGCTGGTGTGCCGCGCAAGAGCATCCCAGAGCAAAGCCAGGACGTGAGGATCGAGGGACTGCATGACGCGGGTTGCGAAGCGTAAGGCAAAACGGGCTCTGGGTAAAACCTCGCAGCAAATCAGTAGCTTTCGCGTGTTGGCAGACGCTCGCGGGGTAGCGCCGCACACGCAGAACCTTCACCATGGGGGATGGAGGTTTTTTCGAAATGATGTCCTTGCCAGTCCTTGAACGCGATGCCGTGTCTGTTCTTCAAGTGATCCAGCGCGGCGGTGTTGCCCTCGTCCAGACTCAAACCGGGTACGGACTCGTGGCGATGCGCAGCGAGGGTGTGAAGCGAATTTATGAGCTCAAAGGGCGCCCAAGCGAGAAGCCGTGCGTGACCGTGGGCACGATGGAAATCCTGGATCAAGTCACGACCGGTATCGATCCTGCCACGCGGGCTTGGCTCGCGGTTGCTACAGCTGCCTGGCCGCTAGCGGTGATTGCAGCTTTGCGCCGCGAGTCCCACTTGCTTGCGAGCTTCGAGCCGTTTGTCGCGGCTCAATGCACGAAGGTGGACACCATTGCGACCTTCTTCGGTGTAGGCGCGTTGATCTCCAAGGTCGCGAGTATGGCGCGGTCCCAAGGTCAGCTGGTCGTCGGCTCGAGCGCGAATCTCGCGGGGACCGGCAACAACTACCGGTTGGAAGACGTGCCGAGTTCGATGCGTTCGGGGGTGGACCTCGAGCTCGACTATGGACCTGCGCACTTCACGAGCGGCGACAAGTTGGCCTCGACCATCCTCGATTTGACGAAGGGAACCTTTCAGCGCAAGGGCGTCCACTTCGACGAGATCGCTCAGTCGTGGAAGGCGTTTTCTACGGAACAGGGACGCAGCAAACAAGCCCTCTCAACTGCGCAAACACCAACCTTGCTCGCGTCTTGAGGCTCTCCGGAGGTGAGCGGTTTCATCGCTCGCCCGGCGGCGGGGCGATTACTTCTTTGCGGCGGCGCGGCGATATACGGTTGCCAGCCACGGCTGTTGCACGAGTGGTCGCCCGGCCGGCCGATAAAAGTGTTCGAGCTGCTCGAAGCCAGCGTCTTCAAGGTAGCCGTCCCACGTCTCGAGCCTCAGATAAGCCCCATAGCGGTCGTCGTTCTGCGCGCCCTCGATGTCGGGCCCACGCGGGTTTGACGCGAATAGCACCCCGCGCGGCTTCAGTGCGCCCCGTAGGGCGAGCAAAACGCGAGGGAGTTCCTGCGTCGGAACGTGGAACAATGTCGCGTTTGCGTAGATGCCGTCGAAGCTCTCTTGCGCTAACTCGAGCTGCAACAGGTTCTGGTGGAGGACCTTGCAGCCCGAACGTTGGCGCGCCATCTTGACGAAGTTCTCAGCGCCATCGAGCCCGGTCGCGTCGTGCCCCGCGGCTCGAAAGGCGAGCAAATCACGGCCCGGGCCGCAGCCGAGGTCCAATACCTTAAACGGCGGAGTCCCCTCGATGTGGCTGAGGAACGCCTCGATGTTTTGGCTTACATCGTGGTCCTTGGTGCCCTTCCAGAACGCATGCGTCGACTCGTTGTAATGAGCAATCGTGCTCTCGGTTACGCGAGCAAGATCGCGAACGCTCAGGAAGTTGAGCGGGCGTCGCATAGGACTTTCCGATCGAGGAAGGAGAGAAGATCCCGCGTCACTTCGTCGCGGTTCGTCTCGTTGAGGACCTCGTGCCTAGCCCCCTCGTAAAAACGATGACTCACCTCACGGAGCCCTGCGCGCTGATAAGCGCCCAGCAGCTGAACCAGCCCTTGAGTATTGCCGTTGGCTGCGTCGCGCGCGCCGGAGAAAACATAGATGGGTAAGTCTTTGCGAATGCGCCTTTGGAGATCGGGGGTTGCGATGCGGCCCAAAGCGTCCAATACCTCGATCCACGTCGCGGTGGAGCACGGGAACCCACAATGCGGATCGGCCACGTAAGCGTCTACCTCGGCTTCATCGCGTGATAGCCAGTCAAACGCGGTGCGATTGGGGGCGAACGCCTTGTTGAAGGTGTCAAACGAGAGACCGATCAGCAACTTGCTGTGACCGCGTGCCCCGAGCCGGAGCTTCTCCGCGCGAGCGACCAAGCGCCCAGCTGCGGCGATCGGCGTGGGCTTGCCGTTGGAGCCGGAGAGTACGGCTGCTGCTAGCACGTCCGAGAGATCGAAGAGCAGCTCCTGAACCATGAAGGAGCCCATGCTGTGGCCAAACAATACGAACGGTAGGCCGGGGTACACGGCCTGCTCCTTACGCACCAACGCCCGCAGGTCTCCCAGCGCCGCTCCCCAGCCGCCCTCATCGGCCAAGTGACCCAACTCGCTGGAGTTGGCGTCGGCCGAAGGTTGTGCCGTCTTGCCATGCCCGCGGTGATCGTTGGCAAACACGACGAAGCCAGCTTGGGTCAAGGCCTCGGCCAGCCGTTGATAGCGGCCGCAATGCTCCGCCATACCGTGCGCAATGTGCATTACCGCGCGCACACTCTTGGGCTCAGCCGGTTCCCAGCGAACGACGTGCAACCGGGTTCCATCAGCCGCCGTGTGGGGGACGAAGGTCTCTCGCATGCGTCCTGTATAGACCACTCCGCCGAAGGCGGATGCTCGAATGACGCTGCTAGCGAGCGTCAGCTCGGACAGCGTTCAGCGGCGCACCATCGTCGGTGGCAATGACGCGATTGCGGCCCAGGTTCTTGGCCAGATAGAGCCGCCTGTCCGCCTGCGCGATCAGGCCGTCCACGCTCGTGTCGGGCGAGGTTGAAAGCGAGGCCGCACCAATGCTCACCGTCACCGGGATCAGCTGACCCTCGTGACTTGGGCAGTTCGCGGCGAGCACGGCTCGTAATCGTTCTCCGGCCCGCGCCGTACCGGCCAGGTCGATGCCTCGAAGGACTGCGACAAACTCTTCTCCGCCGTAGCGCGCGAACAGATCCTCGGTGCGAAGCCGACTAGAAATGATGCCCGCGACAAACCGCAAAACGGAGTCCCCCGCCGGGTGTCCAAAGGTGTCATTGACCCGCTTGAAATGATCAACGTCGAGCAGGAGCAAGCCGAGCTCCGAGCGGTGCCTCACAGCGTAGGCCACCTCACCACGCAGACGGTCTTGCAGGTGTTGACGATTAAAAGCGCCAGTCAGACCGTCGCGAACGCTGGTCTCGAATAGCTGTTTCATGACGTCGACCTGTCGAGCGTCCATCAGGCAGAAGCGGAAGGAGACGCGCGGGCCGAGCTGAACGACATCCCCGTCGCGCAGATGGCTGCGGCTGATCAACCGCCCGTTGACCACCGTTCCGTTGCGGCTCTGATGGTCGGTAACCTCATATCCGTCGGGGGTTCGCCAGATCGTAGCGTGCAATCGACTGACGCCTTCATCGTCGACGCGTACCTCGACGTCGCGGCCGCGTCCTAGACGCAGCGGAGTATCCGGTAGCACCAAAGTCTGGCCCGCCGAAGTGGCGTCCAAACGGATCAGGGTCGCCCGAAGCATTGGGGCGACCACGGGCGGGTGCGAGTCGGCGTTCCAATCCCTCATCGCCGTTGGCACGTCATCGTCGTCGTCATCGCCTCCGCTCACCAGCGGCCAGGAGGAGCGGTCGCGCACCTCCTCCTCGGCTGGATCGACGCGCGGGATGGGAGCAATTCGCGGGCGTGCGATCTTCCCTACACCAAGTTCCTCGGGCCTCACGGCGACGATCTCTGTCTTCGTCTGTTTGTCGGGGTCCACGCGAAGCATGCGTGGAGCTAGTACCGGGCTTGGGGCAGACGAATGCATCCTTTGGGTGAGCGGCTCGCGAGGCGCCGGCCTTAAGCTGTTGGCAGGGTCAGCGCCGTGACCGTGGTCTTTGAAGGGCTCGGTGAAGCGAGCCGCCGGGGCAAGACTGCTGCTACGGTGGCCTCGTGGTCCTCCCCCTTCCCCCCATGGCCGAGCGCTGGCCGCTCGTCGGCAATCTTCCCGCATACATGCGCGATCCAATCGGCTTTCTCTGCGCAACGCGGGATCGCTACGGAGACGTCGCGCGGGTGACACTGGGCCCGCTCGAGGCGGTGCTCGTGAGTCACCCATCCCTGGTCGAGGAGATCCTGGTCACTCACAATAGGCGCTGGAAGAAAGATCAGTTCCTGCAAACGCTGCGGCCGGTCTTGGGGGACGGGCTGCTCTCGAGTGAGGGCGACTTTTGGCGTCGTCAGCGCCGCTTGGCTCAGCCCGCATTCCACCGCGATCGAATTGCAAGCTACGCCGACATCATGGTTGATTATGCATTAGCGTTGGCTGCTCGCTGGCGCGATGGTGAGACCCGCGACGTGCATCGCGACATGATGCATTTGACCTTGGACATCGTCGCCAAGACGCTATTCGGTGCGGACGTTGGCGAACACGCGGACGACGTTGGCGAGGCGCTCGAGACCGTCCTAAACGTTACGGTCGATCCAACCTACCTATTGCTCCCGTTCCTACGTGGTCTGCCGACACCGGCAACACGCAAGTTCGACGCCGCTGTGGCCAAGCTCGACGCGGTCATTTACGGCGTCATTGAGCGCAAACGGAAGAACAAGTCCGAGACCGACTCGAAAGACCTGCTGTCGATGTTGCTTCAGGCCGTCGATGAGGATGGCAGCTCGATGTCGGATAAGCAGCTTCGGGATGAGTGCATGACGCTGTTCCTCGCCGGACACGAGACCACGGCGCTGGCGCTTTCGTGGACGTGGCATCTGCTAACCGTCAATCCCGAGGTCGATGGCGAACTGGCGAAGGAGCTCGCCGAGGTGCTGGGTAATCGCCGGCCCACGTTGGCTGACGTACCCAAGCTCAAGTACACCGCGAACGTCATTGCGGAGTCGCTAAGGGTCTTTCCTCCCGCCTGGTCGACGGGGCGTGAGGCCTGTGAAGACATTGAATTAGGTGGGTTCCGCATCCCACGCGGAAGTCAGGTCTGGTTCTGTCCGTGGGTCATTCAGCGCGACCCACGCTTCTTCGAAGAGCCTGAGCGCTTCATGCCGGAGCGGTGGGCTGGGGACCTGCAGAAGTCACTACCGCGCTATGCCTACTTCCCATTTGGCGGTGGGCCTAGGCTCTGCATCGGGCAAGCCTTCGCTCAGATGGAGGCCGTGCTTTTGCTCGCTACGTTGGCGCAGTCCTTTCGCGTCGAGGTCTTGCACACGCCCGTCCCGGACCCAACGGTCACCCTGCGACCGAAGCATGGTCTCCGTTCGTGCGTCACGCGCAGGGCGCACTAATTCAGCAGACAAAACGGCAGCGGGCAAGCGCTGGGCCTGCCCGCTGAGGATTGGATGATTGAACGTTAGCGCTTCGATCGCTTAGCGAGCTTCTCCAGGTTCTTCTCGAGTCCGGCCAACGCTTTGATGGTTCCCGCGTCGGTTGCATTGGCCTTCGCGGTGCGCACGAGATCGAGCGCTTGTGGGCTCTCGATTTGCGTCAGCGCGCGTTTCGCGGCGGTGCGTACGTCTTCATTGCGAACGAACGCATCGACCACTGCTGCTGCTGCTGCGTTGCGGATGGCGAGGGCTTCGGCCGCGCGCTCTTTGCCGAGCGTCGCCCAGGCCCAACTCGAGCCCAGGCTGCCGAGCGCTTTGACCGCTTCAATGCGCAAGGGTGACTCGCCGCTAGTGGTCAGCGGGGCGAGCGTGCTGACGACCGCCTTATGGCGACACTCCCCGAGCCCCGCGACGGCGGCGAGCCGAAGCGAGTTACCGTCTTTGAGTTGGTCGGTTAGCAATGCTCGCTCGGTGGTTCCACAGAGCTTGCCCAAGGCGTCCGCCGCGGCAAAGGCGATCGGAGTTGACGAGGTCTGCGCCTCAAACACAGCCCGCAACACCGGCGCGCTCCGCGAATCCCGCAGTTTGCCGACGGCCGAGAGCATGCCGACTGTCAAAGCCTCCGCCTCCACCTGCGTCAGGCCCGGCTGAGAGGCATCAAACGCGAGCGCCTCCAGCATGGGAATGAGCGCGTCTTTGCCGAGCCCCTGCAGTTCACGCCCAGCCTCAGGCACCGGGTTTCTGCGTTGCTTGTAGACCTCGGGCTTGACGCTCTGCACGTCTCGCACCTTGGCGCGGACTGTGCTGAACGAAGTCTTTGCCGACTCGATCTCGGCCTGAAGCGAGCTTCGGGCCGCTGGGCTGAGCGCGGAGGTCTTGGCGGCGAGGCCGTCTGCGCGGGCCTCTCCAGCGAAGGCAGCCGTTGAAAGCAAAAGCCCGAGGGTGAATGCGCGAATAGCCGTTTTCATCGATCCGTCTCCCACCAGTTGAGGCTCGTGAAGGGGGCAGAGGCCTCCGGGTTGGTGCCACAGTGAACTTCACCGTCGAGGCGGTGATAAAAGTCCCAATCATCCGCAAAGACGAGGGTCATCCCGTTTCCGTCTTTGCCTAGCTTGTTCACTCCGCTTCCCATGCTCTCTTGTAGGTCTGCCTCGAAGATGTCTTCACCGTTGATCTTGGGACCGAACGGCTTCGGAATGACCGCTACGTCGCCCATGACCAACATGTTCACGGTTCCTGGCTGATAGGCGATGTGGACTTTGGTGCCGCCAAAGTTCTGAGCCCCGACTAGGAAGGGAATCTCGATGATCTCGTCATCAGCCAAGCCAATGGCCTCCTGAAGCTTCCCGACCTCATCATCAATGGCCGCTTGGGCGCTCTGCGAACCAGCCATCAGCTCGGTATCCGCCAGCACCTCATCAATGGTGATATCTGCGGGATATTCACCACCGGTGTTGAAGTCGTACCACTCTTTACCTTCGTGCATTACGGCGTCTCCGTTGCCGGCCGCCTGCGCGTCTTCGAGCATTTCGCGTGCGAGCCGCGGCGAGCCGACGAGCAACTTCCAGCCACGCTCGGTGCTTGCTGGCGCGTAGCTCAGATACTCGTCCACGTGACCCACCAATAGCCAGCTCGTGTCAGCGGTGTAATAGGGGGCTTGTGCGCCTTGCGCGTTGTAGAAGGTGCGCGTCTCCTTCAACACGCCCGAGCCGATCAAGATCCGCCCCAGTGGGAAGGACTCACTGCCGTTCTCATAAGGCGGTATCAAGTCGTGATTGCCGTGGGAGTCATACGAGTCCCCCGTGTGATCCGTCTTGTAGACCTGAAGCACCGCCTTGTCCGGCCCTAGGTAGTTCTTCATCAGCCAGCGGATGGGAAGTTGGTTATCGGAGTTGTTGCGCCCCCAGGGGCGTGCGTTTCCGACCGCCATCCCTTGCGCTACGACCTCCCCGTTCTCGCCGGCCCGCGGCATTGCCCAGTAGCCGGTTTGGAAGAAGTCCTGCGTCCACTGGTCCCCATAGTTCCCGTAGGGGTCATAGGCAACGCCTGCTGCCTCCGCACCGGCGGCCACTCCTTCGACGAACTCGCTCGAATCATCGGAGGACCACACCCGGTCAAACGGTGAGAGGTTGCCGAATAGAACCCACGGCGCAACGCGCATGCGCGCTGTGTCCTCGCCTTTGGGGCTGCCATCGGAGGTGACGGGATTACCGTCCGCGTCGACCACCGAGTACTTAAGATCCACGACGCCGATCCAGCCGGATTCGGTGCTGCGCACGACGTCGCGAGCCTCGATCGCCAGGGTAACTCCAGCCTTCACGTTGGTGGCGCTGACGGCCCACGTCGCGACCGGAGTGCATTCTGGCGCTTCATTCATGCACCAGTTGGTCTCCCCAGCGACCAACGACCACGTCTTTGCGTCGGGATCAAAAGCGAAGATACGCACGTTCTTCGCCGACTCTGCGTCGATCGTGAGGGTGCCTGTGGAGCCTTTGGGGCATTCTTCGCAGGCCGCGAGTTTGAACGTTGCTAGATCGAGCTCATCCCCGTTGGTCGCGACCGTGACGTCGTCCGAATCCCGGTACCCATCCGCATCATCGTCATCGAGGTTGGGCAGGAACAGCGCACCAACGTTGCCCTGGTACTCCATCTCGCCGGCCTGATCTGCCTCGGAGGCAGCGTCTGCGACGCCGTTGCGATCGGCATCTACAACGATATCAATCGTAGGCCCAGCGGCCGGCCCACCTCCTGTTCCACCGGTGCCACCGGTTCCCGAATCATCCCCGCAACCCACGCTTCCCAGAAGCGCGAGGCCGATTGTGCCTACGACGGAAGTACAGCGCATACTCAACCTCATACCCTAGCTGCGCATTCCGCGCGATGGACGTTGGAGCTTTCTTGAGCAGTCTTGACGCGTTGACGCGAAGCGAAAGAAGTCTGTCTTTACGACGAACGTCGTTCTCGGTTTCGGACTTGGGCACCGGTGGCGTAAGAACGCTGCATGCGAATGGCGATGCTCGTTACGTATTGTGTGCTTGCGCTCGGCTGTCAGGAGCCGACCCACGCGGTTGCTCCCGACGATCAATCGGCGACGGCCAAGCCGCCCGTTAGCGCTGCCGCCAGTGTGCCAACTGCAGAACCAACGAGCCCTCCCACGGCTGAGCCTAATCCCAGCTCCGCATCGCCAAGCAGCAGCGCGTCCGCTTCCCCGGTCGCCAGCTCCAACCCAGTTCCGTCGGCGACAGCCAAGCCTTCGCCTTCGGCTTCAGCAGGCCCCGTGATCGTGTGCGGGTCGCGCTTCCCGCCGTGCCCCAAGGGGCTTACCTGCTCCGGTGCCGTACGTGGGGTATGCCAGTAGCCTATTAGGGTATCCGTCTAACGGCGTAGGCCTTCTGAGCCTCGCCCAACGCTCGAATCGCTTCGATGCAGCGCTCCCCAGCCTCGACTTGCGCACGCAGTTGGCTGGCTTTGCCCTGTAGAGCTGCAACGTCTACCGGTGGTCCAAAGAACACATCAATTGGGTTCGGCGCGGGTCTCGCCCAATTGTTGATGAACTCGAGGCCTAGGCTATTGGTCATACCGAGAATGAAGACCGGTATGGTTGGCTTGCCGGAAAGAGCAAGCCGGCCTGCTCCAGGTTGAGCCTTGAGCAGTTGATAAGGATTGTTCCCTTTGTTGCGGGTCCCCTCGGGGTGAAGAGCGAGGATCGTCCCGGGGACGTTGAGTTCTTCGAGGCAACGTTCAAGCGAATAGCGGTTAAAGGAGCGCTTCTCTTTCTCTCGTAACACCGGCGGGAACATGCGCCCTGCGCTCATGACCAGGTTGACGGCTGTACCGAGAGGCTGATCGTAAAAAAACGTTCCACGCGTGGGGTAGAACATCCGCTTGGACACGTTGGTACGCCAATAGAGAATCGCCGATATGATGAAGAAGTCGAAGAAGGAGCGATGATTCGCCACCAGCACGAACGAGTCCCGCTTGTGGAAACGTTGCACGTGCTCCAGCCCAACGATATTGAGCCTGCGCCCCGCACAGGTCCAAATGACGCCTCCAGTTACGGCGGACGTCCAGCCAGCGCTCAGCGGTGCGAGCTCCGGGCGTGCGAGGAAGTCAGCGATCTCAAAGGTGATGCGCTCGTTGGGTGATAGCGACGAGAGCTGTTCCCGCGTTGGTCGCACTCCACGTTTGGTAGCATGGCTGGCCGTCGCATGCCTATCCCGTACACCTTGTTGCCGATCAACTAAAGCTGCCTGCTCGCCGCGCTGATGGGCGATACTCGCGGCGTGCTCTCGCTAACCAACCGTTTCGGGCTTCCGCTTCTCGCTTCGCTCACGTGCGCAATCTGGGCGAGACCGCAGGTCGCTCACGCGTGAGGCGTTTCAGCGCCTGTCGGTGCGACGGGAGCAGTCATTTCGTGTTCGGAGGACGGGGAAAAGAGTGAAAGCTCCTCCCCCTCGCGTGGGCGTACGGCCTTGGCAGGCGGGTATTCGCGCTCGACCCTGGTGTTCTTCGACGGTGAGACAGAGGCCACGCTCGAACACGGCTCGGTCGTCGCGACCAACGACTTCTATGCGGGGAAGTTCACCGTCACCCTCGCGGCCGGCGCCTTCCTCACGGGGAGTTTGGACGCCGGGGGAACGCCCTACGCAATGGGCCCAGGTTGGCTGACGTCGGTTGGGCTTTCCTGGCGTGTGCTGAATGAAACGGCGGACGTTCCCTACGTCGTGCTGTCGACCACACTCGGAGGGTTGGGCACTCGCACCATGCGCAACAGCGAACGCGGGGACTACTACGGTATCGACTTCCGATTTGGCGGCTCGGTTGGCAAGACCTTTGCGGGCTGGTTTAGCCCTTACGCCGCCCTGCGCGTCTTCGGTGGGCCGGTGTTGTGGGTGCAAAACGACGAGACGATCGTAGGAACCGACAAGTTCCACGTCCAGGGCAGCCTGGGTGCCGTGTTTCTGCTGCCGCAATCCCTCGATTTCTTTTTTGAGGGCAGTCCAGGGGGCGAGCAGGGGGTCTTCGGTGGCTTCGGTGTGCGCTACTGAAGACGGAAAGCGTAGGCCGTTGAAATAAGTCTGTGCCCTCGAACGAAGAGTCGAGAGGAGGGCAGATGCCTTACTTCGGAAGTACGCTCTTTTTCGTTGCTCTGCTGCTTGGGTCCCTCGCGAGCCTGATGGGCGCTGTCTATTTGGTGTTTGCCCTGGCCCGCTCGAGGGTGCGTGTCGCGGCGGAGGTGCTCGAACAACGCCCCTTCGCTTCCGTGCTGATCGCGTTGCCGATCGCGCTTTCGATGATCTTGGTGATAGCGGTCTTGAGCAATCTGGGGCCGTTCGCACAGGGGATGGCGTTCCTGTGGGCAGCGCTCACAGGGGCAGCCATCGCGTTTGGACTATCGGTTAGCAGCCTGCGCGTCGGGCTCGGCCTTGACGTCGAACAAGCGCGCCCGGCAACCGAGAGTCTGGGCCGCGGGGCGTTGGCTATCCTCCTATCCTCCCTATTGCCGTTCTTGGGCTGGTTCATCGTCTTGCCGCTAGCTGTTTTGGGTGGGCTCGGAGCCAGCGCTCTATCCGCATTAGCGTCTCGTCGCGCGGCCCCCACGCTTAGCCCGACCAATCGCTGGGAGCTCGGGTGAAACGCAGGGATTTCCTTGCGCTGGGGGCGCTCGGCGGTGCGCTGCTAACGACGGGTTGCGAGACCATCTCGGCGCTGCGTCAGGCGTTGCGCGCAAGCAGCATCCCCGAGCAATTCTCCGTCGCCGACTCCGCCCTGATTGACCCCGACTTTCACTTCCTTTCGCGGGTGACCTTCGGTCCGCGACCGGGGGACCTCGACCGGGTGCGTCGCATCGGTCGCGAGGCCTTCCTTGAGCAGCAGCTCGACCCGAAGCTCGATGAAGGCTTGCCCAGCCTGCTCAAGGTATCGGCTATCGACGTCATGCACTTGGATGCTGCAACGCTGTACGAGCTTCCGCCTGAGCAGATCGAGCGTCAGCTGATTCACCACGCAGTCACGTCTGCGCTTCTGTCCGAGCGGCAGCTTCACGAGGTATTGGTCGAGGCCTTCTCCGACCACTTTCATGTGGCGGTGGCCAAGGGAGATTGTCGTCATCTGTTGCCAGCCGACCGTCGCGACGTTGTTCGAAAGCACGTGCTTGGGCCGTTCCGCGATTTACTCGCCGCCTCAGTCTTGTCTCCCGCGATGCTCGTTTATCTGGATGGGGCGCAGAACTCGGCCGAGCACGGCGCAGTTCCTAATGAGAACCACGCGCGCGAGCTTTTGGAGCTTCATACCCTTGGTGTGGACGGCGGCTATACGCAGCAGGACGTAAAGGAGGTAGCGCGCTGTTTGACTGGCTACGTCGTGGGCAGCGCGTGGAACCCCGGCGTCGTCGAGTTCGTGGCCGCGCGCCATGACGATGGGGAAAAGCGCATCTTGGGGCACACCTTGCCTGCCGGCGGCGGCCGGCTCGATCTCGACCGTCTGCTTGATTTGTTGGTCAATCATCCAAGTACGGCGCGGAACGTCGCGCGGAGATTGGCGAAGACCTTTATCTGCGACGACCCGTCTCGCGAGCTGATTGAAGGCGCCGCCAATACCTACCTTGCAACCGAAGGAGACCTGCGAGCCGTCACGCAGCGCCTGCTGCTCGACGAAGGATTTCCGCTCTACGCGGGCAAGAAAGTGAAGCGGCCGTTTCGTTTCGTGGTCTCTGCCTTGCGCGCCCTCGGGGTTACTGCGTTGGCCGATGGCAGCGTTAGCCACTATCTCGAACGTATGGGGCATAAACCCTTTGGTTGGCCAACACCCGACGGTTACCCGCAGAGCGGGCTCGCTTATCTACCCTCGCTGCTGCCACGCTTCCAATTCGGCCGGGCGCTCGCCGAAGGCAGCCTCGAGGCTGTGGAGCCTGATCTCGAAGCATTGTCTTCCGGCTGTGCCGCGGCCGGGGCGACGAGCGTACTCGCGCACTTGTTTGGGCGGTCACCCTCCAAGCTAGAGGAAGAGACCTTGCTCAGGCCAGCCTCAGCTCCATCAATCGTGGCTATGGCTCTCTCGAGCCCGGCCTTTCAGAGGTACTAATATGCATAGTATCGTGGTGATATACTTGCGGGGCGGAGCTGACGGTTTGTCGCTGGTGCCGCCGCTCTTCGACGATGACTACTACCGAATGCGGCCCTCCCTCGCCTTGAGGGTCGGCGCGTCTGAGCGGGAGCGGCGTGCGCTCGACGTAGGCCATGCGTTTGGGTTGCATGGCGACTTTGCCCCGCTGGCCGGTTGGTTCGAGGACCGCAGTATGTCGGTGGTGCTAGCGGCAGGGTCGGAAGACCAGACGCGTTCGCACTTTGAGGCGCAGGATCTCATGGAGCTATCAGGGCAAAGTGATGGCTGGCTCGCGCGAGCGCTGCGGGCGCGGGTCAACGCTGTGCCGAGCTCGCTCGCCGCCATCGCTATCGGGCACGCTGTCCCTGAGGCTCTCCGGGGCTTTGCCGCGACGGCAGTCAGCGATATCTCCGAGCTGGTGAGTGGCACTCCCGACGACGACCAGCTCGATGGAATCTTATCGCTCTATGCGCAGCTCGATGACTCGAGCGATGAGCGAGAGCTTCGCCAGGGGGCCACGAGCTCGGTGAGTGCGCTCAAGTCGCTGCGCCGGCTAGCGGGCGCACCGCAGCCCGCTGGGAGTTTTCCCGATACGGCGCTAGGGAAGGGCTTGGCGACTGCGGCCCAGTTGCTCAATCACCGTGAGGAGTTGGGGCTCACTGCCGTGACGATCGACCAGGATGGCTGGGATACACACTTCGCTCAAGCCGGTTTGGTTTGTGATCGAGTTAGCGATCTCGCTCGAAGCTTGGCTGCCCTCCGAGAGGCGCTCGGGGACGGATGGGATCACACCACTTGTTTGGTGATGACGGAGTTTGGTCGTCGTGTTCAGGAGAACGTGTCGCTCGGTGCGGATCACGGTCGTGCCAGCGCGATGCTGCTCTTCGGCGGGCAGTTGCCCTGGGCTCCCTTCGTCGGGCAATGGCCGGGCCTATCAGAAGCAGCGCTGGAGGGGCCCGGAGATCTGCGCGTTACGACCAACTATCGCGAGCCGCTAACGTGGGCACTGCAGCGTCTGGGCGTCGATCCGGCCCAGGTCTTTGGCCCGCCGCAGCGCGGAGCGGCTCACTGACGCAGGTCGACGTATTTGAACCCGACGTTCTCGGCGTGTTCAGCGCTGCGCCGGGAGAGCTCGCGCAGGATGTCCATCGGCACCACGATCCCAGCTAGCTTGCCGTGCTCGTCCGTTACGAGCACGCGATGGATCCTCTCCTCCACCATTAGGCGAATAGCGCTGATCAGCGGGTCATCGGGCTGAACCGCGAAGACCACTCGGGTCATCGCCTCGGCGACGGCGAGGTTATCCGCACTAGCGCGATCGAGCACTGCCGCGTGGTGCCTAGGATTGACGAGATCGGTATGCGAGACGACCCCGAGGATGCGACCGTTAGAGCCTAAAACCGGGGCTCCACTTACCCCGCGCTCGAATAGCAGCGTCGCAGCCTCCGCGAGGGTGCTGCTGAAAGGAATGGCCAATACGTCCGGACTCATCACATCGCGAACGCGAAGTTCGCGCGACATCGCAAGTTTGATCAACGAAGCCTCCTGCGCCGCGAACAGCAAGGAACGCGCCGGCCCGGCCGCTCGAGCCGATCCGCGTGTCATCCGCGACAACTGCGCGGATTGCGACTCGGGACGAGCAGACGGGACGCAATCCCTGCACTTTGCGCAAGATTCTCGCGCGGCTTGGCAAAAACTTGCGGCGCTGTGCGAGCTGGATGACGAGGCGGCGGTGAGTTCCGCCACCTATCTCGTTTCAGCGCCTGATCAACCCGGCCTCGTTGCTCGACTTTCGGGTTTCTTCTATGAGCTTGGGCTCAACATCCTCGACGCGTCGAACCATACCGACGTACACGCAGAGGGAGCCCCACGCTTTTTTATGCGCTTGGTGGTCGATCTTGCGGGCTTGGCAAAGCCCGGCGCGGCGGAGAAGCTCGGCGGCTCCGCTGATCGCAAGGCTCTCGAGAAGGCCTTCAATGCGCTGGGAGAAGCGCTCTCGGCCTCCTGGAGCGTTGGCTACGCGGACGTGTTGCCACGCGTCGCCATGTTGGTAACCAAAGACCCAACCTGCCTTTACGACTTGATTCTTCGCCAACGCAGCGGCGAATTGCAGTGCGAGATTCCGGTCATCATCTCCAATCACTCGCATCTCGAGTCGGTGGCGGACAGCTTCCGAATCCCCTTCGTCGCCCTACCGGTTACCGCTGAAACCAAGGCTGCTCAAGAGAAGCAGATCCTTGCTGAGTTGAAGCGTCACCACGTTGATCTGGTGATCCTCGCTCGCTACATGCAAGTGCTAACCGATGAGTTCCTGCAGCAGGCACCCTGCGTGATCAACATTCACCACGGCTTTTTGCCGGCGTTTCAGGGAGCGAAGCCCTACCACCAAGCGCACGCTCGCGGCGTAAAGCTGATTGGCGCCACGGCCCACTACGCGACCAAGGATCTCGATCAGGGGCCGATCATCGAGCAGGACGTTGCACGCGTAACGCACGGCATGGGCCCTGAGGAGCTGGTGCGAGTCGGCCGTGACGTCGAGCGCGTGGTGCTGGCGCGTGCGGTGCGAGCCCACGTCGAGCGGCGGGTGATCGTCGAGGGCCGGCGCACGATGGTGCTGTAAACGGCTCACTGCGATCGTAAGAAGACCACCTGGGCGACGCAGCCCTCACGCTCGCGCAAGCCAACCTCGATTTGGGCGCCGTCATTGCGCAGCAGCAGGTTGGCGATGAGTTCGCTCTCCGCCTCGACCTCGATGGTGCCTTGGCCGCCAGACCGCGGCTCGAGAAAGAACCGCAACTGCGAGCGGTCTGCGGTGTAGCCGCGGACCTTGTAGCGCCCGGTTTGTGCTCCAGCGGGCGGTTTGACGGGGCCACCGTCGCAAACGGCGCTGTCGGCGGGAGCCGACTCGGAGCCCGCTGGGCGGGCTACCTGCCGCCCTTCCGGGTCGGCTTTGAAGGTTCCTTCCGGGATGGTGCCGCAGGCCGCAAGGGCCAGCAGCAAGATGCACGGTATGCGTGGGAAGTGTGCCATGCCGTCTTGTATCACTGAACGCTCGCTTTGGTGGTTGAGCCCTCGGAGCTCATATGCCCGATAAGTCAACTTCGTTCGCTGCTAGCGCTACCCTCGCGACGTTGAACTGTGCCGCGGTACCCAACCGACGATTTGTCCGTGCAGTTGCGCGGCTTCTTGCGTTGGGGCTCATGGCCACGGCGCAGTGCGCAAGCAAGCCGGAAGCAACGCCGCACCGCTCCGCCAGCTTGGCGAGCGCGCAGCCGCCGGATCTCCAGGCGCAGGGCGAGCCAGCCTTTTTGCAGCCGCAAGAGCTTCCACCTGAGCTGCCCAGCAGGCGTCTGTTGGTCGTTATCGATCCTGGTCACGGCGCCAAAGACAACCCCGGCAACACCTCCTGCTACTGCATCGCAGAGCAGGACTTCACGCTCGCGCTCGCCTACGATCTCGAAGCGGCACTCGAAGCACTCGAAGGATATGACGTCGTGCTAAGTCGTCACGGCAGTGAGCTCGTTAGCTACGCCGAGCGAGTCGCCATGGCCGAGCGGCTGCACGCTGACGCGTTCATCAGCTTGCACTCAGACATTCGGGGTCAGGCGAAGCTGTGGCGGCCGAACGGAGCTGAGGACTGCAAGTGGAGTGAGGAGGCGCCTGGTTTTAGTGTGCTATTTAGCGATGAGGCTGAGCCGCAATTGGTCACGGCGCGACGCTCGCTCGGTAGCGCGCTGGCCAAGGGGCTACTCGCCGCCAACTTCAGCCCATATGGCGGCGAAGAGTACCTGAACCTTTATGCCGCAGATGCTGCCGCGGCAGGCCTGTTCGTAGACCGACATGAGGCCAAGAAGCGCGTGTTTGTCTTACGTAAACCAACCATCCCGTCGATCATCATCGAAACGCACAACGCCCTCGACCCGCGCGAGGCGAGACGCTGGGAGGACGTCGACGTGCGTCACGCCTTCGCACTTGCGGTGGCGCAGGGCCTAACGCAGTTCCACATGTCCCAAACCACAAACGAGTAAACGCTAGGGCAATTGGTCGGAAGCGCCTAACCTGCGTTTATGCGATTACAGTTCGGTGCGTTCGCTACTTCGTTGGCCGCAATTCTTATCGCCTGTAGCGGGGAGACTGGCAGTGGCGGTGCGGGAGCGGGGCAGGCCGGTGGGGGGAGTGGCGGTCTGGGCGGTCAAGGAGCGTCCGGTGGCCAAGGTGGCAGCGCCGGCGGCTTTACCGGCTGCATCGATTCAGGCGATTGTGACGGAGGCGTGTGCCTCGACGGTGTGTGTTGCCCAACCCAAGCTCAGGCTTGCGGCAACGTCTGTTGTGATGCCGCGCAGGTGTGCCTCTTCGAGAAGTGTGTGGCGCCGGGCGATGACTGCACCACGGCTGCAGACTGCCAGCCCGGAGAATACTGTGAGACAGCGTTGGGGGAGAATTCGGGCGGTCAAGGGGGCGCTGGCGGTGGCTGCAGTGAACCGCTGCCAGTTGCAGGAAAATGCCTCGAGGCGCCGGCGGCTTGCGACGAGAACGGGCAACCAGAAGGATGCCTGCCGGCGTGCGAGTACTTTCCACCCGTTGGCCAGCTGAGTGCGGAGCTTAAATATCAATGGGGCTCATCGCTCGTGGCTCCAGAGCATCTCGACGTTTGGTCCACCCCCACCGTCGGTCGCCTGTATGACGCCAATTGTGACGGTGCCGTTGATGTGTTGGACCCGCCGAATATCCTATTTGTCTCGGGGCGCGCTATCGAGGCGAATACCGGTCTTGGCACGTGTTGTCAGTGTACCAATGGCGCCGTCTCAGCGTGCAAGAGCGGAGTGCTGAGGCTGCTCAACGGTCGCACTGGCGCTGAACTTTGGTCTGTCGAAAAACCGTCAGAGACGTCGATTGGCTTCTCCGGCGTAAGCACGGCTCTCGGAGACATCGACGCCGACGGTCGCATGGATATCGTGGCGGTGACCGGCGAGGGTTACATCGTACTGCTCGACGATCAAGGGGTCGTCAAGCGTACGAGCAACCTCCCGCTTACACAGGTATCCCACGGTACCTTCGGTTGGGGCGGAGGCCTCGCGGTCGCCGACATGGACGGGGACGGTTTCCCGGAGATCGCTTACGGCGCCACGGTTTTTCGTACTACCGACAATGCGATAACGCTGGCTTGGACGGGGGCGAACGGCATCGGCGGTCGTCAGTTCGATGCGCTCTCGACGTTCGTAGACCTCGACGGCGCCCCGGACGGCCAGCTCGAGCTCCTGGCCGGTAAGTCGGCCTATCGCGCCGACGGCACGACGCTCTGGAACCGCACCGACCTAGCGGAAGGCTACCCGGGTATCGGAGACTTCAATGCCGACGGCGTCCCGGAGGTGGTGCACGTGGCTGGAGGGTCCCTTTGGATCTTGAACGCTGCCACCGGCGCAACCTTGGTGGGGCCGTTGGCACTACCAGGTACGGGGAGCGGTGGCCCGCCCACCGTCGCCGACTTCGACGGGGACGGTATGCCCGAGATCGGAGTGGCCAAAGCAACCTTCTACTCGGTCGTCGAGGTGGACCTGCAAGCGGGCCTCAGTGTGTTGTGGCAAACCCCCAATCACGACCTTTCTTCGTCGGTCACCGGCTCGAGCGTGTTCGACTTCGAAGGGGACGGGCGCGCAGAGGTCATCTACGCAGACGAGTGCTTCCTTTGGGTCTTCGACGGGCAGACGGGGGCTGTGCGCTTTGCTACATCAACCACCTCCTTCACCGCGACCGAGGCGTCTCTCGTTGCGGATGTCGATGGTAACGGTCATTCCGAGTTGGTGATGGTCTCCAACGGCGCCGATCCGAGCGCGGCAGGTTGGGGGTGCAAGGACGCCGCCGGTATGCCAACCGTGGTCAACGGCGTCGCGTGGACTCCGAGCCCCACCGCTGCGCAGTCTTACCGTGGGCTTTCGGTCTTTGGCGACACTGCGAACTCCTGGGTCGGGACGCGCACCTTGTGGAATCAGCACAGCTATCACGTAAGCAACATCTGTGATGACCGCGACAACGCCTGTGAAGCGCCCAATGTTTACGGCTCAATCCCACAACAGGAGACCTCGAATTGGACCCTGCCTTGGCTCAATAACTTCCGTCAGAATGTCCAAGACCAAGGCATCTTCAATGCTCCCGACGCCGTGCTCTCGCTCGCCATCCCGTGCGAGACTCCGCTCACTGCAGAGGTGAGCGTGCGCAATCAAGGGCTCGCCTCGCTCCCCGCGGGCGTAATCATTCGCGTCTACAAGGTTCTTGGTGATGTCCTGGTTGGTCAGGGAGCTACCTCGGGTTCCCTGTTCCCTGGTCAGACCCAAGTGCTGTCCATCGAGGTGGATTCGGCGCTCGCCTCGAGCGGGGACACCTTCGTCGCCAGGATCTTCCTCGACCCGGCCAACATCACCTTTCACGAGTGTCGAGAAGACAATAATGAAAGCGCTCAGGTGACGCCTCCGTGCGCTGAATGAAGCCGATCCCTGAGCGAGGCCTTCGCCAGGCGCGGTAGCGCGGAGCTGCGACATCGTGACGCATTCGGGCAGCCTTTGGATTGTGCAAAGGTGGGCCGATGTTTAGCCGTGCAACGATGGTTTTCTTTGGCTCCCTTTCGATCTTTTTGCTCGTCGGCTGCGGTGATGACACGGCGGAAGAGCGGCCCACCTGCGAAGCGCTCGGGGAGCTTTGTCACGACTCGACGACCGATGCAGGGATTGACTGCCATGAGACCGCCGAGGACGCCGCGACCACCGAGGACATGTGCCTCGAGATGGAAGCGGCTTGCAGGGCTGAATGCGAGTGACGCCAGCGGTGGTTCTTCTCGGTCGACAAGGACGCGAGTAGCGGCAGGCTTCGGTTGAAGGACAAGTGTTAGCTCGTTTGACCGCTGCTGCCGTGCTCGCGCTGATCGGCGCGTTGGCACCCTGTCATGAGGCCCACGCAGCGGCTTGCTGTGGTGAAGCTTCGGTGGGTGACCGGCTAGGCGAGACCGAGCTGTTCATGACGGCGTTGCGGCCGTCGGTGCGTGTGCGCTACGGCTCATTCGACCAGGAAGGCCTGTTCACCGCCAATCGTGGTTCGACCGACCTCACAGCAGAGTGGGTGAGCTCATGCGTCGTGCGCGTAGCGCCCAAGTTCGAGTTGGGGGCGGCCGTTCCGTTGGTCTTCAACTTCCGAGAAGCGCAGGGCGTTCAGAGTGAAACGGGATTTGGGTTTGGTGACACGAGCGCCTTCGCTACCTGGCTGCTCTACTCACAGTTCGCAGACCGTTATGCTCCAGGGGTTGCGCTGACCGGCGGCGTGACCTTGCCTACCGGAGCCCCTCCGCGGGCCTCTGAGTCGAACTTGGGCGCCGACACGACCGGGCAAGGGCGGGGCGAGTTTACGTTCACGGCAACCCTCGAAAAAACGCTAGGCGAGTATTTTCACGCGCGTGCCATCTCGGCGATGACCTTCTTCGTGGCCTCAGGGGATGAGTCGCGCGCGCGCAGAGCTCCGCGCGTCTTGGTCGGGCCGGCCGTGGGCGTGCTCTTTGATCCGGTGACGGTGATTGCCGGGTTCTCCTTCGATATGGATCTTGAACCGTCGAACCGGCAGCGTGCAGAGTTCTCGCTCTCCCCGTTTGTGGATCTGAGTCCTACGGTCAGCCTGGTAGGGGATCTTCGGTCTCAGTTACCTATCAATGGTCTCACCTTTGCAGAGTCAGCCGCTGTTCGGGCCGGCTTGGGTTTACGGATTGGAGTTTTGCAGTGATGAATCGATTGCAGGTGAAGTCGCTCACGCTTGCAGCTCTGGCTGCGCTAGCGCTGCTCTCGAGCGGCTGCTCTGGCGCAGAGCCGGACGAGCTGCCTTTTACCCAAGAGATGCCAGGAAAATCACGGGCGCTCACCTTCGAGTTGAGCGCGGACTCGCTCTCGGAAGGTCTCAATACACTCGAGCTTGAAGTGCTTGAGGATGGTAACCCCGTACAAGTCGAATCGATCATGGTGGAGACCCACATGCCGGATATGGGGCACCACGGCGTGCAAGCCGAGGTGCTGCCTACCGAGCGAGGCTACGAGGCCGAGGTGGTTTTCTCGATGCCTGGCCGCTGGTTGGTGGACGTAGTCGTCGAAGGTGAGGTGTCAGATTCCTGCCAGTTCGTGCTCGAGGTTCAATGACCGCGCTTGGCATGGCAAGAGATCCGAGCCATTGAAGATCAACGTATGAGCATGGCAGTCCTTAACGTCGACCTGGCTAAGTGGTTTTCAGCGCTGCGCCGCGTGGTGGTCTTGGTCGCGCTCGGCGTGCTCCTTCTGTCGGAGTATTGGCTTGGGCTGCAGGTGTCTTTTGCGTGGGGCTTGCCACCGATTGCGCTGCTCGTCGTTGTGGAGGTGATCGCCTCGAGCAACTTGTTCAAGGGCGCTCGGCTCGGCTCGGAGTGGCTGGTCCTTGGTTATGCGGCGGCGGATATCGTGGCCTTCGCGGTCGTGCTCGGCGCTTCTGGCGGTGCTGCCAACCCCTTCACGGCAGTGCTTTTTGCCTATGTGGCTTTGGCCGCTTCCCTTTTGTCTCCTTTGCGTACGTTCTTGTTAGCAGCATTCTCGGCGATCACGTTTGGGTCGCTGTTCCTGTTGCCGAGCGACCCAAGTTGTCACGCCCCTACCATGGATATGGCGGACCACTTTTACGGGATGTGGGTCGCCTTCGCGGTGGGAGCGCTGCTGTCGGCCTTCTTCCTAACGCGCGTGCGCAAGGCGCTGATCGCGCACCAACAAGAGATCGAGCAGCTGCGCAAAGAGCAAGCCGACGCGGCGCGCTTCGTAGCGCTCGGGACGTTGGCCGCGGGCACCGCCCACGAACTCGGTACCCCGCTCTCGACGATTGCGGTCTTGGCGGAGGAGCTATCGCACAATGAGTTCACGCGGGAGCGCGCCGAGTCGATCGTCAATGAGGTTGCTCGCTGTCGAGAGGTGCTGACCCGCATGCGCCCTGGGGCGAAGAAGGAGCTCGCTCACGGCTGTCGCTTGGGCGAGGTGGTTCCTCAAGCTGTTCGAACATGGCTGCGCGCGCACCCGCGGGCTCGAGCGAGTGTGGAGGTCGCTACGGACTCCGTCGTTCCGATGGGCTCCAATGACGTTGAGGCAGCGCTTTCTGTTCTGCTCGATAATGCGTTAGCTGCGGTACCAGCGGAGACGGGTGAAGTGCGTGTGCTCGTGAGCTGTGGCGCTACTGGGCCGTGTCTGGTCGTGGAGGACAATGGTAGCGGGGTTGACGGCGCTGTCGTTGATCGCTTGGGTGAGCCGTTCGTCTCAACCAAAGATCCCGGTGAAGGGATGGGACTTGGTCTGTTCGTGATTCGTACCTTGTTTGAGCAAGCTGGTGGAACGCTGAGCATTGAACCGAATCAGCCGAGCGGCACCCGCGTCGTATTGGCGTTTGGGGCAGCGCCCGGTCTCGCCGACAAGCCTTCCTCTGCACCTAAAGCGGTCAGCGTTGATTCCCTCCTGACGCCACTCGGCGAGCCAGCTCACTAGTATGGTTGAGACGCCCGATAGCCCCTCGCTGCTCATTGTCGACGACGACGATGCCTTCCGCACGGCCTTGGCGCGTACCCTGACCGAGCGTGGCTTTGCAGTGGAGACCGCGCGCAGCTTTGATACGGCCGTTGCGTTGGCCACCCAGCACTCTTTTGAATACGCCTTGATCGATGTCCGCATGCCGGGCCGCACCGGCCTTGAGTTACTCCCGAAGCTGCGTGAGCTGGACGAGGGGACGCGCATCGTCGTGTTTACTGGTTATGGTTCCATCTCCGACGCCGTCTCGGCGATGAAGGCTGGTGCGGCCGACTATCTGACGAAGCCCGTTACAGCGGAGCTCTGCGAGCGCGCCCTGCTCGGCTTTCGCAAAGGGTCCGAGCGTCAGTCTTTGGCTACACTGGGTCGCGAGAACGATCCAATTCCCACGCTAGAGCGGGTGGAGTGGGAGTACCTGCAACGGGTCTTGGGTGACTGCGGCGGGAATGTCTCGGATGCCGCGCGCAAACTAGGAATGCACCGACGCTCCTTGCAGAGAAAACTCTCCAAACACGCTCCGCGCCGCTAGCTTCACTGCGCTCAGGTGCCGATGAGCACGAGCTTGAAAGGATCGTAGACCACGAGATCCTTCCCCTCCGTGCGAGTCTGAAACGTGCGCTGGTCTGCACAAAGCCCTTTGGGGCGTACGAGCGCGCCGGTCTCGAGGTTGAACGCGTAGGCGTGAACGGGGCACATCAGACAACCGTCCTCCACCCAGCCTTCGGACAAGCTCGCCCCGGCATGGTTGCATGCGTCTTCCAGCGCGTGAAAGCCGTGCTCGGTCTTGACCACCACCACGTCGTACGGGGGATAGGTGACGCGCACGATGGCTTGCTGCTCGAACTCAGCCAGCGGCACTCTAGCAACAAGCTTCACTGCGCCTCGTTTGGCGTCTGCTGCGACGCTCTTTTGCGGTTGGCCGATGTGCAGTGGCTCACCCGCCAACCATACCAGAGCCACCGGTCCGCTGCTTCCTACGAGAGGTGCGCGGAGGGTGCGACTTCGCTAGCGTGCCTTCATGTCTCGCCTCGCCTTGCGCCTTGCGCCTCTGGTCCTCAGCGCTGCTTGCGCTACTACGTCGGTGAGCGAGGTCGCTCGGCCGGTACCTAAACCACCAAGCCCTGTTGTTGACGAGCAGGTTGAGCGGGTGCCGGTCCCAGCCCCGCAGTCTTTGGTTATGTTGGTACGCGCTTTCCGTCCCGAGAAGAGCTGGCGGGCGCTCGCTAGCGTCTATTCTCTGCCAGTGGATTTAGCGAACGAGCTCGAGGGGCCCTCGGCCGGTGCTGGCACGTTCATCGACTTTGCAGAGAGCGTCGAGCTGGCCGTGTTTGTGGCTCCGCAGTCCGATCAGGGCGTTTTGCCGCAGTTGTCAGCCGTGGTTAGCCTGCCTTTGAAGCCGAACACCGCCGAGTTCCTCGATTTCGTAGCCAAGAAGGGCGCCACCGTTGAGCGCACCGAGCGTACTCGCATCGTGAGGGATGAGCAGGTGTGTGTGCTATGGGCAGAAGGCGAGCACGCCAGCCGACTACTATGTAGTAATTCAGAACCCACGCTCAGGGAGGTTGGCCCCTGGCTCTCCTCTACCGCGCTAACCAAGCCGAGCGAGGACCTTCAGCTAAGCCTAGATTTTGCGCCACTCAACGCCGACCTCAAGCCCAAATTGACGGTTGTCCTCAATGAGCAACTTGGGCTGCTCGCAGGCGAGCTGGTTTCACCCGTCTTCAAGGAGCCACCGATGAGCGCCAAGCTGGTTAGCGGTGGGCAACAGCTCCTGGCCGGCCTCAGCGATTTGGGTACCTTGCAGGCTAGCCTTCGCCTGGACGAGGGGACGGGTCGCCTAGCCCTGAATGCTGAACTCCAATATCGCAGTAAAGAATCATGGCTGACTCGCCTTTGGGCCGATGATCTGCGGCAAGGTCCCCCGCCTGGGATCTTCATGCAGCTGCCGAAGGATTCTGAGGGCGCCTTTTTTGGACGCGGCTTTCAGCAGAGCCAGTTCGTGGAACCACGAGCCTTCATTGAGCACGCTTGGACGAAGGGAATCGAGCTGCTCGCGACACAATCGGATGGGCGCATGCGGGCCGCCGACGCACGGTCTTTTGCGGCGTTGATTCCGGCCCTCCCTCACCTGGACGGGGAGTGGGCGTGGGCCTTCGGCTCGGTCCCGGTGACCCTGGCCAAGCCTGCTTCGGTGCCGCCAACCCCGCAGGAGGAGGTCCAGCAGTTTGAGGCGAGGTATCGTCAAGCGCTGGGTTGGTCAGTGTTCGCGGTTGGCGGAGAGCCCAAGGAGCTGCTCACCTTCTTTGAGCGAGGGATCGATGCGGTGAAGCGTTTTGCCGCCATTCGAAAGGCCGAGGCCGACCGACGTTTGAGGAGTGCGCCATCCAATAGGAAGGCCGCGCTCAAAGCTGAGCGAGAGGCGCTCGATCGCTTTGAGCCGAAGTTCCGCGTCTCGCGAAATCCGATGGGCTACCCCAAGGGCTCGGCGCTGATCGAGGTGCAGTTTGGCTTCGATAACGAGGATCTCGCCGATCCATTGGACGATAGCGAAGCGCCCGTGGCTCAGCCTCAGGCGAAGAAGGCGGTGGTTCGGGGGTCGTTACCGCTGTTCATCGCCATCATCCCTGATGGGGCGGGGCGCTATCTCTGGGGTCTCTCGGCGGACCCAGGCGTGCTCAAGTCCAAGTTGCTTGCCAGCCAACGGGGCGCGCCGGCCTCAGAAACGCTAGCTGCACGCAGCGATCTCGGGCTGCTTTTGCGCGACAACGTGTCCGGGGGCTTCGCCTCGGTCGCGGAGCTCGTGCGTCGACTTTCTGTGCTCGGAGGGCCCGGTGAAAACGAGACGGTGCTCGGCTTGCTGAGCAAGCTAGGCGACAAGGGTAATCACCAGTTGGTCTTCGCGGTTGGGGGGAACGCAGGCGATAGGCCGGCGCTCAGCCTCTCCGTCTTGCTCGAATAGGCCCTTTCCCGTGCGCTCATTCCGCAGCAGGCAGACCCGACCAAGAGGTTGGGTCGAGTGGGCCAGCCGCTGGAACAATATCCACGTTAAAGCCGGAGAGGTGGGCCATCCCCGAAATGCTCTCCAGATTCTCCGGACCATCGAGCGCGAGTAGATTGACGTTTACTCCGGTCGTCTTGTTCGCAACGGATAACCCTGTCGCGTGTTGATGCCCCCAGCCGTGGGGAATAGCGACGGTGCCGCGCATGAGCTCCTTGTGAAGCTTTACCGGGATACGCACGGTAGCAGCTGCGGTGGATACGTCGGCGTAGGCGCCTTCGGCGAGGCCGAGCGCCGCTGCATCCTCCGGATGCATATAGAGGTAGTTGGTCGTCCTGTCTTTGTCGACGAACTCGGGCAGGTTGTGGGTCCATGAGTTGTGCGTGGTGATCGCACGCTTGGTGATTAGCTTCAGCCGCCGTCGATCTTTGTCTTCCAGTTCGAAGCGCTGGGGTAACTGCTTGGCCTTCTCCATCAGCGCCGCAGGCGCTAGATCCACCTTGCCATCGTCGGTGAGCACTCGGCTGCCCAGGAAGTCTGCCGGCTGATGATCGGCGCGTTCGCGCCCGTGTTTATGCCGCAGCAGCTCTTCAAAGCTCCCGCCGCCGGCCGCTCTCAGCATCATTGCGAGCAACGTTTCTTGCGGCAAGCCATCTGCTACTGCGCCCTTCTTGAGCGGGCTCCAGGAAGACCGCAGGCCCTCGAGCAGCTTCTGCGCTGCACGCGAGCCAAATAGCGAGATCCCTGCCGCTTTACACAGATCGACGTAGATCGTCGCTTCATCTCGCTGCAGCCCCTCGGGTTTGATCAAGGCTCGCGTTGCTTGGGTGTAGGGCTTGGCTTGCAAGCCCAAAGCAAACGGAAAGATAAAGGGTAAGTCCGCTCGCTCGAAGGGGGACGTAGCCGGTAATAGATAATGAGCCAGGGAGCCGGTCTCATTCTTGTAGATGTCGAGCGTGACCAAGAGCTCCAGCTTCTCGAATGCACGGCGAAGCTTGCCGCTGTTGGGCATGGTGATGAGCGGGTTACCACCCGTTACGAACAGCGCCCGGACCTGTTTGGGCCCTTCAGTCAGGATCTCGTCTGCCAGGACCCCACCAGGGAAGGCGTCGTTTACGCTCGGCAAGCCGCCAACGCGCGAGGTGTCATTGCGCATGAGCGTGCCGGACTTCTTCCCCATCTTGGGAAAGTCAAAGACGCCCCGACCGACTAGCGTGCCGCCGTGCCGATCCAGGTTGCCGGTGATGGCGTTGATGACTTCCTGCAGCCAATAGCAGAGGGAGCCGTCTGAGCCCATATTGACGCCCGTTGACGAGTACAGTGCTGCCCCATCAGCTGCTAGGAAGTCAGCCACCATTCGCTTGAGGATGTCAGGGGCAACGGTCGTAACCGCGCTCGTGCGCTCTGCGGGGTAGTCCCGCACCAGCGGCGCAAGTGCAGCGAAGCCCTTCATGTGCTGGTGAATGCGAGCCTCAGCGAGCTTGTTGCTCTTCAGCACCTCGTGCAAAAACGATAGGTAGAAGAACACGTCGGTGTTCGGCCGAATGAAGACGTGCTCCCCAGTGGCTTTGGCCGTCTCGGTGCGGCGCGGATCTACCACCCAGACCTTTCCGCCACGCGCTGTGATCTCCCGCAGGTGCTGGGTGGGATTGGGTACCTGCAGGAAGCTCCACTTGGAGACCACCGGGTTGGCCCCTACGATGATGAGGCAGTTGGTGCGGCGCACGTCGGGGAACGGCAAGGTGAACGGAAAGCCGTACATCATGCGGGAGACGGCAAACTTGTTGGCGCAGTCTTGCGTCGATGATGAGTAGAGGCTCCTCGAGCCCAGGCCAGTCATGAAGCCCTGCGCAAAGATGGGGTGCAGTGCCGAAAAGCCAGCGGCTGTTCCGACGTACATGGCAATCGCGTCAGGTCCGTGGCGATCACGAATGCTGCGGACCTGCGCGCCAATGCCGCTCAGCGCCTGCTCCCAGGAGACCTTGCTCCAGCTGCTACCGACGCGAGCCTCGGGCTGGGTGAGCCTGTCGGGCGAGGCATACATCTTGTGCTGCTTGAGGCCCTTCAAGCAGCCGAACCCACGGGTGGCTACATGTTTATCGTCAGGCCGAATATCGACGACGGTGTTGCCCTCGACGTCGACTTCGAGCCCGCACAAGGCCTCACAGATTCTACAGAAGGTGGAGTGGGTCTCAGCCATGTGGCCGCCAGCCTACCAGAGCGACAATCAATCACGCGAGCGGAGCGTGTCCCGAGCCCGCTCCCAGGCGGCTCTGGGGGTCCCGTATTTGGCGGGAGGAGTGAGCATTAGCTTGCCGAAGGGCGTGCTCTGGTCTTTGTCCTTGGGAGTGCGCAACATCGCCCGGGCCTCAATGGCCATGCTGCGAGCATCCTCGGTGGTTTGCCGGCTCAGTGACGCCGTTTCAAACTCGTCTCGACATTCGTCGCCGAGCACGGTGAGCACCCAAAATGCGTCGCGAATGGCGTCGTCTGAAGCGCCCTGTGCGGCCGCGACGACGGTCTTGCAAGCCGAGGCCGGCAGCTTTCGGGCGAGGTGATACGCGGTGAGGTGCCGGGTGTTGATCTGGCGGTCCAAAAGACCGAGTACGAAGCCCTCATGGTTTCTTTCGACCAAGCGGTCGACCACCTGGCCGTGTTCGGTAGCGGTGATGTCTCCGCGCTCCGGCCAGGAATCCCGACTGAAGCGTTGGGTGTCGTGGGTATGTGCGAGGCGCAGTCGTTCGACGGCGGCGTCCTCTGCGCCAGCGAGCCCGAGATCAAGGGCGGCGATCACGGCGAGCCAAGGGCCCGTCGATTCATCCGCTGGGTCACGGATCAGATCGAAGAGCACCTTCTCCTGGTTCTTGGCGCCTAGCGCGACCATCAGCGCCAGGTGAATGGCGCGGGCCTCCAGGTTGTAGCGGCGATCTCCTGCGCCGCCGCCGATCTCCGGTAGTTGCAAGCGCTCGGTGAGCCAGGCCAAGATCTTCTGTTTGGCCTTGCGGGCCTCCGCGCTGTCTTCCTGGCGCATGCGGATGACCAAGCGCAACAGGCTCTCATAGCGAACGCGGTATAAGAGGGTATCGACCTCGGCGCTGGAGGAGCCTGGGAAGATGACCTCAATCAGTTCGTTGTAGCAGTTGGCGCCCCTTTGGGTCAGCAGATTGCCGGCCAGGTCCGGCGCAATCGCTTGCGCAAGAGTGGTATCCCCCGAACGAATCCGCGCCTGCATCAGCAAGCAGTCTTCATGGCTGTGGCCCTCTTCCTTCGGGTCTTTGCGATGGTGCAAGCGCGTCAGCACCGAGAGCGCTGCGGCGTCGGGCTTGTTCAGCAGAGGTAGCAGCTTGCGCAGCCGATTCTCTTCTGCGACGCCTGGGGCCTGGGTTTTGGCGATGCGCTCCAGCGCTTCTTTGGCGTACTCGGTTGCGAGCTCTGGATCGAGCCGAGCGAGCGACTCGAGCGTGTCTTCCCAGTAGCCGGGGTAATTCTGGCCCTCCCGCTCAATCAGGAAGTCGCGAATCGCGCGTGCGCTCGAGCGATCCCCAAAGTCGGCCAACACCTTGGAGAGCGCTACCTTGAGGTGCAAACGCTCGCCCTCCATCCAAGGCTCCAGTGAATCGGGGATGGGTCGCTCGAACTTGGCGCGTATGGCAGGCAGGGTTTCTCGAACGTTGAAAACACCGGCTGCCGCCGCGTGCCGAATGATGGTGGTGAACACCTGAGGCTCTCCGCGGTACCGCTTCAACATTGGGCCGCCCACCACCCGCAGCATCCCTGCCTTCCCCCGCGGGAGGCCAATACAGCGATAGTCGAGGCTGCCGGCCTGGGACTGGAAGGTAGTCGTGGCGATGGACGGGCCCTGCGAGCCCGTTCCAATCGGATTGGGTTGCAGCAGATCTGCGATAACGATCGGGGTGGGCTCGAACTCAGGGACGTACCTCCGTCGCGGCAGCGGAGCGAACTCTCCCGTGTCGGCGACGGCGGGGGCCGATTCTGGCGTCACCTCCTCGTCGTCCAGATTGCATACTAAGTAGCGCTCGAAGAACGGGTGCGCCTCCGCGAGGCTTGGCATGCCCAGCTGTAGAGTGGCTAATAATGCAGCGCTGACACAAGGACGGGACCAATTCATGGTCGGCTCTCCCACACGGCAACAGCAGATTGGGCAGGCTCCTGGGCATCACAGTACAAGAGCCCTTTGGTCTTTATGTTCGAGTAAAGGACAGCGGCGTCGCGCGGGGCGATCTGCCCTTTGGGACCTTGGGGCGCGTTGACACGATAGCTACCCTGGACCCATAGCTCACCGTTGCCGGTCGAGCTGGCCGTATGCAGGTGGACCGTCGTAGCGCTCTTCGCCAGCAAAGGGGGCGGGAGCACGAGCTGTTTGACGTGATGATTGGGTGCGACTTCAACGAGCTTGTCACTGGCAGCGATCACCAGCCTATTGTCCCCCAGGTGGGCAATGCTCATCAGCCCGCGATCCAGCTGCAAGTCGACTTCGGTAAAGCGCTGGCCATCCCACTCGACGAAGTAGCTATGGCGGTTCTCCGGCGACTCGAAGGGCTCATAAGCGACGAGCCAGGCTCGGTTCGCGTCGCGCACCTCCAGATCCAGATTGACCATCCCGGAGAGCCGTGAGCTGCGGGGTAAACGGGCGTAAGCGAACTGGCTTTGGCCGGGCTTCGCAATGGCGACGACGAGCGTGGTGTCTTCGTAAGCGACGATCTTGTCGTCTTGGCAGCGGCCTGCGACGAAAACCGAGCCGTCGCTACCGATGGCGTGATCGAGCGGGAGGAACGCGAGCTTCGAATCCTCGCAAGGCTCTTTGGGCGATAGCTGCTTGAGCGTCGCGCTGCCACCAAGATCAATGGCCTCATCACGTTGCTCCCAGCCGTTGTTCCAGGAATAGTCGGTATAGGTGCGCTTCAAGAGGGCGCCTGTGCCTCGCTGGGCGTAGCTGGTGTCGGTTAGGCGCAGCCAGGGCGTGTGCTTGCTATCCTCGCCAATCCGCAGGTCAAACGGGACATAGCCGCGGTCGTCGCGAGGGAGGCCCAATAGCAGCTTTGACCCAAAGCCGAAGTCCCCTTCGCGAAGCTCGACCAAACCTTGGGCTGCGGCCCACGGCTCACCGGCCTGCCAATCGGAGAGCTCGTAGCCTGTCTCTCCAAAGATGATGACGGTGCGTTCGCCCATACGGGCTGGCGCTAGCTTTTGACAGGGCCCCTCGGCGACGACCGCCAAGTCCTGAAGGGGTGCTTGTGGCACTGTAAGTGCCGCTGTTGGACAGCCCGCCAAGATGAGCGTGGCGAATAGGATTGGCGTTTGGCAATACCGCATAAGGAGCTCAGTCGATTGAGAGTAAGAGTTTGCCGAACGTGTTGTTACTGCCCAGTAGCCGATGGGCGGCGGCCGCCTCCGCAAGCGGGAAGGTGCGCTCGATGACGGGCTTGATCATCTGACGTGAGAGCCAAGGGGATAACGTTCTGCGCAATAGCTCCGCAGCCTCAATCTTCTCCTCGATTGGCCGAGAGCGCAGCACGGTGCCAACGATGTTGAGCCGACGGGCGAGCAGCTTGCCGAGATCGATGGTGCTTTGGGTACCGCCGGTGAGCCCAACCACCACGATTCGGCCACGTAAGTTCATGGCCGGTAGGCTGCTGCCGACATACGCACCACCGACGAGGTCCAACGTTACATCGAAGGGAGGATGCGCCTTCAGCGCGCTGGGCAAGGCTTGCGGCGTCTCCACCAATAGCCCCTGATCGAGCCCCAGTTCGTCTGCGCGCGTCAGCTTGTCCTGGGTCCGGCTGGTCCCTGTTACGTGACAACCGAGAGCCTTTGCGATTTGTAGGCCAGCGGTTCCGACGCCGCTGCCGACCGCGTGGATCAGCACGCGCTCCCCCGGTCGCAGGCCGGCACGCACCACCAATGCGTCATAGGCCGTTACAAACGCCTCAGGGATGGCCGCGGCCTGCTCCTCCGACAAGCCCTCGGGAAGGGGCACGGCTTCGCGCTCGTGTACCACGATGAACTCGGCGTACGCGCCTCCCGCGACGAGGCCGAACACGCGCTGGCCAGGCGTGAGCGAAGAGACGCCGCTGCCGACCTCCGCGACGATGCCGGCGTACTCGAGTCCTGGTATCTCTGAGGAGACGCCGGGCGGCGCCGGATAAACTCCCATTCGCTGCAACAAGTCTGCGCGATTAACGCCCGCAAAACGCACGCGCACCTTTACGTGATAGGGCGGGAGCTCAGGCTGTGGTCGCTCGCTGATGGCTAGAACCGATTCATCCCCAGGTTCTCGAATCACGACGGCGCGCATGCGGCATCCTGTCAATCGAGGCTGACCGCAGCAACAACAATGACTCGTGCCAGCGTCACAGGTTCATCGGCATGCACCTTCGATGGAACTTGGCGTGGCGAACCGGCCACCGACCCCTGTAGAGTCGCTCGGTGTTTTCCGCGGATGTCCGGTTCGAGGGGTTCACTCAGGTTGACTGGGTTCGCTTCTTGTCGCTCTTCACCCCAAGGAAGACCGACGGTGGTGAACGTGATCCGACGCGACCGCAGGGGGCGGTGATCGCGGTTGAGCGCAATGGCAGGTTGCAGAAGCTGCTTCACTCGCAAGTTGGTCGGTTGCGGCTCGAAGAGGCCGGTGCGGATTGGCCACTAACTCCGGAGCAGCTCGCGAGTCGTCACCATGCGAGCTTCGGTATCGTCATTCGCGCCGGCGCGCTCGAGCGAGTGATGTCGAATTTTGCGCTGCGCTTGCGGCGATCGGACGACTTCCTGGCGCAGATGCTGCTCTTCGTAGCCGCCATTCGCGATGAGCTCGAGCGCGGGGGGATTGCCTACTTTCCGACGCGGTTAGCGGGGTTGCCGATCCCGACAGCGGCGATGCTGGATAGTACGTTTGATGCTGTGTGTCCTCGTCGCGAGGTGATGGTGTTCGGGCTATTCGAAGGCGGCGAGCTGTGGACCTCGCTAGCGATCCGCCGCAACGCCGATGGTCGCATCGACACGGTGCTCGGTCCGGATGAAGTGCGTCGCGAGATGGGCGTTCTCTCGGGGGATTGGCGGCGCGACTACCGGCATTTGCGGCGCGCGGTGGAACGTCGGCTCGGCCGAGTTGCGTTGGGCCTGTTCTCGGAGAAGTCGACGTTCCGTGATCTCCAGGTGGACGCGACGCCGGGAGCTTGGGCCAAGGCAGCGGCGATTCGCGATGTGATTCTTTCGCCGGTGCCGGTGGCGCTGGCCATCCCGCTCGGCTTGGACGTATCCCGGGCGGCGCTCTCTGTCGCGCGCACGGCCTTGTCGAAGACTCGAAGCACGCTCGAGTTGCCGCGTGGGCTGCCGCTCAGCGAAGCGACGCAAATGTTTCCAGCGCTCGGCCCGTTGCTTCTGCGCGTCCGAGAGGCCGTTCAGCCCGGGCTGGAAATGGCCTCGGCGATGCTCGGGGATGTCGATGCCGAGGCGGATCCGCAGGCCTTCAGTTTGCTCGAGCTCGTTCGGCGCTTGGTCGCGCGCGATCGCTGAACGGCCTGCTGCGGACTAGTGGGCGGCGCTCAATGCAAGCCGGCCAGCGCGGTCGCTGGCGGTGCGTGCGGTACCACGCAGATAGCTCGAATCACCGTTGCGGAAAGGATGGTCGCTCCGTCCGAGCTCCAAGACGGCAAGCAACTTCGAGCCGACGAAAAGAGGCGCCAGAGCGATGCTCGAGCCGTCGAGTTCGCCCAGTCGGTTGAGGCAGGCGGTTCCGGCACGCGAGGCGTTCGCGTGCGGCAGAACCAGCGGTCCGAGCTTGGCTCGATTGAGCGCAGGGTCCTTGGCGCTGGCTGACGATCCGAGCAGTGCCGACCCGCGCGTGCCAACGGCCGCGGTCGCCACGAAGTCTCCCGTGCGATGACGCCGATACGCCAATCCCACTGAAGCGTTGGTCGCTAACACGAGGCCCTGCAGGGTCATGGCCACGAGCTCGTTCGTATCACTGGCCTGATCGAGCCAATCGCACCACTCCTGCTCAGGCGACACGTCATCGCTCTCGCTGCTGGCTTGTTGCAAGTGAAACTCCCGCACCGTGGCGAGCGGACGCGCCTCTTGCCAAGCAGGCTGCCAAACCCAGGTGTCTTCAGGCAGTTGTTCAGCAGCGACGAGCGCCAAAATATCGTGAACACCGAAGGGGCCTCGCGCCGCCGCTCCATCGCTTGCGAACCAATTTCTGCTCTGACCCATGGCTTACCTCGCTCGGGTGAACGCCGCCCGAGATCGCATTGTCACAAACGCGCCTGGGGCGGGCCACGTTCTCGACCGAGCTTAGGCGTCTGCGCCTCGAAAACGCTGGGCTTCCCAAGCCCCCACAGCTACACCTCCGGTTCTAGGAGGTCTTAAGCGTGGCTTCACTTTCGTCGTTCCCGGACCCTGAGCCGAATCGCGGCATCATTCTCGCGTCAGGTCTTGCTCTCGCGGTAGCCGGAGGGATCGCTCGCTCCGTTGGGCTCGAGGATGAGGCTGCGTTTGAGAAGGCCAAGGCGGAGTTGGCGACGGTTCGCGACAAGGCAGCTCGTGATGAGCTCGTCGTGAAGCAGGAGCAGCTAGACTTTCGCTCCGGCGTTGAACTGTCGTCGGGTTGGGCCGGTATCGCGATCGGCGGGAGTCTGCTCGCCGCTGGGCTCGTGAGCTTGGCCGGAATTCGCTTTCGGCGCGCGCTGCTCGTGGTTGGGCTTTTGCCCTTCATTGCGGCCTCATACTTTGCGGTCTTTCACGCGGGTCCGGAGGCTTTGGTGCCGGTCACCTTGGTTGGCGTCGCCGCGTGTCTGTACCTAACCTGGGAGAGTGACCAGCGCGGTCGCAACGAGGTCAAAGCATTTGCCGGCTTTCCCGGGCGACACGCGAAGAATGCGGCAGCCAGCGGCTATCGTGATCGTCCCGCCACCAAGCCCACGGTCTCGCTTGCGGAAGCGCCGATTCCGGCGTGGGGTCAGCGGGTGCTGCCTGAGGTCGGAGGTGGCAAGTTCTACAAGTCCTTCCTGCTCAAGAAGGATCTCGCGTACGTGGCCTTCGTTGAAGCCGATGTCACCGACATCTCGGACTACACCACCGTCGTCCTGCGCTTCGAGCAGAAAGAGGCGAGCTTCGTCGCACGACCGCTGCCCTTGGATGACGGCCGTCGCATGGCCAATACGGGCCTACTCTTTCGAGAAGATCGCGAGTTTAGCGCTGAGTACTTGGTGGAAGTTGCTCCGGGTGAGAACCAGACGCGGGTGCGTGAGTTCTTGGTGCAGTCGGTACGTGACGAGCTCTTGGGCTTGCCGGACGTTTGGCTGCGCGTGAGTGGGACCGTGGCTACGCTCACGCGCTTCGGCCGGTTCGACGCCAAGAAGGCTGAGGAACTGCTCGAGGTCGCCGACGCAATCTTCGCCGACTACGGCGCAGAAGGCGGTCCGTCGCTGATGGAGCCCGATGGCTTGGTGAAGAAGAAGAAGTCGAAGCAGAAGTCGAACGAGGCGCTCTCGCCGGTCGCGACCTGAGGTTGCAATGAGTTCTCGCGCGCCGGCCTCTCCGAGCAGTCTCCCTGCGCTTTACGGCGTCATTCATTTGCGAGCGCTACCCGGCAGTCCGAACTACGCGGGCGATCTGTCGGCGATTGCTTCGGCTTGTGCGCGCGACGCAAACGCGCTGGCCGACGCCGGCTTTGAAGCGGTGATCGTCGAGAACTACGGTGATGTTCCGTTCACGCCGGGCAAAGTCTCGCCGGTGACGGTGGCGGCGATGACGCGCTGCTGTCTCGCCGCTCGCGTCGCTGCACCTACCTTGGCGCTCGGGATCAACGTCTTGCGCAACGACGCTGAGGCCGCGCTCGCGGTGGCCGTCGCGGTGGGGGCTTCTTTCATCCGCATCAACGTCCATATCGGGGCGCGGTTGACGGACCAGGGCATCGTTGAAGGGAAGGCCCATGAAACGCTGCGTCTTCGTAAAGCTTTCGGGGCTGAGCACGTGAAGCTCTTTTGTGATGTGGACGTGAAGCACTCTGCGCCCATCGCTGCGCGGCCGTTGGCCGAAGAAGCTCATGATTTGGTCCATCGCGCAGGAGCCGATGCCGTGCTGGTGACGGGAAGCGGCACCGGGCGCGGCGTGAATCTGCGTGATCTTGACGAGGTCGTACGAGCGGTTCACGCGCCAGTGATCGTCGCTAGCGGCGCGACGGAAAGCGCCCTGCCTTCGTTGCGTCGCTCTCACGGGGTCATCGTTGGCTCAGCGCTGCGCGGGGACGGCCGGGCAGGTGGTGCCATTGACGTCAGCATCGCCAAGCGCTTTGCCGAGGCGTTTTTCGCCGACAAAAAGCTCGGTAACGAGTCGGTGCCGCCACCACCGGTTGCCTGAACGAACTTTCGAAGGAAAGTTAGCCGGCCGGCCAAGAAAGGGTGTGCAGCTGGTGACCACAGTAAAAACGGCCAAATTGAGGAGCGCGTTGTCCCGCTCGTGGGCGCCGTTTCTACTGGCCGGTCTGTGGTCAACCTCCGCACAGTCGGCTGAACCATGCGTTCAGGTCAAAGTCGTGAGCCCCGTTGGTCCGCGCTTTGAGTCCGCCCTCGCACAAGCGTGCAAGACGTTGACGGCCAGCTCGACGATCGACCCTGCGGCTTTGGTCGAGGTTGCCGGAAAAGAGGACGCTGTCGAGATCGTGGCGCGGTTACCGGAGCAGGGCTCAACGTGGAGAGTCGCGAGAAGGGTGGTGGACGATCCGGCCGCTCTCGAGGAGACGCTGCTCGCGCTCCTCGCCTTACCACCTGCAGCGAGCGAGCCGGCGCCCGAGCCGAAGCCGCCTGCTCCGGTCGAAGCGGAGCCAGCGAAGCCCGCTGGCGCCGAGGAGCCGGCGCCCGCGCCGCCCGTGTCGAGTGAGCCCGCCGTGAGCGATTCTTCGTTGACCGTTGCGGGCACCGCGATGGTCGCCTCGCGTTTCTTCTTCGGCCATCCAACGTTGGGGGTCGGCTTGGTCCTGAGCGGTGAGGCGGCGATCGAGCGCGTGTGGGTGGTTGGTTTGCGCGGTCGATTCGATCCGGTCAATGCGGCCTTCGACCCGGAGCCCGAGGAGTTCGCGAAGGGCGCGCTTGGCGGTGGGCTTGAGCTCGCGCGGCGTATTGAGCTGCCACCGACGGCGCTCGTGGACGTGGGGCTTGGCGCTGAGGGCTTAGTGGTCGTTCCGCTCGATCATCCACCTCGGTCGAGCCAGCCTCCTCCCGACGACCGCCGCAACTCCGACGATGACGGCCTCGGCGACTTTCGGCTGCGGGCGTTCGGTAAGGTTTGGTTGCCGGCGAGCTCGACGGTGTCCTTCTGTTTGCAAAGCGGTTTCGAGGTTTCGCCGGTCGTACTAGCCCGCAATAAAGCGTTGGAAGCGCGCTCACTCCCGCCGTTTGGCGTGGAGCTCGGCGTCGGCGTGGGGCTGCGTACCGACAACCTGCTGGGGGCACCATGAGGGCCCTCTCGCGAAAAGAGGAAGGCGGGCCGAGTGACGCGGTGGTGCTGCGGGCCATCGCCGCAGGTGAAACCGAGTCACTGGGGTTGCTCTTTGATCGCTACGCGCAGGACGTCATGCGTTACGCGCGCCGGCTTGCTCCGCATGAAGATGCGGACGACGTGGTGCAAGAGACCTTCATGCGGGTGCTCCAGATCGCACGTTCGTATGAACCGCGCAGTGCGACGGCGCGCGCGTGGCTGATCGGCGTGTGTCACGCGGTCATCCGCGAGCGCAAACGCTCCTTTGCTCGCTTTCGAAGGGCGATCTCAAACTTCGGGCGGGAGCCACGCGAGGGCATCGTGCGGCCCGAGGCGAGCGGAGATGTGGCGCGCGCGCTCGATGGACTACCCGAAGAGAAGCGGGCCTTGGTGGTGATGGCCGACGTGCTCGGCTTTTCGACGCGCGAAGTGAGCGAGGCGCTCGGTGTTCCGGAGGGAACCGTCGGGTCGCGCTTGCACCACGTGCGCAAAGAACTTCGTGCGACCTTGGGAGGAGACCATGGCTGACCTTTGTGAACGCTGGTCGGACGTCGAATCCGGCCTGGCTCATGAGTCCGCGCTGGATGGCGGTCTGCGTGAGCATCTTGCGCAATGTGGCTTTTGCGCGAATGAAGCGGCGAGTCAGAAGCAGCTGCGCGCGCGGCTAGCCGAACTTTCGCGCGAGGAAGCGGTCAATCCGTTCCATCTGAAGAAGTTGCGACGCGAGCTGCTCTTGCGTGCGAAGGGCACCGTCGCGCCGGCCGCGCGACCGATGCGTGCTTGGGCTATCGCGCTGGCCAGTGCAGCTGCTGCTGCGCTGCTGTTCTTCTTCGTCGGTCGCTTGACCATGCGTCCGAGCGAGGCCGTTTCGGTTTCGGCGAACCCGGGTGCTCGCTTCAGTGAGAAGGTTGCGGACGGCAGACACGTGGTCGAGCTCGTGGACGGTGAGTTCGACTTTGACGTGAACCACCGCGATGGTGAGCCGCACCTGCTCGTGCGAGTCCCAGACGGTGAGATCGAGGATATCGGAACCAAGTTCCATGTCTCGGTGAGCAACGGCCGCACGGTGCGAGTTTCGGTGACCGAGGGCGAAGTGGAGCTACGTCGTACCAATGAGCCCAAGTTGCGTTTGATCGCCGGTATGACCTTCACCCCGTCGCCTGTGCCGGCTCCGTCGAGCAGCGCGTCCTCGGCTCAGGTCAGCTCAGCGCCCGTCGCACCTTCGCTCGCAACCGCACCTGCTCCGTCGGCGATCAGCAGCGCGCCGTTTTCACCACCGGCGCCGGTCGTTGCGGTGCAATCCCCGGCTCCGAAGCTAGCGGCGCTGTCTCCACGAGCCGTTGCTACGACGAAGCACGAAGCTTCAGCCTTCGAGAGCAACCCGACCCAGGCGCAAGAGTCAGCCGTCGAGAGCGAGCGTGCGAGTCGCGCTGCACGCGGTTTGAGCGAGGAAGACCGGGCCTACTTAGCTGTGTTGCGCGCCTTGAATGGCCAGGACAAGGCGGCTGTTCGTAGGCTCGCCGATGATTACCTCGCCCGTTTTCCGCAAGGCTTCCGACAGCGGGAAATCGAGGCCTTACGAAAAAAATCTGAATGAATGAAGGACTCGGGCACCGCTGGCCAATCGGAGCAACCACTCTCAAGAGTTGGTTGAAAGAGGTCCCATGAAACGCATCAACTTCGTCCTTCTTGCAGCACTATTGGCAGGCTGCGGCAGCACCAGCGGAACCCTTACAGGCGTCGTGGACGGCGATAGCTTCCCCAGTTCAGTTAGCGGTGTCGTTGCCGTCGATGACAGCGGGGAGGAGTCGCTCGCATTGATCGCTAGCGATGGCTCGTTCGCTCTGAGTGTCGCGGAAGAAGCGACCTACGCGCTCTTCGTCGAAACGTCCAACGGCCGAGTTCCAGTCGGTCTGCGCGTCACCGGAGCTTCCTATGGCAGCACGCTGCGATTGGGCATGGGCGCGCCCACGGCGGATCTGGGTTCGCTGCGCTATGTGTCGCAAATCACGACCAAAGCGGAGACCGTCCCGGTTGAAGAAACCTGCGTGGACGGTGTGCTGAGTGAGTCGGGGGGCGCTTGTTTGGAGCAAGCTGCAACCGTGACGTGCGAGGACGGTATGGACGGCGACGGCGATGGCGACGGTCACCATGGTCGGCATCACGGTAAGCGTGGTGGCTATGGTCATTCGGAGGCTGAACTGGTTGACGTTACGTTGGAAACGGCGAACGCGATCGTGTTGCCGACGCTCTCGCTGCCACTTAGCGTCGGTTGCGGCTGTTAAATCAAGCTTAGGCTTGGCGCGAAGCATGGTTCGATCCAGACTTCGCGCCATGCTGCGAGTTCCGAGCGTTCTACTCCTTGCTTCGTTGGTGGTTGGTTGTGATGCGCCTGTGCCGTCGGCGTCGGCCGACACGAGCGCTAGGCCCTCGTCCTCCGCTGCGAAGGCGCCGGCTCCTGGCAGCACCGCGAAGCCGAATAGCTATGGCCAGCCGATCACTCAAACCAGTGAAACGACGCTGGCGGCGATTGCCGCAGAGCCTGCGAAGTTTGCCAATCAAGAGGTCCGCACCGCCGGAACCGTGAAGGCCGTCTGCAAGAAGGCCGGCTGCTGGATGGAGATCGGGGATGAAAGCTCGCAGGCTCACATCAAGATGGCCGGTCACAGCTTTACGGTGCCCCGCGACGCGAGCGGTCGCAAAGCGATCGTCCAGGGGACGGTGAAGGAAGGCGCGCCGCAGAATGAATGCGGCTCCGTGGACCAGTGCGGTGGATCGGAGAACGGCGCCACCGCCAAGGTCGAGATCGTGGCAACCGGCGTACAGTTCGTCGATTGATGCCGGTGCTGCGCGCTCGGTGCAGCAAGTACAACGGTGCGCTGAATTTCCGTTAACGGTGGATGTCACGAAACAGCCGGTGAGTTGAGCCTTCTTCGTGGGAAACCGCCGAGCGCTCCGTTGAACCTTCGACTTGGCGCGAGTCCTTCGGGTAAAAGGAGCATCGATGAAACGCGAGAAGAAGCTGACGAAGAAGGAACGCAAGGCGCTGTCTCCCGGGCCTGCCATCACTCCGCGCAAAGACGGATCGATGCCCGGCAGTGATCACCACCACCACCATCACATCCACTGCACCAGCTGCGGTACGCACCTCGATGAGAGCGGGTTTGATGCTGGTTCGGCTCAGTGGGTGAAGTGCGACCACGGCAGTGACTTCGCCTCCTGCACTGGCTGTTTGGAAAAGACGAAGGAACTGCTCGCTGAGCACGACCGAACCGGCCAGCCGGTCAAGTCCGCCTCCGCCTGGCACTGAAGCCGCTAACACTGAAGCGAGACGCTTCCCTCGTGCGGCGCCTTTCGATCTTCCTCGTGGTGCTGCTCACGCTCGTGGCAGGCTTCGCTGTTGCGTTCGGTTTGCGGCTCAACCCGGACGTAGCAAGCCTGCTGCCGAGTGAGGGCTCGTCAGCCGTATTGGCCCGCTATCTCAAAGGTTTTGGCGGCGGTGGTCTCAGCGCGATTCTGATCGAGGGCGAGCCTGACGAGGCAATGGCCGTCGCCGACGCCATCAGCGCCGAGCTGGCAGCCGACGAGCGCGTGGCCTTCTCGGCGAGCCGTTTAGAGATAGGCACTACCAGCGATCCGCTGCTGGCTTGGCGTTTCGCAGACGAACGTGGTCGTACCGCACTCGCCGCTGCGCTCGAGCCGGCGGAGATGCGCGAGCGCCTGCAGGAGTCGAAGAAGCTGCTGCTGATGCCGGGCGCCGGCGCAGCGAGTGAGGCCCTGCAGAAGGATCCGCTGAGGCTCGCGTCGATTCCCCTGCGCGAGCGCAATCTGGGAGCCGGCGTGCGAGCCCGCGACGATGGCTACTTTGCCACCGACGATGGGCGTGCCCACCTCGTCGTGGTGAAGCCCAAAGGGTTTGCGCTGCGCGGCGCCGATGCGCGCGCTTTTGCGACGCTGCTCGACGGGGTGTTGGCGTCGCAGCGTGAGCTTCACCCGCAGCTTTCGATTCGCGCGACGGGACCGCACGTCATTTCGTCCGAAATGGAGCGAATGTTGCGCTCGGATCTCGAACTCTCGGGCGTTGTTTCCACGGTTATGGCGAGCCTGGCCTTCTTGCTAGTGTTTCGCCGTCTGCGCGCGCTAGCCGCGATCTTGCCGGCGCTACTCCTCGGCACGCTTTGGACGACGGCCGTAGCGGCGCTCTTTCCGAAGGGTCTTTCTGCGATCGCGGTGGCCTTCATGTCGATCGTGGTCGGCGTCGGTTTCGATAGCGGTGTGCATGTTTATGCAGCCTTTCTGCAGGCACGCAGCGAGGGGCACGACGGACTCGAGGCGGCGCGAATCGCCCGCAACAGCACAGCACGGCCGGTGCTCTCGGCGGCACTGATTGCGGCCACAGCCTTCGCCTGTCTGGCGCTCTCGAGCGTTCAAGCCCTGCGCGAACTTGGGATCTTGTGTGCGGCGGGCGAGGTGCTCACGGCGATCTCCATTCTCCTGCTCACGCCTGAACTTGCACGCTTGTTTGAGCGCAGCTCGAGCAAAGCCGATGGTCCGCCGCGCTATGCGGCATGGATCCACGCGCTGACAGGGACGCGAGCCCGCGCTGCGGCGGTGCTCGGAGTTGCTGTCGCAGTAACCTTCTCCTCGGCTATCAAGGGCGTGACGGTGTCGCCGAGTCTCGTCGCGGTGCGCCCCAATAATCTGCCTTCGCTTTTGACCGAAGATCGCATCTTCGAGCTCTTCGGTGGGCGTCATCAACCATTCATCGTGATGGTTTCGGGGCCGGCGCGCGATGTTGTGATGGCGCGTGCCGACGAGCTCGCCGAGCGACTTGCGGTAAGCCCGTTGGTAGAGACGGTGGACGCGCTCGGGGCGGTCATCCCAGCGGAAGCGACGCAAGAGAAGCGGCTCAAGCAGCGTGACGCCCTCGAGCTGCCACAAAAGGCGACCGAGTTGGAGCAGGCGCTGAAGGAGACCGGCTTCGCTCCCGCTCGCTTCGAGGCAGTACTCTCGGCGATGCGAACAGCGCCACGCACGATCGTTCCGGTCGACGAGTTGCTAGAGGGAGATCGCGCAGTGGTCGCCGCTCGCTATCTCGCCGCAGATGACGAACAGCTCGCGGTGCTGCACGTTCATACCAAGCCTGGGGTGCAGCCAGCGCAGCTCGATGCGTTGGTTGGGGAGCTGGATGGCCAGGCGCAGGTCACCGGCTACGCGAAGCTCGAAGCGGATTTGCGTAAGGCGCTGCAGCTTGAACTACCGAAGATCGGAGCTGCAGCTGCCGTGCTCGTGGTCTTGCTGTTGGCGCTCTCGCTGCGCAATCTACGCGAGCTGCTGCTCGCTTCGGGCGTGCTGGTGGTTGGGCTCGGCGCGCTCTTTGGTCTGATTGGCCTGTTCGAGATCCCGCTCCACATCTACTCGGCGTTGGTGATTCCGGTGTTGATCGGTATCTCGGTGGATGAGGCGATGTTCCTTTTGCATCACGCTCGGGGCGCCGATGAAGGCTTCATTCGCCGCACGCTCGACCTCGAGACGCGGCCGGTCGTGACCACCGCGCTGACGACCTCTGCGGGCTTGTTCGCGCTGTGTTTCGCCGAATACGATGGCCTGCGGCACCTCGGGATCGTGGGCGCGGTGGGCAACGTGACCAACTTGATCACGGCGCTATTGTTGGTTCCGGCGGGGCTCAGGCTGTTTGGTCGGCCACTCGCGCGAGCGCTCAAACCTTCGATTGAATCTTAGCGGCGCCGGCTTAAGGTCTGTTCATGAAGGCGTCCGCTTCCGACCCCGTGATCGCGCAATCAATCGCCGAGGGGCTTGGTCAGCTCGGTGGTGCGGTGCTGGTGCTCGATGCTGGTTTGCATGTGGTGCTTGCGACGCCCCAGGCGGAGACGCTGCTCGGCTTTCGCGTAGCCACGGGTGAGCTCGCAGTGCGCGTTTTGTGTGGAGGGGCGGTGAAGCGGCCGATCGCCGAAGCGCTCGCCGCTGGTTCCGCAGTCACCGCCTCGATTCCACATCCTGGGTCGAGTGAGCCAGGGCGTCGCATTTCGGTCCGTTCACTTCCCTTGCCGAATCGCGCGTGGCTGCTGCTGCTCGATGACGCCAGTGACGTGGACGAGAACGGCCCCATCTTGTTCCACGGGATGTGGACGCAGGACACCCGGATGAAGCAGGTGTTTCGCGTGATGGAGCGCGTTGCCGCGGAAGAAATGACCGTGCTCATTCGCGGTGAGACAGGCAGCGGTAAGGAGCTCGTCGCTCAGGCGATTCACCAGCTATCGCAGCGGAAGGGAGGTCCGTTTCGCGCGATCAACTGTGCAGCGCTACCGAGCAATTTGCTCGAGAGCGAGCTTTTTGGTCACACGCGCGGAGCCTTCACTGGCGCTGTTCGGGACGTCCAAGGGCACGTACAGCTCGCGAACAAGGGGACGCTCTTTCTCGATGAGGTGGCCGAGCTTCCGCTGGAGCTGCAAGCCAAGTTGCTGCGCGTGATCGAGACGCGCACGGTGATCCCTGTCGGTGGTCGCGATCCGATTCCCGTCGATGTACGGGTGATATCTGCAACTCATCGCGCGCTGCGCAAGGAGGTCGAGGCTGGCCGGTTTCGCGCGGACTTGATGTACCGGCTCCGCGTCATCCCGATCTTCTTGCCACCGCTTCGCGAACGTCCTGGTGACATCCGGCTGCTTGCCGACAAGCTGGTGAGCGAGATGAACGGCAAGAGTCGGCGTCAGGTGCAACAGATCGCGCCAGCGGCGATCGAGCGGATGGAGCGCTATGCCTTTTTGGGCAATGTTCGCGAACTGCGTAACGTCATTTCGTACGCGTTTGCGATCGGGGAGGGGCCGATCCTCTTGCCGAGCGATCTGCCGCCGGAGCTCTTGGAGCAGGAAGAGTCGATGGAGGACGAGCACCCCAGCGTTTCGAAGGAAAGGCCGCCGCTTGCTCCCGTCGTGGAGCTTTCGCCCGAGGCGGCTCGTATCAAGCGGGCGCTCGACAGGGCGGCCGGCAACCGCGAGCGAGCGGCCAAAATCCTTGGGTTTAGTCGGATTACGCTCTGGCGCCGCATGCGCGAGCTGGGCATCGAGCCTTAGCTCGCAGTCACGGAGGCGTGCCGCACTGCGCCCAGGTGTAGAAGTCGGTCTCCAGCGATTCGGGCATCGTCTCATCGGGCGGCATCGAGCCGTTTGCGATCGAGCGCTCGCTACGCGAGGCATGCTCAACAGCGAGCTCGTAGGTGTGCAGCGCGATACCTTCGTCGGCGCGGGTGGCACCGTGACACTGGGTGCAATAGGAGAACGCTTCTCCTAGCTCGGCGTAGCCTTTGACCGTCGCCGTATCGCAGTCGATTTCGGGAGGGTCTCCGCCGGCACAACCAACTGCAGAGACCAACGCTCCGAATGCAAGCAAACGATGGGCTACGCTAATCTTCATGTCCAAGCTTGGCCGACGGCGGCCCATTCTTTCACCGAACTTGAAAAAGACGTTTAGGTAACGCAGCGTTACGGCTGCGGTTGGTTTTCCACCGGCGTTCCAGCTTCCATTGCGTTCACAAGCGTGGCTAGTCGGTTGGCCTTCTCGAGGATGTCTGCCACCTCGGCGCCGGTCACAGTGACCGAGGCCCGCACGTCGTTGCCTTGCGTCTCGAGCTGAACACGCCGAAGTACCTCTCCGGCGCCAATCATGCGCACGGCTGGCCCCTCTGCGACGGACCCGAGGTTCGCCGCGAGCAGTTCGGTCACGGCCGCGACCTGGTCGGGCTGATCGGTGCGTAGCACCAAGAGCAACCGCGCCTCGTTGCCCGCGAAGCGAATTCCAAGCCCTGCACCGGCGATATAGCCAACCCCCAGAGGTGCCTCTCCCTTGGCCTTCGATAGCTCGTCGGCGATGGTCTTCCGCTGTGCGGGGCTGAGCACGATGGTGGCCTGGATGGTGTCGTGATTGACGAGCACCTTGCGCAGTCCAGTGTGCGCCGACCCGCGCGCCTGGCCGCCTGGCGCTTCCGCCGCAGCCATCATCGCGCGCAGATACGCGCCACCACCAAACAGCAGCGGGCCGTTGGGGGCGACGGCGATCTCCCCCGAACTTGCGTTCTTTGCATCGCGAACGCTCTTGAACCTGCCCAAGTCTGCGGTCACCGGCGTACCACCTCGCGCGGTGATCATCTTGCGAGCGCATTCAGCGATGGGCTCCGCGGTGAGCCGTCCAAGCGCCACGACGCCAAAATCATCGTCGGGTGAGTCGGGTATCCCAATCGCCAGCTCGTCCACGAGGCTGAGCGGGTCGAAGCCACAGGCCGTGCGCATCGGTCCAAGGCCGGCGACATCGCGATCCCCTGAGAGGAACGGGGCTGTCAGCGGCTCCTGCCGCAAGACTCGCAGGTCCGCGGTGGCAACCAAGAACGCTCCCTCGGGGATGGCGTCGAGCGCGGAGGGAGCGGCGACGGGGCTCGCGGCTTGAGGCTCTTCACGCACTCGTCGGATGATGAAGATCGCTGCGATCACTGCCAGCAGCACGCCCACGGCGATCGCCAAGCTCTTACGAAAGCCCGACTTTGGTGGGAGCGATACACGCTCGGTACGCTCGAGCTTGGTAGCGGAAGGACGCTCGCTCGGCGGCTCTTCGGCGTTGCCCTCCGAGTCCTCCTGCTCCTCCCCCGTCTCGGCCTCTTCGAGCTTGGCCTTGGGCGGATCTTCCGTCGTGCTCATGACTTGCGCGAGAGGCTCTTTTGAATGGCCTCGCTGAAGTCTCCGACGTAGGTCCCGAGCAGGGTTAGCGCTACGAGCACCGCCGAAAAGAGGATCTCGTTCGTTGATGCACCCAGCAGCGACATATTGGCCTTCTAATCACCAGTCACGCGCGTCCGCAACCTCTGTCATGGAAGAAGCGCGGGGCTTTGGTACATTCGCGAATCCGAGTGCCCAGAACCAATCCCCCGGCCGCGAGTCCTGATGAGGCTCAGCGAGGTGACGCCATCGTCCTTTCCGATTCCTCGGTCGAGGCGGAGGACGTTGCGGTCATCTTGCGGCTGCGCGGGTTTACCTTGTTCGATGTCCCACTGTCGTTGCTCGAGTCTCGGGTTCTCAGCGAGGAGCCCCGCGTCGTCGTGGTCGACATCGATCAGGCTGGAGCGGTCGACAAGATCAAGCGGCTACGTGAAACCTTCGCCGGCAAACGCGCGGAGATCTTCTGCTTGGGGGACCCGCTGCGAGCCGCTGAGCTCCAGGACGTGAGCCTGAGCAGCAACGTGTTTGAGCGCCCGCTCGACGTGCAACGGCTAGTGGACCGGATTTCTCACGTCGCTGGGCCGGCAGGAGGAGATTTCTCCTCGCGCGGGACGACTCCACCACCGATGTTGTTGCAGCGTGCGTCCTCTCCGCCCGCTGCTGACAGCATCCCGCCGATCTCGGATTTTCCGCGCGCCGAGGACCCGCTCGAGGTCGGGCTCGCAGAGTCCGCGGACGGCGGAATTTCCGCGGGGCTTGCTTCATCGAGCATTCGTTTGAGTCCGGAGCTCGCGGCCGCCATGGCCGCTGCTGAGGAGCGCGTACGCTCGCAGTTGCTCGAACAGGGCAGCCTTCCCGTTGCGGCGGATGACGGTGATTGCCTGCTTCCGCCCGACCTCTTGCTGCAGCTGGATGAACCGCTCGATGCGGCGGACGAACTCGAAGGAACGGGCGGGATCGGCAACGCGCTGCCCTCGCTCGGAGCGCCGAGTGGAACGGGGTCGCTCGTTGCGCTAACGCCCTTGCCGCGCGGCACCGGCGTTACGCCCGCGCCGAACGAGGCAACGCGTTATCCTTCGGAGCCTGGTCCGCGGCCATCGCTCGATTATTCGGCTGAGATCGCCGGGTTGAGCACCGCCAATCCAGCGACCCGCAGTGGAACTCCAGCGCTTGGTGTGCGCGTGGCAGACCTGCTCGGAATTCGGGTGGACGAAGTCCGACGCGGAGCTCCGATTCGCCCCCATACCGAGGTTGCGCCGCACGCCGTCAGCGGAGCAAAGCTCATCGTGCCGCCAACGCCGCTGGGCGTTTCGGCCCTCACGAACCTTGCCGTGCCGCAGGTCGTACCCGCGTTTCCGCAAGTCGCACCGACAATCTCCCCACCTGTCCGCTTTCAGGAGCAGCGTTCGTTCGGCAGCGGACGCTCCGTGAGTGGCTTTCATGGCGTGATGCCCAGCGAATCGGAAGAGCCGGCACAGATCGTGAGGCCCGAGGAGTTTTTGCGCCCCTTGAGTCCGGTGGAGGCGCCGCGAGCGTCAGAGCAAGTACGGCCGCAAGAGGGCATCAGCCCTGCGGCCCACTCGGTTCGCGCCGACGTCAGTCAAGCCGCTGTGTTTGGGCCGCACGAGGGCTTGCGTCCGCTCGCGCAAGCGATCGTTTCACGCCAGACTGGAGCTGTCTCCTTAACCACCGATCAGGGGGTTCGTACGGTGTTGTTCTCCGACGGAGACATCGTCACCGCGAGCTCGGACGTCGCCGAGGAGAGCTTGGTGGCCTTTCTGGCGATGCGTGGCGAGCTCTCTCGGGAGGCGGCAGAGCGCTTGGCAGGGCGCCTTCCACCCTCGGGTCGGCACGCCGGGGCCGCCTTGATCGCACAAAGCCACCTTGCACAGAATGACCTCTGGCCGGTGCTCCGTGCACATGCCGAGTGGTTGATCGGGCGTGCGCTCGTGAGCGGGCCAGGGTCGGTGCTGGTCGAGCCTGAGGTGCCCACGCGGCTCCGTTCAGAGCCAAGCGTATTCGGCGGCGCGACGGGCGCTGAGGTGTTCGTGGAAGCCGCGCGTCGGGTGCTGTCGCCAGAGCGCTGCATCGCGCTCATGGGCGGTGCTCGTGCGCGTTTCGATCGAGGCAAGCAGCACGGAATTCTCTCAGAGTGCGCGCTCCCTGAGGATGAGGAAGCGCTCGTGCGCGGTGCGTCGGGTCGGCTGCTGGAGGAGCTCCTGAGCGAATCTCCGCAAGCAGCGAGCGTTCTGTTCGCGCTGATCGAGCTTGGTGTGCTCGTTGCGATCGCACCTGCGAGTTCGCTCAAGGTCGCTGGTGTTGCGCCCTTCGATCCGCTCGACGATGAGGCCATTCGCGCCAAAGTGCGCGCAAAACTGACGCTCGTCCGGGAGGGCGACTACTTCGCGCTGCTCGGCATTCAACGTGAAGCCACCTCTTACGAGGTGAAGCGGGCATACCTCGATTTGCGTCGTACCTTCGAGCCGTCGCGTTTGCTAACGCCCCAGACGCGGGACCTCTATACGGATGTTACGCTGATTGTGGAGGTGGTGGAGGAGGCCTTCGAGGTGCTGAGGGACGCACCGCGGCGGGCGCGTTATCGAAGGGCGATTGAGGCTGGACCACCCGAGTGAGCGCTTTTGTGCGACGGGATTCGCGAGCAGCCCCGTTTTCGTGTACCTAAGCTAGGCGAACTTTCTCAGTTCGCGGGTGGTTCGTGTAAATTGCGAGCGCTCTAGGGAGAAATTATGGGTCACGCTCGAACCGATAACGGCGATCAAACTATCCTTAGCATCGACGGAACTTTGGATGCGCTCTCTGCACCGGAGCTGCGCCCCACGCTCGACGCTGTCGTGGCCGAGGAAAGAAAGAGCATCACGGTGGACGTCTCGAACCTGCGTTTGATCGACAGCTCAGGCGTCGGAGCGCTGGTGTCGTTACTCAAGCGAGTTCGGGCGCACGGTGGTGAAGTGCGGATCACTGGTCTCAAGGACCAACCCCTTGCAATCTTCAAATTGCTCCAACTCGATCGCGTGTTTCCAGGCCGTCCTGGCTCCTGACCAGGTGGTACGAAGATGCGCGTTCTTTGCGTAACTCGGATCTTTCCGAGTCGTGCCGATCCGGTGGCCGGCCCGTACAACAAGAAGCAATTGGCGGCGCTTGCCCAGCAGGGGCATGAGGTAACCGTCATCAACCCGGTTCCGACCTTCCCCGGCGTAGGCTTGTTCGGCAAAAAGGGGCATCAAAAGTCGACGACCAACCCTCGCAGCGAGGAGATCGCCGGGCTGCAGGTCCTTCACCCTCGCTATTTGCACATCCCGAAGCTGCCAGTCGTTGCGGCGCCGCTCTATGCGGCGGGCGCCTTTGCCGACGTCGCCAAACTGCGTTCACGCTATGACGTCATCCTTTCGCCCTTCGCCTACCCTGATGGCATTGCGTCGGTCTTGCTCGGCCGTGCGCTCAATTTGCCGGTGGTGGTGAAACTCCATGGCGGCGATATGAACGTCGCGGCGCGCATGGCCCAGGTTGGCCCTTGGGTGAAGTGGGGCTTCCCGAAGGTGCAACGAATTGCGGCAGTCAGCTACCCACTGGCCTCTGCGGCGCACGAGTTCGGTGTGCCTTGGAGCAAGATCGCGGTCGTTGAAGACGGGGTGGACTCGGAGCTGTTTCACCTTCGCGACCGACACAAGACCAAGCTCGAGCTCGGCCTTCCCACAGACCGAAAACACATCGTGTACGTCGGAAGGCTCGAGCGCCGCAAAGGCATCTACGAACTGATGCAAAGCTTCGAAGCCTTGTCCGCCCGCGTGGCGAATGTTGACCTCGTCCTGGTGGGGGATGGGGAGGACGGCGAGGCCGTACGCTCCTGGGCCGAGGGGATGGGCGGACGCGTGGTCCTAACCGGGATGAAGGAGCCCGACGCGGTAGCTCCCTATTATTCAGCTGCAGACCTAACCACCCTGCCAAGCCATGCGGAGGGCACGCCCAACTGTGTGATCGAGGCGCTCGCCTGTGGTTGCCCCGTCGTAGCAACGAGCGTTGGTGGCATCCCCGACATGATCCACAATGAGCGAATGGGCGCGCTCGTGCCAGTCAGAGACGTCCCAGCGCTAACGGCGGCGTTTGAACGCTGCTTGGCCGCAACCTTTGATCCGACTGAAGTTGCCCGCCTAACGGGTCGAGGAACTTGGTCGGACAGCGCACGATGCTTGGCTGACGTCTTGCTCGGAGCGACACGCTCTTGAGGCGTTGGGAGGACAACGAGCTCGACGGCCGAGAGCAAGCGCGCGAGCTTGGCCGGCTGGTTCGGCGCGCGCGGCGCCGGCGGCTACTGATTGTCTTCATCAGCCTGTGTATCACCCTGCTGACCGTGGTCCGCGGTCTTCGACGTCAGCGCGAGTACCCGGCGACTGTCGTTTTGGTGGCCATCGAGAGCAACGAGACCCTCGACAATCGTGTTCGCTCCAACCAGGCGCTCCACGACTACATCGCGTACGCCGTGTTCACCGAGAGCACGCTCGTGGCGTTGATGAACCAGCACCAGTACCGAATGGACCAGGTGGAGAAGAACCCCCGGCTTCGGATCGAGTCATTCCGCGATCGAATCGATATCGACGTCTTCAAGAACGAGTTCAATGAGCCTCGCTACACCGAGAGTCCGCCGCGTTCTGCTCGTATTGCCATCGAGTTCCGTTACCAGGATCCCGACAAAGCACTGGAAATAGCGCGCGAGCTTGGCAACTTGGTGATCCTGCGTGACGCAGAGAATCGGCGCGCGCGGATGGTAGGCGCCGAACGTACGGCAGCCGAGGCTGTCAGCTATCTCGAAGCTCACCTCAACCGAGTCAGCCGCGAGCTCGAGCAGGCGCGCAGTGACGTCGACAATGACACCGGCGATCGCGGTGACGCCCTGGTTCGTTTGGTCGGAGGCGAACGAGCGCTCGCTCAGGCGATCTCGCAGCTGCGCGCAGCCACTGACCGCCGCAACATGCTAGCTCGTGCCTCGTCGGCTGACCGCGCAAGCCTCGAGCTGCGGTACGAGCAAGCCGACTGGGGGGCCCCAAAGGTTCTAGTGAACGAGGTGATCGCGTTGGCGCGCGCCTCGGTCGCCACTTTCTTTGGGATGCTCTTCATCGTCGCACTGGTCGTGGCTGTTTTTGATCCGCGTGTGTACGAGGCTGAGGACGTCGCTCGCTTAGGTCTGCGGCCCCTCGGTGAACTCAAGCTCGATTCGCGCCACAGTTGAACCAACCCCGCCCCAGCTGAAGAATTCTATGGAACCTGTCAACCCTGTCCCGACAACGACCGAATCGGAACCGCGCGAAGGCGCAGGCGTCGAGCTTGCGCGGCTGCTGGGAATCATTCGCCGGGCCTTTGCTCAGTGGAAGCTCGTGACGGTGATCGTCACGGTTGGCGTCGGGATCGGCGCAGGCGTCGCTGCAGTTCGGAAGCCGAGCTACAGGTCCGAGACGATCGTCATCTATCGGCAAGGCGTAAAGATCGGTGACCAGGCGGGCGGCCCTGGGCTCACGCTGAGCGCGCGTATGCAAGAGATGCTCTTGGCTCGCTCTCGTCTCGAGGTGATCAGCGACGAACTTGGCGTCTACCAGCAGGTCAAAGAGAAGCGCGGCGTCACCGAGGCGGTGGAAGAGTTCCGCAAGGACATCACCTTCAAGCCGCGCTCCACCGACACCTTTTCGATCTCGTACAAGGGCCAGGATCCCGAAGTCGTCGAGCGTGTCACGAGAAGGCTTGCTCAGTCGCTGATCGATGAAAATCAGCGGCTGCGCGTCGAGCAGTCGCGTGTGCAACGTGAGTTCTTGGAGGCGGAGAAACAGCGTGCCGAAGCGAGCCTGAAGGAAAAGGAGCTGGTTCTAGCGACCTTTCTCTCCGAGCATCCCGAGTTCGCCCTCGATCAGAACGCCACCAGCCCTGGTGCGGCGTTGCGCGCCCAACACAAGGCCCAGCTCGCTGCTGCTGCACCGGGTGGACGAGATGCGGCGGCCGACGCGCTGAGGCGCCAAGCTGCGCGTTTAGAAGCGGCTCTCAACTCAGACGCTCCTGCGGCTGGAGCACCCGAAGTTCGCGCCGATCCTGAGCTCGAGTCGGCCAAGCTCGCTGCTGAGTCGGCGCTGGCGTCAGCTCGAGCTGACCTTAGCTCCAAGCGCGGGTCTTACACGGAGCAGCACCCCGACGTCATCGCCGCAAAGACCCGTGTGACTGCCGCAGAGAATGCGCTCAAAACAGCTGAAGACAAGGTTTCATCTTCTCGTATGGCAAAGATGGGCGCGCTGCCTTCCTCAGATCCCGAAGCTGCGAAGGTCAAGCTTCGAGAGAAGAAGCGCGAGATCGAGAGCAAGCTCGCGGTGCGCGAAAAAGAGGCCGACGCGAAGGCCAAACCTACCTCGGGTATCGAAGAAGCAACTGGCATCGTAAGCCTCGAGACCGAGTGGGCGCGGCTATCGCGCGACGTTTCTGAGGGGCGCGACCAAAAGGATGAACTCGAGCGTAATTACTTCAGGGCGCAAATTGAGTCGTCCTCTTCGCTTGGCGGCTACTCCGATCAGGTCGTTGTGCTCGATCCGGCCTATAAGCCAACCCGGCCAGAAGCGCCGGGGAAGTCGCTGATCGTGGCGCTCGGCGGCATCGTCTCGTTGTTCCTCGGCATGGTCATCGCGCTATTGCGAGCCTTGCTCGATGACCTCGTTTACGAGGAGACGGATCTCGCCCGTGTAGCCCCAGTCCTGGCTGTGGTTCCTCGCGGCACTGGCGGTCGGTGGTGGCGTAAATGAGCATGTCTTTCGACGTCGGTTTTCCGGACCGACAACTCGATGCCCTGATCGATCGGCTGTCCCCACAAGCAGACAACCCTGCTGCACGGTCGCTGTTGATTGAGGCTAGGCGCCTGCGCAGCATGATTGAGAACTGGCGCAGCGTGCCCCCGCCTCACCACGTGCGTGAAGAAATGTCAGGTCGCATTCTTCAGCTCGCCGCGGCAGTCAACGACATGCTGCCCCCACCGTCGATGGGCATGACGCCTCGTCCTTCTGGGGTGATGGCGGCGGTCAACTACTCAACGGGTATCAAGTTGCCAGCGGGGTTGGCCAACGCCCACCCCGAGGAGACGTTGATCACGCACGGGAATGAGGCGCTGCCGCAGACCCCGCTCGACGTCATTCCCGTTCAGGTCAGCGAGGATTTGAGCCCGCACTTGGCGATGTTCAAGGACCCGTATTCGCGTCGTGCTGACGCGTATCGGGCTTTGCGCCATCAAATCTCGAAGCGTGGCGACCCCAAGGTGATTGGGGTTACCAGCCCCGGGCGTCGTGAGGGCAAGACGACGCTCGCCATCAATCTTGCGGCTTCGTTGCGTGAAGGTGCTCGCGGTCGGGTGCTCTTGATCGAGGCCAACCCGCGCGCTCCTGCGGTGGCTGCGACGCTAGGCTTCATGCCGCCGGTTTGCTTCTTGGAGCAACTCCGCATTCACCGTCGCGAGCCGCTCGAGCCGTGGACCGCCGCCGAGGTGATGCCCTCCCTTCACGCGATGGCGATCAACCCCGTCAATAAGCAGGTGCCTCTGCTCGACCCGATCGCTTTCTCGATCGCGATCGATCGGCTGCGCTACGCTGGCTACGACTACATCGTCGTGGATACCTCGCCCGTGCTCGAGAGCGCTGACGTCAATCTGATCTCCGATTCGGTAGACGGCTTCGTCATGTCGGCGGTGAGCCGACGCTCCGACACCAAGAAGTTCCGTCGAGCCGTTTCCGCTCTCGGCATTGCCACCTTCCTCGGTGCCGTTCTGCTCGAGTAGCGCGGCGCGTTCAACCTTTGCGTGGTCGCGGTAGGCCGAACTCGTTCATGCGGCTGATCAAGGTCCCGCGCGCAATTCCCAGCATACTGGCGGCCCTCGATTGGTTCCCCGAACACTGATCGAGCGCAGCCAGGATGCGCTTTTTCTCTACCTCTCGAAGGTCGTCTTGCAGCGGGCGCTCAAGAGCAGACGGTGAGGTTGTCGGCGCGTCGGCCCTGGGGGCCGGGGGCTCTGGTGTTGGCTCCGAGCCGAGACCAATATTGAGATGATGCGCTTCCAGCGTGTCTCCGGCCCAAAGTAAGGCCCGCTCGATCACCATCCCCAACTCGCGAATGTTCCCAGGCCAAGCGTAGTTGGTGAGTCGAGCCAGCGCGTCCTTTGTTAGGACGGGTTCAGCGCGATTGAGGCGCTGGCTGCCCTCCGACAGAAACTTTGCGACCAGCGCCGGGATCTCTGCCTTGCGCGCTCGAAGCGGCGGCACCGTGATCGGCATACCGGCGAGCCGATAGTAGAGGTCTCGTCGAAAGGTCTCACTCCCACGCGCCTCATCAATGGCGGCATTGGTTGCAGCGATAAAGCGAACATCGATCGGCCGCGCCTTGAGCGCGCCCAGTCGCATCACTGCGCGGTGCTCGAGCGCGATGAGCAACTTGGCTTGGACAGGGAGGGGAAGCTCGCCAACCTCATCGAGGAAGACAGTGCCTCCGGCCGCAGCCTCAAGGAGCCCTTCCTTGGCCTGATTCGCACCTGTGAAGGCGCCGCGCTCATAACCAAATAGCTCCGCCTCCAAAAGGTGAGCAGGCAGCGCAGCGCAATTGAGGTGCAACCACGGTCCCGCCGCCCGCTTCGACTTGCGATGAATTTGCTCGGCGGCATACCCCTTTCCGGAGCCTGTCTCGCCGAGCAACAAGACCGACATCTCTGTTTTGGCCACCAATTCAACGAGCCGGTCGGCGTCGAGCTTCATGCTCACACCAACGTTTGCATTGGTCCCTTCGTCGAGGCCTTTGGGAGGTCGCACGACAACGATGGCCCCTCCAACCTCGATCGGTTCCCGCCAAGGTACTTGGATGCGCTTACCTGGCGCGATGGCGACACCGCCAATCTTGGTCTTGTTGGAACTCCCCTGGTCTTCCACCTCGAGTGAGCGACCGAGAAAGAGAACCGCATGCTTTCGCGAGATCGACTTGTGATCGATGACGATGTCGCAATCCGGTGCTCGTCCGATCGTGAACGCTCCTTCGGGCGGCAAATTGCGCACGATGTTCCCACCGTCCCACATGGCAACCAACGATGGCCCGCCAACCTCGTCGAGCAGCTTCTCGGTTACCTCCTGGAGAACGGACAACATCATCGCAGGCGGATCATAAGCTCGTAGGCTGGCGTTGGGAACTAGGGTGGCTCAGGCCGCAAAGCGCTTGGCAGTGGCCGCAACCCTCCAGCCGGAGGGCCCCCTTTCGGCGGGGGCCGTTTGGCGGACGGAGCGCTCGATGGGGAGCTGGATGCAGTGGCGCTTGGAGCTGCATCGGTCGCTAGGCGCAACGCCATGTTGGCCAGCGGTGTGACGGTCTTCTCGACCACCAGACCACCCGTAAACTCGAACTGCACACGGATCGGCTGGGAACCCTTCGGCAGCGAAAACGACGCTCCTTCCCCAGTGAACTTGACGTCCGAAACGCCATCGCCCCGGATCTCGAGCAACGCCAACGTCGTCGCGACCTGGACCTGGACCAGCGACGTGGCGTCGGGGCGCGCTGAGGGTTGCTCCGGCAGCACCAGCGCCGATGGCTCTCCAACACGGCTAGGGGACGGCGCGGTCTGCAGGAAGATCGCCACGCCGCCACCTACCCCGAGCACCAGCGCGCCCATCGCGCCAACGATGAGCTTCGACGTTCCGCGTCGCGCAGGTGCTGATTGCGCTCCAAGCGACGAAGTGGCTGGTGTGACCCCATGCCCAGGTACGACGCCACGGATCTCGGGTGCGCGTTTACCTTGCACGATCTCGAGCGCAACGGCTCTTCGGCTCGCCACGCGATCACCGAGCAGATGCTGAACCACTCCAGCGACGTCAGCCGCGCTGCACGTCGTCCCGCTGGTCCAAAGCCAGCGTTCAATCCAGTCTGCATACTCGCCAGCGGAACTAGGACGCGCTTGTGGGTTCGCTTGCAGCGCTCGCATCACGAGCTGATCGAGTTCACGAGGTATGCTTGGGTCTCTCTGACTTGGAGCTGCAATCTGTGCATCGGCTGCGAGCCTCAACATCTCGAGGTCGGATGGCGCTTCGTATAGCTTCTCGCCGACCAACATCTCCCACAGTACGATCCCAAGCGAGAAGATATCGCTGCGACCATCGATCGGTTTGCCCATCGCCTGCTCCGGCGACATGTAGCGCAACTTGCCTTTGATCTCGCCGGTGCCAGTGCGTACGTTGCGCTCGAGGGCGCGCGCAATGCCGAAGTCCGTCAGCTTGACCGAGCCATCGACGCCGACGAGGATGTTTTGCGGGCTGACATCCCGATGCACAACCATCATCGGCCGCCCATCGAGCCCCGTCAGTGCGTGTGCTGCGTGCAAGCCGCGTAGCGCTTCCACCGCAATTCGCAGGGCCGCCGGCCGAGGCAGCTTGAGTCCGAGCCGACGCGCGGTTTGGTGCAGACTCGCGATCGAGACTCCATCCACGTAGTCCATCACCAGCAGGTGTTCACCGCTCTGCTCGTAAACGTCCACCACGGTCACCACGTTGGGATGGCGAATCAGCGAAGCGATGCGCGCTTCTTCATGGAAAGCGGCGGTTAGCTCGGGATCCTGCACCAAGTGCCTGTGCATTCGCTTGATCGCTACGAGCCGTTCGAAGCCCGCAGCTCCGCGCTGCCGACCGAGGTAAACCGAACCCATTCCCCCTGAGGCGAGTTCCAGTAGCAGCTCATAGCGGCCAACGACCTCTCCACTGCTTGCTGCATCCAACCGACTACCGGTTGGTGTCGGCGGGCCCCAAGGGGGACCCGTCGGGCCAGTAGCTGAAGCCGAAGAGGAGGGTCGCGCCGCCGGGATCATGGCGTGACGAAGTGCAGTTGAGCTGTGAGCATTCCGGGCGCAACCACGGCCGTAACCACCGCCGGCTTGCCATCCCAATCGGTGAACACTCCAGAAACAATCGTCAGTGCGGCGAGCACCGAGGTCGTCCCAATCAGCACGTTCGTACGGACTTCTTTGGCTCGACCCTCATCGTAGAGGCCTTGAGATGGAGCCTGGTCGAAGACGCTCTTGGTCTGCAGGGTATCAATGCCGCTCCAAATCAAGAGAGCTCCAGAGGCAACTGTGAGGGTGGCCGCACTGGTGAAAAAAGCAGTGTGCAGAGGTGGCTCCCATTGCGACGTCGGCCCGCCAGGTGCCTTGGGTAACTGTCCTCCAGGTTGAACTGGATCAGGTTGGACGACCACGTCCAGCGTGCCACCCGGACCAACGTTGACCCGCTTCTCAAATGGCTGACCAGCGAGGCCTGCCGTGATCAAATGCTCCCCGGGCTCGACGATGCTGACACCCGTCTCCACTGCAATGGCATCGATCTGAAGTTGGGAGGCCTCGCCAACGACCGAAATGTTTATCTGCGCGAGCCGGGTGAGCAGCCCCTTCAGCTTTTCCTCGGCTGTTTGCGCGTTGGCCGTCATGGGTGAATCGCGCTTGAGCCGCTGACAAGCCTTGGCCGCAGCCAGCGCGTTACCAGCGCTCTCCCAAGCGACGATCGCGTTGAGCAGGGCGTCGGGGTGCGGGACGATTGCGTACGACTCTTCGAACTCGAGCGCGGCGCGCGCGAAGTCTTTCTTCGCGTAGGCGCTTTCTGCTGAACGAAATTTCTTGGCTGCGGCCAGCTTCTCGAGCGCGGTTGGCGCGTGGGTTGGCGACGTGTCCGCCGCCAACACCGGATGTGCGGTGCCAAACGCCGCGAAGAGCGTAATCACCAACCACGGCCAAACGGAACGAAACACGCCTCTCCTATTGCACGTCGGTGCTTGTTTCGAGGGTAGCGGGGAGCGCTGGGCTTTCGCAACCTTCAGCCGGAAACTGCGCGAAGAATAAGCGCGGTTACCAACGCAAGGATGATCGCAAGCAAGCCAACCAACAGCAGGCCCCAGTAAGGCTTGGCACCCGCTGCACGGATGGTTGCCTCAACGGGGCCGCTGCGCACCACTGGTGACGACTCAGCGGCGGTTTGCCTTTTTAGGGTGCGGGTCGCGATCTCGTCCTCCGAAACGGGCCCTGGAAAGCGTGCGAGTGGTGATTGAAAGGCCAGCGTCGCGGGCTCGACCTCTGGCTCATTTCGCAGCGGCATCTCTTTGAGCACCAAGGTGCGCGTCTCTTCTGTAGGCAACGGCTCGACGAACGTCGGCTCAAATCCGAGCGGAGCGCCTGACTCTTCCTCGACCTCGCGGTGTTGGGCGCGGATCTTACGCGTGAGATCCTCATGCTCGCCGAGCACCGTCGCCGCAACGTCGCTGAGCCAAAGCGCCAGCGCGCGCTTGCTGGCAAAGCTACCAACTCGCTCGAGGTCGGCCAACATGGCCTCGGCGGTGCCATAGCGAGCCTCGGGCTCGCGCGCTGTCGCGCGCAGGAGCACTCGGTCAAGCTCGCTCGAAACATCCGGTCGCAAGCTGTGCAAGAGCGGCGGGTCGGTGGTCAAGATGGCGTTGACCACCTCTCCGACGTTGGCTCCCACATAGCGTTTTCGGCCTGCGAGCATTTCCCAGAGCACGACGCCGCAAGCAAAGATGTCGACCCGATGATCCGACGGCCGCTGGAGTATCCGCTCAGGGGGCAGATAGGAGAGCTTGCCGCGAACTTCATGAGTGGCGGTTACGTGCAGCTTGCTGAAGGCCTTGGCGATACCAAAGTCTACGATCTTTGGCACACCGTCACGTCCGACGAGGATGTTGGGCGGGGAGATGTCACGGTGAACGAGCCCGAGCAACTTGCCATCGTCTCCGCGCACCGTATGCGCCGCATGTAGACCCTCGAGCACGCCACCGATGATGGTCAGCGCGATGTCGACTGGGATGCGATAAGCGCCATTGAAGGCGCCTTCCATGAGCTGCCGAAGCGCGATGCCTCGGACGTACTCCATCACGATCATCAGCTCCCCTTGGTCCCGCACGACATCGAGTGTCGCTACGACATTGGGGTGGAGAACGCGTGCAGCCAGCGTTGCTTCGTCCTGAAACATCGTGGCGAAGGAAGAGTCGTGAACGAACTCTTGCTTCATACGTTTGACGGCCACGACCCGAGAGAAGCCAGCGGAGCCAGCCATATGGGCGAGGTGGACCGTAGCCATTCCGCCAGAAGCAAACGGTTGGTAGATCGAATAGCGTCCGACAACGCGCAAGGGTTGCAATAGGTTCGCCATTCCAGCGCCTCGAGCCTACCAGTGTTGCCTGGCGGATGCCCTTTGCGTTGTAGCTCGTCAGGTTGCTCGAGGCTGGGACGTTGGTCGCGCTGTTATGGTGACGCGCTACCCCCGAACTCCCCATCTGCCTTGGTCGCCCGGGGTCAGCGCCGACGATATCCGCTGGGACGCGGCGCGCGGGCTTCAAGCCATGGAGGTCGTGGTCACGGAGAAGCTCGATGGGGAGAACACAACGCTCTATCGCGACCGGCTGCATGCGCGCTCACCGGACTCAGCCCACCACCCTTCGAGGACGTGGCTGAAGGCTTTCCACGACCGCATTCGGCTTCGCATCCCGGAGGAGTTCCGAGTTTGCGGAGAGAACGTCTTTGCGCGCCATTCGCTTGCGTACGACCAATTGGAGAGCTGGTTCTATCTGTTCTCCGTATGGCACAACGACTTTTGCCTCGATTGGGACTCCACTGTCGCCTTCGGCAAATCGATTGGGGCTCCTACTCCACGGCTGCTCTATCGCGGTATCTACGATGAAAAGTTGTTGCGAAAGCTCTCGCCACTGACCTCTATCAGTGAGGGGTACGTCGTACGTCCGAGCGGAGCCTTTCGGTTCGCGGACTTTGCCAACAAGGTCGCTAAGTGGGTTCGTCCCAACCACGTTACGACCCATGAACATTGGCGCTTGGCGCCGGTGGTCGAGAACCGGTTGGGACGTGGTGCCGCTCTTTGGAGTGTTCGCAGCGGTCGAAGTGAGGGCGCCGAGGCACTGTTTCGAGCGATCGACCCATCAGCTCCAATCGTCGAGACGGAGCTGCGAACGGCGCCGCTGTTGCAAGCAATGCAATCCGAGTTGGACGCACAAGGCTGCATTGGAGAGGAGCGCCTCGAGGGCGTTCTAGCCGCGTTACTATGGCCTTGTTCCCGAACATTCGCGCGAAGCCTGCTACTGCCGGTGGGAGCGAGCGTGGCCAGACGCAGCTCGGATCTGTTGGCGCTCTACCCCTTGCTGCATCGGAGCTTCCCAGATGAGCGGCGTCCGCGCGGTCTGCGCCAGCTCTCGCTTTCGGTCAGCTTGCCTGTACTGCACGCTCTCGCCTCCTCTTCTGCGAGGCTGTGCGAATCAAGTGACGCCGCTTTCGAGCAGGTGGAGTGGTCCCGGCTAGTTGCCAATGACGCTGGACTCTGGGACACCAATCCGCTCGAAGAGCTGCGTGCCGACCTAGCGCCTTCCCTGCGGGCGCTTCCTCAAAGGCTGTCCTATCGGATCTGGGCAGCCGCTCGGATGCTCTGGGTGGAAGGTCAACTGCGGAGTGCGGAGCAAGCCGTTGCAGCAACCTTCACGTTGCGCGCAGAGTCGCCGGGCCAGCTGACGCTGATGGTCGGCCCCGCTGGCAGCGGCAAGAGCACGGTAACTCGCCACAACTTCCCAGAGTCGGAGGTGGTCTCGCTCGATGCGCTGCGCGAGCAGCGTGGCTCACGCAAAGACCAGAGCGCCAACGCCGAGGTGCTACAAGTTGCGCTCATTCGCTTGGAAGAGCTCTTGCGCCAAGGACGGTCTGTCGTCTGGGATGCTACGAGCCTCTCTCCGCGCGAGCGCCGCTTGCCACTATCGTTCGCGGAGCGCTGGGGCGCGCTAACCGAGGCCGTCGTCTTCGCTGTAGACCAAAACGAGCTCGAGCGTCGTAACCGCGTACGGAAGGACCCCATCCCCGAGCGGGTGCTGCGCGACCAATACTCTGCGTTTCGGCCTCCGTTTCTAGGCGAAGTGGATCTCCTTTCGTCAGTTGGTAAAGGCGGCTCCGTCGAGGATACGGTCGGTGGGCCTTTCACCTAGGAAGGGCGGTGCGAGATGAGAACCAGTGAGCAAATCTATCATCGTATTCGCTGGGATCGGCGGCTTGACCCGACGCGCTTCGTGGTTGGCATCGATATGCATGCAGCTCGACCAAAGCGGTTGGCCTTTACGAGCTTCACGCCGGGGCCTGATTTGCCCTGGCACCGTGTGCTCTTCTTTGAAGCAGACGAGCAACTTGTATGGGACCGCCGTACAGGCCGAGACGTGCTCGACGAGTCGGCAGCTGGCCGCGTTCGCTTCGTTCGCCGGTTGACTGCGCCGTTCTTTGAGGCGCGTCAGCCATTCACCTTTAGCGGCGGCTGTTGGCAGCCGCAGGCGGCCACCACCGCTTCGAGTGTGGCCTGGTCCGCTCCGTTGCGGCTCGTTACGTGGAATGTCCTCTGGGATCGCTATGGAAGCGAGCAGCTCTCGTCGGCGACCCGACGTCCTAACCTTGTATCGGCGCTACAACAGCTGGATGCCGACGTGATTGCGCTTCAGGAGGTCGAGCGTCCGCTACTCGAGTTGCTGCTAGCTGCGGGCTGGGTCCGTGCACGCTATAGCCTCTCTGACAGCCCTCTCGGTGAGGACGTTGAGCGCTACGGCCAGTTGCTCCTTTCGCGCATTCCGCTCCGAGAGGTAGCCGTGCATCCCTTCGATGCTCACAAGGGGCTCATCGCCGCGGTGTTGGACTTGCCCGAGGCTCAGGTCGTAGCGACGGTCCATCTCAGCAGTGACCATCGGCAAGAGGCCGAGCGGCATCGCCAACGCGAGTTTGCTCAACTGGTCAGTGGTTTGGGCGCCCTCGATATGAACGTAGTGTGTCTCGGCGACTTCAATGATGAGGACCCGCAGCTCGCTGCCCGTTTGGGTTGGAAGGATGCTTGGTCTCAGGTGCACGGGCCAGATGACCAAACACCCACGTTCGATCCTCGTCGCAACGACTTGGCGCGCATCAACAGCCTCAGCGGCAAGCCCAAGCGCTTGGACCGAGCGCTGCTCTCCGGCTCCACGTTGGAAAGCTCCTCCGCCGCCTTGTTGGGCTGTGAACCGATAACCCCGGGTGGTCCATTCCTTTCCGACCATTTTGGTCTTCTCGTAGAGCTTGAGCCAGCACGTCAGGCTGCGATCGAACGGAAGAGCGAAGAGCCCGCTCAACAAGCGCTGCCATCGGTCTTTACGGCCTTGTGTTGGCTGCCACCGGCTTCGATCTCTGCTTCGATTCAACGCATTCGTCAGCAGCATGACCCACACTTCGAGCGCTGGCCTGCGCATGTGAACGTGCTCTTCGGTTTCGTGCCTGAGGTGCTGTTCGAGCAAGCCGAGGCGCTGCTCAGCGCAGCCCTTTGCACGCTCGAGCCGTTCCCCACGACGCTCGGCGGAGTCCGGCGTTTCGAGCACCGGACGTCAACGACCTTGTGGCTCGACCCAGCGGGGGCTGCGCTTGCGCATTGGTTGCAACTCAGGCAGCGTCTCGCGGCCGTCTTTCCTCGCTGCTCCCAGGGTCGAGGAGCAGGCGAGCTCTACCAACCCCATCTCACGTTGGGCGCCGTAGTCGATGGCGTGAGCACCGACCGCTATGCAACTGAGTGGGAGCACGCGCTCGGCCAGCAAGCAACCTGCGTCTCGCAGCTTGCATTGCTATCGAGACGGGGAGATGGCCCGATGGAGGTGCGGTCGACGGTTGCGTTGGGCCGCAACCAGGTCTCGATCGCCGTCCCCAACAGCAACCTCGACCGCGCCGTGCGCCGTTGTTTACTTGGCGCCGCGGAACGTCCAGCCGGTCAATCCCTGTCCGCTTCGCTGCTGCGACAACTCTCGAGCGAGTTGCCGGAGCACCAAGTGGAGGTAACGGGTTCACGGCGCATCGGCTGTGAGTTACCCGATAGCGATCTCGATCTCCTGGTTACGCCGGGCGCGCCAGGGACGCTCGAGCAATTGCGCGAGCGGCTTATTTCGCTGGCCGGGGTGAGTCGGCTGCGCCCGGTGATAGCCGCGCGCGTACCGGGTTTTGAGTTCCGGTATCACGTGGGCGCGAGCGGTCCGATCGAAGTGGATCTCACGGTCGCCAGCTCCGATGGGGAGGCGGGCGCCATCGCAAAGAGCGCGTGCTCGGACGCCGATCAGTTCGGAGTTGTACTGTCATCTCCTCAGTTCCATCGCTTTGTGCGACTCGCGCGCTGGGTCAAAGCCTGTGCTCGAGCAAAGGGGTTGGCGAGTGCCCCTTTCGGAGGGCTACCGGGGTTGGGCTGGTTGGTGCTCGCAGCGGAGACGGTTCGGCGCACCACGCTCTCCGAGCCCCTGCCGTTGCTCCAGGCCTTCTTCGCCGAGTGGGCGGCGAAGGACTGGCGTGAGGCCGTGAGCCTCGGCGGAGGCGAACCATCTAGCAGCCAGGGACCAATCACGATCTTGACGCCCACGGCTCCCGTCCGCTCGCTGAGTGAACAGATCGATCAAGGTGGTCTGCAAATCATGACCGACGAGCTCTACGCCGCTTGGCTGGTGGTCGAGTCTGCCGTCGATCTCGAGAGCGCCCTCGGCTCGTTGATCTGCGCGCCACCGTTGCACCGTCAGCATGCGGCGTGGGCTCTCGTGAAGCTCGTTACGTCACAACCGAATCAACACCAAGCCGATGACTTGCTCGGTTTTGTCCGTGGCCGAATGAACGCGCTCCTGCGCCTGTTGCGGCAGAGCGGGCGTTTGGACGTTCGGGCGTGGCCCTACGCGCGTGAGAGCTCGCAGGGACATGAACTCTTGATCGGTCTCGGTCGCAACCCGCTCAGCCGGACGGAGCTATGCGACCTTTGCCAAGATTGGGTCGCCGCTCGAAGTGGGATCGCCATCGAGTGGCACGCCGGACCAGCGATCGATTGGTTTTGACCGCCTGCGGTCAGCCCTGGTTTGGCCGGTGTGCCTCGAGCATGCGCGCCGCATTGTCATGTAGAATCTTGCGCCGGAGCGCTGGCCGCCCTTCAGTGGCAATGAGCACTTTCGCCAGCGGCAAAATAGGATGATAAAACGGCCAGTCCGAGCCAAACATGATGCGGCTGTCGTCCCCTCCGTGGTCAATCACGTCGCGCAGCTGGCCAAGCGAAATGCAGGAGATATCCAAGTAGGCGTTCTTGTAGCGGCGGTAGAGCCCAATGGCCTCCCAATGTTGCGTAGCTCCAGAGTGGCCCAGTACAAATGTGGTTTTCGGGTGGGCCTTGAGTGCTGCCTCATAAAAGCGCACCTGGCCACAATATGCGCCTAGCTTGGGTTCGATCCCCGCTGGCCCACAATGCCAAAAGACAGGCACCCCGGCTTCACCACACAATCCGTAGATCTGCATGGCCTTTGGGTGGTCCGGGCGAATGAACATATTGGGTGGGTGGATCTTCACGCCGCGCGAGCCGAGGTGAAGCTGCTCCTCGAACTTGTGCTTCACATGGAGCGAGCGAGGGTAAACGCTGCCATAGCCCGTGACGTCGGTACGGTCCCTGGCTGTGGCGAGCGTCCGCGCGACATGTTGTGTTGGGACGGGCATATCAATGCCGAGTACGATTGAGTGCGTGACGCCCATCGATTGCATGTCGCGGGCGAGGTTGGGCGCCGTGTGATACTGCCGTAAGCCTTTGCCCCGAACGCCACCGCGTAGCAGCTCGCGAAGCATGGCCTGAAGTTCGACCTTTGTGAAACACTGGTTCGCGTAGACGTCGAGGTGATGCGCGCAGCAACGGCCGAGCAGCAGCTGCGAATCCGAGTGACTTGCGTGCAGATCGATGTGGGAGGCTTTGAGTGAAGGCAACGCGTAGTGCGTATGCACGTCAATGATCGGGCCGATGCTGCTGTCGGAGACCACGACTTCTCCGTGGTGCTCGGAGAACCATGGCAGGGCTGCTAGCGCGTCCCGGGTTGCATAGCGAAGCGGATAGGCTTCCATCGCGGGCTTTCAGCCACCCTCGGCGCGGCACGGCGGTTTGGCGAAGACGTAGTCACGATAGTCGTTGGGATCTCCGCAATGGCCATCCATCGCGGCCCTTGCAATGTTGAAGAGCTCACGCGCGGTGACGTAGTGGAGCTTCCAGCGGGTGCCGTCGTTGTAGAGCTTGGCCAAGGTTTCATGCATTCGTTTGGCCTTGTCACCCAGCAAAGTCTCAGCCTCTTTCTCGGGAGCCCCGTGGGTATGCAACTTGACGAAGGTCCACTCGGGGCGGCCATCCACACAAATTCCAAGATCTCCCCACAGCTTTACGCGCTTGTCTGAAGGCGGATTCGAGGCCATGAGCGCACCAAATTCGATCTTCGGGCGCCCACCGTCGACATAGAAGCCGTTCGGCCCGGTAATGAAGAGCATGCGGTCGTCGTAGCTCTTGCCCACGCGTGAACGCTCTCCGTCTTCGTAGGCGCGGCGCCGCTTGAGATCTCCCGTCGGCCAAAACAGCTGATTGACGGTGCGCGGGTGGGAGCGGTCCTCCGGCGCTGGAAACGTCATATCGGTGTAGCAGCCAAGCTCGTGCAGCAGGTCCACTTCGTCGTCGACTCCGCAATAGCGGCCGTCGGGGCGAGCATTCGAGAGGCACCAGTTGCCGTGAATGAAGGCGAACTTGGGCGCACCATCGACCCGCGTAAAGTGACCGTGACTGGCAATGCTATCGACATAGCGACGCACGTCGGCCGCTAGGCTGGCTCGGGTGTCTCCGTCGTGATGCAGGTGCAGCTCGACCTCCCCGCAGCCTTGTTGCGCCATCTCCCGCAGCGCCTCCAGCCAGCGCGCTCGGTAGTGTTCTCCTGGGAAGAAGAAGCTGTGTTGGGGCATGTTGCCATCCGCGTCGCGGTATTGGCTAAAGGCCTTTGGATATTGCTCTTGCCAGGTTGCGACTCGGGCGTCCGCCTGTGCGTCGGTGACCCCAGCAAATAGCGGCTCCCAGTGGTCGCAGATCGCGAACAGAAGATGCCGGGTCCCGCTGGTGCGAGCGGCCTCTCGCTGGTGCACCAAGGCGTGTTTCAGGTAGCTGGGACCCCAAAGGTGAATCTGCTTTTGCTGGAGATAGCGGAAGATCTGCATGCGGCTCCTAGGGCGAGACAGGGAGAACGGCGAACATAGCAAGGCAGAGTTGGCATCACATCGGCTGCCGACGAGCGTTAGTGTTCAACGAGCAGAACGCCCAGAAGCAGCTCCGGCGGCAGTTGCTTGGCTCTTGCAAGGATGTCCCCCTGCTTCGTCTTGCCAGCCTTCCCGAGGACGATCACGCCGTCGATCAGGTTCAATACCGAGGCAAACTCTCCAGGCCAGGCGCAACCAGAAAGATCCACGAGCACAGCACGCAGGCCTGGTCGCTCGGGGGTTACGAAGTCGAGCAGCTGGTTGACTGCGCGGACTTTGTCGCCAGCCGGCGCGCGCTCGCCCGGCGCCAAGCACACGATGCCAGAACCCATCGCGGAGCTGAAGATGCCCTTGGGTGCTGTGTTCGTCGGGAGGCTCTTGCGTTCCGGGTCGAACAACGCGACCAGCGAGCCGGTCACGAAGGCTAGGGCTCGACCGAGCTTCTCTCCGGCGCCTAACACGTCCACGTGGGTATCGGCGGGGAGGAGCCCGATGGTGCGCTTCCCCATGTGCTTGAGTTCCCGCGCGACGCGGGCAGACTCGGAATCGATGGTCAGCAGTTCCTCGGCACCGACGGCGCGCCGAGACTGCCCCATCATTTGCAGGACTTCGTTGATCTCGGTGACGGCTGTGAACTCTCGGACCACGGGAAAGTTAACGACAGTAGCCTCGCGGAAGCAAAGGCATGCTAGCACAGAAGGCTCGTGGCGCGATTTCTGGTTCAAGTGCATGGGTGGGGCGTGGCGCTCGCTATGGCGGGTTCGCAGAGCGCGTACGCCCAGGTTGCTGCCGATGTTGACCTAAGCGTCACGGGGACCATCGGGGTCACGGACAACGTCGCCAACACTCCGACGCCCGAGGCGGACGCCGGGCTCGACGTCGTCAGACCCCAAGCGGACGGCTTTGGCAGCATCGCTCCGTCCGTGCGCCTTCAACTTGAAACGCCGGGGACGACGCACACTCTGGCGTACGCCTTCGGCTATACGTTCAATCTGCTCAACTCCGACGCCAATAACTACTCGAACGGGTTGAGCTACGGGGTTCGAACGCCCGTCTCTGAAGTCACGGAAATGACCTTCAGCTTAGCCGGAACACAGGCAACTGCCGCGGCTCTTCAGCTTTTGGCTCCTGCGGCGGCGGGGCAACCGCAGCCAAACGCGGGGAACAACAACATCATGCTCAGCGGTGGCGGCGGGCTTGGGTTCTCGACCGAATTGTCCGAGACCACAACCTTCACCCAGTCGCTTTCGGGGTCATACGTCTACACCTTGGTGCCCGAGGGCGCCGACACCAGCACAGCCTTGGGGTCAATTGCGCTCGCCCTCAACAAGCGCTTTTTGATCAACCAGCTCTCGTTTGATCAGAGCAACGACTTTCAACGTGGAAGAACCGCCGACCTCGGCGATGTTCAGGGGCAGCAAACGTATCAATTTTTGCACCGTGCGCGCGCTACCTGGACTCACCAGTTCAGCGAGGACGCAACCAGCTCGGTGGGAGCGGGCGTCATTGCCGGCTACGATCCGACGACCGACGTGCCGGTAGTGGTGCACCCCGTGGGTAACCTCGCGTTTACCTACACGCTGCCATCGGCAACGCTGTCGATTGGCTACACGCACGATGCGACGCCCAACGTCCTGTTGGCTCAGGTCACCCTGAATGACGCAGGAAACGTGAATGCCTCCTACCTCCTGCCCAAGGGGTTCGATCTATCGGGGACCGTCGGAGCCAGCGTGAATCGTTCTTTCCTCGGACCGCAGGGGTTCGGTCCGCCAACTGGCGCGTGGCTTGGGGATGCCGCCGTGGGCTGGGTACCGGCGAGCGTGCCGATGCGGTTGGAGCTGCGTTATCAATTCAGCCATCAGCAGCGTCTCTATTTGCAGGACGTCGCGCTACCAACCGTCACTCGGCATGCGGGCTTGCTCAACACGACGTTCGCCTGGCCTGGGCAGCCCACGTTGGCTCGCGCTGCCTTCACGGCGTTGCCCGCCCCCACCGCAAGTCCCGAAATTATTGGAAAGCAGGCTCCACGGACGGTGCGCGGCGAAGACGAGGCGACCAAGAAGGAGGAGTCGGAGGCTGAGGGTCGCGCCCCGCGATCCGAGTAACGTCGCCTTAAGATCGTCGCTGACGCGCGGCGTGATTCCCGTGTTAGCTTCCTGCTCATGTGCGGCATCGTTGGCTACGTCGGCAATCAGGAATGTGCGGACCTCTTGGTGGATGGGCTCCGTAGGTTGGAATACCGCGGCTATGACTCAGCTGGCTTGGCCACGCTGGTGCGGTCGGACAGCGAGAAGCGCCCGATCGAGGTCGTGCGCGCGGTGGGAAAGCTCGGAAATCTCGTCGCTGCGCTGCGCGAACGGCCGCTCAAGGGCACGACCGGCATCGGACACACGCGTTGGGCGACTCACGGCCGCCCGACCGAGGTCAACGCACACCCGCACGTAGCCGGGCCGATCGCTCTCGTGCACAACGGCATCATTGAGAACCATCTGGCCCTGAAGCGAGAGCTGTCCGCCGAGGGCGTGAAGTTTTCCTCGGACACCGACACCGAGATGGTGGCGCATCTCATCCACCGCGAAGCAAAGGCTGGCCACGACCTGTTCGTTGCAGTCAAGCGCGCACTCGCGCAGGTCCACGGCGCCTACGCGGTTGCGGTGATTGACCAGCGGCAGCCCGACCGGATCGTCGTGGCGAAAAACGCTTCCCCGTTGGTCATCGGCTTCGGTGACGGCGAAATGTTCGCCGCCAGCGACATCCCCGCGGTGCTCCCTTACACCAACAGCGTTTTGCTGTTGGAGGACGGCGAGGTCGGCCTGCTCACGGCTGACGGCATTCAGGTCGAGAGCCTCGACGGCAAAAAGGTCGAGCGTGCGCCTCGAACCATCACATGGAGCGCTGCACAGGCCGAAAAGGGTGGCTTCAAGCACTTCATGTTGAAGGAGATTCACGAGCAGCCGCGGGCGATCGAAGACACGCTGCGCGGGCGAGTGGATCTAGCCAACGGAGACGTCATCGCCAGCGAGATCGGGCTCGACGAAGCGACGGTGGCAAAGGTGCAGCGCGTCTACTTCATTGCCTGCGGAACCAGCAGTCACGCGACGCTCTACGGTCGTCAGTTGGTCGAGTCGCTCGCGGGGATTCCTTCGCAGTGCGAGCTCGCGAGTGAGTTCGTTGGTCGAGATCCCGTGATCGGCCCTACCGATCTGGTGGTGGCCGTCTCCCAGTCCGGAGAAACGCTCGATACGTTGGCTGCTCTGAAAGTGGCCAAAGAGAAGGGCGCGCAGCTACTCGCGATCGCCAACGTCATTCATTCGGCCATTCCGCGTGCGGCTGGAGCAGCGTTTTACACGCACGCGGGGCCCGAGATCGGTGTTGCCTCCACCAAGTGCTTCACCACCCAGCTGGCCGCCTGTCTTTTGCTTGCGGTGTACCTGGGGCGAAGAAACGGCAAGCTCAGCAAGGAGAAGGCGCAGGAACTTTTGCAGCACACGGTGGAGCTGCCGCATCACATGCGAGCCACCCTCGCGCTCGACGACCTCGTACGAGATCTTGCGCGTCCGCTGGCGAGTTCGCACAGCGCTCTGTTCCTCGGACGCGGAGTCAGTTTTCCGATCGCCGTCGAGGGTGCGCTCAAGCTCAAAGAAATCTCCTACATCCACGCCGAAGGTTATGCCGCTGGCGAGATGAAGCACGGGCCGATCGCCCTGATCGACGCGAACATGCCGGTGATCGCGGTCATGCCCGATGATCGCTCCTACGAGAAGATCGCTAGCAATGTGCAGGAGGCTCGCGCGCGAGACGGCGTGGTGATCGCGATCGCTACGCGCGGCAACTCGGAGATCGGGGCGATTGCGAACAAGGTGATCTACGTACCCAAGGTGGATCCGTTGCTCTCGCCGTTCATCACGTCGATCCCGCTGCAGTTGCTCTCGTACTACGTCGCTGACTTCAAAGGCACCGACGTCGATCAACCGCGCAATCTTGCAAAGACGGTCACCGTGGAGTGAGCGTGATTGGGGCGAGGAACCTCGCCCCAATCGTCCGGCTGTGGCTTACCCGAGCGACCAGAGCTTAAGGCCGCCGAGCATGCCCGCCGTGTTGTCGATCAGCTGCACATTGGGCGGAAAGTCGGCTTGCGAGAGCCGCGATGCGTTGCCGCCCCCAAGGTAGAGGCGGCGATAGTTGAAGATGGGGGCGAGTCGCGCGGGGATGGCCAGCACTCGCTTCGCCCACTTCTTGTTGCCGATCTCCTTGCGGGCCGCTTCATCCACACGGTCCTCGTAGGTTTCGTTTGTGTTCCACGGGTGATGACCAAACTCGAGGTTCCACACGCAGTGGCCGTCGATGTAGAGCCCGCTGCCCAGGCCAGTGCCCAGCGTGAGCACCAGCTCCACGCCTTTCCCCTCGATCACGGCAAGCCCTTGCACGTCGGCGTCGTTGGCAACGCGCGCTGGCTTGCCCAGGTGCGTCTCCAGGGCGGCCTGAAGCTCAAAGCCGCCCCAGTCCCCATCCAGGTTGGGCGCCGTCATCACCACACCGTCTTCAACCACCCCCGGAAAGCCGCAAGAGACCCGGTCGAAGGCTGCGTGACCCCGTGCGACAGTCAGCGCCGTCTGCAACACAGCTTGAGGTGTCGCAGGACGAGGCGTTTCCAGCCGAATCCGTTCTCCTTTCGCTTCGCCTGTCTCCGTGAAGACGTTGCCCTTGATTCCAGTTCCCCCGACGTCGATGCATAGTGTGAGCATGCCAGGCCACGCTATCACGCCCTGAGCGCGAAAGACCCTACGCAGCGTGTTTAGACGTCAAGAGAAGCTCCCTCCACGGGTGCTTGTACTTCGCCAAATGGCTGGACTAAGGTCCCTCTCGGAGTAGCTCATGGCCGCAATGGATGACGTTCCCCGGGAGATTCTGCAGGCTGCCTACAAGCGCAACCCAATCTACATCTACAAAGTGCCCCTCCACTTTGGGCTGTGGATCGGCAGCGGCTTTCTGCTGAACTGGGCTCACACCCAGAACTTCCACCTTGGCATCAAGGTGGCGCTTGGCGTCCTCGTCTCCCTGCTCGTTACCAACCTGATTCGTGGGCTGGGGGCGGTTGCCCATGACTCGGTTCACGGGACGGTGTTCAAGTCGAAGGTTGCTTCGTACTGGTTCGGTCTCTTGTGCTGGTCGCCGACAGGCATGAGCTACACGATCTACTCGAACTACCACCTCCATCATCACCGCATCACCAACACCTATCCCGACGTCGATAACTTCGTGGTCACCGACTACACGAAGAACCCCGTGGCTGCGCGTCTGTTGATGTTGGCGGTCTACACCTTCGCCTACCCGATCTACTTCCTGTTCCAGATGTTCCGCTACACGGCGCGGCTCACGGCTTGGCAGAAGGTCCGGATGAACCTCGAGCTATTGGGCTTCTGGGGTGTCGTCGGGTTCCTGTTCTACTCGCTGCCCGGCTACGTGACGTTCTTCGTGTTTGGGTTGCCCTTCATCCTCGGGACGATCCTTGCGAGCACCACTTCGATGATCGAGCACTTCGAGATGGAGCCGGGCGAGGACGCATACGGGTCACGCACGTACGCCATCGACCACCACTTCCTCAACTTCCTCTGGAACAACGTCAGCTTCCACAACGAGCACCACAAGTTCCCCGGTATCCCTTGGTACAACCTGCGCAGCTTCCACGAGGCGGCGTATCCCTACTACGACGCCAAGGTTCAGCAGGAGTGTCACAAGAACTTCTTCGGACTGGTGTGGAGCCTGTGGGGGCGCATCCTCAAGATTGACGTTGAGAAGATCGAGGCGAAGTACGCAAACCTCAATCGAGATGAAGAGAAGAAGAAGCACATGGATCTTCCAGGCATTGCACCGGTGAACGTTTGAGGATTCACCAGCGCTGGTTCGCATTGACGGCCTTGCTCGCTATCGCGCCATTGGCCGAGAGCTGCGGAGGGACGTCGGTGTTCGACGCTGTGGATCCGAAGGCCTGCGGCTCAGGCCATGGTTGTCCAACGGCTGCCTGCCTGTGCAATGATGGATCAGCCGTGCTCGATACAACCTGCGAGCTCGGCGAGTGCCGCTCTTCGCAGACTCTCTGCGAAGAGCGCTGTGACGCCCTCCAGGGCCTCGCCTCGGTGGTTGAATCCAGCACAGACGAGGTTGCTTTACCTCAATGTGAACAGTTCTGCGCTCGCGTGGAAATCAACGGCTGTGAACTTGGTTGCGACACGCTTTTCTCCGAGTGCTTGCCGCCAACGAGTTGTTCCGATGCAGCCAAGTCCTTTTGGGACTGCGTTGCTGCCGATGCGGTCTTCAGTTGCCGGGACAACGCTGTTCGCGTCGAGGGTTGCGATACGAGCGACCTCGCCTTCTGTGACGGCTGAGCGCTCAGTCCCTTAGGTCCGAGAGCGTTTGCAAGAGGGACGCGAGCGTCGCGTAGCAGCTCTTGTAGGCCGAGTGATACAGGCGGTCGTACGCGATCGCCCGCGGGCCGGGCTCAAATCGCTTGGTGTTGGCGCGCGCATCCTTCGTCCACGCGCGCGCAGCGTCGGCCGCTGTCGCGCTCAATCCAGCGCGTGGCGCGGCGAGCATGGCAGCGCCCAAGGCTGTGGTCTCCTCCGCGCTACTACGTACGATTGGTCGGCCCAAAACATCCGCGAGCAGCTGCATCACACTGTCGCGACGACTGGCTCCGCCCGTCACGAAGACGTTGTTGCGCATGCCGAGCTCAACCTCGAGCGCCTCGAGCGCCAGCCGTTGTTCAAAGGCGAGGCCCTCGAGAATACCGCGATAGAGGTGGGCTGCCCCGTGATCGGCCCGTAGCCCTAACACCGCGCCAGAGGCCCAATCGTTCCAATGCGGGTTCATCACGCCGGCGAAGTAGGGGAGCACCAGCGGACATTCTCCTGGCTTCAGTTCAGACGATTCAAGCTCGAGCGCGGCTAGCACCTGTGAGCGTGTCTCACCGGTGCGCTTGAGCACACGATCACAAAGCCAATCCAGCGTGAGCGTGCCGCCCTTCAGATCCATCTCGCATAGAAAGCCATCCCCATCCGCTGCGAACAGCGTGCGAAATGCGCGACTCGAGCGATAGCTTCGTGACGGAGTTCCGCCCACGAGAGCGGTGCCAAGGTTGAGATACAGCGCGTCCTCGGTCAGCACACCGGCGCCGAAGCCGGCCGCTTGGCCATCGCCCGCTCCCGCGACCATCACTACGTCATCAGCGAGCCCGAGCTCCGTGGCCACGGCTCGCGTAAGAGGTGCGATCACCGCGCCTGGGGCGAAAAGCGGCACCACGTTGCTGGGATCGAGTCGCGCGGCTTCAAGCAGCATGCTCGAGTAGTCGCGCGCAGCCAGATCAACGAGCCCCAGGGGATCCGCGGACGCCAACGAGGTGCCCCACGCACCGGTCAATCTGTGCGTGAGAAAGCCGTGCACGTCGAGCACTCGAAGGCCCGGCGGGGTCCGCTCAGGCGCAAGCTGCTGCAATGCCCAACGGATCTTGTAGAGCGACGGCGTTACGCAGGGCGGCTTGCCGCTGATGCGGCCCAACGCCTCGGCACCGTAGATCGCAACGACCGTCTCAACTTCGCGTTTGGCACGCTCATCCATCCAAACGATGGCTGGCCCCAGCACCGTGCCGTGTTGGTCGCAGAAGACGAACGTCTCGCGCTGGTGCGTGATAGCCATGGCCTTTACGGCCGCGCTCTCTGCTGGAGCGAGCGTGGAGAGCGCCTGCTTGCAGGCCTGCATCAGCGCCGAGTACCAATCCTCGGCGTTCTGTTCGAATCCGCCGGGACAAGGGTTCTCTGTTTTGAATTCGGCTCGACCTTCAGCCTTAATCCGGCCTTCCGCTCCCACCACGATCGCCTTTGCCGCGTTGGTACTGACGTCGACGCCAAGAACGAAACTCACCGTGAAAGTTCCGTGGCGAAGAAGCGCTCGAGCGGTAGTTCAACCGGTTGTTGATGGAGCGCCACCTCAATCAAGTGGGACAGCAGTGGGCATTGTTCCCGCTGTGCGGCGCCGAAGGCCCGTGCCTCAAAGGCCTGCTCGACCACTCGCAGGATCTCGAGGCACTCCAGCGTTGCTCCGTCCATGCGCACGATCGCTTGCTCTACGCTCAAGCCTTCGCCGAGCAACCTCCCGAAGCGTCCGGTGCGACCACCGTTGGTCGTCACGTCCAGGTCGCCAACGCCTGCGAGTCCAACAGCGCTGTCGCCGGTGCTGCCTAGGGCTCGCGTCAGCCAGCGCATCTCGAGCGAGGCTTGCGCGAAGACCGCCGACTCCAGGTTGTGCATAGCGACGCTGCCCGAACTGCCGCCAGCCTTCTTATGCATTCCCTCGGCGAAGGCGATGCCCATCGCAAACGCGTTCTTCAACGCGGCGCAAACTTCGACCCCGATCACATCGGTGGTCGGGAAGACCTTGTAATACGGCCCTTGAAGCAGCTCGACCAGCCAACGGTTGGTGCTCTCATCGCGCCCGGTGAGAACGACGCAGGTGGGAACGCAGCGAGCGAGCTCGCCCGCTATGCACGGGCCAGCAATCGCGGCGGGGTGAAGCGAGTCGCGCAGCGTCCCCGTGAAGGAGCCTGCCACTACGTCGGGCAGGGTGCGCAGCTGGGGCCCGTGCAGCTCGAGCCCCTTCGTAATCATGAAGATGGGTAGCGCGCGATCGAGTTGTGCGGTCAAGACCTCGCAAGCCCATCCTATGCCTGCCGAGCTGACCCCGAGCGCGATGGCCTCCACCCCTTGCAGCGCGGCGGGTAACTCATCGTGGCTCCACACGCTGACGTTGTCATGAAGCTTGGTGCCGAGCCGAGCGTGGACGCGGTCCGCCTTCATACCGGCAACCAGTTCAGCATCCTTCCAGGTGCCGACGAGTCGTACCTCGTGTCCGCGATCGCAAAGTGGTTGCGCGAGTGCGGTGCCCATCATTCCTGCGCCCAGAATCAATACCTTGGCCATCGTGGTCTCGCGGACATGTTAATCTGGCTGCCTATGCGCACGCCCACGCTTTCCCTCTTGGTCTCCTCCGTTTTTTCGTTGCTCGTTGCTTGCGGAGATAGCTCCTCCTCCGGTGGCTCTGGCGGAGCCGGTGGAGCGGGAGGCTCGGGCGGCGGTGGCAGCACGCCACAAGCTTGTGAAGGCCTCGATCTCAGTGGCTGTGACCTCGCACTGGGGCCGACGGAGGACGACACCACAACCTTGCAGGCGGCCTTCATCGAGGGTGTGAACTCCGGAGAGACAGTCTGTCTGTGTCCCGGCACCTACAACCTGACCAATGAACTGTCGGTGGATAAGCCGAATCTCACCGTCCGCGGTGTTGGCGCTTCTCGAGACGACGTGATTCTGGATTTCGCAAACCAAACCGGCGGAGATGACGGTCTAACGGCCACCAGCGACGGCTTTACGGTCGAGAAACTCACTGTGAAGAACACCCCTGGCAACGGCATCGTCGTAACCGGCGCAGACGGCGTCACCTTCCGCGATCTAAAGGTCTTCTGGGATGCGGGCTCGGTTACTGAGAACGGCGCTTACGCCGTTTACCCCGTCAAGTCGAAAAACGTCCTGATCGAGGACTGCGAGATCGTGGGTGCAGCCGACGCCGGAGCGTACGTCGGTCAGTCCGAGAACATCATCGTTCGTCGCAACAAGGTGTACGCCAACGTCGCGGGCATCGAGATCGAGAACTCGACCGACGCCGAGGTCTACGAGAATGAGGCCTATGACAATTCCGCCGGCGTGCTGGTGTTCACGCTGCCCAACCTCGAGAAGAAGGACGGCATCAACTGCGACATCCACGACAACGAGATCTACGACAACAATCGCGAGAACTTCGCTGAGAACGGCACGGTTGTCGCGGCCGTACCGCCGGGTATCGGAGTGTTGGTGCTCTCTGCAGACGAGACCCACATCCGCGACAACAACATCTATGACAACGACAGCACCAGCGTGATCGTGGTTTCGTTCACGACGCTGGGCTTGCTGCTCCCCGACGTTGATGAAGATCCGCTGACGGATCCGGATCCCGAAGGGCTGTACGTTTACGGCAATACCTTCACCAACAACGGCGCGATGCCGTTTGAGCCGCTCTCCACGTTGCCAGCCAATCCGCTTGAGAACGTGGTTTGGGACGGCGTTGAGAAGACGGAAGGCTCGGCCGAGATTTGTCTCTCAGCGATGCCTCCGACGTTCCGCAACTTCAACGGCATCGCCAACATCGGTATCGAGGCCAATCAATCGACGGACACCACTCCGTTTGAATGCGATCGGGAGCCGCTGCCGGCGATCGTGCTGCCGTGAAGTTCGACCGTCGTACCGTCGCGGGCGTGGTACTCAGTGCGGCGCTCTCGGGCTGTACCGAGGAGCCTGCCGTGCTGCCGTACGAAGGGCCGCCACTCCCCTGGGACTATCAGGCCTTTCCGCTCGTGATCGAGCCGCTGGATAACCCCACGACCGAGGAGAAGGTGTCGCTCGGACTGCTGCTCTTCTACGACCCGATCCTCAGCGGTGACGAGCGCACCGCCTGTGCAACCTGTCACAGCGAGCAATGGGGATTCTCGGATGGGCTTGCCCTCTCGGTTGGTGTCGAGGGGGAAGGGCCCACGGGGCCCGGGCGGGATGGTCCCCATCAGACAACCCGCAACGCGCCAACCCTCTGGAATGTCGTGTTTCGTGACTCCTACTTTTGGGACGGTCGGCGTCCTTCGCTCGAGTCGCAAGCGTTGGATCCGCTCGAAAACGAGGTTGAGCTCAACCTCAAACCAGCGCTAGCCGTGGCGAAGTTGCGAGCGAATCCAACCTACGTGGAGCTGTTCGACGCCGCCTTCCCACAGGACTCTCCGAGTGTAACGGAGGAGAACCTGGCCAAGGCGTTGGCGGCCTTCCAGCGAACGTTGATCACGAGGCGCGCGCCCTATGACCAATACGTTGCGGGTGATGAGGGCGCGCTCTCTGCTGATGGCAAGAAGGGAATGGCGCTGTTCGCTGAAGCGGGTTGTGCGAATTGTCACGTGCCGCCTCTGTTCGACTCCGAACGCTTCGAACAGCGCATCGATTCGGATGATGATGGGCGGTACGCAGTCACCAAGCAGCCAGCGGACCGCGGCAAAATGCGGGTACCAACGTTGCGCAACTTGCGCGAAACAGGTCCGTTCTTTCACGATGGTTCCTCCCTGGAGCTTGAAGACGCCGTGCTGCGCGAGGTCGAGACCGCCGCAGCGCGAGCCGAAGGGCGCGCGTTGTCCAAGGACGAGGCGGCGCTGATCTCGGTGTTCTTGCGCAAGGCGTTGATGTCGCGCGCCAATGAACCGACGCGACCGGACGAGGTCCCATCCGGACTTGCCGTGCCGCTCGACGGCTTTCGCATTCCTCGCTGAGCCTACAAAACGGCTGCGGCGGCGCCTGGCGACGCCGCCGCCATGCTTCGCTGTGTTGCCGCCTCGCTACTTCGGCGGAGCCGCAGGCGCTGCGGAAGCAGCTGGTGCTGCGGAGGTAGCCGGAGCTGCAGAGGGTGCCGCCGAAGGCGCGGGCGCGGGTGCAAACACCGAGGCCGCGCGGGCCTTCTCCGGGAGATAGCTATCGAGTTTGCCCATCGTCCAAAGCACCCCGCCGAGGACGATAATCACCAAGAAGATGTACAACCCCCAAGGCGTCTCTTTCTCGGCGTAGGGGTCTTCGGCGGTGCGCGAAGCGCCGAGGGGCAGCGATGCAACCTTGGTGAGCGAGCCGCCGAACGGCACGTTGATCTTGGTCATGGCGTTGACGGCCCAACCGTTGGCGTCGAGCAGAGGTCCGAGGTTGCGCTGACGAAGTTTGAGCCAGGCGATCAACATCGAAGGGCCTGAGATGAGCAGCAGAAGCCCAAGGATGCCCAAGGGCATCCACACCCCAAGGTCGATGAACTTCGACAGGATCATTCCGACGAAGGTGCCAATGCCGCCGACCGCCACACCAACGGCTGCCACCGTGCCAATGTCCATCCCCTTCTTCTCGGGCGGCGGCGGCGCAGCAACAGCACCGGCAGCCGCAACTCCAGCCACGGGGGGCGGCGCTTCAGCGGCTTTGGTCGCTTCCGCTGTCGTCGAGTCGACCAGCGCCGTTGATTCCTTCTCTTTATCGGCGGCGCGCTTGGAAACGTACTCTTCCACCAACCGAATCACGCGCTTGTACGGTGACCAGAAGGCCTGCCGAACGCTGATCGGGTTTTCAACGATGCTGGTGATGGTGGCATCCCAGTCTTGGCCGCTACGGTCGTAGAAGACGCCGTTTCGGCCGACCATCAGGTTGTCCACGTCACCGGCCGTGAAGGCTGCGACCACCGCTGTCTTTGCGCCGTCTTTACGCGTGCAGTCACAGTAGGCGAGATACGACTTCGACATGCCGGCGAGCGCTGCATGTTTGGCGGCGTCGTTGACGTAGATCACCAGCGCGCACTCGCGACCATCCAAGTAGAGGGAGCCGGCTTGGAAAGAGCCATCCTTCTTGTTGTAGAAATCGGCAAAGTTGACGAAGTTGCGCAGCAGCCGCAGCAGGTCTTTGCGATAGCGGATCGCCTTCTCCACCGTCGTGATCTGCGCGTAGTCACCTTCGAGTGCAGCGTCTTCGTCGATCAAGGCGAACACCGAATCGCGCAGCGACTTCTCGAGCAGCTCGGTCAAGCGGGCTACGCCAAGCTTGCTGGCTCCCGAGCTTGGCTTCTTGGCCGACCAGGATCGGAAGGTCGCGAGCTTGCTGACCAACTGCTCAAAGTCCGACTCCGTGAGCGACGTGCGAGCGCCCAAGAGCGGCGTAACTGCCTCCTTCGAGAAGGTGCTAATCGCCGCACTCCATGCGGGATTGAGGCCGTTCTCGAGCGCCAGCGGCTTGCCGGGCTCAATCCGCGCGAGCGGAAGCTTGCGCAGTCCATCGCTGTTCGAACTCAGCGTCTCCGGGCTGAGCGCGGTGAGTTCGGCTTCGGAGGCGTTGAGCGTTGCGGGGCCTCGTGCGTCGAAGGTCGCAATGCGCGTGCGCGTGAAGTAGTCACGCACCTTGTCTTCAACTGCCGCAAGGGCGTCCGCTGCCGCCGCGGTCTTGTCGCCGAGCGGCGCTGCGTCGGCGGCCTCGCCTTCCTTCGACCAGGCCAAAAAAGCCTCCGCATCGGCGAAGAACGTCTCGCACAGCTTTTTGTCGAGACCCGGCTTTCCACTGCGGTCGGCGACCGAACCAACGGCCTCGAGCATCTCGCCCAGGGCCTTCTTCAGCTCTTCGGACTCGGCGGAATCGACAGGTACGATGCCATCGCCGTTGAAGCGCATTGCGACGAACACTTTCTCCATCGCCGCGACGTCATCGAGGGAGATCTCCTTTGCGTCCTTCTTGTCTTGATCGCGCAGAATTCGCTTGGCGCTCGCGAGCACAGCCTTGCCGTCCGCGGAGTCGTTCAGCTGAGCGAGCGGTAGCGAGGCGCCCTTCTCGAACAACAGATCGAGCGACTTGAAGACCTTCTTCGACCAGGCAACCGCGTCCAACACCTCGGGCGGCCGAATCCGACCATCGCCATCGGAGTCGATGATCGAGAGGGTCTTTTCATCGATCTCTAGGCCCTTGGTCGGGCAGGCGAGCGCCACCCAAAGCTTCTTGTCGAGTTGGTCCAGGTGGTCGACATCGGCACCGGAGCGCAGCGCAACTTGATCCACTCCGCCAGCACGAAAGAAAGCCCAAGAATGCTCATTTTTAGCCATTGGCGGCGCACCATAGAGAGTGCGCTCCGGGCTGTCGAGCTGATATCTCCTGTACGCAGGGGTCACTGACTCGATGACGGCTTCAACCATCGCGCGTACAATTCGCGAATGCACCTCGGCCGAAGTTTCGCCCTCGTCCTATCGTTGGTGGCCCTTGTCCCGGGCGGCTGTAGCGAGGATACGGAGCCGCCGGTCGAGCCCAAAGTCGTGGTCACTCCGCCTCCCGTGGGTGAGCCCTACGACCGGCTCAGCGACTGGCACTTATTTCGCGATTTGGCGCTGCAAACTCCAGCCGACGGGGTCGTCCCCTACGACGTAATCGCTCCGCTTTTCAGCGACTACACCACGAAGTTCCGCTTCATGTATGTGCCCGAAGGTCAGACGGTCGGCTACGAAGCCGACGACATTCTGGCTTTTCCCGAGGGCTCGATCTTCGTAAAGACGTTCGCCCATGCGGCCGATTCGCGTGAGCCCTTCGAGGCGCTGACCATCGTCGAAACGCGGATCCTGATTCGCGAGCCGGACGGCTGGGTCGCTCATACGTACGTGTGGAACGAGGAGCAAACCGAAGCTGAACGGCTGGTTTCCGGAACTGGCGTGCCAGTCTCCTTCGTTGGGCCTGACGGCCAAACCATCGACACCGACTATCGGGTACCGAACACCAATGAGTGCAAGAACTGCCACAAGGTCGACGACACGGTGGTGCCGCTTGGCCCGAAGGTTCGGCAGCTCGATCGCAACCACGAGTACGACGGCGTCAGCAAAAACCAGCTTAAGTATCTGGTCGAGCTCGGCTGGCTTGCAGACACGCTACCACCGGAGAAAGACCGCGAGCGGCTGGTCGATCCGTACGGGGACGAGGAGCTGTTTTTGCGCGTGCGATCGTACTTCGAGGCCAACTGCGCGAGTTGTCACCGCAATGGCGGCGAGGCTTCAACGAGCAAGTTGCTTCTTGATTTTGCTTCCACCAACCCCGCCGACAACCCCGAAATTCTTTGGGGCATTTGCAAAACGCCAGCCAGCGCTGGCGGCGCCAATTGCGGCCATACGTACGACGTCGTTCCAGGTCGCAGCGACCTATCGATCATGATTTGCCGCATGACCTCGACCGACCCGGAGAAGCGCATGCCGCCGCTTGGCTCGAAGGTGGTCCACCAAGAAGGCCTCGCGTTGCTCTCCGAATGGATTGACTCCCTTCCCGCCGGCGCTTGCACCCCATGAATCGACCCATCCTCTTTGGCCACCGCGGCGCATCGATCGAGCTTCCTGAGAACACGCTCGAGGCCTTCGAACTCGCGGTAGAGCTCGGCGCTGACGCAATCGAGACCGACGTGCACGTGACCGCGGATGGCGCGGTGGTGATTCACCATGACGCTTCCGCGCTGCGCATGGCTGCCGATCGCAGGCTCGTGCGGAGCTTGCGTCTCGAGGAGATTTTGCGCCTCAACGTCGGCTTCGGCTTTCGAGCAAAAGACGGCAGCGGGTTTTCCGACCGAAGCTTTCGTGCGCCACTCTTGGCTGAGGCGCTGGAGCGATTTCCGAACCACCGCTTCAACATCGACATCAAGCCGGAGCATGGCGCCGTCTCGTTGGTGATGGAGGTGGTGAGAAAGTTCGGCGCCGAGGATCGCGTGTTGCTCACGAGTTTCTATGACTCGGTCGTGCGAGAGGTCCGCCGCAACGGCTATCGCGGAGAGACGGGGCTTGCGCAAAAGGAGGCCATTCGCGCGTTGCTCCTACCTGCCGCGGCTCCTCGTTGGCTCGCCCCTAGGGGTCAACGCATTCAGCTTCCGGTGCGGATCGGCCCGGTGGACCTCGTGACGAAGTCGCTGATCGATCGCTTGCACCAGCAGGGGCTGAAGGTCGACTTCTGGGTCATCAACGACGTTGCCACGGCTCGCAAAGCCGAAGCGGCCGGCGCAGACGGCATCATGACCGATGACGTGCGCTTGATCGCTGGCGCGCTCGGGCGCTAATCCAGCCCGACTGCCGAAGAAGGCTCGCTATGCTCGCAGGCCCATGCAAATTGAATTTGTAGGCGCGGCCCAGACCGTCACAGGCTCGATGCACCTGATCCGAACGCGAGCAGGCGCGATCCTGCTCGATTGCGGCCTGTTTCAAGGTGCGCGTCACGAGTCGACCGAACGCAACCGAAACCTGCGCGTTCCGGTGCGAGAGGTTCGCGCGGTGGTGCTTTCTCACGCGCATATCGATCACTCGGGCGCGCTGCCGCTGCTCTACAAGCAGGGTTACAAGGGCGCGGTCTACGCAACTCCCGCGACGCGCTCCCTTGCGACGGTGATGTTGCGTGATGCCGCTGCGATCCAAGACTCCGATGCCCGCTACTTGAACAAAGAAGCCAAACGGACGGGCAGTGACGAGTATGTGGATCCGCTCTACACCGATGAAGACGTGGTGCGCGTGATCGAGCGAATGATCGCGGTGCCGTATCACACGACCGTGCCGCTTCTGCCGGGCGTCGAGCTGACCTTCTACGACGCCGGCCACGTCCTCGGCAGCGCCATCACGGTGCTCGACATCGATGAAGGCGACAGCAAGCGTCGCCTTTTGTTTACGGGAGACCTTGGACGCGCTGACCGACCGATCCTGCGCGACCCCGAGGTGGTGCCCGACGTGGACGTACTGATCACCGAGAGCACCTATGGTGATCGTTTGCACGACAGCATCGACAAGATGGATGACGATCTCGGGCGCACGATCGCGCGCACCGTCAAGCGCGGCGGCAAGGTGATTGTGCCGTCGTTCGCCCTCGAACGCGCGCAGGAGGTGATCTTCGCCATCAAGAAGCTCAAGAAGGCGGGCTCAATCCCGGCCAATTTGCCCGTCTACGTCGATTCGCCGCTGACCGTTCGCGTCACCGATGTCTTCAAGCTCCACCCCGAGTGCTACGACACAGAGACGCGTGCGCTCATTCGCGGCAACGACTCGCCTTTCGACTTCGAGAACCTCTCGTACATCGAAGACAAAGAGGGCTCGAAGCGGATTTCTACCTCCTCAGAGCCAGCGGTGGTGATCTCAGCCAGCGGCATGTGCGAGGCCGGGCGCATCCTCCATCACCTTCGCGTAGCTGTGGAGGACGCCAAGAACACAGTCCTCATCGTCGGCTATCAGGCGGCGCACACCTTGGGTCGGCGGCTGGTCGAGAAGCGTATGCGGGTGAAGATCTTCGGCGTCGAGCGAGAGCGCCGTTGCGAGGTCGTCGTGCTCAACGGTTTTTCAGCCCATGCCGACCAGAAGGATCTACTGCACTATGCGACGGCGTCCCGCGCGTGCGGCCCCGTGCGAACGGTGTGCCTCGTTCACGGAGACCCGGCCCCCCAAAAGGTGCTCGCCCAAAAGCTCGCGACGGCTGGCTTTGCCGATGTCCCGATCCCAGCTCCGGGGGACAAGCTCGAACGTTAAGGAACGTTGCGAGGCGGTTGACGAGCAGTGACGCCGCGTTAGGTTCGGCCGGCAACTCCGGTGCCAAGCAGCTTTTCCTGCGACGAGTGCTGACGCGGTCTGTGTGGACGCGGCAGGTACGCGGGAAGAGAAGCCCTCTCTCGGCGCTTGTTCTGGCAGTTGTGACCTGGTCCCTGTTTTGGGACCGAGAAGGTGAACAGGAACATCCATGAACAGTCCCACGTTCGAGAGTCCGATCCCGATTCTTCCTTTGCGCTCGGGTGTGCTTCTGCCCGAGGGCACGATGACGCTCACGGTTGGGCGCGAGCGTAGCCTCGCGTTGGTGCAAGCCCTCAAGCCAGGGCAACTCGTGGGTATTGTGACGCAACTCGATCCTCGGGTGGAGGACCCTGTTGTGAGTGATTTCCACGCCGTTGGGACGCTCGCGCGGCTCACGAAGTCGACGAAGTCGGGCACCGCGGGGGAGGCCCTTCGCGTCACGGTTGAAGGTCTATCGCGATTCTCGGTCGATCGCGTGGTGGCGTATGAGCCCTTCTTGGAGGCTTTGGGTCACGCGGTTCTCGAGGAGAATGGCAGCTCTCCTGAAGCGAAGGTGCTGGCCGAGGAGCTGGTGGATGCGCTGAAGCAGGTCCCCCGCACCAAGGCGTTGGATGAAGCCGATCGTTGGCTCAGCAAGCCAGGCGCACTCGCGGATAAGGTCGCTTCGCTCCTGGGCGTGGAATCCCACAAGGCCCTCGAGGTGCTCGTGACGGCGGACGTTCCGCAGCGTCTGCGCAAGTTGTTGGCGCTGGTTTACGAGCAGAAGGAGCTCGGCGAACTGCGTCAAAAGATTGGTGAAGACGTGCGGCGCGAGTTCTCCAAGAACCAACGTGAGCACCTCCTCCGGGAGCAGATGCGGGCTATTCGCAAGGAGTTGGGCGAGGAGAAGGAGGACGGGCTCGAGCGGCTTCGAGAAAAGCTCGACAAGGCGAACCTCCCCGACGAGGCGAAGGAGGTCGTGGCCCGCGAATTCTCCCGCTTTGAGCAATCGGGTGGGCAGGGCGCAGAGGCCACCGTGATCCGCACCTATCTCGAATGGATCGCGGCGCTGCCGTGGTCCGCTCAGGCCAAGACCAAGGAAGATATCGACGCGATTTCGGCCAAGCTGGACGAGGACCACTTTGGCCTCGAAGACGTAAAGCAGCGCATTCTCGAGCATATGGCGGTGCGCAAGCTTTCGAAGAGCGAGCGCGGGACGATCCTGTGTTTGGTAGGGCCTCCCGGCGTAGGTAAAACCTCGCTCGGCGAATCGATCGCTGCGGCGACGGGAAGGCCGTTCGTGAGGGTTTCGCTGGGCGGCGTTCGAGATGAAGCGGAGGTGCGCGGTCATCGACGGACGTACGTTGGCGCAATTCCCGGCCGCATCGTTCACGGGCTACGTAAAGCTGGGGTCAACAACCCGGTGATGCTGCTCGACGAGATCGACAAGCTCTCCCAGCAATGGGGCGCTGCAGCCGAATCGGCGTTGCTCGAGGTGCTCGACCCGGAGCAGAACAAGACCTTCACCGATCACTACCTCGAGCTCCCGTTTGACCTTTCGCAGGTGTTCTTCCTGTGTACGGCGAACACGCTCGACACACTCAGCGCGCCGCTTCGAGATCGCCTCGAGATCGTCGAGCTCACCGGCTACACAGCCCCCGAGAAGCAGGCGATTGCCGTAAGGCACCTGCTGCCGCGGCGTTTATCGCAATCGGGCATTCCGGAAGGAGCGCTCACCATCACCGATGACGCCATTCTGGAGGTCATCACCAAGTACACGCGTGAGGCTGGGGTTCGTCAGCTCGATCGGGAGTTGACCCGCATCGCTCGTCACGTCGCGCTCGACGTGGCTCGCAAGAAGGACGACTCGGAGATTCGCGTACGGATCGACGAGCCTCAGGTTGAACAGATTCTCGGTAAGCCCAAGTACCGAAACGAGGTCCGTGAGCGGACCAGCGTTCCGGGGGTAGCGACGGGGCTCGCCTGGACGCCAGTGGGTGGGGGAATCCTCTTTATCGAGACCTCCCGAACCAAGGGCAAAGGCAAACTCGAGATCACCGGTCAGCTCGGTGACGTGATGAAGGAGAGCGCCCGTGCAGCGCTGACTTTCGTCAAGGGGCACGCCGATGAGCTCGGCTTCGCGGCCGAAGTCCTAGAGGATGCGGACCTGCACATTCACGTGCCGGCCGGCGGAATCCCGAAGGATGGGCCAAGCGCCGGTGTGACGATCTTTACGGCGCTGGCGTCGCTCTTGTCCGGCCGTCGCGTCAGGTCGGACACGGCCATGACCGGCGAATGCACTCTGCGTGGCCGCGTCTTGCCCGTCGGCGGGATCAAGTCCAAGGTCCTTGCCGCACACCGTGCGGGCATCACTCGGGTGATCCTGCCTCGTGACAACGAACGGGACCTCGATGATGTGCCGGCAGACGTTCGCAGTCAGATCGAGTTCATCCTCGCCGACGATATGCGCAAGGTACTCGAGGCCGCTCTCGAGTCCGACAACATGCCTTCGGAGGTTCAACGGTCTGGCACCGAGGCAACGCCAGTCGACTGATTTAGCGAGCACAGACATCGCCACGGAGCGTGCAAGCACCGGCTTTCTTGCACAGCTCCGAGGCCTCACAATCGAGGGCGGCCACTGCAACACAGTGGCCGTTTTCTTCTCCGCAGCGCCCCATGACTTTGCAAACGTTCGAGCGCTTGCAGTGGCTATCGTCCCCAGCCACACATTCCCCTTTGCGCTCTTGGCAAAGTCCGCGCTGTTTGCAGTGACACTCCTCCGCGCAAGCACGCTTCTTCTCGCAGCCGCTCCCGAGCGAGACGCTCAAGCTCACGGCCCAAAGCCCAATCCCGAGAAGGCGCAAAAGGTTTGTCATTGTTCCGCTGGCTTCGAGCGACGTAAGGCGGAGTATTACCCTGAAGTTGGCTCGTGAGCAGCCTCCGACGCAATTTCTGAAACTGCGATGGGGGGATCGTCGTAGTAGAATGCACCCAACACTGCGCCTCCTCCCGGCGCTGAAGAATCAAGCGGCGGCCAACCATCTCGGGTCAGCCGACCATTTTCTGAGGTGAACCCAATGCTGAGCCTGAAGTCGATTTCCGAAACTCTCGCCGTCCTCGGCGGCGTGGCGCTTATGGCTGGTTGTGCAAGCAACCAGAAGCCGGTCAATGCGACCGAGGTCGACGCGCAGCCTGCGGGAGGCGAGCTCACCGAACCCGCGAAGGAGACCCCTGAGGTCGCCCCTGACGCTGCGGCAACGGCGGATGCAGCCCCGGTTTCGGACGCCGCTCCGGCCGCAACTGCGGCCGCTAGCGCAGCGCCTTCAGCGGTTCCCTCCGCTGTCGCTTCGGCCGCTGCCCCGACGCCGAAGAAGGTAGGCGGCGGAACCAAGCCGAAGAAGAAGGGCGCCGAGTCGAAGTGCGGCGAAGGCTCCTGCGGCTGATTCAACGTGCACCGCATGACTCGGGCCCTCTGTAGGAGAACCGGCCAAAGGCCCCGTGCTCCTTTTTGAATTTGGCTCGAGTTCATGAACGCCATGTCCCTTCGTGACGGAGTCCGCGGGCCGACGGGAGTCGGTTTGGGGCTCCGTTACTCGTTTCTGGATGAGCTCGCTGAACTCGTCGCCAGCGGCGAGAGCGTTGCGCTGGAGTTTCTCGAGGTCTGTCCCGAAAACTACATGCGTCGCGGTGGTGCGGTCCCGCGCTCCTTGTTTGCTTTGGCCGAACGTTTTCCGGTGCTCACGCACGGTCTAACGATGTCGTTCGGCAACGACGGACCGCTAGGAGGTGGACTGGCCTACGTCGACGAGTTGAAGGCGTTTTTGTCCCGTTTGGCGCCACCGTTTCACTCCGACCATCTGTGCTTCAGCGCAACCCAGGGTCGCTTCACGCACGACCTACTTCCGCTGCCGTTCATCGAGGAGTCGGTGCACCAGGTCGCCGCTTCGGTGCGCGAGGCTCGCGAACGACTGGGCCGGCCGATCGCGGTGGAGAACATTTCCTACTACTTCGCCCCCGGACGTTCGGATTTGTCCGAGGCAGAGTTTCTCTCGGCGCTGTTGTCGGAAGCCGACTGTGGCCTGCTCCTCGACGTCAACAACGTCTTCGTTAACGCCAGGAATTTCGGCACAGACCCGTTCGCCTTCATCGACGCACTTCCGATCGAGCGGGTGGTTCAGTTGCACGTGGCCGGTCACGATTTCAGCCACACGGCTGGCTGCATCATCGACACGCACGGTGCTGCTGTTTCGGACGAGGTTTTGCGGCTGCTCGAGCACACGCTGCGTCGAACAGGCCCAGTGCCCGTGCTGCTCGAGCGGGACTCGAGGATCCCACCCTTGGCCGAACTCCTGCGTGAGGTCGCCGTGCTGCGAGAGGTCTACCTGCGCGCGACCCAGGCTAGCGACGTCAGGTTCTCGGAGAGCCCCGCGCCCAGCGGCGCCGTAGCAGGGGGAGTTCCGTCAGTCCCTAAGCGTTTGCCTGCGATCGTCGAATCAATGGTGCGCAGCGTGGAGTTCCATACGCCGCATCGCGACGGCTGCCTCGTCGACGGGCTCGCTTCAGAGGATCTCGTTGCCCTGCAGGCGCTCCCACCGAACAGATTCTTCCTTTATCGCTCGCTCGTGCGCCAAGGGCTGCTCGATGCTGTGCGAACGCAGATGCCCGAGGCCGCCGCCTTGCGTGGTGCTGCGTTCTCGGATGACGTGCACGCGTTCGTGGAGAATGGCTTGCCCCAGTCTCCGTTCCTTCGCGATGTTGCGCGAATGTTCCTCGAGTTCATCGCGCCCAAGTGGAGGGCGGATGCAGCAGCGCCTGCGTTTCTAGGAGATCTCGCGCGTTACGAGCTCGTGAGCTTTGAGGTCGCAGCAAAACCTGACCCTGTTTCGCGCACGTACCAAGACCTCGAGGTCGAACGACCGGTGGCTCTTTTGCCTGCGCTGTCCGTTGAGCGCTATGGACATGCGGTGCAGGACGTAAAAAGCTCCGCCGCGCCGTCGCAGCGCCCGACCCAACTGCTCTGTTATCGCGACAAGCAGGACGAGCTGCGTTGGTTATCGCTCTCCGAGGTCGCGGCGAACCTGGTTGAGAAGCTGCAAGCCGGCGAGCCTCTCGCGTCCGCAATCCAGCAGGCCTTCGTCGATGCTGGTTCTGCCTTCACGACCGATGGGCTCACCGAGACCAGCCAATTCTTGGCAGATTTAGCGCAACGAGGGGTCCTCTTGGGGCGGGCGCCAATGGCAGAACCAGATAGGATGAAGCGCTCATGAGCGGGCAAGACGCACTCGGATTGATCGGGTCGGTAGTCGACCAAAAGTATCGGGTCGATTCGGTGATCGGTGAGGGTGGCTTCAGCATCGTCTACCGCGCTGAGCACATCATCTGGAAGCAGCCGGTCGCACTCAAGTGCTTCAACGCGCTCGCCAACGTTCCCCCGCAGATGCGGCAAGAGTTGCTCAACGGCTTCATTCAGGAGGGCAAGCTGATGACGGCGCTCTCCAGCCGAACGGCGGCGATCGTCCAAGCGCGTGACGTCGGGTCGCTCACCTCTCCGCGCACTGGCGCGCAGGTGCCCTTCATGGTGCTCGAGTGGCTCGAAGGGCGACCGCTCGACCGCATCCTCTACGAAGAGCGAGAACGCGGGTTTCCCGCTCGTTCGATCTTTGACGTGATGGCGTTGCTCGAGCCCGTGACCAGTGCACTGGAGGTCGTGCATCAACAGAACATCGCGCATCGCGATATCAAGCCGGCGAATCTTTTTGTGATCGGCGATCCACGAGGTTCGGGCGCGTTCGTAAAGATTCTCGACTTTGGCATCGCCAAGGTGATGGCGGAGCACGCACAACTGGCGACGTCGCTCGCCCAGACCGGAAAAGAGATCACCGCCTTCACGCCGAACTATGGGGCGCCGGAGCAGTTCAGTCGTTCACATGGCGCAACCGGTCCTTGGACCGACGTCTTCTCGCTCGGCTTGATCATGGTTGAGATGCTGCGCGGTGGCATCCCAGCCCTCCAGGGAGACGACTACATCCAGCTTGCGGTTGCGAGTCGCGATACCAGCGTTCGTCCCACTCCGCGCGCCTTTGGCGTGGAGGTCAGCGATGACGTTGAGCGAGTGTTTCGCAAGGTCCTCGCGGTTGCACCCCACGACCGCTACAAAACCGCCGGTCAGTTTTGGGCTGACCTTCATGGGGCTGCCTTCCCTGGCTCACCGCTTTGGTCTCCCGTGACGTCCGGCGGCATGACGTCCGGCGGGTATTCCGGATCTACCGGCGGCACGCGGCCACCTTCGGTTGATACGACCGGTCCTGTCAGCCGCGCACAGCCGAGCGCTCCAACGACCCCGCTCTTTGCGCAGGGCGGCACAGGCGGGGCAGTGGTTGCTGGGACGCCACCCGCTCAAGGCAAGGGCAAGTGGCTGCTCGCATCCTTCGGGGCGATCGCTGTGATTGGTGGCGCGGCAGCGGCCGTGTTGCTCCTATCAAAGAACTCCAACAAGGCGCCCGCCTCTTCCGCCAGCGCAGTGGTACCCGCAACCAGCGAGTCAGCTGAGCCAGCCGCTTCTGCCGCCCTTCCACCACCGTCGTGTGGTCCCGGAATGGTCGAGATTCGAGGCGGCAAGTTCTTCATGGGCTCCGACGACACCTCGTTTCCTCGCTGGATGCCGGCTCACAAGGTCACGCTTTCGCCCTATTGCATCGGCATCAATGAGGTGACTGCGGCCGAGTACCAAGCGTGCGTCAACAAGGGCGATTGCAAGCGCGCAGCTACGGTCCCTGACTATCCGAAGAGCGACAAGATTACGCCGGCGCAGCACGAGAAGAACCGAGAGATCTTCTCCGAACTCTGCAACATCGGTGAGAACAACGTTGTGAAGCCGGGGCGCGAGAAACACCCGATGAACTGCGTCTCGTGGGCGCTCGCAGATCTTTACTGCCAGGCGAACGGCGGGCGCCTTCCTACCGAGGCGGAGTGGGAGTTCGCCGCGCGCGGCTCCGACGGTAGAAAGTTCCCTTGGGGTGATGACCCAGGCGCGGACTCGAAGCACATGAACGCGTGTGGCAAAGAGTGCGTCGCATGGGAGAAAGCGCGGCCCATCGAACCGAAGTCAGACGCGATGCACGATGAAGACGACGGCTTCCCGGGAACCGCGCCGGTTGGCTCCTTCCCGAAGGGCGTGACCAAGTTCGGTCTCAACGACATGGTCGGCAACGTTTGGGAGTGGACCAACGACTACTTCGCCATCTACCAGGCCGAGGAGCAGGTCGATCCAATGGGAGCTCCTGCCGGCGACAAGAAGGCCATTCGTGGCGGTGGCTTCAATGGTGGGTTCGAGAGTTGGGTCAACCCTGCTTTCCGCTACCACCAACTCGCGACAGCGAGCGCGCACGGGATTGGCTTCCGCTGCGCGAAGTCGCTGCCGCGAACGAACTGAGCGTTATTGAACGCAGTCGAAGTACTGGTTGTCCTGGCTGAACTCGCAGCTCCCCGGTGCACAGTCGAGCGTCGTCATGTCGTTGCTCGAGTTGCTTGAGCAGTACTTGAGCACTGTCCCCTCGCACACTCCGACCCAACCGATGTCCGCGCAGGTGACGGGAGCCGGAGCCGGCTCACAACGGAACTCGCTTGGGCAAGGCTCCGTGATGCACGCGATCTGGTTGTCGCAAACGAAGTTCGCCGGACAGCTGTTCGGATCGCTGGGCTCGCACGGCCTTCCAACGCAAGCGTCGACATCCTCGTCGCAGACGTAGCCGTTTGCACACTTCACCTTGGGGCAGAACGGCTCCTCGACGCACGCATCCTGAAACTCGTCGCAAACTTGGTTCGGTCCACACTCCGCCGTCGCACAGAAGTTCTGCACCGTGCCGCAATCGCGCACTGAAACCAGGTTCGTTTGGTCCAAGCCGATGCTCTTGTTCTGCTTGGGGATCTTCACGGTGACCTGCGGGTTCGACAAGGCCATCGTCACCATACAATTGGGCCCGGGTACTTCCTCCGCGGTCTGGACGACGAGCCGTGCGTTCGCTCCCGAGCCCTCCCGTGCGATCGACGTAAACGAGACGTCGTAGCCGCCGGTGTCTTGAACGCCCATCGAGTAGTGAAGTACCCAGCTCTTGTTGAAGTTGAGGTCGGCCGGCGGCTGGCTTCCAAAGTGCTCGACGTACTCAGACTTCTTTCGAAGGATCGTGAGGCCCGGGGGAGCCGGGTTTTTGCTGACGTTGAGCACCACAAACGAGAGCGAGAGGTCGCTCTCAGTGTCTGCCGCTTGCTCGAGGTCCTCCAGGCTGCTGTCGGGTGCGCATGCTCCAAGTCCAAGCGCGAAGAGAGAGCCAATCGTGGCGAGGAAGCGGTGAAACATAGGTCCTCCAATGGGATGAAATGTAGGCGTGCGGCCTACTACCGCACCTGTCGGTGCTGTTCAATCCAGATCGGACAAATCCGCTGTCACTTCTCAACTGGACTCGTGAGAAACGCGCCAATGCTGAAGGTGCCAGCTCCTTCGGAAAGCAAAGCTGCTCGACGCTCACGCGTGGCGTTGCTAGGCGGTAGGTGTTGTCGACCTTCTTTTTTGTCCAACCGGCGCCCGGACAAACGACCGGGCCTCTCAGCGACGACGCTTTACGTGAAGCGTTGCGAGCCGGCGATTTCTCGGCGGAGGTTCGCTGCCGCGAGGTTGACTCCATGCTGTGGTTGCCCGCGTGCGCCTGGGCAACCTTGGCAAGCCCAGCTCCACCGCTCACACCCCCGCCGGCCCTGGGGGATGGCGTACTCAGCACCTCGCCTGACCTGCTCATGGCACCGATCGAAACCTTGGAGCGTCTGCGCTTCGTAGTCGCGGATCACGGCCAGTCTTTCGGTCCCATCAACGGCGCGCAGATCCGCGAAGGCGTTACGCTCGGCAAATATCGGCAGGCCCATGTTGCGCCGCTTGGAACGGAAGATTGGGTTCTGGCCCGCAAGATCTTTGATCGCACCCTCTCTGAAGGAACCCGCGCGGTTGCTCATCACTCCGCTCCCGATCTCAAAACGGTGCGCTGCGGGGTGTGTCGCGAGCTCATTGCAGAAACCGCGACCGTTTGTCCCGAGTGCGACGAGTCTGTTGCGCCCCGCTCATCGCCTGCGTCGCGAGGCTCGATTCCTGACGATGCGGAGGACGCATCGTGGTTGCGGATGCACTGGCGACCGCTCGTCATGTTCGGCAGCATCGCCAGCCTGCTGATGACCGGAATCGCTCTGCGCTACATGGCGCCCGGGCGCTTCTCGCTCGCTGATCAGCAACGGGCTGCGCCGATGGGCCCTCCGGCCGCCCAACAACCTTGTGAAGCTCGCTGTTGGAACGGCGAGTCGTGCCAGGCCAGCGTCTGCGTTTGGCAAAAACCCAACGACGTTGGTCACGTCGCCGCACGACCGGGCGTGGCTGGTCCATTCTCCCTTCCGCCTGACGTCAGCGACGTGCTGATCATCGACGACTCGCGCTTCGCCACCGCGCTCTTGGCCGGGACCGAGATCCGCTCGAGCCGCACGGGGCAGTCCCTCGGGCTGGTCACGCAGGCGGCGCACACGCAGAAGTTGTTGCGCACGGAGTCGGCAATCTACGCGATTGGCCCCCAACACGTGAGCGTGCTGGATGGCCAGACCCTCCGTCACGAAAAGACGCTCGAGCTCGGTGGCATCGCGGGCGAGGCCTCGGTCGGCGCCAACGGTCGCAGGGTCTTCGTGTCGCTCCCAGGCCTTCACTCGGTAGCGATTTTCTCGAGCGAGCTGCATGTGGAGTTGGAGCGGATTCGCTTCGGCGATGATCACGTCGGGCGGGTCGCGGTGGATGATTCGGGGAAACGCGCGTTGACGGCGACCGGCGCGATTCCAGTCCCAGGCCAGCGAGACGCACAGCTCGGCGCCGTTTATGCGTTTGATCCAAGTCGTCTCGCCACGCGTCAGGATCGCGTGCGTGCGTCGATCGTCGGCAACCCAACCAGTGTGCTCGTGACGCCGGATGGAGGGCGTGGCTTTGCGGTGCTGCGCCGGGACAATGCGCTCGTTCCCATGGAGATGCTTGCGTCCGGCGCTGTGCGGCTAGGCGAAGCGCAAACGACATGTGACCAGCCCGAGCAGATCGAGTTGATTCGCAAGAACCGCTGGGCCGTCGTGCGATGCAATCGCGGTCGTGCAGTCGAGATCTTCAGCCTCGATGACGCCTCCTTGGTTCGGCGCATCCCGTTCGGTGATCCCGTGCAAGACGTCGTGGTTTCCCCCGACGGTGAGCAGTTGGTGGTGGCCGTAGCAAGCTCGACCGATGGCGCGATCGGGCTCGTTGATTTGAACGGTTTCAGCGTCGAAATGATCCCCGTGACTGAGCCTCCAACGCGTCTCGATATTTCGCCGGGCGGCGAGGCCGTGATCGCCATGAGCGATCGCAGCAAGGTTGCGTGGGTGTTTCGATGAGCGAACGCTCCGTGCCCTGTTCGCTTTGCCGCCGCCCCATTCTCGAAGGGGCCCGCAAGTGCAAGCACTGCAAGGGTTGGCAGCCCGAGAAATCACGCACTCCGCGCGCGGCAATCATGATGTTTACGACGGTCGCCAGCGTGTTTTCGGTGATCGTCACCTCACAAGAGTCCGTAGTCGAGTCCGCCCCTCCGTTGACGGCGCTGGCCGGCGATCCCGCTCCTGCGAGCAGCACCACGCCACCCAAAGTTGCTGCCCCAACGCCCGCACTTCCGGAGAGACGTCCACTAACAACGCCTCCAAAGAAGGATTGGAAGGCCCGTGAACTCCGCATGGGCGACGTTCACCCGCTCGATCTCTGTTTCTCAAAGACAGGCCAGTCGCTCTACGTTTCGGCGGACGACGCGACCCTCCGCGAGTACCGCGTAGACTCTGGTGAGATCGTGCACAAGGCGACAATCCCGGTGAAGGGCAGTCGCATGGTCTGCTTCGCCGAACGCTACGTCGCTCTCCTCAATAGCGATCCTGCTGTCACCCAGGTGCCCGTGTTCGACGTCACTCGTTGGGATCGCGATCCAGTGCTGCTCGAGGTCGGCGCAGGCCCAACGGATCTGGTCGAAATAAATGACGGCACCGTGATTGTTGGTGGCAGCAAGTCGCATCGTCTCTCGCGCTTTGCGCTGCCCTCGGGCCGGCTTTTGGACGATATGACGCTGCCGCAAGCGGCGAGTCAGGTATTTCTCCTTCACACCACGGCTGGGCACTCGCTCGCGGCGCTGGGGGCGCTCTCCAATGAGGGGCGGCCTGACGGCGCCTGGATGGACCTTTTCGACCCGAAGGAGTCACCTTTCGGCGCCACACGGCGAAGTATCGCCATTGGCCGAGACCCGCGAGCGGGCTCGGTGACCCGCGCGGGGAGCTCGCTGCTTTTTCCTGATTTTGCCGCCAACACGGCGAAGCTCGTGGACGTCGGTGAAGAGACCCGAGCTCATACCGTGGACGTGGGGCAGGGGCCCATCGCCGCGTTCATTATGCGCGACGATCTGTACGGGGTGACGCTCAACGTCACCGCGAGGACGGCAACCACGATCGACCTTCCGCTGCTCTCGACCGCCGACAAGGCGAGCGTTACCACGTTGATGCTTCCCGACGAGCCACGGCGGGGGCGACTATCGGATGACCGAACCACGCTCTTCGTCAGTCTCGGCCCCGCCGGGGAACCAGCTCGCGGTCGAGGCGTCGTGGTGATCGGCGGAGAACCTCCCGAAATTCTCACGTCGCTCGAGACGGGGATCGGGGTTGATACCGTGGCGGTTGCACCTGACGGGACGCGCGCCGCCGTTGCCACATACTTCGCAAAGTCGATTACCCTGATCGAATGACTATTCGCGAGGATCTCCTTGTTTGGATCGATCTAGAGATGACCGGGCTCGATCCTGAGCGGTGCACCATCGTCGAGATCGCGTCGATTGTGACCGACTCCAACTTGGAGCTCGTCGCGGAAGGGCCGGATCTGGTGGTGCACGCCACAGAGGAGGCTCTTGGCGCGATGGCTCCGATCGTCCAACGGATGCATACCGAGAGCGGCCTGATTGACGAGATCCGCGCGTCACGGATGGACGTACGCGCCGCAGAAGACGCCACCCTAGAGTTTCTCAAGCAGCATACGGTGGCTCGCACGGCGCCCCTCTGCGGCAACTCGATCTGGAAGGATCGTCAGTTCATCGAGCGCTATATGCCGCGCCTCGCCGAGCATCTCCACTATCGCTTGATCGACGTTTCCACGCTCAAGGAGTTGGCTCGCCGCTGGCGGCCAGAGGCCTCCCCGCCTCCGCGAAAGAAGGAGAGCCATCGTGCCCTTGCTGACATTCGTGAGAGCATTGCCGAGCTAGCGCACTATCGCAGTAGCTTCCTGTCGCCGAAGAGTTGACCCGTCAGTCGGTGAATAATTGAGTCACCCACACCCGACCATCGTCGCTCTTCACCACGCCAATCCCGACCCGGCCGAATCTCTCCTCGAGCAGGTTCCCACGATGAGATGGGCTCATCCAAAGTGCACGATGGGCGCGCACGATATTCTTGGCGCCAGCGATATTCTCTCCAGGCGTGCGGAAGCTGATCCCACCCTCGTGCAGTCGCTGCTCAGGGCTGCCATGGCCTACGTCATGACCGATCAATCGAGCGTTTCTCATCACTACCGAGTGCTCGCGAGCCAGCTTGTCGAGGCTTGAGTCGCGAGCTAGCGGACTCAGGCCTTCAGCCTTTCTGGCGGCGTTCACCATCGCCGTCAGGGCTGCTTCGTCGTCAACATCGGGAGCGGCGGCGCCCTCACCAGGGGCCGGTGTCTCGGCAAATCGCAGCGGCGGTGCCGTGCCTGCATGAATGGGCAACTCGAGCACCGGGCGAGGGCCAGTCGCGACCGTGGCCACGACCTGAACCAGCCATTCTCCAGGCTGGTCCACCATGAATGTGGTCCGGAGTTCCTTCTGCGTCAGGTTGGCCAGCACCGTCCGAGGTTTGCCGCGCGGCCCAAGTAGGACGATCGTCAAGTCGGAGGCCTCGCTCACCAGTGTGCCCTTCAGGGTGATCCACTCCCCAACGCGCGCCAGGGTCGGAGTGCGTTGAAGATCGGCGAGCGCGTCGACCAGAACGAGACTGACCAGCTCGATTCCCGAGCTATCTCGCATTCGCGCGACACCGCAACGCCGCTCCCCGAGCGGCTTCGTTTTATCGACGAAGGAGGCTAGCGACGCTGCCACCTTCTGCGCGTCCAGCTCTCTGCCTTTGAGCGTCCAAGCGCGAGGCCAAACATACGGCGCGCCCGCTGCACGCAGGTTGAAGGCCAACTCGTCGGCGCCAAAAGAGGATTCTCCGCGCAACTGCCTAGCGGCGTTTCTTGTAGCGACTGACTGCAACGCCTCATCCGGCTCCCCACAGATCGCGTAGAGCGGCTCCTCGGGCTTTTCCACTATCGGGTTGGGCGACCTCGTCGATGCCCGCCACAACAGCGGTATCGCGGCCCTTACCTCGCTATCCGCTGCTCGTGAAGACGTGGGCGTAAGCAACAGTGCGCCGAGCGAAAGAAGGCTGAAGCAACCAATAGGCCGCCAACCAATGCGCTGAATCATTGGCGCTCGAGCCGGCCGCGCGCCGCGATCATCGAGGGCGGGCTCGCATCGAGCCGCTCGACGTAATTACGTTCATATTCAGGAGAAGGTTCGTAGCCGAGGATGTGGCGCTTCACGTAAGCAACCATGGCGCGGTGAACAAACCCAGGAGCTTTTCGGGCAACCTCCGGCCTTTGGTTTCCGAGGACCTCGAACATGATGTAGCCAAGCAGCCCCTCGGTGTGCGCCAACGCCGTGAGCCCTTCCGCAGTTTCATCCTGCGGTAACTCTCTCCGGGCCTCGCGCGAAATGGCTCGCTCGGCCACGTACGCGCCAATAGCGCTTTCCACACAGAACATTTCCTCGGCCGCGCTCAAGAAGTACGGAGCGCTCTCCGGTTCATCGAAGAGCGCCGCCCTGAGCTCCAACTCGTAGCGCATAATGGCGCGGCAACCGGCGTACATTCTCGCTCCGGAGGTCGGCCCAGTTCCCGCGCGTACGACGCCTAGATCATCCACCTCGAGAAAGATGCGGTAAGGCTTGATTCGCTCCGGGACGGCGATGCCCTCCAATTCCCGAATCCGATTGGCGAGCGCGAGCCCTGGCTTGAGATCTGGATGGTAAGCCAGCGCTTGCGCAAGGCTCTCCTTCGCAGCGAGGGTGTCACCTTTCTCGAACAGCAAGGTCGCCAGGTGAAGGTGCGTTGTGGCAAACGTACGATCCAGCTCCAGCGCTTGCCTCAGCGTTTGCTCCGCAGCTGCACGCTGCCCACCCAGCTTATGTGCCTGCGCTAGCAGCATGAGCGGCTCCAGCGCGAAAGGGGCTGCGTCCGCCGACCGCTTGAACGCCGCAATCGCCTCCGTCGCCTCCTTACGTTCAAACGATGCACGCCCGTCAGCGAGCGCGTCCTCCGCTTCACTGGATAGCTCTGCTTTGCGTAGCTCAACGCGACCCTGAAAATCCTTGCTCGCAATGCGTGATGCGTCCGGCTCTCCAGCAGGCGGAGGCCCGTACTGTGCTATTCGGTTCTCAGTCTGAGGCTCAGTATCCGACAGCAAATACGTCCGGGCTGATTCAGCGACCAACTCGGTGACGAGCTTGGTCGTGCGCATCGCCTCGGCCGGATCTGCGAGGGTTCGATCGTGCGCGTATTGAAAGTGAGACTCGTGTGGGTAGGCGCGGCGGGCTCTCAGTTCAGGTGCTTCACCGAGTGGCTCAAGCAGTGACAGCTGTTCCCTCGTGTAGGGCGGCAGCCAAGGAGGCGCCTCTGCCCCGGACGCAGTTTGCGCAGCCACGGTTGGTTGAAAGCACCCTGTGAGCGCCTGCAACGAGGCTATCGAGGCTAACGCCCATCGGCGAAGATGCGCCATTCGCTAGTCGTAGCAGAACGACCAGTTCCGGCGGCCCTTCTTTTGCTCGGCCTCGAGTCTTGTTGCTGCGCCCAACTTGCGTGTGGCACCAGGTCAAGGACTCGTGCCAAAGTCAGCAGCCCCACCCTCTACAAGGACTTGCCGTGTCGTTGCTACCCCGCCCGTTCGACTCCACCCCATTGCGAGCGCGCTGCTGGCTGCGTTCCCTTGCGGTCGCCTCGTTGATGTCGGCTTGCGGCGGCCCCCCCCCGGTTGTGCAGCCGGCCCGATCGTCCAACCCTATCAAGCACGCTGCGAGCGATGAGCCGCAAGCTCCTCCATGTGTTCCCAACGCGCTCCACTCATTGACCGCAAAGCAAGCCGAAGGGATCTCGGCCTTGGCTAAAGGGGCAGCTGTCGTCGCCGAGGCAAGCTTCACGGAGGCGCTGCGCGAAAACCCCGCAGATCGGGTCTCGGTAGTGCTGCTCTCTGCAGCACGTAGCGATGCCGCAGAGTTGCGGCGTCTTGCTGGGCAGCAATCCTCGAGGCTTCGGCCAATGTCATTGCCGGCCGCCACCCCCGCCGCGGCTTCGACTCGCCAGAAGAGCTTCAAGATGGATCGCCTTGCTAGCTCGGACCCGAGCGACATGCATACGTTCTTCGCCGCGAGAAAGCTGCACGAGTTGTCAGCCTTTGAGCCCCCGCCCACCATTGGTACGGCGCTCGGCGAGTTCGGCTTCTCCATCGCCTTTCATTTGAATCAAGCCTTGGTCGCGCGTTATCAAGATTCGCTACTGGCCATAGGCAACGACGAAGTGGGCTTCCGCTCGCTGCTACTTGAGCCTGCGATCATTGCCGCCTTCCCAGAGGCGGCGAAGCCGTCGGGCGAAGCGACCATATTCCCGGAGGTCTCTTTTGCGACCGTGGTCGGCTCAACATTGGTCGCGCAGCTCTCCCACGCGGGAGATACTACTCTCCCGGCCGACGCCGTCGTAGTCGCCTACGACCTAAAGACGAACAAGGTTAAATGGGTATCTGAGCGGGCTGTAGGTAATATCGCTGGGCCAGCCGTATCTGCAGACTACTTCTTTACTGGTTTCAACGGGCCCCGTGGCTCCAGCCTCCAGGTCGTTGCACTCTCGAGTGGCAAAGTCGTAGCGGACGAGCCGATGGCTTCGACAATAACCTGGCTAACCTTGGAGGCAGACATCCTTCATGCCTGGGCGCCCGGTAACGTGCAATTCCGGGTGGCGAAGCAAAATCCCGCGCCCGCGCCGGAGTATGGGGACACAGTGCGGTTGGGTGACTCGCCCGTTCCGCCGCTATCGACAGTTGCGAGCTGCCACTTAGAGAATGCCGCTAAGTCGCTGGCGGTTCGTGATGAGGTCGCTCTTGCGAGCGCCGTCGAGGGGCTGCCTCGGGCCTCGAGCTCGGGCCGTGCTTTGCAGGGGGCCCTCGACTTTTTGCGGGCTCGCAAGGCAGGGGAGAAAGGTATTGATCTGAGTGAGGTCGTGCCCTCCCGTGCAGGTTTTGTGGCAGGGCCGAAGACGCAGGAAGCTCAAGCGTCGCCAGCGCAGAAGCTCAAGTTGCTGCCGGCCAAGGCCCCCCTAGCATCGCAACCACCGCAAATGCGCGGCATCATCAGCGTTCATCCGGAAGCGCGCAGTGACCTTTTCCCTCTGACTTACGGTACCCATCCTGTTCATGGGGCATTTGGGTTTCAGAACTATAGTCTAGTCAACTACGGTAATCGCTACTTGGTCCGCATCGAGGGCGGGGAAGTAAAGTCAATCCTCGACCTCGCCTATCTGCAAAGGGAGCCGCCGACGGCGCTTGATACTCAAGCGGTCTCGTTCCTGGGTAGGATTGGAGAGCGCTTGATCGCCATTGTGGGCTCCCCAACAATGATGAAGCACAATGGCTCTTATCTGGCGGCTCTCGATCCACTTAGCGGCGAGGTTTTGTGGCGGACGAACGAAGGGCTTGGCAACTACAACGTCCTCTACTTTGATGACTTCATCGTGGCTCTCTTTGAAGGGGAGAAGGGGGCAGAACTCGTGCTGCTAGACAGCTTGAGCGGCAAGGTCATCCAAACGAAGTCGCTCGCCGCCCCAGTCACTGAAATTAGCTGGGAATATCAGGGGGCCATCTACGTGACGTCGAAGGGCGAACGTAGCTATTTCTTGGTGAAGTGACGTCATGCCCAAGCCTCGAATCGAGATTGTTTTCCGCAAGGGGATACCCGTTGCTGCGTTCCTCCACTTTCCCCTCGAGGTGAGCGGGCGCTCCAAGCGTCAGATTGCCATCCGTCCGCCCATGGTGGCGCACTACGATGAGAGAGGCACCCCCTCGGGCCTAGACATTCCACTTCCACTTACCGTGTCTTTGCGCGCGATCAACGAGGCTCTGAGTGAGCTCGGCCAACCAGCAATCCAAGAAAGCGATCTTGCGCCGCTGAAGTAAGTGACTGCTCAGGCGGCTTGCACAGAAGGTCAGCAACGAGGAAAATCCCTTGATGACAACGCATCTCCTGGTGGCGAATCCAACCGCGCAGAGCGGGAAAAATCAGGAGCGCATCGAGCGAGCGCTCGGCTGGTTGCATAGTCAAGGCGTGGCGGCGACGTTACTCCCGACACTTCCCCAAGGACTAACGATCGAAAGCGTGAGGGACACCTTGAACAGCACCCCCTCTGTTCGCGTCGTCATTGCGATGGGAGGGGACGGCACGTTCCGCGAGGTCGCCGCAGGGCTCTATCAAAGTGAGGGCCAAAAGCGTGTTGCCTTAGGCATGTTGCCTACCGGAACCGCCAATGATCAAGGCAAGAGCTTTGGGTTAGAGGCGTCACCGGAGGCCCTCGAGCGCAACCTTCAGGTCATCGTTGCCGGTCGCGAGACGGAGCTGGACGTTGGGGTTTACCGTCGATCGGGCAGCGCGAGTGTAGATCTGTTCTTCGACTCTGCGGGCTGGGGGCTGTCCGCTAGGGTCTTGGCTGAGCGCAATCGCAGTCGCAAAGTCGTCGAAACACTTGGCCCGCTGAAGGAGATCTATCGCGATCACGCAGTCTATGCGGGCGCCTTCCTCAAGACGTTCCTTGAGTCTTACGTCGTCGATGATCGGCTTACCGTTGAGCTGGTGCTTGACGGCAACCCCATGACCCTAAACGGCATAACTGATCTGGTCGTCAAGAACACCCGTGTGTACGCGGGCGCCTGGGTCTTCGACCGCACGAGCCAGCACAATGATGGGATGTTCGAGCTGATACCGTTTAGAGGCAAACTCGACTGGACGTCGAAAGCCATCGTCGATCTTGAAGGAAACCCGATTACCGAGGAGGCGCTCAACGAGATCGGTATCGAACATTCCAAACCGTTGCGGGCGTCGAAGATGGAACTGACGTTTCACACTGCCACCGCCGGAGCGCCTCTGGCTGCACAGCTAGACGGCGAGGAATGGCCCGCCGACCACCACGTAACAATTGAGGTGGTCCCGCGCGGTGTGCGACTAATCGTGCCCTAAGTTGGTGCGTCGCTGCTAATTGAGCGTTTTGGGATCGATGGCTGCCTGAGCTAGCTCATCCTCTTCGTCTTGAAGCAGCTCACCATTCGCTAGCCGACGATTTTTCTCAGCAAACTGCTCGTACTCATCGCGGCGCTTGCCGGGGCCCTCGCGCGTCGCTGCGCGCTCCCATTGGTGGGCGGCATCACGGTAGGCTCGCGCCTTTGCAATGTCGTCCGGCGCAGCCGCCGCCTTCTGTTCGGCGGTTTGTGCCTTCACGACGTATGGGTTCTTCCCGAAGCTCATCCCCCGTCTGCTACTACGGCCAGACCCGCCTGGCGAACGATACTCGTGAATTTGGCGCTGGCCGGACCGTGCTTGCGCTGTTTACGGCGCTTCCCTGCTGCAAGCTTCCTCGCGTCCACGCGCAGTTCGCCCCGGTGAGCCGGGGCGAACGCCGATCTCTATTTTTTCTTGAGGTTGGGATCCTTGGGTTTTGCCTTCTCGACAGCGGCCGCCTGCTTTTGGGCCTTGTTGGAAGTGTCTTGTTTCTTTGCCTTGTCTTTGGCCTTCGGAGACTTGTCGCCCATGGGGCCCCACTTAGGTTCGGGCTGCGGTTTATATCGACTGCGACCAGCGTAGCACCCTCGACCAAGCAAGCCTGGTTCTAATTGGCAATTACTGAGTAAGGTGTCCTCGCCGCGGAGCGATGAATGCGTAGCGAGTGAGTTTCTTGAACGCAAACCGAATCCAGCCCGTCGTATCGGCGTCGGCGTCCTCGTTTAGCGGGGCCACTCTAGTGCGCACTCCACTCGAAGCCGAGTCGGACTTGTCTCTTGCTGGTGAGTAGGGAGCTTCATCCCAATGGTTGTCGTGGAGGTCTCTCATGCGGCTTGCCCTCAAGTGCTGATTGAACTCATGGAGCAAGTGCCGCGCCATCGATGCAATTGCAGCGATTGCGCGCATTCCCAATCGGCCGTGTGGCGCCTTGCCGCTAAACGCTGAGGGGAAATTGTCAGTCCGCGTCAAGATCTCGACATGGTCCAGCAGCGGGCGCCTATCATCAGCGGGGTGCGCGTAGCCTGGGACATCCGTAAAAATGAGGGGGCGGCGGTGGTCCTGGCGATGGGAGCTCTCTCCTCGTCGACTGCGGGCCATACACTCCTAGAAACCTCCAGGGATGCGCTATTTCTAGCCAAGCTTCCTGCGACCGTTTTGCCTTGGATGTCTATTGCGATTGCGCTTTTTGGGATAGCGATCGCTCGCTTGTTCGCGAGCCGGAGGCGGGCCAACACAGCTAGCTTAGCAATACTCGTGGCAACGCTAGCCCCGCTGGGGTTCTGGTACCTCGCGGGCGCCCCGAGCGCGGCTGGTCTCTATGCCCTCTTCGTTTGGACAGGCACGTTTGGCGCGGTGGTTGGACTGGAGTTGTGGTTACTCTTGGGCAGCACGTTCGACGTTGGCCAAGCGAAGCGCTTGTTTGGCTTGATCGGCGCCGGCGCCGTTCTAGGGGCGACCTTGGGGGCAGTCGCCGCCAAGCTTGTCGCAAGTCTCTTTGGCGCGCGAGAGCTGTTGCTTGCTGCGGGTGGAGCGTTTGCTTTGGGGCTGCTGCCCACGGTGTTGCTTGAGCGCCGGGCCGTCAGCTTGAGTCATCCGGCGGACACTCCAGTAAACTCATCTGCGCCAACCTACTCAGAACTCTTACGAGAGCCCTATCTTCAGCGGGTAGGCATATTCCTTGCGCTGGGTACCATAACGCTCAGTCTTGGCGACTTTATCTTCAAGACTACTTTAGCCGCCAGGGTGCCGGCGTCAGAGTTAGGAAATGCCTTCGCAACGGCTTACCTAGTCTACAATGTATTGGCGGTTGCGGTTCAGCTTGGGTTCACGGGTCTCGTGCTGCGCGTCGTTGGTCTTCCGCGAGCGCTCGTCGTGCTGCCAGTGCTCATGACGATCTCCTCGCTCGGTGTGGTCGCCACGGGCGCCTTTGCTGCGGCGGTTCTGTTGCGTGGTGCCGACGGCGTCTTTCGTCACTCGATCTACAAGACGAGTACAGAGTTGCTTTACCTACCTCTGCCCGACTCCCATAGAAAGGGAGCGAAGCCGCTGCTAGAGCTGCTGAGCCAACGGGGCGGTCAAATGCTGGCTGCGTTCTTGACCTTGGCGCTCGTCGCTCTAGGTGCCAGCGCGCAGCTATTGGGGGTCGCTGCTTTTGTGTTCGCGTTGGCTTGGTTGCTAGCAGGGTATCCTTTGGGGCGGCTTTACGTAGACGCGTTCCGAAAGCGGCTTAACGCTGGAGATCTCGTTGACGCTGAAGGGGTGCCGGAGCTTGACCTACGCGCCTTGGAGGCGATTCTGTCGGCCTTCAACTCGGCACGAGACGAAGAGGTCGTGGGTGCAATGGACCTATTGGTGGCGCAGCAGCGCGCCCAGCTGATTCCAGCGCTCATCCTTTACCACCCCTCAGCAGCAGTGGTCTTATATGGCATAGAGACGCTAGTGGCGGCACAGCGTAAAGACATTGTGCCGATTGCCAAGCGGTTGCTAAGTCACAGTAGCCCGGAAGTTAGAGCAGCGGCCGTACGGGCGCTTGGACGTCTGACGAGCGACGGGCTTGCGAGCTACCTCGAGGATACTCGGCCCGAAGTCCGCGCAACCGCGCTTGCGGCTCAATTGGCGGTTGGGGGGAGCCCAAGTCAGCTCGAGGAGTTTCAAGCCATGTTGCGAACCTCGAACGAGGCCGTCCAGCGGCCTGCCATTTTGGCTTCGCTCGAAGACCCAGCGGAGGAGTTTGTTGAACCTATCCTTGTTGCTCTAAAGGAGGCGCGCAGTACCGAGCTGCGCTCCGAGCTTCTGAGGGCCGTTGCCGCCCATGCTAGACGGCTCCCGTCTAGACGAGTCCCGCTCGTACGCGAGTTGATTGAATACGTTCCGCATCGTGATCTCGGAGCGGTGGCTCTTGCTGGCCTTGTTCAAATAGGTCCGAGCGCGCTCGAGCAGCTCGCAAGTGCGCTGGAAGAGCGCATTGCCAACCGCGACGCGCCTGCGCTGGTGACAGCAATAGCCGCCTTCCCTACTGTTGATTCTGTTCCTATCTTGATGCGCTTTCTCCGAGAGGCAGAGGATGGTCGCGTGCGGTATCGGTGCCTGAAGCTGTTGCAACGTGCACGCAGTGAAGGCCGCGACGTCGTTGTCGAGAGTGAAGCCTTGAACGCGCTAGCTCAGCGAACGCTTGAGGGGATCTATAGTTATCTAGCGTTGCGCGTCCTCTTCGAGGCTGAGCAGACCGCTGAGCGAGTCAAGGGCTCGCCGGCTGGTAAGCTGCTGATTGAGCTGCTCAAAGATAAGGTGCGCCACGCCCAGAGTCGCATGTTCTTGAGCTTGGGCTTGCTCTATCGGAAAGAGGACTTTGAGCAGGTTGAGCGTGGCTTGAACAGCGCCGACGCGAAGTTGCGCGCCTCCTCACGAGAGCTGCTGGGTAATGTCGTCAAGGGAAGGCTGCGCGACGGACTGATCGTCCTCGTGGATGAGGTGCCAGACGCTGAAAAGATTGACCGTTACGGCGGACGCCTGAGCTCTTCCTATCGAGATAACCTTGAGCGACTGGCTCAGCGATCGGGTAATCTGGGCCTCCTTGCCCGCGCACATCTCGAGGAACTGACTGCAATGCCGTTAACGGGAATGCCATGACTCGGCGTTGGGTTGACCTAACGGAGCGCGCCCTCTACCTGCGAGGCATCCCGGTTACGGCGAAGCTGCCCCAAGCGGTCGTGCATGCGGTGGCGTCGCGACTGGTAGCGCGAGAGCTCGAGCCGGGGGCGCGGCTCGCAGTTAGCGGCCAGCTCGTTGGAGCTGTTTCGTTGCTCATCGAAGGGCGCGTCGGGCTCTTTCTCGATGGCAAGCGGGTAGGAGAGCTGCAACCACCTCAAAGTAGCGGCTTCATCAACTGCGTAGCAAGGAAGGCGTCCTCCTTCGATGTCATTGCGGAAACTCCTCTGCGAACACTTGAGTTGTCGCAGAAAGCCTTGTTCGCCCTGCTGGAGGATCACTACCCGCTATTGATCTCGACGCTCCGGTATACGGCGGAGCGACTCCTTGGCCAAATGCGAGAGATGCCAGAGTCAGCACTAGGCCTGCCTTCGGAGAAGCTGCCCCTTGTCGTCCCGCAGATGTCGCTGAATCTCGTAGAAGTCATTTATTGCCTGCGCGCGCTCTCTGCGTTTCGAACGATGAACTTGAATACATTGTTTGCGATGGCTGGCGAGATGCGGGAGCAGCGGTTCGTGCTTGGGGAGGAGCTATTTCTCGCGAATCAGCCTGCCGAACATACCTACTTTGTTTTGGACGGTTGGGTTCGTTGCACGACGCCCGATGGGCGTCGTTTTCGCTACGGTCCAGGGACGGCGGTTGGGGGGCTCGAGACGCTTGCCGCGCAGGTTCGCTGGTATTCTGCGTACGCCGACGGACCGCTGATTTGTCTTTTGGGATCCACAGATCATCTGTTGGACCTCATAGGAGATGACGTAGATCTCGGTATGGAGATGGCCGCCACGTTGGGTCGTGGTCTCTTGGGAGTGATGGCGGCAGGAGCTGCCCGCGGGCAGGGGGTTTTGAGGTCCCGCGGGTGGTCTCCGGTCTCGGTGCGGTGCGCGTTGGGGCCTGAGAGCCAAGGATAGTCAGACTCCGCTCATGGCTCTGGGCGAGTTGCCAATAGCACAAGGTTCCGTGGACTTATCTCGCTGTGCCAAAGTTCCCCGAGTTGTACACGAAAGCCCCCGTCGCACAGGAAGCGGGCGCGGTCCAAGAGCACAAATATCTCGAGTACCCTCGCCAAAAAACTCCTCGGAATCGCCAGGCGTCGTGCACGGCCGTGCATGCGTTTGGCCAGTAGCGCACTATCGTTGATCTCATCTACCGACGGACAACGGAGGCCGCGAAACTCAAAAGCGAGCGCGACCAAGTTTTCTAGCTCCGCGTGTGCGCTTCTCCTATTGAGCCCCTCGAGCTCCGCGCCAAACTTCAGCGAACCGGTGTATTTCTGTAGAAGCCAATGCAGCGCAATTCGCCGTTCACGAGCTGCCAAATTTTCGGCGCGGGATGCCTCGACGCCTTGCGCAGCAACTGAGAGGTTACTGAGCCCAAGCAGCGTGCGCGGTAGGGCGAGGGGAGCGAGCGGCGCCCAAAGCGGAATGCGTTCCGGTGCTCGCTGCTTCTGAAGGCAGCATCCAACGAGCGCCATGCTAGCCCCATACGTCGCCGCGTACTTGGTAATGCGGTCCCCAAGCTCTCCACAAGCGTGCAGCCCTACAAGGCAATCCCCCGGGTGGATCTTCAGCTCAGTCCCAAGGACATCGACAGTGTGAAAGCTGAGGTTTTGGTGCTGACTGAGCGAACGGGCGCGGTCCGTGAGCGCGCGATTTCTTTCGAGCCCGAGCACCGGCTTTGGCTGTATTGATGCGAGTTCTCGCGTTAAGTGCCCGTGACCGGAGCCCACGTCAATGACCCGCTCGGTGTTCGGCAACACCGACTCGAGCACTCGGCGGAAGGCTTCAATTTGCGAGGCCTTTCGTTGCTTGACGTGTTTAGGCTTGAAACCAGTGGAGGCGCCGAAGAATTTTTCTACTGTGCATACTTCTCGAGCGCTTGCGCCAAACATCACGAGCGACTGCGGTAGCGCGCGCATCGCCTGCGCTTCCGTGCCTTGCTCCTCTAGTTGCGCAAGCTCGACGTCACTCAGCTCGAGCAGTGGCTCTATCCAGGAACGTCGCGCGAGCGCGTCCCCGGCTGCGCCATCCCAAACCCGTTGCGCAAGCAAGTCGAGAGAGCCCGATAGCAAGGCAGCAGCGCGCGATAACTGAAGGTCAACTTGAGCGGTAGTAAGCAACGCGTGGAATGCCGGCTAGGTAGAAGCGGTTTTGGGTGTGACCGTCTGTTCACGCTTTCCTACTAGCTCGTATTGGGCTCGGTACTGGGGCTGCACCTCTCCTTGTTCATCGAGTAGCCAACTCGGCGCTGCGTGTCGCGGTATCCGCACAACCTCAATCGGCGTATAGCTCGAGCACACTATGTCCCATAGCGGGCTCGTAACCCCATGGTTATGGCGAGGCGTCTTATGGTGATGAAGTAGGTGGTGATGCCGTACCCACGCGCCATACCGTCCGCCGGGAGGTCGCGTATGAATGTGGCGGTGGATGACCTCATATCCCCCGTAGACAAGGCCAAATCCGAGCGCAAAGTGTGTACTGCGTCGGACTCCAAAGAAGGGAGCAGCGAGGGCTCCAAGCAGCGGAACCCCAATAGCTGCTGCGCGAAGCTTGCGTGAGGTCGGCGCGAAGTAGCGTGGGTCAGCGTGGTGAGCCAGATGCTCTGAGTTGAATTCGGCAGCTATACCCTTGAGTGTAAACTTGCCCAATCGTGTGGGAGACACCTGTCGCTTTGGACCGTGTCCGACGAAGCGGTGAATCGCATATTCGCCTGCTGACCATGCAAGCCCACCAATTAAAAAGGATGCGAGCGACATCACGGAACTCCCTTCGTAGCGACGACCCGAGATGGGTCTGGGCGATTGACCACCGTGGCAAGCCGAGTGGCCGCAGTGAGGCGAGCGGTTGTCGCGCCCCAAGATGAAAGCAGAGCGCGAACGACAAACCCACCGACGTCATCTGGCGAGGTCGAGACACGACGCAGTTTCTCCATGCAAAGTGCGCCATGGAGGGCGGCCCAGAAGGCGAAGACGCGTTGCCGCTGGGGACCCTCCGCCAGCGCTTCAAGCATGGTCGCCCGCTCGAACAGCGCTTCAATTTCGAGCAAGAAGCTGGTGAGGATGGGGACTGTCTCCCCGATCTCCTCTGCTGGGAGGAGCTGCCTTGGGTCGCCCAAAAGTGTGGCGACGAAGCGCCACTCTTGCACGTGGGTTGCAGGTAAAGCCAAGTAAAGGTCTGCCACTTTGATGAGGGTGGCGAGCGCGACCGTGGCAGGCGTAGAGCCAGCGACCTGCTCCGAAAAGCGAAATAGCTCCTCGCGGAAGTGCGCGTGAATGACGTTGATGCTGCGTCGTTGCAGAGCGGCAACGAGCGCGTCCTTCGACGGGAAGTAGCGATAGAGCCCAGTGGTCACCAAACCCAAAGCCTGCGCAAGACGATTGAGGGTGAGGCCCTCGAGCCCCTCTGCCTCAACGATGGTGAGAGCTTGGTCCAGGATATTGGCTACCCGAAGCGCTCGCCGTTCCGCTGTCCGATCGTGAGGAAGAGACATGTGAATTGTGTTCACAATAGTGAACGCAATTCACATTCTTGTCAAGGGCCCCACTAGAGGAGCCTTTTTTGTCGCATGTAGAGAACGAGAGACATTGCGATTGCCAAAGCTACAATCCAGAAGAACAGATAGCCGTGGTCCCACTTCGTCTCGGGTAGGACCTCAAAATTCATCCCATAGACTCCACATAGAAACGTCAGCGGAAGAAAGATCACCGACACGACGGTTAGCCGGTTCATCACGCGGTTGGTTCGGTGGCCGACGAAGGACATGTAGAGATTGAGCGACTCGGAGAGGATGTCTCGGTCGACGAGCAAGTCCTGCAGCACGCGTTCGACCGTGCCGATCATGTTGCCCAGGAAGGGTTGCGTGGCCTCGCTGATGAACGGCGACTTTCGTGTGGAAAGCTCCGCTAGCACGCTGCGCGCTGGCAGGAGCACTTTGCGAAAGTGCAACAAGTCCGAGCCAAGGGCTGAGATCTTGCCGAAGACCGCGTCCTCGGCGTCTTGTGACAGCTCAGCTTGAACGTGCTCAACCCGCTCTTCAAACAGCTTTTGAACGGAGAGATAGTCCTCCAGCAGGTGATCCCAGAGTTCGTAGAGCAAGAACGAAGGGCTTTTCGCGAAACGCAGAAAGTCGTTCCGATAGTTCCGCTTCGTGAGGCGGATGAAGTGGGGAGAGCTACGGTGGAGTGTCAGAAGAAAGTTCTGCGCTACAACAACGTCAACCCGATCGAGGTGAAAGTTTTCTGCCTGCATTCTGCACGCGGTAAGCGCTAGGTGAAGCGAGTGCTCGTAGCGTGAGACTTGGGTAGCTGGCTCACCCCCTTCGGCGTCCTCAAGAATGTCGCTGTCGAGCGCTAACTCCTTCAGTACGCCTGCAGTGCCGGGGTGTCGCGCATCGAGGTCAAGCCAAACAAACGAGTCGCCGGTGAGCGCCCCTCGCAGTTCATCGAGTTCCAAGCGACGCTCTGCCTTGGGCTCGAATCGGAAGGCCACCAGAAACGGCGCCTGAGGAAGGCCGGGCCCGTGGGGCTCGCGACGACGACTTGGAGGACCCTCCAACACCTGCTCTTCCATCCCAAACGTGTACCCGCGCACAGCCGACTCAACAAGACGTCACGGTGGGCCTTTGCGTTCGACGAAAGACGCCTTAGCTTGCGGCCTGTTCATGGCTCAATCCCCTTATGAAGTGTTGGGTGTCCCGCGGAACGCGGACGAGGACACAATCCGCAAAGCGTTTCGCAAGCTCGCGGCCAAGTACCATCCGGACAAGAACCCCGGCAAGGACAGCGAGGCGAAGTTCAAGGAGATCAACGCCGCCAACGAGGTGCTGTCGGATAAGGACAAGCGCGCCTTGTTCGACGAGTTCGGAGAAGACAGCTTGCGGCAAGGGTTCGACCCGGAGCGCGCACGGATGATGCGCAACTTTGGGCGCGGCGGCCGCGCAGGCGGCGGGCCAGTCAATTTTCAGGACATGTTTGGCGGCGGCGGCTCTGCAGACTTTGGTGACATGTTCGGCGACGTGTTTGGCGGCGGTAGTCGTCGACGCGCGAGAAAGGCGCCAGACATCGAGGCCTCCGTACGAATTGAGTTTGTCTCCTCGATTCGCGGGACCACCGTGGAGCTGCGTCGAGACACCGGCGAGGTTGTCACCGTCCGAATTCCTGGAGGCGTGGATGAGGGCAGCAAACTTCGTATCCCGGGGCAAGCGGCCGCCGTGGGCTTTGCTCAGCCTGGGGACCTGCTGCTTACCGTGCACGTCAATCCGCACCCGTTCTTTCGCCGGGAGGGGGACGATTTGCACCTCGACTTGCCGTTGACCCTGATTGAAGCCTATGAGGGCGCAAAAGTTAGGGTGCCGACTCCGGAGGGAGAGGTAACGCTGAAGGTTCCTCCAAAGACTCAGTCCGGTCAGCTTTCGCGACTACGGGGCAAAGGCGTACAACGCAAAGGCAAGCCAGCCGGGGACCTGTATGTGAAGTTCCTCGTACAGATTCCGACCTCCGAGGATGAGGAGGTAAAGAAAGCCATGGAGGTGCTGCGTGACGCGGTACCAAATCCTCGGTCCGAAATAGTGTTCTAACTCTATACTCGTGCGGTGACCCTCCCCGCTGAAGAGTCTGCCTCTCATCTGTGCACGAGCTGTGGACTTTGTTGCTCGGGGGTCGTTTTGAGCGGGGTGCTGCTTCGTACCGAGGCGGAGGTCGCCTGGGCGACCCGGCACCGGCTGCCGGTGGTTGAGACTCCCCGAGGGCCTGCCTTCCCGCATCCTTGTGCGATGCTCAGCGAACGACGTTGCTCTGATTACGACGGTAGGCCAGGCGCCTGTCGCAAGTTTAGTTGCAAGACGCTCAACGGCTTTGTGGAGGGCACGATCAGTAGGGAGCAGGCCGACGCGCGCGTGCAGGAGCTGCAGCTTGCCGTTCAGCGAATCGAGTCCAAGGTCCCCGCCGACCAACGTTCAATGTTCTGGCGCCATGCGGCCCTGGCGTGGGAGCCAAGTTTGGAGCCAGCTTTGCGACAAAGCAGTGAGCTGTATCTCGGGGAGGCGCTCGAGGATGTTCGCCAGTTGCGGCGAGCGATTGACGACTGGATCGTGTCGCCCGCGGAGAATGCGCGTGGGCTCGATGCAAGCCAAAGCTGAGCGTTTCACGCCTGTAGACCACCGTGGGGTCTGTCCATTGCATGGATGCCGCCCGCTCCGGGTCTGTTTGCTTCATCCACCTTCGGTAGAACTCCGCTATTTATCTTCCGATGGCTAGTGCCCAACTCGATCGGATTGCTCCCACCAGAAAGCCACAATCGGCCTCTCCTTCAGGCTTTCAGACGTGGAAGAACTTGCTCTTTGCTCACTGGTTTATCGCCCCTGACGAGATGCGAAGGGTCGTGCCGGAAGAACTAGAACTCGACCTTTGGGAGGGTAAAGCGCTTTGCGGTGTCGTCCCCTTTAGTATGCATGACATTCGGCTCGCTTGGATGCCAGAGCCGCTCGGCATGGATTTTCTCGAGACCAACTTGCGTACCTATGTTCATTATAAAGGTGAGCCAGGCGTCTACTTCTTCTCGTTAGAGGCCTCTTCTCGCCTGGCGGTACAAGCTGCGCGTTGGGGCTGGGGGCTGCCCTATCACTACGCCGATATGAATTACACCGCTCGAGATGGTCTGGTGAGCTACACCTCTCACCGGCTTAGTAACCGTGACGCGAACCTCTTGGTCGACTATGCAGTAGGCGAGCCGCTCGGTCCCTCGGTGCCAGGTAGCCTCGAGTTCTTTCTTTTGGAGCGCTACCTCCTATTTAGTCTCAAGAAAGGGCTTGTTCATAAGGGCCAAGTGCATCACGAGCCTTACCCTGTTCAAGCGGCGAGCGTCGCTAGGCTGCAGTGTGGTTTGGTCGCTGCCGCAGGGCTCCCGGCCGTTACGACCCTACCTGACTTGCTGCACTACTCGCCAGGCGTTGACGTTGCCGTGTATGGGCCTTGGCCGATGCCGTAGCCTCAACCAGGGGGACGCACGCGGGCGAGGTCGAAGTGCGAGCCAACGGTGGATGAGAAGTAGATATGTCCATCGGCCGCCCAATAAGGTGTACCCGACCTCGCATTATTCGGTGTCAGGGCGACCGGGGCTTGCCCAACGCGTTGGGTAAAGATGCGCAGAAAGCTCTCGCGAGGTGCGCCGAACTCCTGGAAGCCGAGGTTGGCGGAGAAGACGATGGCTTGTCCATCCGGCGAGTACGAGGGGTGATCACAGTCGAACTCGCCGGCTGTCAGCGCCCGTTCCGCGGCACCCTCGCCAAACTCGCGCTCGAATACGTGATTGTAGCCACCTTTGCTCGCAACGAAGACAAGCGCCTTGCCATCGGGTCGAAACGCTGGTGACCGTCCAGGAAACAGGGGCGTAAGCTTGCTGCCGTCGATCCCGATGGTGGCTAGGGTTCTCACTCCCGAAGGGCCTTTCATGGAGAACGCGAGCAGCCTGCCGTCGGGCGAGAGCGCGGGCTCGCCGAGCTCGGGGGCGCGGTCACTGGATATAACGACGCTCAGCGGCGCGCCTGGGGCCAGAGTCGTCTTAAGGAGCGCCAACGGTCCGAGCGCGTTTGAAACAAAGACGATCGTAGAGCCGTCTGGTGACAGCGCGGGCGCGGTTGCAACTTTGCCAGTCGGACTCAGTTGCCGCACTGGCTCCTCCGACGAGAGGCCAAAGACGGCGGCATTGTTAAGCTCCGCGTCGAGCGTCTCGCGCTGAAACACGATCAGGCCGTTCTGTGAGACGCGCGGAAAGAGGTCATCCTCGGGAGTCTGCGTGAGCGACTCAATCGCGCTGGAGGTTGGTACCGCAGGCTTGGCCGTGATCGCACTGGTTGGGGCAATCGCCGCCGATGATGCGTCTTGCTTTGGAACTACCGGTGGGGAGTGCCCACACGCGGCGAGAGCGCCGAGCATCAAGGGGACCAGCTGCTTCACAATAGCTAGACGATCGCGCGATCCGAAGCGCATGTCTGCTGGTACACCACGCGCGCCATGTATCGAAAGTATTTCGTGAGCGCGGCTTAGGCTGCGAGCCGAAGATCCGCTTGAGAGCCTTTAAGCGCAGAGGCAAGCAGCTTGCGACCGCGGTGGAGCCGACTCATCACCGTACCAACCGGAACGCCCATCGAATCGGCAGCGTCTTTGTAGCTAAGCTCCTGAAGGTCGACCAGCTCGAGTGCGCGCTTGAAGCTCTCCGGCAGCTGCTCGAGTTCGTGGCGAAGGGCTGGCGTCAGATCGTTCATCACCGGTGCGCTGTCAGGCAAGGTCCACGAACAGGGATCGCTCGCGAGCACGCCGAGCGCTTTGTACTCGCGACGAAGCCGACGGCAGCGGGTGATGAAGACGCTGAACAGAATTTGGAACAACCATGCGCGCGCGTTCGTTCCCCCAATGAAGTGCGACTCAAACTTCATCGCCCGCTCCATGGTGTCCTGAACGAGGTCTTCAGCTTGCGCCGCGTTACGGGTTAGACGAAGTGCGCGCGAATACAGATCGGGGGCGAAGGTGACCAGTGCTGCCCGAAGCTCGGTTAGCGGCGAGGTGCGGAGGTTTTGGCAGGAAGTGGGGCGAGCAGCGTTCGTGGTCATGCCTCCTACTCAGCAAGCGAGGTGCCGACTGTCACCACGATGCAAGTAATTGAAATTGCGTGACTATGGCTTGTGGACCTGTTGACACGAGCCCGCAGGCACGTGTCAAACGAGCCACAGCTTCGTTCAAAGAGATTCGAGGTAGCGAAGCAGCAGCTCTTGATCCTCCGTGGATAGGTCCTCGAAGGTTCCGTGGTTGTCTCCACCGCAGGCAGGCTCGAAGCGAGCTCGAAGGTCGGAGGCGCAGCCGTCATGCATGTACGGGGCTCGGAAGCGCAGGCCGATCAGCGACGGCGTCTGGAAGAATTCGCCGGTCCCCACATTCTTGTTCTTGTCGTTCGAGAGTCGACTGCCCGAATGGCAGTCGAGGCAGCCCGCGGACTCGAACGCTTCCGCGCCGGCTTTTGCTTCCTTTGATTCGACGGGGGTCAGGTGCTCCAGTTGACCCAGCCATTCCTCAAAACGAGCAACCTCTTTCCCCGTGAGCTGGCGATTGCCCATCCGCTTGGTGAACACTTCGCCCATGAGGTTCTCCATGCTGTTGATGTCGCCGCTCCAGTGAAATGGCTTCGTTTCGCTAACTCCGCCGAGCAGAGTTTGGGTGCGCCGGAGTCCAACCTCGCCACCAAAGTTCCAGGTGTGTGCGTCGTCTCGGCCTTCGGGGTGGCAGCTGGCACAGGTCACGCTCGCCGCTGGCCCATCCGGAGTGTTGTGAAAGACCGCGTGTCCAACCGACGCAACGTTGTCGCCCCCGAGTTCGATGCTGGCAAAAACGCTGTCCCCATCGAACAACTCAAGCGTGGAGGGCTCCCGGGTCTGGATCACCACGTTGCCATCGTAGAAAGCGCCTGCGATAGGTTGCGCTTCCAGATGAATCAGTTCCCTAAACCCGCCGCTCGTTCGTGAGAAGGTGAAGCTTCCAGGGGACACCAAGAGAACGTCACCGCTGTTGGCATCAACGTCAGCGTCCACCGTCAACACCTCGAACGGTATCCCTTCGCTCGCCGTGGGGCCGTCATCGTTAAAGCTCGTGACCGCAGTCTCGACGATGGGCAACCCAGCGTTCCCAGAATAGGCAGGGCTTCCGCTCGAGCTGGTGCTGCTCGTGAGTTCTCGCGTGGCGGCATGCTGGTGAAGTGTCAACAGTTCCCCCGACGGACGTTCTGCCAAATCCCACACGACGCGAGGAACGACCGGTGCACCCGAAGCATCCGTGGTCACGGGGGGTTCCTGCTGGTTCACGATCTCTAACTGCTGATTGAGCTCAAGAAGCTTCGCTTCTCGAAATGTTGAGACAAAGATGCGGCCCGCGGTGGTAACGAGCACGTCGCGAAGATCTGCAGCTGGTTGCGCTCGCTCAACCACCTTGCCACTGGGACTCATCAATAGGACCTCGCCTTCTGCGCAGGCCACGACCACATCCCTCGTTGCCGGAAGCCAGGCGACTCCGCGTACGTTTGCACACGCTTGGTACTTGCCCAGTTCTTTACCGTCGGAGCTCAGCCGCAGGACTTCACCCGTGCCGCGCAGCGCTACGAAGACGTCCCCGTCTTCGCCCTCCGCCGCCTTTCCAGGAAAAGCTCCTTCGCCCAGCTCAACCGTCTCTTCCACGATACGTTTGGCAAGGCTTACCGCGAGCACACGGTCTCTGTCGGGATCCGACACGATCGCCATTCCGTGGCTCGTGACCAATAAGGTTCCACCGATGATTGGAACGGAGCGGTCGGGCGAGCTCTGCGAGCCCGAGGTCGGCATGCTGCTGCTTGGGCTGACGTTCCCATCGGCTCTATGCGAGCGGTTGCACCCCAAAGCCAACACGCTCAGAAGCGCAGAAACTTGAATCGAACGACGCATAGCGGCTCCGAAGTGAGAGTCGTGACCGATCAACGGTCGATTGTGAGCGACGTGAGGGCAAACGCGTGCCGTCAACCTTACCGAACCAACGGCGCGTCACGGTCCGAGCTTGAACCTTAACCGTACTCCGCCGCCTGTTAGCGCGCTTCAGCCCGTCGCATCAGCGTGGCGACGATTTCCGGGACGAGGTCTCCCAGCTCTCCGGCGAGCAAACCGCGATCGCAGCCTGTCCTCGCGCTCCATGTATCTCCAGCGGTTGCATGGACAAATACGCCTGCTGCGCAGGCTTTGTCCGGCGGCATTGAGCAGCCGTAGGCAGCGATCAAGCCCGTGAGGACGTCTCCAGCTCCTGCCGTTGCTAGTGCGGGGTTACCAACCATCGCAACGTAGAGCTGTCCTTCGGGTGTTCCAATGATGGTCCGCGCCCCTTTCAGGATGACGAAGGCGCGCGTTAGCGCAACAGCCTCTCGAACCGCGCCGAATCGGTCTTGTTCGACTGCTGCGCTCGTTTTCCCAAGCAAGCGTCCCAGTTCACCAGGGTGGGGAGTGAGGACACAGCGTCCGGGCGCGCGGGCGAGCTTCTGCGGCGCGACGGCCAAAGCAGTAATCGCGTCGGCATCTATTATCTTAAGGCCGTCCCAATTCATCACCACGTGGTCGACGGCTCGCCGCGCCCGCTCGTCCAACCCGAAGCCTGGCCCAATCGCCACAACGTGACGCCCCGATAGTGAAGCATCAAGACTGCTCTCGAGGTTGTCTGGGTCGAGGCTAGCGGTCATCACCTCATCCGCTTGATTCGCCAACGCACGAGCGGCGTCGGGCCACGTGCAGAGTGTTACCAGCCCAGCGCCTGCGCGCAGTGCAGCGCGCGTCGTCAGCCGCGCAGCGCCGAGTTTGCCTGGCGAGCCGGCGATCACGAGCACGTTGCCTGCTGCGTATTTGTGAACGTTTGGCTCTCTGGCGACGAAGGAACCGCCGATCTGAATCGCGTCTAACACCTCTGCTGTGTGACCAACCACTTTGAGAATCTTGGCGTCTGGAACCCCAAGGTCGACAACATGGATACGCCCTGCGAGCCTCGCTCCGTCGGGCGTCAAAAGACCCACCTTCAAATGGCCGAACGTCACCGTGTCATCGACGCGCACCGCGCTGCCCAAGGCGGCCCCGCTATCAGCGTGCAACCCGGAGGGCACATCTAGCGCGAGTTTCTGCGCCCTAGCCTCATTGATCGCGTTGATGACTGCCAGCAAGTGACCCTGAACGGGTCGATCGAGTCCAGTTCCGAAAAGCGCATCGACGATGAAGTCTGCGCGAGAGAGCTCCATGCGCAGCGCCTCGAGCCCAGCCTCATCAGCACACTCGCTGCAGAACCCACCAAGGTCGATGAAGGCGTCGTGGTTCATTCGGGCTTCGCCAGTGACCTTCTCGGTTTGGCCTGTCAGAAAAGTGCGGACCTCGGCCCCACGCGCGAGTAGGTGCCTCGCCACGACAAACCCGTCACCGCCGTTGAGTCCAGTGCCGCACACGACCACGACCCGAGCGTCGAGCGGGTAGTCCGCCGGCTGGCCAGGGGCTCGTACGTGGCGGGTAGGAAAGTGCGAGCGCCGAATGAGGCTCGCGCGGCGCTGAGAACTCGCGGTAGCAGGACCGATCTCGGCGCTGCGAGCAGCGATCAGCGCGGAGAGCACGTCGGCTGCACCTCGACCCGCGTTCTCCATCAAGACCACACCTGGGACTTGGCACTCTTCGATCGCATAGCGATCAAACGCACGCATCTGGCTTCGCGAGAGCACAGGAATCAAAGCTCAACCTCCATCCTCCGGAGGCTACCTGATTCACTGTGCGCTCGCGGCTTGCTTCATTGCGGGCGGGGTAGCATGCTCCGCGTCCTCGATGAAAATGCGGACTCACCTCCTTCTCTTGGTCGTTGCGCTAGCGACTGTGTTCGCGCTTGGCTCGGTCACCTGGCCAGCCGCCAATGCCCAAGCGCAGGAGCAACCCAAGCCAATTTCCGGTGATGCTCCGCCAACCCTACCGCCGTCGAACGCGGGCGGGGGAGCAACGCGAGTCCCGGGAGATGAGCTGAAGGTGACGATTCTCACCTTCGGTCCTGGAACTCACCCGTTCTACAAGTTCGGTCACAACGCGATCTGGATTCAAGACCTCTCGAAGAAGCCTCCCCAACGAGACAAAGTCTACAACTGGGGCATGTTTACCTTCGGCGATCCGGCCCTCTTGCCGAAGTTTGTGCTCGGCCGATTCATGTATTGGATGGAGCCTCAGAGCTACGGCGGCACGATCTACGCGTACAAACGAGAGGGCCGAAGTGTCGACGCTCAGGAACTCGATTTGCCGCCCGAGATGAAGCTCGAGATGGTGCGGTTACTTGAGGAAAACGCCAAAGAAGAGAACAAGTTCTACAAGTACGACTACTACCGCGACAACTGCTCGACGCGCGTTCGCGACATGATCGACAAGGTTACAGGCGGGCGCGTCAAAGCTGTCTCCGGCGGACCGGGGCGGCTGACCTACCGCGAGCAGACCTTGCGTCTCACTGCAGACCTGCCTGCTGAGTACGTGGCGCTGAACCTCGTGATGGGCGATTTGATCGACAAGCCGAGGACTGTTTGGGAGGAGTCCTTCATCCCAATGGAGTTCCAGAAGGTCTTGCGCGGTGTCACCTTGGTTCGCCCCGATGGCACCGAGTATCCGATCGTCCGTGAAGAGCGGAATATCCTGGCTGCCACTCGGCCGCCGCCTCCAGAGAACCCTCCTACGACGTGGTACTACTCGCTGCTCGCTGGGGTTGGCCTCGCAGGTCTTTTGGCGCTTTTCGGCCGCTTCTCAAAGAAACCTGCAGCCCGAATTGCACTTGGATTGCTGACCAGCTTCTTCGGTCTGTTGTGGGGGTTCTTCGGTCTGTTCTTTCTCGCTGCCTGGGCCTTCACCGACCACGAGGTAGGCTACGGCAACGAGAACACGCTGCTGTGTGTCCCGTGGGCAATTGTGCTCGTGGGTAGCGGCTTGGGCTGCGCGTTCGGCCAAGCGAAGTCGGCCCAGTTTGCGCTCAAGCTCGTGCGTGCGGCGCTAATCAGTACCGTGGTCGCCACGGCCGTGAAGGTGCTTCCGTGGTTCGACCAAGCGAACTTCTTCTTCCTCGTGTTCTTCCTCCCGTTCTGGGGCGGCTTGTTCTACGCGTTGCGCGAGCTGACCTTGAACCTCGCCCCGACGTTGCCAGCCGTAGCTGCAACACCCGCTGTCGTTGGTTCAACCCAAGAGGAAGCGGCTCATGCGGAGCTTCCTGAGGATTGAGTTCGAGCAACGCCGGCGCTGAGGCTGTTGATCAAGCCCCCCAGGAAGATTAGGCCGGCTGCCAAACAGAACATGGCCGGATAAGAAACCTTCTCGATGATCGCTCCCCACAGCGGCGCACCGAGCAGCGTTCCGGCGTCGAACAGCGCGGTATAGATCGCCAGAGCGGCGCCGCGCTCCGAGCTGCGCGCGCGCGTTACGACGAGCCCGAGCAGAATAGGGAAGGCCCAACCGTGGCCAACCCCAGTGAGCAGCCCTGCAAACATCAGCTCGATTCGGCTAGTGCCGAACGCCAGCGTAATGAGTCCTACGAACAGCGCGATTAGTGCAACGGTCAACACGCGCGAAGGGCCAAATCTCTCGGGGACGCGGCCAAACAGCAGTCGCAACAGGCACGCGGTAACCGCGTAGGTTCCAAAGAAGTCGCCGACGGTCCCAATCGGATTCGCCAGAAGAAAGGTCTTCAGGAAACCAAAGTAGGAGCCGATCGCCGTCGCGAAGCAAAGCCCGCTCGCCCACAGTGGAAGGAGCTTCGAATCGGTGACCGCAGCCAGGATCCCGCGCGGCGCCTCTCCAGTCTCTCGAGTAGGTTCTGTGAGCGGGAGCGACAGCAAGGTAGCAACGACGCTGCACCCCAGCGCGACTTGGAACAGGGTTGCGTAGCCCGACACTGACAGCAGCGCATCGCCGAGAAGGCCTCCGACCGCCATCGGCAACATGCCCGAGATGCCGAACAGCCCGATGCCCTCAATGCGTCGTGACGCGGGCACAATGTCGGCGGCGTACGCGAACAATGAGGCAAACAGCATTGCCTCGGATACTCCGTGAAGAGCTCGCACGACCCACACCAGCGGGGACAGGGAAGAGACCAGCAAGTAGCCGAGGCAGGACAGAATACCTAGCAGCCCGCCGGCTCTGATGATGGCGCAACGCCCTCGCCGATCCATCACGCCACCAATCATTGGCCGTGCGCCAATCGCCGTGAAGCTAGCGACTCCTGCCATCAATCCGATAGCCAACTCGCCCGCTCCAAGCCCTTTTAGAAAGCCGGGAAGATGGAGGAATAGATGGAAGGAGAGCGCATGCAGGGAGTGCGAAGCCGCGAGAAGCATGAACGCTCTGGTCAGTAGCGGCTGCTTACCCGAGGCGACGGTGCTCACGCGAGATTTCTATCGATCGCGGCGCGCAGGCTCTTTACCGCTTCACCAAGCCCCATGAACACCGCATCCGCGATCACTGAATGTCCAACGTTGACCTCGACGATGCCCGGAATCGCAACCACCGGACCGATATTTTGGCGGGTGAGTCCGTGGCCGGCAGCAACCTCGATCCCCAGCGAACAAGCCAGCGACGTAGCGCGTGCTAGGCGCTCGAGCTCGAGGGCACGCGCGCCCTGGTGACCCGGTTCACAAGCGTGGCAGTACACGCCAGTATGGAGCTCGATCTGTTCCACGCCGAGTGCGTGTGAGGCCTTGATGGCCTCTTCATCGGGCGCAATGAAGAGACTCGTGCGGATCCCGCAGCGCTTGGCCATCGACACGAAGGCTTCAATGTCTCGTCGCTGCGTCACTACGTCGAGGCCACCCTCGGTGGTCCGCTCTTGTCGCCGCTCAGGTACCAACGTCACCGTGTCGGGGTGAACGCGTTCTGCGATCGCTCGCATCTCGTCGGTGGTGGCGCATTCAAGGTTGAGGTGAGACGAAATGGACGCACGTAGTCGCTCGACGTCATCATCCTTGATGTGCCTTCGATCTTCGCGGAGATGGGCTGTGATTCCGTCTGCCCCGGCTGCCTCACAGATGTGCGCTGCAAAAAGCGGGTCTGGATAGCGAGTCCCTCGCGCGTTTCGAACGGTGGCGACGTGATCGATATTGATGTGTAGTCGGAGCGGCACGCGCAGCGCTTTAGCATGCTAGTCGTGGATCGTGTGGGACGACTTCGACGGAAGTGAACCGTGCGGGTGCGCCCGCTTGATGGCGGCCGTTTCTGGGGATATCAAAGGCCAATGCAACAGCCCTACCTTCTGCACCAGCTGCTCGAACGTGCGGCGCGAGAGGCTCCGACCAACGTGGCCATCTGCGATCGAAAGCAGGTTTGGGACTACGCCACCCTTGCTAAGAACGCACAGCGCGTCGCGGAGAGTCTTCAGCAACTGGGCATAGGCCAGGGTGATCGAGTGGCCCTGTTCGTCGAGAAGTCGGCCTGGTCGATTGCCGCCTTGTATGGAATTCTGTCGGTCGGCGCTGCCTATGTTCCGCTAGACATCGCGGCGCCCATCAATAGGAACGCAACGATTCTCTCGCGTGCAGCGGTTTCTGCCGTCGTCACGACAAAGCAGCGAGTGGCCAGCTTACTCGAGCAGTCGGGCGCTGACAGTGCTTGGTCGCAGCGCGGCTTCGTCTTGCTTGGCGATGATGGACCCGTGATCGAGGGGGCCTTGCAGGAGCACAGGCCGCGGCCGACGGCGCTCTCGGATCAGGCGATCGCCTACGTGTTGCATACCTCAGGCTCCACGGGCGTGCCGAAGGGGGTCGCAATTTCCCACCGCAACTCGTTGGTATTCATCAATGCTGCGTTGTCCGAGTTCAACTTCAACGAGGCTGACCGGTTCGCGCTGCACGCACCGCTGCACTTTGACCTGTCGGTGTTTGATCTGTTCTGCGCGGCCTCGGTTCGTGGCGCTGTCGTCGTCTTGCCGGAGTTTTACTCCGCGTTTCCACAGAAGATGTGCGCTGCAATCGCCGAGTATGGGGTGACCGTTTGGAACTCGGTCGTTTCAGCGCTCGCGCTCTTGCTTGATAAAGGTCGAGCTGCGGAGCACAACGTTGCGTCTGTGCGAGCGATCTTCTTCTCGGGGGAGCGGATGCCTGTGCCCTTGCTTGCGCGTGTCCGCGAGGTCTTCAGTCGGGCGCGGCTCTTCAATGTTTACGGCCAGACTGAGGCCAACTCTTCAATGGTTTACGAGGTCGTGACCCTGCCGGAAAAGGCTGACGCGTCGCTGCCGCTTGGGCATGCGCTACCCAACTTTGAGGTCTTCCTCTGGGCTGAGGATGAAAGCATTCTAAAGGGCGAAGGAGCCGGGGAGCTTTGCGTGCGCTCCGGAAGTGTCGCGAGCGGGGCCTACTTCAGAGACCCCGAACGCTCGGCCGAACGCTTCGTACAAGACCCGGAGTTTCCACATTCTGGTGAGCGTGTTTATCGCACCGGAGATCTGGCCCGGCGCGACGTTGACGGCCAGCTGTTCTTGATAGGTCGTCGGGACAGCATGGTGAAGACTCGCGGCTACCGCGTGGAGCTGTCGGAAGTCGAGAAAGCGATCGAAGAACTACTGCCAGTGGCCGAGAGTGCCGTGGTTACCGTCCCCGACGAGAAGATTGGGAACGCGATCGTGGCATTCCTCTTAGGGGATGCGGGCCAACTCGACGTAAAGGAGCTTGCTGCGCGACTGCGCACCAAGCTGCCCGATTATATGGTGCCCGACCCGATCTTCATCGAGTCGGAGCTGCCGCGCACATCATCCGGGAAGATTGATAAGCAGGCCCTGATCAACAAAGCCGCCTCGTTGCGTTAGCGACGGCGGCGCCGGCCAAGCGATATTCCTGCAGCAAGCATAAGACCGATGGCCCCCACAGGGCTCCCGGATCTACCTGGGGTTTCACAGCTGCAGTTGATACCGGTGAGGTCCTGCTCGTCATCCGCCGCATTCGCACCGCCGGCACTGTCACTTCCGCCCGCAGAGTTGGTTCCCCCGTCCCCGGTGTTGGCGCCGCCATTCCCTGAGTTCCCACCATTGGCCTCTGAGCCGCCTGCGCCGTTCATCATCGAACTGCCGGTGCTGTTGGGGTCGTAGAGGCACCCGCAGACGTCGCTGCAGACAGTCGCCAGGCACAGGCAGTTGTACACGTCGCTGAGTAACGAGACGACGCCTGCGTAGGTGGAGTCGCATTGGGCGTAACAAGCGTCATCCCCACAGTTTTGGTAGCAGCCGTCGAGCGCGAGGCAGTCGCTCTGCGGTTGGCACGCCGCCCAGGCCGCCGCGCAATCTCCACCTTGATCGGTCTCGGTACCGATGCATTCGTCGCATGTCGGTTCCGCCGGAACATCGGTGATGTCCGCGGTCGACGCGATCCAATCGTAAACAACCGCCACTCGACCGCTGTAGCCTTCAATCACACAGCCCGAGTCACCGAAGGACGTAACCCCGACGACTTCACCGTTGCGAAGGGCAGGCCCACCGGAGTCTCCGGAACAGGTTCCAACTCCCCCCGACTGATCAAAGCCCAACAGCGGAGGGGTGCCGTAGATTTGGTCGACGACTTGATTGACCGCCCGCCGCTTGTTGGTTGACCCGTTCTCGGTAAGGCCGTAGCCGACGTGCGTGACAGTCTGCCCGACGAGCCCCGCATCACCCGTGGCTGCAGGGATGACCGGCGGGTCACCGCCGCTGTAGCTGAAGCGCAGAAGTCGGAAGTCGTAGCCGTTGCCGGCGTCTCCAGACCATTGGGGGTGTGGGACGTCCTGCACTACATTGAAGGCCACATCGTACGCCTGAAGGTCGTCACCGATGATGATGTAGTCGATGGTGTCGCAGTGCCCGGCTGTGAGGACCCACCCCACGCCGTTCTTTGCGGTGATGATCGTCCCGGTGCACGAGCCACCGCCCTCGAGGTAGACAACGGCGTCGTGCGTCGTGTCGACCTGGCCACCAAAAATCTCCGATTCGACGGTATCTCGCGGCCTCGTGTTCATCACGTTGCTGTCTTCAACTTCGCAGGCGGTAGCGAAGCAAAGGGTGGTTGCAAGACCAACCTTCTGGAGCGAGCCCAGTGCAGACAACCCAATGTGAGTCGAAACGCGCCTCATGAAACCTCCAGAACAGCAACAGGACGACTGCGGGGACACCTTAAGGTAAGGCACTCTCATACGTTGAGCTAACCAAAGTCTTTCTCCAGGCCCTCTTCAGTGTGCTGGTGTGCGGAACTTCAACGTCTGTCCATGGAGCAGCCGTGACTCAGGTGCTTGTGTGGCGGCACGCCAGGTGAGAGGCTCTCCCGATGCGCGTGCACCACCTCAATTGCGGGACGATGTGCCCAGTTGTCTTTGGTCTCGCGCGAAGCCTTCCTCAGCAGCGCATGATTTGTCATGTGCTCCTGATCGAGACTCCCCAGTCTGGGCTGGTGCTCGTCGACACTGGCTTTGGGACGACGGATTTACGGAACCCCGCGTTGCTAGGTGCGGGCTTCGCCAAGATTGCCCGGCCGAAGTTGCGCGAGGAGGAGACGGCCCTATCGCATGTCGAACGGCTCGGCTTCAAACGAGAGGACGTACGACACATCGTGCCAACGCACCTGGATCTCGATCACGCGGGCGGACTTCCCGACTTTCCCCAGGCGGTGGTGCACGCGTTTGCTCCTGAGGTTCATGCGATGGAAGCGGGTGCAACGCTCGCGGAGCGGAACCGCTACCGAAAGCACCAGTTCGCCCATAGGCCCCACTGGCAGCGGTATCAGGTTCAGGGCGAGCGTTTCTTCGGTCTCGAGAGCGTTCGCGAACTCAAAGGTTTGCCACCGGAGATCCTACTTGTCCCGACGGTGGGACACTCGCGAGGGCACGTCGCGGTTGTCGTTGATCACGGCGCCGAGCTGCTGGTTCATGCTGGCGATGCGTACTTCAATCACGCCGAGATCTACGGCAATCATCGGGACTGTCCCTGGCAGCTAAGGGCGTTCCAGCGCCTGGCCGCGAGTGACAACCGGGCGCGTCTACGCAATCAGGAGCGTCTGCGAGCGCTCGCCAGTGAGCCCCGAGTCAAGATGTTCTGTGCGCACGATGCGGCAGAGGCGTGGGAGTTGGGCGTCCGATGAACAAGCCATGCGTCTTTTGCGCCATCGTGGCGGGGAGTGCCCCCGCGTCGGTTGTGGCTCAGGAAGCTGAGGTGACCGCCTTCCTCGACATCACCCCGCTCTTTGTCGGTCATGTGTTGGTGGTGCCCAACCTGCACCGCGTGACGCTTGGTGATCTCACGGCCGGCGAGGTTCCCGTCTTGTTCGCTGCGGTTCAACGAATGTCGCGTGCCGTCGAGCGAGCCATGTCAGCCCAGGGCACCTTCGTTGCGATGAACAATCGCGTGAGTCAAAGCGTGCCCCACCTGCATGTTCACGTGGTCCCACGCACGAAGGGTGACGGCCTCAAAGGCTTCTTTTGGCCACGTAAGAAATACCAAAGCGCCGAAGAGCAGGAGGCCGTTCGACAGCGCATCGCTACCGCTTATGCCGAGATCGAGGCTTAGAGCCCCAGCAGGCTAGCGATGATATTGCGTTGAATCTCGTTGGTACCGGAGTAAATCCGAGAGCCGATCGAGTCGCGAAGATCACGCTCGACCTCGTACTCGCTCATGAACCCGTAGCCGCCGCGAAGCTGTACTGCATCAAGGCTGTTGGCTACGAAAGACTCGCTCACGTAGAGCTTGGACATGGCGCTCTCCAGCGGGGCGCGAAGCCCACGGGCCTTCATCCACGCCACCTTGTAGAGCATCATTTCTGATAGCTCGATGCGCAGGCGCATATCCGCGATCTTGTGGGACACGGCCTGAAAGCTGCCGATGGACTGGCCAAACTGCTTACGGTCCTTGGCGTATTGGATGGTGGTATCAAGCTGCCGCTGCATCGTTCCGAGGTGAAGGGCGAATAGGCAGCTACGTTCCCATTCCATCTCCGCGTTGAAGATAGCCGAACCTTGTCCGACGCGACCAAGAATGGCGGACTCGGGAACCTCGAGATCCTCTAGGTGCAACTCGCCCGTTGGCGAGGTCTTGAGCCCCAGCTTGTCGAGAGGCGCAGAGACGGTCAGCCCCTTGGTGTTTCGATCCACCAAAAAGCCGGTTACCCCCGCCCACCCTTTTTTCTTGTTAACGGTGGCAAAGATCAAGAACAGGTTGGCGATCGGGGCATTCGAAATGAAGGTCTTCGAACCGTTGAGGATGTAGCGGTCACCCCGCTTCTCGGCCGTGGTTTGCAGGCTAAACGCATCACTGCCAGCCTCCGGTTCGCTCATCGCGTGGCAGCCGATGATCTCGCCTCGCACCATGGCTGGAAGCAACGCGGTCTTCTGGGCTTCACTGCCGAACAGAAGGATGGGAATCTCGCAGGTGAAGACGTGTGAGCTGATGGTGAAGCCCAGCCCGCTGTCGGGACAACCTTGGCCGAGTGCCTGCATGGCCAGCGTGCAATCGATCACGTCACGCCCGAGGCCCCCGTACTGCTCGGGGATCGGTAGGCCTAGCAGCCCGAAGTCAGCGGCCCTTTTGAAGCCGTCCTCAAAGAACGTCGAAGACTTGTCCCGCTCACGGGTGGTCTTCGGAGAGGCCGTGCTGTCTTGAAGCTCTTTCTGTGCGAACTCGAGGATCGACTTCTGAAACGCGCGCTGTTCTTCACTGAACGAGAAATCCACGGCCTCTCAGCCAGCTTTCTTGGCATCGATCATCGATGCAATCGCGCTTAGCGTCTCGAAGTTATCAGGGTCGAACTCCTCATCACCAAGCGCCACGCCGAAGCGCTCCTCGATGAAGCCGACCAACTTTACGATGGCCATTGAATCGAGGAGGCCGTTCTCGAGGAGAGAGTCGGTCTCTCCCAACCCTTGGCCTTTGGCTCCGCGCTCGGCAAAGAAAACTCGAAGTGTGTCGATGGTCGTCATGTCGCTCCTTGAAAGTCAGTCCTATGAAGATCAGCTGGGGGCTCTAAAGAGGGCAAGCACCGAGCCCATGAGTTGTTGCTCAGCTCCGCGTTCGCGCGGCACAATCTGAAAGGCGCCGAACATACCCGCGAGCGGGAGCTTGGGAAACTTGCGGCGGATGATGCGAAGCTCCGTGTCGGCCTCTCCATACAGCGCTCGCTGCCGACCGGCGCACGAAAGGTAAAGGCCAAGCATAGGTTGCGAACCGCGTGCACGTTCTTCAGTGCGGCGAACGCTCTCCTCGAGCTCGTGCTTCGCGGTGGCTGGGTCGCGAACGGCAAACGCCACTCGCATCCCCAAGCGCGCTTCACCGCGAATCGCGATGCCCTTCTTCGTAGGGTCAACGCCTCGAATCGGCCGTAGGTCGATTCGCTCTAGCTCGTTTTCGTGGACAACCTTCATAACGACGAGCCCACGATGCTTACCACCCCCCGTGCGATCGGTGAGTACGTCCAGCGCCGCCGTATCGTTGAGGCCAAGGATCATCGAGCCTTCGGCTGAGGTCACGGTGAACACTTCCGTCACGACCCGAGCCGCGGAGGAGGACTCAACCACCGGCGAGAAAGCGTCGTCGAAGCGCACCACAGCGTAAGCTCCAGCGCTGACGACGCCGTCGTTCGCAAGCACGAGCGGCCCCGCGGTTACGCTGCCAAACACCAGTCGGCGGCCACGTGCAGCGGCCTCGAGATCCGGTGCTTCGTCGGTCGTGAAGAGGGCTAGACTGCCCCCCGGTTTCACTGCGCCGAGCGCCTCTTCAAGTGTTTCTCCCAGCGAAATCTCGGCACTTCCGCTGCTCCAGCCAGCTCCCGCGGCAGCAAACCCGCCTTCCATCTCTCCAGCCTCGCTGAGTACAGCGGCCGCGGGGACGAACAGGCAGGGTAGGTGACGGTAGGCCGACTGGGTGACCGCGAGGGCCAACGGGTTGGCGAGGTTGGGCGCCCCTGAAAGGAATACGACCGAGGCGCGAGGCCGGTGCAGGGTGCGCATGGCCCCAACGAACGCCCGTCGGAACGGCTCGAAGGCCGACCTCTTCTCGGCAACAGGAGCCCTCTCGGCAGCCTCTGCCCCGCGCGCCAAGAGCTTGCCCAGGCCACCGAGGGGCGCAACGAATGTCGCGGCTGCGGTGCTTGCTGCCATCTCGCGCCGCAGGCTAGAGGCACACCACGCCGAATGCACCGCCTTTCGATCGGGGGCCTCGGGGCGGCCTGTTTCGCGGGACTTCTGTCCAGGTTCAATTCATGTTGCGTGTATCTCGACATTTCCGCGAGCGAGCAGCTATCGTCACAAAGAGGCTTCGAGACCGTCCCATGAACTATCCGGCCTGGCGTCCAACCGTTCGCTCTTTTGGGAAGAGTGACATTGGCCGGCATCGCAAGATCAACGAAGACGCATTCTTCCGAGACGACGCGCTGCGGCTCTTCATCGTTGCTGACGGGATGGGGGGGCACGCAGCCGGCGAAATCGCAAGCGGCGAAGCCGTGGACACCGTCTACGGCATGGTGAAGCGGGGGTTGAGCGGGCTCGGGGATCTATATGAGTCGTTGGACGAAGCTCGTGGCCGTTCAGCGTGTCGACTCCTCGAGGGCGCAATCCAAGCAGCGACGTACATGGTCTTCGGCATGGCCCAGTTCGAGAAGGACAAGTCGGGCATGGGGACCACCATCAGCTGCGCTGTCGTGGTTGGTGACTCGTTCGTCACCGGCCAAGTGGGCGACAGTCGAGTCTACCGGGTCCGGCAGAACAGCGCCGTGCAGCTCACGGAGGATCACACGCTGATCGCTTGGCAACTCAAGCAGGGCCTGATCTCGGAGAATGACGCGAAGAACAGCCCGCACAAGAACGTGATCACCCGCGCGGTAGGCAACCGGGAGTACGTCGAAGTGGACACCAACATCTACCCAATGGCGTCCGGCGACAAATACATACTCTGTAGTGACGGTCTTCACGGCTACCTGCAGCTTGACGAGATCGCTGCGCTGGCAGCCATGGGCGGAGACGCAGCGGTGGACCAATTCATCGCGCTCGCCAACAATCGTGGAGGGAAGGACAACATCACCTGTCTGATCGTCGAGGTTGCCTGACCACCGACCTTCGTTTGCTGTGCGCGGCCCAACCCACTTTGTCTCAACGGCCGCGATGAAGAACTCAAGCAGAAGCGTTCGGCTGCTTCCCCGATAGGCTTGCTCCGGTTACCCTCCCCGCGATGACTGGCGCCAGGCTCCGAATCGATGGGCTTTCGGTTCGCATCGTTCGAAGCGGACCTCGCGGCACACTAACGCTGCTCCCCAGTCGCGCGGTGACTGCGGCGCAGCCGCTTTCACTCCCTGCGTTCGATGGGTGGATCTCTACATCTGAGTTCGTCGTCACTCTGCTGGGCGTTGCCCCTGACGCGGTGGACGCCGCGCTCGAGGTTGCAGGAGCCGCGCGCGGCACGCCCCTCAAGATCATTCCTGGTGAAGGTTCAACCTTTCGGGCTGAGCTGCGGCTTCCGCTCAGCTCGCTGCGTGGGGTCTTTGGCGAGAAGGTGGAACTTGCGTTGCTGGTTTGGTCAGCGGCCGCACCCACGGCCGCGCCCCAGCGCATTACCGTGCTTGATCTGACGCTTGTAGGGCTTGGTGAGGCTGGCCCTGGACTCGATACGGTCGACCTAACTGACGCCACCGATGCAGAGTTGGTAGGTGCTCCTGAAAGACGGAGCTTCGACCTTGCGAATGCCGAGGAAGGCTTCTGGCATCGGTCTGGCAAGGCTCTGCTGCGGCTGTCGGTGACGTGGAGTGAAGGTTCCGGCGCGACTTACGCAACCGATCTTCGCGTCACCAAGGTACAGCACGCCTTCTCGAAACTCGCCGCCGATGGTTCCGCTGCGCTTGTGGAAGACGCGAGTCGGCGAAAGGTGACGGAGCGCACGACGCAGACGGAGTTGGTGTTCGATACCGGGCACGCCGAACTCGGGGAGATTCCAGAAGAGGGCCGCAACATTCCGTTGGAGCTCGAGGGCGTACATACGCTTTCGTTCAATGAACGAACGGCGAGCGCCTCGGCGGGGCGGGACGTAAGCATCGATTTGATCTGGTCGTTGCCGCTCGCGGTGCGCGTTCGCGACCCGTTACCTCATCGCAAGGCGTTCCAAAGACACGGCGCGGTGGGCATCGACTTTGGTACCAGCGCGACGGTCGCGGCGATGTTGGCGCATGGCTACCGCTCCCTGCTGCAGTTGGGCCGGCCGGTCGAAGGCAGCGCGCGCTCCGATGAGCCCATGCGGTCGGCTGAGAATCCCACGGTCTTGCTCGTGGACGACCACGAGCGGCTTTGGAGCGCGATGGCCGCCGGGGGGCGCTTCCCGTATCTCGTGCGGGCGATCTCCGGGAGTCACGCAGCGGTAGCAAAGATGGCCGACGCGCCCAACGCGGTGATCGGTCAACTCAAGACCTTGCCAGAGCGCGTGTTGGTCCTCGATGAGTCGCCACAACTTCGTGACCGCGAAAAGCAGCGAGACTTCCTACTGGATGAAGCACGAGTGCGAGCGCTCTTGCGGGCTTATGCCTACCTCCTCGGTCGCGCGATCAACCGACCCGGGCAAGACGTCTTCTTGCACTACGTGATCACGCACCCGTCAAAAACGGATGCCAAGCTCCGAGCTTTGATCGACGAAGAGATTCGCGCGGGCCTTTTGCTGTCGATCCCCGAGGCTCTTCCCCAGGAGGACTTGCGAGTGGACGTCGTGGCCTCGGAGGCGGAAGCGTTCGCCGCGGAGGTTTGCCCCGAACTGTGCGCTCATCCAGACCTAGCGCCGCTTCTCGAGCGCCACGGTGAACTGCGCTTTGTCGTCTTCGACCTCGGCGGAGGAACGCTCGACATCGCTTGTGGGCGCTTCCGGCCAGCAACCGAAGAGGAGCAAGAGAAGCTCGGAAGTCGGGCGGTCATCGAGACGCTCCAGGTCAACGGAGTCAACGACCTCGGCGGGGATTTGCTTACGCAAGAGTTCGCGTGGCTCGTGCACCAACACAACTCGGTTTTGCCCGAGATGGAAGCCTTGGACGTTCCAATGATGCGTCCAACCACGGTGCCGCAAAACCACCTCGCAAAGAAGCCAGAACTCTACAAGCGGAGTCTCGCCGCACGACAGAATTGGCTCCGCCTCGAGCACAAGCTGCTGCTCGAGCGTGTGAAGTTTGGCGCCCACGAGCAGCCACGAAGTGCGCCAGATTTGACCCTCGCGCGGCTCGATGGAGGCGAGGTTGCGATCCAGAGTTTGAGCGGCGACCTAGCTTCACTCGGCGCGGACCTGCACGCGCATTTGCGGGCGCGTATCCGCGAGGGAACCAAGTTGCTCGCGAGTACGCTGGCCAGCGCGGCGTGGCCCCCCATCGCCGGTCAAACTGGCCCCGCACCCGCGTCGATCGAAGAGCGCGGGATCGTCGTGTTGCTGGCCGGGAATTCTTCACGCAGTGCCTTCGTCGCTGAGGCCGTCGCAGAGGAACTCGGTCTCAAGAAGGACGGTCCGTTCCAGCCGTGGAAGCCGGATGGGCAAGGCGGCCCGTTGGCCGGGCTTGTGCTTTATGAATCCGCGCCTCGTGTCGAGCGCGGCGTTCTGGTGGTCGGTGTCACCCCAAAGACCGCGGTCGCGCTGGGAGCTCTCAAGCTCGCCAATCATGAAGTCCATCTGGTTCGAGCATCCCAAGGCTTTGGCTACTTCCTCGGAGATCTACGTGGGTTTCCGCCGAAGTTCTCGGCTCTGGTGCAGATGGGGGCGCCAAGCGGAGCGCCCGACCAACTCGGTCCGCACATCTTTGAGTTTGGGCGCTGGGATTCCAAAATGCCGCTGCGCGCGTCGCGGGAGTACGAGCCCGGGAAGATGACGTCGAACGACCCACGGGTGTTCTTGGTTCCGACTGGTTTGCCGCCGGGACACGTCGGCAAACTCAAGGTGGCCGTCGTGTCTCCGGACGAGGTCGTTGTCTGGTTGGATACCGGGGTGACTACGGCCGAACCTCTCGTCGCTCATCTGCGACTGTCTCAAGCGTTGCGTTAAGGATAAGGAGTCGATCGATGTGGAGTCCTCAAGGACGCATTCAAAAGGCTGGCGAGCTTCGGGATATTGCGCAGCGCTCGTTGCGATATCGGCAGCTCTGTGACCGCTTTCTTTCGTACTTCCCAGCAGACAGCGACAGCTCTCGTTCCCTCGCGCAGTGCAAGCGAAAGATCGAAGACCTGCGGGCGCGTTGTCTCGACCGCGAGAAGCGGCTCGCGAAGGGAGTGGTCAAGATCGGCGTCGTCGGCCTTGAGAAGCAGGGAAAGAGCGCCTTCCTCTCAGCCTGGCTCAAGAGTGAGAAGTTGCTGCCGAGTGAGGCGGAGCGCTGCACCTGGTCAACCACGGTGGTGGAGCCGGCAGACGACGGTACCTTCTCCGCCAGCGTGAGCTTTTACGGCCCTGAGGAGTTTAAGCAACGCATCGCCAGCTACTTCGACGCGCTGGAACCCGGCAGTGCGGAACGTTGGCAAGGCTTGACCGACTCCGAGATCATTCGACTCAAGTCTGCCTTCAAAGCGCGAGAAGGCTACGAAGTAGACGATCCCGACCGCTCTGGTCGAAGGGAGCAAGCGGCGCTTGTCGAGCTGCAAGAGATCAGCGCAACGCTCTCGCAGATTAAGGAAAAATTAGGCAAAGAGCCGCTGACGCTGACCGCGCAGAGCTTGGATGAACTGGCCGACGTGATTCGTCCGTTCATTGCGCTCAAAGACACCAAGAACGGCAATCGCCCCTACCACGGTGTACGCGCCGTCAAGCTCGTCACTGTGAAGATCCCGGTCGCGGGTGCGATGCCCGGGGTTGTCCTCGTCGATCTCCCTGGCATCGACGCGCCAAGTGACAAGGCGCGCCGTGACACCGAAGAAGCGCTCACCAACGAAGTCGACATCACGATCTTTGTGAAAGACGTGACGCGTCCTTCGCTCGTGAAGAACGAGATCGAACTGCTTCGAACAGCGCAGACCGCCGACCGCAGCATCTCGCTCAAAGATCGCATGTTCGTGGTCTTGACCAAGATCGATCTATTCGACAAACCCGACGAGAACGGCAACTACCACTGGCAACTCGCCGCACGTAACTTCGCCCAACAGGGCGTTGACCGTGTTTTTCCGTACTCGAAGGTTTGGGTCTACGAGGGCCCCAACCCCAATCACCCGGTGGCCAAGCAGCTGATGGACCACTTCGGAACCACCGTTCCGGTGCACGGCCTCGAGAAGCTTCAGGACGCGGTTGCGCGCTACTTGGCGACCGACGTCGAGCAGCTCGACCAGAAGGTGCTCTCGCATGCGCGCCAAGAATTTGCCGAGGTCGAGGCTCAGCTACGAGGAACGCTCGTGACGGTCAAAGACGCTCTTTCGGATCGCGAGTTCGAAAGGCGCTCCGAACAGCAATTCGACGCCTTGTTTGAGCATGTGCGCTCTGGTGAAGACCCGGTGGGCCTGCTCCCGGAGATCCGCAAACGTCTATCCGCTTTCATGGATCATGAGGTGAGCGAGACGGCTCGGCTTCAGCGCGCAACACGCGCCGACGAGCGAATCCGTCAGATCCGCGCGGATCTTCTCGGACGACTCACACCCGAGGAGGCGGAGGCGAAGCGGCGTCAGATGCCGAGCCCGGGCCTCATGAATGAAACCGCCGTCGAGATCGAGATGCGCAAGCAGATGCGCGAGCGTGTTGCAGCGAAGATCGCGGGGCTAGGCGAGGACTTTCGCAATACCTCGCGCGAGAGCGTGGAGCGCATGCTGACCGAGATGTTCTCGGAGGCGCACTACGATGGTGGTCGCCTCGAGATGTTGCTGCCCGGTGGCAAGACCTTGGTGGATCGCATCGATGCGCTCGGCCGCTCTGGGCACGTCTCGGAGAGCGTCGTGCGTTACCAGAACAACGAGATGGCCAAAGCCGACGTCGCGTTCGAGGTGTTGTCGCGCTACTTTGCCCGCCAAATCATCGACATTCTCGACGCGACCGACCCAGGGGATCGCGACTTGCGCGAACGCGAGATGTCGGGTCTCGAACAGTTCTTCGGCATGGCGACGAGTCGCGCAGAAGTCTCGGCCGCACCTGCGTCCTCGGCAGTGCCTGAGGAGAAACCGGCTACCTCTCCGGGCATGCTCTCATCGATGCGCTCAAAGCTCGGACTGAGCGAGGAGAAGTCGGCCTCGGGATTTCCGACGACGCAGGGCTTCCCGACCGCGGCTGCTGCTCCGGCACAACCTGCAGCTGGCCCTCCGGCCGCAGGAGCTGCGCCAGGGAGTGCTCCCGTCGCTCCGGGGCCACCGCGCGACTGGACCCGCATGTTGTTGCGCGTCCGCGCCGACGTCGAACGCATTTGCAACTTCCTGGAGGCCTTGGCGAAGCATCCGCGCGGCCTGCAGAAGTACCATGAGGAAGCCGTGCGGACCGTGCATGACTCCTGGATTGACCGCGAGGGCGAGCAGTCGCTTCGCCGGTGGATGCGCAGCGAGTGCGTCCGCGTTTGGCCGCATCGTTTCGCTGCGATCGAGGCGGAGAAAGAGCGCGCGCGGGCCGACGTGGAGGCTCTCGAGGATTTGTTCGGCAACCCATCCGCCGCTAAGTCGTCGTGATGGACCGCTCACTTACCACGGTGGTTCAGGCCTTTGGCCCAACGCCGCTTGCAAGCTACGTACGCTTTTACCTCGCTATTCGTTCGCAGCTCGCTCGCGTTTGGCAGAGTGTCGTGGCGATTGAGGGGGCGCTACGCGATGAGCTCGGACCGTTCGCTGCGGATCTGGGGCCGGTATCCCACGAGGCGCTCAAGACCCTCGTAGACGCGCCTCGCACGCTACCAGCCGAGCTGGAGCTCTTGTGGCAACCCGAAGACGGGCAAGACTTGAGCGGCCTCAACGACGTGTATCAGGTCGTGGGGAGGTTCTCATTTCAGGGCGAACGCGATGAGAACCTCGTACGCGTTTCAACCTTGGTCGCGTTGGCTCGGCAGGCCACCGTGGAGAACGCAACAGCCCTTCAAGGGTTGGCCGAGCTTGAGTCACGCGCCCTCGCCACGGCGGACGCTTTGGCAGATGCGGAGTCAGCGAGGGCTGCTGCCGCGCGCAGCAACGGCACGGTGCGCTTTGACGCTCTCGCAGAAACAGTTTTGAGCCGAGCAAAGCAAACGGTCGATGCCTTGGCGGCAGTACCAATCCCAGCCTTCGATGATCCCAAGTCGGCTGCAGAGGACTTCAAGAAACTGCGCGCGCGCATGCAGCAGGTCTACCAAACCTGCCTCCCCTTTCTTCAGGGGGCTATTGCGCAGTTGTGGGGTTTGGTCGACGGCTCGCTGCCGCAGAGCTTTCCGGCTGAGCTGCCGCTGGTTCTTGACCTTCCGCTCGAGCTCTTGCAGGTCACTCCGGTCGGTTCTGAAGAGGTGGAGAAGGCTGAGAAAACCCTTGCGACGCTAGCCGAGGAAGCGGCGTCGGTTGCTCGCACCAAGAGCGTACTGACCGAAGAATTAGCGAAACTTCGAGGCGCGCTCGAGGTGCTTGAATCTCGTCGCACCGAGAACGCGGCCGATCTCGAGTTGGCCGTCACGCTTCACGATTGGGCGCGAACGCACGAGCAGCTCAACCAGCAACAGCTGCGCATCAACGAGCTCGAGAAGGAGCTTTCGGGTAGGGTCACTGCGAGCGGAGCCCTGGCGGAGGCCGTCACGCGTGCGCGGGCGGATCTGGAACAGCGGGAATCGGTGGCTGCAGAGAAGAGAACGCTGGTTGCGGCGGCTCAAGCTGCGCTGGCGGAACTCGAGAAGAAGGAGCCACTGCTCTTTGGCAAGGAAGAGTGGCGCAGCAAGCTCGCAGACTCACGTGACCACGTTGCTGCCTTGACCGTCGAACTCGAGGGGGTGGAGACGGCTCTCGGCCAGCGGCGCGCCGAGCTGAGCGCAACCGCGGTTCGAGCGGAGACCGCGGGGACAGAGCGTTCGATCGCCGAACGAAGCCTGCTCGACGCACGTTCGCGACGCACCGAGATTGAGCGCAATTTGACTGCCTTGGCGGAGAAGCTTGGGACACGACGACCAACGCGGCCAGTCCCACCCAGTGAGACGGAGGAGCTCGTGTTGGCGCTCGAAAAGCAAAGGTCGCTCTTCGAGCAAGAAGGGCTACGTCTCAAGGAGACTGAACGACGGCACGCTGAAGACGGCGCACGAGCGATCGCCCGACAAAAGCAGATCGACGTAGAGCGTCAGCATGTCGAGGCCCGCGTCGAGGGCGCCCGCATTGCTCGAGCCGAGGGACTCGAGGCGGCAGAGAAGCGCCTTTCGGAGCAGCGTAAGTTGGCTGTCGACGACCACGTTCGTGAGGTCCTTGGTGCCCTCAACAAATCGATAGGACAGGTCGGCACCGTATTCATCGAACCGGCGCGCGAGAAACTTCGACAATCAACGGAGCCAAACTTCGCGCAGGCTGAGCGCGTGCGTCAGGCAACCAAGCTCGTTGCGCCGGTACTCGCTCGCATCCTCGCGGAGCGGGCGCCTGAACTAGCGGCTATCTCGGAGCTCTGCGACAAAATCCAAAAGGAGTTTTGCGACCCGGCGCGCGATGCCTGCACTCGAGCCTGGGGCTGAGCCTCGGGTCTAATAGACAATCGGGTCGCAGTTGGAGAAGTTCAAACTCGATTGGATTCTAAAGTTGGAGGCATCGGTGTGGCGCTCGGCGTGAAATAGATCGAGCGGGTAGGTCTGACCGACGACCAAGCCCAGTTCTGCGGCGCGCGCGTCGACATCGAGCGTGTCCGTTTGCTCGGGATGCAGTCCGCCAAGATCGATCGCGAGCCTGTCGTTGATGAAAACCCACAGGTCGTCATCCCCAGAGAAGGTGAACTCTTCCCCTCCGCCGTAAAAAAACTCCATATGGAGTTCGAATGTGAAGCCAAAGTTGTGGGGTTGGCCTTCATTGCCGAAGCCAAGCGTGTCGATAGGAAAGAACGCGCTGTTGTCATAAGTAAACACGCCGTTTCCGTCGATCGTGCCTTCGATAGCGAACGGAAACGATTGGTTTACCGAGGGTACGTCCCGGTACCACTGATTGAACTCATTGGGACCTGTTGTGTGAGGCGTCGCGCCGGCGTTCGCGTAGATGGGCTTATGGTCGGCGCCGAGTACCGGGGAGACCAGGCCCTTCAAGCCATCTCCGATATAGTTCTCGAAGTCGGGGTGCCCAGCCCCGTTGTTCCAGGCTCGGAAGTCGCGAACGATGCCTGATAGCACCGGGGCGCACCCTCCAGAGCCCGAGCTTACGGTGTCCATGAACTGGCCCGACGTCGCGGGCTCGCCGCCAGCGCCTGTAGGCGGAGCCGCCCCGTTTGTTGCCTCACCTCCAAACCCGCCCCCGCCGTTCGCACTCGTGGTGCCCGTCAGTCCGTCGGTAGAGCTTGGCGTGCAGTGGAGAGCCACCGCAAGCGGCGAGAGCATGACCCACTGGGCTTTGCGCATCCTCGTATGAGACCAGACGCAGGCAAGTCGAGCAATCGCTTCGACGCTCGTGCCTGAGGTTCCCTCATCGCTGATTCGCGCGTAGCGTCACCTAGAACCACCGTACCAACGACTGGGATGAGACCATCTATGAAGCGCATCTGTGTTTATTGCGGCTCCGGGACCGGCAACCTGCAGGAGTTTCAAAGCTCGGCCGAACGTCTTGCAACACTCATGGTTGAGCGCGGGTTCGGCCTTGTTTACGGCGGTGGCAACATCGGTTTGATGGGTGTTGTGGCGCGCACCGTGCTCGCGTTGGGCGGCGAGGTGATCGGTGTGATTCCAAAAGCGCTGATGGATCGGGAGCTGGGTCTGCGCTCCTGTACTGAGCTTTTCGTGGTTGATTCGATGCACGAGCGTAAGAAGCTAATGGCTGATGCGAGCGATGCATTCATCGCATTGCCTGGGGGCATCGGGACGCTCGAAGAGCTATTTGAGACCTTTACCTGGCAACAGCTCAAGTTCCACGACAAGCCGCTGGGGCTCCTCAATGTAAGTGGCTATTACGATCAGCTACTGGCGTTCCTCCGCCACGCCGTGGCCTCAAAGTTTCTCGCCCAAGAGCACTTGGATTCGCTGTTGATCGCCTCCGAGGAACTGGCAATGCTCGACTCGCTTCAACGTTGGAAGCCTCCGGTTGATGGCAAATGGGCAGTGCGCCTGGACCCGTCCGGCCGATGATCAAGGACGCGCGGGCCAAACTCTCCGTGTCGGAGGCAAGAGGGTTGCTCGGCCTTACGGGCCCATGTGCCGTCGACCCAGGGAAGCTGCTCAGCGACGCCCAAATGATCGTGGAGCGGAATCGCGAGATGGCCGCCGAGGTCAGCGGCCTTGCTGAACAAGGCCTATTGCTTTCACCGGTATGGGAACGAGGGACCGTGGCTGCGCGTGCACGTCTTGCCGTCTTGCCGCCTACGTTTCGGTCTCGCTACTTCGAGGGGGAAGGTGCTGAGGTCCTGTCTGAAGCGGGGGCGTTGTCAGCTGTTTGCGACGTCTTCCCGTGGTTCGTCGATGACCCGGTTGGGGCGTGCTTCGCGCTGGAGGACACGTTGCGAACGTGGCTCGACGACACCGCCCCGACTCGGGATCTTGGTCTTCCCTACGAGTCGCACTACCGAATGTTGTCCCTGTTGCTCGCAGACATCGCACGCAAAGGGGCCGGCGGTTTGGACACGCTGGAGTGGCTGCTATCGATCGGGCTTCCCATCGCCGACGTTCTCGAAGAAGGAGACCCGCCGGAGTCCGAGTTGCGACTCAGCACCAAGCGGAAACTCGAGCTGATTTGGCAGGAAGAGCGAGCCTGGCGGCGCATGGCGTTTGGCGGCTAGCGCGAGGCTTCACTGCCTAATTCTCGCTATCCCTGGTCGAGTAGCACAAGCTCGATCTCGAGCTCGATACGCTCTTTCCCGCGTTGGACCACGACTTTCACCTTCTCGCCGGGCTTCCGGCCATCCAGGGCGTTGTAGAGGCCGTCGTAGTCACCAACCTCCTGGCCTGCGACGCCCACGATGACGTCGCCGATGGCAATTTCATTGCCACGCTGTTCAATCGGTTTCAGGCCGGCGCGCGCGGCGGGCCCGTTGGTCTCAACCCCGAGGATGACGACGCCCTTCATTCGCAGGCGCCTTTCGATGCGGCTCGCCGGGTCGATGCTGATTCCCAAGCCCACTTGTTCAGCTCGGCCCGTCCGGATGATCTGCGGAACAACGCGCGCGACCGTGGTGAAAGGTACCGCAAAGCCGATCCCCGCTGACTGACCGCTCCTTGAGTAAATCATCGTGTTCATCCCGATCAGTCGACCGCTTGAGTCCAGCAAAGGCCCACCAGAGTTGCCGGGATTGATCGCGGCATCGGTTTGGATCATGTCGCGGATCGTCACGCCGCCGGCACCGTCGACCTGACGGCCAAGGGCGCTGATGACACCTGTCGTCAACGTATGGTCGAGGCCGAACGGGTTACCGATCGCCACAGCCTTCTGTCCAACCTCGAGAGGCACCTTCAGCGGCGCAACCTGAATGGGTGTCAGCGTCCCTTGAGGCGCTTCGATCTTGAGAACGGCGATGTCCTTGCGCGGTTCAACGCCGACGACCGTGGCGGGGTAGGTCTTTTGGTCGTGGAGCCGAACGACCAACGACTGTGCTCCGTCCACCACATGGAAGTTCGTCACGATGTGACCCTCAGCGTCCCACAGGAAGCCTGAGCCAGAGCCGGCTGGGACCTCTACCGCAGAGCCACTCCAGTAGTTCGTCACGAGACGCTTCTGGGTAACAAACACCACGCTGGGGGCAACGTTGCGGAAGACTCCGATGGAGTTGCGCTCATCTTCGATCAGGGCGTTGGTCGACAGCGGTGGGATCGCGGGAGGTTCCGCCGAACCAGCCGCGCTGACGACCTCCTCGTTGCGGGGCCCGTCCGTGCTCTTGGAGGCATCTTGTGTACCTGGCGCTGGTCGGCAGGCTGCGGCGGCGAGAGTCAATGCACTAAGGGCCCAAACAATTGCACGCGGCTTCAGCTGCATAGGCGCTTTGTGCCCCAAAGTATTTATCGAGGCAAGCGCGCAGGGTCGATCCGACGTCTCGGGAACAACTTCGTTTCTCGCGTGTTAACAGGGGGCCCGGCGGTCTATCGGAACAGCCCCTTCTCCCGGAGCACGTTGCCTACCGCGCGAAATCCATCGGCCCGCCCGAGTTGCAAGATGTGGCCTCCGGCGAAAGTCACGTAGCGAGCGTTGAAGTGGTCGCGCAGTTTCTCCGCGTGGGATAGCGGAGTAATGCGGTCTCCTTCGCCGGCGATGACGACGGTCGAATCGGCGGGTACGCGCGGTGGGCGAGAGAACGGGCTAGCGATGCGGTGGGCGTTCTCTAAGGCTTGCTGCTGCAACGCCTGTTGCTCCGGAGAGCCTACCAATCGACCTGCAGCCATCGCGACATCGGCAAATGACGCGAGCGGAATGATGGGTGCCAAGAACGCCAGCGAGGGGAGCAGGGTGCCGAGTAGGCTCACGGTGTAGCCGCCGAGGCTCATGCCCATCGCTCCAACGGCGCGAGCCCCTCGACGCTCGAGGTAAGCAATCAACGTTCGCGCGTCGAACACAGCCTGTCGAAAGCCCTCATTGGTGAATCTCGGATCCGATCCGGGAAATGCGGGCGGTCGACCACCGGAGCGTAGAGCATGAAATGGCAATACCAACAGCACCGCGTTCATCCCGTGCTCGAGCAGCCACTTGAGTGGCCAGACGCGCTCCTCCACCGCGAACTGGCCGGCGCGATACCCATGTACAATGACAGCCGTGGGGTTCTCCCAACGGTCATCTCCGATAAAGGCGCGGGCCCAGCCGGTCTGATTCTCGCGCACTCGTTCGTAGCGTTCGCGCAACACGTTGTCCGTTGAGTACAGCGGATTGTCGGAAGGCCAGGACAGATCGTAAATCGCCGTCTTCACTTCGCCATCTCGGCGGTGCCCCTTCGACTCGAGCTTTACGCGCTCGCCAGGAGCTGTTGAGAAAAAACCATTCTCTGGGTCGAACGCGGCCTCGGTGTAGCCTTCTGCGATACGGCTGAGCGCAACGAGCCGCTCCTCGTGGCCCAGGGATTCTGCGCGGGAGCGGCGGCGAGCAGCTTCACTTCGCCCTGTCACAGCACGGGCGAAGACGCGGTCCACGGACGCGGTTAGTGGTGTCAGTACACGCAGCAAGCTCATCTGAGGAAGGTAGCACCGGATGACATTCGCTGTCGCTCGGGGATCATTCACGAGCTCGAGCAGGTAGCTGTTGGGCCAAAGCGAATTGCAAACGGAGCGAAGAAAGGGCCATTTCGTAAATCCTTCACGAATCCGCAAGGCGCAAAGGTGCTTTTTAATAAGCTAATTATGGCGAATATGTGCTCCCCGATTGGGCTTGCTAGTTAGTGCATTAGGTTGCTTCTTGCTGATGACTAGGCAGCAAGGAGTACAGCTATGAAAAGTGTTGGTTCAGCGTTCGCATTGACCGTGGCGTTGGGTTTGTTCGTGGGGTGTGGGGATGATTCAAGTGCCTCCGGGGGCGGTGGTAGCGGCGAAGGGGGAAGCGGAGGTTCCGGAGGTTCCGGAGGAAGTACTGTCACTGCTTGGGATGACTATTGTGAGGCCAGCACCGCTCGGGATGAGATGTGCAACCCAGACAACCCGCCGTCACCGACACTTGGCGAATGTGTCGGCGCGAAGGCCTGCTTTGATTCGGTGTTCCGTGAAGAGGCGCGAGAACCGCTCATGGCATGCCTGGGCAGCCGACCGTGCGACAAGAACGACGACCTCTGTTACACAGAGGTAGGGGCAGACTTAGGCACGATTCCGGAGCAGGAAGAGTACCTCTCTGGGTGCAACGCCAAGCTGGATGAATGCCCGGAGCTGTCGAATGACTGGTGTACACAGGGCGACGTCCCGTGGCCCTTGTTTGAGCCCAGCCTTTACTCCGAGCTAAGCGCTTGCTTCTCGGAGTCGTGCGATCTCGTTGGCGACTGCCTCGACAAGGCTGTGGAGGCTCGGGGGGCTGACTGTGGAGGCGAATTTGGGCTGTAGCTAGCGCCCTATAGTCTATTGCACGTTCTCACCTAAGGGAGGGATTCGTCGCACGAACGTCCTTTAACGGAGCGTGCTCACCGCCATAGGCGTGTCCCGGATAAAGGACGAGCTCATCCGGGAGCGTTGCCAGCCGTTGAGTCAGCGTCCGACGCATCTCCTCCCTGTCACCTCCCGGTAAATCGACTCGCCCACAGCCTTGTAGGAAGAGCGTGTCTCCCGAGATGAGGGCATCCTTCAATCTGAAGCATTGGGAGCCGGGGGTGTGCCCTGGAGTGTGCAGTAGTTCTACCTCGATGTCGCCGATGTGGACGACGTCATTGCCTTCATGGAGAACGAGGTCGGACTTCGATACTTCAGTGACGATCATCACCCCCTCGGCTTCTGCCTTATGTACGTGCAACTTGGCCGAGCAAAGCTCGAGGAGGCGCGCAGCTCCTTGGACCGAGAAGCCGAACATCGAGCCACCGCAGTGGTCAGGGTGATAGTGCGTTATGAGTGCACCGGAAACCTTGAGACCATCGGACTCGGCGATCGTCACGAGACCATCCACGTCCCAAGCAGGATCGACGATGAAGCATTCACCCTTATCTCTGTCGCCAATCAGATAAGCGAAATTCATCATCTGGGTCGCTGCGCGATCCTTTTTTGCAAAATCACGTCCGGCAAGTAGTTGTCGGAAGTAGAGGTTGGCCATCGCCTCGATGTAGCAGAGGCGGCTCTATGCAGTTGAAGAAACGTTCGAGTTCGCGGCACGGGGGCCAGTTCCCTAGCCATGGGATTCCGGACTAGGATTGCTCGTCTTGAGCAGCAAACGCGAGGGAAGAAGAACGGTCGAAGGTGAGAGCCGGATGACTGTAAGGCCGTTGATGTTTGCCACTACTGGAGCGGCAATGGAGACGGGGGCGCTGCTCGAGTCGCTCAAGCAGCGTGAGCACGTAAGCGCTGATGACACAGGGTTCGCCCTGATGGGGGAGCTCGGGCGCGGCGGTATGGCGCAAGTGCTACGCGCCACCCAATCAGCCTTTTGCCGCGACGTCGCGCTCAAGCGCTTAACGCTCACCGGGGCCGTTGCTCGGGCAGCCTTCTTCTCCGAGGCCCGCATCATGGGCCTGCTCGACCACGCGAACGTGGTGCCTGTGCATTCGTGGGTCCCGCAGACGGACGGTCCCCCGATGTTGGCGATGAAGCTCGTTGCCGGAAAGAGTTGGCGAGAGGTGCTGGCTGCGCGCGAGATGCCCGACGCGAACGTGGACGAGCACGTGCGAACGTTGCTTCAGGTGACTCGCTGTGTGGAAGCTGCTCACGACCGAAAGATTCTCCATCGCGACTTGAAGCCCGAAAACGTCATGCTCGGTGCGTACGGTCAGGTCTACGTGATGGATTGGGGCATTGGCGTAACAACTGATCGTAAGCTCGCTGCAGAGACGGGCATCCTTCACATTGATGAAGCCCCCGGACCCGCTGGGACGCCCGCTTACATGGCACCGGAGCTAGCTGAGGGCGCACTCGAACAAGACGAGCGAACCGATGTCTTCCTCTTGGGCGCGATGCTGCACGAGATCGCGACCAACCGCCCGCTGCATGGCGGGCCTGACCTCGACACGATTCGGAAGCATTGTCTCACCGGCGTACGTGAGCCCTTTCCGCATTGGGTCCCAGAGGAGTTGCGCGCGATTATCGACCAAGCCACCAGCGTCAAGGCCGAGCTGCGGTACCCTTCGGCCAATGCGTTTGGGGCCGCATTAGCGGACTATCTTGCGCACCGTGAAGCGCGCGCGCTGCTCGAACTCGGAGAGAAGTCGCATGTGCGCATGGTCGAAGCCGTGCAGCGGGCTGCAGCCGCGGGGGCTGCGACTGCCGACGATGAACGGACGATTCATACCTTGCTCGCCGAACTCAGCTTTGCAGCGGGGCGCGCCGCTGAACTTTGGCCGGCCGCTCCTCAAGCCAACGAACTCCGTGCGCGCGCGATTTCAACCGTATTTGAGCACGCCGTCCGCTTTGACCAGCTCGCGTTGGCCGAACGCCTAGCCGCCGAGTGCGTTGACACGGCCGCAGCGCAGCAGGTGGTTGCGCAGTTACGAGCCGCTGCCGTTCAGCGAGAGGCGGAGCTTGTTGCCCTTCGGGACGCGAGCCGTCGTCGAGACTTCAAAACCATTGGGCGGCCATTGGGCGCGGTGTTTATTGTCTCAGGCCTGCTCGGTCTCATCGCAGCGTTCATCAGTGCATGGGCCATTCGTGCGGATGCAGACCGCGCGATGAGCATCATCGCCGCTGCGTGGTTGCTCGTGACGCTGGTCCCTGGCGCGCTCGCGCGGTTGCTGCTTCGCCGGCACGCGCTCCCCAACAGTCTGGCCTCTCCTCGAGTGTTTGGCTTGTGGGCGGCGGTTGCCTTTGCCTGCTCATTGCATGGTGCAATCGCTTGGGGAATGGACGGGGATGCGTTCGCGGATACGCACAACCAAGCCGCCATGCTTGCTGTTGGTTTTGTGGCGATGGGCTTGCAAACCCGACGTTGGCTGCTCCTCCCCGGGGCGCTTTGTTTTGCGTCAGCGCTTGTGATCGGCCTGTTTCCCGCCCATTCCGTCTTCCTATTTGGCGCGATGTGGTTCGCGGTGATGACGTCGGTCGGGCTGGCGTTTCAGTTGGGCGCGACCTTGGATGAAGACACTCGAGACCAAGCTCCTTGAGCTGGTGAACTCGGGTATGCTTCCGAGTCGCGAGGAGTCGATATGCGAATGGGTTCGGAGTTGACCGCTGCGTTCGTCTTTGGGGCTGCGTTCCTCTCGGCCTGTTCGGACTCGGGCGCAGGAGGCAGTGGTGGAACCAGCGCAGGTGGAGCCGCGGCGGGAGGGAATTCTGCAGGGGGCCAAGGTGGCAACGCAGGCTCGTCTCAGCAGTTCATGTCTGGAACCGGTGGTAACACGGCATGTGAGGGGCTCGAGTGTCAGCAGGTCGCCTGTGGAGGAGCTGTCACAACCACGATCAGCGGGAAAGTCTATGAGCCCGGCGGAACGATTCCCCTCTACAACGTGGTCGTCTACGTGCCGAAGTTCCCGGACCAGCCGCTGCCGGCGATCGTGGATGGCGCCTCGTGCGATACCTGCGCGGCCTCGATCGGCGCGGTGGTCGCATCGGCCATCACCGACGCGAGTGGCTCCTTCGTGTTGGAGGACGTGCCGGTGGGCAATGACATCCCGTTGGTCATTCAAGTCGGCAAGTGGCGGCGCGAGTTTGTGGTCCCCACCGTTGCTGAGTGCGTGGATACCCCGCTCGAGGACACTTCGATTCGATTGCCGCGCAACCAAAGTGAAGGCCACATTCCGAAGATCGCGCTGGCGACGGGAGGCGCTGACCCGCTCGAGTGCCTGCTGCCGAAGATCGGTCTCGACCCTGTCGAGTTCACAAATCCAGATGGGCCTGGTCGTGTGAACCTGTTCGCAGGCGCGGGTGGGTCGGATCGTTACGCAGCAGGAACGCTCTTTCCAAACGTGTCTGCGCTTTGGTCCAGCGTCGCGCAGTTGCAGATCTACGACGTCGTGCTGATGGCCTGCGAAGGCGGGCAAAACCCCGACGAAAAGCCTGCAAACGCACTACAAGCGATGGCCGACTATACGAACCTCGGAGGCCGCGTGTTTGCGTCCCACTGGAACAACTACTGGCTCGAGGCTGGCCCCGGCGCGTTTCCCACGGTGGCAACGTTCAATCACCAAGAGGACTTGCCGAACCCATTCACCGCAAAGATCGACATGTCGTTTCCGAAGGGGCTCGCGCTCGCAGAGTGGCTCGTCAATGTCGGAGCTTCGGTCGCGCAGGGTGACCTCGTCATCAACGAGGCCCAGCACACCGTAGACGCGGTGAACCCGCTTACCTCCACTCGCTGGGTCTACGGTGAAAATCCCACCAGCGTGCAGTACCTCACCTTCAACACGCCCATCGGCGTGGAAGAGGCTGCGCAATGTGGGCGCATGGTGTTATCCGACATCCACGTCTCGTCGGGCGACAGCATCGGACAACCCTTTCCGAACGGCTGCCAAACGACCGAGCTCTCCCCGCAGGAGAAGGCTCTGCTCTTCATGCTGTTCGACCTTACGGCCTGCATCATCCCCGACGACGACCCGCCGGCCCCGCCTCCGCCGCAGTAGATCCGCACATTCTGGGCCGGCCTTGTTTTTTTCTGGCCGCAACCAGCGAGGGATACTACGGAGCGTGCACCTTACAGGAGAAGGCAGCTGCCATGGACCTCGCGAAGATCCGTAACATCGGGATCAGTGCTCACATCGACTCGGGCAAAACCACCCTCACCGAGCGCATCCTCTATTACACCAAGCGCATCCACGCCATTCATGAGGTGAAGGGCAAGGACGGCGTCGGCGCGAAGATGGACTCGATGGATCTCGAGCGCGAACGCGGCATCACCATCCAGTCTGCTGCGACGCACTGCTTCTGGAAGGGCAACCACATCAACATCATCGACACCCCCGGGCACGTCGATTTCACCATCGAGGTGGAGCGCGCGCTCCGCGTGCTCGACGGCGCGATCCTCGTTCTGTGCGGTGTTGCCGGTGTGCAGTCGCAGTCCCTCACGGTGGACCGCCAGATGCGCCGCTACAACGTTCCGCGCATCGTGTTCATCAACAAGCTCGACCGCTCGGGCGCGAACCCCTTCAAGGCGAAGGATCAGCTCAAAGAGAAGCTGCACCTGAACCCCGTGTTCCTGCAGCTGCCGATCGGCCTCGAGGACAAGCTCGAGGGCCTCGTCGACCTCATCAACATGAAGGCGATCTACATCTCGGGCCCTAACGGCGACGACATGGTCACCAAGGACATTCCCGACAACATGAAGGCGGACGCCGACAAGTGGCATGCCGACATGCTCGACGCGCTCTCGCTCCACGACGACGAGCTCGCCGAGGCCATCCTCGAGGAGAAGGTCACGCCGGAGCTCATCCAGGCCGCCATTCGTCGCTGCACGATCTCGCTGAAGATCGCCCCCGTCATGATGGGCTCCGCCTACAAGAACAAGGGCGTGCAGCTCCTGCTCGACGGCGTGAACTCGTACCTACCCGCACCGAACGAGGTCGTGAACGACGCCGTCGACCTCGACAAGGGCGAGGAGAAGGTGACGCTCTCGTCCGACGCCAGCGCGCCGCTCATCTCGCTCGCGTTCAAGCTCGAGGACGGCCGCTACGGTCAGCTCAGCTACGTGCGCATCTACCAAGGCCAGCTCGCCAAGGGGATGGAAGTCACGAACACCCGCACGGGCAAGCGCCACAAGGTCGGCCGTCTCGTGCGTATGCACTCGGACGAAACCGAAGAGATCGAGGTCTCGGATCCCGGTGACATCGTCGCGATGTTCGGCATCGACTGCAACTCCGGCGACACCTTCACCGACGGCAAGCTCAACTACGCGATGAGCAGCATGTACGTGCCAGACGCCGTCATCTCGCTCAGCGTCGCGCCCAAAGACAACAAGGCGCAGGCCAACATGTCCAAGGCGCTTCGTCGCTTCACGAAGGAGGACCCGACGTTCCGTGTCACCTCCGACCCCGAGACGAACGAGACCATCATCCAGGGTATGGGCGAGCTCCACCTCGAGGTCTACGTCGAGCGCATGAAGCGTGAGTACGGCGCGGAGGTCATCACTGGCGCGCCGCGCGTCGCCTACCGCGAGACGATCACGAAGAAGGTCGACTTCAACTACCTCCACAAGAAGCAGACGGGTGGTTCGGGTCAGTACGGCCGCGTCGCTGGCTTCATGGAGCCCTGGGCCGACGGAACGTACAACTTCGTCGATGACGTCGTCGGCGGCGTCATCCCGCGCGAGTACATCTCGTCCTGTGACAAGGGCTTCTCGTCGATGCTCGCGAAGGGTCAGCTCATCGCTGCGCCCGTCACGAACATCCAGATCACGATCAACGACGGCGCGGCCCACGCAGTCGACTCGAGCGACGCGGCCTTCCAAGAAGCCGCGCGCGGAGCCTTCCGCGAGGCCTTCCCGAAGTCGGGTCCGGTCATCCTCGAGCCGATCATGAAGGTCTCTTGTGAAGGTCCGGCGGACTTCCAGGGCGGCATGACGGGCCTGCTCCTCCAGCGCCGAGGCATCGTCATCGGCACGTCGGAGGACGACAGCGGCTTCTCCAAGGTCGAGGCCGAGGTGCCCCTGGCTGAAATGTTCGGCTTCTCCACATCGCTTCGCTCGGCTACGCAGGGCAAGGCGGAGTTCTCGATGGAGTTCGCCAAATACTCCCAGGTACCCAATTCAATCGCTGACGAGCTAATCAAGAAGCACAAGGCGGAAGAAGAGAAGAAGCGCAAGTAAGCTAAGCTTGCCTTCGCTCCAACCGCGCTCCTCGGGCAACTGAGTGAGCGCGGTTAACTTTTGTTGCGGCCGTTGACCTTTGGCGCTGCGTGGTTCATCTGGCTGCGTGCAGGTTTCCGGCTATCCCATCTATCCGCTCGTTCCCAACGTCCACCCGCTTGGGCTGGCGCTCAACTACGGCCTTGATGAGCGCGGGCTATCCGTCGCGCTCGAGCGTGGGGTTAACTACCTATTCTGGACTCGGTTCCGTACGGGGCGAACGTTGCCTCGTCTGCGTGAAGCGCTGAAGCGTTCTCGTGAAAAGGTCATTGTCGCGACCGGCCCAACCTTTGGATTCTTCCGCGGTGGCGTGAGGCGAGGTTGTGAGAACGCGCTGCGAACGTTGGGGACTGACTACCTCGACGTCTATCAACTCTTTTGGCTTGGCGTCAGTAGCGGGATGACTGGGGGCGTCGTCGAGGAGCTGCTCAAGCTGAAGGAGGAGGGCAAGGTGCGTGCGATTGGCGTTTCAATCCACAACCGAGAGCGCGCTGGGAAGCTTGCTGCAGACTCTCCGCTGGACCTCCTGATGGTGCGCTACAACGCGGCTCACCCCGGCGCCGAGCGAGACATCTTTCCGTTCCTGGCACCAAGGTCGTCAGCGGATCATCTACCTAGGAATGACGCCCATCGTCGCCGAGCGATAGTCGCTTACACCGCCACATCGTGGCGTAAGTTGCTCAAAGCTCCCTCCGGCTGGTCGGAGCGGGCGATGACCGCAGCTGAATGCTACCGCTTTTGCCTAACCGACCCGAACGTCGACGTCGTGCTGAGTGGCCCGAAGAATGAGGCCGAGCTGCTCGAGAATCTAGCGGCGGTCGAGCGGGGACCCCTCAACCCAACTGAGCTTGAATGGGTGCGACGATTCGGAAGCGCGGTTCACGGATAGGCAAACGGTTTTCAACTAACTGGAGAGTTCTGAATGACTAACGTCTTCTTGACTGGCGCAACGGACGGTATTGGGCGGGAAACGGCGTTGGAGCTCGCGCGTCGCGGCGCAAGAGTGCTGCTCTCCGGCCGCAACCCCGACAAACTCGCGGAGGTGCGTGAAGCCGTTGAAGGCGTGGCGAAGGGGGCGGTGCTCGGCCTCGTTCAGGCTGATCTCGCATCACTCGAGTCGGTACGCAAAGCCGCGCAGGAAGTCCTCGCCGTGGGCACTCAGCTCGATGTGCTGCTGCACAACGCCGGCGTCTTCATGAAGGAGCGACGGGAGACAATTGACGGCTTTGAGACGACCTTTGCCGTCAACCATCTCGCCCATGTGTTGTTTACGCACCTATTGCTCCCGCTCGTCCCGAAGGGCGGTCGAGTTATCCATGTAAGCAGCATGGCGCACCAGCGAGCCTCGTTCGATATGAACAACCTTCAGGGTGAGAAGCGCTATGAAGGATACGCTGCTTACTCGCTGGCGAAGTTGGCGAACGTGATGTTCACCAAGGAGCTTTCCTTTCGCCTGCCGGACTTGGCGACGAGCTCTCTTCACCCGGGCGTGGTAACGACCAACCTGCTTCGAACGGGCTTCGGCATGTCGGGCCCGGACAGTCTCGCTGAAGGGGCGAAAACGAGCGTCTACCTCGCCCTATCGGATGAGGGGGCAAAAGCGCGTGGCGGCTACTACGTCCGTCAAAAGCTCGCCCCCCACCACCGAACGGCCGATGACCGCGAAGTAACGCGGTCATTCTATGCAGCCTCCTGCAAGATGGTCGGGATCGAGGCCCTGGCCTAATGCGCTGGGCGTGATACCCGAACGACCTTATTGTCGATCGTCAGCTCTACCTCGGAGACGTCCTCGGTCACGCCGGGAATGATCGCAAGGCCGCCCGGTAGGTGGTCAAAGGATAAGAACCGTGCTGAGGCGCTACGCTGCTGGCCGAGTTCACGCACCTTCGCAGGGACGCGGGTCCCGGCGAGATTGGAAGGGATGGTACCGAGGGTTCCCCAGCTAGCGCCTCCAGCCCCGTCCACTGATACGACCAAGGCGCGTTCTCGCGGGCTTTCGTGCCACTTCGGTAGGTTGATACCAGTGCCCCTGTTGAGTAGCGCCTTGTAGTTGTAGTCGCTGATCCAGGTAAAGTCGCAATACCCCATTACGTCTGTGGTGGCGGTCGGGCTAAAGAGCTGGGTGGTGGCAACGTCAAGCCCCCAAGCTCCAATGGTCCCGTCAGAGTAAGGGAATTGATTGTCAATCGATTGCGGGTCGAGCCCTGGACCGCAGGGAGCGTGGCGCCTGCCATGTGCGTGTCCTAGCTCATGAGCCGTTGTGTCGTAGGCGTAAGGATCATAGCCGACTCCTGCTGCGAATCGGAATTCAACCTCGCCAGTAGCAGCCGGCTGATCATTCAATAGCGAGAGTCCGAGAACGCAGCCACCTCCGCAATATTGACTAAACGAATTCGCGGGGTTGAATAGTGCATAGTAGTAGATGTCGTCGGAGGCATTGTCGAACGCCCTGTATTGGTAGACCTCCATCAACACTTCATTCCAGCCGTTGCCTTCCGGTCCAATCCGGCGATTCCACGGCGTTGCTCCACGCACCGTTATCTCCACATCCGAAACGGGAAACAATTGCTTGAGTCGGTTGCGGTAGGCCTCAACGGCCGTCTCCGAGGTGTCCGGTAGCCGCCCCGAGCCGTCGAAGTCATAGCGAAAGGGGGCGAGTACCACGCGAAGCACTTGTTTCTGCGCATCAACGACGACCTTTTCGGCGCCGCTTGCGGGATAGCGTGCAGCCTTGTTCGTCCCAGCGGCATCGAGTTGCAGCACCTCGATGGAGTAGTTGAGCTCTGCCCCAATGCGGTCCCCGGGGATGAAGAAGTTCAAGGTGGACGAGATCGAGCCGTCGGAAGAGGTTGGCTCCGAGAGCACTTGCTCCACGTCGATTGGGTCACCATCGTCCCCAAGGCTGAGTCGGCCGGTTACAGCTTTGCCGTCGTAGTCCCCGGAGGTGGTGTAAAACACGCGAATCATCGCGTCTCGTCCGGCGACTAGGGGAACGTCAGAGGTTACAGCCGCCCCGTCCTTGGCAAGCTGGCGCTTCACACTTTGATAAATGGCCACTTCAGTAATGGTCACGCCGGAGGCGGCCTTGAAGTTAGGAACAGGAGGTGTGGTCTCGTTGGTCTCCTCCGTCCCAGAGTCGCCACAGCCGGCAACCAACAGCATAAGAGCAGCGACCGAACCAAGAAAGCGCTTCATCCTCGGCATCTTAGCCTGCCCTGCTCCCATTTCCCGAAGCTCTTTTCCAGCTACCGGTTGCGCTTGTTGCAAGGACTCGGGCGTGGCCTTGTCAAGCGTGGGTGCTTCGTGGCACGGTTCCCGACTTGGCCTCACAGATGTTCCGCGCGCCTGTTGCGAGTTCGTAGATGAGCGACGTGTTGCTCGCTGAGGGCCGAAACTACCAAATCCTTGTGGATGGGCCGATTGTTACGTGCCGAGTGGTGGCCCGCGCAGACCTAACGATGGCCGAAGGCGCCACGTGTGCGGCGGAGATGCTGAAGCACCTCTCGGGACGAGCAAAGCAAGAAGGAACCAAAGGGTTGGTGTTTGACGTTCGTTCGGGGCCGCGCATCGCAGGGCCGAAAACACAGGAATCTTTGAGCGAGCTATTTCGGGCTTGGGCCGCTCAGGAAAAACGCGTGGGCATCCTCGTTGCCGACCCTATGCAAGAGCTGCAGTTTCTGCGATTGGCGATGGACACCATGAAAGGGCACTTTGTGGTGGGCCGTAACGAACTCGACGTGCGCAAGTTCATCGGTGTCGCGCCGCAGCGCTAACCGCTAGGGGGGGGCCGGTTGAACGCTTCGCTCAGCAAGCGGGCGGCATGCGCTTTGGGCTCCACCTGTGCCCGGAAGTACTCAAAGTTTGCCCGCCGCATCGCAGCAGCGAACGGCTTGTCCGCGAGTAGTCGAACGCAAGCCTCAATACACTCGTCAACTGAGTTGAACGGTAAGTAGTTGATGTCTGCAACCAGCGGCTGCAGGAGCTCTTGTCGAAAAGGTTCGGCTACAATGCATTGCGAAGCAGCCAAATACTCGCCTAATTTGAACGCATTCGAGTGGTTCAAGCCACGTGAGTAGACCCCAATCAAGTAGCTTCCGCTCATGCGGACGTAATCGCGACGTCGATAGTGGTCCGTCGCGACCAAGTCGGGATAGCGCTCTCGCGCGAGGCGGGTTGGTACAAGTCCGCCTCGGAAACGTGGCCCGAGTGCCGTTCGAAGGCCACGTACGAGCGCACTTCGTGTCGCGTTGACCTCCAATAGGTCCTCGGCACCGGATTCGCCCTGCTCCCAAAGTCGCGTCTGGAAGATGACCCCCTCGAGCGCCGGTTCCTCCGGTGTGCGCTGGAAGTCGGTCACCAGTGGCAGCTGGACGAGGAGCTTGAGCTCCTGCTTTAGCTGCGTGAACTGACTCCGGTCCGTAAGCCCCTGCGGGGCTCGCTGCAAGAGCCACCGCGGCAGTAGCTTTGCACTAACCCCAAGGCTCTGGCACGGGTACACCAGCCCGAGCGGTTTTACTCGACTGGCCCAGGAGGTTGGGAGGGTGGCAAGGGCTTCCGCCTCGAATCCCCGTTTGAGGTAAACGTCGCAGGCGCGTAGCGCGCTACGATTGAATAACCACCCTTGATCCTGCAGGTCGACAGCGACGCGCACCGATTCAAAGCCTTGGTGCACTGTCCAGTAAACAGTGCCAACCGCTTCGTCCTCCTCGCTCGGTTTGCCGCTCCATGGGGCCAGCCCAAACTCTACATTGAGGTCGATTTCTGAGTCCTGCTCAAGTGCAAATAGTCCAATAAGGATTTTTATGGGATAGTGCAGCCGGACTGACTGCGGCACCCAGACCGTCACTTGCGGGCGTTCCCGACGAGAGTCAGAACTGGGCATCGCTATTCGACTTTGGTTGTGTTCCGCGCCCACAGGCCAGGACGGCCGCGATTGGATGGCCCACGGGCGCGTTCAACTCCAAGAGCTCCCGGGCAACGAGGAATGCGACCGCTAACTCGACCAACGTTTCGGCGAAAGGACGCTCACCTACGAGGTGATAGCCAAACAGGCTCATCCGCAGCGTGAACGCTTCATCGCTGCTTTGCTCGCGTGAGAGTAGCGTTTGGAACTTGTTTGGGTCTTGCAGCGAGCGCGCAGCTTGCGCGATCGTACTTCTCAGTAGCCGCGTGCGATCCTTGGGGCTCCTCCAAGCATTGCTGGACTCGGCTGCTTGGTCCATGGCTGCTAAGTAAACTCGAAGAGCCGATCGCAGAGCTGAAAGCGCCGGAGCTCGCAGGCTCTCGTCTCGTTCACTCGTGCCTAGATCGCGCAGTCCGCGTTCGGCGAGACCGGCCGCCAGCGTAGCGCAAGCCCACGGAGCATTCGTCGTCGGGAGCAAATCCTTCGACCACTGGGCGTAGGTCGCAGTGGGCACGGTACGGGAGGCAGTGAGCTCGAGGTCTCGGGGTAAGCGACGAACTGTCAAACCCGCAGGCAACTGGTGCAGCGAGCTGCTCATCGGAAGCAAGCTGGCGCCCTCCGACTCGTCTCGCGAATGGAAGACGCAGTCACATTCGAGTGCGGCCGAGAGGCGAACCTTCTCGCCATCCTCTACCAAGACTGCTGGGAAAGCTGCGCAGGCTACCGGCTTGGCGGAGGGACCTCCACGACGGTGGAGTCCGCATTGGCTATCCGCGGTAAGTTGAAGGCAACGGCCGTCCACCAGCGTCATCGCCTGTCGAAAAGCTCCGCCATAGAGCGGTAAGACGACACGCTCTTCGCGATGGTCTTCTGGCAGCGTCTGAAGTCCCGCTCTGCGCGCCCGAATCAGGTCGTCAGCCGTAACCCCGATCGTTGCGTACTGAGCGCAGCAAGAGCCCGCGCCGGTACAAGAGAATCGATGCCCCTCGAGTCTCTCGAGCGGAAGATCTGGAAAGCTCGACCCGTCCATTGTCAGGATGCGAGCTGTCGTGACGGCAGGCTCGGCAGGCTCAATGCCGTCGGCGAGGGCCCCGTAGCTGTTCAACGTCTCCATCAGTGAAGCGATAACGCTCATCCTCGTGAAGCGACCGTCGCGGGAGGCAGCGAGGGCTATGCCGTCGAGATCTCGGGTCCCGTCGGCATAGTCTACGAGCGCGTAAAGCTCCGTGGGTAGTTTGAGCAGCTCGCCGTTTCTTGCGTTGTGGAGCACGACGACCTCCTCCCCATCGATGAGATGTCTCCGGGGGAGTACGTGCACGGCAAGCCGCGGACGCTCGTAGTTCATGGTTCCTCGCTCGTAGTGATCTTGCTCGCTAGTGCATTGAGGGCGACCCTGAGTTGAGCGTTCGCTTCGCGTAGTGACGCGTGCTGCGCAATGCGCTGGATTCGTGCGCACCCCAAATACGAAGCCGCCACGCAGCCAAAAGCGCGATCCGCCAGTTGCGGGCTTTGCAGTATCTCGTCCAGGAGCTCCACAGCGGTGTCTTCATCCTTCGACAGTGCAGCGATTGCGAGACGTCGTCGGGGCTCCACTTCAGCGTCGGGATTGCTCAAGCGCTGCCGTAGCGCATTGGCGACCTCTACCGAGTCGCCTCCCGCAGCGATAGCGTAATAGAGGCCAAGGCGCTGATCGTCGACGAACTGGACAGTCGTAGTGCCGCTCGAGGTTCTGCCCACGAGTTGCCCTGGGCGATCGCTCGACGCCCGAATGACATTGATGAGGACGAGGCCCAACTCGAGCATTACCTCGTCTATCGCCTCGCGTTCGATACCCGCGCGCAAGAACAGGTACTGATGCGTCCCTTTCATTATGCGCTGTTCACATTCGCTAGCCGCTTCAGCTCCCCCTGCATCACGTCGTGGGCGCCGAGCAGTTCCAGTGCATTAGCAAGCAGCGCCATCCCCGGCTCACGCTTGTGCCAGGTCGATGCTCCGCTAGGGTGCGGTAGCGCGATCACCGCTGTCTCTTGGTCGTGATATCGGGTCTGGAGCACCTTGCCTACAACCTCGGTCAGTGGGCCTGTGTGGCCGAGGACCTCTGCGATAGCCATCGTCCCAACTGGAATGACGAGTCGCGGTTTGAGTGCCTTCACTTCGCCAACCAGGAAGGGCCTGCAGTTGGCTATCTCATCGGGGCTTGGTCGGCGATCCCCACCGCCCTTGGCTTTCCCTGGAAAGCAGCGATTGACGGCAGCAAAGTAGACCGCGCGGCGCACGGCTTCCTCCTCTGCACCGGTAGCCTGAGTGAACCAGCGAAAGAGCGTCTTGCCCGCTGTCCACGCAAAGGGCTTACCGAACTTTCCTTCGTGTGGGCCAGGCGCCTGGCCAACCAGAAGAACGCGACTCATGACGGCAGGCCCGTGGACGACGGGCCCGATCATTTCAGGGCACCGCCGGCAGGCGTCTAGCTCGTCATGGAGGAGGGTGAGTGCGCGCTTCGACATGCGTGCCAGGGACCTTAACAAACCTCAGAACGATTGCGATGCGGTACATTTGCCGAATGTGCCGCAACATCCGAGTTCTTCTGAACTTTGAGCCACCGACGACGGACGATGAGATCGCGGCGGCAGCGATTCAGTACGTCCGCAAGGTCAGCGGCACGCGAAAGCCGCCTCGAACGAACGTGGCTGCGTTCGACCAAGCCGTGCAGGAAATCACGGAAGCTACTCGGAAGCTCCTCGCCAGTTTTGAGGTCCACGGCCCCCCGCGCACGCGAGAGTTCGAGCTGCAGAAGGCGCGCGTGCGCAACGCTAAACGCTTTGGTGCGAAGGTCGGCGCAGGATGAACGCGTCGCGCGCGCTGCTCGGACTCTCGGCGCTATTGATTGCGGTTCCGCTGGCGTCGGTGGCCAACGCGCAACCAGCTTGGCAACTGGCTGGCCAACTGGGAACGGCGCGTACGTTGCACACGAGCACCTTGCTTTCGGCGACTGGCGAAGTCCTGATTGTCGGGGGCTACAACGATAGTGGTTATCTCGAGTCTGTGGAGGTTTATGAGCCACAGACCCAGGCCACGCGCAGTTCAGCGTCCCTGTCGACGGCGCGCCACAGCCATACGGCGCACGTGCTACAGAGCGGAGACGTGCTCGTGGTTGGCGGCTACGGCATGGCTAATTACCTGCCTTCGGTAGAGCGATACGACGCTAACGAAGAGACGTGGTCGGAGGCTGCGCCGATGGCGGAGGCACGCATAGGGCATGCCGCTACCATTTTGGAGGATGGCAAACTGCTCGTGTCAGGCGGCTACAACAACGGAGGCATGGTCAAGTCGGTAGAACTCTATGACCCTGCGCGTGACCTATGGTCGACCGTCGCCGAGATGAGTCTGGCACGCGCGCGGCATTCTGCGACCGTGTTGGAGGATGGAAGCGTGCTCCTCGCGGGCGGTTTTGACGGGATCGCTGCGCTCGACCTCGTAGAGCGGTATCACCCCGATACCCATGTCGTTAGCGTCGAGGAGCCTTTGCAGTCGGCCAGATGGTTTCATGGCGCAACTCCGTTGTCTGACGGGCGAGTGCTTCTCGTCGGCGGGCAAAACGTTGGCGGCGCCCTCTCTTCGACGGAATGGTTCGAGCCTTTTAGCGGTACCAGCGGTGTAGGGCCAGCTCTTGGTGACCCCCGAACCCAGCCCTCAGTCACGTTGGATTGTGATGGTGGAGTCGTGGTGAGTGCGGGCTTTCGTGGTGAAGTTCCGGTTGTCTCCTCTCAGCGGCTGTTGCCGGGGTCAGCAGCCTTTTTAGCTGCGGAACCGATGGTGTTGGGCCGCCTCGAGCAGACCGCGCTGCGTCTCGCCGATTGCTCGATTCTCGTGCTTGGCGGTCGTAACGGGAATACCTACGTAAAGGACTTGGAAGTTTGGATCGAGGTCGAGTCGGCTGCCGCGCCAAGCGCTCCGGAGGTCGAGGGGTGTTCGGTTCGTCGTTCAGCGTTGGGGCGAAGAGATAAACTGACGGTATGGGCTATTGCGTTGTTATCGGTTGCCCTGTGGTTGAGGCGGTTGCGTGCTCGCGAATTCCGCGATGACCTCCTTCAGGGTAGCGAGCGTCACAGGCTTACCGAGGACAGCTTTTGCGCCGAGATCTCGCAGCGCTTGATCGGACTCATCTCCGTAGCCGGTGAGCATGACAACCGGTGGGCCCCGCCTACCAAGCGCTCGTAACAGACCGACTCCGTCGAGTACGGGCATACGCACGTCGCACAAGACCAACGCGAAGTCGTATTGCGCGACCAAATCGAGCGCTGCCCTACCGTCGCCTGCAGATAGGGTCTCAAATCCGGCCCTCGTCAGTAGTCGCTCGAGGGCGCGCACCAACAGCGGCTCATCATCGACGATGAGGATCCTTAGCAACGAACCTACTCAGGCCCCGTTGCGCGAACTCGCTCCAGCCTCAGTTCGAACGTCGTATTGTGGTCATCAACCAGCTCGAGGATCCCGCGGTTCCTGCGGGCTAGCGCATTGGCGATACTTAGCCCTAGGCCGGTACCGCGCCCTGGTGCCTTGGTTGTAAAGAATGGATCCATTAGTCGCTTGCGGTTCTCGTGCGGGATACCCGGTCCACCGTCGATACATTGAAACCGGACGCGCGTGTCGTCAAACCGTGTTTCGAGACGGACCCAGGGGTCGCCGAGCAAGGCGGCGTCGCCACCATTGTTCAAAATGTTGAGCAGGATGTGCAACAGCTCAGCGGTTCTTCCGGCAACGAATAGCTCGGCCTCTGGAGGCACCAAGGTCAAGCTCACCCCACTGCTCTCCATGCGCTTGCGACACAAGGCATCGGCATCGCAAAACAGATCGGACACCCGTACTGCGGAAAGTGGGTCCTGCCGCGCGTCTCGCGAGAGATTGCGCAGCGCCCTTGCAATAGCTGCTGTTCGGCGGGTCGTTTGGCCGATCACCGCCATACTCTCGCGGACCTCCGAGTTGGCAGCGTCAGCCTGCTTGAGCTCTTCTTCAATGATCTCCACCTCGGAGAGTATGATTTGTAGAGGACTATTAATCTCATGGGAGATCCCACCAGCAAACAACGCAAGTGAAGCAATGCGTGCGTCACGCTCACGATCCTCGGCTTGCCGACGGCTAACGCGTTCCGTGATGTCCTCTAAGGACAGTAGTACGCCCCCAAAGTCACCATTGATTGTCTTCCAAGGTCTTGCGTCCCAGCGCAGCCACTGAGGGCCTCCAGGCATACTGGTGACTTCTTCTTCTGCGGTTAGTGGTATACCAGTGAGGGCTTGACGAAGTGGAACTGCCCAGTGGCGAGCGATGGACGGCGCCGCTTCTTCGAGGGACTTGCCAATCGGCTCTGGGCCCCCATTGCCATAAGTGCTTGTCCACGTATCACTGACGGACAGAATATGTAAATCACGGTCTAACATGACCATCGCCGTGGGAAGCGCCTCGATCAGCTGTCGTAGCAGGCGCTTTTGCTGCTGAATCACTCGGCGCGCCTCTTCTGTAGCTGTTACGTCGAAGTGGGTGCCGGTAAAGCGAATAGGCTTGCCGTGCTCATCCCGTGCAGAGATACGTCCGCGGTCAAGTATGTAGACCCACGATCCATTCTCATGCCGCATGCGGTGGATATTCTCATAGCGATCCGTGCGCCCTTCGAGGTGCGCCGTTATATCCGCGTAGCACTGCGCAAGGTCCTCTGGGTGTGCGCGAGACGACCAGGTCTCGAGCCGCATCGGCGTGGTTGCGTGATCGAGCCCGAGCATCTCACACCAACGCCGGTCGAACTGCACGGTGTTGTCCCGTAAATCCCAATCCCAGATGCCTAGGCTCGCGCCATCGAGCGCAAGGTTGAGTCGGTCGACCAATTGGTCATTGGTTAGGTTGTCGAGAAACTCTCGCAAGCTGGTCATACGTGCCCTTCTTGCGACCAGGCCCCCCCGACCGCAGCCTTACTGCATGCTAGGTTAGTCGAAGGCGACTTCCAACCCCAACGAGCCGTACCCGACGACCGGAGCGACGGCTGGTCGCTGGGTTCCAATGATTCCGAACTCACGAAGCAAGAAGAGGGTTGCCCCGGTAGCGAGCCCTAGCCCACCTACTGTGAACGCGACGGTGGAGGTAATTCCCTTTGCCTCAGCCTCGTCGATCGCGATGCGACCCGCCTTGGTGCAAAGCTTGTTGGGACACAAGAGTGGGTTCTCCTCGGCGTCCCCCACTTCAATCAGGGTCATTACTCCGAACGCAATGCCTGTTCCAATACCGACGACCCCGACGGCTGTGGTCACGAAAGCGATGACCCCCACGGGGCTCTTGGGTTCTTGGGGTTGCTGCTCGCTGGTGGGCGGCGTTGATTGCGGCGGTGGAGGCTGTTTCGTAACCTCCTTCAGCTGCGGAATAATCAATACGCGAATATCCGCTTCAGCGCCGATGGTGAGCTGGAGATCAGAGGCAGTGCGCCCTGGCGCCGAGGCGAGGCAATGAAGTTCCCCTGGGTCTACAGGTGTGAGCACTCCCCATTCGGTTCTGGGAATGACGACGCCATTGCACTCGACCCGCTGCTCAGGAAGGGGCGCGAGTACATCGATTCTCAGCTTGCTGAGTCGCGGAGCTAGACGGCTTGCGAGTTCACGGGCGCGGTCTTCTAGTGTTGTATCTGACGCGCTGCCGGCCAGGATCGTTGCGGAGGTAAAATGCCGCCAAGCGCTCGCCGTTTTTCCAAGGAGCTGCTGACACTTGCCCGCGCTAATGAGGAGTTCCGCCGTTCGAGTCAGGGTCAGCGCCTCTTCAAAGCTACGGCATGCTCTTTCGACACGGCCTTCTGCTAGTGCTTTATCCGCCTCTGCCGTAAGCTCCCCTACCTTATTGGGGCGCTCCGGCTCTGTGGCCGGCTCCGCAGCTGAGGCCGAACTGATGAATACGTTGATGGCCAAGAAGGAAAAGAGCGCGGCGCGGTACAAGACGGGTTTCATATGCCGCCGGCCCCAGCGGCTTGCTCACCCTGACCGCCTGCGGCACCCTGACCAGCTGCGGCACCCTGACCAGCTGCGGCGCCCTGCCCAGCTGCGGCGCCCTGACCGCCTGCGGCACCCTGACCGCCTGCGGCACCCTGACCGCCTGCGGCACCCTGACCGCCTGCCCCAGCACTTGGTTGATCCTTGAAGTCCGGAGTGCCAGCGATGAGGTGGCATCCGGTCAAGAACGCCAGTAGCCCGCGGTGGTAGCTCACCGAGCTTGAATCCTTGCTAAGCCGACATTTTCATCAAACTCGGAGCCATAGCCATCATAGTGCACGCGATAGCGTTCCTTCCCGACCACATCAACGATCTGCGCCGAGTACAGGCGGTCACGCCACTCTACTCGGACGCGGTCTCCCACTCGATAGGTGTTCGTCTGGGCCGCCTCCAACGCCTTCTGTCGGACCTTCGCAGGTGGTTCTGGTCGAGGTTCACTGCCCGTGCGGAAGCCCTTGAGTCTGGCTTTGGGAATGAGCTCATCCCAGGTGTCGTCGTAGCCTTCGTAGTGGACTTTGAACTTTGCCGGACCCTGAGCGGAGAGAATGACGGCTGGGTATTCCTTCCCCTCCCACTCCACCATGACCTCGTCCCCTACGCGGTAGCTACGCGAGCATGCCGTAGCCCCAAGTGAGAGGGCGACGACCAACAGCCACGCGTACATGGCGCCGTTTTGCCACAGAGCGGGGCAGGCGGCGAGAACAAGAGTCACACCGCATCCAATCGGGAGTTAACGCCACACTGCACGCCGCCGAAAAGACCGGCACGCCGAAGTCAGTCTGGAAGCCCGCTGCTAGACGGAACGTAGCCTTCTGCTTCGCTAAATCGAAAGGATATCTGGACCCCGGGCGTTCCTCCCTCGGCAAATCCGTTTGCGCTGCCAACGAGCCCAAACGTCCGCATCCCTCGCGTATGAAACTTCGTTACGGACGTCCAGCTGTGGACAGGCGTCGCGAGCACCAGCGAGCCAATACTACCCTCTCTATCAATGAGGTAGACATGCCAGCTGGCTACCTTGCCGCCCCATCTCATCGGGATAGCTATCGTAGTTAAAAATGTGCAGGTCCTCGCCGCGCTTTACCGTCTCCACCACGCTTCCCCGAAGATCTGGCTCGAACCCAAGGACAGAGCCGTCCGCGGCGATGCAAGCTAGTCTCCTCAGCCCCGCGAAGAGCGTTCCCACCGTTGCCCCGTTGTGGTTGGTGAGTACCTCGAGCAAGAGTTCGTCACGACGCTGATAGCTGAGCCAGCCCGGGGCTCGCTGCGCAAGGGTCCAGTGCAAATCGTCACCAAGCCGATACCCCACCGCAGCTGCGCCTTCGAGGATGTTGGTGTGCCACTCCTCGAGCGCGAGCTTTCTGAGTGCAGCCCGTTTGCCAAAGGAAACCCCATCTCCGAAGGTCACCTGGGATGGCGGGCCGCCCTTTGGCTTTCCCTTCGCGTGAACCACCACCAAAGCCGCGGTGACCGGGGACTGTGAAGCCATCGGTAGTGCCTCGAGTGGAATCAACAACTCGAACACGCCGTCTTCACCTTCGAGGGCGAAGCTGGCTTGGCCGCCGCCGACGGAGGCGACATTGGGCCCTCCTCCCATTCTCGGCGGAACTCGGCCGCCCAGCTCTGCGTGAAGCTCTCAGCGATGTCCACGGAAGTGAGACAAACTTCACGCTCCTTCGGCGAAAGGGGTTGATAGTCCCAGGTGGTCTCGCAGTTTAGCTCCCGAGCTCAGCGCCAGCGCGCACCAACACACGCTCACGAGCCGCGGAGTCGACACGCCCATGGGATCAAATCAGATTAGTAGGTAGAGGCACGTTGAGCCGCCGATAGAGCGCTTTCGTCGCGAGCTGCGCGAAGGGCCCTTGCGGAACATAGACGTCGTCAGTGGGCGCTTCGATCGTCGAGGCCTCCGGCTCCTGGCCCTCTGCGATTGCATCCAAATCGCGAAGCAGCGCTCCCATGTCCTTGTATCGGTTCCGCGGGTGTTTGCGTAGACACCGTTCAACGACCGCCGAGAGATGTGGATCGAAGTCCCCGCAGGTAACGAGGCGTGGCGCGGGGGCGATGAGGTTATGCGCAAGTTGATCCTGAACCGGAGCATGTTGAAACGGTAGCCGCCCACTCATGGCCTTGAAGGCCAGCATACCAACGCCATAAACGTCCGTTCGTGCATCCACTGCATCGGTAACGCATTGTTCGGGCGCCATATAGTCAACGGAGCCGATTGCGATACCCGCCGCAGTTATCGTTGAATCGCGCAGTTTGGCGAACCCGAAGTCGACCAGCTTCACCCCATAGGGTTCATCGGTCTCTCCCAGGAGAAATACGTTCTCTGGTTTGACGTCGCGGTGAATGACGCCGGCGAGGTGCGCGATCTCAAGGGTGCTTGCTAGTTCTCGAAGCACCGGCAAGAGCAGCTCTACCTCCATGACCTGGTTCCTTTTGAGGTAGGTCTCGAGCGTCTCCCCAAAGAGAAACTCCATTGCCAAGTAGGGAGTTCCATTTCCCCGCTCGCCAACGAAAATGATGCGGGCAACTCCGGGGTGGTGGATGCGAGCCGCAGCTTCCGCTTCCTGCATGAAGCGCTCCTTTGCAACCCGGTCATGCGCCCACGGGGGCTCGAGGAGTTTCACTGCGACCGGGTCCCCGGAACGATGATCCTTTGCGAGGTAAACTCGTGAGGTTCCGCCTTGCCCCACGAAGCCACGTATCTCGAAGCGATCCCCAAGGATCGCCCCCATGTGGCGTGTCTTCCCAGCGTTCAGCAGATCAATTCGGGGGCTTGCAGAAAGCTCGGTGCCGTCGAAAGCACAATGCGTTTCGGCTCCGCTGTACGAGCGATGGCAGCGCGGGCAGATCATAGACGCCGCCAAGCCTAGCAGATCGTTTGGGATTCGGCGGCCAGCTCAGTTCGTGCTGAGGCCCAGGGACGCAGCCAGGGGTTGGTTCGTCTCTGACCAGGTGCGCAACATCTCTCGCGTGGTTTTGAAGGCGTACTCCAGCACCACCCGTCGAGATTCAAAACTCCTGGGATTTCTAAGGAAAAGTGCGGCTTCCTCGGGCTTGGGCTCAATGCGAAGCACACCCATCCCATTGGGCCGTGTCTGCATTTCGCGTTCAAGCATGGCGTGGTTCGCAATTCTCCTCGATTGGTTGAAAACCCAAAGCAAGCCCTTGTCTCGCACGCTTCTTCCGGCGCCGTGCCCGGTTGGCACGGATTGTCCATCGGTCTCGACAGGAACGCGGGGATTCAAAACAATCGTGAAGTCTGCCGACATTCTTTCAGCGACATCGAAATGGGCCATCGAGGAAAGCCCGCCGTCAACGTAGTGCTTTCGGCCAATGCGAACCGGGGAGAAGAAGAGGGGGAGAGCACAAGAGGCGGCACAAGCAAGGGAGATGCGCGTGTCGTTGGCCTCCTCGCCGAAGACGACTCGTTTGCCCGTATCAAGCTCGTAGGCCACGATCCGTAGCGGTTTGCGCGTCGCGGAGAAGGCGTTGGGAATCTCCCGACGCGCGAAGAACTCAGCGATGAATGGCTCGAAGCGATCGAGGGTGAAGATACCCGCGGGCAACGAATCCTCGATTCGATCCACCTCCTCGAGGATGCGCTCGGAGACGCCGACGGGCGCGTGCGCTCGGCGTGGATCCAGGCGGGGAAGGGCCTGCCTTAGCGTCGCCCAGGCTCGCACTACGATGCGACGCCATTCACCTGCATCGAGCGAAAGCACATGGTGTCGCTCGAGTGGAAAGTACGGGTCCGCCGGGTCGAGCACAGCGCGATAGAGCCGGGTTGCTGAGACCCCACCGGCCAATGCCGCCGCCAGGATCGAACCCCCTGCGTGGCCAATATAGCCGTCGATCCTGGACACCCCGCCCATCGCTTCTTCCAGCGCTGCCACAGCGCCAATCTGATAGAGAGCTCCCGAGACCCCACCGCCTGGCAATGAGAGTGCTACTTTCACTGATTGACCTCTAGCGTTCTTGACCGACTCGTAACCACCAGCAAGCCCAAGATCCCAGCCGCAGCAGCTGCAGCGATGGCAGCCCAGCTCGGCGGAATGGTTTCAAGTTCTGCGCCGAAGAGAGCATCTAGGATAAAGGGCATTGCATTGAAGCTCATATGGCAGAGGACGCCGGGCCAAAGCGAGTCGGTGCGTGCGCGAAGCCAACCAAGCGCCAACGCAGCGACTACGAGCGGAGGAAACGAGCGTGGATCCAAGTGAACAAGAATAAATCCCAGTGAGGTTGCGATGATAGTCTCCCAGCTCTCGTGTGGACGAGGCTGGCCCGCAGCGGCCGCCCGCTCGCTCTCCATTGGGTCGATAGCCTTATTGAAGATTGCCGCCAACGAGAAGGGGGAGGCTGAGCGGGCGTACTTGCGAACATAGGTGAACAGCGCCCCGCGAAAGATCGTCTCCTCGACGAAGGGCCCAATCACAGCCACGGCCATGATGATGGCGATTCGGCCCTTCAGTTGGGCAGCCCCCCAATCCTTGACCAGAAGCCCCTCGTCGGCTTGCGGAAAGCGGTCCAGCACCAGCCCGTGTAGGTAGTTGCAGGCAATCGAAAGAGCGAAGCCAAGGGCAGGCGCTGCGAGCAAGGGGAGGAGCCTGGGAGCTCTCAGTGCCAATATCGAGCGAATCTCGCTCTCGGGCGAATAGACCCTAAGCAATAGGAACAGGCCCGCCCCATAGGAGATCGACTGAATCAAAACGGCTGCCGTCAGCACAGTGCCAAAGAGCTGCAGCCGTGAAAAAACGACCCAAAGACTAAGGTAGAGGAACGTGATCGTGGCAGCCCACCAGATCGCCCCAAACCCGCTCATGCCGCGGATTGTCTCCTGCTCGGAAGCGTCCCCTGGCCCTCGCGGGAGCTTGTCGCTTTGTTCGCCCGGGTCTGCGCTCATCAGGCTTCGCTCTGTTTGCGCAGGTAGGCAGGAACGCCGCGCTTGATGATCGTGTCGGAGGGCGCTCCAACCTCGAGGTTGGGGTAGTCGACGGTGAAATGGAGTCCGCGGCTCTCTCGTCTTGCGGCGGCGCACTCGACAATGAGCTGAGCGACCGTCGCAATATTGCGAAGTTCAAGAAGGTCGCGCGTGACGAGGTGTCGCCAGTAGTACTCGCGAATCTCCTCTTGCAGCAGGTTGATTCGGCGGTTGGCTCGTCGCAGGCGGTCGTCTGAGCGCACGATACCCACGTAGTTCCACATGGTCCGGCGCAGCTCGTCCCAGTCGTGCGTCACGACGACAGCTTGGTCGCTGGCGACAGCGCTGCCTGGGTTCCAGTCGGGGACGTCGGGCAGCTCGGAGTCTCGCGCGCTTTCTGCAAGCCGTAGGGCCGCGCGATGGCCGAACACCAACCCCTCGAGCAACGAATTCGACGCGAGGCGGTTTGCCCCGTGCAGGCCCGTAAAGGCGCACTCCCCGATGGCCCAGAGCCCGGGAATGGTGGTTTGACCATGAAGGTTCGTCGTGATGCCGCCGCACATGTAGTGTGCCGCAGGCACGACGGGAATGGGCTCCCGCGTAATGTCGATACCCCATTTGCGGCACTCGCTCTCGATGGTCGGAAAGTGCTCGAGGATGAAGTCTTTGGGTTTATGGGTGATATCGAGAAGTACGTGATCGGAGCCTGTTCGCTTCATCTCGAAGTCGATGGCGCGCGCGACGATGTCGCGAGGAGCGAGGTCCTTGCGCGGATCGTGCTTCTCCATGAAGGGCGTTCCGTCCAGCAATCGCAGGATCGCTCCCTCTCCCCGTAGAGCCTCTGTGATGAGGAAGCTCTTGGCTTTCGGGTGGTAAAGGCACGTCGGGTGGAATTGGTAAAACTCCATATTCCCGACCTCTGCGCCGGCTCGGTACGCCATCGCAACGCCGTCCCCGGTGGCCACGTCCGGATTGGAAGTATAGAGGTAAACCTTGCCAGCTCCGCCCGTCGCCAAGATTGTGGCTTTCGCTAGATAGGTTTCTACCTTGCCTGTGGTGGTATCCAACGCATAGACCCCAGCGCACAGCTCTGGTCCACCAAACCGCGAGAGCATGATCAGGTCGATGGCGGTCGTGTGTTCGAGCACGCGGATTCGCGGGTGGCTCTTGGCTCGGGCGAGCAAAGCGCGTTCAACTTCACGTCCAGTGGCGTCGGCGGCGTGCACCACACGGCGCGTTGAGTGCCCACCCTCGCGGGTGAGGGACAACGAACCGTCTGCGGCCGTATCAAAGGCCGCGCCGTACTCGACGAGTTCACGGATGCGATCGGGGCCCTCGGTTGCGCAGATCTCAACCACCACCCGGTGGCAAAGGCCTGCTCCGGCGTCGAGCGTATCTGCGACGTGTGCCTGCGGAGTGTCTTCAGGGTCCATCACCGCCGCGATGCCGCCCTGCGCCCACAGCGTGTTCGAATCCTGCGCAGCGCGCTTCGTCAGCAATAGAACGTCACCGCGCTCGGCTGCCTTGATCGCGAAGGTGAGCCCAGCGACGCCGCTACCCACGACGAGAAAGTCACTCTTTTGTGCCACGAACTGTGTCGTGGGACGGTCGCCTTCTGGCGTCAACCTGTGCTTGACCCCAGGCGAAGAGCGGAGCTTGACGGAGCGCCGCGCCTCTGCGAGACCCTCGCGCATGGCGGCCAGCTATTTTGACGTCGACGGCACTCTGGTTTCCACCAACCTCGTGCACCCGACGCTGTACTACATGTTACGGCAACAGACGCCGTTCCACTCGCTCGCGAAGCTCGGGAATGCAGTAGCCAAAGCTCCCTTGATGGCCCTCGCAGAAATGCGAGACCGTCGGCTCTTCAATGAGATGCTGTTCGCTTCCTACGGTGGAATGAGTGAAGACCGCCTGATGACGCTGTCCGAGGAGGCGTTTTCCAGAGTCCTCAAGCCAGCGCTGTTTCGCGGAGCCAAGGATCTCGTGCGCTCTTGTCTCGACAAGGGGCACGACGTTGTTCTGGTTTCCGGTGCCCTCGACTTTGTGATTCGCCACCTGGCTGACTATCTAGGTGCTACTGGGATCATCGCCAACCGTCTGGAGCTGAAGGACCGTTTTGCTACCGGCAAGCTGCTCCGGCCGGTCGTGGCAGGGCCCGAGAAGTCCAAGCTGGTGCGTGATCATGCCAAGGCTCACGGGCATGACCTCGAGACCTGCTTTGCATATTCAGACAGCTATTCCGATGTGCCGATGCTGAGTATCGTTGGGCACCCGGCGGCCATCAACCCCGATAATCGACTACGCACCTTGGCCAAGACTTACTCCTGGCCGATTATCGAGCTGCCGAAGGGTGACTTGCCCAGCCTCTTTGCGCGCATTTGAGGTCGAGTGACTCGGGGTACCACCGAGAAGGCGAACGCACGGCGGCTCTCGAGCCGCGGCGCGGCTTCAGCCACGGAAGAGACGGCGGAGGCCAGTCAAGTCTCTGCGGCTCTCGCCGCGCTCGCCAATGAACAGCGGGCGGAGGTCTCCAGGCGCTTCTTCAAGACCGGCGCAGGTGAGTACGGGGAAGGGGACGTGTTCCTCGGGGTCCCTGTTCCAGTGCAACGCGGGGTGGCAAAGCAGTTCTCCAACCTCGAGTTGCCTGAGCTCCGGAAACTGCTGTGGTCCGAGTTCCATGAGGAGAGGCTTACTGCGTTGCTGATCCTCGTTCGCCAATTCGAGCGGGCGAAGAAAGATCCTGCAAAGCAGCAGCGGATTTTCGATTTCTACCTAGCCTCACTCACGCAGATAAACAATTGGGACCTCGTGGACTCTTCCGCGCCTGCGATTGTCGGGGGATACCTGCATGATCGCGATCGAAGGCTGCTCTACGAACTTGCACGAAGAGACCACCTTTGGTCGCGCAGAGTTGCCATTTTGGCGACTCAATACTTCATTCGCAAAGGCGATACCGTTGATACTCTGGCCCTGGCGAAAGAGCTTCTGAGCGACCGTGAAGACCTCATTCATAAGGCAACCGGCTGGATGTTGCGTGAGGTCGGCCATGCCAGTATCGCGGCCCTTACAGGCTTTCTTGACGAACACGCGGCGGAGATGCCGCGCACCATGTTGCGCTATGCAATTGAGAAGCTTCCGTCGGAAGGGCGCGCTCAGTACATGATGGCGGGTAGGGCTGAACGCCGCTGAGCTTCTGACAGCGGGCCGATAGGACTGAGCCTCGATGTCAGTGGGCGCTTGAAGGTTGCGCTCGTATTGCCTCGCTGTCCGAACGTTCGGTGGGAGCGGTCACAATTTCCGTCTCTCCCGCATCGTCCTTCTCTTGCTCTCCTCGCACCCATTCCACGAGCTTGGCCAGACTCTCGTGACATGACTCCGGCGACTCACGTACCGCCGCCAGGGCTGCGCTCATCTCGTTGGCCGTCTGGAAGCGGGACGCAGGGCCTTGCGCCAAGGCCCTTCTCAGGATCGGATCCCATTGTGCAGCCACCTCGGCTGAAACCTCTGAGAGCGGCGGCACCTCGTGGTTAAGGATTGCCAAAGCTGAGAGTCCCTCCGTTCCTCTTCGAAAGAGTGGTCGTCCCGAGAGGAGCTCCCAAAGGATCACCCCGACCGCAAATAGGTCACAGCGTTCGTCGAGCGGATCCGCGCGAATCTGCTCTGGCGCCATATATCCGGCGTGTCCAGCCACTGTCTTTGTCTCGGAGAAGGTGGCATCCCTAAGGGCCTTGGCAATTCCGAAGTCCGAGATGCGGACGTCACCGCTTGAAGAAACAAGGATATTGGCTGGACACAGATCCCGGTGAATGACGTGAAGCCTGCGGCCCTCAGCGTCACGCGCACCGTCGTGGGAAAACGCAAGCCCTGCCAAGATCTGTAAACCCAACCAGGCGATCTCATCCGAGCCAAGGCGACGCTTGGCGCGCGCGGTCCGCTTCATGAGCCAGGAGAGCGTGACCCCGTCGACGAACTCCATCGCCAAGAAGTAAGACTCCCCGTAGCGTCCAAAGTCGAGCACCTGCACGATGTTGGGGTGAACGAGTCGGGCGGATAGCTCCGCTTCCTCGCGGAAAGCTGAAATGAACTCGGGCTTGTCGGCCAGATGCGCGTGCAGCAGCTTTACTGCCACCGTGCGTTCAAAGCCGCCTTCGGGACAATAGACTGCGCGGTGGACTGTGCCCATTCCACCTGAGCCCAATTTGTCTTCGAGGCGATACTTGCCAAACAGATCGTGTGATCGAACGTTGCGTTCTGCTCGACCGATCGCGCGACGCAACGCGCGCGTAATGATGTAAGCCAGACCGCCGCCGCCTGCGAACGATAGCGCCCGCACGATCTGCATTCCCGGTGAAAGTAGCGGCCGAAGCGCTTCCTCCGCGCTCAGCCGAGAACGGAGGAACAAGAAGTAGAGGGCGATGAAGGAGACCGCATTTAGTAAGCCAAAGAACGCTGTCGTTCGGTGACGTAGTCGAGCGATGGCTGCGATAGTGACCGCAGCGAACAGCAGCGGCGGAACATAGGAGCCAAGCGCATCCGCAGCCGAGCGCGTCGCGGCTATCGCAAGCAGAAAAGCGGAAGGCGTGATGCCCTCGACGAACGTGCCGATCTGAACGGCAAGTCGACTAGACGGGCGACCGAGCCAGGCGTGCTCAATCGTGAACCAGACGAAGCCAACGACGGATAGCGCGCTAATCGCGTTTCCCTCCGCAAAGTTCAGAACCCACGCGACCGTTAGTCCACCGACCATTCCGATGAGGGTGAGGCACTGCCACAATCTCGCGACGAGCAGATCGAGCGCGTGGATTTCGTCGCCGAGCGCCAAATCGAGCGGCGCTCGAAGTGCGTTGTTGCTCGTCTTGGTCATGCAACTAAGCTCTATTGGCTATTTTGCTATGTCCCGCAGAGTGGCGGTAGGAACGGCATTGGCTGCTCCCTGGCTCAAGTGCATGGCAAGCCCAACCTCGCGTCTCGTAGACACTGCAATCGTTTGGATTTTCTGGGGTGCCCAAGAAATGGCAGGTTCCTGAGTCGTCCGCTCCAAGCCCCTGTTGACCAAAGTGGCCTGGGACGAGACGCGACAAGATGTCGTGGCGACTTGTTCTCTTCCAACGCACGAGATCTTCAGCGGAGACCAGAGCTGTGCCGTCTGGGATTTGACGGCAACAAGCGCCGCACGAGCGACAGTTGAACTCCTCTAGGCCTTGGGCCTCGTCCGGGCTAGTCACACCCTTAAAGCTAGACTGTTCCAGCGTCGTCGGGCAGGTTCATTGTGCGCGTGGGCGCGGCAACTCTACGTGGTGTGCACGACCACAGGGAATCACCACGCTCTCAGCCTCGCCCAGCCAGTCAGGAAAGGACTGTCCTGGCGGCGGCGGATTCACTTGCGCTACGCGCACGTTTCTCAGACCGCAGGATACTTCGAGGAAAGCGCTCGTCGGTCCCGCATCGATACCTTGAACAAAAACCCGCCCCGGGCTTGGCGCTTCGACCCACAAAAGGCCGTTACTCGCTGGGAACCGTAGCGCTGGCGGTGTTGGTCGTGTCATGGCTGAGGCGGTCGTCGGGGAGTCTTGTCGAGCAGGTGCGGAAACGGAGACGGGGAGCGCGCTCGAGCGGGTTCCAGTTGAGGCTGCCGGCACGCCCATCGTCGAGGCGATGGGCTCAACTACTAGCTGCTCTTCATTTCCCTTCAGACCGTCCTGCCGGACAAAGCGTGCCCAGCTTAGTAGGCCAAGCAATAGTGCACTAACGCCGACTATCATCGGGATGGTGTTAGCCCGGCGACGCACACTGACAATAGGGACTAGCGGTTCAACTTCATCACGCAGGGTCTCGTTCTCGCTAACGGGTGGAAGTTGTGAGGGAGCCGCCGACCCTTGTTTGGGCAGTGAAACGCTAAGCCGTTTCTTCTCGCGGCGTTGTGCACGCGCCAGCCGATTCCTGGAACCCACCTCACGTCCCGGGCCGAGCCGTTCCGTTGCTGGAGCGCCTGATGGTGGCTCGACCAGTGCCACCATACTCTCCGGGGCCTTTTGCTCCACCACTACGTCATCAAGCTTGGCGCGTACCTTTAGTTCGCTCCCAGCGCTTGCCCACAGCGACGTCTGATCGATGGCTTCCACGAGCGCTCCGACGCTGGTCTCAAAATGACCTGTAAACTGCACCGGACCAAGCGGAGGCGGCGTCAGCTGCTGGCTTGGAAGCGAAGTCTCGGCGGGGGCCAGGCTCGCGTTCATCGCTTCAACAGGCTTAGAACCCTGCTCCGCAGCTGGGTTGGGTTCCACGGCGAAGAGCGGATCCTTCTCGAGTAGCGCTGACCAGCTGCGTTCACTCTCCTGTTCCCCGGACGGGAGGAAGGACCCTTCGTATTGAAGGCGGCGGTTCTCCTGTGAAGACGCCGCGTCTTCAAATGAAAAGTCACCGAGGTCGGAGGTCGGTGTCCCGCCAAGCTGCGAAGCTGAAAGCTCTACGAGCTTCCCGTGAAGCGGCACGTCGAGACCTCGCCCCGACCGCACCTGAACCCGCACGAGCAGATCACGAAGAACAAGCAAGCGTTCCGCATCTCGCACGCAACCGCGACGGTAGCCGAGAACCGGATAGCTTGTCTCTCATTCTCGGTGCGCGCTGAGTCGGCCCACGCACTAGGGGGTGACGGCGCTCCCGCGTCGCCAGCGCGCTGCCGCTTCGAGATCTCCCACTCGTTCAGCCACGACCGCCGAGAGGCTCAAGGCCGTGGCGTCGGAGGGGTGCTCGCGCAGTCGAGTCAACGCCAACCGCAAAGCGTTCTTGTAGTCACGTGAAGCGATCGCTAGCTCAATCAGGCCGTGGGTCGCTGCGCCAAACTCGGGGTGGCTCTTTCGCAATTGGGTCAAGCGACGATGGGCCGCGTCAAAGTCCCCAAGCGTTCTCTCTGCGTGCGCGGCGCACAACTCGAGCTCCGATTGCAATTGTGCTCGGTCGAAATCAGGGCCTCCCGCCTCCGACGTCCCGGCAGTTGCGGTTGCCAACGCGTCGCTTGGTCTTCCCAGCCGCAATTGTGCCCGCGCACACGCAAGGTAGAGTGCGGGATGGTCACCAAAGGCCGCGCGTGAGGTAGCTGTGATCTGCTCAACGACGGCCGGCCTCTCCGCACAAGAAAGTGCGAGCGCTCCGTTTATCAGCGCCTGCTCTGCCCATGGCTGTACGCGTAACCGTTCGATGCTCCAGTTAAGTAGGGTCGCGAGAGCCGCCTCGAGGTGCGCCAGCGCATCGGGGCCGGTCAACTCACGTGAGAGCTTGTAACGGAGGTAGGGATCCCCAGGTGCTTCTTCAACAGCGAGCTCCAAGAGGCGGCGGTTGCGCTCGCCTTTCTTTCTCTCATTGAGGATTGTTCTCAAGTACCCGTCGTGTTCGAGCACGACGTTGCGTGCTTCAGCCCACTCCGAGGGACTAGTCAGGGACTCGGCCAACGCCTCTGTAACTTGCTCATGGATACGCCCACGCCAACACACGCGCGGGTCACGACGAAAGAGCCTCGTAATCAGCTCACGGTCTTGTCGGCCACCGTCTAAGTGGTTGATCAACGTAAGCTTGTACGCGCGCACGTCTGGATTCGCCAACGCCTGCCTCAGCGCACTCCGACTGGCTTTGGAGAGCCACTCATCCCCGTCGATCGACAGAACCCAATCCCCAGTTGCGGCAGCAAGTGCGACATTCCGCGCTTTTGAGAAGTCCTCCTGCCACGCCTCGCGAATCACCCTTGCCTTGAACCTGGAGGCGATCGCCACCGTATCGTCCGTTGAGCCGGTATCCACGACGATGAGTTCATCCGCAATACCGCTGAGTGAGGAGAGGCAACGTGGAAGTCGCGCTGCCTCGTTCCGCACAATCAAACATGCAGACAGCTTCGGGCCCGAAACTACGGCGTCCGGCGAAAGCTTAAACGGTTTTCGTGACACGCTCACGTCCTATCCCTTGGCCATTATGAAGCTTGCTCGGCCGGAGTGGCCACAGCGTTAGCGCGTAGATCCCGCCGCGCCGGCGATCCCGATAGCTTGGTCCCATCCGGCCAAACACCGAATACAACCGAGTTAGGGGCAACGATACATTCATTCCCAAGCGTTGCGCCGGGCATCAAGATCGCTCCACTTCCAATCCAGCAGCCGCGCCCGAGCCGGATTGCAGCCGTCTTGATGGTGGGGGATGAAGAGCACATCTTGCCCGTCGAGTCCCCGTATTGGGTGGTGCAAATCACACCCGGACCCAAGTGAGTAAAGTCGCCGAACTCCGCCCCGCCTTCGCCTAGGACAGTGACTCCGGGCGCTAGAACCACGCGATTCCCGAACTTGACCTGGTGACCGCTGCGGGAACCGTACAGATAGACGCCTGATTGAAGCGTAACGTGCTCGCCAAAGACGAGCGACTCGCTGTACTTGATTGTTACGCCCTTCTCAATCAGAACGTCCGCTCGCGCCATCACCTTCACATTGGTAATGAACAGGCGTAGGGCGTGAAGAACGTTCTTCTTGATCACGCCGCGCGAGCTCCAACTCTCTCCAACTCTTTGCTGATTGCGTCGACAGAGTCCAATTCAGCGAAGCGGGACTCATCAAGGGTTACGGCGAACCGGTCCTCAATGGCGACAATCAGGTTCATGTGCCGAAGAGAGTCCCACTCCACCAAATCCCGGGCGGAGGTCTTTGCGCCAACCAAGGTGCTCGGTACTCCCAGCACCTCCGAAACCACTCGCACCACTTGCTCGATCATGCTGTGCCTCCAACAAAAGATGAGACGGGAACGCCACTTCAGCGTCAGCTGCCAACTCGAAGGAGATGTCCACTGGCGCGACCTCTACTTGCCCGTGCTCGGACTCAAGCATTGAGAACCCTGCCTCCTTAAAGAAGTCGCGGGTCTGCTCATTCTTTGGCGTAGCAATAAACCGACCACGTACTGGCCTCTGCCCAAACCTCGCGCGGGCCAATGAGATCGCTCGAGAGAGGAAGCCTTGCTCGATCTTACGACCAAGAACGCGGCAGCTGAGCATGAAGGCGTCAATCGACAGACGCCCACAAGTCAAAGATACGACACACAGTCCGGTGAGGCCTTGCACTCCGAATCGGTCTCGGGCGTCGAGCTCGAGCACGATATGGTCAGGCGAATCAAGCAAACTAGCTAGCTCAGCATCGCTGTAGCGTACAGTTGTCAGGTTGAACTGATTGGTGCGCGCGGCGAGCTGGACCAATCGCGCGAGCGTCGCTCGAGACCCGGGACGGATCTCGAGAACAATCTCAAGCGATTGCAAGAAGCCGACGATGTCTGTGTGCCGTGCACGCTCGAGCTCACGCCGCTTGTCGTCTACGTAGGACTGCGCACGGAGCGCGTCCTCCTTGGTCACTCCCTCCGCTCCAAAAGCCAGGCATCGTTGTAAAAGCCCCGGGAGATCTGAGACTACACGTGGAACTTGAAGCACCTCGACGTCCGGGAGCTCGGCTCGAACGAGTGAACACTCGACGTCTGAGTCGTCAATGAAGACGAAGCTATCCAGTCCCAACTGGAGCTCCTTGGCTAGCTCACGAAGATTCTTCGCCTTGTCGTTCCAGTTGACCCGCTCAGCGACGAAGTCTCCTGCCTTGAGTACACTGTAAGGGTGAGCGTCAAAGACCTCATGCACGTCAGCAAGGTTGTTCTTACTGCACAAACACAAGAGCACGCCTCGTTGCTTGAGTGAAGCGAGCTGACGCTGGAACGCGTGATATGGGCGTCCCGAAGGTTCGGATGGTGAGAGCTTGATCCCCTCGAGCCCATCCTCGCCGACGACTCCTCCCCATAAGGTGTTGTCGCAGTCCAGCACGATGACCTTCTTCACCACGCCAAGCCTTCGACCGAGCGCGACTACGACGGCCTCGGCAACCCGCTCGAGCAGAGCAGGCGAGAATGGGGCTTCGTAGTGAAACCAGAATCGTCTATCAACCGCTTTTGCCTCACCCAGCTCAGCGGCGATTGCGGGAGTATCCAAGAAGGTTATCCGTTGATCCGTGCGAGCCAACTCCGCCAACTGACAGAGCATCTTGTAGTAATCAGCGGTATCCGCGTTGGAGAACGCGTATTCAATGGGGCGGAGCGGCGCAACGAGTATGCATTGTTGTGCCCCCCGCTGGAACAGCAGCTTGAGCAGCGTCGCGTGGTAGTCATAGGCCTGTTGCCCCAGAAACCGCCCGCTTCCGTCCCAGGCTTCGCGTAAACGGTCGAGCGCAAGTAGGACAACCGCAGCGGTGGAACTCGACTGAACGCGTTCTTGGCGTATAACCTCGAGCAATGGGTCGAGCGACGAGAAGTTGAGCCTGAGCGGCTTCAGCCCAAGTTTGCCCGCAAAGCGCGATAGAGGGGTGGCGAGCGCCTCCAAGGTCGCATTCCTGTAGACAGTGATCGGGAGCTCACCTGCAGGAGAAACCAGCTGGGCCGGTTGTGTAGCTCGCGCGTCCATCAGGTTGCCTCCAAGAGTTCTACGAGCCCAGCGCCCGGTAGGAGATAGAATCCAACAAGGCGCTCCCCAAAGAGCACAGCGGGCTTCGGTTCGGCCACACACCGGAAGGAGGCCACCTTTGCACGAATGAACGTGAGGGCTTCCTCTATTCGGGGGACCTCATAGCAAAGGTGATAAACCAGCTCGGTCGACTGGCGCAGGAGGGAATTCAATGGTCCCGGTTCGTCTGTGGGCGTCACGAGCTCCATTGCCGGCATTGTCGAATGTGTACACATAACAAGCTTGACGTTTTGTAGCGGGTCATGGACTTCTGGTCCGAGCTGATAGCCAAGTATCTGCGCGAAGTGTTTGGCTGGCTCCACCCGCCGTGCCGCTAGCCCAAGGTGGTGAAACCGAAACGGAAGCGAGTTCACCGCGAGAGCACCATGGCGATGTTGATGGGGAGCATCTCAGCGTAAGACTGGCTCAGATCAGTGCCGTGGTACGGAACGATGAGTTGGCTCTGTATTGTAAGGCCAGCAGCGGAGGCGAGCGCTCCTACCTCAGAATCGTGTTTGAAGAGGTAGATGTGGTCGGTGGCCGGTGAGTTGATACAGGTAGAGATGAAAACGGCGCCGTTGGGCCTAATTGCGTCTCGCGCGTGCTGGAGGAAGCGGCTGGGGTCCTCTACGTGCTCAAGCACCTCGCCCATCACGATCATGTCAAAGGAGCGGTCGAAGGAGGTCTCCAAGAAGTTGCCTAGTTGCAACTGGAAACGTGCTGGTTGCTCCCGGGTTACGTGCGTTAGCATCCTCCGCGTGAGCTCCAGTGAGGTCGGGCTTATGTCAACACCTAGGTATCGCGCGTACTTGGCACTTCGAACCGCGCTGGCCATGTAGATGCCATGGCCAGGCCCAACCTCGAGATAGTCGCCTTGTCCTGCCGGCACGCGTTCGAGATAGTCAGTGAAGAATCGTCGAATACTGACGTGATTGGGCCAGAGGAAACCAGTAAGGGCCAGCCCCTGCATGTACTGGCGCATATAGTCCGGAGAAAAGTAGACGGCGGAGGCAACGTCACTGAAGCGTTGATGTCGATACCTTCCATGGCGTCGGAAGAACATCTGCTCCCGGAGGGTGTCGAGGACAACCAAGTTGTAGGCGCTGGATAGATCTTTAGGGGTAAATCCGAAGTCAGCCTCCAGAGAAAGATAGGCTTCTACCTCTGAACGTTCATCTTCACGGAGCGTCTCCTGAGCACGAGCTAGCATTGCTGCTTGCCTCGGATTGGTCTCCAGTATGCTTGATACTAGCTGCTGAAGGTCCATTAGGCTGCGCTCCGTGATGGCATGTCGCCCTTGGCTACTGAGGGCATTGCTCCTGCTCCGGGCGCAACGGAACATGCTATCGAACTCACGGGGGACCTTCGATTCGACTCCAATGCGGCGCGAAGCACGCAGGCTGCCCAGAGAACGTCGTCATCCTCGAGACATAGCGCGGACGGAAGGTTGATCGCGCGCTCCGAAAGTGCGTAGGCAGTCTTGTTCTGCTCCCTCGCAGGCCTTGTGCTCGCGATGTTGGCCAGCGCAGGCAACGAAGACAATGGGTTAAAGAAGGGGCGGCTATCGATCCCGCGCGCCGCAAGCCGCGCCATGACAGCTTTCTTGAGGATGTCGTAGGAGTCGTCCCACACTACGGTCGACATCCAGTAGGAGTTGTAGAGCCCTGCCGGCTCGGCGTTGAGGGTTATCCCTTCCAGCCCAGTAAGGTATTCTGCGTAGAGCGAGAAGATGCGACGCTTCTTGTCGAGGAACTGTTGCAGTCTCGAGAGTTGACCCAAACCCATCGCAGCTTGAACCGCGCTCATCCGGTACTTGAAGCCCAGCTCTTCGTTCTCAAAGAAGAAGTCATTGGGGGCCCGGCCGTGATCGCGCAGCCTTAGAATGCGGGCGAGGAGGTCACCATCGTTGGTCACGAGCATGCCACCTTCCCCAGTGGTCATCGTCTTTGAGCCGTGAAATGAGAAGGTTCCCACGTCGGCGAATGAGCCGGCGCGCTGGCTCATCCAGGAACTCCCCACTGCTTCTGCCGCATCTTCGATGAGCTTTACGTTAGCGGTACGGGCTAGCCCCTTGAGGCGCGCCCAATCGCACATCCCGCCATAGAGGTCGACCCCGATAATCGCTTTGGTCCGCTTTGAGAGACACTGCTCCACACTTGTCGGCGCGATGCACCACGTTACGGGATCGACGTCGGCGAAGATCGGCGTGGCGCCAAGATATAGGACGGGGGCAACTGTCGCTATCCACGTAATGTCGGGGACAATGACCTCGTCGCCCGGACCGACGCCCATCGCGGTAAGCGCCAGGTGAATAGCAGAGGTGCAGGAAGGGAGGGCGACGGCGTGGCTCACTCCTACGTACTCTGCGAACGCTTGCTCAAAACGGGTCTGGTACTGGTTGGCACCTTGGTAGAAGCCGCTGCGGGCAGCGTCTGCAACGAGGGAAACCTCCAGTTCAGAAATGTCGGGACCCGCGACTGGGATGCGACTGGAGGTTGCGCCTAGAAGTTGAGGGTTCATGACATGTCTCCTACGCATCGAAGCCACCCGTTCGGGGCAACCGTGATTTGAAGTTTGGTATCGATGTCCGTGTCGACAATGAATCGGTCGTTCTCTTTGAGAAAATCATCGATAGCCGAAAGCGGACCATTGCCAGGGCCCCAAGGACGGCCCTGCGAATAGCTCTCCGGTAAGAACTCGAGGAGAGTGTCGAAGACAATGAGGTAGCTGCCCTTCTGAACCAACGACGAGTAGAGCCTCAGCTCCTCAAGTACGTGTTGCTTCTCGTGGTGCGAGTCCAAGCACACAATGACGCGGGAGGCGTCGCCGACTGCAGCTTTTACCTTGCTAAAGGTCTCTGTCGTGGTGGATGAGCCCTGGATGAGTTCAATGCGTGAAGCCATGCGATGCCCCTCGATGGCCTGACGATTGTGGGTCCGAATATCAATGTCGACCCCGATCACCTTAGCCGGCTGATCAATCAGGTGAAGCATGGACGCATAGAAGATGAGCGAGCCACCACGGGCTACGCCGGTCTCAACAATGGCCTCAGGCTTGATCTCCCAAATGAGCTCCTGCATCGCGACCAGATCTTGAGGCACCTGAATGATGGGCCGCCCCATCCACTTAAAGTGGTACGGGTAGCGATAGGGCCCAACTGCACGCGCCCAATGTCTCGCAAGCGCTGGCAGGTCGCGGTCCCGCTTCATCGCCTCGAGATCGAGGCGGTTCTGCGCCTCGAAGGACGCGGAGTCGTCGGATGGCGCTGTTGGCGTGGTGGGTTTAGAGGCGCTTTCTAGTGCGTCGTAGGTGTTGCCCATGTCGAGCTGTGCGATGCAATTTGCGTGCGCCCCTCTGGCCCCAGGTTGGCGAGTAGGTCCAGCGCGCTCACGAAGGGGGTAAAAATGCCGTGAAGTTGCGGATATTCGCGGCACTCGTAGTTCATATACTGAACGTCAATGCCTGCTTCTTGGAAGGCCACGTGGTCAAGGTAGTTCTTTCCGCCGTGGCCACTCACGTACGTAGTGGCGCCAAGCTTTTGACAGAGCGTCAAAACTCGCTCGGAGTTTGTGCCGGGCACGAAGAGGCCTGACGAGCGCATACTCAGGCTCGGGCGGACGCTGAAGGCATCCCAAAGTGCCTCCACCGAGGCGATCGTTAGGTCGGCAAGCCAGTCGGAGCGAGTGGCGTACACGCTTGCGACTAGGTCGAGCATGAGCTCGCGGTAGGGAGCTTGGGCGTAGGCCTGCCGAAGCGTGCGCAGATGCTTCTCGCGGAAGCCCGTGGTCCGGTTGACTTGGACATCAATGATCTGAGTGGAGGAGTGTGCGCATGCTATCGGAATAGTGAGCCATTGCACGCCTTGGGCGGTCTTGATTTGCACCCGGTTGAGAAAGCCGCCCTTAGAGAATTGTACGTCGTCATAGTGGACGTACGTGTCAGCAAGTTGGGCCTGCTCCAATAGGCCCACCCACGGGAAGAGCATTGGCTGACTAATGACGATGGTGTGGTCCACTGCATGGCTGGTAGCCTTTAGCGTAGTGGGCCCAGGCGCTATCGACTCCATGCTACGGGTAGTCCAGTGCGAGAATGGAGGGCCTACCGGGCGGGATGCGAGACGCTGAACTGAGAAGTGCTCTCAGCTTTTCTGGGTCAAAGGGGGGAAATGCAGCGTCACGCGGGGAGACCGCCGCCTCAGCGATAGGCCAGCTAATCGCAAAGTTGGGGTCGTCATAACGCACTCCAAAAACTCCGCTATCTCCGTAGTGCCCGGAGAGGTGAACGAGCAGCGTTACATCGTTGGTCAAGGCTTGGTAGCCGTGGGCAATACCCGGAGGCATGTAGATGGCTCGGTCATCCTCCTCTTTGAGGATCGTACCCTCCCACTTGGTAAACGTTGGCGAGTCCACACGCAGGTCGATCATCACGTGAAAGACCTTCCCCGTGACGCAGCGTACAAGTTTTGTTTCGCCACGTTCTAGGTGCATCCCGCGAATGGTCCCTCGTTTGCCGACGCGAACGATGGCCGACTGTCCAACGCGCGCGTCGAGCCCTCGTTCGGTGAACGAGCGAGCGCAGAAGAGCCTCGTTTGGCCAGCCGCACCGTCTCGACGTGGTTCCGGCTCGACAAAGAACGCGCCGGCAAGCTTCGATTCACGAAACTTCACTGCAAAACCTCCACGGTAGGAATCGGAATGACGAAGCGTCCGCCCCGCTGGCGATAGTCCGTTTCCTGGCCAAGGACCTCCTCTTGGAGGTTCCACACCGTCAGCAGGGTCAAGGCGGGCATGCGAGAGACCAGCTCAGCTGTCGGCAGGATGGGTTGTCCAGTACCCGGGACGAACTTCCCTTGCTTGTGTGGACTCTTATCAACAACGAACGGAATCTCGCTGGCGGTGAGCTCCGCGAAGTTTTGGGTTACGCAACCTTTGGCGCTGGCGCCATACGCAGCGAGCACCCGGCCGCGCCGCTTCTCGCTTGCAATCAGCTCTCGCAGCGAGCGCCTTGCGAGGTCCGCTCTGTTGGCTAGCGCTTGGTAGGTCCGCGGGTCGTCGATGCCAAAAGCGACCTCCTTGGCGAGGATGCGCGCAACTGATTCGTCCGGTTCTACCGCCGTCTCGCTGCGCATTGCGTGGACTTGGAGCGAGCCACCGTGAATGGGTGTTTCTTCTGCTCGCACAATGGTTAAACCATGCTGGCGCGTTAGCTTATCGAGGGTGGTGAGGCTGAAGTAGGAGTAGTGCTCGTGGTAGATGGTATCGAACGCTGCGGATGCCACTAAGGTGAGGACGTGTGGCACTTCTATACAGATAGTGCCGTGGTCCGCGACGATCGTTTGAAGCCCTTTAAGGAAGCCTCGGAGGTCGGGGACATGTGCCAAGGTGTTGTGGGCGTGGACAATCGTTCCTCGGAAGCCTTGGCCTGCTAGCTCACGCGCTAGTTCGTGGCCGAAGAAGCGGTTGATTGTATCGATGCCACGCGCACGTGCGACTTCTGCGACATTGGTCGCGGGTTCAATGCCTAGAACAGGAATGCCTCGCTGCTTGTAGTATTGAAGCAAGTAGCCGTCATTGCTGGCAATCTCAATGATGCGGTCCTTGGCGCCGAGCTGATGAACTTCTGTGAGGTTCGCTACCAACGCCGCGGAGTGGCGTAACATCGTCTCTGAGTACGAGGAGAAGTAGCTGTAGTTTGAGAACAGCTTCTCTGGCGGAACGTCGTGGGTCAGCTGAACGAGCAAGCAATCAGAACAAAATGTAAGCGCCAGAGGAAAGCGCGGGGCATCCAACGCCTCCGCCTTCGTGTTGGCTAGATTGTTGACTAGCGGCAGCTTGCCGAGATCGAACACTGGTACGAGTGCGTGTCCGCTACAGCCTCGACATTCCGACCGTACATGCGCATCGTCGCCGCTAACTGGTGTCCTAGTCAGCTGTTCGATTGTCTTCACGCAGCTTCTCCAGGTGATGATGGCCGCGCGCTGTTTGCAGCGGGAGTGGATAGGAGCTGTTCATACCAACGAACCGCTTGCCGCAAACCGGTATCAAAATCGGTCTGCACGGAGAACGAAGGCACCGCCGCGAGCCCTTCGGTTTCACGGAACGCAGGTGGTCTCGAGGACGGACGGAACACTGGACGGAGCGCGGAGCCCATGACGCTCAGGACCCGGGTAACGACCTCGTTAGCCTTCAATCCAGCGTTCTCTGGAATGCGGTAGGTCATACCGTAGTGGCCGTTGCTATCCATGAGGCGCTCGGCGAGACAGATGTGGGCGCGCGCGGCGTCCTCGGCGTAGAGGTAGTGGGAAAGTTCCTCGGGCTCGGCATCAAAAACAGGCGGGCGCCCGCGGAGAACCGAGCGGATCGTGTTGGGAATGAGGCTGTTCCAGTTGAGATCGCCAGGCCCGTAGATCGCTGGCGTACGCGTTGCGGCGATCTTGATGTTGGCCTCACGCGCATAGTACTGGCCCAGCTGTTCGGCACAGCTCCTTGCAACCTCGAACGCCCCGTGTGTCTCATCATGACTGAGCTTCTCCGTCCCAGCGAGGATGGCGGTCCTTACGTGGCCCACCCTGCGAGCCGCATCGAGCAAGGTCCAGGTCCCCTCGATATGAGCCTGGAAAGTGCGTGGCTGCAGTTCGCCGGAGCGCGGGGCTTCTGGGAGATGGAAGATTGTGTCAATGCGGTATTCATCCAAGACTCGAAAGAGCCCCTCACCATCGCGTTCGTCGAGCTGGCAGACCGCGACGTCGGCCAGTAGTCCGTCCCGCACGAGTAGAGAGTTGGGGACCCAGTCCTTTACTGTGCAGTGGACGTTCGCGCCGCGTGTCAGCAGGTCCTTTACGATGAAGCCAGCAAGCGAAGTGGATGCTCCAACCACTAGAACAGAGCGTTCATGCCAATCGAAGTTCATTGTTCCTCCCAGACTTGCCAAGGGGCATTCCCTGCTTGCCACAGACTCTCGAGTAGACGCTTATCTCGGAGCGTGTCCATGCATTGCCAGAAACCTTCGTGTTGATAAGCTCCGAGCTCTCGGCGCTCCGCCAGTTTCTCAAGTAACTCAGCCTCAAGGCTGGTGTCGTCGCGCGGAATCAATTCCAGGGCGCGGGGGTTCATCATGATATAGCCCCCGTTGATCCAGCCTTCGCCTGTTCGCGGCTTCTCGTTGAAGCGAACCAGCGGGCCTTCAAAGTAGAGTGCGCCATAGCGAGCCGGCGGCCGAACTGCGGTGACTGTGGCCGCGCGCCCAAGCTTCTTATGGAAGGCAATGACTTGCGTTGGGTCGACGTCGCTGACTCCGTCCCCATAGGTCACCATGAATGGCTCGTTCCCGAGTACGCCCCGCAGCCGGCGGAGGCGCCCGCCCGTGTTCGTCGTCGCTCCAGTGTCGACGAGGTGGACCTTCCAATCATCTCGCGAAGAGGATTGGCGTCGTATCGTGCCTGCTTCACCGTCCAAGAGCAGTGGGCCATCCAGCGCGAAGTGGTCTACGAAGTAGCGCTTGATGCTCTCGCCCTTGTAGCCAAGCGCGACGACAAACTCGCGCAAACCGTAGTGCGCGAGGTGCTTCATGATGTGCCAGATAATGGGCCGCCCACCGATCTCTACCATCGGCTTGGGGCGCACTTCAGTCTCCTCGGAGAGTCTGGTGCCGAGGCCTCCTGCGAGAATAACGACTTTCATGGGTGAGCCTCCGCGCTTCTAGCTGGATAACGCTCTATGGCATGGCGAAGGGGCGCCTCGTCTGGCGGCTCCCCGAGAAATGCGAAAATGCGATTGAGAGCTTGCTCCGGCGCGTTGAGCAGCTCGGGGCAGGTGAAGGTAAGGCACCTGTCTTCGATCCCAACTGGGAGCTCGGTCGTGCCGGGGAACGCGCCGACAATGAGCACCTGCGAGGCCGTGAACCGCTCGAGCCAGGTGCGAAGTTCATTGGGGCTGGCTGTAGAGCAGATTAGCTCCCGCTTCGTTGTCGAGGGCGGGACCAGCGCAGCATCGCAAGAATCGAAATGGTGCGTTGAGATGTTGGGATGGCGCGCCAATAGCGCGGTACAGAACTCTCGATCCTCGTCGGTTAGCGTCAAAAGCAGCGCAGGCTCCAGGAGGCCTGCGTTCTCCACGCGGTAGCCAGCCCGCTCGAGGACGCCGAGGACCGTTGCTTTGCTATTTGAGACCAGGCTTTCAGCGCGCCGCTCGAAGAACGTATCGAGTGCTTCGAAGCGACCGAGCGTTATCAGATTGCGCGCGAAGGCCTCGAGGGCGGTATCTGCGGCTCCGATAGGCTTGCCGGCTCGTCCGCCAAACGGCGTGCGCAAGGCGATGGCGAGGAGCCGTCCGGTGACCGTGTCGGTGGTCACCGGACGCTGCTCGTAGAAGCTTCTAAAGGTTAGCAGGTCGAGATGTAGCTCTTTACGATGGGGAGCGCGGTAGCGACGCTCTTGCGTTTGGGTGGCGTTCAGCAGCGCGACGAAGTCGCTCGTGGCGCCCATACTGTGCGCCGCCATAGCGGTCAATAGCCAGGCATCGAAGGTGACCGGAAGGAGGGGAGCGAGGTCTTCGAGGGCTCGCTCGGGACGCCCTGCACGGATGTCGGCCTCCAGGAATCCAAGACGGGCGTCCACGTCCTGAGGGTCGAGGCTAATGGCTTTGAGGAATGCGTCCTTTGCCTCGTCAAGCTGATTGGCGAGCAGCCGACAAGTTCCGAGATGGGTGAATGCCTCTTTGCCCGACGATCCAGGTACGAAGCGTTGTGCATACTCGGTGGCTTGGAGCTTGAGTGCTTGCTCGAAGTTGGCGGTCGCCGTTGAGAGCGCGGCTTTTCGCAGCGGTCCCCTTTCGAGTAGGGCTTTCTGCTCATAAACCTGACCTCGAAGAAAGGACAGGTCGGGGTGAAGTCCTTCGCGCGCCTCGACCCGCTGAAGGCTCTCGAGGGCTACTGTGAAGTTGCCATCGATCAGACCCAAGATTGCGCGGCCAACGCCCAGCCGAAGCGCTGAGCGATACGTCGGTGCGCCTGCTGCTAGGAAGCGACGCCAGCCTTCCTCGAGGTGGGGCCTAGCCTCATCAACGTTTCCAGCCTCGATCAGCTCGCAACCGAGGAACGCGCACGCGGAGTAGTCGGCTTTGTCTCGAGCTGCCCACGCTTCCAGGTGGGTACGGTTCCGGCGCGACTTATCGCGCGCGGTAACCACGCTAGGAACTCTGCCGTAGTGGATGATGTCGGCAGGTACGAAGCCAACCTTCATGCCGCGGCGATGTAGCCAAGCGGTGGCTTCTTCATGAATAGGTCCATTAAAGCAAAGCCCATCTGTATTGCGGAACAGCCTGGGCACGCGGAGGGGATCCCCATGTCGACGCGCTCCGCTCATCACCTCGGCGGCTACGGCCTCGAGACAAGTAGCATCGTGGATGCGAATGAGGCCGCAGTCAGCACTTGTGGTAGCGATGAATGCGCGCAGTTCGCTTTCGGCTGGCAGAGACAAGATCTCATCCGCATCGAGCAGCAGGACCCATTGGCCGGTTGCATGCTTGAGCGCTGTATTGCGCGCAGCGGAGAAGTCATTGTTCCAAACGTGGTGAACTACGCGGGCCCCCTCCCGCTCGGCGATAGCTACCGTGTCGTCGGAGCTGCCTGTGTCGACAACGATCAGTTCGTCGACATGCTCGCGGACGGAGTCGAGGCAACGCTTGATGAACAGCGCCTCGTTACGAACAATCATCGTGAGCGAGAGGGGAACCACGAGGCCACATAAAGCAGACGTCATGCCAGTCGACGCATCGACACTTGAGGCGCCAAGGGATTGGCGCTGGGGGAAGATCTGTCGAATGATCCGGCCATGCGCTGTCATACCCCCGCAGGTATGTGGCCAGGTTCGACGGGCGACGGCGTTGCCTCAGTACTTGCAAGCTCCTAGCGGCCTCTGCCGTGCGACGAACGCTTGACGGCTTGTCGTCAGCAGAATGACTCGCATTGAACGAGACCCACTACAGCATGCGTATGATCCCTGGTCTTGCGCGGGGACCCGAGGCACGGAGGTTGCTTCGCCTGCGGACTGTCATGCGAATGAACGTTGTCGTGCTCGACCCGCCGGGCTTTCCATTTGCCCACTTCCTCTTCGACACCGTGCGCATGTTGCAGTTGACGCTCCAAGAGCTTGGGGTGGATACCACCATAACCCGCAACAAGCTGGAATCAAACCGACTGAATGTGTTGTGCGGCATTCATCACCTAGCCGGTGAGGCTGAAGTGAATGAAGTCTTGCGAACGGAAGAAGACTTTGTGGTGTTGCAGACGGAGATGGTCCACGGACGAACCATTAACCGCGAAGCCAATAGCCGAGTGGATGAGGTGGTTTTGCCATTGTGCGCTCAGGCGAAGGCCGTCTGGGACTCCGCTCCAGACAACATAGTGGCTTTGGCTTCGCTCGGCGTAGAGGCAAAGTTGCTTCGCTTCGGCTTTCAGGAGCGGCTAATGGAGCTGCCGAAGCGCACTCGGGACGTGGACTTCTTTTTTTATGGAAGTATCACGAAGGAGCGCGCGGACGTCCTTAGCAATTTGGTGCGGCTAGGTTACCGCGTAGAAAGCTGCTTTGATTCCGCGGCGCTCTTCCGCAATGACTTGATCGCGAGAAGCGAGGTGGCGCTGACATTGAGGCAGAGCGCAGAGATGCCGCATCTCCCGCACGCGAGGATAATATACTTAGTGACCAACAAGGTCTTGGTGGCCGGTCAGGGTGGCGTCAATGAGGAGCCGCTGCTCGGGACGTTTCTCCGCGCGGGGGACGGAGACGTTGTTGAGTTCTTGCGGCGGACGCGCGCCAGGACTGACCGGCAGGAGCTAAGGGAGATTCACCACGCTGAACTCAAGAAGCAGCCTATGAGAGACTACGTTGAGCCGCTTTTGCAGGGGCTATCATGAAGAAGGCATTGATTTCCCAGGAGCAGCTCGAGCATTACAAGCGAGACGGCTTCCTAGTGGTGAAGGGCTTGTTTGACGTTGAAGCAATCCATGAAGCACTAGTTGCTTTGGATCAGCTCTTGGCGGCAAGAGATGGCGGCGCGCTAGCTGACCAAGCGACCTTGTCAGTGACCATTCACGACCGGATAGCCAGATTAGCGGCTAGGGACCGCAGAGAGCTTGGTACGGTCTACGATGCCGCGCGCAAAGTTCTGCCGTTTTGGCGCCTGCTCGGAAGTGAGAGCATGGGGGACGTCGTTGCCCAGTTGTTGGAGACACCGTTCGTGGGGGTTGCGTTTCGGGGGGCAGGTGTTCGCTTTGATTTGCCCCAGGAGGACCGTTGGCGGTCGGAGTGGCATCAAGAATACCACTCGCAGATATCCTCCCCACGCGGCCTCGTCGCTTGGTTTGGCTTGAGTCAGGTAGACAGGTCAATGGGCCCGGTAGAGCTGTCAGTGGGTAGTCATGTCGAGGGAATACTCCCGGTAGCGTGCCTTGACCCCCTGAATCGCAATAAGGACTATACCCAGACATTTGCTATCCACCGGGTTGAGGAGATTGTTCGTCGATATCCTGTGGCTTCGTTCGAGACAGAGCCCGGGGATGCTGTTTTTCTAGACTTTCTCTTGTTGCATCGCTCCGGCTTCAATCGGAGCGCGGCTGGGCGTAGTAGATTGACCTGTCAAGTGCGTTACTTTGATATGAACGACGCGACTTCTATTCGCCACGGTTGGATAGGTGGATGGCAGGATGGTGGTAACTTCGCGGCGCTCCATCCGGAGTTGGTGCAGGCATGAAGACCAAGTTCGTTAAGTGCTCATTGTGCAGTTCTGATTGCTTTAGCCTCAACTCGCCCGCGGTCAGCGTCACGAGTGAGAGTCGGGTGTTGAAGGAGCCCTCCACGTTGTTGTTCTGTCAAGGCTGCGGCCACTTCATGACCTCGATGGATATAGATTGGAGCGACTATTATCGTTCTGTCTATGACGCGACTCTGGTCGACGGCGGAGCAGACGAGATTGTCTCTACGAAAGACGGTTCGACAGTATTCCGTACCGATCTCGACTTTGCTCTCTATCAGGAGAAGGTCCTCGATCGGGTCGGCAAGGACGCGGCTATTCTTGAGTTTGGCGCAGGACACGGTCGCATCGTCGGGCGCAGTGTCAGTGCGGGGTATAAAAATGTCACCGCGTTTGACCTCGGCGAGAAGTACGAAGCGAGCTTGCTACGCTGGCTACCGGAGGAGCGAGTATGCATTGGTCGGCGGCCGGCTGGTCGCTTCGACGTCGTGTGTTCATTCTTCGTGCTAGAGCACGATACCGATCCACGAGGGTCGCTTGAGTACTTGCGTAGCGTTTGCGCTGAACGAGCCGTTCTTTATTTGGTAGTCCCCAACTACGAACGCAACCCGGGGGATCTAGCTTGCGCCGATCACGTGCAGCACTTCCATCCTGAACGAATCCGCGCGTTGGTCGAGGAGGTGGGGTTTGCTGTGACGGAGTTGGACAGCGAGTCTGCAATGGGAGCTACCATCCTGGTCGGCCACGCCTCCCCTGTGCGGACTGCGCTTGATGCTTCCAAAAAAGCTGAGCTAAGGGAACGTGCTTGGCGCGCTGCTGCGCCCTTTCGTTCGCTGCTAAGCAGGCTCGAGTTGGTACAGCGCGAGCTCGCGGATGTGAAGTCACTCTACCTTTACGGCGCTGGGTTCTACGCGACAATGGCCTCTGCAATGTTGCCCAATGCGAGCGTAAATGGGGTTTTCGATCAGAACCCCCGGAAGCATGGCCAATCTCGACTAGGCGCTAAGGTATTGGCTCCCGAGGCGATAGCGCAGGCTGGGTTCATTGATTCAACGCTGCTCGTCTGCCTCAATCCGGAGATTTCGGCGAAGGTCGGCGGTCGCTTCGAGCCTCACTTTCGGCGGGTTCAATGCCTTTAGGTCGCGGGCTCCTCGGCTGACGGGTACCAAACACGCAGAACGCAAACTTCAGTGCTCCCGCGCGGTCGCTCCACTTGGACGCAATCCCCGACCCGCTTACCAAGTAGGGCGCGGGCTAGGGGAGAGCGGACAGATATTTGTTTAGCGGCTAACTCGAGTTCGTCGGTCCCTACAATGCGGTAAGTACTCTCGCTCCCGTCTTCTTCTTCGATGGTGAACCAAGCTCCAAAGAAGATTCTGCCGAGTTGCGAAGGCTCCGGCTCCACGACTGTAAGTGCTTCAAGCCGCTTCGTCAGGTGACGAATCTTACGGTCGATCTCGCGTAGCTTTTTCTTGCCGTAGATGTACTCGGCGTTTTCGCTTCTATCGCCTTGTGCAGCGGCGACCGACACTTCTTCAGTTACTCGCGGACGCTCAACCTTCCAAAGCCGACTCAACTCAGCTTGCAGAGCGAGAAAGCCCGTTTTCGTGATGGGGTCGGTCGCCACTCGGCTTACTGTTTATCGGAGCTGGCCGATGCGGAGGCGGTTGCCTCTTTGAGCAGCGCAGACAGGCGGCGAACGACGTCCTGCGGTTCCTCGACTACCCCCTCGGCGAGCAACGCTTGATCGTAGAGAGCCTCGCAATAGAGCTTTGTCCGCTCTGAGTTGAACTCACTTAGCGCGAGTTTTGCGATGTTGAGGATGACGGGGTGGTTGGCGTTGACCTCTAGCACCCGTTTGCGTTGTTCCGCGCGCTCGTCCACCATGCGCAGCAACCGTTCCATATTCGAGCCCGGATCGCCGTCGCTCGCTACCAAACAGCTCGGGCTATCCGTTAATCGATTCGAGAAACGAACCTCGCGAATGCGGTCACCAAGCGCCTGACGAATGGCGGCTAGGGCAGGCTTTGCTGACTCCTCATCCCCCTTTTCAGAGACTCCTAAGTCAATATCGCCGTGCGCGATGCTCTTGAGCTTCTTCTTCTCGAATTCCGGGGCTGCCTGAACCACCCACTCGTCGATCGGATCGGTGAGGAAGAGCACGTCGAAGCCCTTCTTTTTGAAGGCCTCGAGGTGAGGGCTGGCTGAGACGGAGCGCCGAGAGATGCCAGTCAGGTAGTAGATGTGCTCTTGCCCCTCGGGCATCGACTTCACGTAGCTGGCCAGAGTTGTGAGTTCTCCGTCAGGGGTATTGAGCGACTCGAAGCGACACAGGTCCAAGAGCGCGTCCTTGTTTTTCCAATCCGTGCTGACGCCCTCCTTGATCACCTTTCCGAACAAGTTCCAAAACGTCGTGTAGCGAGCAGGGTCAGACTCCCCGAGTTCTTTGAGCGACTTGATTACCTGCTTGGTAACCATCTGCTCGATTTGGGTTACGACTCTGCTCTCTTGCAGCATCTCGCGGGATACGTTCAGCGAGAGATCTTCCGAGTCAACCACACCGCGTAGGAATCGAAGCCAGGTCGGACTGAGCTTTTCGCAGCTCTCGATAATGAGTACTCGCTTGGCGTACAGCCGAAGAGAGGTGCGCTCCTTTTGAAACAGGTCAAACGGCGCCTTCTCGGGGACGTAGACGAGCGACTGAAACTGCACTGGCGCGTCCACCCCGAAATGCACGGTCAAAAGCGGGGTATCCCCGGCAGTGCCGCCAGATAGGTGTTGGAAGAACTCCTTGTGCTGTTCCTCGGTGACTTTGGACTTTGGTAGGGTCCAAAGCGCAACGGGTTGATTAGCGCGCTCCCCATCAAGGTTGATCGGGAAACCAATGTAATTGGAGTAGCGGGCGATGATGTCCTTGAGCCGCCATGCGCGGGCAAAGTCCGCATGCTCCTCCTTTAGATGTAGCGTAATCGTGGTGCCGACGCTGGTTCGATCCCCGGGCGCTACCGTGAAGGTTCCCGTTCCGGTCGAGCGCCAAATCACGGCCTCGCTCCCGGCCTTCATCGACAGGCTGTGAACGTCCACTCGCGAGGCGACCATGAAGGCCGAATAGAAGCCAACGCCGAACTGGCCAATCAGGTTGATGGCTTGGTCCTTTTGCGCGCTCTTCATCAGTTCTGCGTACTGCTCCAAGAACGCTGACGACCCGCTGCGCGCGATTGTGCCGAGGTTCTCTATGACTTCTTCACGAGTGAGCCCAATGCCGTTGTCGTCAATCGTGATGGTCTTGGCCGCCTCATCGACCTTGATGTCGATACGAGGCTCGCCATCCTGCTTCTTCGAGTCCTCGTGTGAGAGCTGATAGAAGCGGCCTTTATCGAGTGCGTCGGAGGCGTTGGACACGAGCTCTCGGAGGAAAACCTCCTTGTTGGCGTAAAGAGAGTCGATGACGAGGGTCAGGACTTTCTGAACTTCAGCGACGAAGGGGTATTCAGTAGGTGCGGAACTGGTCTCGGTGGTGCTCATGGTCGCCTCGTGACAATGGGAACTGAGTCGTGGGCGTGAGTTGTATCCGCCCAAGCCGTTTGGCAAGTGCCGTAAGCAGTTCGAAGTACGAAGCCTGGAAGGACGGCGGTTACACGCCTTCCAGGCTCGGTTAGCGCTTCAACTTCTTCTTGAGTTCTTCAACGCTTGCTTCAGCTTCCCCGCGGTACGCGTCGTCTTTGGGTGAAAGCCGAAGGTATTCTTGGAAATGGAGGAGCGCTTTTTCGGCGTTGCTCGCTTCGTAGCCTTCTCCCAATAGCCGATGGGCACGGTAGAGCCACGCCGGCTTGAGCTCTTTGGCTGCGGCAAGCTCCAGCGCCTTCTCGAACTCGCTTAGGGCCTCCTTCTTGTTGCCCGCGCGATCAAGGAGTTCCCCGAGCCTGTAGTGGAACTCGGGGATCTTGTCGTTGCCCTGAATAGCCTTGCGCCAGGAGGCCTCTGCCTTCGAGAGATTGTTCTGCACCTCGAAGCAAAGGGCCATTGTGGCGTGCGCCTCGTAGCGGCTCGGGCGTTTTTCTAGGGCTGTTTCCAAGTCTTTGAGCGCAGCTTCTGTCCTGCCTTGCTTTTGATTGAACACGCCGCGTTGCCAGTATGCGTCTCCCAAGGAGCCGTCGAGTTCGAGCGCTCGTTCCAACTCGACCTCGGCGACGGCGGGTTGGCCCGACTCATTGGCGGCCCAACCAACGTAGAGGTGGTACTCGGCTCGGTTAGCGTCGAGTTCCACGGCCCGCTTGAGGTGGCGCATGGCATCGTTCAGGTTGGAGCCTGAGATGAGCATTGCTCGGCCGAGGAAGTGGTTTGCTTCGGCGGAATTGCCGCGCTCGCGGATCACTTCCTTCAGGATGGGCTCGGCCTTCTTGGCCGAGCCAGCGGCCACCAGCGTAGAAGCGATGCGAAGCTTGAGGTCGTTGTCGTTGGGAGCTTTTTTCAGCGCGTCTTCGTACATGCGCAGCGCTTCGTCGGTTTGCCCGGTCTCTTCGAAGTACAGGCCGCGCTCCAGGGCCAGCCCGGGATACTCCGGGTCGATCTTCATGACTGCGTCGAGCACGGCGATGGCCTGATCGAACTTGCGCATTTTTAGGAAGGTCTGGCCGAGCGAAAAGCGCGTGGACAGGTCATCCGGAGCCTTCTTCAAGGCCGCTTCAAACTGGCTTTGGGCTTCCTCGAGTTTGCCGGAGCGAAGGGCTACGTCACCACGGGCTTTGGCAAGCTCGGGGCTGCCTGGATACTTGGTGGAGGCGTCTGCGAGCAGTGTGCTCGCTTCATTTCCTCGATTGGTACTGGAGAGCAGCGCAGCGAGCGCCACGTAGGAAGGCACGCCCTGCTCAGGAAGGGTGGCCTTTTGTATCGCCGCGCGGAAGTCAGCTTCCGCTTCTTTGCGCTGGCCGAGCAGCTCGTCAACACGGCCCATCCAATAATCGACCTGCGGCTCCTTGGGGTACGCCTGAGCCAACTTCTTGAGGTGGTCCTTCGCCTCTTTGGTTCGCTCGAGTGCGATCCAAGCCTTCGCCGTACCGATCTTGGCGGCGAAGTTATCGGCGTCCGCTTTCAGTGCAGATTCAAAGCGTGCTTCGGCCTCCGAGTAACGGCTCGAGCGGTAATAAAGCTCACCACTTCCAACCAAGGCGTCGACCGATTGAGGATCCAGTCGGAGGGCGCCCGCGAACGCCTCTTGCGCTTGGGAAATGCGTGATGCGAGCGTCTGAACACGCCCGAGTTGAACGTGAGCTTCCACCAGCTCCGGTGTGCTCGCGTTGGGCTTGATTTCGGCGTTTTCAGTAACCTCTTGCAGAAGCTTCAAGGCCTCGCCTTCACGTGAAGGGGTGCCGGCTGCAATGGTCGCGATCATCACGCGTGCACCCACGTGGCCCTTCGAAAGGTTCAAGGCTCCACGAGCGGTTGCTTCGGCCTCCGCTGGTTTGCCGCTGGCGAACTGCGCCCGAGCCAAGCCGAACAGCGTGCGCGCGGATTTGTGCAGGTTGGTGGCCTTTGTGAAGGCTGCAATTGCGGCTCCATAGTCCTTCGACTTGAGCTCAATTTCGCCTGCGAGCACCGCCACGTCGACGTCTTCCGGAGCAAGTGCTTGCGCCTTCTCAACGGATTGTTTGGCGCGCGCGAGCTCCCCGTCGAGCGTATCTGAGGCGCTCTGCGCGAGCAGCAACGAGAGTGTTTCTTGATCGCGAGGAGCACTCTCCAGCAGCGCTTTGGCCGTGGTCTCGGTACCTCCGTCTCGACCAAACCGAAGACTCTTCATGAAGATGGTGAAGGCTGTGTATTCGGCCGTCTCTACGTGCCTTACGCGGTCCCGTTGCTCCGCTTTGGCACGCTCGCTCGCGGCCGTCGCTGCTGGGAGCACGTCCTCGTCGAGGCTCGCTTGAACAGCGGCGCGCAACGACTGGGCGGCTTCCTTGTGAGCGTCGGAGTTCAGTCTGTCCGAGATCAAATGTGATCCGAACGGTCCCCACGCTGGGTTTAGGGTCATCAGGCCGCCGATGAGTACGACGCCCACCATCGCGCCTGCTGCGATCTTGAGCCCGCGTCCGCGCGACGTCGGTACGTCTTGATCGTCGGTAACGACCTTGCGCTCTTTCTTGAAAAGGCCGCCGGCTTGGCCGCTGGTTGGCGCGCCGGCCGAAGGGTCGAGATCAACCTCGGCGCCGATTCCCGACGAACTCCCGAGCACGCCGAGATCGACGCTTCCCACGTTCACGCCGCCAGCGTTCGCGTTCGGGTCACCGAAGGTTGCCTCGGTGCCCGCGCCAGAGGGCATCTCGAGACCAAGCCCTGCAGGCATGACGCCACTGAGCTTGCGCTCGCCACCGCCGCCCAAGGCTGCTGGCATTGGCAAGCCCTGTCCGCCGATTGCTGGCAATCCTGTCGCGCCCACGATGGGCAGTCCGGCGCTGCTGGCGGATGGCAGGCCAGGGCCGGCACCCATCGGCAAGCCTGGCGAATTCGCTGAGGGCAGCCCAACTCCGCCGATGGTGGGGAGCCCAGTGCCTCCCGGCATCGGGAGACTGGCGCCGCCGATCGAAGGGAGTGATGCCCCGCTTCCCACAGCGGGGAAACCAGCTCCACCAACGATGGGAAGCCCCAACCCCGTGCCACCTTGCATGGAGGCCGGGAGGCCGGCGCCACCTTGCATGGAGGCCGGGAGGCCGGCGCCACCTTGCATGGAGGCCGGGAGGCCAGCGCCACCTTGCATGGAGGCCGGGAGGCCAGCGCCACCTTGCATGGAGGCCGGGAGGCCAGCGCCACCTTGCATGGAGGCCGGGAGGCCAGCGCC
>JBILLK010000021.1:0-183779 GCA_044376115.1 Polyangiaceae bacterium | reverse complement strand
CCTCGATCCCGTCGATGGACACCTCTACCTCTTCCTCAACAAGCGACGACGGATCGCCAAGGCCCTCTGGTTCGACGGCTCCGGCTGGTGCGTACTGGCCAAGCGCCTCGAGGCCGGCAGCTTCCAGCTCCCTCCGCTCGAAACCGCGGAGAACAGGGTGCAAATCGACGGCGCGACCTTCGCCTCGCTCCTGGCCGGCATCGACTTCACCGCCTCGCGCAAGGGCTGGTTTCGAGGCCTCGCGAAGCGGTAGGGGATCGACACGCGGGCACAAGACGTGATCCCGTCAACGCGTGCTCCTCGACCTCGCCGCGCTGCAACGAGAGAACGCGGAGCAGCGCGTGCAGATCGCGGCGATCCTCGCGACCAACAGGCAGCTCGTCGCGGAGGTCGAGAAGCTCAACGACCGCGTCGCGGAGCTTCTCGCAGTCGCGCAGCGCAAGCAGCGCAAGCCCGCGGGCGGGCCGAGCGACAAGAAGCCCGAGGCTCCGCCCAACGTCGGCGAGGACCTCAAGGAGGCGTTCGAAGCCCGCCCCGTAGCGCCGTCGTTGCCTGAGAAGACCAAAGCGCCCAAGGAGCCCTGTGGGCGCCGGTGTGTCATCATCCAAGACGCCTGCGTCTTTGCGGCGCTCGATCCCTGCTCCGCCTCGCTGCGGAGAACTGGCCAAGCCGCGGTAAAAATCGCCCGGTTTCGGCTGCCCAAGCGCGATAACGCACACCGTGCGTTCGCTGCAGATACGGCTCCTCCACGAGCCGCACCTGAAGTTCGAGCGCGAGCAGCAGCAGGAGCGGAAGCAGCAAGGCGAGCGGCGTAGGCACCGCCAGCGCGAGCCCAATGGACGCGAGCAGCATGGCGCTGAAGATCGGGTTGCGCACCCAGGCAAAGACGCCGGTCGTGACGAGCTCGGTGCGCTCGCTTTCGTCCACGCCGATGCGCCAAGAGGCGCCCATTTGCAGCTGGGCCAGCAGCGTGAGCACGATGCCTACGGCGGCTATGCCGAGGCCGAGCCGCGCGCTCTCTGTCCACAGTGGCGCACCGAGCCACGGCGCGAGGGGCGCGAGCAAGAGCGCGATCGTCATCAACGCGGCTGCGCCGCGCTCGAGAAAGCCGGCTCCTGGCCGCACGCCGGCAAAGCCGGTCTTCCCGGTCTTGCGCCATTGCCAGAGCGAACGCAGGCCGAAGGCCGTGAAGTAGAAGACCAGGATTTCGATGGTTGCGACGAGCTTCATGCTGAATAAGAATCCGAGCAATTGCTCGGAAACGCTACTCGGCTTCCGCTCAGTCAAGGACGCATGCCTCGAACAGCTCGAACAGCCATTTCACCGCGCAGAAAGCCGCGCCAGCAGCGCTCCCAAGCCACCGTGGAGGTGCTGCTGCTGGCGACTGCTCGGGTTTTGGCCGCGCGCGGCTGGGCCGGCACCACCACCAACCACATCGCGGCGCGAGCCGGCGTTTCGATCGGCAGCTTGTATGAGTACTTCCCGAGCAAGGAGGCCCTCGCTGCGGCGCTAGCCTTGCGTCACGTGGAAGCGGCGGAGACGCGCTTGGCGGCGCTCGCCACCTCGCTAATGGACTGCGAGCTCACGCTCGAGCTGTTGGTCAAGGCGATGGTCAGCGCGATGATCGAGCTGCACGCCGAGAACCCGCGCCTTCACCGCGTGCTGTTCGAGGAGGTCCCGCTTGGGTTGGCGATTCGCCGCCGCGTGCGCGCGATGGAGGACCACCACGCACGAGCGCTCGCGGCGGTCTTGCCGCGGCTGACGCAGCTGGCCGAGCCGGAGCTCCGCGCGCGGGTGACGGTCGAGCTGCTGGAGACGCTGACGCATCGTTGGGTGGTCACGGCCAAGGCCGAGCCTCTGCCGCGCGAGACGATGCAGGCCGAGCTCGAGCGGTTGGTGCTCGCGTACCTGCGCGCTCCGGTTTCAGCGCCGGCTTGAGAAGCGTTGCGCATTGGCGAACAGCGCGTCTCCGAGCAACCGCGCAGCCAAGGTCGGGACCCGGCCCGATGGTTGAACCAGCGTGAACGGTCGGCTGCGGCCGGCGTAGGGCTTGAGCACCTCGACGAGTTCTCCGCTTGCGAGCGCGCCCTCGGCCAGGAAGTGGAAAGCCTGTACCAGCCCCGCGCCGGCTCGTGCGAGCGTGAGGCAACCGAGGAAGTCGTCCGAGCAGCGGATGGCCGGTTTCACCGCGAGTTCGAAGGGCGACGCGCCCTTGTGTTGGAAGGAGAGCTCGAGCACGCGTCCGGTGCTCGGCCGTACGAAGCCGATCACGCGATGCCGCGAGAGCTCCGCCGGGCTCTTGGGAGTGCCGTGGGCTTTGAGGTACGCGGGGCTCGCGAAGACGCCCAGCGTCGCGTCTTCCAACTTGCGCGCGACCAGCGTCGAGTCCCCGAGCTCGCCGGCGCGAATCACGAGATCGAAGCCTTCGTCGACGAAGTCCACGTTGCGGTTCGAGACGTGGGCCTCGACCTCCACGTCGGGGTGTTGTTCAGAGAAGCGTGCGATCACCGGCAGCGCGCGACTGTGGCCGTAGGTGGTGGGGACGCTGATGCGCACGCGACCGCGCGGCTTTGTTTGACGGTGCGAGAGCTTGCGCTCCGCCTCCTCGATCAGAGAGAGCGCCTGCCGACACGGCTCGAAGTAGGCCTGCCCTTCCTCGGTGAGCGAGACGCTGCGCGTGGTGCGCCGGAACAGCCGAACGCCCAACACACGCTCATGCTGAGCGATCGCCCGGGAGACAGCCGCTGGCGTCAGCCCCAGCTGATGCGCGGCTGCGGTGAAAGACCTCGCCTCAACGGCGGCGCAAAAGACCTCGATCGCTCGCAGGGCCGGGGAGTTCATTTGTAACTAGGAATCATAAATGAATTGATAATGTGGCCCATTATCAAACTCCAACCGGGGACTAGATTGAGCCTGGTCAACACGCATTGAAGTGAAGGCACAGCGATGAAGTTCTCACGCAAACGATTTCTCGAGGGCGCTGCAGCTACGCTGCTCGCCGCCTGCACGAAACCCCAAGCGCGATCGGAGAAGGCCATGAGCAAGAAGGTCCTGTTTGTTGTCACGAGCCACGACAAGAAGGGCAACACCGGCGAGAGCACTGGCGCCTACTTGCCCGAGGTAGCCCACCCCTACGAGGTATTCCGCGCGGCTGGGTTCGAGGTGGACTTCACCTCGCCCAAGGGAGGCCGCCCGCCGCTCGACGGCGTCGATCTCAAGGACGCGAGCCAGAAGGCTTTCCTCGAGGACGCCGCGGCGATGAAGAAGCTCGACGCCAGTGTGAAGCCGACCGAGGTCGATGCGGCTGCCTACCGAGCGATCTTCTACGCAGGCGGCCACGGCACGATGTGGGACTTCCCGGACAACGCGGCGCTGGCGAAGCTCGCGGCGCAGATCTACGAGGCGGGGGGCGTGGTCGGCGCGGTTTGTCACGGCCCCGCAGGGCTCGTGAACGTCAAGCTCTCGAGCGGTAAACACTTGGTGGAGGGTAAGAAGGTCGCAGCCTTCACCAACGCCGAGGAGACGGCGGTGAAGCTCGAGAAGGTGGTCCCGTTCCTGTTGGCCTCGACCTTGGTCGAACGCGGCGCGGAGCATGTGCCCGGGCCCAACTGGGAGGCGAACGTGATCGTGAGTGAACGGCTCGTGACGGGGCAGAACCCAGCCTCGGCGAAGGGGGTCGGGGAGCGGATGGTGGAGCTCCTCGCGTCGTAATCACGGCTTGTTCCGCTCGCAGTCCAAGCGTAAGTCGAGCCGATGAGAGCCTTGTCGCTGACCGCCCTCGTGTCGATCCTCGCGGCGTCCTGCGGTGCCCCCGCCGACGTGGCGCTCACGCCGAAGACGGTGAAGACCGAGCGCGCGGTGGCGAGCGCCTCCGCGAGCGCGGCTCCGGTGGTTGAGGAGGGGCCAGCGGTGAAGCCGCGGGTCGCAGGTTCGGCGTACGAGCCGTCGGCGAGCGAGCCGCTGCCGAGCGGGGCGATCGCGCGTTGCGGTACGACGTCGATGAGGCTTTCGGAGCGCGCGCCGCTCGCTGTCACCGATGCGGGCACCATCTACGCCTTCCGCAACAACACCGAGCTCGTCGAGTTGCGCACGAACGAGGTGGTCGCGAGGTTGCCGCAGGCGCGGCGCGCGGTGTTCGCTCCCGACGCAACGAAGCTGATGGTCCATCACTCGAACGAGGTGATGGAGCTGTTCGCCGTCCCTTCGGGTAAGAGCCTCGGCTCGACCAAGATCGAGCTAACCAAACCCAAGCAGCAGTCCAAGCCGCGCGTAGCGACGTTGCTCAACTTCAGCGGACCCAGCAGGCGCTCCGAGTACATCAACGACGTCGAGTTCTCGGCGGATGGAAGCCGCGTCGTCGTCAGCACCTCGTTTGGAGCCTTGCATGTGATCGACGGGTCGAGCGGAAAGCGACTCAAGACCCTCAAGGTCCCAGACGCGAAGCTAGTTGGCTTGAGCCGGGACGGCTCCCGCGCCCTGGTCTCGTTGCAGGAGCCAGGTAGTAGGGATGTCCCCTTGCTGCTCGGCTCAGACGCAAGCTCCCTCGGGATCTCGGTGATCAACCTCAACACCGGGGCGAAGCTCGTCACCAAGAACTACGCGCTCGAGAAACCGGAGGTCCCAAGCGACCCCTCCGCTCTTCCGCCTCGCAGGACCCGCGAGCATTCCTACGCATCGCACGGGCTCTCGCTCGACGGCGCGACGGTCTATCGCTTGGAGCTTGGTACCTTCACTTCGATCGACGTTGCGAGCGGCAAGGAGGAGCAGATATCGAAGGCCGCCAGTGACCCGTTCAGCGTCGACTACATGGGTGCGGCTGGCGCGCTCGAGATGCTCAACGACGGCCGCAGCGCTCGGCGCGGCGGAACCTTGATCGATCTCGCGACCGGTGTAACCAGCCCAACGAAGGCGTTTGCGTTTCGGAGCCAGAATGGCGCCTACGAACTCGCGCACACCGGCTCGGTCGTGCACTTGTCGACGGAGGAGGTCCAAGGTCACGTGGAGCGCGTCGCGGCGCTCTCGTTCCTGCCGAACGGAGAGGCGCTGGCGTCAGCAGATGGCTCGCTGCATTTCTGGGATACGGCGAGTTGCGAGGAGCTGGCGAAGCCCGCGCTCCGCGCTCGTGACTTCCGCGCGGCGCGCGACGCGGGCGTGCTGGCAGTGGACGGCTACCCGACGCTGATCGTGCGCGGTAAGGAAGTGACCGAGATCAAGGACGCGCTGAGCGCGCGCAACCTCGCGCTGTCGAGCGACGGAGCGCGGCTGTTCGTTGGTACGAGCGACTATGAGGCTGCCGAGCTCGAGAAGCGTGACACGACTGCCGCTGGGGCGTTGGTCGCCTCGGTCCTGGTCGGAGGGTCTACCAGCGGCGTCGTGGTTTCGCCCGGCGGCTCGCGCGTCGCGGTTCAAGTGCGCAAAGACACGCAGACCGAGGTTCAGCTCCGCAACGCTGAAACGCTCGAGCTGGAGGCAACGCTCCCCGACTCCGACGACCAGCTGCAGTTCTTCGGGGAAGATCAGCTGCTGCAATGGGACGCCTATCGAGGCGCTCGCGTGGTCTCGCTGCCGACGATGAAGGAGCTGTACAAGGTCGGCACCGGCGGTTGCTGTTCAGCGCTCGCGGTCAGCAAGGACCAACGTCGCATCGCGGGGGCCGCGGGCAACGACGTCTATGTGTGGGAGCGCAGCGAGTCGAACGGCGCCAATGTGAAGTTCCTCGCGCAGCTCTCGGGCCACACCGAGGCCGTGACGTCGCTCGCGTTCTCAGCGGAGGGCGTGCTCGCCTCAGGCTCCGCCGACACGACCGTGCTGCTTTGGGACGTCGACGCGGCGGCGAAGCAGCCAGCCTCCGCGCACCTCGCCAAAGCGCAGGACGCGCAACCAACGCTCGCGTCGCGCTGGTCTACGGGCGACTACGCTGGGCGCGATTTCATCAAAGACGATGGGACGGTCGAATGGAGCAACCCGAACGCGAAGCACCCTGCGCTCGCTTCGGTCCTTTCGCTCGCGACGAACTTTGCGTCGACGTGCGCGATCACCGAGGCTCCGGCCGGCAAGGTGCGCTGCTGGGGAACGACGCGCGGCGGGGTGCTCGGAGTCCCCGAGAAGCCGGGCTCGAAGCCTTACCAGTTCCTCGCGGAAGAGAAGCCTGTAGTGGTGCCAAACATCAGCGACGCGGTGCGGGTCAGCCTTGGCGGTGATTACGGCTGCGCGCTGCATGCGGGCGGCAAGCTCAGCTGTTGGGGCCGAATGACCCGGGATCCCGTTGCGGTCGTTACGGCGCCGAAGGAGATCTTGAGCGGGGTGACCTCCTTCGCGGTGCAGTCAGCCAAAGCCTGTGCGCTGACCACGGCCGGCGAGTTCGTGTGTTGGACCTCGAGCGAGAGCCCCAACCCCGTCGCTATCGCGTCCAAGGTGGCGTCCTTTGCGATGGGGAGGTCGCACCTGTGTGTGCTCGGCAGGGACGGCCGGGTCTCCTGTGCTGGTCGGGCCGCACAGCTGGGCGACGGAACGAGCGATGACCGACAAACGCTTGGCCCCCTCGATAGGGTCGTGAACGCGAGCGAGCTCGCCGCAAGCGATGCTGGCACCTGCGTTCGAGCCATGCCGGCTGGCGGAGAGGAAGGCGTCTACTGTTGGGGCCACTTCGCGCACGCCGACCACCTGCTGCCAACGCTCATGCGCGGCCTCGCGAATACGACCGGACTGCTGCTGCTCGGTGACCGCGTATGCGCTGCGAAGGCTGGCCGGCTCGTGTGCCTGGTGAAGTAATGTGGTATCTCCAAGCGGTGAAAGCTGCAGTCGCGCTAGCGCTGGTCTTTGCTGTTGGCTGCGCGTCGGAGGCGGTCGTGCCGAAGCCGGAGGTGCCCAAGGCGCAGGTCGTGGCGCCCGAGCCGCAGGTGCCCAGCCCGCCCGCCCCGCCGCCGGTGCTGGCCGAGCCGCGCGCCGAGAGCGATCTCGAGCTGGCGAGCGCGATGTCGGCGGGGCTGCGCGAACACCATGAAGCTACCGAGCGCAAGCGGACGGAGGACCGGCTGAAGTACGAGGAGATGGTGAGCCGGCCCAGCGGGCTGCTCGATCTCGGTAGCTCGGCGAACCGTCCGTGGGACAGCGATTTGGGCGGCCTGGGTGGTAACGGAGCCGTGGGGCGCGGCGGTGGAGCCGCCGTCGGTGGCGGTTCGCTCAGCGGGCTTGGGACGGGGAAGGCCGCAAAGCCGGTGACGAAGAAGCCAGCCAAACCGAAGACGCCAAATAAGAAGTAGCGCGGTTCTTCGCGTGGGCTTCACCCGCTCCGAGAGCCAAGCTGAACCACCGCCTCGAGCTTGTGGCCTTGGGTCTCGCGGATGAAGTAGCCACCGATCGCCACGGTCAACAGGCTCACAGCGATCGGGTACATCAGGCCGGTGTAGATCGCCCCTTGGCCGAACTGCGATTGCGCCCAATCACTGGTGGTTAGCGCTGTGGCGATCAGCGGGAGAAAGCCGCCAAACCAGCCGTTGCCTAAGTGATAGGGGAGGGACATGGATGTATAGCGAATATTGGTCGGAAAGAGCTCGACCAGGAACGCGGCGATAGGGCCGTAAACCATACATACATAAACCATCTGAAGGGCCAGTAGCCCGACCATGGCCACATAGGCGAGGCCGGACAAATTCTGCGCTAGGTACTTCATCGCCATGAAGATGGGTATGTAGGTAAGCCCTCCGAGTAGACAGCCACCAAGAATGATCTTCTTTCTGCCGATGCGATCCGAGAGCGCTCCGAAGTAGACAAATAGCGGCGTCGTCAGGAGCAGCGCTATCGAGAGCAGCAGATAGGACGTCGTCCACTCGAGCTTGAGCGCCGTCATCATGAAGGTGAGCGTGTAGAACTGGCCTGTGTACCAAACCACGCCTTGGCCCGCCGTCGCGCCGAACAGGGCGATAAGCACATAACGAAGGTTGAGCGGGTTGGTGAAGCTCTCCTTCAGTGGGTTCTTCGAGATGTGGCCTGCCGCTTTGAGCCGAGTAAAGAGCGGTGACTCGCTCATCTTGAGCCGGATATAGACCGAGACCGCGAGCAAGAAGAACGAGAGTAAGAAGGGGATTCGCCAGCCCCAAAGTTTGAAGGCCTCTTCACCAAGCAAGAGCCGCGCGGTGCCGATGATCCCCATGCTGACGAAGAAGCCGAGCGTCGCCGTGGTTTGGATGAAGCTCGTGTAGTAGCCGCGCCGCTCGTCGGGAACGTGCTCCGCTACGTAGGTTGCGGCGCCGCCGTACTCTCCGCCTAGCGCTAACCCTTGGAGCAGCCGCAACGCGACCAAGAGCGCCGTCGACCAAAGGCCCCAGCTCTCGTAACTGGGCAAGAGACCGATCAGCGCGGTGCCCAGGCCCATCACCGTCATCGTGATCAAGAAGGTGTACTTGCGCCCGACGAGGTCGCCTACGTGCCCAAATACGAGCGCGCCCAAGGGTCTGACGCCGAAGCCAGCCCCAAAGGTCGCGAGGCTCGCCAGGAGCTGCGCTGTTTCATTGCCGGCGGGAAAGAACTTGCTGCCGAAGAAGACCGCCAAGCTGCCGTACAGGTAGAAGTCGTACCACTCGAACAAGGTGCCGAGTGAGGCGGCCGCGATCACGCGGCGAATCGTCGGGTCGGGGGCAGAGTTCGAGGCCGACTGGGTCATCGGCTGCAATGTACCTACGTCGCGCCGCTCGAGGTCGGAAAGCTGCTCTTGGTGCGTGGCTTTGAATCACGCAGCGGCTCGGTCCGTTTGCTGCCGTACCCCTTTTTATCGAATAGAGGATTGAGAACCTATGGCTTCACGATGGCTTAGCGCCTCCGCCCTGGCCCTGTTTGCGATGGCATGCAGCGGCGCCCGTACCACTTCAACGCTCGCTTACGCTGGTGACGCCGAGGCCACCATCCCGGCGCTCGAGGCGGAGATCGCCGCCGAGGGCTTCAAGCCGATCTGCAAAGAGGAGGCCTTCTGCCGCTTCGACCTAGATGAATCGTTGCGCGTGCATTTCAAGGCGACCTCCAAAGGGTTGGTGCTGATCGTCGACGTGCTGGACGGTAAAGAGTTGCCGCCGGCTGAACTGGAAGAACGCAGAGCCGCGGGTGAAAAGCGCGCTCGGGAGATCTGGAAGCGAGCAGAGAAGCGCGCGCTGCGTGATGAGGAGAGCGCGCGGGTGGCTGCGCGCGAAAAGGCCGAACGTGAGGCCGCAGCAGAGGCAGCCGAGGAAAAGTCGGGCAACAAGCCGAACCCGGCCGCCCTGCTCGATATGCTGGATTCGGTGCAGGCGCGCACCTCGCAAGGCCGGGCGAGCGGCGGTGATGCAGGGGCAACGGGCGAAGTCACAGCGTCGGCGCGTTGCTGCATCAACGGTGCTTATTACTCGTGTCCGGACGCTGCCGCGCTCAACCAATGTGGAGGCGAGACAGCGGCGTGCTTGATTGGCTGCCAATCCTCGAGCGCAAGTTCTTCATGCGAGGACAAGTGCCTGGCCGAACACGCGCCCAACCCCAAGGCCTGTACGCGCGAGATGTCGAAGGACAGCGAGTGCGCGCGTTAGCGCGCCGTACGGTAGCGCTTGACGGCGCAAGGTAGTTTGGCGACGTCGGGCGGGCATGCACTGTCTCAACGTCTCCAGCTACCGCTTCGTCCTGCTCGAGGATCTGCCAGCGTTGCGTGATCGCTTGAAGGCTGCGGCCGAAGCGGCTGGGCTACGCGGTACGGTGCTGCTGGCCAGTGAGGGTATCAACCTGTTTTTGGCTGGCCCGCCGGAGGCCGTGCGCGCTTGGCTCGCTGGTCTGCGCAAAGATCCTCGCTTCGCTGGTCTCGACGCCAAGGAGAGCTTTAGCGACGAGCAACCGTTCAAGAAGCTCAAGGTGAAGATCAAACGCGAGATCATCCGCATGAATCGGCCGGCGGTGCAGCCGCAACAAGGGCGCGCGCCCTCGGTTGCGCCGGTCACGCTCGCGCGCTGGCTCGCACAAGGTCACGATGATGAGGGTCGCGAGGTGGTGATGCTCGATACGCGCAACGCCTTCGAGGTCGAGTTCGGCGCGTTTGAGCGGGCGATCGATTGGAAGCTGCGCAAGTTCAGTGACTTCCCCGCGGCGCTCGAGGCGTACGCCAGCGAGCTCGAGGGAAAGACGGTGGTCAGCTATTGCACCGGCGGTATCCGCTGCGAGAAGGCAGCGCTGCTGATGCTCGAGGCGGGGCTATCATCGACGTACCAACTCGAGGGCGGCATCTTGCGTTACTTCGAACAGACGGAGGGCGCCCCCGGGTACCGCGGTAACTGTTTCGTCTTCGACGAGCGGGAGTCGCTCGAGCCAGGCCTGCTGCCAGCGCACGTACCTCCGCCCGCTGCGAGTTGATTCGGCTGAACCAGCTCCGAAGGTCGCGGCCAAGGCTCAAAGCCCGTCGTCGCTGAGGTGACGGCGCAGCTCTCAGAGCCTGAGCCGAACCAGGCGAGATCGTTGCTTGAGATCTCGCGTCGGCGGCTGTTTCCGTAGTCGTGTGCGCGCCGCTTAGAGCCTACCTGATTGGACTTCGGTAGAGCTGCGACAGGCGATCGACGCGCGCCGGATAGGGCAGCAACGAAAGGTCGGGCGCGAGCTGCGCGAGGCGCTCGTAGTGCACGAAGTCGACCTTACGCAGGGACGCAAGCTGGAACACGTCGACCAATTCGATCCCCCGCAGGCCAAGACGAATGGCGTGTTCGCCGTCACCCCGAGGCAAAGCCTGGGTGATCTCGAGCGTAACCAGCGGGGCTAGTGCGGCGCCGCAGCGACAGGGATCGATATCGATACGGTCGAAGAGAATGGAGATGCCCAGCTCTTGCGTAGCGGCACGCATTCTCAAGCAATCGTCGCTCAGACTTTCTTCGACGAAGAACTCCTTGGCGTCGAAGCCTTCGCGCTGGACGGATTGACCTAGATAGAGATCGAACGACGTCCCGAAAGGGCTGAACAAATACGTCACAATCGAGACGTCGACCGTATTGTCGCAACCAGGGCAAGCCACGCTACGGGCATTGAGGGTATCGAAGGTCGCCAACGGTGCTCGAGGCTAGCGCTGCTTCGCGCTGGTAGCAGCGCCAATTGCGAGCCAACCGTGCGGGCGGGGAACCTCCCGCGGTCACACAATCGAAGGCGAGGGGATCGATTCCGGCCCCGCGGACACAACCGGTGCACCATGCGTTTTAACCTCGCTATTGCCGTCATTCTTTTGGTGGGTTGTTCCAGTTCCACGCCAGCGGCTAACGCCGCCTCGAACTCGTCGGAGGCCGCCGTCCCCGGCTCAACGCCCTCCGGCTCGCAGCCCTCGGAGGGCCTTTCAACGTTACCGGCGAACGGAGGAAGCAATGACTCGCCGCCGCCGGAGGCCCCGCCAGAGGCCAAGGCTCCGATTACCCAGGTATGGCTCGACCTCTATAACAACTGTGGTTCGGCCGTGGACTACTGTGTTGACGACGGCAACGCGCTTTATACCCAGTTATCGTCGAGCACGACGATCACCCATTCGGTACGGCCCGGGGCGAAGATCCGCTACCGCAAGGGCAATAACTGCACCGATACGGTGTTCACCGTGAGTGACGAGAGCGAGAAGCAGAAGGCGAACCTCTGCAAGTAGCCGAGCTCATCGCCGCGGAGCGGCCTTCGCGGCCGCTCGTCGGCGGTCGCGCCGGGCTCGGCGTTGGCTCGTCAGGCCGGTGGGGCTTCAGCTGTGGAGCGAGCCCCGAGCTCGTCGAGCAGAGCGTTGACCTGTACGAGCAGCCGCTGGCTTTCGGCGACTCCGCTGCGGCCGAGAGCGCTCTGGACCGCCATGGCCGCGGGGACGGTGACGAATAGGAAGGGGAAGGTGCCAAGCGCGACCGTGAGCGAGGTGGCCAGCCCATGCACGCCGATCAATCGTAGAATCCAGTCGCCTGTCGCAAGCGAAAGGCCGAGCGCTACGACGACCGCCAGCAGCATCAACGCTGCGGCCCCTTGCGAGCCGGTCTCGGTGGTGATGGTGGTTTTTCCGTCTTGTTCGCGGAGCTCGATGTCGACGCCGATCCAGCGCCCCTGCCGCAGCTCGATGGTGCGCGACCAGCGTCCTTCGCTGGGCTCTTCGTCTTCGTGGGTTACGGCGACGCCGGGGCAACGCGCCTCCAGGAGTTGTTGCAGTTGGGTCGCGACCAGTGGGCCTCTTGCGTCGATCGTCCTCATCGCCCCGTTGGTGTCGCGAGGGCGCGAATCGATCCCACAAAGCGCGAAGCGCTACTCAGCTCGGGACCGAAAGGCGAAGCAGGAAGGTGGTGTCGTTGTGATTGCCCTCGAAGCCGTAGGCCCAGCCCGCCCGAAGCGTTGCGTTCTTAGCCTTGATTAGCTCCGCAGCCCGGTCGCATACGGCCGTGATGACCTCCGCTACAAAGGGTGATCCCTCGAGCATCTCCTCAAGCTGTGCTTCGGCAAGCGCGCGAAAGCTCGCCAGGTCTTGCATTTGCGCCTCGGGCTCGGCGAGCTCCTTGGACTTGCCGGCCGGCACCTTGCGCCAGCCCTCTTCGTTCACCCGTCGCAGCGCTTCCACACGAGCCGCCTGCTCGTCCTCCATTTGCGCCTCATCCCAATCGTGTTCACCCAAAGTCAGGACAAAATCGATCAGCTTGGCCATGGCGCCTTTCTATAGCAGGCCCGTGCGCTATCGGTGCCGGTGCTGCCATGCGAGGATGACCTATGGAGCGTGGTGAGGTCATCGGCGGCCGCTATTGGGTGAAGCATTGTCTTCAGCGGACCGGTGGCTACGCAGTGTACGCGGCTGTCGACCTACGCGAGTCCACGTCGGTACGGCTTCGGACCTACAGCAACGTCAGCGCTAGCGGCGTCGAACATTTCGAGCACGTCGCTGGGCGGCTCTCCGAGATCCAGACCTCACGGGTGGAGAAGCTGCGTGCCTTCGGCGCGACGCCGGCGGGCGATCTGTACGCTGCTTCGCTATTGCCGAGCGGTGCGCCGCTCGAGCATCTGCTCGCGGCCGGTCTCAATCCCCAACGTCGCGCGCTCGTCGCGCGGCGGGCGGTGGAGGCGCTCGCAGGCCTTCACGCGCTCGAGCTCACGCACGGTGCGCTTTCGACCAAGGCACTGTATGTCGCGGACGATGATGCAGCGACGGTCTCGCTGGCCGATCTCGCGCTGGTCCCGCCGGCGCAGATCGATCCGGACACCTCGTCGTCGAGCCTCTCGCAGGAGCTGACCGCCAGCCTCGCGCCCGAGCTGCTACGTGACGAGGCTGCGCCGTTTGGAGCGAGCGACGTCTTCGCGCTCGGCGTCGCGCTGTTCGAGCTGCTCACCGGCGTGGCGCCGTTTCGCGCGGAGACGCTGCTCTCGACCTATTTGCGCGTGCTCTATGAGGAGCCGTTTTACACGCGCTCGGCCGCGAATTTCGCGAGCGACCTCGCGACGATTCGCCGCATGTTGGAAAAAGCGCCAGCGAGCCGTCCAAAGGCGCGCGAGCTCTTGGCATCGCTTGGCGCGCCGCGGGCTACTAGCGCGGCGATCGGGGGCGAGCCAACGCGTCGCTCGTCGAGCCCGCTGCTCGGCATCATCCTGTTCGAGCTGCGTCTCCCGTCGTCGGCCGACGCGAAGGCGAGCGTCGATGAGTTACAGCGCAAAGGCGGCGTACGTCTCATGCGTATCGACGACTCAACCCTCGTCACAGAGGTGCTACCGGCGGCGAACGTCCACCCTGTCTTGGCCGCGGCGAGGGTCGCGTGCCGGCTGCGGGCGGTGGTGCAAGACGCTGTGTTCGCTGTTTCGGTGGGCGGTGAGGGAAACCTCGAGGCCGCCGCGAGCCTGCTGCGCCGGGCTCCGCTGGGCACCGTCGCGTTGACGCAGGAGCACGTGCGCTTTGTTTCGCGCGACTTCGATGTGCAGCCTTTCAGCGGCGCGTTGACGCTATGGGAACGCGGCCAACCGACGTTGCTCACGAGCGCGGATGCGGAGGCGATCGACTCGCGACCCACGCAAGAGTTCATGGTTGATCCGGCTCTGTTCGAGGCACCGCTATCGGCTCGCATCACGATGCTGACGCCGTACGATCGATCATCGGAAGGACAAGAGGCGGACGTTGCCGAGCGGCCGAGCCGCGCTGAGACGCAAGACGGTCTTCCTGCGCCGAGTCGGCCGGTGCAGGTGGATCCAGCGCAAGCCCAGGCGGAGCTCTTCCTCGGGCGGAAGGAGGAGCTCGGTGCGTTGGGGCGGGCTCTCGAGCAGGGGTCCAGGGTGCTCTTGCTGACCGGAAGTCCTGGCATCGGGAAGAGCGCGCTCGCGCGGCGCGCGGCGATCGAGGTCGGCGGTCCACTTGGCTTCACGCCGATCTTTTGTCCGCTGGAGGAGGTGAGCAGCGAAGCCGACTTCCTCGACAGGATGGCGCAGCTGCTCCGCTTTCCACCGGGCGATAGCAGCTATCTGGAGTTGATCCTGACGACCTCGCCGCTGCTGATCGTGCTGGATGATGTGGACCGCATCAGCGACGCTTGCCTGCGTTTTTTGCAGCAGTGGTCGACGGTGGGCGACAGTCGCTGGATCGTGACCTCGCGCGAACAGCTGGTGATCCCCGCGAGCTTCGCGCTCGAGCTAGGCCCGCTGCCCGAGGCCGAGGAGCTGTTCGTCCTGCGCGCTCAGGAATTTTCGCCGCAGCTGGGCTCCGATGAAACGTTTGGCCAAGACGTGCACGCGCTGGTGGAGGAGCTCGACCGAATCCCCTTGGCGGTGAAGCTCGCGGCCAACCAGATCGCCTGGCTTTCGCCGCGCGATCTGCGCGAGCGGATGCGCGACGTGCTTAGTCTGCTCGAGGAGAAGGAGCCGGGAAAGTCGAAGAAGCAGGCGACCGCCGCAGGCGCATTGCAGCTCTCGTGGGACCTTTGCTCGGTGGATGAGCAACGCGCGCTCGCCGCGCTTTCGGTGTTCCCGTCGGAGTTTTCTTTGGCTGCTGCCGAAGAGGTGCTGCGCTTTACGGCGAAGGAAGAGAACTCGGCCTTCACGCGCAAGAAGGCTGTCGACCTGATCGCCTCGTTGCGGCGGCGTTCGCTGCTCAGCAGTTCGTGGAAGGACGGGCGCACGCGGTTTCGCCTGATGCTGATCGTCCGCGCGTGGGCCGAAGGCTTTCGTGCACATTGGCGGATGACCGAGCCGGCCCTGCGTGGTTGGGCGGGCTACCTCGTCAACCTGGCCAAGCCGTTGCTCGAGGTCACGCGTGCTTCAGGCGAGACGCGCTTCCTCAACGCGGAGCGCGAGGACTTCGCCGCGATCCTGCGCGGCCGTGTGTTCGCCGAGGGCCCGTGGACCGCTGCGCCCGAAGACCGACTCGTGGCGCTGTGCGCTCTGGATGATTGGCCGCACGGTGATGGCCTGCACAAAAGAGATGTGGCCGCGGTCGTAAGTGCGCTCGAGCAGGGGGCCGCAGGCGAGCTCGGGCTGCTCGCGCGGAGCCGTCGTGTTCACGCCTTGCAACTCGTTCACTTGGGCCAGTGGGCGGAGGCGGTGCAGCTGATCGATGAGACGCTGCCTCGGCTGTCTCAACCTCAACTCCGAGGGCTCGCCGGCGAGCTCATTCTGGTCAAGGCGCTGGCCTACTTTGGTTGGGGCGATCAAGCGAACGCCTTCGAGATGAGCCGGCAGGCGGAGGGCATCTTGCTCGAGGTCGGTTGGTACGCAGCGGCTGGTTTCGCGCGGCTGCGCATCGGCGATGTGTTGCAGTCGCTGCAGCGTGGTGAAGAGGCGCGCGTGATCTTCGAGCAAGCCATTGCCTTTGCTGAGGCTCACGAGATCCCGTTCGTGAAGGCACGCGCTAACGCCGCTCTGGGCTTTTATTGGCTCGAGCGCGGGGACCATCAAAGGAGCCATCAAGCCTACGGGCAGTCGCTCTCGTTCATGACGCATGAGTCCAATCGGCGCTTTCATGCCATCCTCAAGATCTACGACGCGCTGGTCTGGCTCGATGCCGAGGCGTACGAGCAGGCGCTCGCGGTTCTCGGCGAGCTGGGCCCCCAGCGCGCGCAGGAGCTGTCGCCAGCGACGTTCAGGCTTGCTACAGCGTTGCAAGCGATGGCGCTCGCTAGCCTCGATCAGTTGGAGGCCGCCTCGGTGCAACGGGTGCTTGCCGAGCCACGCGGCCAACTCCCGCCGTGGCTGCAGCATGTGATCCGCATCCACCTCGCCCACGTCGAGCTAGCGAGGGCGCGGCGGGAAACGCGCGGCGGAAATCACGAGTCGGCCCAGCTCACGCACCACGCGACGAAGCAAATGGTCGCGGAGTATTCGCGCGACGGCGAGCTGCTCCGTACCTCGGATGATGCGCGCGTGGCGTTGCGAATGCTGAGTCGTGCGTTGGCCAAACAAGCGCCTGCGCTCGGCTGAACGGGCTCGAGCGCTGCACCAGCGGGCTTACGGCAGGTAGGGCGTTGGGAAGGACTTGAAGAAGTCCATCGCGGCCTTTTGGCCGTTGTAGTCGACGTTCTGGCCGTCGGGCCATTGATGGTTCAGGGTGTAGCTGCACCAGGTGACGGGCCTTTGCGCAGGGCAGTTGTCGTACGCCTCGCATTCGGCGGGCGACGCGAGCGGAGTGCGTGTTGCATCACAACCGCTGGTGGCGCTGTAGTAGTCGCGCACGAGCTCAGCGCCGGCTTGGTGATCGGGATCTTGCGTGCCCCAGAAGACCCAGGCTCCGACCTCGCCGCGACAATGCCCAGCGTCGGTTTCGGCGACGAGCGGCAGGCTCGCGGCGTTCATGCCCGGTGCACCCGGAGCAATGGCGCGGATCACGTCCCCGCGAAAACAACCGAGCATCGAGGTGAAGCGGGCGCCGAGGCTGAAGCCAGTGACGAATAGCCGATCGCGATCGATGCACAGATCTTCTTCGGCCTTGGCCACGATCGCATCGAAGAACGCGTAGTCGACGCTATCCATCTCGGTCTCCCAGCGAGGTTCGCCGCTCTCGGCGGGGAGCGCGTCCGGATAGAGGAAGATGAACTGACCTGCGCCTTGGTTCTGCAGCTTGAACTTCTCATACGCGGTCTGCCCGCTGCCACCCGAGCCGTGAAGCACGACCACGAGGCCATGCGGTTGGTTCGGGTCGTAGTTGTTGGGGACCATGCGCCAGTAGGTCCGGGTCGCTCCTTCGACCGTGACCGAGAGCGTCTCATCGAGTCCCGGCGTTGCGGCGAGGCCGCAGCCGGCCGACGTGCCGAGGTCGTATTGCTCGGGAAACACGCTGGGTGCACCGCCCACACCGGAGCCGCCTTGGGTGGAGCCGCCTTCCGCCGAGCCGCCCTGCGACGAGCCGCCCTGCGCCTGCGCTCCGCCGTTCGACGAAGAGCTCGCGCCGCCACCGCCGGAAGACGAAGACGAAGGGCCCGACGGCTCGTCCGCCGCCGAGGCTGCGTCGTCGCACGCCGTGAGCTGCAACAAGAGCAAGACGCCTGCGATCGGGAGTCGTCGGTCGAACACGCGGCCATCCTACGTGAAGGCCTTGCGTGGCTCACGTGCTAGTACGCAGCGATGAGCAAGCTCCCGACATGGGCCGTGCTGGGTCGCAGCGGCTGGTCGAACACTGGCGCCTCGCGTCCCCCCTTCGCCGAGGTCCCTGGGGAAGGCCAAGAGTCGGTATGGGACTACCCGCGTCCGCCAGCGCTCGTCTCGGATGCGCGCGAGGTGATCGTTCGTCTCAGCGGCGTGGAGATCGCTCGCACCAGCGAGGCGATCCGCGTGCTCGAGACCTCGCACCCTCCGACCTTCTACCTGCCGCGTCGCGACATCGACATGAAGCGTCTGCGTCGGGCTGGGGGCGGCTCGCGCTGCGAATGGAAGGGCGAGGCGAGCTACTTCGACGTCGTGGTCGATGAGCCTGAAAGCGCGGTAACGCGCGCGCGTGCGGCTTGGTCGTATGAACAACCGTTCGCTGAAGCAGCGGTGCTCGCGGGGCACGTCGCGTTCTATGCCAGCGCAGTCGAAGCTTGGGTTGCGGGCGAACGCGTCCGACCGCAACCCGGTGGTTTTTACGGAGGTTGGATCACCAGCGAACTCACCGGGCCGTTCAAAGGCAGCGCCGGTACGGGAGGCTATTGAAGCGACGCGGGTGCGCTTGCTCCATATCGAGGCTCGCGTCGAGGCATCGCGGTTATTGCCCTACAGGTACCCAGCGGTCGGGACGCGCGCTCCCGAGCACGGGCCGACACCTGACAGGCCGTTCGCGCTGAGATACCTTCCAGGCAGTGAGTACGCCTCGTCAGTCCTGGCGGTCCCAAACCGGCAACAACTTCGCGTTGGTGAGCCCGGCGATACGCATTGTTTCCGGTTCGCTCGGCCTCGTCTTCGGCGAGCGGCTCGTGGTTTTTTGTGATCGTTCGCGCGTCCCGCTCGCGCAGGCGCTGATCGACGTCGCCGAGGAGTTCAAGGCGCGCGCGCAGCTGGTCGTGCTCGAAGACGTTGTGCTTCCGAGTGAGGACAAGCTGCTCGACTATGTGCTCGCGCTGCTAGCCGATGCGCAGGCTTCGGTGCTCCTGCTTGGCACCGAGCACTCGCGGCCGATTCGCCAAGCTTTCGTCGTGGCCACCGAGCAGCTCCGCGTCCGCCATGCGCATATGGTCGGCCTTTCGCAACGCGGCTTCGTGGAAGGCTTCTCCGCCGACGCGTCGCGCGTGGCGGACATGCTGCAAGCCGTGGGGCGCAAGCTCGCTGGCGCCCGCAAGCTCAGCTACAGCACGCCCGCCGGTACCCAACTCGAGATCGCGATGCCACCGGATGCGCGCTGGACGGAGCGCGGGCAGCTGATTCGGCCGGGCAAGTTCAGCAACCTCCCGGGCGGGCAGCTCAATGCATTGTGCGAAGCCGTCGACGGCGTTTATGTCGCCGATGCAAGCAGCAATGTGGCCTTTGCCGGCAGCGGTGATTTGCGCTCGAACCCCGTCAGCTTCACGGTCGTCGGCGGCGTCATCGAGCGCGTCGCCTGCTCGAACGAGGCCGTGAAGAAGGACGTCGAGGCCTTCCTCGAGAGCGAAGAGCACATGAAGCGGGTCGGTCACCTCGTGATCGGTGCTAACCCCGGTGTGCTCGGTCCCATCGGCGAGGTGATGGTCGACGCTTGCGCGCCTGGGCTTCAGATCGTCTTCGGGTGGACAAACCGAACCGTCACGGGCGCGAACTGGACCACGCAGGCGAGCCTCGCGCTTGCCGGCACCTCGGGCGATCTCAACGTCGACGGTGCCGCTTTGCTGCGCGGCGGACGCTACGTGCTGTAGCGCCGCAGGGCGCTGCTTCACTCCGGGGGTGGAGGAGGCGGCGGCGGAGGGAGAAAGCCTTGCACGATGTACACACGGTCGGGCAAAGAGCCCCAGGTGAGAAAGAGAAAGTCGCCGGTGGCCGGCTCGAAGTAGGCGCCCCAGGGCCGCGGGAACGTGGTGAAGAATGGCTTCCGCGTTGCAACCAGCGGATCCCCCTCGGCGTCGACTTGGTAGGTGGCCACCGAGTCGGTGCTCCACTCCGCGACGATCGTACTTTGAAGATCGAACCCCGGTGAGCCCGCCGGTACGTACGCAAAGCCACCAGGCCCGTTGGGAAGGGTGGTCTTGAGCACGCCGTTCGACAGTTGGTAGGTGGGCCCCGCGCCCTCCATCGTCATTTGATACCAATCTCCGTTCGACCACGTCAGCGTCCGAGGTTGCCCCGCCCCTTGCAGGTTGGGTGGTACGAAGCCGAAGCCTGAAACGCTGTCTTTACCGCCGATACCAATGGTCGCTGCGGCGAGCGTTGCGGCGGGGGACGCAGCGCCCGGCAGTAGCTGACTTATCTGGTTCGTGGGCCATTGCGTGTAAAAGAGCGTGTTGCTCGGGCCGTAGACGAGATTCGCGTCGACGTACTCGGTCTGCGCGATCTGGGTGGCCGAGCCGACGAAGCCAACGATGTGGCCGCAAGGCCCGCGCTCGACGCCGATCTGATAGATCGCGCCGCTCAAGGTTTCGGAGTCGCCAGCGAGCAAGAGCGTGTTTGGATCATCGTGCTTGATGACGCACCCGCCGAGGTGCCCCGGCGGCATTCCCGGCACCGTCCCGAGATCGTAGACGGTGTAGAGACCAGCGTACTCTGGCGCGAGCACCGCCTCCGGCCCCGCTGTGGTGGGTGGAACATCCGTCGCACAGTTCAGGCTGCCGCCTGCGCCGCCGCCTCCCGCCATGAAGGAGGCCGTGCTGCCGCCGGCGCCGCTGCCGCCCGAGCTCGTCGTCGTGTTCGTCGTTTGGCCGGCCGACCCTCCAGTCGACGTGGCTGACGACGTGTCGTCTGTGCCGGCGGTGCACGCCGCGCAAAGAATGAGCGTCAGGGTTGCGCCGTACGTCTTCATGCTTCGAAGGCTATCGCACGCGGGGCTCGTAGACACGCAGGCTGACTCGGCCGACTCGGTTCAAGGAGCCGGCTGCGGCGGACGTTACTGCGCTGGCCGACACAGGAGGGCGAAACGATCGGAAGCAAGATCCACGGTGCAATGCTGCAGCACCTCGAGACCTATCTCCCCATCCGTGTCGCAGGGTCCGGGTGTGCTGTCATTCGTCTCGGCGACGGATACCGATGCGACGTACGTTTGCCCGGCGAGCTTCAGCTCTTGTGGTGGTACCTCCAAGGTGCGCTGGGCGCCGCCTGCACCGATCCGCTCTCCAACGGAAGAACCAGGAGCTTGCTGCAGCAAGCGAACGACCGACGAGGCGCTCGATAAGCCGAGCTTGGTCGCTCCCGAGTCGAGCTGGAGCCTCACCGCCTGGCCTGCGATGGAAGCTGAGACGATGGTGGCCGCGGCCGGCATCGAAGCATCTCCAGCTTTGCATAGGGGCGTCACGTCTAGCGGCATGGCACTCTCGGGCTGCAAGGTTGCCGTGCCAGCGCCAAAGTCGAAGCGCAGCATCGAACCCTTCGGCACGCTGGTCTGCGGCGACCAGATGATGCCGATGCCCAGCTCTTGAAAGAGCGCTGGAAGCTCGACGACGATGACCTTGAGCGGGTGGGTCCTGAGCGGTCCGAGCTCGAGCGTCACGTGGTTTATCACCGAGGTCTCGAGCTTGTTGCCGGCGAAATCTTTGGCAACGACGTTCGACGACTCCACCGGCAACCCGTTTGCTACAGCGAAGCGCCGGTCGATCAGCGTGGTTTGGGCGCCGGTATCCACGATGGCTGAGGTGCTCACTTGGCCCTTTGCGGAGGGCCAAGCCACCCGAGCTTCGACCAGCCATAGCGGTAGCGTTCTCCCGCCCTTTTCGGCGATCGGCTTGTTGCTGCGGAACATGCGGATGGCGCCTTCCATGGCCGCAGGCGTTGGCGTGGCGGCCTGCATCGGCGCCGGTATCGGCGGTTGCGCGCACGAGCCAACGCCCAACGCGACAAGCGGACCTGCCCAACGACTGCGCACGGTTTGGTTGAGCATGCTGTGAGCTGCGTAGCCTCAGGATGGCTAGGGAACAAGCTTCGTTCGCGTTCACCGCCTGGGGCAAAGACGAGCTCAGTCGCTCGTGCAGTCTTCGAGCGTACTCACCGGCGCGAAGCGGACCTCTTCGAAGCTCCCGTCGAGATCGAACTGGTCGGTGTACGCGTAGGCGATCGGTCCGACCTGGAGCGTCGACGGAAGATCTCCCCGCTCGTAGGTGTGACCAAGCTCCCATGTTTTCTCGCCGATCGGGCGCTTATAAACGCGAAAGACGTCGTCTTTGCGGCAGATGCGGAGCTCGGCATCGGATGTCGGCCAAACGGGGCCCTCGACGTCGCTTTGGTCTCGCTTGGTGGTCTTCGTCTCCACGCACAGATAGTCCCCGCGATAGCCGACGACGTTGAAGACGTAGCTCTCTTTCGCGTCGGGCTTCGCTGAGGCTGGGTCTCGAGCGATGAGGCCGGCGAACTGGAAGCCGTTGGATACGTACTCGCTTGGGGCAGACGCCTTGCGCGCTCGTACGACGCTCGTGACTTTGAAGTTACCGCTCACGAGCTTGACCAGACCTGGCCCTTGATCGGCCTTGTACCAAACGGTGTTCCTTGTCGGTCGCATGTGGAGGCGTCCATCCTCGAGGCGGCTTTCGAAGGTCTCGCCGTTCAGGACGGTCCAATCGGCCGCGAGCTCCTTGCCAGAGAAATCATCGTCCAGGCCAGCTACCTCTGCGGGGGCGAGCGGCTCGGAGCACGCCGAGGCGAAGACGAGGCCGAACGCCGTGAAAGCGCGGCCTGACGCTGACTGGCTCACGCGGTGTTTCCATTCCTGCGGGTGAAGCGTTTGAGGAAGTCTTCGACCGCCTGTTGCATCGCGCGCTGCTGGCTGAGCTCGGTGAAGGTGTGGTCAGCGTCGGCGAAGTAGTGCAGCGCGAGCGCGTCGCCGAAGGGTACGTCGCGAAAGGCATCGCGGAACTGATCGGCGTAGTTGTAGTAGAGATCCATCGCGCCCGAGTGGATGATGCACAGCTGGACTCCCCGCGCGACCATCACGCGGAGCTGCGAGGCGACCTGCGCCTTGGGCGGAAACTCGCGGACGTATTGAGGCTGCGGGCCGGGCGGGATCGATACCTCGAGATCGTCCTCGGTGAGCGGCGGTGGTGGCGTTGAGGCGGGCGCTAACGAGGGAGGCGGGGTTGAGGCGGGCGCTCCCGAGGGAGGTGGCTCCGAGACGCGACGCCCATCCACGACCCGCTTCAAGAGCCCGGTGAACGTCCGCTTCGCGAGCCGACCCACGCTCGCCGGGTCGAGCACCTTCTCACCGTAGCGACGCGCGAGGAACTCGGGCGTTCGGTAGGCGTAGCCGTCGAGCAGCACCAGCCCAGCGACGCGCTCGTCTCTCACGGCCAATTGGAACGAGGTGTCGGCGCCCGAGCAGAGCCCCATGAGTACGAAGCGCTCAATCCCGCGAGTCGATTGCAGGCGGTCGAGCATCGCGCGGGTGTCGTCGATCCAGCGGTCCTCGAAGCTCGCCACGTCTCTTCGTGGATCGGAGTCCCCGACGCCGGAGAGGTCGAAGCGCACTCCAAGCAAGCCTCGTTCGGCGGCGCGACGCGTCGCGACGACTGACGAGCGCCCCGGGCCTACTCGGGGCAGCAACCCAGAGTTGAGGACGATGAGCGCCGGGCAAGCCGGGTCGACTCCGGAGGCGGGCTCGCACACGATGCCCACGAGCGCGGGGCTCTCTCCAACCGTTATCACCTTCTCGCGGATCATCGTTCCACCAACGCCTTGACGATCGCGTCGAGCGCCTCCGACGGTACCAGGGACGTATTCACGGCTTCGTCACTGTTCCAGTCCTGCACGACGGTCAAGCGCATGAAGTCCGAGCGCGGCGTGAGTGTTGGGAGCCTTGTCTCGAGCGCCCGATCTTCCGCGTCGGGCGTCGTTACGACGACGAGGGCACGTGCGTCCGGCTTGGACTCGTTCGCGAGATCGATCTCGGCGAGGTCAGCCGAGAGCTCCTTTGAGAGCGGATAACCCAACGCCTCCCCGGCTCGTTCGAAGGGCGCCGTCCGTCTGCGTGGGAGCTCGGCGCGCAGGAAGTCCTCGTGACGCTTTCCGAGGTCGGAGAGGTAACGCGCCCCAGAAACGACGGGCTCCCAGAGGACGACCTTGTCTACGTCGCGCCGACCTCGCGTCGCGCGCCACGCCACGGCGGCACCGAGACGGAGCCCGACGAGCGACACGCGCTGGACTCCTGTCCGATCGCGGAGCTCATCCATCGCCGTGCACGTGTCCTCGACCCACGCATCGACCCGCGCGTCGGCGAAGTCGCCTGCGGAGTCTCCCGTCCCGCGAAGATCGAACCGCAGGGCGTGAAAGCGCTCGCGAGCAAGGCGCAGCCCGAGCTGTCGGATCGCGCGGTGGGCGCGGATGGCCTCTTGACCCATGGGTGGGACGAGCACGACGGCGGAGTCTCGCGCCCCCTTGCTGGGGGGGCTGTGAGCTCCGAAGAGCGGGAGAGAAGAGGTACCGAAGTAGAAGGGAATCATTTTTGGTCAGCGGAAGAAGCGGGATTTGATGGCACCGAAGAACTTCTTGGAGAGGCTCGCGGGCTCTTCGGGGGCTTGTGTTGGGTTAGGAGTCGATGGTTGCTGGCTTGCGGAGGAGAGCCGCTTCGGGCGAGCCGCGTCGATCTCCGCCGCGATCTGCTCGAGCGTCGAGAACACGAGCGTGCGTGGTCCGAGCCTGTGGCCGGTGGCCCTCTCGAGTCGAACGATGACCTGCATCGACAACAGCGAGTGACCGCCTATCTCGAAGAAGTTGTCGCTTGCGCCTACGCGGTCCGACTTGAGCAGCTCCCGCCAAACCTCGGCGACGAGCAGTTCCGTCTCACTGCGGGGAGGGATGAACTCATCCCCGGCCTCGACCTTCGAGTCGAACGGATCGGGGAGCGCCTTGCGATCGACCTTGCGGTTGTCTGTGAGGGGGAGGGTCGGGAGTCCGGCGAACATGTGCGGGACCATGTACTCCGGCAGGTCGGCACGGAGGAACTTGCGGAGCTCGCTCGCGGTGGGCTCCTCGTCGCCGCGGTAGACGCAGTAGGCGACGATGCGCTTGTCCCCGGCGCCGTCGTCGCGGACGACGACGACGCACTCGGCGACGCTCGCGTGGCGCGCGAGGACGGTCTCGATCTCGCCGAGCTCGATGCGGAAGCCGCGGACCTTGACCTGGTTGTCGGAGCGACCGAGGAAGAGCAGCTCGCCGTCGTGGCGTAGGCGCGCGCGGTCTCCTGTCTTGTAGATGCGTTCGCTGGGGCGGAACGGGTCGGGCAGGAAGCGCTCGCGGGTGAGATCCTCGCGGCCCCAGTAGCCGTCGGCGACGCCGGCACCGCCGAGGTAGAGATCGCCCGCGACGCCCTCGACCCCCGGCTGGAGCTTGGTGTCGAGGACGTAGACGGTGGTGTTGGCGATCGGTCGCCCGACGGTGATGTCGGCGGCGTCGGTGATGCGTTTGCAGGTCGACCAGATGGTGGTCTCGGTGGGGCCGTACATGTTCCAGAGTTCGCTGGCGCGGCCGAGCAGGCGCTCGGCGAGCTCGGGTGGCATCGCCTCACCGCCGCAGAGGATCTTGAGCCCCTCGCGTCGCTGGTCCCAGCCGGCGTCGAGCATTACGCGGAAGGTGGCCGGGGTTGCTTGGAGGATGGAGATGCGCTTCTGCTCCAGCGTCGCGACGAGGTCGTCGCCGCTGGTCGCGAGATCGCGAGAGGCGAGCACCACGGTCGCGCCGACGGTGAGCGGCAAGTAGAGCTCGAGGCCTGAGATGTCGAAGGAGATGGTGGTGACGGCGAGGAGCCGATCGGAGGACGAGCAGCCTGGCGTGCGCTGCATCGAGAGGATGAAGTTGGTGAGAGCGAGCTGCGAGATGACGACGCCCTTCGGCTTGCCGGTCGAGCCCGAGGTGTAGAGCACGTAGGCCGGGAGGGTCGGGTTGGAGGCGCCGTTGACGGGTGCGTCGGAGCCCGCGTCGAGCGAGGCGGACTCGGTATCGAGGAGGAAGACGGTGGCGTCGCTCGCCGGGAGATCGCGGGCCTCATCAGCACGGCTGACGACGAGGCGCGCGCCAGAGTCGCTCAGCATGAAGGCGACGCGCTCGGCAGGATAGGCCGGGTCGAGCGGGACGTAGGTCGCGCCGGCGCGGCCGACCGCGAGCATGGTCGCGACCAGGTCGAGCGAACGCTCGAGGAAGATGCCGACGCGATCTCCGCGAGAGACGCCTCGTTCGAGCAGGGCGTGCGCGAGCTTGTTCACGCGGCGATCGAGGTCGGCGTAGCTGATACGATCTTCGCCGAACTCGATCGCGATCGCGTCGGGCGTGCGCTCCGCCTGGGTGGCGAAGAGTTCGTGCACGCAGACGCGAGGGAGGTCGGCTGCGGTCGCGTTCCACTCCTCGAGCTGGCGCCGGTGCGAAGCCTCGTCGAGGACGGGCAGCTCGTCGATCGAGGTATCCGCGTTCGCTACGGCAGCACGGAGCAGCACCTCGAAGCTTTGGACGAAGCACCCCGCGGTCGCTGGGTCGAAGAGATCGGTGTTGTACTCGAAGAAGCCCTGCAGGCCGCGCCCCGTGTCTTGGAGTTCACACAGCACGTCGAACTTCGCGGTGCGCGAGTGGGCGCTCCAGAGCTCGACTGTGACCCCGTCCAACGTGAGCGCCGACTCGGGGGCTTGTTGCAGGGCGAACATGGCTTGGAAGAGCGGGTGTACGCTGGTGTTTCGGTTCGCTTGGACGGCCTCCACCAGCTTGTCGAAGGGCACGTCCTGGTGCGCGAGGCCTGAGAGCACGACCTCGCGCGTGCGCTCCAAGAGCGCGCGGAAGGAGGGCGCTCCTGCGAGGTCACCGCGGAACACGACCGTGTTGGTGTAGAAGCCGATCGCCCGCTCGATCTCAGGGCGCTCGCGGTTGGCCACGGGCGAGCCGACGAGGATCTCCGTCTGGCCGGACAGCCGATGTAGCAGCACCTGGAATGCGGCGAGGAACGTCTGGAACGAGGATACGCCCGCGAGGCGACCGAGGTCCGCCACACCTTCGACCAGCTCGCGATCGAGTGCGAACTCGAGCTGCGCACCGCGCGTCGTTGGCGTCGGGGGCCGCGGTCTGTCTGTGGGCAGATCGAGCGTCGGTATGGAGGTGCCGAGCGCTTCACGCCAGTGGGCGAGCTCGCTCGCGAGGGCGTCCCCTCGCAGTGACTCGGACTGCCAGCGCGAGAAGTCCGCGTATTGGATGCTGACCTCGGGCAGAACGTCCCCGCGGTAGAGCGCGCTGATCTCCTGGTGGAACATAGCCAAGGAGAAGCCGTCGCAGACGATGTGGTGAACGTCGATCCAGAAGAGCCGATCGGTCGGTCCGAGCACCAAGACGCCGGCGCGGAAGAGCGGCCCAACGGCGAGATCGAAGGGCCGCGCGGCCTCCTCGTCGAGCATGCGGCGGGCCTCACTGAGACGCTCGGTCTCACTGAGCTCCGCGAGCGAGCGGACGTCGAGCAGGACCTCCAAGCTCGGATGGATTCGCTGCAGAGGAATGCCCTCCGGCGCGACGAAGGTCGTCCGCAGTGACTCGTGCCGATCGACGACGGTCTGCACCGCGCGTCGGAGTCGCTCGAGATCGAGCGGCCCGCGGAGCCGGAGCGCCTGCGGGATGCTGTAGACGGCGGTGCCGGACTCGAGCTGATCGAGGAACCACAGCCGCTCTTGGGCGCTCGACGCCGGCACGAGCTCGTCCGGCCCTCGCGGAGTGTGAACGAGCCGCGGGCCGCTGGAGGCGCCCGACGCGCGCGCCGCGTCGATCTGCGCGGCGAGATCGGCGACGGAGCGTTTCTCGAACAGGCTGCGAAGGCCGATCTCGGTCTTCGTCTGTTTGCGCACCCGCGCCGCGAGCTGCGTGAGGAGCAGCGAGTGGCCGCCGAGTTCGAAGAAGTCGTCGTGGACGCCGACCCCATCGATGCCGAGCAGCTCTTCGAACACCTTCGCGATCTGCTGCTCGAGCGGCGTCCGTGGCGATATGAACGCGGCTGTCAACGCGGGCCTCGGGACGCGGTGGGCACCGCTCGCGGCTTGCTCGGTTGCCTCTTCAGCTCGTGCTGGCTCCGCGCTCGCGAGCAGCGCGGCGAGGTCCTGCGACGAGACCAGGATGCGAGGAACGACCGGGCCACGCAGCACCCGCTCGATCGCCTCCATGCCCTCCTCGGTGCGGATGCCCGCCTCGAGCGAGCGCTCGAGGATCTCATTCGCGGTGGCGGTGCGAGCCTTCTTCGCCTTGCTCGTGGAGAGCTTCGCGCCGTCGACGCGACGCATGGTGAAGTCTTCGACCTCCAGCAGCAGGCGACCGTCAGCTGAGAATACGCTCACGGCGAACGAAGCGAGGCCGTCGGACGACGCTGGAGCGAGGCGGATGACGCTACGCAGCTTCGCCTCGAGCGGCGCGTGCAGCGTGAGGGCGCCGTAGGAGAGAGGCACGTAGAACTGCGCGTCGTCGAAGCCGGGGATGAGCTCCTGAGCGCCCGCCGTCGCGAAGTCGAGCAACGCCGGGTGGAGCTGAAACGCCGCAAGGTCGTCACGGTGAGCCTCAGGCAGCTCGAGCGCGAGCTCGGCTTGGCGGTCACCGAAGAGCCCGCGCGTGCGGTTGGCCCAGCGCCCGCCGAAAGCGACGTGCCGTTCGCTCTCGAGCGGGAAGCTGCTCCGTTCGACGCCGACGACGGGCGGCGGTTCGACGATGGGCGCACCGCCGAGCTCCGGCCTTCGCACGAGGCCGCGGCAGTGTTCGACGAGCTCGGGCCCGGCGCCGCTCGCGATGATGAAGGCCCAGCCGCGCTCCACGCGCTTCAAGGAGATCCGCAGCCGCGCGCGCCGTCCGCGTTCGACCGAGAACGGCACCATGAAGCTGACGTCGGAGAGCTCGACCGGGCCGGGACCCTCGACCTCGTGGAACGCTGCGCGCGCGAACTCGAGGTAGCCGGTGCCGGGCATCACCGCGTCGCTTCCGCGGAGGACGTGCTCGCCGAGAACCCAGTGGGTGTTCGGCGCGAGGATCGAGTCGAAGGCCTTCTCGTCGGCAGCGTCGAGCACGCGACGGTCGAGCCAAGGGTGGCCGGTGGGCAGACCGCGAGGTGCCTGCGGCTCGCCGTCTGCGACGCCGAGGGACGAGGCCAACGTGGCCGCCATGCCGACGTCGCGCCAGGCGTTCCAACCGAGCGCGAACGTCGGCTGTCCGGTGCGTCGGGTGCGCTCCTCGGCGTAGGCGTCGAGGAAGGCGTTGGCGGCGGCGTAATCGAACTGGCCGGCGAGCCCGGTGATGGCGCTGATCGAGGAGAAGTAGACGACGAAGTCGAGCGGACGCTCCGCGAGCGCGACGTCGAGGGCCTTCGCTCCTTCGACCTTCGGCGCGAGGACGCGTTGAGCCGCCTCGAGCGTCTCCAGCGCGACGACGCCGTCGTCGAGCACACCGGCCGTGTGAAAGACGCCGTTCACAACGCCGAAGCGGCCATCCGACGCCGCGAGCACGGCGCGCCAGCCTGCCGCCGTCGACACGTCTGCCGACACCGCGAGGACCTCACCTCCAGCTCGCTCGAGCTCTTCGATCCTCCGCAAGGCGACGCTCGTCGCATCGTCGGGATCATGCGAGACGAGCCAAGCTCGCCGGTCCGCAGGGAGCTCGCGGCGGCCCACGAGCACCACCTTCGCGGCGTGGCGCGTGACGAGATGCTCGGCCAGCGAGAGGCCGATGCCGCCGAGGCCGCCGGTGACGACGTACACGCCGCCTTCGCGCAGCCGCGACGGCGCGGCTGACTTGCCGAGCGGCATCGGGTCAAAGCGCTCGACGAAGCGCCGTTGGCCGCGCAGCACGACAAAGCGCTCGGGGCTCACGGCGGCGAGCTCGTCGGCGAGCGAGCGCGCGAGCTCGCGCGGCCGCGAGAGCGCCGCGTTATCAACGTCGACCGCCCGAACCTCGAGCCCGGCGATCTCTCGCGCCAAGACGCGCGCCGCCGCGACGAGCATCGCGCCCTCGGGCTGGCGCTCGGTTTCCCCGCCGACCTCGAAGGCGTGCTTCGTCACGACGACGAGCTCGAGCGCGCGGCCTTCGAACGCTCCCAGCGACTGGCCGAGCGCGAGTAGCTCGGCGAAGCCGTCGCTCGCAGCACCGTGCGCGGCGAGCTGCGGGCTGAGCCAGAGCAGCGTCGCTTTGCCGGAGGTCCCGGATAGAACGTGGTGCAATACGCGCTCGAGATCCTCGCGACGCGAAGGTAGCGTGCGCCCCAGATCTCCGGGATCGGGAGAGTCGAGTCCAAGCTTGCGCAACTCGCTTCGCAGCGCTTCGCCGTGGCCCTCGCCTCCCAGCACCACGATCGGGCGCGGAGCAGCAGCTGCCGCTTGAGGCTGCGGAGCGATCGGTCGGCGCTCGAATGAAGAGCTGTAGAACCAGTCGCTGAGGTCGGGCTTTTTTGCGAGCGAGGGGAGGGGCTTTGCCGCGAGCGATTTGCCGGGCTCGATCCAGTGGCGCTGATGTTCGAAGGGGTAGGTGGGGAGCGGGACGCGGCGTCGTTTTGCGTCGCCGTGGAGCGCGGTGAAGTCGACGTTGACGCCAGCGACCCAGAGCCGCCCGAGCGCCGCGGTGAGCACCTCGAGATCCGGCGACTCGTCTTTGACGTGACGGAGCGAACTCACGCACGCGACGGGCTTGCCGAGCTCCTGCGCGCGGGCGCGCCCGAAGGTGGAGAGCGCTCTGCCGGGGCCGACCTCGAGCAGCGCACGGTTCGGTTCGCTGAGCACGGCGTCGAGCCCGTCGAGGAAGCGCACGGTGCCGCGCAGATGGCGTACCCAGTACTCGGGATCGGTGGCTTCGCGCGCGGTGATCAGCTGGCCTGTGACGTTCGAGGCGAACGGGAGCTTCGGCTCCGCGTAGCGGATCGTGCGCGTGAAGCGGCCGAACTCGGGGAGGATCGGCTCGAGCATCTTCGAGTGCGCGGCGATCGCGATGTGCACGCGTTGGGCCTCGACCTCCATCGCGGTGAGCTTGCGTGCGAGCTCGGCGATGGCGTCGTTCGGACCGGAGGCGACGGTGAGCGCGCTGCCGTTGATGGCGGCGATCGAGAGCTGCGGCCCGAGGTGCGGCTCGAGCTCCTGCGCCGACAGCGGTACGCTCAACATGCCGCTCGGCTCGACCTTCTCGAACAGCTGGCCGCGCACGCTGACGAGCGCGAGCGCGTCCTCGAGCGAGAAGACGCCAGCGAGGCACGCGGCCGTGTACTCGCCCATGCTGTGGCCGATCATCGCGACCGGCGGGACGCCCCACGACTCCCAGAGCTTGGCGAGGGCGTACTCGGTCGCGAACAGCACGGGCAGCGAGAGGGACGGGCGCTCGAGGCGCGCGCTTGCCGACTCACGCTCGGAAGCCTCGGGAAAGAGCAGCGCCTTCAGATCTCCGACGCGCGGCTTGAGCAGCGCGAGGCAGCGATCGATCTCGGCGCGATACACCGGCTCGCTCTCGTACAGGCCGCGGCCCATGTCGGCGTATTGCGCGCCTCCGCCGGGAAAAAGGTAGACGACCTTTTGCGGCTTCTCCGGCGCGATCCCGATGAGGACGCGGGACGGATCACGCGCGACCTCGGCTGCTTCCGCGGCGTTCTTGGCCACGATGGCGCGGCGATGACCGAACGCGCGCCTTCCGGTCTGCAGCGTGAACGCTGCGTCCGCGAGCGTGGTGTCCGGGTGAGCTCCGAGGTGCTGGCCGAGCCGCGTGACTGCGCGGTCGGCGGCGCTTGCGCTGCGCGCCGACGAAACGAGCAGCTGCACCGCGCGGCTGGGCGCCGGCGCAGGCGGGAGGGGCGCCTCTTCGAGGATGACGAAGGCGTTGGTTCCACCGACGCCCAACGAGTTGACCGCGGCGCGACGCGGGCTCTTCGGCGTGCGCGGCCACGCGCCGTTCTTCGCCTGGATCGTGAACGGGCTGCGCTCGAGATCGAGCGACGGATTGGGGCGTTCGAAGTGCAGCGTGCGCGGGAGCACGCCGGTCTCGAGCGCGCGCACGACCTTGAGCAGGCTCGCGACGCCAGCGGCGTTGTCGGTGTGGCCGATGTTCGTCTTGACCGAGCCGAGTCCGCAGAACCCGACGTCGTCGGTGCTCTCGCGGAAGGCGCGGGTGAGCGCCGCGACCTCGATCGGATCTCCGACGGGCGTGCCGGTCCCGTGGGCCTCGACGTAGGAGATCGAGCGTGCGTCGACGTCGGCGAGCGCGAGCGCCTCTGCCACGGCGGCGGCTTGGCCGTCGACGCTGGGAGCGAGGTAGCCGACCTTGTTCGCGCCATCGTTGTTGATGGCCGAGCCGAGGATCACCGCGCGGATCGTGTCGCCGGCGGCGATCGCATCGTCGAGCCGCTTGAGTACGACGACCCCGACGCCGCTCGAGAAGAAGGTGCCTTGCGAGCGCTCTTCGAACGAGCGGCAGTGCCCGTCCGGGCTCAGGATCTCCCCCTCCTCGTATTTGTAGCCGCGGTAGTGGGGCATCTCGATCGTGACGCCGCCTGCCAGTGCCATGTCGCACTCGCCAGAGAGCAGGCTCTGAGCCGCCATGTGGATCGCGACGAGCGAGGTGCTGCACGCGGTCTGAACCGCGACCGATGGGCCGCGCAGGTCGAAGCAGTAGGAGACCCGCGTGGTGAGGAAGTCCTTGTCGTTGCCGGTGTGGCGCAGCAGAAAGAACCCCACCGAGGCGACGAGGTCGGGGTTCGAAAGCAGGTTGTAGGGCATGTACGCGTTGTGCCCGCTGCCGCCGAAGACCCCGACGTTGCCGTCGAACTTCGCTGGGTCGTAGCCAGCGTCCTCGAGCGCCTCCCAGCTGACCTCGAGGAAGTGGCGGTGCTGTGGATCGAGGATGGCGGCGTCGCGCGGGCTGAAGCCGAAGAACCCTGCGTCGAAGCCCTCCATTTCCGGGAACACCGCCCCGGTGCGTATGTAGTGCGGATCGGCGAAGTCGGCCTCGGGGACGCCGGCGCGGCGCAGCTCCTCGTCGCTGAAGGTCTTGATGCACTCGAGGCCCTTCACCAGGTTCTCGAAGTAGGTCGCGACGTCGGTCGCTTCGGGGAAGCGCCCGGCGACCCCGACGATGGCAATGTGGTTCTGGGAGCTCACCGCTCAGCTCTCCCTCTGTGTGCGTCGCCGCGCGCGAAGCTCGCTGCGGCGGTCGAGCGATTCGCGGCGGGCCTCGGCGCGGAGCGCGCTCTTCTCGAGATCGGCGCTGCCACCGCCGTCTCCTTCGAGGAAGCCCGCCAGGCCGCGGATGGTTGGGAAGCGGAACAAGTCGGTGAGCGAAAGCTCGCGCTTCGCCTCGTCGCGGATGCGCCGGTGGGCTTGGACCGCGAGCAGCGAGTGACCGCCGAGGTCGAAGAAATTGTCGTCGAGGCCGACGCGCTCGACGTGCAGCAGGTCGCTCCAGACGTGGGCGATCAGCTGCTCGAACTCCGAGCCGGGAGCGACGTAGGTCGCCGGCGTCGCCGAGCTCACGCTCTCCGGAGCGGGCAACGCCTTGCGATCGATCTTCGCGTTGGGGGTGAGCGGCAGCGCAGCCAGCAGCACGATCTGCGAAGGGACCATGTACTCGGGCAGGCGGTCACGGAGTGAAGTGCGCAGCGAGGTCGTGCACAGCTCCGTTCCGACCTTCTTCGACACGTAGCCGACGAGCCGCTTGCTCCCGCCGCCGGTCTCCTCGAGCGCGACGACGACGGCCTCACGCACCGATGGATGCTCGAGCAGCGCCGACTCGATCTCCCCGAGTTCGATGCGATGCCCGCGGATCTTCACCTGGTGATCGAGGCGACCGAGGAAGTCGACGCGACCATCGGGGGCGAAGCGCGCGAGGTCCCCGGTGCGGTACATCCTCGCCCCTGGCTCGCTGGCGAACGGGTCTGCAACGAAGCGCTCCGCGGTGAGCTCGGGCCGGTGCAGGTAGCCGCGGACGACGCCAGCGCCGCCGATGTAGAGCTCACCGTTCATGCCGGGCGCGACGGGCTCGCGGTTCGCGTCGAGCACGTAGAGCTGCGTGTTCGCGATCGGACGTCCGATCGTGATTTTGCCCTCGGCGGGCTCGACCGCGTCGACGCTCGACCAGATGGTGGTCTCGGTTGGGCCGTACATGTTGAGGATCTTCGCGCGCGTCGCGCGCCGGAGGTTCTCCGCGAGCGCGAGGGGGAAAGCCTCGCCGCCGATCATCACGCACTGGAGGTTGCCCAGCGCCTGCTGCGCGTCGGGATCGCCGAGGATCATCGACAACATCGACGGGGTGCACTGCAGGTGGGTCACGCCGTGGCGTCGGAGCTGCGCGGCCAGCGAGTGGTCGACGCTCGCGTGGCTGGCGCCAGCGTTCGCTAGTCGCTTCACCTCGGAGAGCAGCGGCATGTGCCGCATCACGATCTCCGAGGGGACGCCGTAGTCCATCAAGCAACCGACCTCGTCGACGTCGATCGCGCGCAGCTGATTGACCACCTCGGCGCATTGCGCCGGCGTGCCGAACAGGCCCGAGGTCCTGAAGTAGCGCTCGAACGCGTGATCGAGCAAGGCGTCGAGGTCCTCCGCCGAGAGCTCCTCTTTCTCGAACACGTCGGCCGGCGTCATACCGCGTTCGTCAGCGCGCTGCTTGAAGGTGGGGAAGGTCCAAGCTGCCTGCTTCACCAGGTTGACGGCGCTCTTGAGGTAGCCCTTCATCGGCCCGCGCACGGTCGCCTTTACGTACTCTTCGTCCTCGCCGACGAAGGTGTGGAGCATCAGCGTGATCGTGCCCTTGCCGGGGTGACCGGCCTCTCTCCAAGCTCGGCGATAGATCGCGTTCTTGTGGGCGACCTCCTCGAAGGTCTGCCCGAGCAGGTGGGTGAGCACGTTGGCGCCGATCTTCCCCGCCTCTTCGAACGTCTCCGGGTTGCCCGCCGCGGTGATCCACACCGGTAGCTCCTTCTGCACAGGGCGGGGGAGGGTACGCACCTCAACGTCTTTACCGAGCGGCGAGCGGAGAGTGACCGACTCACCGCGCCAGAGGCGCCGCACGACGTCGATGTCGCGGAACATGATCGTCTTGCGGTCCTGGAACTTCTCCGGCGCGATCACGAAGTCGTTGGGCTGCCACCCTGACGCGAAGGCGATGCCGACGCGGCCCTTGGAGAGGTTGTCGACGAGTGCCCACTCTTCGGCGACGCGGGTCGGCGGGTGGAGGGGCAATACGCAGCTACCCGCGCGGAGTTGCACGCGCTCGGTGATCATCGCGAGCGCGGCGCTCGCGACCGACGGGTTCGGGTACAGCCCGCCGAACGCGTGAAAGTGCCGCTCCGGCGTCCAGACCGCGACGAAGCCGTTCTTGTCGGCGAAGCGCGCTCCCTCGAACAGCAGCTGGTACTTGTCGGCGACGGCCTCGCCCTCGTCGCTGGCGAAGTAGAACAGGCTGAACTCGAGAGGCCTTCCGCCCGCTGCGCGCGCGGGTCGTCCGCCTTGTGCGAGCTCGAGCGCGCGGTCGCGGTAGAGCACGACGGTGAACCCGCGGGCCAGCGTCCAGAACAGCTCGAGCACCGAGATGTCGAAGGAAAGGCTCGTGACGGCGAGCCAGACGCCAGGCGGCTCGTGCCCGATGCGCGCGTCCATCCCAGTGAAGAAGTTGAGCACGTTGCGGTGCTCGACCATCACGCCCTTCGGCTTGCCGGTGGAGCCCGAGGTGTAGATGACGTAGGCGAGGCTGTCGGGCGTGGCGTCCTCCCGGGAGGGCTCGAGCGGGGCGCTGGAGAGGGCTTCGATCGTCGCGCGCTCCAGGTCGAGCTGGACCATCTGGGTCTCAGGCCGCGCGGTCGTCGGTTTCGAAGCCGCGTCGGATTGGGTGACGAGCACCGGAGCTTGCGCGTCCTCGAGCATGAAGGCGATGCGGTCGGCTGGGTAGCTGGGATCCATCGGCACGTACGCGCCGCCGGCCTTCTGAACGGCGAGGATCGCGATCATCATGTCGAGCGAGCGCTCCACAGAGACCCCGACGCGCACGTCACGGCTGACACCGAGGCTGCGCAGATGCCGCGCGAGCTTGTTCGTGCGCTCGTCGAGCTCGCGGTAGGTGAGCGCGACGTCCTCGAAGATCACGGCTGTCGCGTCCGGGGTGCGCGCTGCCTGGCGGACGAACGCTTGGTGGACGCAGAGTTCGCTTTCGAAGGCTACGTTCGTGTCATTCCACGCCCGGAGCACCTGGTTGCGATCGGCGGCGGACAGGAGAGGGAGCTTCACCAGGAGCTGCGTCGGTGCTTCCTCCGCCGCCGCTGCGAAGGCACGGAAGCGCGACGCGAGCGAGGCTGCCGTCGCCGTGTCGAAGGAGCGGCGGTCGAGCGTGAGCGTGATTCGGTCGCCATCCGGTGAGATCACGAAGATCGCTTCGTTGGCACCATGCGCGCTGCCTCTTCCGATCTCGACGACGACGCGGTGAGCGGCGAGCGCTCCTTCCGAGTCGCGTCGCCTCCACGCGAGGTCTCTCGCGAACGGCCCGCGCGTACGGAGCTGCGCGAGCTCGCTCACGACCGTCTCTGCGAGGCTGCCGAAGGTAGTCGCCGGGTCAGTAATTACAGCGAAGGGGACGTACTCGACGAGGAGCGCCTCCCCACCGGTAGCTGCGCGACGAAGCTCGGCGTCCGCGTACCCGAAGTCGAAGCGCGACAGCTCCGTGCAGCGCGCGAGGAAGCCCGTCACCAACGCGAGCGCGTGTTCGACCGTGCTCGCTCGAGAAGGCAGCTCGAGCTGAACCTCGAGCGGTCCCAGCTCCTTTGCGCTGGCCTCGGTCGCGGTGGTGGCGTCGGTCGCCAACGTCACCGGAGCACGTCCGCGTAGGCGGGGGCGCCAGAACGTCTCGGCCTTGAATGCGGCCACGTCGATCTTCGCGAGCCGCTCCCGGACCTCGGCGCTGCCCGCGTCGAGGCGATCCCCGACGCAGAGCTCGAGGGACCGCGCGAACTCGGCCGGCGAGATGATCTCCCCGTCCAACGTCTTCGCGCTGACGATCTCGAGCTCGCCCTCCGCCGTCGCGATCCGCAACGTGGGCTCGAGCGCGACGATCGTGCCGGGGACCGACGACGGCGCAGCAGGATGGACGGCGGTCTCCGTCGGAACGAGGACTGCGCGCCGGGCCGAGGGCTCGCTCGGATCCAGCCGGGTCACGAGCGCGATCTTCGCGAAGGCCACCGGGTTGTCGGTCGGGCCGAAGTCGAGAGCTCGAACCAGCGCGTCGAGTTCGACCGCCCGACGCGACCAGTCGAGCAGGCCAGCCGCGGGCGGGCGGTGGTTGCGCGCGAAGTAGGCGCGCTCGCCCTCTTGCCGGCGGCCCGAAAGCTCTCCCGCCTCCAGCTTCGTGAGCAGCTCTGCAAAGGAGTCGATGGCTGCCTCGTAGCAGCGCGTGTTCAGCGAGTAGGAGGTCTCGCGCGGGCTCAGCGCAAACGCCCGCTCGGAGAGCACGTCGCCCTCGTCGATGCCTTTGGTCATCCGATGCCAAGAAATCCCGTGCGTCAGCTCGCGGTTCGCCAGGGCCCAGACCGGGACGTTCAAGCCTGCGTAGCCGGGGAGGGGGCCATCGTGGAAGTTGATCGCTGCGCGCTCGGCTAGCGAAAGGACGGGCTCCGGGACGATCGACAGGTTGGTAACGCTGAGGAAGAGGTCGAACGAGGTCGCCCCGAGCACGGTCGTGAGGTCCGCCTTGGGATCGACGACGAGGATCCCTCGCTCGTTTGCCCAGCCGACGATGCGACTGCTTTTGGCGATCACGCCGAGCACAGAGTGGCCGCGCTCGAGGAGCGCCTCAGCGCAGTGGAGCAGGAGAGATTGCTCCCCCATGAGGAAGCAGCGGAAGTACGGGACAGAGGCACTCACGGGCGCAGTTTACCTACCACCATCTCCTCCAGCCGTCCGAACGATAAGTATTTGTCGAACGAATACGTAGGTTAAAGCGAACGAAAGGAGTGGCGGTCTAAATCACGCCTGTTCGCACTCGGCCTGCGTTCCCTGGTCTTCACACTCCGCCAACCTCGCGCGGGCTTCGGGGATGGATGCTTGCTCGCCGCAAGCCGCGAGGGGAAGTGTCACGAGGCTCAAGCAGAAGAACGCGTGCTTCATCGTGCGATCATGGCATGCAGGCTTTGCCGCGCGCTACGCTGTCGCCTCCGCATCGAGCAGCCCACAGGCTCGAGCGAGCGGCTCGATGCGGCCGCGAATTGCAGCGGGGAGGCCCGCTAGTTCGCTGAGGACGACCTGCTTGAGCGCGGGCCTTTGCGCCACGACCCACGCCGCCGTCTCGAACGCGAGCGCTGCGTGTCTCGCCTCGTCATCAGCGACGCGCGCTAGCCACTCGGCGAGCTCCGCTTCGGGGGCGTGCGCGGCGCGTTCGAGCATGGCCTCTGCAGCTAGCGTCTCCCCCACGCAGCCACCGTGGAGCACGTCGACCAACAGCGCTTGGGCGAGCGCGTCGAGCCCGTGATCGGCTCCGGGAATGGCGGCTGCTGCCTCCGGCAACACGCCCAGGGCGTCCTCCGGCCCACCCGATCGCTGCAGCCACGCGAGGCATCCGCGGGTGTGTTCGATCTCGTCGGCGAGCGCTCGCTGGGTACGGGCGAGCAACTCGAGCGGTGCACCTAGCGCCATCAACTGACAGAGCGTCCGCGCGAAGGCGGCCACGCTGGCGTGTTCTTCGGCTGCGGCGCGGGCGAAGTAGGCAGTCCAGCTGCTGACGTCAGCCTTCGGCGAGCCGCCGAGCGTCGCTACGCGCGCCTCACCGTCCACGCGCAGCGGGCGCCCCTCGTAGATGGGAGCCTCCTTTGCGCAGGTGCCCGTCTTCGAGAACTTCGATCCGTCGAAGCCGAGTCTGCAGTGGAGGTTTGCTTCACAGTCTGCGTCCGTCTGGCAGGATTCGCCGACCTTGCTGCGAACGGTAGCGCTCGCGCTCGGGGCGGCGGACGCCGAAACGACGGCGCTCGCGGAAGTGGTGGGCGCTGCTGCGGTCGAGGAGGGGGCTACCACGGACGTGGTAGGTGCTTCGGCGGTGGGCGTGGTGCTCGGCTCCTGACAGGCCGGCACGAGAAGCACGCCCATCGCGGCGAGGTGTTCGAGGACGCGGCGCCTCGTTTGGGACCACGCGCTCGTGACGGCCTGTACCGTGGGCTCTGCGTGCTCAGGGGTTGTGCGGAACGGGTGCTCTTGGGACGGCGGCTTCATCGATGAGTTAAACGCACGACGCGCCGTTAGGATCTGGCTGTTGTCGCTCGTGGGGCGAAAAGGCGCCGGTTTGGGAAGCCCAGGCCGGCCCCCACCGTGGTAGGCCTTGGGGCGTGAAGAGCCTGCATCGCCCCGACCTCCATACGTGGTCGCAGTTCGACCCGGAACGCAACGTCGACTTCCACTCGCTCCTGTGGGTGCGGCCCGAGGGCAACGTCGTGGTCGATCCGCTACCGTTGACCGAGCACGACGAGAAGCACCTGCTCGAGCTTGGTGGAGCCGCGTGGATCGTGATCACGAACTCGGATCACACGCGCGCCAGCGAGGTGCTGCGCGCCAAGACGGGTGCGCGTGTCGCCGGCCCTGCTGGCGAGCGAGAGGCGTTTCCGCTCGCGTGTGATCGCTGGTTGAGCGACGGCGAGTCGCTCGTACCCGGTCTCGAGATCCTCGCCCTCGATGGCTCGAAGACCCCGGGGGAGCTTGCGCTCCTGCTCGAAGGCACGACGCTCATCACCGGCGATCTCGTGCGCGCGCATCGCGCCAACTCGCTGATGATGCTACCGCTCCCCAAGCTCTCCGATCCGGTGGCCGCTAAACGTTCGGTCGCGCGACTCGCGGAGCGAACGGAGATCGAGACGGTGCTGGTTGGGGACGGCTGGAGCATGTTCGGCGGCGGGCACGCTGCGCTCGTGGCGCTCGCTGCGGGCTGAGCTTGGGTGGACTGTGAGTCCGCCCTCAACGTTGCCCTAAAACCAGCGACACGCGGCCAGCAACGATGTAGCCCGCAGCGTCGCGGAAGTGTCGGGGCTCGAGCCGAAACACCGTCGCGTTGGGCGGCAGACCTGGCCACGGCTTGGTGAGCTCGACATGCTCTCTCACGAATACGTCAGCACGGAACGCCTTCAGCTGACTTAGGTGGGGGAGCTCGAGCGGAAGTTGGACGAAGGAGCAGCCCTCGAACACCACGCTTATCGCTGGCGTATAGGTGTCCACCGACAGTTCAATTTCGAGTTTGCCGTCGCTATCGAGGCCGCCGACCGTCGCGTCGCGGTCGTACAGCACGTGGTTGATCTTTTCGATCTCGCCGCCCAAATCGAGGCCCACCGAGGTCTCGATCTCGCGCCAGTGGCTCGGCGCAATACGCGTTACGCGGAAGCTGCCAGCGGCGGGCGCCAACGCGACGTCTACCTCTTCGCCAGTCACGAAGTCATCCACCAGCGCAATCGAAGCATCGAAGTCGAGCGTCCCAATGGCGCTCACGACGGTGCCGCGGCCAAGCGCGCGATCCCATGATTGGACTTTCCAGCCGGCCACCCGATGACGATAACAGAAGCCGATATCCCGGCGTCGGTAGAGACTGCCGTACTGAGTCGAGGTCATCCCCTCGAGCCACGTCTCGTACGACGCCAATAGATAGATCCTGCCTCGATCCGTTGCAGCGACCAACAACTCCGACGCCTATCAGAATCTCCCGCTGAGCGTGAGGCCAGGCTGACCCGCGACGCTGGGTTGGACCTGGATCGGAATCTGCGAGACTCCGACGAGGATGCCTCCCGTGATGAGGCCCAGTCCTCCGGAGACGATCAACGGCACACCGAAGATCGCATCGAGGCTGCCATATCCGGGGCCCTTGGCCATGTACGCGCCCCCGCCAATGAGTTGTCCGGCGCCGAGCACGAGGGTAACAACCCCTCCGATGAGCAGGCCTTCACTCCTGCCGCTTTTTTCGCGGCGAAGCGTCGCTCTCCGGGCTTCGGCGGGGTCCTCCGCTATCGGTGTCACAGCCGATGACGGCACGGCGTCGTCAGCGGATGCCTCCGACGTTACCGCGATTGATTCGTCGCTGCCGCTCTTCACGTTCTGCGCGCGCGCAGTCGCGGTCCACAAAAGTGCGACCATCGCCGCGATCAAGAACCGTCCACCACCGCCTGTTCGTCTCATGTCGTGCACCCTCTAGGAGCGCTTTGCAGCGTCTATGCCGAGCACGATTCCCGCGAAATAGCGTGCGGTGCCCGCGAGGACCTCGTGCATCGGCGTGCACGACTGTGCACCGACCTGCACAACCTCAGTTCGCTACGGCGTCGGCTTCGCGGCCCGGCGGCCCGGAAGAGCGGCCATTGCGTTCACGTCGCACAAGCCGAAACCTGGTGTACCGTTCGCTGATGAGGCGCTGGCTCGTGCTCTCCCTGCTGGTTGTCGCTTGCGACAAACCCAAGCCGCTCCCCGAGGCGATCCTCGGGGACTGGGAAACCTTGTGCTACACCGACAAGGACACCGCGAGCTGTCTGTCGAAGGATGAACACGGGCTGCGCAAGACGTTCAAGCCGGGCGGTGTGCTGGAGGTACGGCGCGCAAAAGATGATCTGGCAACGAGCGACGTCTCGACCTGGGCGCTGGCGGGGGATGAGCTGACCATCACCACGAGCGGCGGAGGCACGAAGCTCGTCGATACCTGGCGTGCGCGCGTCGAGGAGGAGCGGCTCGTGTTGTGGGACCCAGATCACCAACGCGGGCAGGTACTCGGCCGTGCGGGCGCGAGCTTCAAGCCGGCCGACAGCCCGACCGCGAAGGGCGGGACACAGCAGATTACGCTGAACGGGCAGACCTTTTCGATCGAGCTGCCCGGCGGCTACCGACAGACGCGCAACGACAAATACAAGCAGCACTGGGGCCCGACCTCGGGCGAGGGGCTCACCGTGCAACTTTCGGTAACGCCTCGCGCGCAGCGTGAAGAGGGCGGCACGTTCGTCACGCCGCCGTGCAACGGCTACGACTACGGCGGAGTGTCCGGCTCGTCACAGCTCGTGGACGGTGTCGAGCGTGAGACCTCCATCGGCCTGAGCCTCTGCCTCGAGGGCACCGAGCTCGCGCTCTCGTGCAGGGCTGGGCACACGCGCGGCTACCTCGAGCCAAGTGAGAAAGAGGCAGCGCTCGCCCTGTGCAAGACCGTACGGCCGTGATGGCGCAAGGGCTCCGAGGTAAGCGTCGCAGTAAAGGGAAATCGCGATGGGCACAGCTCTGATTGGTGGCGTACCCATGACTACGGCCGCGTTCGACGCGTTCGCTCAACAGCAAATGCACGCTCTCGGTGGAACGCGGAGCGCACAGAACTTTCGCGGCCCCTCGGGCGATCACATGTTGCTCCGCATGGTCGGCGACCGACCTTGGCTTCTCGGGCCCGATGCCAAGCGGTTCAGCCAACATCTGGCGCTCGCCTTGGCGAGAGAGGTCGCGGGGCCAGTAACTCACTACTGGCTCGAGGTCGAACAGCAGGAGGTTCTAGTCACGTCTTCGTACGTGACGCCCGCGGGCGGAATCCAAGAGTTGGAGCTCGAGCTGCCCGAGGAGGTCACGAGCACCTATCAGGATGACGATCTTCCCTACAGGCCACCGAACGACATGGTCACCATCAAGGTGGCGCGCGCGCTCGTCCATGGCTTAGGCCGCCTGCAAGACAAGCCGGGAAGGGATTGGGCAACGATGTGGAACTGGGGCGGGGAGCCTGGGGAAGAGATCCTCGGGGTCTTTCGTTTGCCCCGCAGTCTGCCCTCATGGCCGCACCAACCGCGGCCACCTTCACCGCCCCCCGCGTTACCAGCCCCGCCCGTGCTTCGACGTCGCAAGGTGACCTAGGTTGCTTCATCACCCGGTGATGCAGCGCTTGCTGACCCTGTGGCCCTGCAGCTGAAGCATGCTAGGCCCAACTTCGATGCGAGGCCCAGTGAACTCAGGCTCGGCGGCTCCCTTCGTAACAGTCACGCGGGGGACGCACGAAGTGCCGTTCGAAGAGCACGAGTGGGACTTCGTACGGACATGGACGCGCGGCCATCACGAGCTCCTCTTGACCCTCCTCTCGAGCTCCGACGGAGCCCTACCTGACGAACAGCTTCCGCTCCTTGAACTCATGCTGGTGACGGGCGAAGCTCTGCTGAGTCAGGAGATCCGTACGACATCCAGGTTCGCCGACGACCCGCGGATCGAGCTGGTGAAGCGTCTCGGCATACCTTGGCGATACGTCGGGGACACCGTCGACAGCGTGAAGATCGGCAAGCGGGTGGTGGGCGACTATGATGACCCGGCCGGTCCGCGGCCTGCGACGTGGGCTCGAGTTCCTGCCGCCTCCGCCGCTGTGGAGAAGCTCAAGCGTCTCGTCCACGCGACGGGGTCGGTGAGCTACAAGTACGGCAAGCCGCAGAACTACATTACGTTCTAAACAGCGTGATTGCGTGCAGCTGGCTAATGATCGCGCGCAACCGCTGTCACACTCTGCGGCCTTCGCTCGATGGGTTGCGAATGAGCGCATCGCGCCTCTTGCTGCTTTCGTGGCTTACCGCCTGCAACGTCGCAGACCTTTCTGAACCCGAGCGAGCGGCTGCGAGCTCCGCGCCGTCCGAGTCGGCGACGTCGGCGACGCTGAACGTAGATCCGCCCGCGGTTGCGAGCCCTCCACCGCGCTCGGGACCGCCGCTTTCAGCCAGCGCCGCTGCGACGCTCAGCGCGAGCCCCGCAGGCCCTGACGCTGCGCCGATGAAGAACGGCTGCCCGCCCGAGATGGTCCGTGCGCAGTCGGTGTGCATCGATCGCTACGAAGCGCATTTGGTAGAGGTCGCTGCGGACGGCTCGAGCTCGGTGCACCCGTACTTCGAGCGGCCGCGAGCCTCCGTGCGTTATCGCGCGGCTAATTCCGCTGGGGTCTTTCCGCAGGGCTACATCAGTCGGCTCGAGGCCGCGGCGGCGTGCAAGGCCGCAGACAAGCGGCTGTGTTCGCGGCACGAATGGATGACAGCCTGCCGCGCCACGAAGGCCAAGGCCTGCAACCGCGAAAAGACGCATCTGCTCCCAGCGCTGTTTCCCGAACGCAACTGGGTGTTTCACTACGATGAGCACTTCAACAGCCCCAAGCTCAATCAGGTCCCCGGCTTCCTCGCGCGCACTGGCGAGTATGAAGGCTGCAGCTCGGAGGCCGGCGCTCACGACTTGGTCGGCAACCTCCATGAGTGGGTGAGCGACCCGGTCAGCAGCAGCTTCATCCCCGCCTTTGAGCAGGAGATGCGGCGTCAATGGCAGCCAGTGCAGGTCGGCAACGGCATCTTCATGGGCGGCTTTTACAGCACAGGCAACGAGCACGGCGCGGGTTGCAGCTTCACCACCGTGGCTCACGAGCCGGCCTATCACGACTACTCCACTGGCTTTCGCTGTTGCAGGGCGCCAGGCGCTTAGACGTAGCTAGCGCGCCTTTCGGCCGTATCGACGTAGCTGCGCGGCGAGCGCCGCGAGCGCGAGCAAGCCGAGGGCAGGGGTTGAACCGCCTGAATTGCGATCGAGCGTGCAACCGCTCGCTGGTTCGGCGCGGACGTTGAGCGGTTCACCGGTTGCTCCGCCGGCTCCACCGCCACCGCTCTCCTCCTCCTCCCCGCACGAAGCCAACGGTGCGCACGGCTGCCCGGTCCATGCGTCGATGATGAAGTACGGAATGAGCTCACTTTGGTCGGGGTCGGCCTCCAGGCGCAGATCCGTCGCGAGCGCATCGCGGCTGAGTTCTGCGCTCAAGCGCGTGAGTCGCAAGTCGGTGAGCGGTGCGACGAAGTTTGCGAGCTCGAGCGCCGCGGCTTGATCCTCCGGGTCTGTGGCTCGTTCCGGGAACTTCTGTGCGAAGTCCGCTTGCAGTGAAAAGGACGCCTCGGTCAGCCAAGCAAAGCCTGCAGACTCTGCGAAGCCCTCCGAGCGGAGTTCACGGTAGTTGCTACGGTTCTCATCGAAGCTCCAAACCAGCGCCCCTGGGTCGATGGTGAAGGACGGAAAATTCTGCGGTCGGTAGCGGCCCTCCGAAAGTACGAACAGCGACATGGCGGTAGTGACGCCGGTTCCTGCGGCGACCATGCGCAGCGGAAGTTCGAACGACGCACCTGGCGCCTTCACCCATACCGGCCGCATCGATTGGACGCCCAGGCCCGGCTGAAGCCGAAGCACCAGGAAGTCGAACTTCTCGGCGATGTAGGTCGCGAGCACCGGCGTGAGGTCGTCGGGAATCGCGTAGCCGCGCGTCTGCAGCCAGGTCGTGAGCGCCTCGGGATCGCTGGAGGAGAGCTGCACCGACTCGTACGGCCCAACCGTCTCTTGTGTCAGCACCTCGACGACCTCGTACTCGCCGGTGGTCGTGCCGCCGCTGGAGGGGCCGGGTCCGGGGCCGACGCTATAGCAATCGTCGAACGGCGGCGGATTGCTGCCGGGACAATCGACGAAGGGACCTTCAAGCACCGGTGTCGTGCCCTGATCGAAGGTCGAGAGCAGCCAATCGGTGCCCAGCCCGACTTCGAGTTGGCCGCGAATCGGCAGCACCCAAGCGAAGTCCTCCGCCTCGCCCACGTAGTCGAACTGATCGTAGAGCACGGTGCTCTCCTGCGAGACCACGAGCATCATTCGGTGGCCTGTCACCTGCGAAGAGCGGACGGGGCCGACGAAGCAGCCTCCACACGCATACGCCTCCACCGCGGGAAGGACGGTGGTCAACGCAAGACCGATCGCAAGCAGCGCGCGAACAAGCATGTAGCCAGCATCGATGGCCTGACGTGCTGCTGCAATAGGGCGCGGTTGCGCTCCACCGTCAGCGCTCGCCGATGACGCACCAACCGTGGCCTTGGAAGCGCAAGACTGCGCGGTTCAATCACCCTCTCGGTGGCAGATCGAGCGCGACGAGCAGCGCGTGATCCCCGAGCCGGTCCAGGTCGCGTGATGAGGCGTGGGTACTCAATAGCTCACCGCTGCCTTGCCACGGCCATACCTCGAGACCGCCGCCGCGCACCGTTTCGGGCAGCTCGAGCGGGCTGAACGCCGAGCCGTCAACGGGGGCCTTTTTGTACGTCGGCTGCCAAGCGTCATCCACCCACGAGCCCCACGCGAGCCCCGATACACCCCAGGGATGCTCGTCCTCGGCGAGGTCACGGCTCGCGGCCAAGGCGGCGATGCCCGCGCGGGGAGCCTCCCCGTTCACCAGCCATTGGCGCGCGCCGCCGGCTCTCGCGACCCACTCCCATTCGGCTTCGCTGAGCAGGCGAGCCGCGAGCATCCGGACGCACGCCGCTGCACGCTCTCGCGAGATCCGTGCGACGTGGTGCACGTTGGCGCAGTCCACCTCGACCTGCCCAGCGACCTGCGCCTCGAGCAGCGGCGTTCGTGCGCACAAGAATGGCGGCACGGTGACCACGCGCTCGGGACGGGTCTGCGCCGCATAGCCCTTCAAGAGCTCGACAGCCTCGGCGTTGGGCTCCGCCTTCAGCAGCTTGCGGAGCTGCGTTTGCTCCTCCTTGCTGAGGCCCATGGCGCGGGAGCCGCCAGCGATCGCGACGTAGCGAACGCCGGTTTTCAGATCCCGAACGGCGCTGTGCCCGGCGGCCTCAGGGTCCGGTGCAAAGCCTTCCCCGAGGGCTTTGGCAAGCTCCGCAGAGAGCCGCATCTTCACCGCGGAGTTGAGCTTCGCCCACCTGCGTGCATCCCCGAGCTCCTTCCACTGTGCGGCATGGTGCGGATCACGCGCCGACGTTGCGCGAGGCTTTGCTCGCTCGGGCGCAAGCTTCTTGCTGAACGCGTTCCATACTTCACGTTGCCACGACGGTTGGCGATAGCTCGGCATCGCGCGGATCTCCGCCGTGACCGGGTTGAGCGCGGCCCAGGCCGTCGGGTCAGGAAGACCGAGGGCCTCCGCCATCCGCATTTCGTCAGCGCGCTTTACGTGGTGGAGAAAGAACGCTGGCTCCGGGAGCCCCTCGAGGAGCCGCCTTGCGATCGCGGCAGCGTCGGCTTGCGGCAGGTCGTCGGTCGCGACCTTCGCGGCCTTCGCGATCGCGCGCAGCCGAGCCAAACCAACAGCGGTCGCGCCGCGTACGAAGTTGGGAAAGAGCCGTTCGTTGTCCTTCGACCGAGCCGCCACGAGCGATAGAGAAAGTCGAAACGACGACCTCGTCAAGGCAGAGCGCGCCGCGAGGTCTTGCGCTTTTCGTGCGGCCAAGCCAGCTGCAAGCGCCGCCTAGCGTGACGCTGGTCGCAGGTAGTGGCGCGCGTACGAAGCCTCGGAGGCGGTGTCGCCGCGCTTGGAGAAGCGCAAGCGGCGCTTGGGCCCTTTGCCCGAACGGAAGTACCTCCCTTCGCTCGGCGTGAGGCCTCTAGCGCGCGCTTCGTTATCGAGGATGCGCAGGATGCGGCCGACCTTGTTGAGCCCGGCCGTGATGGCTCGCTCGAGATAGGGCAGCTGCCCTCGACGCCACGCGGCCACCTGCTCTGCGGTCAGGATCTCGAGCCGCACGAGCAGATCCACGCAGGTCACCACGTCGCCCGCCGCGAGCAGCTCGTCGAGCACCTCGACCACGACCGGAATCAAGGGATCCTTCTCGGCGCGCGCAGCAGGCTCCGAGGGAACCAAGGTGAGCTCGCTCAGCGCGGCGAACGGATGGGCGTCTTTCGGCATCGCGGCCGAGCATGGCAGCGTCGGCCGGCTAGGAGAAGTACTTACAGCGCGTCGAACTGAGCGCGCAGTGCGTTGCCCTTCTCCGGATCGACCATCGTCACGTAGGCGATCTTGCCGAGCAGGTGCTCGCGAAAGTTCGGGTGGTTTTTGCGATTGGCGGCCTCGAGGCCGTGCTTCTTGGCGTCGTGCAGCACCGCGCGCAGCCGCTTCAGCTCTTCACGGCGAAGAGCGAGCCCGTCGTTGACCACGATGCCGGTCACTTCTTGACGCCCCCCGGCGCGTTGCACGCGGCCTTTCGCCTCGTTGATGGCGAAGCCCTCGGCCGCGACCAGGTGACGAACCCTTGCGAACAAGTAGCCGACGCTGACCTTGTCCTTCGATGGCAGGCTGAAGGTGAGATCATCGGCGTAGCGGCTGTAGGTCACGCCGAGCTTGTTGCACAAACCGCCGAGCCGCCGATCGAGCTTGCGCGCGACCAAGTTGGAGATCGTCGGGCTGGTGCAGGCGCCTTGCGGAAGCGCGCGGTCTCCGGCGGCGACCCACAGCGTCTTGCCGTCGACCTCGGTCTTCATGCGAGGTGCCTCGGTGACGATCAGCGCCAGGATGGTCGCCACCGCCTGCGAGTAGCCGACCGATTCGAACAGGCCGCGCACGCGGGGGAAGGTGATCGAAGGGAAGAAGTCCTTCAGGTCGAGGTTGATGACCAAGCTCTGCTGGGTGTGAAGGCGCGCGTTGGAGACCGTCGAGCGGTTGGGTACGAAGCCGTGCGCCTGCTCGGTCAGCGGCAGCTTGGCCAGGATCTGGTCCTGAATGAACTGCTGCGCGGCGCGCACTCGTTTGTGCGGGGACGCGAGCAGACGCACGCCGCCAGAGCGCTTCGGTACCTCGAAGGTGACGTAGTGCGTGCGCTCTGGGGCCTCTGCGTGGAAGGCGAGGTGACGAAGCTCGCCGATGCTCAGGCCGAGCGCCGCAGCGACGTCGGCGGGCGTCGCCAAGAACGGTAGCCCCGCGGCCGCGAGCGCCTCGACGTTGGAGCGTCTGTCTGCGAGGCGCGCGGAGACGTCGCGGCCCAAATAAACGATGTCGTTCTTTTTCCGCTCGTCGACGGCCTTGCGCTGGTCTGCGCGTTTGATCTGAGCGGCTTGCCGCTTCTCCTCTTTGACCGCGAGTTTCCGTTGGCGTTCGCCCTCGAGGAACAGGTCCACCGATTTAGCGGCCGCGGCCTTCGCCAGTTTGTGCGACTCGTGATGTTTGAGCCAGGCATCACCGATGCGATGGATCTCGCGGATTTGGTCTTGCGTGAGCATGCCGCGGAGGATCAGCCCGCGATCGATCAGCGCGGTGCGTTCGTCGCTCTGCGGCGGAATGGTATCGACCCGTCCGATCCAGGCGGTCGCATACGGATTGATTTTGAGTGAGCGCTTGCGCGTCTCCTCGGGCGAGAGGCCGAGGATGTCGTGGGCCTCGTACGGATCCGGCAGGTTCGGATCGATGCGCGGAGGCGCCTGACGATAGCCACCACCTTGATTCGAAGGGCCGGCCACCGACGGGCGTTGCGGAGCTGGGCTTTGCGGCTGGGCGGTGAAGCTCGACGAGCGCGGGGGCGGTTGTGAGACGGGAGGGGCGAACGCCTGCGGGTCCTCGCCGATCGGGTGGTAAACGCGATCGGTCTTTTGGTAGCCGAGCGCCACGAGCAGCCCGCAGGCCTCGAGGTGTTTGGCAGCCAAAATGCGCGCGCGATGGTCCTGCGTGATGAACTCGCCGGAGGAGAACATCTTCCCGGACGAGGCCAGCTGAAGGATCGCCGCGCCGACAGCGCGCACGGCGGCGGGCGAGGTAGAGGCGGGCGCGCTGGCAACCGCGGCTTCGATGATCGCGGCCGGATCCTTCGGGCCACCATCGCCGCCGTCTCCACCGCTCGCTCCGCCGCCGAAGAAGCTTTTGACCTTGCCCCAGAGGCTCATTCGCCGCGGCTCCGCGAGGGTTGCGGAGATGCGTTGTTCACCGTTCGAGAGAGGCCCGAGAACTCGACTTCGTGCGAAGGACCGCGTCCGATCACGAAGGCCCAGAGGCTCCATGCGGAGACCGAGACGCTTGTCGTCGCCTCAGTTGGGCGTGCATGGAGCCTTTGGGCCCAAAGAACATCGGGCGTGGGTAGGCAGTGGTGGTCAAACTCCACCGCGGCGGAACACCGCGGCATGATGGGCTCGTGCGCTCGGACCTCTCTCGAAAAGTGAACGGGTTGCATCTTAGTGTCAGCTGCCGATCGATGTGGAAAGTTTCAGGGCGTTGCGCACCTGCCAGTTGGCCCAGCCGAGCAAGCGCCCCCACGGGAACGGCAACTTGAGCCGGCCTTCCTCCTTGTGGATCTCCTCGGCGATGGCGCGCGGTAAGTAGACCGTGCGCGCTGTCGTTTCAGCGAGCTCAGGCACGGCGGGCGCTTGCTGGAGCGCGGCCACCTCGGCGCGGGCGATCTTCCAGCCACGCACCAAGAGCTCGTCGAAGGGAAGGCCGCGTTGCTTGGACAGCGTCTCGAGGAATTCGCTGCAGGGCGCCGAAAAGAGCTGGATCTGCATCACCGAGTCGGCCGGCGGAGCAGCGTTGGGAGCGGCCGCTGCTTGCGGCTCGGGCGAACGAACCGGCGCCGGTTGAGGCGCAGCGGCCCGCGGTTCTTGCGGCTCGAGCGCGAGCCGCATCGCCATCAGGTGACGGCACGGGCCTTTGCGCAGACGGTTCTTGAAGAAGTGGGAGCAATTGCAGGTCGCGCGTTTGATCTGCCCGTCGCGATCGATCAGCGCCTCGACCTCCATCGTGCCGAACTTCGCCACGGCGATCACCCCTGCGTCCACTCGATCGGTGCGCGTGAATTGCACCGAGCTTGCGAGCGCGCGGCCTTCCTTGATCTCCAGCGGCTCGCTGCCGAGCAACGTCTCCGAGAGCGCGCTCGGCATGATCGAACGAAAGCGCACGAGCTCGCTCGCGAAGTCGAACACCACCTGCCCGCGGCGCGCGAGCGCGAACAGCGCCGCGTCGAGCGAGACCTCGCTGGCACCGAGCGATTGGCTGAGCGCGCTGCGTGAGCTCAGCTGCACCTCGGCCAGGTGAGTCGCAGCGCGATCCACCAGCGCGCGGTCGGGGCGCAGCTCGGCGAACAGCGTCTCCAGCGCACTGCCGCTCGTCCAGTCGTTGGTGGTCCAGCCGGAGAGCGCGAGCGTGAAGCGCATCTCCGCCATGTTGGCCGTCCACACGCTCGGTAGGCCGGTGCCGAACAGCCGCAGGTCGTAGGACTCGGCGAGCGGTAGCGTGCGTGCGAGTGCGAATAGCCGGCGACGTCCCCAGATTCGAACGTCCTCTTTCACCGCGCCGCGGTACACCGGACCGCGCGAAACGAGCTCGATCCCCCACGGCTCGATCACCACGATCGGCGGTTTGCCGGGCTCGAGCTTGAAGCGCAAACTGCGCGGACCTTCTTTCTCCCGGTGCCGTTTGAGGTGCGCGAGGATCGAATAAACGACGTCCACCGAGAGGGTGAGCTTGCGGCAGGGAAGCGCCATCGCCGCTTGCAGCTGACCGAAGCCGCGCAACCACGACGGCGGCAGATCGATCTTCTCCTCGCGTACGTCGCTGTGCCCCTCGGTCTTCACCTCGAAGCCGCTCGGATCGACGAGCAGGCGCGTCGAGCGATAGCTGCGTAGCGATTGGAAGTGATCGTAGAGCGCGAGCGAGTAGTCGACGTTGGTGGTGCCTAGGCCGGCGCCGGCCTCGGCACGAAAGGCGTCGCGCGCGACCGATAAACAACCGTAAGCCGACTCGTCTTTCGAGAAGCATTCGAAGAACACGCAATCCGGCGCGACGGTGACGACCGGGTCACACGGGACGAGCGCACGGAACAGATCCGGATCATTGCGCATCAGCTCTCCGGCCCAAGCGACGCGGCGGTTCCAATACAGCCGGTGCGCGTCGCGGAACTGCTGATCGAGATCCGCTGGGATGGGCTCGGCCTTCATCTTCGCCAGTTCGCGTTTGATGGTGTTGTCGGTCAGCTGGGCACGAAGCGTTTGCTCCTGGTTTCGCTGCTCGGTTTTCCACGCTTCATAGGCGGATTTGTCCTTCTTCTTGAAGCGTAGATCGCCGACCACGACGTCGTGCAGCGCGCTCATCGCCTCGCGATAGCGAACCGGGTGGACCAGGTCCGCGTCGAAGAAGACCTTGGGGCGCGCGAGGTTCGGCGCGAAGGCGAGGGCGCTCGCGCCGCCGGTGGTGGTCTTGAGGCCGCTCGCGCCGAGGTAACGAAGATCGAGCCTCATTGGGTGGTCACTCCGGAGAAAGAGACTTCGGGCAGGAGCTCGCGCACCGCGTCTGCGAGCTCTGGACGAACGCGGAGCGCTCGCGCGAGCGCTGCCAAGGCGATCGCTCGTTCGGTGGGGCGAACGCTGCGCGCGACGTGCCGCACCAGGGCGAGCACCTCGGCTTGCGGTGCTTCCTTCGATGGGCTTACTGCGTGGCTCACGACGTCGCGCATGGCCTTGCGTTTGGCCTTCGAGCCGCCGTGGATCGAGAGCATGGTGGTGGCGAAGAACTGGGCCGTCTTGGGCGCCGCGAGCTCGTCCTTCGCCGCAAGCCAGCGCTTGCTGTGTTTGGTGGCGAAGGCTCGCACGTCTTTCCAGGGTGACTCGGAGAGCGCCCACCAGAGCATGGTGCTCTCAGCGAATTTGGGCTCGCTCGCCAGCAGCTCGAGCCCGACCGCGCGGACGTCGGCGTAAGGCGCGTCGATCAGCTCGCGCAAGTGCTCCGCGCTGGCGAAGCTGAGCTTGAGCAACTTCGACCGCAGGTGATCGGCGGCCTGCCGACGGACCGCCTCGACCGTTGCCCGGCCGAGCGTGGTCGCGACCCGCAGGTCCTGCTCGTTCTCGAGCGGCTTCGCCAAGAACCAAGAGAGCCCGAGGTGCGCCACCGGCGCGCGCTTGGAGCAGGCAAGCTCGATGGTTTGGGCCAGCGACAAGCGCGCCGGCGTCACGTGCTGCGCGATGGCCTCACACACCAGCGCGACGATGTCGAGGTTGGGCGTATCGAGCAGGGCGAGCCACTCGTCGACGGTGAGCCGCTCGGCACCTTTGGCCGTCTTGAGCAGCGTGGCTCCGAGCTCGTGCGCTTCATCGTGGGGGCTCGACAAAAGACCGCGCAGCTCGGGGATGGTGAGCGCAGCGAGCTCCTGCTTGTGATTGGTCTCGAGCAGCTCCTTGAAGAAGCGCCGAACCGGCCGCGAGTTGGAGCGGGCCAGCAGCGGAACGAGTTCACCGAAGCAGCCGGTGAAGGCCTCGGGCAAGAAGGGCGCGGGCCGCAGCGACTCGAGCGTTTGGCCGGCAGCGAGGCGGATGCCTCGCGGCCGAAATTCGAGCACCGAAGAGCGGCCATAAAGCGCGTTGGCCAGGCCCCAAGCGTCGAGCAGGCGCATCGGCTGGCTGAGGTGTTCATCGCGATAGAGGCTCAAGGTATGGCGCATCGCGCGTCCGTAGCGCGCGACGTCCTTTCGCCCGAGTAGCCTGAAGTAACGAAACGCGCGCCGCGCGAGGTAGCGACGGGTCGCGATCGAGAACTGCTCCGACTTCTCGCCTTCGCCGAGCTGCGCGCGGAGCGCAGGGTCGAACACGAAGGAGCCGACGCCACGACGAACCACGCGCGAGCGCTTCACCAGCCGATCGAACGCGACCATGAAGTGGCCCATCAGCTCGTCATCCTCAGCTTGTTCGGCCTGCTTGAAGAGCCTTTTGACGAGCGCTTTGTGACCCATGCGATCACAGCCATCCGCGACGTAGGCGAGCAGCGCGCGGCGGGCGAACGGCCGCGTATCCGCGATCCAGCTCTTGGCGAAGGAGGCCGCCTGCTCGACCTTGTGAAAGCGAAAGAGCTCGCTGACGAAGCGTTCGTCCTCACTGGCGAAGGCCTGCTCGAGCCAGATCAAGGAGGGCGGCGGCGAATCATCGTGAGGTTGGCCTCCCGCAAGTGAACCGTCACCGGAGCTCAGGAGGCGTGCAGGCCCGCTCGCGACATAGTGCTGGCGTAGCTTGCGCTTGATCTGCCGATGGTACTCGCTGGTGGCGGCCTCTTCGTTCGGGAAGGCCTTCTTGCTGATGCGCTCATTGCCCAGTTCGCCTTGCGCGAGGTGGAGGAGGGCGCCGGTTTGCTCGATCTCGAAGACCCACGTGGAGGCTGGCACCGCAGGGACCTTGAAGGCTTCTTTGGTGAACGGATTGACCGCCCTTCGAGCAGGTACAGCGGGAATAATTCGCTCGAGTCGCGGCACGTCGTTCCTCCCGAAGGTGCGCGCAGCCTACGTGGTTTGACGCGCTCCTGCTACCAGGCTCGTAAGGCCTGTGCGTCGGCGGGGTGGAGGAAGGGTGTCACTTCTTCTGGTTGGCCGGTCACGATCGCCCCCATGCCGAGCTTGCTCGCCGCGACTTTGGCGGTGGCTGCAAACAGCGGGTCTGGGCTGAGGATGCATTGCCCGATCTCGTCGGCGAGCTCGGTGGCGCCGTAGAGCGCGGCGATCACCGCCGCGAGCATGCCGGGATCGGCCTGTGTTGGTTCATACAGCAGCGCGTTCGTCAGCACGGTCTTGCCATGCGCTGAGAGCCGCGTGCGGTTCTCACGGTAGCCAGCGACGTTCTCGAGTAGTGGAGGAGCGGCCGTGCGTGCAGCCTCTAGCATCCGTGCGAAGCTGCCGGGGCCCGGGGGCAGAATGGTTTGCCCGGCCAGATCGAGCGCGAGCGGCCTCGTGGCGAGCCACTGATAACGCGGTAGCAGCTGCGGCAGGCCTTCGAGCATAGGCATGTAGGGACCCGAGAGGTTGTAGTAGCCGCCGGGGGTTTGAAACTCGACGTGGCTCTCGCGGTCGGGGCGGGTGTTGTCGTCGTAGGAGTTGAGCAAAGGGTTGAAGCCGGGACCGGTGTTGGTGCCCGTGGTGCGACTGTTGATCCAAGTGATGGCGGTCCACGGGTAGACGCGATCCGCGAGCAGCCCCCAGGCGGTGAGTACCGGCATCAGCTTCGGCGGGATCAGCCAATCGAGCACCGACTTCAGCGTTGGTAGTTTGGGACCGAACGGAGCATCGGTCGCTGGGTTGTAGTCCACGTTGCGCAGCTCGGGGGCGACCAGCATCCGAGGTTGATTTGTGGTCGGGGCGAGCGGAGCAGAGGTCATCGTTGCCTGCAGCGTAGCCCGAAGCGCGGTCCACGGCGCCCAACCGCGACGCACGCCAGGACGAACTCCGCTAACGTTGCGCGATGAGTACGATCGAGACGGCATTCTCGCGCATCGAAGGCTGGATGATGAAGCACGGCGCCAAGGCGATCGCCAGCAACCTCGCGTCGGGAGCGTCGGAGGAGGACCTCGAGGCGGCGGAGGCGCGGCTCGGCTTCCGGTTGCCCGTGGCGCTGCGCGCGCTTTGGTCGGTGCATGACGGCCAGCTCGCCGAGCAAGACGGCTTTTACCAGACGTACGATCTGCTCTCGAGCGCCCAAGCAGATAGTGAACAGTTCGCCGAGTACGTGCAGTACAGCACGAGCTCCCCTCGCGCGCTCGCTGACTCGGGCCTCAACGCCGCGGAGATCGGCTCGCAGGCCTGGCTGATGATTTGTGCGCGCGACTCCGACGGAGTGGCCGTGAACGCCGATTCGGGCCGCGTGTTCCGCGTTGCCCACGACGACTCCCCGTGCCTTCACCTGCTGGCGCCGTCGGTCGAGTCGTGGCTCACGTCCTACGCCGAGGCTGTATGCAACGGCGACTACCGGGTGGAGAAAGGTTTTGGCGAGGCGTACCTCGCACAGCGCGACCGCGCCGCTGAGGCGCGAGACGAGGCGCATGCTCGCGAGCAAAAGGCCGAGGCTGCGCGGCGCGCGGCGACGGCTGCCGTTGAGCTGATGGTCGAGGCCGTCAACGCCAAGAATGAAGCCAAGGCGCAGGACGCGCTCGCCCGCGGTGGCCCCGGCGAGCGCGAGCAACTGCTCAGCGCCCTCTTCTGCGGAGAGCCGCGCTTCGTCGCTTCGGTGCTGCGCTCGGAGTTGCGCTCCCTCACGCTCTCCACCGAGCAATGGCAACTCATCGCCAGCGGCGGTGAGGCGCTCGGCAATCGCGCGATCTCAGCCTACGCGCTGAAGATGGCTGGAAGCTGAGCGAGGGGCGCGGGCTTCCAATCAGGAGCCGAAGCAGTTGATGAGGTTTTGCAGCTCCACCGCGCAGTCGTTCACACAATCGAGGAAAGGCCCGTTCTTCGGGTCCACACACGCGCAGTTGCTCTCGATGAAGGATGGCGCTTCGCAGGCCCAAAGTGCTCCCGACTCCAGGAGGCAGTCGTTGGCGGCGAACTCGTCGCAGTACGTCGGGTCATCGACGTCGGGGTCGTTGCAGCCGAGAAGGAGGGAAACCTCGCTATAGCCCGCGCGCCATTGCTCGCAGGCCGCGAGCGCCTCCTCGATGCCCGTGGTACCGCCGCCCATGCCGGCTCCGCCGGTGCCTCCACCCGCTCCGCCCTGACTCGAGCTCGAGACGGTCGTGGTGCTGTCGGACGACGACGATGAGGTCGACGACGTCGACCCGCCCTCCGCGCCTGAGGACGTGCTCGTCGGTCCCGAGGAAGTCGAGGTCGTGGCGCCACCCGTTCCGCCGCCCGCTCCGGTGGTCGAGCTCGCGTCGTCCCCGCAGCCTGCGACGATGAGGACAACCGCGATCGATGACTTTACGTTCATCGAGCGAAGGTGCCTTAGCTCGCGTCGCGCGTCTACCGCGCGAGGTTCAGCGTGACTCGGACTTGCGCTTCCTCGCGCGGGTGCCGGTGACGCGACCGAGCGCTGCGTTGAGGAGCGGCTCGGCGGGCGTGAGCGCGTCCACGAGCTCGGCCGCTTTGCGCGTGCCCATCTCGGCTCGCGTCCACGCTGCGCGATACCCCACTGTATCGGGCCTGGAACTGACCGCTAGCTCGAGCGCCTCGGACAGGTCGCGCCCAACGGCCGCGATGCGTTGGAGTTCAACCCGGCCGGCCTGCCGAACCCGAGCCGCTGCGTAGATCGCACGAACGATCCCCAAGAGGTCGCGCACGGCCTCGAACGGAAATGGATCCTCGCGTCGGCTCAACAAGGGGATCCATTGCTAGCCGGATCCCGCCCCGCTGTAAGCCGTGATCGAACGAAAAAGATGGACCAGCAAACTTGGCAGCAAGCCGGTCACTTCGACGTGTTGACCGCTCGCGCTAGTTAACCTTTGCTGGGCCCGATGAACGCTCAGCCCGTTACGATCGGCAAGCCGCTTTCCCTTCGAGACCTCGTTGACGTTGCGCGAGGTCTACGCCCCGTGCAGTTGTGTGATGAAGCGCGGGCGCGCGTTCAAACCTCGCGCGAGGCGATCGAGGAGATCGTTCGAGCCGGCGACGCCGGGCCCTTCGTTTACGGTGTGAACACCGGCTTCGGCGCGCTGGCCGAGACGCGCATCTCGCAAGCGGACATCACCGCGTTGCAAAAGAACTTGGTGCGCAGTCACGCTTGCGGCGTCGGGCCCAACCTCGGACGCGCCGAGGTCCGCGCGATGATGGTGCTGCGCGCGCAGGTGGTGGCGCTCGGTTGTTCCGGCGTACGGCCGCTGGTGGTGGATCTGCTGGTGGCGATGCTCAACGCCGACGTCGTTCCGCGCGTGCCTTCGCAAGGCAGCGTCGGTGCTTCGGGGGATCTTGCGCCGCTCGCGCATTTGGCGCTGGCGCTGATGGGCGAAGGCGAGGTGCTGACCGCAGACGGGAAGACCGAGCCGAGCTTGGGCGCGTTGCAGCGCGCAGGGCTCGAGCCGGTGGTGTTCGCTGCCAAGGAGGGCCTCGCGCTGATCAACGGCACGCAATACATGACCGCGCTCGGCGCGTTAGCGGTGGTGCGCGCGCAGGAGCTCGCGACCATGGCGGACATTTGCGGAGCGACCAGCCTGGAGGCGCTCAAAGGCACCAAGACGCCGTTCGACGCACGGCTGATGCAATTGCGGCCGCATCCGGGGCAAGCGGCTGTCGCCTCCAATCTGCGCCAGCTCCTAGCCGACAGCCCGCTGATGGCGAGCCACAAAGACTGCGGCAAAGTCCAAGACCCGTACTCCTTGCGTTGCATGCCGCAGGTGCACGGCGCCACGCGTGATGCACTCGCGTATGCGGCCGAGGTGCTGCGCGTGGAGGTCAACAGCGTGACCGACAACCCCACCGTCCTATTCGATCAAGACGGTGCGTTGGAGCTGGTTTCCGGCGGTAACTTTCACGGGCAGCCGGTTGCGCTGGCGTTGGATCTGGCGGCCATCGCTTGCGCTGAGCTGTGCAATATCTCCGAGCGTCGGGTCGAGCAGCTGGTCAACCCGGCCCTCTCCAGCGGCTTGCCGCCCTTCCTCGCAAAAAACAGCGGGCTGCATTCGGGCTTCATGATCGCGCAGGTCACCTCGGCCTCGCTGGTCAGCGAAAACAAGGTGCTGTGTCACCCCGCCAGCGTCGACTCGATCCCTTCGAGCGCCGGTCGTGAAGATCACGTCAGCATGGGGAGCATCAGCGCCAAGAAGCTCGCCGAGGTGGTGCGCAACACCGAGAACGTGCTCTCGATCGAGCTGATGGTCGCCTGCGCTGGCGTGGAGTTGCGCAGGCCGCTGCAGGCCGCCAAGGCGATCGAAGCGGCGTTCGCTTCGGTGCGCGAGGTGGTGAAGAGCTTGGAGGAGGATCGGCCGCTTTACCTCGACTTCGAAGCGCTCGCGCGCCACGTGGTCGCTGGCGAGGTGCGCCGTGCCGTCGAGGCCGCTGTCGGGCCGCTCGCCTGAGCGACGATCGCGTCGATTGGCAGTCCGCACGTCAGAGCTTCATGTCGATGTGGTCGACGTGGAGCCAACCGATCGAAAGGTTGAGCGTGCCGGCAAGTCCCCACGGGGAGGACCTTCCCGCCTCACCATCCATGCCGATCCCGGGGCCGATCGAGCCGCCAAGATCGACGAATGGAAACTCGTTTCCGTCGACGAAGGCGTAGCGTGCGCCGGCCGAGGCTCCGATGAGGCCAAACGGGAATTGCGGCGTCGCTCCAAGTCCGGTCTCGAGTCCCGCGCGAAAGCCAAACGGGTGACTACCAAGTGGTTGGTAAAAGTATTCGAAGCCCGCGCCTCCGAGCCCCGCAAGCCCCTTCCCCACGAGATCGTAGCCGAGGTTGTACAGGCTGGCAGTGACATGAAGGCCTTGCAGCTCCCCGTGGTCGTCGGCGAGACCGAAACCCGCCGTCACACCCCCGCCGACCGATGCAACTCCTGCGGTGTTGAGCACCGTGGTTGGCCCACCCCTCACGCCGTAGCTGCAGCCAGAGAGCATGGCCGTGTACCCGATGAGCCGCAAAGGCCCGTAGAAAGCGCTGGCCTTCATGTTCCCGATGGTAGCCCAGCGCAGCAAGCGCAGGGCGGTGCTACGCGGCGCTGAATCGTGAGCACGCTTCCGACGGGAACCTCAACGCCTTAGCCTGGGTATCACGAAGGCATGCGCAGCCCGAGCGAAGCCACGTTCGGAGGGGACGCAAGGAGTGACCGAAGGTGAAGGCTCATCGCTGGTTCTGCGTCATCGCTCTCTTGGCTGCGCCTGCGTTGGTTCACGCCCAGGAGGCCCCGGCTCCCACTCCGCCGGCGGCTCCGGCCACTCCGCCCGCAGCTCCGGCCACCGCGCCCGTGGCTCCGGCCACCCCGCCTGACGCTGCGACTACGCCGTCTGGGGAGAACGGCGCACCCGCCGAGAAAGCCAAACCGAGGCCGAAGGCGAAAGCCGCCAACGAAGCGGAAGACGAGGACGAAGACGATGAGGACGAAGAGTGGGGGCCCGACCTCCCTCGCTCGAGTCCGCCGTCCGCCCTCGACCAAGACTGGGAGTTCGCGCCGCGTTTTCGTTCGGGCGTCTCAGCCACGGCGAGCATCTTCGCGCCGGGGCCGGTGTACATGTTCGGACTCGAAGGGCGGTCCGGCTTTCAAGCCAACGATCTGCTCGCGGGCTACTTCAGCGCCGGCGTGATGTTCGGCTTCAGCCAGGTGTACCTGGACTCGCAAGACGCTTCCTTCGAGAGCTCGTTTGGCGGACTTGGCTACGTGAACCTGATGGGCGAGGCCACGTTCTTCGACACGCTGTTCGTCGCCGTCGGTCCGCAGTTAGCGTTCGGGGCGATCGTCCAGGAGTCGACCTATATCGAGGGCTACAAAGAGACCTCCGACGCCAGCGTGTTTGCGGGCTTGCTGCCTGGGGCGCGGCTCAGGCTCGGCGTCGGCTTCGGCTCCGAGTCGCCCCGCAGGCGGAGGCAGTTCACCTTCGGCGTCGACGCGAGCGTGTTGGTTGGTCAAAGCTTCCGAGTGGTGCGCACCGACACCGATAGAACGCTGGTCGCCGATGGCCTGGCCGCTGGGGTGCTGCCGACGTTCTTCCTCGGCTTCGACAGCAAGTAGACAGACCGCGCGAGCCTGCGGCCGCTTACAAGTCCACCGACATCCCGATCTCGACCACGCGCGAGGCCGGGATACCGAAGAAGCTGGAGGCTTGTTGCGAGTTGCGGGTGAGGAAGGCGAACAGCTGTTCGGAGCGTTTGCCCATCTGCCCGTGTTCGGTGGCGAGCAAGGTCTCTCGACCGAGGTAGTAGGTGACGTCGTCGACGTTGCATTCGAAGTCGAGCTCCGGCTTGGCCGCGCGCAAGGCCTGCGGAACGTCCGGTGTCTCCATGAAGCCGACGTTGATGCGGATGCGGTAAAAGCCAGCCTCGAGCTTCTCGGTCTCGACCCGCTTGCCGCTCACGCGCGGCACCGATTGATTGACCACCGTTACCAGCAGCACCTTTTCATGCAGCGCCTTGTTGTGTCTCGAGTGGTGCATCAACAAGGGCGGAGTACCCGCCGGGTTGCTGGTGAGAAACACAGCGACGCCCTCGACCCGCGCCAGCTTGATCACCCGCTCGTTGCTGCTGCCGGGCACCACCGCGCGGAAGATGCCCTCGCGTAGACCGTTCAGGAACTCATCGAGCGGCTTGGACGCGCGAACGAAGTAGGCGGCCAACAAACTGCGACCGCGCTTCCACACCACCATGATCGAGAAGATGGCGAGGGCGATCATCAGCGGCACGAAGCCGCCATCGAAGAGCTTGAGCATGTTGGAGCTCAAGAAGGCCAGGTCCACCGAGAGGAACAACAGATAGAGCGGTAGCGCCTTCACCAACGGCCATTTCCAACGTTTGATGCACACGATGAAGAAGGCGGTGGACGTGATCGCCATCGTTCCCATTACCGAGATGCCGTACGCCCCAGCGAGCTTGGAGGAGTCACGGAAGGCCAACACCAACGCCAAGCAGCCCACTGCCAAAGCAAAGTTGATGAAGGAGATGTAGATCTGACCTTCGGCTTGGCTCGAGGTATGGCGGATGGGAATACGCGGTAAAAATCCGAGCTGCACCGCTTGCCGCGTGAGCGAGTAAGCGCCGGAAATGAGCGCCTGCGAAGCGATCACCGTGGCTGCGGTGGAGAGCGCCACCATCGGGTAGATGAACGGCCCATCGGGCACCAGCGAATAGAACGGGTTCTTGGTGACCGCCGCTACGTCGTCTTGGTGGGTGATGATCAGCGCGCCTTGCCCGAGGTAGTTGATGAGCAGCGCCGGCATCGCCAACGCGAACCAAGCCACTTGGATCGGCTTGCGGCCGAAGTGCCCCATATCGGCGTAGAGCGCTTCACCGCCGGTTATGCACAACACCACCGAACCGAGGATCACGAAGCCGTGCCAGCCATTGGCGGCGAAGAAGCGAACGGCGTGGGCCGGGTTGGCCGCGGCGAAGACCTGCGGATACTTCGCGATCGAGATGCCGCCCAACACGGCCAGCGTGACGAACCAGACCACCATGATCGGCCCGAACACTTTGCCGATCGTTGCGGTCCCGCGCTTCTGCACCCAAAAGAGCCCGATCAGGATCACCACCGTGATCGGCACGATCGCCGGATCCAAGGTGTGCGTTGCCACACCCAAGCCCTCGACCGCCGAGAGCACGCTGATGGCCGGCGTGAGGATGCCCTCGCCGTAAAGCAGGCACGCCCCGAAGACGATGATGCCCGGGATGATGCCGATGGCCCCAGCGACCTTCGGCTTCGCGAGCACGCTCTGGAGCAAGGCCAACATCGCCAGGCCGCCGCCTTCCCCTTGGTTGCTCGCGCGCGTGACGAACACCAGGTACTTCAGGCTGACCACCAAGGTGATCGACCAAATCATCAGCGACAGAAGGCCGAGCACGTTCTCCGGCGTAGCCGCCACGGCATGCGGGCCGTGCACGCACTCCTTCATCGCATAGAGCGGGCTGGTACCAATGTCGCCGTAGACGACGCCCAGCGCCGCGAGCGACATGGGTAGCAGCGGACCGTGGTGGTGGCCGCTCTCATGCCCGCCCGAGTCATCCGTGTTCATAGCGGCGGTTTGTACCGCCGGTCGCTGAGCCCGGCTACGGCTTTCGCTGGGGAGGGCCGCCTATCGGCGCGTCGAATGTCGGCGAAGTCCAAGTACGCCCAAAAGGCCGACCACCGCGAGCAAGAAGTGCGATGACGCTGGCCGCCCCGAATGCGAGCAACCACCGTCATCGCTGCTGTCACTGTTACCGCCACTGCTGGTTGAGCTTGCGGGCCCTGTCGCGTCAGAACCGCCTCCGCCCGATTCTGCACCGCCAGCATTCGCTCCGCCGCTCGCCGCGCCACCTTCACCGCCTGCACCCGAGCCACCGGAGCCCGAGCCACCGGAGCCCGGCTGCACCAAATCGGCGCAGGCGGTGGCCATTCGCTCGCCCAGGAGCTGATAGCCCTCGGTCGCGAAGTGGTAGCTATCTCCTGCGCCGGGTAGGTCATCCATATCCACCCATTCGACGAACGGGTCGGCCGCAGCGACCGCCTCTTGTGCAGCTCGCACGGCCGCCAAGTTTGCATCGGGTGAAGGGCCACCTTGGGCCTGCCCTTGCTGCAAGGCGGTCCGTCCGAGGATGAACGGAAGCTCGGGCGTACCCAAATCTTCACGCAGCGCAGCGATCAACCCGGTGAGCTTTTCTTCGTAGGTGAAGGCTGCATTCCAGCCGGCTTCATTCTCGCCTTGCACCCAAAGGAAGCAGCCGAACTCGACGTTGTCGCCGCGCGTCTCTAGGCGATTGAGCGCGTTGTCCAAGCGGGTTGGCTCTGCGGCGTAGAGCAGCGGGTTGCCGTTGGCCTCGGAGTATTCCGCCGAATCCAGCGTGCCCATCAGCGAGTGAAAGAGCTGTGACTTGTCGGGATACTTCTGATCCGAAGGCAGGCCGCGCTCCCAATGTTCTTTGATGTTGGTACCGCCCGCCGCCACCTTGACGATCGCCGTGCGCCGATCCGGAAGGGCGGCCTTGATCTGATCCGCGAAGGTGATCTCGGGGCCGTACCACTGGCCGATGCCCTTGGGGGTGAGCGGCTCCCAATCGAGCGATGCCGTGTTCGCGTAGTCGGGGTCGCTGCGCGAAGCGGGGTTGAAGAAGTCGTAAAGAACGTCGGTTTGGTTCGCCAAGGCGGCCGGGAGATCCGCCCCTTCGCCGTAACCCACCGCGTTTGACTGGCCGGCCAGGATGAAGACCCGAACGTCCTCGGCGAGAGCCAACGATGGAACGCTGAGAGCGGCGAGCAGAGCGAGAGCGGTTACGGGACGCATCCGGTCAGAGTCCTAAGAGGTAGGCGCGCCGTCAAGAGGTAGCGGGTCACTCAGCGAAGTCGCTCGACTTCCGCAGCATACGGCCCTTGATAGCGCCCACCTGCGAGATGGTCGGCCCACGCTAGATCACAACGGGCCTGCTCGAGATCCGACTCGGCTTTGAGCCTCGCGCTGGCAACGTAGGCTTGCGCGGCCAGTTCACTCGCTTCGGCGAGATCGCTGACGTAGCTGAGCGCGTAGCCGACGTCGCGTTCGGCCTCGGCGTTCTCCAGCTTCTTCAGTGCGGTAAAGATGTTCCCAACGAGCTCTTCGAGTCGGCTGCGCGCGCTCGATTTGGAGCCGTTCAAACGAGAGAACCTGCGTTTGACAAAGTCGCTCAGCTCGACCGCACCTTCATCGTCGCAGATGAACACCGACTCGAGCTCGGAGTTCAAAAGAGCCGTCAGTGCAAACAGCAACGTGAGGTAACTGCCCTCGGGGTCGCGCTGCTCCAGCGCCTGCAGCTGCGCGGGGAAGTGCTGCTGGTGCCACGGCCACAACGCTTCAGCGTCGTAACCCGCCGGCATCTCGCTGGGAATGATGGGCGCGTTGGCTCGGGTGAGCAGTTGGTTCAACCTTGTGAAGGCGCGCGCGCTATCCGCTCGACGCAGCAAGAAGGCGAAGGGCAAGGCGAGCTTGAGCCGACCACGGCGACCTTTGCGGCTGGTCTTCACGACGGCCCGTAAGGCCGCGGCCGCTTGTTTGGCGAACCAAACCGGCTCGATCTGGCTGGGTACGCGCAACCACTCAGCGTTGGCCGCAGCCGGAACAAGCCATGCGGGGAGCGCTGCGCGATCCGCGGACTCGAGAAATGGATCGCTGTCGTCGATGTCCTCCGCGTTGTGCCACTCGAAGCGCGGCACCATTAGCATCTCGCCGCACTCGAGCAGCTGAGCCATCAACGGAAAGCGGTTGAAACGACGTAGTTGCCCGTATTGCAGATCGCCCGAGAGATAGTGGCCCATGCTCGGAAACATAGATCGAAAGCCGGACGGGGGAGCGCCACGTGCAACCCGCCCTCGGAGCTTCATCGTTCAGAGCGTTGCCACCCAGCGCGGCCTTCCCGGCCGATGGCGCACTTCGATTCGGCGTCCAACCGCCATCGGCTCGAAGCCTACGGCCCAACGAAGTTCGGTGATGAACGCAGGCGCATCGGTCGGCTGCACGCGCAGCTTCAGCCTCACCACCGGAATCCGACGGTCGATGACCTCACGGGTGGGTATCACCTCGAGCACCTCTGCCGGCACGCGAACGCCGTGCCGCTCGAGCCAACGCAGTCGGCGAGCTCGCAGCAGTCGGGGGAGACCCGTCGCAAGAAACACCAGGCTCAGCGGCAGGACGATTGGCTCGATCGTCAAGCCCGCGAGTGTGCCCGACCACCAGAACAGCAGCTGGCTGACGCCGAGCCCCGCTAGCAGAGCCCCGAGCGTGACGAACACGGAGCCCAACACGAGCTGGGTGCGGTTGGCGCCTCGAGCGAGATCTTTTGCCACGTTGCGTAAGCGCTGAGAGCAGGTCAGATCAGCAATATCGAAAGACGCGCACGGCGATGCGGTGCAGGCTGTGGGCGCGCCGCGCGCACCGGAGATCCCATGACAAAAGCAGCTCACGAATTTCAACCCGCCCAAGGCGAGCTCGCCGGCGAGGCTTCACTGGCAACTCCCGCCAAGCGCACCGCGTGGACTGCGTTGCCACTTCTGACGGGGGCCTTCGTCGCCTTGCTCGGGCTGGTTCCTGGCTCGCAGGCGTATGGTCAAGAGCGACCGCCCGCCCCCGCACCAGAGGAAATGCCTTCAAGCGCCGCCCAGCCGGCGAGCATCCCCTCGCCGTCGGAGGAGCCGCCTCCGCCTCCGTTGCCTGCTAGCGCGCCGCCCAGCGCGCAAGCCGAGGCACCGGCGACCTCTGCCGCCAGCGCGCCGCTCAGCATGCCTGCTGAAGCGTCCGCGACCTCTCCCGCGATCGCGCCGCCGGCGGATCCTTACGATGCCGTACGAGGGTTCTCCTTCAACTCCCCGACCTCCGACGTCAGAGTCCGGCCGATCGCCGAGCTTGGGGCGATCTTCGTCGCATGGCACCGCTATCAAGGTGGCAGTGACGGCACCGAGTTCGATTGGCGACGCGACGGTGGACAGGCCTCGGCCTCGTTTACGTGGCGGCTATCGGCCGAACTCGAGCTGTTCGCGCGGCATAACTTGATTTTGCTCTATCAGCCGATCGACCTTCGAACCCGCGCGACGCTTTCGGAGGATCTGCGGGTCAACGGTTTGACGTTTCCCTCCGGCACGCCGATGCAGTTCCGCTACGGCTTTGACTACTATCGGCTGAGCTACCTCTACGACTTCCTCGCCGACCGGGACAACGAGCTGGCGATAGGCCTTTCGATGCAGCTGCGCGTCGCCGATCTCGAGTTCTCGTCGCTCGACGGCAAGCTCCAGCGCACCAGCCAGAACCTCGGCCCCGTCCCGCTGGTCAAGCTCCGCGGGCGCTACACCTTCGACAACGACGTCTTCCTTGGCACCGAGATCGACGGCATCGCCATCCAGTTCCCAAGTGAACAAGGCTCCGTCTTGGGGCTCTTCTTCGATACGTCGCTGCGAGTTGGCTACTCGCCGACCCAGTTCATCGAGACGTTCTTGAACCTCCGCTATCTGGGCGGAGGCGCGCGCGGGCCGGGCTCGAGGGCGCTTTCGTCAGAGTTCGGCGACGGCTACAACAACAACTTCATCCACGCGATGACGCTCTCGATCGGCTTCGGGGTCAAGTAGCCTACGCGTCGTTCAAAAGATCCGTAGCGCCGTCTCGAGCGAGATCTTTTGCCACGTTGCGTAGGCCTTGGCTGCGGCTTGGCGCAGCTCGGCGCGCGGCGCGTTCTCTGCGAGCGCGGTGACCAATCCGTCCACCGCGTAACCCTCCGGCGCCATCAGCGCTCGCGTCGAGAGCAGCAGGGTGGAGCCGCGTTGCTTCAGCTCGTCCTCGAAGTAGCTGCGCGAGTAGCAGGCGAACACGAACGACGGGATGGGCGCTGAGCTCTCCGTCGTTGGCGGCTTCTTTCCGTCCATCATGCGGTTGTGACCGGCGTAGCCCACCACGTTGACCGGCAGCGCGCGTTCTTCGCCGTCGTTCAGCTTGAGCACGCCGCCACTGGCGGCCTCGCGATAAAGCCCGTCGATGGCCTCGTCGATCGCGTCGCCGTGCAGCGCATCGAACACCACCCAGGCGGTGATCGGCGCCTCGCGTCCCCACGGCTCACCGGGAAAGCTGCGGCGATAGACCGCGCGTTCGAGTACGTTGCCGGAACCTTTCTCGATCGCGACCTCACTCCACTTGCTGCTCTTGCGACTGAAGAAGCGCTTCTGCCCGAACACCGCGCCCCAATAGAGGTTGTGCTTCAGGTTGTCGGGCTTACCGGCGAGCGAGCTGCCGCAGTCCACTTGGTCGTTGTGACACAAGGGCACGTACACGTGAATCACCAGGTTGCCCGACTCGCGGACCGCCTCGTAGGTGTTGTCCTCTGGGCTCGACCAAGCGCTGGGCGACGACGTCACCAACGTCGAACTCGAGCCGGCGGTCGGCGTCGCGGAGCTGGCCGTAGCGGAGGCCGACGGCGCAGCCGAGTCGAGTGGCAGAGCCGGGGCGGAGGCCGATTCCACGCCCAACGCGGAGACCGACAACTCTGGTTCGGCGATCGCGCCGGGAGAGCGTGTCTTTGGCCGCTCGCACGCGGCGAGCAGGCTCAGCAGCAGGCCCGCGGTCGTCGTTCGCAGCATCGTTGTGCGAACCAGCCTATTCGACTTTGCCGAACGGGAGCGTCGGGCATGTGGTTTGCCGGCGGCTGCTACTTGGCTTTGCCTTTAGCGGGCGTTGTGCACTCCGTTCGTTCGAGCGCACTGCGTGTGGTGCTGCCTGGTCCTTCCACGCTGGCGGGAGCGCTGCGCAGGAAATAGTCAAAGCTGCCCCAGGGCATGGCCACTGCCTGCCCCCGGGGTACCTCGTAGTCCGAGGTGCCGCCGCCGAGGGAGTCGTACTGGCTCGCGTAGCGATGCACCTGCCGAACGTAGCAGCGCCCAGCCTCGGTCGAGATCAAGATGCCCTTGCTCGAGGTGGCTGGCGTAACTTGACCTACCAGCTTGCCATCCACCTTTACCTCGTGGCTTGGCGCGCAGTTGAAGCCCCATAGGTTCATTTGGCGGCCCGGCATGGGTCCTTGCTTCCCGTCGGTCCTGGGCACTCGGCCCTCGACCTTCACCGAGCCTACCTCGACGAGTGCCTTCTCCTGGCCCACGTCATCGACCCACACAGCGAAGGGCACGGGGATTGGCGTTTCTCCCAGCCGAATCTCGGCGCGCATACCTACCTCACCTCGTAGGGCGCGCGCTTCGTCCTCGGGCGAGGTCAGATTCGTCCCGTAGTCGGGGAGCGCGACGTCCAGGTAGGTTCCGCAGGGCGTTGGCAAACGCAACGCGAGCGTCAGGGAGCGGTCGTAGAGCGCCTTGCCCTCAGGGAGCTCGATGACGATGGAAGGACCTTCCGCGTCAGCTGTGAGCACGCCAGCTTCACGCCCATCAACCACCAGCGTTGCGTTGGCGAGGTCGTTATCCCCGAGGTAAACAACCCGATCGGAGCCGAGTTTTGCTGCCGTTTTGAAGCCCACGATCAGCCGCGTTGGCTGCTTGTTGGCCTCATCCCGGCGACGCTTGCAACCAAGGCTAAGAAACAAGCCAAGCAGGGTGAGCAACAACGCGGCGCGCGCCCATCGAGTGGGTTTTGCCTGACCGTGAAACTTCATGGGAGTTGCGAACCGCATGGCCCGCTGTACGTCGGCCGTTCGCTGACCTGCTGTCGCAAAATTGATAACGTCTGTCGCGTTTCTGCTCCTGGCTAATTTATCTCTGCGTCCATTCGGCGGATATCCCGTCAACGTAGGGGAGTCGGAGGTCGACGATGAGTACGAGCATGAGTTTGCGAGCTGGGGACTTCGTAGGTTCCACGTTGAGCGGCGATCCTGGTCGCTTCAGCTTTGAGCTCGCTGCAGCGACGCGCGACGGCCTCGCACGGCTGCTCGACGCCGGGGCTACCAGCGATCCGAACTTCGGCGGCAAGGCGCGTGAGCTGCTCACTGCAGCGACGCGCGCATCGATGCAGGCGCTGGCACACGGTCTCGGCTTCATCCTGGTGCGTGGTCTTCCGATCGTCGACCGGCCGCTGGCGGATGTCACGGCGCTGTATCGGGCGATGGGGGAGGCGCTCGGGACCCCGATGCAGCAAAACCTGGACGGGGACACGCTCACGCACGTCCGCGATGAAGGCGATGACCCGTCGAACCCCGAGGTCCGTCTGTATCGGACGTGCGCAGCGCAGGACTTCCACACCGACGGAGCGGATGTGATCGGCCTCTTGTGCCTGCGCGGCGCGCGCCTCGGCGGAGCGAGCCGCGTGGTCAGCTCGGTGCGGGTGTTCGAGCGGATGAAAGAGCTCAGGCCCGACCTGGCGGAGCTGCTGCTCGAGCCGTGGTTCTTTCATTTGCCCGGCGGCAAGGCACGCGGCCTCCCCGAGGCCTTCCCGCGGCCGATCGTGACCGAAAGCGGCGCGAAGACCGAGACCTTCTTCATCCCGTGGTACCTCGAGCGCGCGCAACAGCTCGAGAGCGTGCCGCGCTGGTCGCCGAAGCACGCCGAGGCGTTCACGCTCTATCAGCAGATCGTCCACGAGCCGGAACTCTCGCTGGCGATGGACTTCGAGCCGGGCGACGTCCAGTGGTTGCGCAACGCCTATCTGCTGCACGCTCGCGACGCCTACCAAGATGAAGCGGAGCCGAACCGCCGGCGCCATTTGCTCCGGCTTTGGCTTTCGGCGAGCGAGCTCGACGATCGCACACCGCAGTTCGAAGAGCTGCGCGAGGGCTGACGGTGTGCACTGAGCGTGCGGCTGCGACCTTAGGCCGAGCCGGCGTTCGCTCAGCGAGCTTGGAGCAGCTCAGCGATCGGGTCCCAGGCGAACGGAAGCATCATGCCGACCACCAGCAGGATGAAGGCGAGCCCGTAGCCGACGATGCGTAGGTCGGAGGAAGGCAGCGCCCAGGCAGGCTCCTGAAAGGCGAAATGCACGCCGCGCCCGGCGCGGTGATCGAGGCTCCAGAGCATGCCGGCCGCGACGTAGAGCACAGAGGAGGCAATGAGGTTCCAAAACCAACTCGGCGGGTAGTGGCCGTCGCGCCACCAAATGTAGAGGTCGTACGACCAGCTGGCTGAGAACAGCCACACCGTTACGGCAGGTAAAATCAGCGCCTTCGGCAAGGTCCCACGGCCTGCGCGATAGAGCGTCCCGAGGCTCCACGGCGCGGTGAGGATCGTAAGGCCCGACATGAACGCAGCGTCGACGTGGTCCCAGGTCGGGTCCCCCGAATAGGGTGCTAACACAATGAACGACCCTGCGGAGAGGACGTAGGTGACGAGCTTCCAGGGCGCTCGTAGCGCGCGTCCGTAGCCTTTCAGCGACGCTCTCAGCCCACTCCGCTGTCGGACGGCGACCACCAGCGAAGCAAGCAGCAAAGCGACCCAGAAGCCGACGTAGACGTACGCTTGTTCGGGTCGCATCGTTAGCAGTCTACGAGGCGCGGCGTTAGCGTTGGACCATTCTTGCGAGCAGCCGCGCGAGCGTCGCCGCAGGATCGTCCGTCATACCGCCGTGCGCACAGGAGGTCTGCACCACGGCGTTGCGCGGCGCGACCAGCCAGCGAAAGCGCTCGCGCAGCGGCAATGCGCCCATCGGGCCCTCCCCATTGCAGACCCGCACGATGGCCTCGACGTGCGCACGCATCAGCTCAGCGTCGGCCTTGGGCGAAAGCGCCTGCAGCCGCGCCAAGTCGACATCGGTGGCCGCACATAAGTAGCCGCGGGCCTCGCACAGCACCACCACGCCGACGTTGACGAACTCCTCCCGAACCAGATCCGGCACCACGCGGATGATGGCGTATTCGTAGGCTTCAGCCACGCGCACGCTCCGCCTCTTGCAATAGCAACGGGATGGCCTCGCGACGAGCGCGCAGCCACGCTCGATAGGCGTCGCGGTGCGAGGCGACGTCATCCCAAGCGCGATCCAATGCGAGCCAAGCCTCGGGGATGCGATCGATTAGCCCGTCGATCAGCGAATCGTCGAGCGTGGTGCGCATCCGTTCTGCGGCTGAGCGCAGGCTCGTGGAGCCAGCGCCGATCTTGGTGAGCAGCACGTGGTCGCGTACCTCGGCGAAGGGGTCAGCGCTGCCTTCGAGCGGGTCTTCGGGCCGCCAACCGTGATGGAAGTAGAGTGAAGCGCCGTGGTCGATCAGCCAGGTCGAGCGATGCCAGGTAAGCAGATTGGCGTTGCGCACGGTGCGGTCCACGTTGCTGACGAAGGCATCGAAGAGCACGATGCGCGCGGCCATTTCGGCGTCGGGATGCGGCCCCACCAGCGGATCATACGTCACGCTCGCCGGCAAAAAATCCAAGCCGAGGTTCAAGCCGAGGCTCTTGCTGAGCGGCATACACAACTCGGGATCCGGCTCGGCCGCGGCGATCGCCGCATCGAGCTCCACGAACACGAGCTCGGGTACCGCAAGTCCGAGCGCACGGCCGAGCTCCCCGGACACGAACTCGGCGATCAGCGCCTTTTCGCCCTGACTCGCGCCGCGCAGCTTGACCACGTACATGCCATCGTCGTCGCCCTCGACCAGCGCGGGCACCGAGCCGCCCTGACGGAAAGGCATCACGTAGCGAGTGGCTCGGACGGTGCGCACCGGTAGCTTCATAGCCCACCCTGACGAACGCCGGGAGCCCACACTGACCGCTCGCTGCCAGCCGCCAAAGTCACTCCATCGCCTTGTTAGGCGGTTAACATCCGCCGATGCAGCTGCTCCGCCCTTCTCCCGAGATCCTCCCGTTTGGCTTGCGTGCGATGAAGATGGTCGCCAGCGCCGACGGCGCCATCTCCGACGCCGAGCGGAACTTCATCGCTACAGCGCAGCAGATCTTCGGCAGCGATATCGAGGTAGAGACGCTCGCGCCGATCGAACCAGAGGAGCTCGCGCTCGCGCTTCGCGACCCGGCGGCGCGGCGGCAAATCATTCGCGGGATGATCGTGCTCTCGCTGATCGATGGCGAGGCGAGCCCGGCCGAGGCCAGGCTGATCGAGCGCTTCGCGCGGGCTCTCGAGGTGGAAGCGACCGACCTCGGAACGTTGCACAAGCTCGCCGAGCAGCACTTCATGCGTGCGCGCTTCGACATCGCCCGGCGTTTCTTCGCCCGCGAGAAGCTGCTCGAGTTCACCGCCGAGAAGGGCGTTGGCTGGCTCGCGCGCAGCCTCGCGGCGATGGCCGGCCTGCGTGAAGACGCCGAGATCGCTTCACGTTATCGCGCGCTCGAACATGCGCCGGAGGGCTCGCTCGGCCGCGGCTACTTCGACTTCATCCGCGGCAACGGCTACTCCTTCCCCGGCGAAAAGGGCAGCCCAGCGGAGGTGATCGCTTTTCACGATCTCACCCACGTGCTCTCCGGCTACGGCACAGATCCAGAAGGCGAGCTGCAGGTGCTCGCGTTCCACGCCGGTTGTCGCAAAGAAGAGCACGACCCGTTCTCCTTCGTGCTCTTCGGCATCGCCGAGTTTCACCTCGGGCTCGCGATGTCACCGGTAGCAACGGGCTCGCGCGGCAAGCTCGATCTGGCGCTGATGTGGAAGGCGCTCGAGCGCGGCTCGGCCTGCACGATCGACCCGACCAAGGGCTGGGACCCTTGGCCGGTGATGCACGAGCCGCTCCTGGGGTTGCGTGAGCGTTACGGCATCGCGCCGCTCTGAGCTTGGGCCGCTCGCTCTAGAACTTGAAGCTCCAGCTCAAACACACGGCGCTCATCGCTTCGATCTGCGCGGCGTCGGCGCTGCCTTTGAGCTCCTTGGCGTCGGCGGCGGCGCCAGCGGTGCAGCAGATGCGCGTGGCGTCATCCCCGTGGTCGAAGACCTTGTGAGCGTAGAAGCCCTGCTTGCCATCGCGCTCGAATACGAGCAGCTCGGCCGCCTCATCACCGTAGTCGGTGTACTTGCCATCTTTCTCAACGACCGGGATCGAGAAGGTCTGCTCCTTCACGATCTTGGCGCTGCCGAGCTTGGCCTTTGCGTCAGCGAGCTTCATACACTTCTCGCCTTCGTCTTGTTCGTGGTTGACGAGCAGCGTGGCCATCGTCATCCCGCCGAAGCTGGTGGTGCCCCACTTCTTCGGTCGGCCAGCGCCAACGTCGGCGAGCTTGGTATCGGCCGGGCCGAGAAAGCCGAAGCCCTCCATGCCGGGCACCGATTGCGCCTTCGAGCCTTCGGGTAGTTTGAGCAGCTTGAGGAAGGCCTCGCCGGTGAGATCTTCACCGGCGGCGGGAGCTGAAGCTGCGCTCGGTACGGCGCTCGCTGCGGCTGTTGTCGCTGCCGGTGCTGCAGCGCTCGAAGCGCCCGCCGAGCTCGCCGGCTTGGCCGAGCCGGAGCCCGCTGGTTTGGCCGAGCTCGCGTCTTTGACTGCGGACGCGGAGGCGTTGCTCTTGTTGGCGTCTCCACAATGGGCGAGCGCGAGCAACGAAAGAACGGAGAGAAGAGCGAGGGGGCGGGCCGTGTTCATAGGTGCGGCGTCATACACCAAAGCCGCGCGCTTCTTCCCAACGCAAAGCCCGGGGCGGTTCGCTTACGAGAGGCTTGCCGCCGGCCTCTGGCTTTAGCACGCTCAGCATCCATGAAGCAGTCTGCTGCCGTCCGTCCTGAGCCCAACTTTCAGCGCAAGGCCGCGCTCGCCCACGGCGGCGCCGTCGATCACAGCGGTGAGGTCGCCGTGTTGCCCATCCCCAACTTCGACTTGGGCCGGACGATCTTTCAGACGCTCGAGGGCAAAGCCGCGCGCTATGTGATTCAGAAGCGCATCGCGAAGGACGTGCGCTGGTTCGTGGATGACGCCAAGCGCGTGCAGGCCGACTACGACGCGCTCTCGGCGCGCGGCCCGCTGCCCGAGGTGAGCCCCGAGCTGACGCAATTCCTGGTCGAAGAATGCAACTTCGACGTGGAACATGCCGACGGCTCCTTCCTCGACCACCTTTACTTTTGCTTCGAGTACGGCGTGCGCCACTACCCCGAGCGTTCACCGCTGGTGCTCTTGCTGCATTCGATCCTGGGCACCGGCACCAACACCTTCGCCATGGATAAGTCGAAGATCCCGGCCTTGCGCGCGCTCCTTTCGCCCTTCGATTGGACGCATGTCGAGGCCTTTCCCTCGGTCCTGCGTCTGCTGTACGCCGGGGATCTTCGCGCCGAGTTGCGCCGTGAACTCCCGCGGCTCGGCTCCATTCGTGAGGTCAGCTTCCAGCGTGTGATCGACAACGCGCCCATCACCATCAGCGCCGAAGATTTTTGGATCGCCCTCAATTACCAGCTCATCCACCTGGTGGACTTCATGCCGGTCGCCAACTGGAGCACGCACCTGAACGACACCTCGTTCATCATCTTGCGTGACCTCTACGATTTGCTCGAGCGCGCCGGCAAACTCGAAGCGCGCGTGAAGTACGTCGCACCGAGTGGCAAAGGCTCAGCCTTGGGAGAAGACCTCGGCTTCGGCGGCTGGCTCACCACGCGTATCCCCGTTGGCCTCAGCGAAAAGATGGCCGCCACCTCGGTGAAGAAGTTCTCCGAGCGCATCGGTCACGACGTTTCCCATCGCATCAACTGGGGCTGAGTTCGTCGTACGGACGCGTATGTTTTCGCGGAAAGCTTACTGCGTGAACAGCGCGTCCATCGTCACGACCTCCAAGCCCAACCGCTGTGCGTGCTCGCTCGGCCGCAGCCCGTGGGTGGTGATCAAGGTGATAAAGATGGCCTTGCGTGTGCCGGTCACCCGGCGAAAAACTTCGCGTTTGCGCTCGAGTTCGCGCGCGTAAGCTTTGTCGAGCACGAACTCGGACTCGGCGAACTTCATCTCACATAGGTTGATGCTCTGGTCGGCGCGGTCGATCACGAGATCGATCTGAGCGCCTTGATCCTCCGCCTCGGTGGGGCGATGGACCCAAGGCGCGTTCTCGGTCTCGACCGCTGCGATGCCGAGCGCGCGTTTGATCGCTGGGACGTGCCGGAGGCAGAGGTTCTCGAAGGCGAGCCCGCTCCACGCGCGGAAGCGAGGGCTCGCGCGCTTCTTGAGCCAGCTGCCCTCGGTCTGCCCGCGCTGCGAATCGATCCACGTGAGGTAAAAGAGCGAGTATTCGTCGGTGAGGCGGTGAAGCGCGTCTCGCTGCTTGTGCCAGAGCGGGGCTGCGCTTTTGACGAAGCCACATTCGACCAGCTCGTCGATCACTTTGCTGGCCGTACCGCCGCTCGCCATCTTGGCCGCTGCGATCGCCTCGTGACGATCGACTCCGCCGCGTGATTTGGCGAGCGCGCGCACCACCGCCTCGTGACGGTCGGAGCGCTCGAACAGGGCGGCATAGAGGTGCTGAAACTCATCGTGAAGCAGGCCGTCAGGCGAGAAGCACGCGCGGTCGATGCACTGGGCAGCCGACTGCCCGGGCTTGGCCTGATTGAGGTAGTGAGGGACGCCGCCGAAGGCCATGCTGAGCTCGAGGATTTGATAGCGACCGATCTCCACGTGGCGTGCACGCAGATACTCCTCGCACTCGTGGAGCGACAAGGCACCGAGCCGCAGTCGTCGCGTCACGCGGTTGTAGAGCCCGCCGCGCTCTTTGACGACGTGACTCAGCATCCAGGATGCGGAGGAACCACAGATGACGATCACGAGCCACGGTTGTGCCGACGCCCAGCCGTTCCAGAAATGCTCGAACGCCGGGAGGAAGCCCGAGCGACGCGTCGCGAGCCAAGGCAGTTCATCCAGGAAGACGACGTGTTTCTGCCGCTTCTTTCGCGGCAAGGATGACAGATGGGCTTCGAGCAAACGGAACGCCTCCGTCCAACTCTGAGGTCGCGCGAGCGGGGCACGTGAGCTCAGGGCTCGGCCAAGCGCCGCGGCGAAGGCTTCCAGCTGGGCCGATAAGCTTCCGTCGTGCGTTCCGGTAAGTTCGAAGGCAACCGCTGGTCCGAAGAAGTGGCGCACGAGGTAGGTCTTGCCAATGCGTCGCCGCCCGTAGACCGCTACGAGCTCCGCGTCCGGAGACTCGAGCGCCTCACGAAGCACCGCTTGTTCGCGTAACCGCCCAACCAGCATGGCTATTAAATACAGCCACAGCGTCGTCCGAGCAAACGATGTGGCTGATTATGATGGTTAATAGTAGGCCATAAAATGCCCCTAGGTGATGATGTGGCCTGATATGGCGGCTCCGCGTGTTGCCATATCGCAAGCTCTTGAGCCTGGGAGCAGGCGTCTCTAGCCTCCACGCGATGCATTCTTTGAGGCTTCTGCTCCCTGCGCTGAGCGCACTTTGGCTGCTTCAAGCCGTCGGCTGTGGCGATGATTCGAGCTCTGGCGGCAGCTCGTCGGGGGGCAGCTCTTCGGGCGGGAGTTCAGCCGGCGGTAGCTCGTCGGGCGGGAGTTCAGCGGGTGGAAGCGGTGGAGGCGGCGGGAGTGAGCCTGTCTCGTGGACTGCCTGCACGCTCGGCGAGCTCGCCGCGGAGTGCACGACGCTGTCCCAACCCCTAGAGCGCGACGGGGCGAGCGACGCTACCGTCGACTTCCACGTCAAGCGCGTGCTCGCCTCGCAGTCGCCTTCCCAGGGGCAGCTCTGGCTCTTGCAGGGTGGGCCGGGGCTCGCGGGCAGCACGTTGGCAGGGCTCGTCCCGTTGGTCCAAACGATCGCTCCCAACCTTGATATCTACTTGCCGGATCATCGCGGCGTAGGCGAATCCTCGCCGCTCCTCTGCGACGGCTTCGACACGCCGATCAGCGGCGCCGCGAGCCCGCCCAGCGAGGCTTCGGTCGTCGCTGTTGGCAGCGTCTGTGCGGAGGAGCTGCTCGCGGCCTGGGGCTCGCTCGAGGGCTTCAGCTCGGTGGAGGCTGCAGCCGACCTGGGTGAGACCATCGAGCGCACGCGCAACGGCGACGAGCCCGTCTTCCTTTGGGCGGTCTCCTACGGCACCCGCTGGGCACTGCGCTATTTGCAGCAGTACCCCGATCAGGCGAGCGGCGTCGTGCTCGATTCGCTCGAGTCGGAGTCGCTGAGCTTCACCGACTTCGGAGCCCAGCTGGAGACCGTAGCGCAGCCGCTCTTGGCGCTGTGCGGCGCCGATCCGTTTTGCAGCGGGCGGCTCGGCGCGGACCCAGCGGTCTTCGTCGATAACTTGATGGCCAAGCTCGCCGCCGGCCATTGTCCCACCTCGGCTAACCTGACCCAGGGCGATTACCGCCTCTTGTTCACGAAGACGATGACGCTGCCTGCCGCCCTGCGCAATGCACTGCCGGCGCTGCTCTTCCGCGTGGACCGCTGCAACGCGCAGGACCAGGAGGCGATCCTCAGCTTGCGTGCGCTGTTCGCTGCATCGGAAGCAGATCTCGGTCCCTCGGCGAGCGGCGTGCTGAACGTTCATGTCGCGCTCTCGGAGCTGTACGACGAGAGCCCGGCCTCGTTCGACGCCTTGCTCGCCAGCGATGCGTCGCGCGCCTTCAGCAACGGCGATGCAGGCTTCTACCGCGGCCTCTACGATAGCTGGCCTCGTTACGACGCGAGCCCGTACCGCGGGCAGTACCCAGCCACCACCGTGCCGGTGTTGATGCTGCAAGGCACGCTCGATCCGCTCACCCCGCCGCAACATGCGCAAGAGGTAGCGGCCGCTCTCTCGGCGCCGGGGCAGACGCTCGTACTGCTCGAGGGCGGCGCGCACGGCAGCTTGTTTCAAAGCCAAACCACGAGCGGCAGCGATTGCGGCGCTGAGTTGATGACGGCCTTCCTCAGTGCACCAAGCGCAGCCCTCGACACGAGCTGCGCCAGCGATTTGGTTCCGCCCAGCTTCGACGACGACGGCCTCTCATTTTTGTTCGGCACAAGCCTGCTCTGGGATTGAACGCCGCTGCTTTCGTGCGTTGTGAGGCTGCTGCCCAAAAGCATCCTGCAATCGAATGGGCTCTTGGGCTGCTACAGTCGGAGCATGACTTTGATGCATCCGCTGACGCGTCGCTTTCTGGCTGGGTGCTTCGGGGGAGCAGCGACGGCAGTATCCCTGGGTGCCTTCTCAACCTTGCCAACGGGTTGCTGCCCGGAACCCGAGGACACGGGGCCGTACGAGGCTTCGCTCGGGGAGACCTGCACGCTCACGATCAGCAGCAATGAGTATCTGGTCGAACAATGCGTCGTACTGGACGTGCAGGTGTGCCCAGCTTGGGACCAGGCAGAGGAGACTTGGATCGAGTACGTTTGTGGTCCGTTGCGCCCGGGTACGCCGGTGGCGACAGGGCCAAGCGGAGCTGGAGGCGTTGCTGGAGCCGGAGGCGTTAGCGGAGCTGGAGCAGCCAGTGAAGGAGCGGGCGGCGCCGGAGGCGTTGGAGCCGGCGGAGCCGTAGGCGGCGCTGGCGGCCTTGAAGCCAGCGGCGGCGCCGGAGGAAGCGGGGGAAGCGCAGCTACAGGCTCGAGGCTGCAATGCTGTTACGGGGTGATCGAGCGAGGGGGCTCGGAGTGTGGTCGCCCGCTGATCGTCGACGGGCAGAGCTTGAGGAGTACGCCCGTCGCACGTGAAGATTGGTGCGGTCCGAAAGCCGCCTTCCCCGCCGGTGAGCCGTTGCCCGACCACGTTCGCTCCATGCTCGCGGAACGATGGGCTCGCGATGCAGCGCTCGAGCATGCCAGCGTGGGGTCCTTTGCGCGTTTCGCGCTGGACTTGCTCAGCGTAGGAGCCCCGGCGGCTCTCGTGCGCGGCGCGCAGGAAGCGATGCGGGACGAGATCGATCACGCGGAACGCTGCTACGCGCTGGCCTCACGGTATGGCGGAAACGCGATCGGACCTGGGCCACTGCCTGTTACCGGGGTATCGCTCGGTGGCGGACTTCTCGAGGTGGCGCTGCGCGCTCTGGTTGAGGGTTGTGTCGGTGAAACGATCGCCGCGATCGCGGCGCAGCGGACGCTCGAGACCACACAAGAGCTTCAGGCGAGAAAGGCGCTCGAGGTGATCGCCAGGGACGAGGCCGCGCACGCCGAGCTGGCATTTCGCTTTGTCGCATGGGCCGCAAACGATCGCGACGTGAGGGAGCAGCTCAGCCGTGCACTGCCAGCAGTCCTCCGGCGAGCGCTTCCCGGCTTCAACCCGCCGACCTCGACGGTCGATGACGCGATGTTGCTGGAGCACGGCCAGCCAAGCGCGGCGCTCCGCTTCGCTGCAGCACGCGAAGCGGTTGAGCAGGTGATCGCGCCTTGCCTCGGCGCCTTACTCGGAGAATGCCGACCGCCCGAGGTCGCTAGTCACCCCTGAGGTTCGTCTTCAAGCGTTGGCCAGTGCGTAGTCGAGCGCGGCGCAGATCGCCGCCACCTGCGCGGCGTTGCAGGTTGCGGGCGTGGCTTTCGGGCTGTCGGGGTACACCTCGGTGGTGCTGGTGAAACGAGCGTCGGTCATACCGGCGCACAGTCCGAGCGCTTTGAAGTCGTAGTGAATGACGCCCGGCTGGGTGACCGGGCTGCCGATGATGTTGCCCTCGGCGTCGGGCGGCGCGATGTGGGTCACGTGCGCAACGGCTTCGATCACGGCGGCTTGGAAGGCCGCCGCGGGGTTCGCGCTGTCGGCTACGAGGTAGAAGCCGTCGGGGATGCCGTTCGGCTCGAAGTTCTTGCCGTCGCGCGCGGCCAGCGCCGGCCGAAACTCGGTCTCATCGCTGTCGGTGGTCTCGTGCAGATCGAGGTGCAACGCGAAGCGAACGCCAAGCCCTTCGACGTGCTGCATCAACGCAAGCGATTCTTCGGCTTGCCCGGCCTTGGCGAAACTGCGATTCGGATCGAGCGCTCGAGCGTTCCAACGATGGATCACCTCGTAGCTCCACGGGCTGACGCAGGGCACCACCAGCAGGTTCACTCGCTCGCGGTACCGCTCTGCATGCGACGCGAGGAAGGCCAGCGCGCCTTGCACGCCGCTCGTCTCGTAGCCGTGCACGCCACCGGTGATCAGCGCCCATGGTGCGCTGGGCTGCGAGCAACGCAGCGTGACGGAGAACAGCGGATAGCGGCTCGGATCGAGAGTCAGTGCGCCGTAACGGGTCGACTCGAACGGCGCTCCGAGCGCCTCGAGCTTGCTGACGACGTGCTCGTGGTAGCTGCGCTGCACGCGTTGCCGCGCGACCCACGCTTCCTTCTCCTGCGCGGTCCAAGGCGTACCGGGGACGCCGATGGGGTAGGGCCAAGCGGCTGCGTGCGGGCTCATTGCTGAGTGCTCATTTCGGCTCTGAGGGGTAGCAGGGTGCCTGCGCCGGTGCCAAGCGAAGCGAATCCGCTCGAGCGCGTGACCGTGCGGCGACCGCAGCGGAAGCCTTGACTTTCCGTCGGGCCACCGTTTGATGCGGCCATGGCCACGGATGGAAAGACAAGCGCAGGTCGTCGACGCGTTGGGATAGCGGTCGTCGTTTGCCTCGTGGTCGCGCTCGCACTCGGCAACCATTTGTTCGCTCGTTGGGCGCCACCCGTCGTCGGTGCGGTCGAGCTGGTCGAAAAGGACCCTCGCGTAACCGCTGTCGTTGGTAGCCCGGCGTCGGTGTCACTCACGGTCGCGCGGCGCCTTCAGCGCAACGTACTCCACGCCATCTCCGGCCAAGACTCGGTGAGCGTGTTATCGACGGTCAAAGGGCCCAACGGCGAGGCAACCTTCCGACTGAACGCGCGCAATCTCGATGGCCAAGGTTGGGCTGGGGACTTCGCTGTCGAAGGCCAAGCCAAGAGTGTGCTGAAAGACGGCAAGTACGTTACGGAAGGTGACGGCACGCTGCTCGCGGGCGACTTTGCGCCTAACGGATCAGCGCGCGCAAAACTTGAATGAGCAGACCCGTCGCCCGTGCGTATCCGTGGCCGTTCGCGCCGCAGCGTCCAGGGTGCTAACGTGCGCCCGATTGCCCGTCTCGCCATCTTCCCCCGTTCTGCAGCGCGCGCGGACGACGTGCGTCGTTCGCGTCGCGGAGCCGCGGGGCAAGCTCGAGATCTTCCTACCCAAGGTCGGCGTGCTGCTGACGGTGGTGGAGGGCCACCTATCGCACGCGATGGCGAAGCGCTGGGTGGAGGTCATCGGCCCATCGTTCGAGAAGGGCCTCACCTTCGACACCTTCCACGATTGGGAGGCGATGACGGGCTACGATTCGACTGCGCGGCAAGAGCTCACGAGCTGGGTGGCCGCCTCCTTCCGCAACGTCCACAGCGCGCGCTTCCTGGCCAAGGACCGTCTCGTACGCATGGGCGTCAGCGCAGCCAGCGCGATCGTCTCGCTCGCCGGCGTCAAGATCGAGAGCTTCGCTGAGCGCGCGCCCTTCGAGCGTGAGCTCGGCCAGTACGTGTGACCGAATTGCAGGGACGCGCGCCGAGCGGGCCCTGGCAGCGCCGGGGAATGAGGGTTTTGAGCGCAGCGTTGCAGAGGAAGATGCGAGCGCGTGCGACAAGTTGGTTGTTGTCCCTACCCTTGATGATTTGTTCGGCCTGTAGCTCTCACGCGGGGGCTTATGTGGAGCGTGTTGGCGCTCATGGTCCGGGCCCGGTGATTCAACCGACCAGCGCTGGTGTCGCTGTGGTGACAGCGGCGCCGTCCGTTGATGCGCATTACGATCAGCAGGTGGCCGAACTGCTCGATGCTCGCAAAAAGCAGCGTGAAGCGGTGGAGCCGCCCCTGGTGCTGCAGCCGCAAGAGCTCGCCATCCACTACTTGACGCAGGCGTACTGTCAACGCGTGCGGCGCGACTTCGATAACGACTGTCGCGGCGAGCTTACGAGCCTCCAAGAGAGCGACGACAACGGCCTTTTCACCACCACCATCGTGCGCGTGCAAGCCCTGGGCGGACCGGAGGAGGTGCACCTCCTCATCCAGTCGGCGACCGGTTGGGACACCGTGCTCTTGGCCGAGAACTATTCGAGCGGGGTTGGTGGCTTCTCCCATTCGATCGAGGTGACCGCGTCGACCGTGCCGGACACGCTTTGGGCTGGCGTGGTGGAGAACGAGTCGCACGACTCGGATCTCGGCGACTGCAGGGTCACTGGCGCGAGTGAACGCAGCTGGGTGGTCTGCGGCCTCGAGGGTGGGCGACCGCGCTGCGCCCAGGTCCCGCTCGCGCGCGAATCGTTCGAGGACGTGAGCAGCATGCTTGGACGCGAGCCTGATTGCGCTCCGCCGCGGGTCACGCGTGAAGGCTTCTCTCGCCTCGCCGACTTCGATGGCACCAGGCTCAGCTTCAAGCGCGATCCGCTCGCGCAGTTCAGCGCGAAAACGAAGGCACCCGCGAACGAGGCTCTGACGCTCGAGCAGCTCTTTGCGATGCACAGGTTGCCGTCTTCTCAGCGCTGAGCGTCAAGGCCGGGCGGAACCCGGCCTGCCTCCCCAGCATCACTCGAAGCAATAGAGTAGGCCGCTGCCGTCTTGGCAGCTGTACTGCGTTTGGCAGACCTCAAGCCGGGTGCCGCCGTCTTCGATGATGCAGTCGCACTCGGTGCCGCAGGCGGCCTCCGCGCAGTGGTTCTTGTCCCCGGCGGCTCCGGAGATGATCAAGCAGTACTCGGTGTCAGTGCAGTCGAAGCAGCCTTCCACCTCGCGGCCCGGGTCATTGGAGACGTCGCCTCCGCCATCACCCGTGCCGGAGTCACCACAAGCAGCTATCAACAGACCGCAGCCCACGAGCAGAATCGTCATTGCCTTCATGGGCTTGGCGTTAGCACACCTAAAGCACAGCTCGCTTTTATGCAGCATCATTCCGACGGAATCGAGCAGAGCGGCGGCCCACTTCGTCGAGCTGCTACTCTCCCGCGGTGAGCGCGATAGGCGGCAAGCGCAGGTTCGTCATCCTCGCAGCGCTGCTGCTTTCGTGCGAGCGGGGGCGCGCAGGGCCGCAAGCGACGGACGGTGGACCGGCGCAAAGTCCAACCTCGCTACCGAAGGCACCAGCCGCGGTCAGCTTGGATGAAAAGCCGCCAGCCGCGGTCGCGGGATTTCTAAAGGGCCAGCTTCATGCCCATACCAACGCAAGCGGTGACAGCGATACCCCAGCAGCCGAGGTGCAAAGCTTTTATGAGGCGCGCGGCTACGACTTTATTGTGTTTACGGATCACAATGCCGTAACCGACACTCCAGACAGTCAGCTGCTCACCTTGCCCGGCATTGAGCTAACTCACAATTCCCGCTCCTGCGACCCGGAACCGCAACCAGGAGATGCTTGCCTCCTGCACATCAACGCGTTGTTCACTGAGGCGTCGCTCGGTAGGCAGCCTTTCAAGCGGCCTCAGTATGGCAAGCGAACCGAGCTCTATTCGCAGTCTGTCGAGTGGGCCGTGAACACCAGCGCTGTTGCCATGCTCAACCACCCCAATATGCAGTACGGCGCTGACGTAGATACAATTGTAGCGACTGCTGCACATGGCCTGACCCTGCTTGAGGTAGGCAACCAATCCTGGGATAGTCAAAACGCTGGCGACGCCAACCACCCTTCCACGGAGGCTCTTTGGGACGAGGTGCTTTCACGGGGCGTGCGGTTGTGGGCGGCCGTGACCGACGACGCGCACAACTACAATGACGCAGCGGAGCTAAAGCGTTTGGGCGGCCAGCCCTACCCTGGCAACCTCGGCTTTGTGATGGTGCGCGCCGAGAAGAGTCCTTCGGCCATCAAACAAGCCGTGATTCGCGGGGACTTCTACGGCTCCACAGGCGTGACGTTCACGACCTTGGAGCTCGGGCGAGAACGCTGCACCTTGGAGGTTAGTGAAGGCAGTGCAGCCTTCGCGGTTATCGGCGAAGGGGGGCGCACCGTTCATCAAGCCACAGGCAAACGCCTTGTGTATGTCCCTACCAAAGACGCCGGTCGCTACGTGCGATTTCGCGTTAGCTCGGAAGGGCGGTTCGCCTTGACGCAGCCCGTCTTTCTCGACGGAGCTGCGCCTTAGGCACATCGTTCTTCAGAGCGGACAGAGCGGAAAGCCGTCTTGGCAGGTGCCGGCTTCGCAGAATTTGTCGGGACCGCAGTCGCTGTTGCTTTGACAATCCACGACGCACAAGAGGCCAATCACGTTTTGGCAGCAGGGCTCTTCCACCAGGCCGCAGTTGCAGCTGCCATCGCATTGGTTGTCGAGGCAGGCGCGCACCAAGTTGCCGAAGGTGCCGGCCGGAGCGCAGATGCCCGAAGGGCCGCAATCGGCGTCGCTGGCGCAGAGGTCGGAGCCGCAGGCGTTGGTGGGCTTCAACTTCACGCCGGCGCACAGCGGTACCAGCGGGCCGTACAAACAGGTCCCGGTATCGCAGTCACTGGTGTCGCAGCAGCTGTCGAATCTTGTGCTGCACTTCGTTGCCGGCTCGATCGGCTGCTGACACACGCGATAGCCCGCAATCAGCTCGATGCAGGTCCCGCCGTCGGGGCAATCACCGTTGTTCTGGCATTGGCTGAGATCGTTCGCGGTGCCGCCGGCGCCGCCACCACCGCTGGTGTTGCCACCCGCGCCGCCGGTCGCATTACCGCCTGCGCCGCCGCCACCCGTGTTGCCGCCCGAGCCACCGCCGCCGGTGCTCTCGCCGCCCGCGCCACCACCTCCGGTTACGTTACCGCCGCTGCCACCGCCACCACTCGTGCTGTCATCCCCGCAAGCCAAGAGCCCCACTACCGCAAGCGCGATCCAAGTTAGTTTCATGCTGCGACTAGACTGCTGGCGCCACTCTTCGTCAAGCGAGCCTCGTTCACATTCAGCGACTACGTTCGAATCCTTTCGCGCGCGCGCGGACTCACAGCGACATGGACATCGAAGTTACGTTCCCCGGCGGTAAGCAGGTCGATGCGGCGTTTGGCTCGTTCGTGGTTCACACCGATCAGTCGGTCGAGCTCGGCGGAGCTGGAGCTCAGCCTGGCCCGTACGAGTACTTCTTGGCCGCGCTCGCGAGTTGCGCCGGCATCTACGCGCTTGGTTTTTGTCAGGCCCGCGGCCTTCCCACCGAGGGGCTCGGCCTTACGCAACGGCATGAATACGACGCAAAGAGTGGCCGCGTGACCGCGGTGCGCTACGAGCTGCAATTGCCCGCGGGCTTCCCGGAGACCCATCGTGCGGCGATCGTGAGGGCCGTGGAGAATTGCAAAGTAAAGAAGTCGCTGCTCGAGCCGCCGACGTTCGAGACCGTGGTGCGCTGAGCGGGCCGAAGCTTCTACTCGCGGGGGCGCTAACGGCGGCTGACAGCTGCTTTGTGCGCCGCCCAGAACCGTGCCCTCGGTGAAGGCGCATGCGAGTCAGCGGATGGCGCCGCGGTGCGATGTGGCGAACTCCGACGAGGCGAAGACCCTGCGGCGACCACGGTGGCGAGCGCCGTGAGAGCGAGGACACGCGCGAGCATGGTCAGAGTCTAGCCAACCCGCCTGCGCGGTCGCAATTCGCAGCTAAGCGGCTTCCGCCTACGGTGCCTTCTTACGCAAGCTGGCCAGTAGCACGTCGGGCCGATCGAGTTTGCGTTCGTACTCGAAGCGGCAGGAGCTGGTACCGCGTTGCAGCGCGCGGCATACGTCGGGCCGGCGTTCGTAGATCGAGCAGCCGAAGAGCGGGCGTGTCTCGCCCTTGGGGCGGGTCAATTTGACCGGCGAATCAAGCTCGAGCGCGTCCACCACGAAGGCGCTGCAACGCCCGCCGACGAGCTTCATGAAGGTGCGTTCGCCATCGCGCCGCAAATGGCGTTCGTCGGCAGGGAGCATGCGCGCCACGTCCAGCCCGAAGAGCTGGAGGTAGCTCTCGTCCTCGCTGAAACAGCAACGGCCGCAGGGCAAGCAATCAGGAGGCGCTTGCCAAGCTTGCTTGCGGCCGCTCATGAAACGTCGAGCTGACTCAGAGCCGCGTTGCGATGAAGGTGCGCTTCTTCAGATCGTCGAGCCAGGCCGTCTTCTCGCGCGCCAGAATTTCATTCTGCACGCGGGCGGCCATTTCTTCTTTGGCTGCGTCAAAGGTGGTGAAGCGCGAGGGTGCGCGCGCAGTGACCGAGACGATCAAGAAGGCGTCCTGGAAACGGAAGGACTCAGTGAAGGCGCCGGGCTCGAGCGGCACCAAACGATCCTCGATGCCTTTGGCCAACGCCGGCCGCCGCCCGTTCTGTGCCGCGGTGGACTTGATCGGCGCGTGCACGCCGATGTCTCCGCCCTTCTCCTTGGACTTTTCATCTTCGGAGTATGCGGCCGCGAGCTCGGCGAAGTTGCCGCCGGCCAAGAGCTTCTGATGGATCTCCTTCGACTTGGTTTCGAGGGCGTTGGTAACGGCGGGCGTGGCGTCGGGCGGGACCTTGATCACGATCCATGAAGCGCGGTATTCGCGACGCTCTCGTTCTTCACGCACGCTGCGAGCGAAGGCATTGCGCAGATCTTCCTCGGTGATGCGCAAACGACCGCGAACCCGTTGGCTCAGCAACTTGCCTTCAAGCACCTGACGACGAATCTCCGCGCGATACTCCACCTCGGTAAAGCCGCTTTGCTCAGCGACGGAAGTGAACAGCTGGGCCAGCGTCAACTTGCGCTGGGCTGCGATGTTCGCGATGGCCTTGTCCACCTCTTGCGTGGTCACGCTCAGCTTGAGACGGTCTGCAGCCTGCTGACCGAGCAGCTCCTCCACCATGCGGTTGAGCGTCTCTTTGAGCACCTGCGACTCGGCGGCGGTGCGCTGCGGACCCGCCGGGACCTGCTTGATGATCGCCCGCAATAGCGGTGTTGCGCGCGCGCGAACCTCGCTCAGCAAGATCGAATCATCGCCTACCACCGCGGCGATTTTCTCGACCACTGCAGCCTCTGCCGGTTGTGCGATCAGCACGGCGGGGAGCAGCGGGAGCGCAAGCCGAACGGCGAGTTGTAGGGCAAACGCCCTCGAACGAGTCATGCCCAGGCTCTTACCATGGGCCCCGCCGCGAGGGCATAGCTTGTGGGCGGCGCGCCACGGCTCCGCGCGCGCACGCTTCGGCTGCGTACCACGCCCGCCATTTCGTGCTTAGCTCGTGCGCGTGGACCAAGCGCAACGGTGTACCGGATGTCACGCACGCTGTTGACGCTGGCTTTGGCCGCCCTCGGCTGCCGTGACGTCCGCGTCCTTCCGAACGACGGAGGCGGCGGGACCACGACGGTCGGTGGGCAGGGCGGTGTGGGCGGCGAGGGGTTAGGCGCTGCTGGCGCTGCGTCGCCGAACGGAGGAGGTGGCACAGGCGGCGTGGGCGGTGAGGGTCCGTTTCCGGTGCCTGGTTGTGAGCAGCTCGTTTCGGCGGGGGAGCAGGTGCAGATCGTCGTTCCACAAATGACCGGCGATGTGCGGCTCGGGGCGTTCGGTGATGAGCGTGCGGGGCTCACTTACACCACGGGTATTCCAGGACAGAACGCGACGCTCTGGTCGCTCACGGTGGAAGATGCCTTTGGTGACTGGCCGCCTCTTATGATCGAGCCAGCGCAGTCCCAGCTCAGCGCCAGTACCTTAAGTACGCCTGGGCCTCTCGAAACCAGTGAGGACGGGGTGTTCGCGCTGAACTTCGGCGTTCGCGGGTTCTTCTCCTTTGCTGCGCCTGGGGTGGTTCGGGCGTTCGAGGAAACGTGGCTCGAGGGCTTTCCACGCACCCAGTCCGAAGGCGGCGCGCTGATCGTCTCCGGGGACGGAACCGGCAACGAGCAGCTCTCCTCGCTAGCGACGTTCTCGGCGGAGCCGACGCCGATCGCTCCGCTTGTCGATGGGCCGTGCCGTACAACTCGGGTCGTTCATGAACCTGAAGGCGGTGCGTTCATCAGCCGCGGAACCGAGTGGTATTGTGACGTTGCGCCGCGCGCTGATTTGTACCGACTCGACGGTGATCAGCTGGTCTCTTTCGGCGGCTTCGAGCTGCCGTTCAAGCCGCACAAGCAGTTCCTCGCGCGTCGGGAGGGTGGCTATTTTTACGCCATATCCAATCCGGGCGACGGCATCGTCGTGTACTCGTTGGACCGGTCTGGCGCGCTTGTCCAAGCTCCTTGGACCGACTCGTACCGCTTCGGTGACACCTCAACCATGTTCACGCCCTGGCGCGATGGCTTCGTGATCTCACGGCGGACCATCGACGGAATTTCGCTCATCGTCTCCGACGGCGAAAACCAGACGCTGAGCTTGCCGCTTGCGGTTGACGTTGTCTCGTCCAACGAAGAGATCGCGATGCTGGTCGGTGGCCTCGACGACAGCTCGATCCTGTTCGCCTATCCGCAGTTCCAGCTGTCAGATAGCTTCACGATCGGGCTCTTTCGCCTGGACTGCGTTACCCCCGATTGACGGTCGGAACCGCGCGGCTCTCACAGCACCACCACCGACTTGCCGCGGGCGTGCCCGAGTCCTTGCGTTCGCAGCGCCTGCGGGAGTTCTTCCAACGGATGGTAGCGGTCGATCTCCGGGGTGATCAGCCCGCGCTCGGTCATCGAGGCGAGGGTCGCGAGGTCCTCGGGGTTGGCGTTCGTGGTCAGCAGCTTCACGCGCGACCTCGGCCACAAGGAAGCGATAGCGGCCTCGAGCACCCGCGCGATACGTCCAGCCGAAGACACGTACACGCCGTGCGGACGGAGCCTCGCCAAACAACGACGCAGCGGCGTCCAGCCGACGAGATCGAAGATCGCATCGTAGGTTTGTTCGGCGTCAGCAAAGTCGCTAACGCCGTAGTCGATCACCTGCGCCGCGCCGAGTGCGCGCGCCCGTGCAACGTTGCGCGCGCTGCAAACGGCGGTCACCTCTGCGCCGAGCGCCCGCGCGATCTGCACGGCAAAGCTGCCCACGCCGCCGGAAGCTCCGTTGATCAGCACGCGCTTTCCCGGCTTCACCTGGGCCGCGTCACGCAGGCCTTGCAACGCTGTGCAGCCCGCCACCGGCAAGGTGGCGGCCTGCTCGAAGCTGACCGCCTCGGGCTTGTGCGCGAGCCGCGCTTCGGACAGCGCTGCGTACTCGGCGAAGGTCCCGTGTGTCTCGCCAAATACAGCGTCACCCACGCGCACCCGCGTTACCTTCGCTCCCACGCTCACCACCTCACCGGCGACGTCCAAGCCCAAGAGCTGCCGCGTCGGACGAAGCAGCCCGCTCCAAAGCCGAAGCGGCCAAGGCCGGCCGGTCGCCATGAACCAGTCTCCGGCGTTGATCGACGCGGCGCGCACGCGCACCAGCACCTCGCTATCTTTGATCTCGGGCTGCGCTCGCTCACCGACCGTTAGCTGCGCCGAAGTGCCATAACTTTGATGAATCAGGGCTCGCATGGGAGAGACTTTGGCTGTGCGTCAACGCCCAAGCAACGACAGAGAATGTGCACTCGCTGTGCAAGGATGCACAGAAGATCCGCGCGTAACGCGCGCGATCGTCTGCCCTGGCCGCATTCGATGAGGCTACATTCCGCGCATGTGGCATAGCGTTCGAGATCGTCTGGCATTCGTGTGCACGAGCTTCTTTGCGTGCGCTTGCTCGAGCGCGGACGGCTCGGCCACAGCTCCTGCCCCAGGCCCTGCCCCAGTCCCTGCCCCGGGCCCAACTGCTGCGCTGACGCTGCCGGCGTCTGAAGCCGCGCTGCTCTCGTCTGCGGCTCCTGTGCCATCCGGCGCAAGCCCCGAAGACGAGACCGTGGAGCGCGAGCCGGTGATCCCTGCGGCAGTGCCCGCGCTGCCCGCGCCGCAGCACGAAGCGAGGTGCACGGAGAGAAGAGATCGCCCGTCGCGCAACGGCACCCACACGCTCTTGGTCGATCGCGGAGACTCACGCGAGCGTTGGGTCCTTTCAGACTCCTCTGCTGATGAAGGCAGCCTGGAGCTTGAGTCGATCGACGCCGCGGGCAGTGCGTTTCGTACCCGGGAGTTCCAGTTTGCGTCGCACGCGGCGACCCTTCGTGCGGAGTGGACGCGACACTACGACGCAAAGCGGCGGCTGGTCGGGGTGGAGTACGATGGACAGCCCTGGCTTAAGATCCTGGCGTGGGACGGCGAGGTGCCGGAGGGGTTCCAGTCGCTGACGGACCAGCCTCCCTTCGGGTTTGACCTGGCGGTCCCAGACGTTCTCTCGCGCCTGGTTGCAGAACTCGAGGTGCGCCGGCATGAGGTGCCTGCGTTGACGAGCGGCGCGTCCAAGGTTTGGAGCGCCTACGGGCACGCTGGCGTCGAGATTGTGTTCGATCGCGGGCGTCCGAGCCTGTGGAACTACAGCCCCATCTCTCGCACCATGCTCTGTGCCTACGAATGGTTGGGCACGCGCTTGACCAAGGTTCGTTGTGCCGACGGAAACGACAGTGAGCCGCCGCCTGACGGGCTGCCGCCTGGCAGCGAGGACTTTTCCTGGATGTTGCGTTGGGACGGGAGCGGGCTCGTCGGGATTTCGCATCGCAACCGCGCGGGGGTCGTCGACCTCTTGATGCGCCGCGACGCCCAGGGTCGCATCGTCGAGCTCTCGAACCCGGAGGAGCAACGACGCCTGGCGATCAAGCGTGACCTCGAAGGGCGAGTGGTCCGTGAGGAGGCGTGGGACCGGGGCACGAACGAGCTGACCACGACCACGCGCTTTACCTGCCCAGCCGTCCTTCCGCAGCTCCCACCGCTCGCGCCACCCTGACAGCGTCAGCTTCTAGCGGGCGATTTCGGCTGTGCGCCATCGCCCAAGCGGTGGCAGACAGTGCGCCAACGCTGTGCAACGATGCACAGGTGAGCTGGGATGATCTTCGTTACGTATTGACCCTTTCGCGCGAACGCAGCTTGAGCCGGGCCGCCAAGGAGCTCGCGGTGACCCACACCACGGTGGGGCGGCGGCTCGAGGAAATTGAGCGCACGCTCGGCGTCCGGCTCTTTGATCGCACGCCTGAAGGCTACGTTCCGACCGCGGCGGGCCAAGACCTGGCCGAGGTCGCCGAGCGCGTCGAACAGGAGGTGCTCGCTGCGGAGGGCCGCGTGCTCGGGCGCGACCAAACGCTGGGCGGCGCGCTTCGCGTCTCGACCATGGACCTGTTGCTCCGGACTTACAGCGGCGTGTTTGCGTCGTTCCTCACGCGCTACCCGAGCGTGTCGCTCACCTTGAGCACGAGCGATGACGAGGTCTCCCTGCCGCGGCGCCAAGCCGATGTGGTGCTGCGCATGACCAATCAACCGCCGGACTACTTGGTCGGTCGCAAGGTCGGCCAAATGGAGTTCGCTGTGTACGCGCACAAGGAGCTCGCGGCCCGCATCGGCAAACGCGCGTCGCTCGCGGCGTACCCGTGGCTCAATTGGGATGAGCGGCTCAACCAGCCCTGGCTCGATCGCTGGCTCGCCAAGAACGCCCCCGGCGCGCGCACCGCGCTGCGCTTGGATACCAGCTCACTGGGGCTGTACGCGGCCGTCGCAGCGGGGCTCGGAGTGCACTTTCTCGCGTGCATCGACGCAGACCGCGACCCCACGCTCAAGCGCATCGGCCCAGTCGATTCGGCGTTCACTCGCGGCGTGTGGCTGCTCACCCTGCGCGAGCTTCAGCACACCCCACGCGTACGCGCCTTCATGGACCACGTCGAGGAGAGCCTCCGGCCCAAGCGGCGCGGTAAGGCTCCCGGCGCTCGCTGAGCGGCGCTACGCGCGAACGCGATCCGTTCGGACGCGCGCTCGAGCCGTACGCGAGCTGCTGCAGCCAGCCTGCCTCAGCGGTCGCCAAGGACCTTCCACCGGACGTCTTCGCTCAGGTTCTCGTTCTCGAAGCTCGGGCCTGACTCGAAGGTGACGCGAGTGGCGTACGCGACGACGTCCGTTGCCTTCGGCGGTGACTTGCGGCTGCTCGACCAGGCTGACGCTGCGAGGTCCACCGAGGCTCCGGGCGCGATGGGTTTCAGGTCGTCGGGCAGGCCCGCGGTGACCTTGGTGTTCTCATCCTTTTCGCCACGGTAGTGGAAGACCATCACTGCATCCTTGATCACGCGGTCGGTCACGTTGGTCAGGCGGACGCGATAGGACGACAGCTCGTAGACGTCGACGACCAGGCGTACGCCTGCGTTGTCGGCAAGGGTCTGCGCGTCGACACCTCCAGCGGGGCGCGGCATCGGGTTGAGATTCTGGTTCTCCCAATCGTTGCCGTCGACGCGCGCGGAAGTGACCTCGCCTTCGAACAGCGTGAGGCCGGCCTCAATCTTTTCGGTGTTCTGACCGAGCCGCTGCTCCTTGGCTTCACCGGGCCCGAGCTTGACCGTGTAGCCGAGAGAGTGCGGGTAGCGGTCGGTCTTCTTCTTTTCGGCGTCGTAGTAGAAGAGCCAGGTCTGACCGACGTCGACGGGCTTGTCGGTCAGGTTCTTCATGCTGAACATCGGCGCGAGATCGGGCTCTTTGGACGCTCGCACGAACTTCAGCTCGACCACGCGGCCTGCGTTCGCTGCGAGCGGATGATCGCGATGCGGGAACTTGCCTTTGAACGGCGGCACCGTGTGCGTCGGCACGAACGGCTTCACCGCGACGGACGCTGGCGCGGCGCTCGGTGCGGCAGAAGCGCTCGTGGACGCCGATGCGTTGGCCCCGCTGCTGGCGCTTGCGCTCGCGCTCGTCGACGCGGTGCTCTAGGGCTTCGACGAGCCCGAATCGGCAGCGGGCTCCGGCTTCGACGCAGGCTCGCTGCACGCCGTTCAGAGCAACGCAGCGCCGAACACGCTGCGCCAGAAGGAGGCCGTTACGAGCGCACCGCGGTTCATCATGGAGCGGGTTCTACCACGTGCCGCGGCTATTACAGTGAGGGCAACTGCACGATCTGGCGATACCGCGATGCTGTTTGCTCGACCTATTTTGTCGGCATGTTGGACTTGGAACCGATGAACGCGTCTGCTCGGCGACGCTGAGTCCGCACTCACTGAGCCGCCATGCTCGAGCAGCGGGGGCTACCGGGACAATCCAGCGTCATCCGAGTACGATCGCTCGATGAGCCACTGTTCGAGTCGAAAGCTATTGCCCCGTCGCCAATGGGTCTTGCTGTCTGCTGGGCTCCTGGCCGGTTGTGGCGGGGAGACCAAAGAGACCAAGGAGACGGAGGAGACCGATCCTGAGCCGTCGACGGACTACTTTCCTCCCAACGACAGCGACGAGTGGGAAGCGGCTGATCCCGAGGCCACGGGCTGGTCGGCCCAAGGATTGGCCGACGTTGTCGCGCTGGTGGAGGAGAACAAGTCGAGCTCGTTCATGATGCTCAGCGGGGGGCGGGTGCTGGTGGAGGAGTACTTCCTGAACGCAACCAGAACCACCGAGTCCGATGTGGCATCGGTCCAGAAGAGCTTCACCTCCACCCTGGTGGGCCTGGCGCGGGACAAGCAGTTGTTGTCCTTTGACGATCCCGTTTCCAGCTACTTGGCTGAGGGTTGGTCGAACGCAACGCCGGCGCAGGAGGCTGCCATAACGCTCCGCCATCTGATGACGCACTCGAGCGGCCTGAACCCCAACACGCTGAAATATGCAACGAAGCCGGGAACGCTGTTTGATTACAACACCAACGCCTATCAGAAGCTGCGTCTCGTGCTCGAGCAGGTCGCTGGCGTCGACATCAACCAGCTGAGCCGCGAATGGCTGTTCGATGCGATTGGCATCAGCGGACAGTGGGGCCTGCGCGATGGCCAGGACCCGACGGGCGCTCCACTTTGGGGACTCGAACTCGCGGCGCGGGACATGGCGCGCTTTGGGCTTCTTGCGCAGCGTGCCGGCGTATGGAGCAACAAAGCCGTTACAGCGGAAGGATGGTTCGACGAGGCTTGGAGTCCCTCCGCCGTCAAAGCCGACTACGGCCTATTGTGGTGGCTCCAAGGACTGGGAAATCTTGGAAAGAAAGGCGCCCCGGCCGATCTCGTTTCCGCGCTAGGGGCGCGGGACCAGAAGATCTACGTCGTGCCCAGCCTGGACTTGGTGGTGACACGTCAGGGATTGGCTGCCGGCACCCAGACCGAAGCCGAATCAGATTTCGACGCGGTGCTGCTCAAGGCCATTGCCAGCGCGCGGCTGTAGGTCCGCCGGCTCGTTCTCAGCGCTTGTCGCTGAAGCGTCCGACCTCGAACGGCTTCTTTCCCGGCGCCCAGCGCACGACGAGGAAGCGGGCGCCGTCGGCGAGATCGAGGCGCACGCGGAGGTCGGTGCCCTCCACATACGGGGTCAGCAGCGTCGCGACGCCGTCGGCGAAGGTCGCCTTCGTCTGCGTCTTGCGCCGGCCCTTCTCAACCTCGAGGCCGCGCAGCTCGACCTTGCCGCTGCAGCGCATGAAGAACCAATCGGGGGCGATCTTTGTCATGCATCCAAGAGCGTCGGAGCCGGTCACCAGCGCCGACTTCGCCGCGTCCCAGCTGGCCTCGTTCGGTGGCTCGCTGAGCCCTACCACGTCGTCGACCTCTTCAGCATCGGCCTCGAGCTGGGCGGCCTCGCGCTCTTTGCTCTCGGCGTCGCTTTGCGACTTCTGGTTCTTTTCGAGCTCGTCGCAGAGCTTGGTCCCGCTGGGGCCGCGGCTCAGGGTCTTCGGCCACGCGCCGCCCTGGAAGCGGCGCTCGGAGAGATCGGTCGCGCCGGCGGGGAGCTCGAGTTCGAAGCTCTCGTCGCGAAGCCACGTCGGGTTCTCTACCGGGCGATAGGTGAAGGCCGGCTTCGCTTTGGTTCCGGGGCGCAGCGAGACGACGACAGCGTCCTTCGGTGGGCTGCCGTGGAGTCCCTGAGTCCCGAGGTAGACCTCATCCTCGCTGGCCATGCTGCCACCGCCAGGGAGCGCTCGATCGTAGATCCCGAGCTCCTTCCCGGTCGAGCGTAGCCCGCTCATCGGGCACCAGAGCATCACCCACTCGCGGACCTCGGAGAGCCGGCAGGCGTAGGTCATATCGCCGCCGAAGTAGCCCTCCTCCGCGAGCGCCGCGACCGGCGCCCGGCACCACTCGAGGGGCGTCGGGCGCGCGGAGCGCGGAAGCTCGGCCGCCGCCGAGCGCGCTGCGCTGGCCGAGGCGCGGGGCGCGCTGGCAAGACTGGAGGCCGACGGGACGCTCCCGCTCGAGGAGCTGAGCGAGGCCGTGGAGCTCGCTCCTTGCGATGACTGGGAGGTCGCTCCGCCGTCAACCCGAGCCTCGCTGCAACCGAAGAGAGCCAGAAGCAGTCCCATTCCACGATTCATGCGCGGGAGGGTGCCGGGACCCGAGGGCTTCGTCAACCACACCTACTTCACCGCGCTCGTCGCCGCGCATCGGGTGCTGCGCCGAAGGCTCGGGCTTGGGCCGTTCGGGTCGGCCCTGGTCGTGCTCGCGCTCTCGTACGGGCTGGCGTTCCTCGAGACCTTCACCATGGCGGCAGCGCTGATGAGTGCTCGTTACGCTAGTACCTCCGTGCCTTGAGCAGCTCGCAGGCAAACTCGCTCCCCGCGTTGCACTGGGCTTCGGCCAGCGGGCTCCTGGTGCGAAGAAGATGGTCCTCCGCGAGGACCCGCGTGCACGAGTCCGCATCCCCGAGGTCGCAACCACGCTCGAAGAACCCGAAGGCGCTCGGGTCCTTCGCTCGCTCGGGATCTGCGGGCAGCCAGGCTTCAATTAGATGGTAATTCACCGTGCTGTCTTTCACGTCCCAGCGAAACGAAACGCCGCGCATCAATGCGCTCCTCACCGAGCCTCCCAGCCAGCAGGCGCGCGCGTCCCCCGCGTCGCACTCTCGCCGCGTCGCCTCCTTTGCGGCAGCGTAGGCCTCCTGTCTCATCATGACACTGCAGAGCTTCTCTTCGGGGGTCAGCGACATGAAATCGGCCGGGTGCGGCCCGAACCACTGCACGCGGAGCGCAGCGCAGGCCTCACGCGAGGACGCGAGTCGCGTATCAACCTCGTGTCCGATGCTGACCGCGTGCCGCCGTGCGAGCACGAGTCGCGCCCGGTCCTCGAACTGTTCCTCGAACGCGACCGCCGGCTCCCCTCGAGGGTCGACCGTGATCGCCGCCGAGCGGGCCCGCTTCGAGAGCTCCACGGTGCGCTCTTCTCCGGTGGCTGGCGAACACATCACGTAGCGGAGCGTCCGCTGCTGTGAAGCCATTCCGTTGGGGACCGTCTCGTTAGCGACCAGGAGCACGGCCTGTATCGTTCGCTGGGAACCCTCACCGTGCTCGACGATGTCCGTGTTGCCCCTCCGCAGTGGTGGGCGCCGACCTGCATCGTCAGGTTGAGGGCGTAGCGTTGGGCAGCGCTCGATGCCTGGGATGGGCGATGGTGGTTCGAGCTTGCTGAGCGGGAGCTTCTCGATCGTCCCGAGAGCGTCGACCCGGAGGTTCCAGCCTCCCGATTCACAGGCGACTCGAGCCTCCGAGCCTGTCAGCACCGTCGTGGAACTCCCACAAGAGCCGAGCCCCGGGTATCGATAGGTGAAGCGACCGTCTCGGAGCGAACCCAGGACCAAGCCGGGGGCAGTTAAGCTGCCGGTCGTGTAGTCGTCGTACGCTATGTCGAAGCCGCTCTCGTGTGCTCGAACGAACTGAACGAAAACGCCGTTCGAACCGGCAGGCGCGTTGAACCAGGTGTCAAAGGACCACCCCTCCGTCGACTCCACGACGGGGACCTTCGGTCCGTTAGCGGCGCTGGCGCATCCGCTCAGCAAGACTCCCATTGCTGCTATTGCAAAGACGAGCTTTCGCATTTCTTTCCTCAAGGCCTCAGCTCCTTGCCGAGCGAACTCGTAATCTAGGACACGCTGACCACACGAAGGACAAGGGCGGCTGCCGCATCGCACGGCCCAAGGTCGCACGCGGTCTTCAGAGCGATGCTTTGGGCTGCTGGCCGAAGTCGGGGTCGCCTTCGATGATCGGTCGCGAGACGAGCTCGCTGCCGCCGCTGCTCATCAAGAAGCGACCGTCTTCCACGCCGAAGTAGTAGTTGGCGCAGATCTCGTGGTTCCACTGCAGGTAGACGGCGTTGAAGGACGCGCTGGTGATGGGCTGCCAACCGGCTGCGGTCTTCGCTTGGAGGTCGTGGAAGTAGGCGGTGCGGGTGCCTGCGTTGAGGCAGTGGTCGCCCGGTTTGTCTGACCAATCCTCGATGAAGCCGGAGCCATACCAAGGCTCGACGTTCTCTTTGTAACGTTGGGTGCCGAGCGAGATCGGCCCGAAGCCGCGGGTCACATCGCTGAAGCTGAAGCTGTAGTCGGAGCAGGTCGGGCAGTCGGCGGGGTGGCTGACGACGAGGTGGGTCTCGTAGGTATCCCCGGGCTGCAACATGTAGTCGTCGGGCAGGCCGGGGATCGCGCCGTGTTCGCTCGGAGGCAGCAGCAGCCTGCAGCTGGTCCCGGTGCCTTCACCGCCGAAGCCGACGGTCTCGTTGCAGGCGCCTTGGTCGAGGATCTCGGCCTTCTTGTTGGCGTCGATGTCCCAAACCGAAAACAGCACTTTGCTGATTGGGCCACCGTAGTCGTCGAACTGGATACCGCCGTACGCGCCGGGCCAGTTGAGCGTGGAGTAGTAGGTGCTTTGTGGTCCCGTCGCGGGCGTGACGCGCACCTTGAACTCGCTGTAAACGTCGGGGACCTCGTACAGGATGTGCACTGAATCGGTGCGCGTGCGCTCGCTGGGCCACGCTTCGCCGGTGAAGGTGAGGCTCTGCGCTGGGCCGCCCTCCACTTCGATCCGTGCTTCGGCGGCTTGGCGCGCTTGATCGCCGGAGGTCCAAAAAGCGCGCACTCGTCCGTCTTCGTCGGTGACCTTCCCGTTGGGGAAAACCCAGCCGTGACCCGCCGCTGTCGCCCAACGCACCTCGCACCCGGCGACCGCTGCTCCAGCGTTCTTCACCTCCACCACCAGCGCCTTGGGGTTGTGCGTCCCCTCCACATCGCGTTCGTACGGCGTGCTCGAGAACACGCTGCCAAACTCCGCAAAGCCGGCGTCGGTGTCGGCCGTTGAAAGCTCGCTGCCCGCTGGGCAGGCCACCTGCGGCTCGAGCACCCCGCCGCTCCCACCACCACCGGCCTCCCCGCCGGCACCACCCGTTGCAGCGCCGCCCGCCGCAGCGCCCGCCGTTCCGCCACCGCTCGCTCCAGCCGCCGTGGTTTCACCGTTGCCGCAGCCAAGGGAGGGGAGGGCGAGCAGCGGGCAGACGGCCGCAAGCGAGCGCAAAAGCATGAGCCCAGGGTAACTCGGTGAGCTTCTAGCGAGTGAAGCCGATTGCGAGATCAGTCCGCAGGAACGCAGGGCGGGCTCGCCGAGGCGAATCGCGTTTACGCTCCAATCCCTCTGGTCGCGTTCAGTCGACACGCGCTTTGTGAGCTCACCACGCGAGTCGGGCTCGAGCGCTAGGAGGAGCGCAAACAGCGGTTCTGGCTCGCGGCCACCTCACCAGCTCTCTCGCTGGTCCTTCGCGCTCAGGGAGGGTACTCTCTTCCGGTGATGCGAGACCCGTCGACCGAAGAGATCGAGCGCGCGCTCGCCGCTAACCTCGATGCGGAGGGGCACGATATCGGGCTCGAGGCAGAGGTTCGAGAGATGTCACCCGAGGCTCGCGCTCAGTCTGAGCAAAACTTGCGGGCGTTCGTGGCGGCTCTTCGCGAGTCAATCGATCGTGCGCCGCGCTGAGTTCCAGCCTGCCGCGCTGATCACGAGTCTGGTCGCTGCTGGTGTTGAGTCAGTCCTGATTGGAGGAATCGCAGCCTCCGTTCATCAGGTGAGCTGGGCGACGTTCGATTTGGACCTTGTGATTGCAGTCGACGCCGTGAACCTCGACCGTCTCGCTGGTTGTCTCGTCGAGGTCGAGGCGGAGATGGCGACGTTTCATCAACCTCCAATTCTCCCGACGATCGACCGACTCCGAAGTGCTACGGGCCCCATTTTGCTGCGTACGAAGTTCGGTAGGCTCGATCTGTTGAAGGAGGCCGGCGGTGAGACCTTCGCATCGCTGTGTAACGACGCAATAGACGCCTCGGTCGGTGGGCACAGGGTCCGCGTTGCAAGCCTACCCGCGCTCATCCGTATGAAGCGCGCGGCGAACCGCCCAAAGGATCAACCAGCGATCGTCGCGCTCGAAGAAGCCCTAGCACGCCGCACGCGGTGAAGTCCCAAAGAAGCTCTTCCTGCGCTCTGCTCGCTCCACCCCCATTGTCGCTCGCTCGCGCGCGATCGGCGCTAAACTACGAGCCCCGTGAAGCTCGACCCGATCATCGAGGCTCCGTACATGTTGACCGGCCTTTGGCGGCGCTTCGCGGTCACCTTGTTCGAGGGCAAGGTCACGCTCGCCGACATGGATCGCATCGAGCGCGCGAGCGAGCGCTGGCACGCGAAGGTGACCGGCAAGGTCGTGGAGATGGTCGTCATCCTTCCGAGCAACACCAAGATGACCCAAGCCGAGCGCGTGCGGATGGCGAAGATCATCAAGCGCTGGGAGCACACCCGCGTAGCGTCGGCGACGGTGATCCTTGCGCAGAGCCTATTAGGCGCGGTTCAGCGCAGCGTGCTGACCGGCTTGCAATTGTTGGCACCCTCACCGCACCCGACGAAGGTGTTCGGCGAGGTTTCAGAGGCCACCGTTTGGCTCACGCCCCACGTGCGCGAGGTGTGCGGTGAGGACGCAAACGCCAAGGAGCTTACCGCGGCGATCACCGAGCTTTCCACGACGTTCAGCAAGCGAATCGTGCGCGCTCCGATGACCGACGCCTAGACATCGAAGGCACGCTGACTGCTAGGCTGGCTGCATGCGTGGCCTTTGGATCGCCCAAACGGTGGTCTCCCTGATGGTGCTTGGCAGTGGCCGAACAGCCTTTGCCGATAAGCAGGCCTGCGGTGATGCTTACTACGCGGTTCAACAGCTGCGCGATGAGGGCAAGCTCGACGACGCGCTGATCGCGGTCGGCGTATGCGTCAATGAGAGCTGCGCGCCGTTCGTGCGGGATGATTGCAGCCGCTGGAAAGGTGAGATCGAGGCGGAGCTTTTGCTTCGCGCAGCGACCGTTTCGATCGAAGCCGTGGATCAGGACGGCGAGCCCATCCGCGAGGCCAGCGCGACGCTCGATGGAGCGCCTTGGCTCGCCCGGCTCGACGGTCAGGTGCATTCGCTCGCGGCTGGCCAGCACGTGATCGAAGTGCGCCTCGAAGGCGAAGCGCCGCAACGTCGTTCGATCCTGGTGCGGCCGCGCGAGAAGAACCAGCGCTTCGTCTTCGAGTTCGATACGCGCTCGGCCTTGAGCCGCGGGGACGGCCCGCTGCCTTGGGTTTTGGGTGGCATCGGGGTTGCGGCGCTGATCGCCGGGGCGGTCACCGGTGGCCTGGTGATCGACGCTTACCTCACCACGCAGGACGAATGCGATGACGCCACGCGCACCTGCTCGCGCGAGGGCCTCGACGCGCAGGAGCGCGGTCGATCGCTGGGGCCGGCGACCACTGCGCTCTTGGTAGGCGGCGCGGTTTTGGCTGGGACGGGCTTGATATGGCGCCTTTCCGATTCGGGCGAGCCGGCGCCGACCAGCGCGACGCTGCTGCTCAGCCCGGTGGTCAGCGTCGGTCAGGTTGGGCTCATGTTGCGCTATAGCGAGTGACGCGGCCGCTCACTGGCCCCAGCTATCCTGCTTGATCGAGCTCGTGGCCGGGTCCCAATACCAGTGCAGCACGTTGCCGTTGTTGCCGGTGGCCCACACATGTTGTTGCGAGCCGATCAGCAGCGCGGTTGGGTCCTGAGCGATCCCGGTGCCCCAGCTGTCGTGCAGGATCGCGCTCGAATTCGGCGTCCACCACCAATGCTCGAGCGCACCGGACTTGCCGCGGGCGAACACATGCTGCTCACCACTCGCTGTGACGAAGACGCTCGGCCGGCCCACGACGCCTGAGCCCCAGGTTGCCTTCTTCACGCCGCCGCTGCTCGGGCCCCAATACCATTGCTTGAGGTTGCCTTGCCCATCGACGCCCCACACGCTTTGGAACGCGCCGATCGCGAGCGAGACCGGATCATGCGCGAGGCCCGAGCCCCAACTGTCGTGATCGATATCGTTGCTCCCAGGGCTCCACCACCAATGTTCCAGCGTGCCTGCGGTACCGCGCGCAAAGGCGTGCTGCTCGCCGGAGGGCGTCACCATCACGCTGGGCCGACCGACTGCGCCGGAGCCCCAGGTGTCCTGCTTCACCCCGTTGGTCTTCGGTCCCCAATACCAATGTTGCAGGTCCCCATCGCCATCGACGGCCCACACAGCCTCGAACTCGCCGATCACGATCGCCGCCGGATCGAAGGCGAGGCTGCCAGCCGCTGCCCAACTATCCGAGCGCGGGCCGTTCACCGGGTCCCAGAACCAGTGCCCGAGCGAGCCGTCATTCTTGCGGGCGAAGCTGTGCTGTGACGTCCCATGCACGAAGGTCACCGGCTGGCCGGCAGCGCCGCTGCCCCAAGTGTCGATCAGCAGCTTGTTCTGATTGCCGTCCCAATAGTGATGCCGAACGTTGCCGGCGCTGTCGCGACGGAAGAAGTGTTGCTGCTTCGGAGCGAGCAGCGCTTGTGAGCCTTCGGGCTTTGGGCTCGCCGGCTTCGCGGGCGGTGCGGCGTTCTCGGCCCAGAAGGCGAGCCCACCCGGGTCGGAGATCGCTTGGTTCATGCCGTCGGTGTAGGTCTGATAACGCGGGCTCCAGCAGCTCCAACCGGGCTGGCAGCCGTTGTAGTAGCGCAAGACCGTCTTGATCCATTGATCGCGGAGGGTGGCGTTATTGGGGTCGAAGTTGTTGAGCCAGGCGAGCGCCTTGGCGTCGGTTTCGGCGTTGGTGGTGTAGTCGGAGTTCTTCACCATCGCGACCACGTAGTCGACGGCGTGATCGAGCTGGCCTTCGACCGTGAGCACGTTCGAGCCGTACTTCGCGAGGGTCTGGTTGAAGGTGCCGGCGTCGAACTGAAAGATACCCAGCCCACCCTCTTGCCACGAGCACGGTCCGTCGCCTGCTCCGGCGATCACCGGTCCGCCGCCGCAGTCGGGTGAGGACGGCCCTTGGCACGACCAGGTCGCCTCCGACCAACACATCACAAGGCCGGTCTCGGTGTTGGCGATGCCGGCGAACAAGTAGCCGTTCTTGGCGATGCCACGCTTGCGTAAGGCGTCGCGAATCCGTTCGTAGCGCGGGCGTTTTTGCGCTGCCGTGAGCGCGTCTTCGTATTGGGCTTCCTCGTCGAACTCGTCGAGCGCGTTGTCCGGCGTACAACTCGGGCTGGCGAGCAGCAGCGTTGTGCAGGCTAGCGCGGTGCGCGCGAAGGAGGGGCGCCGCGAGCGGGTGGAAGCATCAAGACGTGAAGAGACGGTTTGAGCGGACATGGGTCGGCCTTTGGGCAATGCGCCTTTGCAAGAAGAGTGGCGAAGCGCGGGCTTTCAGCGCTTCAGGTTCACGACGTGCACGCCCTGCGCCGCTGCGGCGGTCTGTAGGCTGCACGCCATCCACAGCTGGTTGCCTTGTCCGAGTACGCCGAGCGCGTTGAGCAAGGCCACCGGTTCATCGGCGTGGAGGTCGGGCCGATCGAGGAAGACCAGCGAGTGGTCGAGGCCGATCAGGGCCGCGGTCGCAGCGAAGACCACCGCGTCGACTTCCGAGTGCGAAAGCTGACCCACCGTGGTTGGCTCACCGCCGCGGCTCGAGAAACATTGCGGGATCGCTTGGTTCGTCGGATCGGCCAGGTAGCGACAGGACGGAGAAAGGGAAGCCAGCGCCGCTTCGAACCGTTGCCTGCGCGGGGCGTCGTGAGCGAGCGTCTGCAGGAAGGGCAACACGAAGCTGTATTTGCGTGCGTCCTTCGTCAGCCGCGCGAGGCGCTGCTCGCCGGCGCCGAGCCCAGCGAAAGGCGGGAAGGTTGGGATGCGGCGCTCGGCGGGGAAGTAGTCGACTTTGCCGTTCGCTGTGCTGTGCGCATAGCGACCGAGCACGGCGCGCAGGCCGTCGTCGGCCTCGGCCTCGATGCGCATCGGCTGGAAGATGACCTCCGCTTGCAGCACCTGCGCGGCCGCGGCGAACTCTTGCTCGGCCTCGTCGAGCCAGAAGCTCAAGCGCACTTTAGCGGCCTGGCCGGAGCGGATCCAAGGCGCGCCGGGCGTCAGCGGACCGTAAGGACGGATCGCCTCTTTAGCGGCGATCATCGCCTCGAGCAGTCGCGTCTTCCCGGAGCCGCTAGGGCCGGTGACCACCACGCGATCGTGGGGTTCGCCCGCGCCGCTCGTGGGCAACTCGATGGTCAGATCGGGCACTCCGGCGATTCCGATGAACTCAGCGCGTTGGATCTTCATGGTGGTGCTCCGTGCTTCTCTAGCTTGCCAATTCCACCAAAGGTGGATGCAGTAACAATAATTACTCGCGCTCTTCGAGAAAGAGGGCCGAAGGCCCCGTTGAGCCCTTAGCTCGGCGCGAGTAATTTGTTGGGACCGCCGAGGGCAGAGCTCGCAGCTACCGCGTCCCCGGGGTTGAGCAACAACTTGGGCGTTTGGATGATGATGCTATCCGGCCCGATGTGGATCATCGAGTTGCCGACGGTGATGGTCGTGCCTTGATCGCTGGTGATGCTGTGATTGTGCGCCTGCGACTTGGACGAACCGCTCGTGTGCAACAGACGGTCGCTGCTGGCGAGCGAGGTGAACATCCCGAACACCGCCTCGGTGTAGTCGGCGCCGGTGGAGGTGCTGCTGTTGCCTTGCACCGTCTCGGTTTGATCGCCGCCCACGTTCTTGCTCTCGTTTTTGGAGACAGAGGTGCTGCGGTTGTGACCGATCGAAGCGAACTCGTCGTTGTTGACCTGCGTCGAAAGGTTGCGTTGCGCTCGGACATGCACGAGCTCGGCGCCGGCGCGGTCCTCGAACATCAGCTCGTTGTAACCGCCGTAGTTGGGCGAGGAGTTGGTGCGGATCCCGCTGCGGGTCTTGTGCTCCGGTAGCGAGTAGGGCGTCTTTTGCAGGTTGGTGTACACGCGGCCGGTGACCACCGGGCGGTCGGGATCGCCGCCCAAGAAGTCGACGATCACCTCCTGCCCGACGCGTGGCAGGTTGGTGGCGCCGAAGCCTGCGCCGGCCCACGACTGGCTGACGTGGACCCAGCAGGAGCTCTTCTCGTTGTAGTCGCCCTCGCGATCCCAATGAAACTGCACGCGCACCCGGCCAAACTCATCGACGTGGATCTCTTCGCCCAGCGGGCCGACCACCGTGGCGCTCTCGACGCCAGCGGCCTTCGGCTTGGCTTGACGCAGCGGCGGGTGATAGGCCTCGGCGGCGCTGCGCAGGCTGCAACGGTGGATGACCGGCTGGTCGTGCGTGCCTTCGATGTGGGAGCTGACCACGAGCAGCTTCTTTTGGTCGGCGAGCTCGCGTTGCGGGTGGTTGAGGATGCGCATCACGCTGCCCGGCGCGAGATCGATCACGTTGGCGCGGAAGGTAATGACGCTGGCGTCTTCACGTTGTGCGGCGAGACGCTGCGTGGCGAGCCGACGGCCCTCGAGTTCATCGCTGCGGTGCATGCCGCGGTCGTCGGCGACCGGGGTGCTGACGCCGCCCATAGCCGCGAACAACATCGCGCCGGGCTGGTAGTGAAAGCTCTCCAGCTGGTCCTCGACGCCGCTCTTTGAAGCGCTCGCAGCCAGGGCGAACTCGGCGGGGCGGCGATAGTCGTGGTCGCGCAAGGTGTGCTTGCCGGGCCGCACGGCGCGGCTCACGCGCACCTCGGTCACGTACTCATGGTCCACGGTGCCGGGCGCATCGACGAAGGCGATCGGCAGCGGACGCTCTTGGTTCTGCTGCGGCGCATCGCTGAGCACGCACAACGTGCGCTCGTCTTGGTCGACGAAGTAGAAGGAGATGCCGGCCTCCTCGAGCATGCGGGCGAAGAAGTCGAAGTCGGTCTCGCCGTATTGCACGCGGTATTTGCGTGTCTTGAACTTGCTTGCGATGTCTTCACGCACGTCCACGTCCCACTCGCGCAGCAACTGACGGGCGATCTCGAGCTCGCTCTGCGTCTGGAAGATGCGATTGTTGCGGCGTTGTGAAGCGAGCCACAACCTTGGTCGCAGCTGCAGGTGATAGGTCGCGAGGCCCGACTCCTCGACGCGGACCTGGTGCAGCTCGCTCAGCACGCCGCGCCACAGTTGCGGTAGGCCGCTGACGTTGCGACCGCGCAAGGTGAAGCTGGCCTCGCGACCGATGGCCGCCTCGAAGTCGATGTCGGGGTTCTTGGAGACCGCGGTGATGGTCACGCAGAAGAGCGTGGACATGGTTTGCTCAATGCTGAACTCACGGACATCGAGTTCATCCCCGGTAGCAATGCGAAGTTCTTGGTTCTGAATCATGGTGCCCTCTCCCTGCTGCGTTGATTCAGCTTGAGCACGGCTCGTGCCATGCGGATTTGCCGCAAGCACAAGCCGTTTCCGAACGGGGGCAGCAACTTGGGTCGGGTCGAGCTCCAGGTTGAGTAGGAATTACACAACTTGTCCCGTCGCCTGCCCCGCGAGCCACGGCCCGTTCTTCGCATAGGCACGCGCATGGTCGAACATACCGAAGCGGGCGATGGACAAGACGGCGAGCACACCACCGAGCTCGATCGAAGTTCGTTCGGGTTCGGCGCGCCGGGGCTGCCGTTTGCTGGCGCCCCTTCTATGCGGGCCTCGCTGCCGAGCATCGAGGACGGCGCGCTACCGTTCCGTTCCACTCCGCCGCCGCCGCCGCCTGCGTCGGTTGCTCCGCCCATGGCCCCGTCGCCGCCTCTTGCCCCGCCGCAGGCCATGCCTTCGCTCGCATCGCCTGCTCCCTCGCCGCCGCCGCCTGCGTCGGTTACTCGGCCCGCAGTAGCGCAACTCACGCCGCCGCCGCTCGCGGCCCCTGCGCTCGCTGCACCGCGCACCGAATTGGGCGACGTCTTTCGTCGGGCCTTCGGCCTGAGCTCAGCGCCGGGCGCGGCCAAACCCAGCGAGGTCGCCAAGGCGAGCGAGCCGGTGAGCGCGCCGGTCAGCGCGCCCGCGAGCGTACCGAGCAGCGCGCCCATCAGCATGCCGAGTAGCCCGCCCGTTAGCGCGCCTGCGAGCGTGCCGAGCAGCGCGCCCATCAGCCTGCCGAGCAGCGTAAGCAGCGCCCTTCGACCCGCAGCGCCGGAGACGGTTGGTATGGCGGCTACTCTCAAGACGACGTCCTCCTTCAACGTTGGCTCGCTGCGCACCGCGTCCAACTCTGCGCTGCCGCCGGAGCTGCAGGCTGCGGCGCAGGAGGCGCGGCTCGCCTCGGAGAACACGCTCGAGCGCCGCGCCATCGTCGATCTGCTGGCCTTCGATCCGGAGGTGCCTGGTCGCTTGCGGCGGTCGAAAGACAACGCGCGCTTGTTCGCAGCGCCGATGCGCTCGCAACCGGGGATCGACGCGCTCGCGACCGAGATCTCCGCCGAACAGCGCGCGCGCAACGACGTCCTGCGCGTGCTCTCGTGTGGAGCGCCGCTGGCGATCGAGACCCTCGCGCAGTCGTTCGACGCGTTGCTCGATGAGCCGCTCGAGCTCGATATGCCGCTCTTTCTGGTCGAGGGCGAAGTAACGCCGACGATGGACGAGGTCGAAGCGCTGCGTGCCATGGTCGAGCACGCCAAGCCGCTCGCAGGCTCCAACAAGCGCATGCTCGCCGCGCTCGCGACCGCCGGCGAGATGCTGGCTCGGCCGCTGCCTCCTGCGCCCGAGGCCGCGCTCACATTGTGCAGTCAGATCGAGTCCGCCTCGGGCGAGCTCGGTCTACCCGCGCGCCACCTCGCCAAGTTGGTCGAACGTACGCTGCGCGAGGCTCGCAGCTACAAGCGACGCACGCTGCTCGGCGCGCCGCGGCTGCGCGCTACGCTCACCGTCGGCTCCACCACGGTGCCTATCTACTTGCCCAACGCCGCCGCCGACCTGCTCCCGCTCTTGCCGTCGTTTCGTATGTCGGCGCTGGTCGAGACGCGCCCGCGCGAGGACGCCGCCGAAGCGAGCCCGACGGCGCTGGTCGCGTTTGCGGTGGGGCGCGTGCTGCGGGCGCGAGGCGTTGCGCGCGAAGGTTGACCGCACGCGGCGATACCCGTTCAATCGCTTGAATGGATCTCGCCGGCTATCTGCTGAAAAGGCGGTACGAGCTCGACCGTCACCTGGCCGACGGCGGGATGGGCGAGGTTTGGTCGGCGCGCGATCGGGCGACAGGCGGCTGGGTCGCGGTGAAGCTAATGCGCGTCGAGTGGACCGGCCGCGCGGATCTGCGGGCGCGCTTCGGTCAGGAGGCAGTCGCCGCGCAACGCCTCGATTCGCCGCACGTGGTGCGCGTGATCGACCACGGCACCGAAGACGATACGCCCTTCATCGTGATGGAGCTGCTCGACGGCGTCGACCTTTACGCAACCTGGACGCACGCTCGGACCTGGCCCTTGGCCGAGGTCGCTGAGCTCGTCTGTCAGGTCGCTGCAGGCCTCTCCACAGCGCACCGCGCCGGGATCATTCATCGCGACGTCAAGCCGGGGAACATCTTCTTGGTGCGCACGTCGCACCCCGAGCATGCGAGCGTGAAGCTGATCGATTTCGGTATCGCCAAGTGGGATGAGAACGGCCAGGTTCGCACTGCGACCAACGTCGCGCTCGGTTCGCCTTCGTACATGAGTCCGGAACAGATCCGCGGCGAGCGAGTAGACGCACGCGTGGATGCTTGGGCGCTCGGCGTCGTGACCTTCTCGCTGATCGTCGGGGAGCTGCCTTTCGCCGGGCGCAACGGCCCGGAGATCGCGCGGCGCGTGGTCTTCGGTCAGCGCGGCCCGCTCCCTCCCGGCGTTGACGCTGGCGGCAGACTCGAGCGCTTCTTCGCGCAGGCCTTCGCGCCGACCATCAACGCGCGCTTCGTTTCGGTGGACGAACTGGCCGCCGCCTTCGTTCAAACCGTGGGTGCGCGCAGCCCGCTGCGTACGGCTGCGCAGGCGCTCGCGCTAGCCGCTGCAGCGAAGCAAGCGGAGAGCTCGAACGAGCCCGTCGAGCGCGAGGACTCCACGCTGCGACTCGAACGGCGCGCAGCCGTGCCCGCTGGGTCTTCGACCGAGCCGTTGGTTGTGCTCTCGCCGTCCTCGGAAGACGTGACCGCGATCGAGTGAAGCGCGCGCTCAGCGTTTGGGCGACTCAGCGTTTGCGCGGACGAGGCAAGCCGAACTCGCCGATGCGCGTGACCAGCGTCTTGCGCGAGATGCCGAGCACGGTGGCCGCGCGCGACTGATTGCCGCCGCAGGCCTCGAGCGCCTCGATGATGCGGCGCCGTTCGAGCTCTTGGTACTCGGCCGATAGGGTGCGCTGCGGCGCCGGCGCAGGAACCTCGGCGCGTACTTCGGCGGGGCTCGCGCTGGGCGCGGGGTTCGCGGCAGCCGCGGGGCTCGCCATGGGCGCAGGGCTCGCCGCAGCAACGTGGCTCGCGGAGCTGGGCGCAGGCTCGATCCGAGGCTGCGTTTCGGCTGCGACGTGGGCCTCCGCTGCGGCGGGCGGAGCAGCCGCCTTCACCGCGTTTGGCAGACGCAGATCGCTGGGGAGCAGCGTGTCTTTGCAAAAGAGTAGTGCGCGGTCCAGCACGCTCGCCAGTTCACGCACGTTGCCGGGCCAGGAGTGCGTGCTGAGTGCGGCCAAGGCGCTCGGGGCGATGGCCGGCACCGGCCGCCCGAGCCGTTTGGCGGCGTCGCGAACGAAGGCCTCGGCCAGCGCCGGGATCTCCTTTTGACGCTCGCGCAAGGGCGGCACGCAGATCGGCAGACCGGCCAAGCGGAAATACAGATCCGGCCGCAGCCCGACGATCGCTTGTTCACTGTTGGGGCGGTTGGTGGCCGAGATGAAGCGCACATCGATCGGCCGCGGCTTCAAGCCGCCCACACGCAGGACCTCCCGCCGCTCGATCGCTACCAGCAGCTTCGCTTGCACCGCGGCCGGCAGCTCACCGATCTCGTCGAGGAAGACGGTGCCTCCTTCAGCACTTTCGAACAGGCCCGGCTTGGCTTGGGCGGCGCCGGAGAAGGCTCCACGCTCATGGCCGAAGAGCTCGCTCTCCAACAGGTTCTCCTGCAGCGCGGCGCAGTTGAGATGCACCAGCGGCTTGCCCGCTCGCTTCGACCTTTCGTGAATCGCCCGCGCAAAGTAGCTCTTGCCCACCCCCGTCTCGCCCAACAACAAGACCGAAAGATCCGTGGGCGCCACCACCGAAATCAAGAGCTCGACGTCGTCGGCGGGGCTCGCCTCGGGTGCGCTCGAGCGCGGCTGCGAGGCGGGCCCAGCGCTCGCTTCGGCCATGCGCGCAGGGCCACGCGCGCTGGCCTCACCGCGCGCTCCGCCGTTCGGCCTGACGATCATCACCACGCTGCCGATCATCACCGGCTCGAACGGTTCCACCGGCACTCGCTCCCCCGCCGCGAGCGTGCGGCCGCGCACCCGCGTGCCATTCGCGCTGCCGAGGTCTTCGATCGAAAGGCCGCCCGCTTGGTGCAGTTGCGCGTGACGGCGCGAAACCGAACGCGCATCGATCGATAGATCCGCGTCGGCGGCGCGCCCGATCACGCACGGGTCTCGCTCGGGCAACGGTAAGGTCAACGCTCCACCGTCCCAGAGCAAGCTCACGGTGGTGCGCGTGCTGAGATCCCCGGTGATGGTGGCGAGTTCGAAGGTGCGGTCCCCGTCGCCGGGGGGCTTGAACGTCGGCACCTGCAAGCAGTACCACGGCCGAAGTGCGCCCGACAACGTGTTCAGGGCAGGCTGAAGCGCGCCGAGAACAACGCAACGTTGTACGGGTCCCAGGTGGACATCGTGTAGGAGACAGTGAAGCCGCCGCTGTCGACCGCGACGTCGGGCAAGAGGAAGGTGCCGTAGAAGCTCGCCTTGCTGCAGTTGAACAGCCGCTCGCCGCCGCAGGTTCCCTCCGGAAAGCAGCAGTACTGCGCGAGGAAGCCGAGATCTGTGTTGTCGTGCAGGACGATCTCGTCGCTCCAAGGCCCTTCCGGTTGCGAGGCGAAGCGCGCGACGATTTGGTGATCGCCTTGCGCGAGGAACATCCAGGCGTCGATCTCGGCGAAGTAACGCAGCGAGGTCTCGCCGAACTTCGCGTCGGCGATGATCGGCTTGGCTTGGGTTGCAGGGGCCGCGAGCCACTGACCGCTCTCGGCGTCGTAGACCTCGTAGCCGGTCGCTAGCTCGAGCTGCGCGAGCTGTTTGCGCGCGAGGTACACAGGGCTGTCGCGGAAGTCGCCGGTGCCGAACATGTACAGGTAGTCACCGTGGATCTCGCTCGCCACGTTGATGAAGCGTCCGAGCAGCGGGCCTGAGGCGCTGAAGCGCTCATCGAGGCTGTGAAGGATCTGATAGTGCGGCACGCTGGTGGTCGTTGGATTCGACCAGCGCGCGAGGTAGGAGGCCTTCATCGCGACCGCCTGCGGGCCCTGCACAGTGGTGTAAAACGCGTACAAATCGCCGTCGTAGGAGAAGGCTCCGGAGGGCACCTCGAAGCTGCCCGGCAACATCGGGAAGGCGTTCTGACCGATCGGGCCAGCAGGGTTCTTGATGTATTCGGGGAGCGAGTGACCGGCGGGCGGAGCCATCGATACGGCGGCGAAGTCGCGCTCGATCGCTGGGTCGAGCGAAGGTCCGATGCTCGCGCTTTGTGCGACGCGCAGAAAGCGTAGCTCGTCGCAAAGCCTACTCGGATCCGCTGCAACGCCTGCGCGACCGTGCGCCGCATAACCAACGGCGTCGGGCCCTGATTCGGAGAACGGCCAGATCCCTTTGTAACCAACCGTATCGCCGAACAGGAAGAACAGGTCGGAGCCGTTAGCCACCGGGATCCCGAGATCGGTGCCCAAGACGTTGGCGCGGGTGTGCGTCGCGTTGGGCGTTGGGTCGAGGTTTTGTTGATCGCTGATCAGCTTGCAGATGAGGTCGGCCGACGCGAGCGAGGGAGGGGCGTCGGCGATGCCGCCGTTCACCCCGCCCTGCCCACCACTTCCACCGGTCCCAACGTTTGCACCGCCTTGCCCGCCGGTCTCTCCGCCTTGTCCGCTCGAGCTTGTGGGGTAGCTGCCGGTTGGGCTGCCGCCGTAGCTGGAGTCGCCGCCTTGCGACGACATTCCACCGGGGTTGGGCGGCATGGTGTAGCCGTCCGATTCCTCACCGCCATCGAGTGAGTCGACGATGCCACCGGAGTAGCAAGCGGCGAGCGAAAGACTGGTCAAGAGCAGGGCGGTGCGCATCTCACTGCCCCCAGCTGTCGTTTTTGAGCGCGCCGGTCGCCGGGTCCCAGAACCAGTGCAGCGTGTTGCCCGAGGGCGCGACCGCCCATACGTGTTGCTGATCGCCGATCATCGCCGTCGAAGGATCCTGCGAGATGCCAGCGCCCCAGGTGTCGTGGTGGATTGCGCCACCGCCGTTGGGCGTCCACCACCAATGTTCGAGCGTGCCACCGGTCCCGCGAGCGAAGGCGTGTTGCTCGCCGCTCTTGGTCACGAACACGCTCGGTCGGCCGACGACGCCAGAGCCCCACGTATCCTTCTTCACGCCGCCCGTGTTCGGACCCCAGTACCAGTGCTGAAGTTTGCCGGCCGAATCGACAGCCCACACAGCTTGGAACTCGCCGATCGGCAGGGACGCCGGGTCGCCTGCGAGACCGGAGCCCCAGGTGTCATGCTTGAGGCCGCCGTTCGGTGCCCACCAGAAATGTTCGAGTGCACCGCCGGTGCCGCGGGAGAACGCGTGTTGCTCGCCGCTCTTGGTAACGAACACGCTCGGTCGACCGACGACGCCAGAGCCCCAGGTGTCTTTCTTTACGCCGTTCGTTTTCGGACCCCAGTACCAGTGTTGCAGCTTGTTCGCCGAGTCTGCGGCCCACACAGCTTCGAACTCACCGATCACCAGCGCCGCAGGGTCGCCTGCGAGGCTGTTCGCGGGAGCCCAACTGTCATTGCGCAGGCCGTTGACCGGGTCCCAGAACCAATGTCCGAGCGAGCCGTCTTGCTTGCGTGCGAAGGCGTGTTGCGACGTGCCGTGGGTGAAGGTGACCGGCGTGCCGGCAGCGCCGGTGCCCCAGGTATCGGCGAGCAGCTTGTTCTGATTACCGTCCCAGAAGATGTGACGCACGTTGCCCGACGAATCGCGCCGGAAGTAGTGCTGCTGTTTGGGCGCGAGGAACACCTGCGAGCCTTCTTTCGGCGGCGGCGGTGGCGCGGGCGGCGCCGCAACAGGCAGACCAGCCGGCGAGATGAAGCCGCTGATCGTCATGCCCATCGTGTTCGAGTAGGAGTTGATCGCGCCGCTATAGGCCGGCGTATTGAGCTTCACGCTCGAGGTCGACGAGAAGTGCGCTTGGCTTCCGCTCTGGCCGTTCCAGTTGCCGCTCACCGTCTCGATCGTCCCGTTGGGGTTGACCTTCGACACGATGGCGACGTGATCAGCCCAGCAGTTCCCTTGGTAGTTGTAGACGACAGCATCACCGACGTGCGGCGTGTTCGAGAGCGTGCCGTTGTTCTCGCCGTAGCAATAGAAGGAGCCTGCCGCGGGGGTCAGCCCCGTGACCTTTGCGCCGGCGTTCTTCCAAACCCATTTGGCGAAGTCGGAGCACCAATATTCGGGGTAGCCGCCGTTGCCGGTGCAGCTTGTGTAGAAGCCATCGCCGCCGAGCGAGTTCTCCCCGCAGGCGGTGTTTCCTAGATTGTCGAGCGCGAGCTGGGCAACCTTGGGTGCGCCCAGCGCTTCACCGTCCCTTTCTTCTCCTTCTTCTTCCTCGTCGTCGAACTCTGCACCAAGAGGGGTGCAGCTCGCGAGCGAACCGAACGTGACCATGAACAACAAGAGCGTGCTTCGTAGCGGGATCATGCCTCACGAGGAGCAATCGCTGTTCCAGGCGAAAACCCCTTTTTTTCGCCGCGGAAAACTGAACCCCGCAAGCGGCAGGAACAAGTTGTGAAGTCTTTACACAACTTGCTCCCCTGAGCGGACCGTGGCTCACGGACCGGTCCGCGCTATCCCAAGCCGCACCTCAGCTCAGCTTGGCCAGGAAGCCCTCGAGCTCCTGCGCCCCGCCGATGTAGTGCCCGTCGACGAACACCTGCGGCGTCGACGCCTTGGTGCTCACCGCGCGCAGGTTGCGCGGAGTAGCGGCGACCTCCTCGAAGTTCCAGCCTTTCTTGTGCAACAGCTCTTTGGCCTTGGTGCAGAAGCTGCAACCAGGCTTGGTGAAGAGCAGCACGTCGTGGGGTTGCTCGGCCTTTGGATCGAGGAACTTGAGCATGGTGTCGGCGTCGGAGACCTCGAATGGATCGCCTTCCTTTTCCGGCTCGATGAACATCTTGGTCACCACGCCATCGTCGACGAGCATCGAGTAACGCCAAGAACGCTGACCAAAGCCGAGGTTCCGCTTGTCGACCAACATGCCCATCTTGTCGGAGAACTCGCCGTTGCCGTCGGGGAGGAAGGTGATGTCATCGGCGTGTTGGCTCTTGGCCCATTCGTTCATCACGAAGGTGTCGTTGACCGAGACGCAGACCACCGCGTCGACTCCACGCTTCGTGAACTCCGGCACGAGCTCTTGATAGCGCGGTACATGCGAGCTCGAGCAGGTCGGCGTGAACGCGCCCGGCAGCGAAAAGACGACCACCTTCTTTTTGGCAAAGACCTCGGAGGTGGTGACGTCTTTCCACTGCCCTTCGGCGGTTCGCGTCTTGAACGTAACTTCGGGAACTCGCTGACCCTCACTGTTCTTCATGGCGCTCACTGTGGGGCCACTCGCCCGATAGAGCCAACACAATATGCTGACCATGTTGATAGCTGGTGACTATCAGCGTCTGCGGTCCCTTCACGCCCACGGCCGTCGCGCTACCGGGCTTTCACCCCATAAAGCGCGTTCAGCGCGCTGGGGACCGCGGCCAGCTCAGCCTCGCTCCACGCGCGGAAGATCGCCGGTCGGGCGCTGCCGTCTGCGTACTTCTCTTCGTCGGCGCAGCGCTCTTTCAGCGCGCCCTCGCGCAGCTCGGCGTTCTTGCGACAGAGCTCCAGCAGGTCCCGACCGAGCGGCGAGGGGGTGATGCTCTCGCCTTCGCGTTTGAAGAAGAGCTCGCGGTGAAGCGCCGTCGACACCTCGAGCGCGAGCGCTTGATCGAGCGTGTTGACCTTCGTTACCGCCGCTTCGTTCTCGGCCGTTTTGCACAGCGCGTGCTCGCTGAGCTGCGTTGCGAACGGGGTGCCGGCTTCGCACTCGCGGGCGAGCGGCGCTGCGCCGTCTGGCCGAGGCAAGAGGAAGTGGCTGCCGTCCTGCGCGCGCACGACGCTCCAATACGTCCGCGCGAGGGCCAGCTTTTCATTCGCCACGATCTCGTCCCCGGCGCCCAGCGCAAACCCTGGACCGAGGTCGGCCTTAGGGCTAGCCGCTGGGGCAGCCGAGGTGGGCGCGCAACCAGCTACCAAGAGAACGAGGAACAGCGAACGAGCGACCTTGGGGACAGAGCTTCCAATCATGCTCTTACAACGCTGTTGCGAGCTTTCCGCTTACGGTGCGCTTACGTCAGCGCACGATTCCGACGACGGCGGAGCACTCCGGTTCCGACGCTCTGCGGGAAACCGCCCTTTCGGTTAAGCTCGCCGCTTGCGCGCTCTACCCTTGCTTGGCCTGTCCTTCGTGTTGCTCGCCGCTGGCTGCCCGCGACTCTCTCCGGAGATCGCAGCGACCACGAGCGAGCCCGTGTTGCCTGCACCTGACTCCAGCGCGCCTGCGAGCCCAACGCCTGTGCCGAGCGCGCAGCCAATTGCTGCCTCGGCTAGCGCCACAGCCTCGGCCCCGACCGGTGCGAAGGCGCCTCCGCCGGTGAAGAGCCTCGCCGAGTTCGACTCGTTTTTGGGTTTGCGCCGCGGCGACCGGCTCAAGGACGTGATCGCGAAGTTCGGCGAAGCCCCCTACAAGCGGCTCAACGGGTCGTCGTCGCACGACACCTACTACTACGGCCTGGTGGAAGACACCGACCCGGATGACGGACCACCCAACGCGGGCGACGACTTCCTTTTCGTGGTCACGATTGAACGGCCGACGGGGTGGATCTTCAACCTCGAGGCCCACCCCGGCGACTATTCGCAGTTCGGCGTCGACGACCCGCGGCTTGCTTTGCTGGGGGTCAAGCGTGACGAGATCCTCGCCAAGTTCGGCAAGCCGACCCATCAACGCGCAGGGTTTAACACCTACGAGTACGACGACACGATGCACGTCGATTTCGTTTGTCACGAGGGCAATGGGTTCGCCTGCAACGAGCTCTGGGTGACCTGGTTCGAGCCGTAGCCAAGCGTTTCTCGAGTCCTGCTTTACAGCCCGGGCACGCGCTGAAAAATGGCTGCATCGTCGGTGCCCTCGAGCAATACGGCGTCCGCCGCTAAGCCGAGCTGATTGTTGGCGTTGTCCCCCGCGCCAAAGACCTCGCCGCTACCGGTGAGCACGAGCGCCGTTTCGAGCGAGGCCACGACCTGTACCGCGCCGCCGACCTCGAGGCATTGCGCCGGGCTCAGCTTGGTGGAGTCGAAGGAGAAGTTGGGGTTGCAGACAACGGTTTCACCGAGCGTGCCGTCACCCAGCATGCCTTGCACGTTGGCGCCCCACCCCCAAACGCTGCCGTCGCCTCGGACCAGCATCCCGGCGTAGCGACCAGCGGCGATGCTCACCACCTCATCGATCGCATCACCACCAGTCGTCAGGCGAACCGGTCCCGGAATCGATTGGAAGCTGCCGTCGCACACGCCAGCGCCGGTCGCGCCGGAGAGCAGCGTGCCCCAGCCGAGCAGCGTGCCATCGCTGAGGCGAGCGAACACGTTGTCGTGATAGGCGCGGATCTCAACGATGTTTTGGCCAGCCAGGATCTCGACTGGGCTTGGGGTGTCGGCGTAGGGGTCGCCCGGCGCGGAGGCGAGTTGGCCGTTGGTGTTGGCGCCCCAGCCGAACAGCGTTCCGTCGGCTGCGAGGGCAAAGGTTGCACCGCCGGTCGAGCCACTACCGCTCGAACCTTGCGCGGCTGCGACAGCCACGATGTCGCTCAAGCCGGGGACCTCGAAGGGCCCGCTGCGTTCGTCGAGCGTACCGTCTCCGAGTTGCCCCGACGCATTGTCGCCCCACGTCATCACCTTGCCGTCGCTGCGCGCGATCACGCTGTGATTGGCGGAGGCAGCCACGTCGACGATGGTCACGCCCGCGGGCAAGCCAAGCTCGACTCGTTGTGCAGGCAGCCCGTGGTTGTCCTGCGTACCGTCGCCCAACTGACCGCGGTAATTGTCGCCCCAGGAATGGAGTGAGCCGTCCTTCAAGGCGACAAGTGCATGCCCGTCGCCCGCTGCGATTCGCTCGCCATCATCCAATACGATCGACGGTACTGCGCCCGTAGTAGGGGCGGCGGTTCCGAGCTGATCGCCCCAGGCCCAGACTGTGCCGTCCTCATCGAGCGACAACGAAAAGCCGGTGCCCTTAGCGAGTCGCACCGTCTTGGATTTGGTAGTGAACGCTGCTTGGCAGGCGGGCACAGCGTTACCGTTGGCGTCTAGACCGTCGAGCACGAGTTTGTACTCGGTCACCAAGGCCAGCGGTTCGAGCGGCGAGAAGGTGAGCACCGTGGGAAGGCCGGCGCAGGCGATCGCAGAGATCGGGATGGCGTCGCTAGCATCAGCACGCGTGAGCTTGATCGCTTGGTTCTGCGTAACGGTGGCGCAGTCGACCTCGTCGCTGAGCGTCACTTGAATCGAGGGCATGCGCAGCGTGCGCGTCGCGCCGTCCTCGGGCGTGAGCGCAGTAACCCGCACGCCCTCGTTACTTTGGCTGCCACAAACAGGCAGTTGCTCCTCCGGGGGCGTGTCGTCGGCCTCACAGGCGACGAGCGAGAGGGCGAAGGATGGGAGGAGAAAGCGAAAGAGCTTCATGCCCTCTACGCAGCAAGGAGTGAACCACGCAAAACAGGCTGATTTGCTGTGGTTTTCGCGTCGTCGAGGTGAAGGTCCTGCGTTCGTGTGCGGGTTCTGCGCGCTCGTGATCGAGACCTTGCGTTACGGCGCTTCTCGCATGGAGGCGCATTGTGCGAGCTTCACTGGAGCTGTTGGTTGAAGACCAACGTCTCGAGCAGCGCGCTGAAGGTCTCCTCGCAAGCTCGGCGCTCCTCGAGCGGCGCGCTCACCGCGAAGATCATCCAGGTTTGCTCGACCACGACGTGGGCCTGCAGCTGCACGTTCTCCCGCTGCTCGTTGCGCCAGCGCGCGCACGACAGGATGCCCGGTAGTCCGCCCACGAGCGCTTCGCGTTCGCTCTCGACGATGAACGCGCGCAGGCGCTTTTGGTTGAGCTCGACGTTCTCGTCCACCAGCCTGCGCAGCGCCTTTCCTTGCTCCACCGGCCGCCGATGCACGAGCACGCCCAGCGTTTTTTCTTCGGGTAGCTTTGCTTCCAGCCCGTGGATGGTCGAATCGACGAACCCGAGCTCGGGCAGGTCGAGCACAGCTTCATTCATAAAGTAGAGCGCCATGAGCTTCCTTCTTCCGTGCCTTAGGCCTTACGCCAGCGCAGTCCATTGATCAGCCGCTCGAACGTCTGCTCGCATTGCGCGCGGTGGCTGCTCGGTCCGCTGACGACGAAGCTGAGCCAGATCCCGTTGAAGGCGACGTGCGCCTCGAGCCGCAGCCAAACTGCGTCGTCTTTGCGCCTGCGCGTGCGCAGCAACAGCGCCGGCGCAGTGTCGAGCACGGCCTCCACGGTCTCGACCACCGTGAAGCCGTCTTCCTTGGTGCGCGCCGCTGCGAGCTCCTCATCGACGCGCTGGCGCAGGCTCTTGTCCGGCACCATCGGCAGGCGCCGGATCTCGAGCGTGAGCTGCTCCGCGCTGCCAGCGAGCGGAGCTGCCAGACGATGGAGCGTGCGATCGACGAAGGGGCGTGCAGGCAGGGCGAAGGCGGCCTCGTTGACGTAGTAGTGCAGCATGGCGATGGTCCTCGTTGGTCTGCGCGGTCAACCCACCGGCGTTTGGGCGCCGCGATCGAGCAGGAAGTTGATCGCGGCGTCTTTGCACTCGACGTACGCGTGCGTGCCCGTATCGGCGACGAACTGCAGTGAGTCGACGAGCGCGAGGATGACCGGCACCATCTCGCCGAACGGATCGGTGAGGATCTCGCCGACTTGTTGCATGATGCTCTCGTCCCCGGTGATCTCGCCCTGAACCATCTTGTAGATCGCCGTCTGCATTTCGCCTGGCGGTGCCTCGTTCGCCCACGGGTCGGGGCCGGTGGGGCAGGTTGCATAGAGGTCGCCATTCTTGGCGAAGTCCGCGTGCCACCACGGCGTTTGCCAGGGCGTGAGATCGTCGGGCCCAGCGATGCCGCCGGTCAGATAGCCGAACTCGTTCTTGAGCGGCGGGAGGCCGGCCAAGCCGTTGCCATTGGCGATGCCGGGGCAGCGCATCGGGTTGCCGAAGCTCACGTGGGCGAAGATGTCACCGAGGCGATCGTGAAGTCGGCCGTTCGGGTTCATGATCTCGTCGCGCCAGAGTTTGCACGTGACGATCGCTCCTTGGCTGTAGCCCATGATCGCGAAGGTGCCGGGCTTGGCGCTGATGAGGCGCACCATCTCTTCGATGCCTTGCTTCACTGACGGGCCCATCGGGAAGGTCGCTGCGGGGTAGCTCACACCTTGCCAGTAGTAGCCGTGGCCATTCACAGCTCCGGCGATCTCTGCTGTGAAGTCGGCGTCCCAGCGACCGCCGGTGCCGCAGGCGTTGTAGATGGTGTGGACGCCGGGCGGCCCCATCATCTGCATGCTCACTTGCATGCTCACGTTGTCCGGCGACTGATCCTGCAGCGGTCCTGCAGCGCTCGCTGAGCCTTGCCCTGCGAGCGGCAGCTGTCCCGGCCCGATCAGGATCGTGTCGTTGCCGGTGAGCACCGGCGCGCCGTTCACCGTCGCCAGGCCAACGACAGCCACCGGCTGCGCCGATGAGCCGAGCAATACGCCGTTATCGGGGCCCTGGAGCATCAGCCCACCCGCGCCGTCCATCCCGATGCCGACGACCGGCGTTACCGCGGAGGCGGCCGGCGGCGCCGGCGGCGGCGCAGGCGCGCTCGGGTCGTTGGGCAGCGAGATGTAGTAGGTGGCCGGCGGCCCGGTGTCGGGGTTCGTCGCCTTCAAGATCTGGCCGGTCACTTGGGCCAAGACGACCGCTGCTCCAAGCAGCGGGACCGCTAGTTCAACGAGGTCGGAGGCCGTCGAAAAGAGCTGATTCTGGGCTTGGGCTAGGTTGGGCACACCCTCGCTATTGCAGTCCTCGTTCCAACCTCGATCACAGCTGTTCTACGGGCGAAGTCGGCGCGCTGGGTAACGCGCGGGGGCAACTTGGGTAAGGTTTACACAAGCCGTCCGCGCGCTCAGAGCGAGCACAGGAAGCCCGCGCAGGTCCCCGACTTACACTGGGAATTGCGGTTACAAAGTTGGAGCGGGTTGAGCTTCTCCGCACACTCGAAGACGCCCGGCGGCAAGAAGACGTTGTTACACCAGTAGCCGTCGGCACAACGTGCATCGCCCGCGGCATCGAACGAGCCGCAGGAGTTCCAGCAAGCGTCGGGGCCGTTGCAGGCGAGGTTATGCTCGCAGGGGCGTGTCTCGGGCTGCGCCTCGCACGCGCCGATGCCGTCACAGAAGGTTGCTTCAAGCTGGTTTCCGTCGCTGCAAACGGCTGTTGGGCTACACACCGTGGTGCTCGGCGCGAGCACGCATTCGCCTGCTGCGTCGCAGTCGAAGTCGCACGTCTCGCCGCTGCCGTCACAGAACGCGGTGCAACAACGGCCAACCCCGGTCGACCCGCAGAACCCGCTGATGCACTCCTCGTTGGAGCTGCAGGTTTCCCCAGGTTTTTTTTGGCATTTGCCCTCGAAGCATTGCGCCGCTTCAGCGCAGTCGGTGGCAGCGTTCGCGCAGGCATCCAAGCAGGTCTGTTCGCCCGGTGCACACTTGAGGCCGTTGGGGCAGGGGACGCCCACCGGCATGCACGCTCCGTCCAAGCAGCGGAAGCTGAAGCTCGTGGAGCCATCGCAGGTCTCCATCGGGTTGCACACCAAGTTGTCCGGGTAGCGCACGCACTCGGTACCGTTGAAGCATTGGCCGGTGGTGCCGCAGCTTTCAGGTTCTTCGATCGCGCAGTCGACGGCGCAGCAAATGAGCTCGCCGCTGACATCCGGTAGGCAGTTGCCGCTCTCGCAGCGAGCGCCGGTTTCGCAGGGAGCGCCGTTGGGTTCGAGCAGGCCCGTGCTCGAGGAGCCACCCGTGGTTTCCGAGCCGCCAGTGGTCGGCGCGCCGCCGCTGGTCGATGCGCCGCCCGTGGCCAGGTCGTATTCGGGAAATGGCAGTGCGCAGGCTGCGCTGAGCAGAGCCCACAGGGGAGCGGCCAGGACGCGAGTCAGCGGGGCTGGGTTCGAGGGAAGCACAGGCGCCTCGCTAGCATCGCATGGGCCAAAGCCGATTGCGCGCACCACAACTCAAGTCAAAGACAATACGGCTTTGGCACCAGTCGGTTGTTCTTATCCCTCCACGTCGGCGGGTCGCAGCTCGCCCCGGCAGGCCGTTGAGGCGTGGCCCTGGTGGAGGGCTGCGCGGAAGGAAGCGGCGTATCCACAGCCAACACCACGCTCGGTGCGAGGGCCGCGCTCGGAGCAACGGCAGTGCTCGGAACCACCTCGATGCGCGGCTCGGGGCTTTGGGCGATCGCGCTTGGCTCGCTCGGCGCAGAGGCCAAACCAACGACGTCATGGGGCGCGCCCGCGTTTGGTGCCGGCTCGAGCGCGGTCGCCGAGCGCACCTCCGGTTTCCCCAACGTGAGCGCGAGCGCTCCCGCTGCAGCCACGCCAACGCCGAGCCCGACCGCGATCACCCACGTAGCCGAGCCCCTGCGCGGACTCGACTCGGCGACCGGAGTGCGTAGCCCGACCGTCGCCGCCGGCGTCGACGACGGCTGAAAGACGGAGCGCTCGCTCGCGGAGGACGTCAGCTCCGCCGAGCCAAAGGGCCGCGACAGCCGACTTGAAGGTGCAAACGGCTGGAGCGCTTCCGTCAGCGCCTCCATCGTCGCGAACCGCTCGTCAGGGTCCTTCGCCAGGCAGCGCGCGATCAGCGCGTCGAACGCCGGGGAGAGCTCGGCGTTGTGGCGGCTCGGCGGCGCCGGCGTGCGCTCCATCACGTCGAAGCAAAGCGCGGTCACCGAGTCCCCGCGAAAGGGCGATTCGCCGGTCGTCAGTTCGTAAAGCACGACGCCGAGCGACCACACGTCGCAGCGTTGATCGGCCAGCCGCGCCGAGCGCATCTGCTCCGGGGCCATGTAGCGCGGCGTACCCAAGACCGAGGCCGTATTGGTGAGATCGGCTTCCTTCTCATCGAGCTGCTTCGAGACGCCGAAGTCGAGCACCTTGATGATGGTGCCTGCGCTGGTCTCGGCCAGGAACAGGTTGGCCGGCTTCACGTCGCGATGAATGATGTTTAGCTTGTGCGCTTCCCCCAGCGCATGGCCGGCTTGCAGCACCCACTCCACCGCTTGCTCGAGCGGTACCCGTTGCACCTCGCTCATATGCGCGCGTAGGTCACGTCCGCTCAAGAGCTCCATCACCAGGTAGGGCTCACCCGAGGGCAGCCTCCCTGTGTCGAACACCTTCGCTGCGAACGGTGAGGTCAACCGCGCGGCCGCTCGTCCTTCACGCAGAAAGCGGGTGTTGGCCTCCTCCGACTTTGCGCTGCTCGGCAGCAGCACCTTGATCGCTACCTCTTGGCGCAGCTCGAGGTGCATCGCCGCAAACACCGCGCCCATACCGCCGGCGCCGAGCGACCGCTCCACTCGATACCTTCCGCCAATCACCGTTCCTGGCCGAGGTTCTGCGCTCAGCCTTGAGGCAAGCATCTCCTTTCAGGCTAGCAAAGTTGGGGGGTGGCACAACGGCCTGCGCGGTTCCCAGCGTCTTGGACGACGCTGGGAACCGCTCCGTCGTTGCGGCTCGCAAGGCGTTCGGATATGCCCGCCCTCATGGCAGATTTTCCGAAACCGAGCGCTGGGCAACCCATCACGATGAGCCAAGACGGCGTGCTCGCCGTCCCGGACAACCCGATTGTTCCCTTTATCGAGGGTGACGGCACCGGTCCGGACATTTGGCGCGCGAGCGTTCGCGTGCTCGACGCAGCCGTTGAGAAGGCGTTTGCCGGCAAAAAGAAGATTGAGTGGTTCGAGGTTTTCGCCGGTGAAAAGGCGTTCAAGACCTTCGGTGACTGGCTGCCGCAAGGCACCGTGGACGCCTACAAGCAGTATCTCGTCGGCATCAAAGGCCCGCTCACCACGCCGATCGGCAAAGGCATCCGTTCACTCAACGTGGCCCTGCGCCAAATGTTGGACCTTTACGTCTGTCTGCGCCCGGTGCGCTGGTTCAAGGGCGTGCCTTCCCCCGTGAAGGATCCGGGCAGCGTCGACATGGTGATCTTCCGTGAAAACTGCGAAGACATTTACGCAGGCATCGAGTGGGAGGCCGAGTCGGCTGACGCCAAGAAGGTGATCGCCTTCCTCGAAAAAGAGATGGGCGTGAAGAAGATCCGCTTCCCCAACACCAGCGGCATCGGCATCAAGCCGGTCAGCCGTGAAGGCACCCAGCGCCTCGTGCGCGCGGCCATTCAGTACGCGCTCAAGTTCAACCGCAAGAGCGTGAACATCGTGCACAAGGGCAACATCATGAAGTTCACCGAGGGCGCCTTCAAATCGTGGGGCTATGACCTCGCGGCCTCGGAGTTCCGCGGTCAGGTGGTGACCGAGCGTGAGTCGTGGATCCTCGGCAACAAGGAAGCCAACGCGGACCTCTCGGCCGAAGACAACGCCAAGCAGATCGAGCCCGGCTTCGACATGGCGCCCCCGGATGCTCAGAAGGAGTTCATCGAGGAGGTCAACCAGGCCCTCGCGCTGTGGGAGACCCACGGCGGTGGCAAGTGGAAGAAGATGCTGCGTATCCGCGACAGCATCGCCGACATCACGCTGCAGCAGGTGCTGACGCGCCCCAAGGAGTTCGACGTGATCGCCACGTTGAACCTGAACGGTGACTACCTCTCGGACGCTTTGGCGGCCCAGGTCGGTGGCATCGGCATCGCTCCCGGTGGCAACATCAACTACGTCACCGGCCACGCCATCTTCGAGGCGACCCACGGCACCGCGCCCAAGTACGCCAACCTGGACAAGGTCAACCCCGGCTCGGTCATCCTCTCCGGCGAGATGATGCTCCGTCACCTCGGTTGGAACGAGGCGGCAGACCTCGTGATCAAGGGCATGGACGGGGCGATCGCCGCCGGCACCGTGACCTACGACTTCGCCCGTTTGATGGACGGCGCCAAGGAAGTGAAGTGCTCCGAGTTCGCTGACGCCATCATCTCCCACATGGGCTGAGAGGCGCGGGGCTAGCTGCACAAAGGCACGGGCCGGTTTCGGTCCGTGCTTTCGTTTTGTAGGGCCAATGAAGCAGCGGCGAGAGACAAAGCCTCGTTGACAGAAGGAGGGACCTCGCTACCGTAGCCGTCCCATGATCAAGCTGAAGCCCAAGACCCTCGAGCGCATCCGGGACCACTTTCGTGAAGTTGGCCAGCCGGCAAGCGTCGCCTTCACCAATGCGGCTGCAGCGGTGGAAGATCCTTTCGCCACGGACCCGGACGCAGGGCGTCGTTTCCGAGCGTTGTTCGAGGCGATGTTCCTGATGATCGGCGTGGACGGAGACGTCGCCGAGGCGGAGCGTGAAGTGTTGCGCGGCGCCGTCCGCGGCCTGACGGACAACGGCGTGCGCACGGCCTACATCGACAAGCTTTTTGCCGATTGCCAAGCCACCGTCTCGCAAGGCGTCGAGGCGCGTCTCGCGGCGATCGCGCCCATCTTGCAAGAGGATCCGGCGCTGCTCGAGGCGGCCTTCTCGCTCGCTGCCGCGGTGGCCTTCGCCGACAGCGACATCAAGGACGAGGAGAACGAGCTCATCAACCAAATGGCGGACGCGCTCGGGATCGAAGGGGATCGCGCGGAAGAGCTGCTTTCGCTGCTCGAGGATGAGTCGCTCGACTGAGTCGTTCGACGCATGTCGCTCAAGGCTGACCTCGTAGCGCAACCGAGCTGTGCCGTCGGCACGTTGATCGGTGGGGAGTACGAGGTCGGCCAGCTGATCGCTCGGGGGGGCGTCGGGGAGGTTTATCGCGTCACCCATCGTACGCTCCAAGCCGAGCTGGCGCTGAAGGTGCTGCTGCCCGAGCATCGCGATCGCGAGGACGTTCGGCTTCGCTTCCGAACCGAAGGCCGCGCGCTCTGGGAGATCTCCCATCCCAACTTCGTGAAGGTCCACCACGCCGGTGAAGACGCTGCGGTGGGGCCGTTCCTGGTGATGGAGCTTTTGCGTGGGCGCTCCTTGGCCGCGTTGCTCGCGCGCGCCGCCATCCCGTTCGAGCAGGCCATCGCCTTGACCATCCAGCTCGCAGAGGCCACCCAAGCGATGCACGAGCTGGAGATGATTCATCGCGATCTCAAGCCGGCCAACGTCTTTCTGGTGGCGGTCTCAGGCGGGGAAGTCCGCGCGAAGTTGCTCGATCTCGGCGCGGCCAAGATCGCCAAGTACGGCACGCCGCCCACCGCCGAGCACCTGACGCTGGGCACCGGGCGTTACATGAGTCCGGAGCATATCGCCTGCCAACCGTTATCCCCGGCCAGCGACGTCTATTCGCTCGCGCAGATCGCCTTCGAGATGTTGACCCGCAGCCATCCTTTCGACCCGGCGGTGACCTCGCCGACCAGCTTCGACTTTCAGCAATGGCACCTGCATCAGCAGCCGCGCCGGCTGAGCGAGCTGTGCGAGGAGCTCCCGGAGGAGGTTTCGGACGTGCTTTTCCAGGCGATGTCGAAGTCGCGAACGGCGCGTTTCCAGAGCATGACCGCCTTCGCCCGAGCGCTCGGGCAAGCCATGCGCATAGCGCGCAACTCGCTGCCAAACGAGCCGCTGCCCAGCCCACCCATGGCGGGCGGTACGCACAAGATGAGCGCAGGAGAGCTCGAGGGACCGAGCACCGAGGCCACGCCTCCGCCTTTTGGCGAACGCGACGATGGCGTCGTTGCCTATTGGGTCTGGCTGCAAGAAGGTGCCTCGGCCAAGTCTTTCCCGTTGCGGGCCGGAGAACTTCACGTCGGCCGCAGCGAGCGAGTGGAGGTGCGTCTCGAGCACCCCAGCGTCTCGAGCAAACACGCTCGGCTGCTGGTCCACCCGAACGGCATCGTCGAGCTGTTTGACGAGGGGGCGAAGGGCGGCACCTGGCTCAATGACCGCGCCGCCAAGTACGGTATGTTGAGACACGGTGACCGGGTTCGCCTGGGTCAGGTAGTCTGCGAACTGCGTTTGGTGGATGCGAGGCTTTGGCGATGATCGCGCGCACGGCGCTCGGGGATGAAGTGAGCACAAGCAATGGCCGATAAATCGCGCAAGACCGAACCGATGGCGCGCGCTGCCAACCTCGCCTCGGTACGTAAAACCGAGCGCATGGGCATCGAGCGTGACACCATTCGTGATCTGCCGCCGGTCGAGCCCGTCGCGCCTGTCACCCCGCTGCCCCGCGGGACCATCCCGATGGCGCACGCGCCGCGCGGTAAAGGCCCGAGCAGTGACCGCGTCGAAGGCGGTCTGGTGGAGGTTGGGTCGGGGCAAGTGCCCGATGCCCTGCCCGATGAACGCGTGGACCTTTCGAAGGTGGATCCACGTCGCGCAAAGACGATGAAGGTGGCCCGCCGTCCGCGCGAGTTCCTAGCTCCCAGCTTCGAGGAGCAAGCCTACGAAGATGAAGAAACCGCGCTTCGCCGAGCGCCGAACCCGGGCCGTTCCACGGCGATGATCATGGGCGTGGCGCTGATCGTGCTGCTGGTGATCTTGGCCTTGGTGCTCGGCCTCTTGGTCGCGAAGCAGCGCGGGCTGCTCGGACATGGCTGACGCCGCGGTTGCTCCCGCCGGCTTCTGGTCCAGGCTCTCTCGCAGTGGTACTGCGGGGCTCTCGGCTGAAGACGAGCGCAAGACGCGGCTGCTCAACCAATGCGCCGCGCTCGCCATGTTGACCAACCTCGGCTTTGGCTTTGGTTACCTGGCGGATCCAAGCCGGTTCTGGTTTGGTCTGCTCGCCAACGGTGTCTCGGCCCTGCTGCACGTGAGCGTGCTGGCGTTGGTGAAGGCAGGCTGGCGGCAGCTCGCGCTGTTCGTCTTCCTCCTGGATTGCAACGCGCAGATCACCGCGGTGTCCTACTACCTGGGCCCGCAGGTCGGCTTTCACTTCTACTTCTTCGCCTTCGCAGCGGTGGTCTTCTTGGTCACGCCCCGCCGCTGGGTGCAGTTCTATCCCTTCACCGGCGTCAGCATCGCGGGTTTTCTCTACTTCGCCATGCACATGGCCCAGGCCGACGCGCCGCAACAGATTGACGCTGGCTTCGCCGGCTTGGTCACCGATGTGACTGTGGTCACCACGATGGTGACCTTGGCCTTGGTGGGGTTCTTCTCCGATGCCGATACCCGCAGCGCCGAGGAGCACCTGGCCAAGGAGCACGCACGCAGCGAGCGCTTACTGCTCAACGTGCTGCCCCCAGCGATTTCCAGCCGCTTGAAGGACGGTGAAGAAACCATCGCCGACGGCTTCAAAGAGGTCAGCGTGCTGTTCGCCGACATGGTCGGCTTTACCGAGCTCTCCGCGCGCATGCCGCCCGCTGATTTGGTCAGCGTGCTCAATGAGGTGTTCTCCGAGTTTGATGAGCTCGCCGGCAAATACGGTCTCGAGAAGATCAAGACCATCGGCGACGCGTACATGGTCGCCGCCGGCCTGCCCGAAGCGCGCGAGGATCATGCGGCGGTGATGGCGCGCATGGGCCTCGATATGCTCGAGGTGGTCTCGGCCTTGAACGCGCGCAAAGGCTACTCGCTCGCGGTGCGCATCGGCATCCACTCGGGGCCGGTGGTCGCCGGCATCATCGGCAAACGCAAGTTCAGCTACGACCTTTGGGGCGACACCGTCAACACCGCCAGCCGCATGGAGTCCCACGGTGAAAAAGGCCGGCTGCACGTCAGCGCCGTCACCGCCGAGCTGTTGAAAGACGCCTTCGTGGTCGAGCCGCGTGGCACCGTCACGGTGAAGGGCAAAGGCGAAATGTCGACCTTCTTCGTAAGTCGGCCGAGCTGAGTTTTCGCTAGCCCAGCGCGGAGTGCGACATTGCGGCGCGTGTCACGGTGAGACGGGGCGATGTGTCGCGCGCAGGTGGCGAGCCCAGCGCGGAGTGCGACATTGCGGCGCGTGTCACGGTGAGACGGGGCGATGTGTCGCGCATCGCGCTCCCGACCGCCCCGCCGGATGGACCGCGCTTGCGGATTTGCGCGGAAAATCTGCAAAGCCATCGCGCGCCGCCGGCCAGCCCCTCATCGAATGCGACATTGCTTCGCCTGTCACGGCGAGACGGCGCGATGTGTCGCGCGTCGCGCTCCCGGCCGCGGCCGACTTCGTCCCGGAAGGTGGACGCCATGCGCTGCGCGGCCTATGAACGCTGGGTGCGTCGTTGGCTGATTCTTGCGTTTGCGCTCGGGCTACCGGCTTTGCAGCTGGTCGCGGAGCCCGCCCTGACGCCCGCTGCCGTGACGCCCTCCGCCGCAACGTCGGCCGCAGCGGCCGAGCCCGCCGCTCCTTCGCCCTCCGTTACCGCGCCCGCGCCCGCTGCGGCCAACTACGACTTCTGCTCCGCGCAGACCGAGAAGCTCGCGAACGGCGTTTGCTTCTTCGCTCCCGAAAAGGCCGTTTCTCCCAGCGGAAAACGCACGCTGGTGATCTTCCTGCACGGGCTGATCGAGGAAGGGCAGGGCTGGGAGCACACGATGCAACAGGGGATGATCCTGTACGCCAAGAAGCACGGCTTCTCGCTCTTGTTTCCGCGCGGTCGCAACGGCGTCGGGCCGGACCGTAAGCCCTCGGTGATCGCTTGGCCGCTGGGGCCCGACGTGCGTGAAGCTCACGAAGAGGCGGTGCTCGCCGAGTGGGCGGAGGCGCGCAAGTTGGTGGAGGCCAAGTCCGGCGCCTTCGACGAGGTGTTCGTGATGGGCTTCTCGAACGGGGCGTATTTTTCGGCTTCGCTCGCGCTGCGCAACAAGCTCGAGGTGGACGGTTACGCGCTGTTCGCCGGCGGGTCGAAGTCGGCGCTGGGCAACCTGAAGAAGCCGCCGGCCAATGCCCGGCCGATCTTCGTCGGGGTCGCGTCGAAGGACGGCACCACGCGGGACAAGGCCAAAGAGCTGGTCAAAGCGCTGGTGAAGGTGAAGTGGCCGCACAAGGCGGAGGCGCGCAAAGTGGGTCACGTCGTCGGAGACGCCCACATCGACGCGGCGCTCGCCTATTTGCGCGCTAAAAAGTCCGGTGTTGCAGCCCCGCCCGCCCCCACAAAAAAAGCGCCACCCAGCGCTGCCCCGACCAAAGGCCGAACCAGCTCCAAGCGGCGCGCCAAGTGACTCGGACCGAGTCACTTTGTTTGCTGCATCCGCCTTCGGCGGAATGTTGACCGCCTACTTTTCGTAGAGCTGCGCGGCTGCGGCTCCTTGGCCTGCTCCTGCGCGCAGGACGAACTTCGCCGGGACCGGGAAGATGCCCGGCGCGCGGAAGCAGTTGGGCTGCCCGCCGAGCACCGCCGTCGGCCCGCTGGTGTTGTCGGTGGCGAACGGTTGCGCCAGCGGACCCGGGAGATTGGCCGCCAATTGCAGCTCGACCTCGCTCACGCCGGCGCCTTGTCCCACCGCGGTGTAGCACTTGCCCGGGTTCAGCGTGACCTGCACCTCGAGGCATTGACCCGGCTGGAAATTGCCTGCAACGCCGGCTCCTTGCACCGGCGTCATGCCCGGCGCCTGCTGTTGCGCAAGCAAGCCGAGCCCTTGTGTAGCGGCGCCCGCCATCGACGGATCGAGCGGCGCGGCCGGCGGACAACCGCCACCCCCGAAGCCTCCGCCCCCGACGCCACCGCCGCCTCCAAAGGAAGGCATGCACATGTTGTTTTGCAGCGTGGTCCCGGGCGGGCACTGCGCGCCGCCTGCAACGCAGGCCGAGCCGTTCCACGTTTGCCCAGCCGGGCAGCCCACTGGCTGCGAGGCCGCACAGGTTTGCCCGTTCCACATCGTGCCCGGCGGGCAACCACCGCCACCGGTCTGTTGAACGCACTGATTGTAGTTGGCGTCCCAGAACATCCCCGGCGGACAGCCTCCTTCCTGCGTACTGGGGCAGCCCGTAGTCATCAATCCAGCGACGCTTCCAAAAGCAAGAACACCGAGCGCTGTGCGCCAAGACATGAGAGCCTCCTCAACCTTGAATGGTCGCTGGGAAAACGCGCGAAAAGGCTCGACCTTACACCTGGCTTCCGAAGCCCTGATGGCCGATGCTTGTGCCAATGTCGGGTGAACGACTCATCCACCTCGTGCGTCACGGTGAGGTCGACAATCCTCGGCTCATCTCCTACGGCCGTTTGCCCGGCTTTCAGTTGAGTGAACTGGGCATCAACCAAGCCGAGACCACCGGTGAGTATCTGCGCCAAACCGGCGGCAACATCCTCGGCCTTTGGTGCAGCCCGCTCGACCGCACGCGGCAAACCGCGGCGATCATCGCCGATCGCTTGGAGGTCCCGGTGGAGGTGGACGCCCGCTTGATCGAGGTCGGCTCCTGGCGCGACGGCCTACCGCGCCGCTTGTCGCCGGTTACCTACGCACGCCAATACTTCGACAAAGACTCGCGCGCGCTCAGCGAACGTCCGATCGATCTGGTCAAGCGGCTGCGTGAGGTGGTGCAAGCGGCGCTCGCGCGTTGTGAAAACCCCGGGGACGCCGTTGCGCTGATCACGCATCAATCCCCGGTCTGGCACACCCGCGTATCGTTCGAGCGCCCGGATTTTCTCACGGGCGCCGTCTCGAATATCGCCGCTTGGCTGTTTGCGCGCGCACCGTGTGACGTCGGCTCGGTCACCACGTTGCGCTTCGACGCAAAGAGGCAGTTCGTCGGGGTGCAGTACTTCGCCCCGTAGCGCGCTCCACCGACTGAGAGCGCGCTCCCCCGACGACACCGTGCTCAGCGCGCTGTCGCGCGGTCCAACATCGCGTGCAAAAGCACGTTGCAGCCCGCCTCGAGGTGCTCGGGCTTGGCGTCCTCGATCTCGTTGTGGCTGATCCCATCTTTGCACGGCACGAAGATCATCCCGGCCGGAGCGAGCCGCGCCATGTACACAGCGTCGTGGCCGGCGCCGCTGACCGTATCCATCGACGAGTAACCGAGCGTCTTAGCGCCTTTGCCCACCGCCTCGACGCAGCCTTGCTCGAACGGGCAGGGCGGAAAGTAGGAGACCTGCTCGATGCTGATCGGAAGGCCCGACTCCTTCGACGTCCGCTCGATGAAGCTGCGGATCTCGGCGTCCATCGCGTCGAGCCGCTCGCTGTCAACGTTGCGCAGATCGATCGAGAACTTCACCTGGCCGGGGATCACGTTGCGGCTGTTCGGGAAGACCTGCACCATGCCGACAGTGCCGCGGCCGTAGGGCGGATAACGCAGCGCGATGGCCACCGTCTCTTGCATGATCTTGGTGGCGATCTGCAGAGCGTCTTTGCGTAGCGCCATCGGCGTGGGGCCCGCGTGTGCCTCCATCCCGGTCACCACGCAGTCATACCAACGTAGCCCGAGCACGCCGGTGACAACGCCGATGGTGATGCCAGCGTCTTCCAGCACAGGCCCTTGCTCGATATGGGCCTCGAAGTAAGCGCCCATCGGGTGTTTGCCGGGCTCCTCGTCTCCGATGTAGCCGATGCGATCGAGCTCATCTTTGACCGTCTTGCCGGCGACGTCCTTCGCCGCGTAGGCCGTCTCCAGGCTGAAGGCGCCGGCAAATACGCCGGAGCCCATCATCACCGGCACGAAGCGCGAGCCCTCTTCGTTGGTCCAAAAGGCGACCTCGAGCGGAGCGTCGGTCTCGATCTTGTGGTCATTGAGCGTACGCACGACCTCCAGGCCGGCGAGCACACCGTAATTGCCGTCGAACTTACCGCCGGTGGGCTGCGTATCGATATGACTGCCGCACATGATCGGCGGGAGCGCATCGTTCTTGCCTTTGCGGCGCATGAACACGTTGCCGATCTTGTCGGTGGTGATGGTCATGCCGGCCTCTTTGGCCCAGCCCACCACCAGGTCACGGCCTTGCTTGTCGAGATCGGTGAGGGCCAGCCTGCACACGCCGCCCTTCTGGGTGCCGCCGATCTGAGCGAGCTCCATCAACGAATCCCAGAGCCGCTTACCGTTTACTCGAAGGCTTTCGTTCGACGCGTTCATGAGAAGATCCTCCACGGAGCTGTGCCGCGAGAGCGCGGCTTGGCGCAGCAGGCTAGACCATTCGCCAGCGGCTGGGAGCGACAACTGCGCTCAGCGCAGCGGCACGCCGTCCCAGGTCCCGGAAAGCGTTTCTTGCTCCGGCCCACGCAGGTAAACGAGCTCGCCGTTGTGGGCGCCGCTCACCGTCAGCACCAGCTCGAGTTGGTCCAACTCGGCGTCGTAGCTACCCGTGCCGTCGACGAACACTTGATCGACGAAGCTGCAACGCTCGAGCGCGAGCGTCCCGTCGAACTCAGCGATCACCCCGCCTCCCTGGTTGCAGCTCCAAACTCCTTCGAACGGGAAATCAGGCAGGGCGTAAAGATCGAGCACGAGCGCGCCGACGAAGTCGTCGGCTACCGCATAGTCGGCCGGATCGCTCGAGGTCAGCGGCAGATACTCGGCGACGAGGCCCGGGTCGCAGGCGACGTCGGCGCTGAGGCTCGCGGGGTCCAGCAAGTAGTCGCTGACCGCGACATTGACGCATTCGTCGCTGCCCCACATCACGTGATGACCGCCGGCCACCGCGAGCTCGAACGCGTCGAAGCCGCGCGCCTTGAGGCCGCTCACCAGGCTGCGGCCTTGCTCCACCGGCGTCGCTACGTCGGCGTCGGCGTTGATGACGAGCACCGGGATGCCCTCGGGTGCAAACGGCGCTGGCCGCGGCACCTGCTTGGCGGCGGTGGGCCAGCTGGCGCACGGCAGATCACCGTAACAGCCGTCGGTCGAACGTTGGCCCTCGGTCTTTTCGGCGCATTGATCGAGATAGCTTTGCTCGTCGATTAGGCCGTAGTCGTTGCAGGTGAAGGTGTAATAGATCGCGTCGCTGAAGCCGTCGTCGGCGACTTGATCGGTCGCCGGGTCGATCCCTTCGTACCAATCGACGAGCTGTCGCAGCGGTACCCATTGTCCTTGGGCGGCGGACGCGAGCGCGCGCAAGAAGGCCGCCCGACCGAGCTCATCGTCCATCGCCACGCTCGAAAAATGATCGAGGTTTACGCTCTTGAACGCGCGCTCTCGCGAGCTGCCGTCGGGCAAGGGGAAGGCGATGCTCACCGGCCCTTGCGCAAGTTGGTTGCGCAGCTTGTCGTAGGCAGCGCCAGCGTCGGGGAGGTCCTGGCTACAAGCCGCATCCTTGGCACACCAGGCGAACACGCGCGCGAGGTTGTCGTTCACGGCCTGCACCACGCCGAGGTCGTAGTCGAGCATCGGCCGCGTCAGATCGAGAGCACCGTCGAGCGCGACAGCGCGCACCGCCTGCGGATGCGCGCTGACGTAGGTCTGTGCGAGCTGGGTGCCGTAGGAGAGGCCGTACACGGTGATCGGCGGTGCGCCCAAGGCCACGCGCACAGCCTCGAGGTCTTCCGCTGCTTGCGCCGTATTGAGCAGCGCGAGCTCTGAAAGCGACCAGCCGGTCTCGCCGGGGCAATCGGCGCTGAAGTCGCGCCCGCGCTTTGCGGCCTCGGCGCGTTCCGCCGGCGTGGTCACACGAAAGCCCTCAGCGTAAAAAGCGTTGGAGGCCGCCACACAATCGATGCCCGCCGAACGACTCACCCCGCGCAGATCGAAGTACAAAAGATCGAAGCGCGCAGCGAACTCGGGCGAAAGCTCGCTCAGGTCGTCGGTGCCGTCGATCCCGGCGTAACCCGGCCCACCATCGATCAGCACCAGCACGCCCTCCGAAGGCCCATCGGCCGGCCGCACGGCGATCGCCAGCGAGAGCGTCGTGCCGTCGGGCTCTCCGTGATTGAGCGGCACTTCAACGAAGGCGCAGCTGAAGCTCTCGTCCTCCGGGCAGGGCGTGGCTCCCAGCGCCGCTAGCCGGTCCTCGAGCGAACCGCCCACCGGAGCAACCAACTCCTCCTGACAGGCCGCAATCAGACCGCTAACCGCCAGCATCAACAAGCCGCTCAACCAAGGCCGAAAGCCGTTCATCGCGCGCAGCATGGAGCGCTTCATTCAGGCCGTAAAGGCTGGAGAAGTGCCGCGCGCGGCCGCAAAGCGATTGATCGATGTCGATTTGTGAGCGCTGCAGCGGGGCTGAGGGAATAGCTATTCATGGAACGTCAACGCATGATCGCTGAGCTGTACTGGAGCATCTTGGACGTAGGCCACGGGCCGATTACCTGGAACGACATCCAAACCACGGTCAACGCCTTGCAGCATGAGGCCTCGGCCGAGGTGATGGAGCTCGTGCGCACGAGCCCCACCACGTTGGACAGCGCGCTCCGGCTGCTGCTCGAGCGCAGCGGTGCGAACAAGAAGTTCTCGCGCTCGCTCGCCGCCGGCGCGCGGATGTTGCTCCCGGACGACGGCCGAGCCCTCGCCGCCGAGCTACTGCAATCGCTGCAGCTGGTCCGCGCCGTCGACCCGAACCACGCCAAAACGATCGAGAGCGCTGTCGCGCTGTTCCTCGCCCGCCGGCCGCCCTCGCTCGATCAATGTTTTCGAGCGCTCGTCGATGTCGAAGCGACCTTGTGCAGACTGTTCGTCATCTTCGGCGCATGGGGCCTGCCTCGCTCGCGCGAGCCCATGTCCGATTGGCGTAAACACGCCGAGGCCCACGCCCGAACAGGGGCCGCCTACGCGTACTTGCGCGGCTACTTCAACGAAAGCGCCGAACCTGCGCAGCCAATCCTGCATTGAGTCCGGTGAAACGTTCTATTTCTGCGACGAGGTCGGTTCGATGAGTCAACTATTGCTTCTCTTGGCGTTGCTGCCTCATCTGGCGGCGACGCTGTTTGGACGCCACTTCGTGCTGCGAGGCGCGGGCGTACCGCTCAAGCAGCTCCGCATCGACGGCGCCACGTGGCGCAACCTCAGCTGGCAACGTCGCCTCGGGACTTTCGCCGTTCCGCTGCTGCTCGACGCGCTGCTCGTGTCCGCCTTGCTCCTGCTCTTGGGCTTCTCAACGCCCGTCGCGACCACCGAGAACCTGGTGAACCCAACCCCTGACGGTGCGGCTGCAGCTGCAGGTTTGCTGCCCGGAGACCGCGTGGTCGCGATCGAAGGAACGCCGATCACAACCTTTGAAGAGCTGCGCGTCGAGGTCGCACGCGGCGCTGCGAAGCAAGCCTCCCTCGCGGTCGAGGTGGAGCGCGACGGCGTCCGCCGCACCGTCGAGATCAAGCATCGCAACGGCCTGCTCGGCGTTCGCGCCGCCACCCGCAACGCGAACTTTAGCGAGGCCGTTTCCCACGGCGCCTCATTCGTGAGCGCACAGCTCCGAGCGCTGCGTGGGCTGCTCGCCTCGTCGCCCGACGTCAAACTCGGTGGCCCCAAAGAGATCGCCGAAACCATGGAGCAAACGCCGCCCCAAGGGAAGGCCTACCTGCTCTTGATGCTGCTAACGATGGTGACCCTCCAAAGCGCTTTGATCGTCCCATTGCTGTGCGCCATCGGCACGCCCTGGCGTTCGCTGTTGAAGCGGACCTCGAGCTGAGGTGGACAGCGCTCACCGTGTGGTGCCCCCGTGTACGGCGGACACCATCGGCATGGTTTCGTCCTGTTCCGGCACAGCCTGGCTCACCCTTCCGGGCAATTCCTGGCTTGGGCTTGAATCCAACCGATCAAATCGAGCGAATGCGGAGATGACTCGATCGCCCGGGGCTTCGGCCGACCTCCGGCTGAAAAATGATGTGGCCAGGTCTCGCCTAGCCTGTTCTGATGTCCGCTAGCTTTTCGGTCGTTCGCGCTAGCTTCTCTGCGGCACAAAAAGTGAATGTCGGTAGGCGCGTCGCTCAATGCGCGTCAGTCCGATAACGGAGGTCTTCTCGTCATGTCCACTCGGTTCCGCTCCGTCAGGCCTTCAAGCAAAGGTCGCCTTTTGCGACCGCGATCCGAGCGGGCAAAGTCCGCCTCCGCCGCACCGCCGGAGGTTGAGGAAAGCCAAGCGCCGTCGGAGGCCGCCGAATCAGAGGAGCTTTCGGCCCATGATCGGGTCACCGTCGCTGAGGTTGCGCCGCGCTCGCTGCGGGACGGCACGCCCAAGAGCGTAGCCGCCTCCGAAGCTGAAGAGTCGGCAGCGCCGCCCCCGGTGGAGGAGGAAGAATCGGCCGCCCCGCCGGTGGTAGCAGAGGCTGCAACCACGCCCGAAGAGAGCGCGCCGGAAGAGAGCGCTGCTCCGCCCGTCGTCGAGGCCGCCGCAACCGAGACTCCGGCGCCCGTCGAGGCTGCCGCAACCGAGACGCCGGCCCCCGCCGAGGTCGCTGAGAGCGCAGCACCGCCCGAGGTGGAGGAGAGCGCAGCACCGCCCGCCGTGGTTGCTGCGATTTCGGCGCCGGTGGTGGCTGCGTCGGTGAACCCGCCGAACCAAGGTGGCGGCAAAAAGAAAAAGAAGAAGAACCGCAACTCGATGCCCGAGCCGGCTCGCGCCTCTGCGCCTGCGCCCGCGGCTGCTGCGCCTGCGGTCGCCGCCAAGGCAGAAGCCAAGGCAGAAGCCAAGCCCGCCGAGGCGGTAAAGATCTCCGACAAGCAGCCGAGCAAATCGGCCGAAGAGTCGCTCAGTGAATCGGGCAAACACAAATCGCTCGGGGAGACGGGCAAGCACAAGTCGCTCTCGGAGTCCGCGCGCCACAAGTCGCTCAATGAGAGCGGTCACTACCGCGCCATGCTCGCCAACGACGAAGAGTTCTCCGGGCTCGACTTCTTTTCGGCTGAGCCGCCGCCGGTTCACGCCGAGCATGACGATGATCACGACGACCACGACGGCCACAAGCCCCCGCCGATGTCGAAGGAGATCATCGCGCGCAAGCAGACCGCCCGAAAGATCGTCGGCGGTGTGGTTGCTGGCGCGGCCCTGATCGCACTCTTCGGCATTGGCCGCGCGCTCTTCTCGAGTGGCAACGCCGGTGCGCACACGCCCATCCCTGCGGCCGCTACCGAAGCTGAGAAGCCTGCTACCGCGCCCGCCGGCGAGGCCGACGTGAAGACGGCCGCCGACGACAAGGCCGCCGCAGACAAGGCCGCCGCGGACAGCGCAGCGACCGACAAAGCGGCCGCTGATAAGGCCGCCGCCGATAAAAAGGCCGAAGAGGACAAAGCCGCCGCCGACAAGAAGGCTGAAGAAGAGAAGAAGGCCGAAGAGGAAAAGAAGGCCTCCGGCACGCTCTCCGCCGACGAGATCAAAGAGCTCAAGAAGAAGGCCACGCAGGCCATCAATCGCGGGGATAACAAGCTGACGATCGAGCTCGCCAAGCAAGTGATCGCCAGCGACCCGACCGACGCTTTGATGCACCTCTACATCGGCTCGGCCTACATGAGCATGGGCCAGATGAAGGAGGCCAAAGAGGCCTTCAACGACTGCGTACGCCAAGGCAAAGGCGGCAGCGTCGCCGAGTGCCAGGCCTTCGGCGGCAAGAAGTAGCGGCGTCGGGGACCGGGCGCTTCGGCTCCGGTCCCTGCGTCACTCCTCCGGTCACCCGGCTAGTCACTGCGCTAGTTTGACGGCCCGACCGGGAACGGGAGCCTCGTCCAGCAGCACGAGGCTCTCGATCTTTTTGTCCTCGTCGTTCACGCGGATGGCCCCGCCGGCGAGATGCGCGATCTCCCAATCGAGGCCGTCATCGGCGGTGAAGAACGCCTGCTTCGAGTCGCACTTCTTGAGCTCCTTCTTCAGGCTCTCCCCAGCGTTCGAAAGGTCCGGCCCGGCGAAGCCCTTCACGTGCTTCTTCGCCACTCCACCGCTGATCGACCACACGTCGGTCTCGAACTTGCCGGTGATGAAGGCCACCACCGAACAGCCCGCGGGCGCGCCGGCGAGCTTGTTTTGCGGCGTTACTACGAGCTCCTTCGGCAGGTCGCCGCGGCTGTCGGCCTTCACTTTGACGGTGGGAGCGCCGGCCAGCCCGAGCTCGCGAACCACCGCCGTAACGTCGCTCAGCTTGGCCTTCTTCAACACCGCGAGCTCGACCTCTTTGCCGTTGATGGGCAACTCAGCGACGATCTTCTTCAGCTTCTCGGGGCCGCCCGCTTCCTTCATCACCGCGCGCTGGCCGTTGATGAACGGTCCCATCTCGTCGACGGTGACCGGCGGCATGCCGTCGGGCTTCTTGGCCGAGGTGGGCGCGGCTGCGCTCGGTTTGGCGGAGGCAGCGGCCGCCGAGGCGGAGCCAGCCGCGGGCTTCTCGTCTCCGCAAGCGGCCAAACTCAAAACCAAGCCAGTAACCAGGACGGTAACGCGCATGCGAGGAGTCTAGTCGTTCCCGGATTGCGCGTGGTACTTCCTGACCCCGATGGCTTCATCCTTGGTGTCCCGACTCGAGGCCGTGATGGGGGCGAGCGATTCGCAGCTCGTGGAGTTGGCGACGAGCACGGCCTGCACGTTGTCGCAGCTGCTCACGAACGCAAAACAACGGCCGGCGTTGCGTGGTCAAGCTGTCGCGTTGATGGCGCACCCCGGCCTCGCTTGGGTGGAGGCCTTCCTCTCCCTGCTATGTTCGGGCGCGGTCGCGGTGCCCATTCCGCTGGGAGCAACGGCGCGCGAACTTGAACATATTTTTGCGCAGGCCAACGTTACGCGCGCCCTCGGCGATCAGGACCACTGCGAGAAACTGCGGGCTTTGATCGAGCCTGAGGCGCTCGAAGCCTGGCGCGAAACGCCTTCAGTCACGAGCGCCCCCAGCGCGTTGGCGCTCTCCGACGAGGACCCCGCCTTGGTGCTCTTTACCTCGGGCACCACCGGCAAACCGAAGGCCGCGGTGCTCAGCCACGGCAACCTGTTTGCGCAGACGAGCGCCCTGCGCGACCACTGGGGCTTTCACGCCGACGACGTGCTCGCCTGTGCCTTGCCGTTTCATCATTTGCACGGCGTGGTGGTGGCGCTCTTGACCGCTCTTTCGGCCGGCGCCTCGGTGCGGCTCTTTCGCCGCTTCGAGGCCCGCAGCGTGCTCGTCGAGCTCGAGCGTTGCAGCGTGTTCATGGGCGTTCCCACCATGTACCAACGCTTCGTGGAGCTGCTCGGTGGCGAGCCGGAGCTCGCGCGCGGAGCGCGCGCGCTCCGACTCGCCACCAGCGGGTCCGCGGCCCTCTCGGCCACGCTCGCAGCGGAATGGCGCCGCTTCGCCGGCGCCCTTCCGCTCGAGCGTTACGGCATGACCGAGATCGGCATCGCTTTGTCGAACCCGCTCGCGCCCGAGCTGCGTCGACCGGGGCAGGTAGGTCAGCCGCTGGCTTCGGTGGAGCTGCGCGTGGTCGATGAGCAAGGCCGAGACACCGAGGACGCCGGTGAGCTTTGGGTGCGCGGCCCGATGCTGTTCGCCGGCTATTTGAGCGGCGGCGTGTTGCAAAAGCCGCTCACCGCCGACGGCTACTTCCAGACCGGCGACGTCGTGCGTCGCTCCGCCGAGGGCGGCTTCACCATCCTTGGTCGGGCCAGCAGCGACATCCTCAAGACCGGCGGTGAGAAGGTATCGGCGCTCGAAATCGAGGAGGCCTGCCGCGAGCACCCCGAAGTCGCGGAGGCCGCCGTGATCGGCGTTCCCGATCCCGTGTGGGGCGACAAGATCGTCGCCATCATCGTGCTTCGAAGGCCAGCGAGTGAAGTCGTCGACGCCGGCTCGGTTGGCGCGGCCGCCGAAACCGAGCCCGCTGCTTGGCTGAAGAGCTTCCTGCGCGAAAGGCTCTCACCATTCAAGCTGCCCAAAGAGATCCGCGTCGTGAACGAGTTACCCCGCAACGCGATGGGCAAGGTGCTCAAGCAAGAACTACGGAAGGGCGAGGGCTAGCGCCCGTCGCCCTCTTAGTTTGCTCGCCTAGTAACCCTTCTTCATCACCAGGATGGTGTCGCGTTCCATCTCGATCGAGGACTCGATCACGACGGCCATGCAGCTGTTCTCGCGCACCTCGAGCACGCGGACTTCACCGTAGGTTTCATTGGGGTACTTGTCGTCGGGGCCATCGGTCTTGAGGTCCTCGATCTGACCGTCGCGGTCGTCCTCGGTGGCGGCGCGAATGGTCGCGCCGTAGCCGCCGATGTCGAGCGAATCCACCCACAAATCCCCGCGCCGGACGGCGATGAAGCGATTGCCCGGCTTGACGCCCTGCTTGGACCCGCGATCGAGGAACAGCACTTGGTGCTGACCAAAGAACTGATGCGGATAAAGGGCGGTGAGGATGTGCGCCTCTTGGTACTCCTCGTTCTGCGCCGGGGGTACGATCAAGAACTTGCGCGGTACCGGCCCGACCAACACGCCACGCTCGATCACGTCGAGGGCCTCGACGATGTGTGCGCGGATCATGCGCGTCTTCGGGTTGTAGCGGTCGACGCGCACGGTACCGAGCACTTCCACGAGTTCGCCGCTTTGGTCAGCGTCTTCTCCACTCATCGTGCGGACCTCGCGATAAAGCTGCAGCTCCTGGCCGAGCTCGATCTTCATGTCCTTGTGCTTCTCTTCGTCGAGCTCGATGTACGCGTCGTCCCCGTAGGACAACATCTGATTCTCATCGGGCCCACCGACGAGCTCGCCCATGGCGTCTCGTTCGGGGTCGTCGACCCAACCGTAGTTGCGGAGGAAGACGGTCTGCTCCGGCACGGTCCGCGGGCGAATCGAGCCACGTTCGTCGCTGCGCAGTCGCAGTCGGTCGCCGGGGTAGATCCAGTGCGGGTTGAGGATCTGAGGGTTCTGCGACCAGAGCCGCGGCCAGTTGTAGGGGTTCTTGTAGTACTGGCCGCTGATCGCCCAAAGCGTATCGCCGCGCTTGACGGTATGCGCCGACGGCACGCCGCTGCCCTCGACGATGAACTGGCCCTTCGGGTCGCCTTTGGAGGAGAGCGTGGCGCCGTCCCCGCGGTTGAGATCGAAGGTGCTCTTGGTCGCGTTGACGTCGGTGAGCGATTGCGACCCCGAGGGAAGGTACGAGTCGACCGGCGGTCCGCTGTCGCGGCTGAAGGTGGTGGTCACCGAAGGCGGCGCGACCTGCATGAACGAGGAATCCCCTCCCGGGTTGCTGGTCGGACCGGCCTCCTCTTGGGCCAGCGCTTCGGCGCTTACGGTCGAGACGAGGGCAAGGGTGGTCAGGGCAGAGAGCGTGAGAGACTTCATCGATTCACCGTTTTTCCAGCTTTTTTGCAGCAGCGCTTTTCGGATAGTCGGACTTCAGACGCGTGCGGGCGCGGTCAGCCGCCGCCTTGTCACCCAGCTTTTCGCGCACGCGCGCGAGCTCCAGCAAGGCGTCTGGAGCGAAGGGGCTGTCGGGGTAGGACTCCACCACCGCCTCGAATTGCTCGGCGGCGCGCGAGGGATCGTTCTTGACCGAGTAAGCCATCGCTCGCAGGTGCGTGGCTTCGGCGAGGTTGGGGTCGCGTGGGTTTTGCGCAATGAAGGTCGTGAAGGCGGCGATCGCGCCGTCCCACGACTTCTTCTCGAACAGCGACTTGCCCAACTTGAATTCGGCGCCGGAGGCCTCTTTGGCCGGGCCGGTGGTTTCCTCCTCGACCAAGCCAGCGTTGGTCGAACGGATTCGGATGCGCGTCTCGGAAGCTAGCGGGTCTTCCTGTTCGGACGCCGGCGGTTTGAGCCGAACCACCTTCAATTCGGGGCGCTCGTCGCTGGTCTCGTTCGTGGTCGTGCTGGCGACCAGCGCCTTGCCGTTTTGCGCCCGCTCGAGCGCTTCGAGCCTTTCGCTGAGCGCGCCTTCGCGTGCCCGCAAGGAGGCCATCTCGGTGCGCAGCGAGTTGAGGTCCCGCTCCAGGCCGGCGTTGGAGGCGCAACCGGTAACCAAGCACAGCCCCAGCCCCAGCCAATAGCGGCAAATCAAAGGAGAAAGCTCCTCTGTTCGGGGCAAGAGCCGGCTCTGGTCCAGTTGCACAGGGAGAGCGTACCTGCGGACTGCAGGTACGGCCAAAAAAGCCCCGATTGGAGGCCGCGGAGTGCGTGGTAATGTGCCCGGCGTGAAGTACGTTCTCTTCGACCACCCTGGACGGAATGCCACTCTCAACGCTCGCTCGTGGCGCTGGCTCTACCTGCTCGGCCTCCCTTTGGCCGCGTTTTCGGCGCTGCTAACGCCCGCGGCCGGCTGTTCCGACGACGGCTCGGGAGGCTCGGGGGGCGGTTGCGAGGAGCTCGGCGCAGACAAGTGTTTCGACTACGCCTGCTTCGAGGCACCCAGCGCGGAGGTCTCCTTCTCCGCCGAGGTTCTGCCCATCTTCGAGCAGTCGTGTTCGCTCTCCTCGGCTTGTCACGGCAACCCCCAAAGTCCGGTCGGGCCCGACGGGTACAAGCCCTACCTCGGCGAAGTGAACCCCGAAACCACGCCCAGTGACATCGACCTCATCTTCAGCACCATCGTCGGCGCCGATTCGTTCCTGGCTCCCACGCGCAAGCTCGTGGACCCTGAGAAGCCTGAAACGAGCTTCCTGATGAACAAGATGGATGGGGACCTTTCGTGCTCCGCGCTCGAGTGCAACGACGGAGATTGCCTCCAGCCGATGCCGCAGGGTTCCGGCGTGCTCGACCGCGCAACGCGTGACGTCGTCCGCACCTGGATCCTCCAAGGAGCAAAAAACAATTGATCAGCCGGCTGACCGGGCGCGTGATCGAGGAGGACGGCGGCGGCCTCACGGTGGATGTCGGCGGTGTTGGTTACGAGGTCACGGTGCCGCTCGGGACGCTTGGTCGGCTAGGTAGAACGGCCGCCAGCGACGTGCTGACGCTGTTCATCCACACCCACGTTCGAGAGGACGCCTTCCTGCTGTTTGGCTTCTCGTCGAGCTCCGAGCGCGAGGTCTTTCGCACGCTGATCGGCATCTCCAACGTTGGTCCCAAATTGGCGTTGTCCGTGCTCTCGGCGGTCACGGTGGAGGAGCTCGCTCAGGCCGTCGGTCGGCAAGAGCTCGGTAAGCTCGTGGCCATCCCTGGGGTCGGTAAAAAGACGGCCGAACGGCTCGTGCTCGAGCTGAAGGGCAAGCTCGAAATCACGCCCGGTCGCGCGGCTCCAGGGCCGGTCGGGCCCCCTCCTTCGACGCCCGCATCCGAGCAACTCGTGGCCACGCTCACGCGTATGGGCTTCCGCCCTGCGGAGGCGGAGCGGGCCGTCAGCACCCTTTCGCAGTCTCGTGACCTAACCCAACTGCCAATGGCCGAGCTCCTGCGCGACGCCTTGGCAGTCCTTTCTCGCTAGGAACATGGCTAAAACTTCGATGGAACTTCCCACTCGACGAGTAAAGTCGACAATGCGCCTTTTCCCGGCTTATCCTTCTGCCGCTGCGTCCCTGAGGAGAGCCCGGTGATCATCTGTCCGAAGTGCACGAAGGAAAACCAGGACCACTACAAGTTCTGTTTGGGCTGCGGAGCGGAGCTCCCGAGAGACGCGTCGCCCAAGAAGTTCGGTCCGTCCAACAACACGCCTCCGCAAGGCGTGCCCGCCGTCAAGATGCCCTCTGCCATCGCCGATGAGTCGACGTCGCAGGGGCTCCCCACCTCCGGTCTAGCGCCGGTGGCTACAGGCGGCAGCGAGGCCCACTTGGTGGTCTGCCCGCAATGCGCCCACCCCAACGCGCCGACGAATAAGTTCTGCGCTTCGTGCGGCTTCAAGCTCGCGAAGGCGGCGGCCAGCGTTCCTGCGCCGCAGCCATCGCCGTCTTCACCGGCCACGCCCGGCGTAGCGGCTACGCCCGGGGTTGGGCCAGCCATCGCGGTCAGCGCAGCAGCCGCAGCGGCACCGCCAGTCGTCGGCATTGAACTGCCGGCGCCTGTCGCTGGTGGTGTCTCGCTGACGGCCCTCCGCGCAGACGGCACCGAGGCGGGCTCGTTCCACATGTCCGCTGGGCCCAACACGATCGGCCGTGATTCCGGCGGTGTGTTCGCTGGTGACAGCTACCTCTCGCCCAAGCACGCCACCTTCACCGCGCGCGGTCGTCAGGTGGTAGTTCGGGATGAGAGCTCGCTCAACGGCGTCTATCGCAAGATCGGCCGAGACGAGCCGATCGAGCTCGCCTACGGCGACATCTTCCGCATCGGCCAGGAGATCCTCCGGGTCGAGGCGCTCAACCCGGTGCCCAAGAGCGCCGATGGTGTGGAGCGGCTGGGCAGCCCGGCCAAGGGCTACGTCGCTCGCTTGGCCTTGCTCGTTGGGCGGGACACTACTGGTAACGCCTATCCCATCCCGGAGGCCGGCATCCACCTCGGTCGTGAGCGTGGTGACGTCCTCTTCCCCGAAGACGGCTACGTTTCGGGCCTGCACTGCCGCATCAACCTGGTGAACAACAAGATCTTCGTGACCGATCTCGGGAGCTCCAACGGGAGCTTCGTGCGGTTGCAGAAAGACCATGTTCTCAACCACGGTGACATCTTGCTGATGGGCCAGCAGTTGTTCCGCGTAGCGGTCAACTGACCGCACCGAGATGGGTGCAAACCAGACGATCCGAGTAGTTGCCGGCGTTATTGGACGTGACGGCAGCTACCTGATCACGCAGCGAAGGCCGGGTGCGGTGCTCCCGCTGCTATGGGAGTTTCCGGGCGGCCGGGTCGAGCCCACCGAGTCCGATTCACAAGCGCTTTTGCGTGAGGTGCGGCACCGGCTGGGTGTTGAGATCTCGGTGGGTCAGCTGATCTCGTTCGTCAGTCACCCGTACGAGCGTTACACCGTGGACCTCTATCTCTACGAGTGCACGCTCGCTGCAGGTGAGCCAGCGGCGCTGGCGGTGAATGATTTTCGCTGGGTGACGAGCAGCCAGTTCGAGCAGTACCCGTTCACGCCCGCCGATGAAGCGAGCATGAACAAGCTGCTCGGTATGGGCTGAAGGCTCCGCCCGAGCTGACTTCCCGTTGCACGCCTGGCTCTGGCTCGCTAAGGGCCAGCATGCGAATCAGAAACGTGCTGGCGGTGTGTGCGCTCTTCTCGCTCGTGGGCGCGGCTGCGTGTGAGCAGCGCCCGGCTGCCGAGCCGATCAAAGAAGTGACGGGGACCTCGGCAGTGCCGTTCAACTCCGCACCAACGAGCAGCGCTGTTGCGCTTCCGGCGGCTTCGGCAACGGCTTCTGCTACGCCCAGCGCGGCACCGTCCTACCGCGCGGCCGAACCGTTTGCCGTGAGCGATGCCCACAAGAAGATCGTCGATGCGGCCGACCGCTCAGCCGACGACAAGGCGATGGATGCCGGGCGTCACCCGGGCGAGATGCTGAGCTTCTTCGGCATCACGCAGGGCATGCGGGTGGCCGAGCTTGCCGCAGGCGGTGGTTACACGGCCGAGCTCTTGGCGCGCACAGTCGGACCCAAAGGCAAAGTGTGGGGCCACAACTCGAAGTTCCTACTCGAGCGCTTCGCCGAGAAGCCGTGGTCCGAACGACTCAAGAAGCCGGCGATGAAGGGCGTGGTTCGAGTCGACCGCGACTTCGACGAGCCGCTCCCCGCCGATGCAAAGGAGCTCGACGCGGTGTTCATGGTGCTCTTCTACCACGACACCGTTTGGCTCAAGACCGACCGCGCCAAGATGAACGCCAACATCTTCAAGGCGCTCAAGCCCGGTGGCATCTTCGCCCTCATCGATCATTCAGGGCGCCCCGGCACCGGCGTGAGCGAAGGCGAATCGCTGCATCGCATCGACGAAGAGACGGTCAAACAAGAGGTGCTCGCCGCCGGCTTCAAACTCGACGGCGAAGCCCACTTCCTACGCAACCCCAACGACACCCGCGATTGGAACGACTCCCCGCGAGCAGCCGCGGAGAAGCGCGGCACGAGCGACCGCTTCGTGTTGCGGTTCAAAAAGATGTGACCCGAAAACTTGACGGCCTTCGTGATCGATTGGGGGCGAGGGGGCACTGACATGATCGAGAGGCGCCAAGAAGGTGCCCTCGAATCACGAAAGGTCCCCCATGCTAAAGAAGCTTTTTGCCCTCGCTTTTGCCTCTGCCATCGCCAGCGTCGCCTTCGCTTCCGAGCCCACCAGCGTCGAGCTCCAGACCGCGCAGGACGCCGTCGCCCAAGAGGCTACGGTGAGCGACGTTTCAGAAGCCGACGAACTCAAGCAGTGGGCGAGCGCCAAAGAATGTGCCGAGGCCTGCAAGGCTCAGAATTGCAAGTCTTCGCAATACATCAGCAACGGAAACGGGGGCGGAAGCTGCACCTGCAGCAACTGCAGCTACAAGCTGGACTGACCACAAGCCCTGCACGCGCGCCTCGTCTACATCCCTCCAGCGATGATGCGCGCGATGTCGGCCATGGTGTAGCGGCCTTTGGGTAGCCCGCCGACGATGCGTGCAGCGCGCAAGGCGCCGCGAGCGAAGAGGTCGCGGTTGGTCGCGCGGTGCGTGAGCTCGAGGCGCTCGCCGGGGCCGAGGAAGTGGATGGTGTGATCGCCGATCACGTCGCCACCGCGCACGGCCATGACGCCAACCTCATCTTCCATGCGCGCTCCCGGACGGCCTTGGCGGCCCGTCACTGCGCGCGCTTCACGCACCTCTTGAATCGCACCGAGCAAGCTCAGCGCGGTGCCGCTCGGTGCGTCGGCTTTGAGCTTGTGATGCACCTCGACGATCTCGAGATCGAAGCCGGGCAACATACGCGTGGCTTGCTTCGCCAGCTCGGCGAGGACCTGCACGCCCAAGCTCATGTTGGAGGCCCAAAGCACGGCCACCTTCTCCGCCGCTTGATCGATCGCGCGCAGCGTCTCGGGCGGAAGGCCCGTAGTGCCCGAGACCACCGCGATGCCTTTTTTTGCGGCCAGATGCAGCACGTCCTTCGTCACTTCGGGCGTGCTGAAATCGATCACGCAGTCGGCGCCAAGCAGGCCCGACGCAAGGTCCGGAGAAACGGCTGCACCGAGCGCACCGACGCCTGCAACCTCACCCGCGTCGCGACCGATCGCAGGCGAGGATGCGCGCGCTACAGCGCCCACCAACGTGAGCCCCTCGTCCTTGATCAGGCGCAGTACAGCCTGGCCCATGCGGCCGGTTGCACCCACCACCGCAACGTTCATGAACGCACTCCGAGCGGCGCGCGCTCGAGCATGGCCTCCAACTTGGCGGTGAGCGCTGGGGACGCAGCGAGCATCGGGCCGCGCACCGCCGGGCTCATGGCGAAGGACTGACCGCGTTTGCCCAAGATGTGAAGCGCTGCTTTGGCCGGCGCCGGGTTCGGCTCGACGAAGAATGCTGCGTGAAAATCGAGCAGCGCGAAATGTGCTCGACGCGCGTCCTCCACGCGACCCTCGAGCCAGGCGCTGGTGACCGCGCTCACGGCCTTGGGGAAGACGTTGGAGGTGACCGAGATCACGCCTTTGGCGCCGAGCGACATCATCGGCACGGTGAGTCCGTCATCCCCGGAGAGCACCGTGAGCCGATCTCCCAGCCGGTGCAGCAGCTCTTGGCAACGGAGCACGTTGCCGGTGGCCTCTTTCATCGCCACTACGTTGGGCGCGTCTTGGCAGATCTTCTCGGTCGTATCCACCGCCAGGTCCACCACGCTACGGCCGGGGATGTTGTACAGGATGATGGGCAGCTCCACCTTCTCGGCCACCGCCACCACGTGCGCGCGCATGCCGTCCTGCGAGGGCTTGTTGTAGTACGGCATCACCACCATCACGCCGTCCACGCCCGCGTCTTTCGCGGCGAGTGAAGCAGCGATCGTCTTTTTGGTGGAGAAGCTGCCGGTGCCGGCGACGACCGGCACACGCCCCTTCGTCCGCTCGACCACACGGCGAATCACCGCGATTTGCTCTTCGTCGCTGAGCGTCGGAGCTTCCCCGGTGGTACCGCACGGCACGAGGCCCGACACGCCGCCGGCGATCTGCGCTTCCACCAGCGCGTCGAGGGCGACGTAGTCGACTTCAGCGCCGTCACTGGTGAAGGGGGTAACGATCGCGGTGAGAGTGCCTTGAAACGTCGTACGGCTCATGCTGCGTTCTTCTCCGAACTATGCGAGCGCGGCAAGGTGGTCTTTGCGCAACGCGCAAATTCGAGCGAAGCTACCGACGTGTCTGAGGACTTGGATGCCGAGCGCTTCCCGACCGTCGCGGAGTACTTGCGCGGGCTGCCTGGCGGCGTTGCCGCCTACCCGGACTGCAAGGTCCGCGGCGGGCTCGTCAGCTCGATCTTGCGGGACTTCAAGCTCGACATGCACGACGCTCGCTTTGTCAATGGGTCGAGTCGCCACCGCTGCAAAGCGAGTGGATGCCGCAGGTCGCTGCACGCGCCATTTTGCGGGTGCTCTTCGATCAGCAGCTGAAGACGCGTGAGGCGTATCTGCAGTGGGCTTACGAATCACAGAGGAAGGTCCTTTCCGGGCCGCTCTATCGCATCCTCTTTCTCGGCATCTCACCGCAGCGCTTGGTGCGTGTCGCGGCCTCTCGCTACGCACATTTTCATCAGGGACTGACCTTCACCATCGAGCATCAAAGCAGCCAGCAAGCGACCGCCATCCTGCGTTACCCAACCAACCTCTGCACTCCGTACGACCACGCCTCCACCTTGGAGGGGCTGCGCGCCGGGATCGAGCTCGCCGGTGGAAAGCAGGTTCAAACGCGCGTGCTCGAGCACACCCACAACTCGGCCCGCCTGCAGGTGGACTGGAGGGATTGAGCGCGCACATCATTGAGATGGGCCGCACCATCGTAACGATGGAACCCGCTCGAGGCTGCGCGCGCGTGGGCGCGAACGCGGCGCAATAACGCTGTTGGCTCGGCCGTTGCGTACCTCCACGCATGGTCCAAGCTGTCCGCCGTTTCCCGATGACCCAAAGCGCCGATCGCAATCGCGCCGTCGTGCTCGCCTCGCGCCCCAGTGGTGCTCCCACGCCCGCGAACTTCCGGCTGCAGGAGGCGGGTCTACCAACGCTGGGGGAGGGCCAGCTGCTGCTGCGAACGGTCTTCCTTTCGCTCGACCCTTACATGCGCGGCCGCATGAACGAGGGCGAGTCCTACACCCCCGCGACAGCGGTGGGGGAGGTGATGGGCGGCGGCACCGTGAGCCGCGTGGAACGCTCGAACAACGAGGCCTTCGCCGTCGGCGAGTGGGTGAGTTCGATGGCCGGCTGGCAGGACTACTCGGTCTCGAGCGGCGCTGGCGTCAGCCACTTGAGCGGCCTGGCGCATCCATCGTGGGCGCTCGGCGTATTCGGGATGCCGGGCTTTACCGCCTATGTTGGGCTGCTCGATCTGGCGCAGCCGCGCGCCGGTGAGACGGTGGTGGTGGCCTCTGCGACCGGCGCGGTGGGCGCAGTGGTTGGGCAGCTCGCAAAGCTGCGTGGTTGTCGCGTGGTGGGCATCGCCGGTGGGCCGGAGAAATGTCGCTCGGCGATGGAGGAGTTAGGGCTCGATGAATGCCTCGATCACTACAAGTCCGACCTCGCCGCCGAGCTGACCAAAGCCTGCCCAGGCGGTATCGACGTCTACTTCGAGAACGTTGGCGGCGCAGTGTTCGAAGCCGTTTTGCCGCTGCTCAACGTAGGCGCGCGCGTTCCCGTTTGCGGCCTCATCTCCCAATACAACGAAGACCTCGCGCCCCCCGGCCCGGACCGTCTGCCCGGCTTCATGGGCCAGGTTTTGACGCGTCGGATCAAGCTGCAGGGCTTCATCGTTGGGGACCACTACAACGAGCGCTACGGGGCCTTCTTTCGCGACATGAACACCTGGGTCAGCTCCGGCGCCGTGCGTTATCGCGAAGACGTGGTGGAGGGCTTGGAGAACGCGCCCACCGCTTTGATCGGCCTGTTGAAGGGCGAGAACTTCGGCAAGTTGGTCGTACGCGTCGGGCACGACTGAGCGCGCCGTTCGCTCCGAGAAGGCCGCTTCAGGCTTTGCGCGGAACCACCTTGGCGCCGGTCACGCGACGCCACACAGCGAGTCGAAGTTCTTCCGCTCGCGTGTGCTCGCCTGCTCGCTCCTTGCGCCATTCAGCGCCTTCCAACGCTGAAGCGGCGCTCGCTCGCCCGGCCTTGCCGATCTCGTAATCCACCGCGTCCACGGCTTGCGCCACCTCGGAGAAGCGCTCCATCGGCTTGCCGTCCAGCGTCACTTCCCAGCGTTTTCCGCGCACTTGGCGTTCGAGCACCAGCGCCTCCACGATGCGACCGCCGCGGCCTTGATAGTGCAACCCCAGCCCATGGCGACCCAACGTGAACCAGGCGTTGCCGGAGATCGCCCGCACCTCCGAATCGGTCTTCAGCGTCAGCGGATCAAAGCTCTCTGCGCGCTCTTGAATGTCGCTCAACGTGACGGCGCCGGCCTCCACGACGAAGCCTGGATGGTCGATCAAAATCTTTTGCCACACCCGACTGGCCTCACGCACTTCTTGTCCCGCCAAATCGAGATCCCGCGGACAACCGAAGAGCGAGGGCAGCGTGCATAGGCTCAAGGCCGAGACATCGACGAAGTCCAAGATCAGACAGTCCTTCTTGCTTTCGTGCACGCGCGTCCCGCGGCCAACACATTGCGTGTAAAGGCCGTCGGAGCGGGTCGGCCGAGCCATCGCGATGCAAGAGACCTCCGGATCGTCGAAGCCCTCGGTCAGGACTGCGACGTTGGTGAGCACCCGCGTGCGTCCGCGGCGAAAATCCGCGAGCGCTTGTTGCCGCGCCTCCGTCGTCATCATCCCGTGCACCACGCCAGCCGGAACGCCGATGGCGTTGAGCGCGTGGCTCAGATTGAGCGCGTGATTCACCGTGACGCAGAAGGCGATCGTGCGGCGGTCGCGCGCCAGCTCCTGAATCGAGCGCGCCACCAGCGCGTTGCGGTCTTCAATGTCCACCGCCTCGGCCAGCTGCTCCTCGTCGAAGTCCTGACCGCCCGTCGAGAGCCGCGTCAAATCCGCGCTCGTCGCGATGCGAAAGCCACGCAGCGGGCAAAGATAGCCGTCGTCGATCAGCTCCGAGATCGAGCGCGCGTACACGATGCGCTCGAACACCGAATCCAAGCCTTTTCCGTCGGCGCGTAGCGTGGTCGCCGTAAACCCGACCAAGGTACCCGACCAGTTCGGCTCGAATACGCCCAGCCGGCGCAATACCCGCAGGTTGTCCTCGGCCGCGGCGTGATGACACTCATCGTAGATCACCAAGCCGAAATCCCGCCCCTCGAGCACTTGTTCCAATCGTTCGGCGTGCAATGAGCGAATGGAGCAGACCAGCGCTTTGGCGTCCTTGCTGGCGCGGGCGCTGCCCGCCTCCACGTCCACCTGAGCGCCTTCCCCAAGCGCGTTAGCCAGCTTGCTGCGCGCTTGCTCGAGCAGCTCCTCACGATGGGCCAGCACGAGCACCTGGCGCTTCGCAATGCGCGCCAACTCCGAAAAAATCACCGTCTTGCCGGCGCCGGTGGGCAGGCTCACCACCATCCGCCGCAGGCCGGCTTTGCGCGCTTCAATCACCGCTTCGATCGCCGCTCGTTGATACGGGCGCAGCGTGGGAACGGGCTGGCTTGTGTTAGGCGCGCTCAAGGGTCGGAACCATTGTCACGGATCGTGGCGGGCTGCACCGACCACGACCTTGGCGGCGCGCAGGACCTTCCCTTCGAAGCGATAGCCCGCCTCGAGCTGATGCACGACCTTCCCGGCGAAGTTCGGGCTGCTCGGCGTGGTGGAGATGGCCTCATGCAGCGCCGGATCGAAGGGTTGGCCAACGCTCTCCATCCGCTCGGCGCCAAACTTGCGCAGCACCCGACCGAGCTGGGCGCGAATCATATCGACGCCTTCGAACAGCAGCGGATCCGCGTGTTTGTCGGCCGAACGCAGCGAACGCTCGAAGTTGTCCATCACTGGAAGTAGCTCACGTACGAGCTCGCCTCGCGCGTCTTCTTGCGCCCGTTTGGCGTCGCGCTCGACGCGCGTGCGCGCCGCCTCGAACTCACGCAACGCGGCTCGCAGCTCCTCCGAACTGGCCCCAGCCGGCTCCGCTACCTTGCGCACGGCGATGGGCGTGGGGCCAGGCGTCTCCTCGAGCGGGAAGGGCCTACGTTGCGGTACCGGCTCGGCCTGTTCGGCGAAAGGAATGTGGCTCCTTTGCGGCGCGAGTCCGGGCCAATAGGCGTCGTCAAAAAGCGGTTCATTGCGCATTGGCTCTCTCCAGTTCGTAGGCCGTTCAGCTACGTGCTCTGAATAACCACCCGAATCGTCCGCGCCAGGCCTCGCTCGTCAAGAGCTCAAGTCTGAGCGCGCTTCTTGCTGATGGTGCGCATGGAAGTTCGAATGAAGACGGTGTTGGTCACGGGCGGCGGACGCGGGCTCGGTCGGGGCGTGGCGGAACGTTTGGCCGCGAGTGGGCATCGGGTGCTGCTCACCAGCCGCAACGCCGACGAAGGGGAGCGCGCGGTGCGGGAGATCCGCGATGCGCACGCTTCGGTCTCGGTCGAGTGGGCGCTGCTCGATCTCGCATCGAACGCCTCGATTCGCAGCTTCGTTCGCGAGCTGCCGAGCCACCGCCACTTCGATGTGCTGATGCACGTCGCAGGGGTGTTGCAACAGAGCCCCACGCGCCGAATGACGGTGGACGGCATCGAGGAGACCTTGGCGGTGAACGCGCTCGCGCCCTTCGTGCTCACGCACGAACTCCGCAAGCGCATCGGTTCGCCGCGCGGTCCAGGGCGCGTGGTGTGCGTCTCTTCGCAGCTGCACCGGCCAGGATCCCGCGGTCCGGAGGTGCACTTCGACTTCGACGATCCCAACCTCGAGCACGGCTACGATCCCGACGTTGCGTACAAAAACTCGAAGCTGGCCATGTTGTGGTTCGCCTTCGAGCTTGCGCGTCGCACGCCGCGATCTCGCTTCACCGTTCACGGGATGTGTCCGGGCTTCGTGCCGGAGACGGCGGCGCACAGCGTTCACGGAATGAGCCGCTGGTTGATGCGCTACGTGATGCCGCACTTGCCGTTCGCCACCCGCGCTCGCGATGCGGTGGTGGCCATGGAGTACGTCGCGACCGAGCCCGAGCTCGATCATTCGACGGCGGGCTTCTGGGTGAACCGCGAGCTCGCGTTGGCCAGCCGCGACGCACGCGACGCGGACCTCGGCACACGCTTTTGGAGCTGGGCCGAGCAGGCCACCGGCGCGGTCTGGCTGCCACCAGACCGACCAGTTGCTGCAAGCGTCGCTTAGACCTTAGCGGCCGGTGTTACGCCGCTCTTCGCTGCGGGCGGCGCTACGACCTTGGCGGGAGGAGCGGCACCGCCGGGAGCCGTGCTTGCGGCCTCGACAGGGGCGGTCTTGGACCAATCACGCATCGCCTGAGCGCCCGGACGATCAACGTGGATCTTGTCGTCGACCTTGGTGACCCACTTGAGCGGGATGTAGTGATGGACGCCCTTGTCGTCTTTCATCAGCTTGATGTTCTCCGTCCCAGCCATGTGATCGACGACAGCGAATTGGCCATTGTTCGAGCAGACGACGGGAGTGTTCGGTTTGATTTGAGTAGCGTTGATCATGACCGCGCTACTGCAGGACTCGAGCCATTGCGCGAGCCGCATTCTTTGCTGGACGAGCGACGGAGCGCGACGAAAGCACTCATTTGGGGGTGAGGCATTCCAGCCGAACGTGGCCAATTGCACCAACCGCGATGGGAGATTGATTGAAGCCAGCGACCTGCATCCGCTAGCTTCCCGGCCATGCGCCTCCGTTCCGCTTTGCTCCTGGGTCTCGTTTGTTCCTTCGGCCTGTTGGGTTGCTCCGAGGAGGCAAAGCCTGCCGGCTCGGCCTCGGCCAGCGCCAAGCCTGCGCCCAAACCCTCTGCCACCACCTCGGCGGCTGCACCCGCGCCAAGCGCGAGCGCTGCCCCGCTGCCCGACCGCAGCGACTGCCCCAAGGACTCAAAAGGTCCGGGCACGCTCGAAAAGCCCTGCGAAGGCAAGGGCGAGGCGCGCATGATGGAGGTGAAGTGGAACGGTAAGATCGACGAGAAGGGCCCGTTCTTCAACGTCACCAACAAATCTCCGGCCGTCATCCTGTACGGCAAGATCGCGGTCTACTTCTACGACAAGGACGGCAAGCAATTGCCGGTCAAAGACGCCGCCGCGCCCGACAAGACGCTGCCCTTCCAAACCTGCTTCGGCAACATCTTCAGCGGTGTGATGAAGGTGAATGAGAAGGCGCTGCTCACCTTCTCCTGCGTCAAGAAGGAGGTCGTGCCGGAGGGCACCGTCGCGATTGAAGCGGAGATGCTCACCGTCGGCTTCTCCGACAGCAGCGAGAAGAAGTCGGAGTTCTACTGGACCAACCGTGACCTGGCGCCTGAGGTGCGCAAGAAGGGGGGCAAGTAGGTCTCAGAATCGTCGCTCTTTCGTGGCCTCGAAGGCGGGCGAGGCCCGTATGCTTCGAAGTGATGAAACCTGCATTCGATCGCAGAACCGTCTTCTTATTTCTTTCGCTGTTATGCGCCAGCGTGCTGGCGATGAACTGTTCGCCCGGAATTGAAAGCAACGGCTCCGGAGGCGAGGGAGTTGGAGCGAGCGGTGGTGCAACCAGCTCCGCAACGACCTCCGGTACCGGAGCTGGTTTCAACGTTGGTGGCGGTATCCAAACCCAAGGGTTGGTGCTCGAGCCGGCGAACTTCGAGCTCACGGTCGAGAACGGCGTGATCACCCCGCAGGTGCTCAAGGCGACGCTCAACGGCCAAGACGTGACGGCGCAAGCCTCCTGGTCGTTCGAGAAGCCGCTGATCGGTGATGCCGCCGCTGGCACCTTTACGCCCTCGGGAGCGGTCGGCGGCGTCGGCAAAGTACAAGCCACGCTCGGCCAAGACTCCGGCGAGGCTATCGCCACGGTCTACGTGAAAAAGACGGTTGGCGTGGGCGTCGTGACGCCGGAGCAGCAGGTCAGCTTGGACGCACCGACAGGCGGCGCTGATCCTTCGCTCAACCTGCTCTACCCGTACGATCAAACCGTATTCCCGCTCGACGTGCTCGCGCCGGAGATCATGTGGAACGGCAGCACGGGGAGTGACGTTTACAAGCTGACGATCGAGGAGAAGTACTTCTCCTATACCGAGTACCTCGCGGCCCCGCCGCCCAGTCGCCATCTGATCGCTGAGGCGGATTGGAAGTCGGTGGGCGAGTCGGGCACCGGCGCCCAGAGTGATCCGGTGCTCGTTTCGCTGACCCGATGGTCGGGCGGAGTGGCGTATCAGCCGGCGCAGCGTACGTGGAAGATCGCCCAAGGGCGGCTGAAGGGTGTCGTCTACTACTGGGAGCTGCCTGACGCTTGTAGCAGCGGCAACGGCAACGGCCGCATCTTGCGCATCAAGCCCAACTCGCCAGTGCCGGAGGAGTTCTATCAACCGGGCGGTTGTTGGGGCTGCCACACCGTGAGCCGAGACGGCTCGCACATGATGGCCACGCTCGACAGCGGTTCACCGTTCCCTCAAGTAACGATCGACCTCACCACCGATCCGGCCAGCCAAGGTTCGATCACCGCCGGCACCGGGCTCGGCGGCACCTTCAGTGCGTACAACCACGACGGCAGCAAGATCTTGGTCAGCACCGACGGTAGCGGCTCGCACGGCCTACGCATCGTTGACTCGGCGACCGGCGGCATCCTCAACCCGAACGTGATTCCGGGGTCCTGCGCCGAGCCGGCGTGGTCTCCGGACGGGACGAAGATCGCCGCCATCTGCGGCACGCAGGGCGGCTTTGGTTGGGCGTTTGACTCGCCGACCGGCGAGCTGACCATGGGCGACGTCGGTCCCGACGGCTTCACGGTCTCCAACGTACAAACCATCGTTCCGCAAGCCGGCCAACAAGGTCGGCCTGCCTATCCGAGTTTCTCGCCCGGCTCCGAATGGGTCGCCTTCGGCCGGCCGACCCAAGGCTCTCGGTCGACGGGTGACGGCAACATCTGGCTCTCGGATCTCACCGGCTCCCAGGTCAAACAGCTGACGACGATGAGCAGCGACAACCGCAGCTTCAACCCGGTGTTCGCTCCGCTGCGAGCTGGCGGTTACTACTGGGTCGTGTTCATCTCGCGCCGCGATTACGGCAACCGTTTGGTCGGGGCGAACCGTCAGCAACTTTGGATCGGCGCCGTGACCGATCCGCCGTCCGCCGCCGATCCGTCGAACCCGCCGTTCTACCTGCGCGGCCAGGAAGATTGCGGCAAGAGCGAGAACGCCTACTTCGCCTTGGAGCCGTGCAAGCAACTCGGGGAGGCATGCACCTCCGGCGTCGATTGTTGCGACGGTACCTGCATCAAGGATGAAGGCTCCAGCGGCTACGTTTGCGGAACGCCGCAAGAGTGCGCGCAAGACGGTAACGCCTGTACGGTTGACGCCGATTGCTGCAATTCGCTCGCGACCTGCTTGGACGGCTTCTGCCAGCCGCCCGCTCCCGAATGAGCTAGGCGCAGCTGGACCAGCGTGATGACGGCGGCGGCCTTTCGAGGTCGTCGCCGTTGGTTTGTGCTTGCGGCGGAATTAGCCGGAATCATGCCTCCTCGGAGCCGCCGTGGTAACCATGCAGCATGGGCGATGAGCCTCAAAAACCTCGCAATCAGTCGGGAGCCGCCGTTCGGCGCCTAACTCCGCTGTCCTCGCGACAGGCGATCACCGAGGGCGCCAAAGAGCTGGAGGTGGATGACTTCATCGACAACCACCTTTGGGAACGGCCGCGCACGGTGCCTGAGATGGCCCTGCCTGCCGAAGCCAAGCCCCCGGTGCGGACGCTTGCGCTGCAAGCCGTGCCGATGAAGGCGCCTTCCGGCGCGCCACCTGCAACGAGCTCCGATGCGCCGCCTGCGGCAACGCACGCTTCGTCCCCGCCTGCTGCAGCTGTTCCCTCGGTGCACCCTCCAGGGTTCATCCGCCCGGTCGAGGCTGTCGGTGTGGCCCCTCCTTCGCTCCGCCCATCGCTTCGTCCGAGGCCGCTGGTCGTGCCGGTCAGCGAAGCCCCGCGCGGTCAGCGTCGGCTTTGGCTATTGGTGATCGGAATCATGGCCGTCGCGGTGGGGGCCTCACTGGCTGTGATCATGCTCTTCCGCAATCGACCCGCGTCCGCGCCCAAAACAGAACCCAGCGTCCAGAGTACGGCTTCGGTCACACCCACCCCGATGCCCAGCCCCACAGCGGTTAGGCCGTCGGCTTCGGCTTCGGTCGCGGCGAACACAGTACCTCCCGAGCCTTCCTCGGCGCTCTCCGCGCAGCCTTCCGCGGCGTCCTCGGCGCTGCCTTCGGCAGCGCCTGCGCTCGTGCCCAGCGCGTCGGCTGCGCCTGCGGCCGAGGTCGTTAGCTCCGCCGCCGGGTCGCTGCTTTCGTTTCAGGGCGCTTTGACGGTGGTCTCGTCGGTCGACGCCGACGTGGTCTTGCAAGGCCAGACCGTGGGCCGAACCAATCAGCGCTTGGTGGTGCGCTGCGGGCCTAAAAACGTGCGTTTGCGCGACGCGACGGGCAAGTGGCTCACGCCCGGTCAGCCTATGCGCGTGGCGTGCATGCAGGAGACCAGCCTCACGTTGCAGCCGTAGCTTCGGATGGACTGGCTCGCGCTGCATCGCCGACAACTCGCTCGCTTGCGAGCGCTCGGCGTGCGCATGGCCACGCTCAATCCCAAGCTCACACAGCGTCGCCGTGTGGAGGTGCTCAAGACCTTCGTCGGGCCGGAACTAAAGACGGAGCTAGTGCCGCCGCTCGCTATGCACGCGGCATTCGAACGTGCGGCTTTGCCTGAACTCTTGGTGGTCCCGCAGCCCAAGGACGTGCTCAGTTGGCTCAGCGCGAGTTCCGCTTGGATCGTTCGCTTCGATCCGCGGCAAGCACCGGCGCTCGAGCTGCTCGCGAGCAGCATGCAAAACGAATGGCTGAACTCGTGGCCCGGCCTGTATGTCTCCGGCGATGGCCAACGCTTGTTGTACGTGACGTTCGACTACGAGCGATCGCTCTACGACGCCAGCCCGCGGGCCACGCCTTATCGCTGAACTCAGCGCAAGAACAAAAGCCACACCAGCAGCACCACCACCACCGCCAAGAGGGCGGTCCCGACGGCGACCAGCACGATTTGCTGCTCGGGCGTGGCCGAGCGAAATTTCATGCGACCGTTGAACGCGGCTTCGGTGCCACGCACGCGCAGCTGCTCGAGAAACACCGCCAAGCGATCCGGTTGATGGGGCGGCGCCGCCGAAGAAACGGCGTGACCCTGAGGCGCTTGCACCAAGCCGGGCTGCGATAGCGGCGGCGTGCGATCGGGGAGTTTGTGCGCCTGTTGCGATTGTTGTGATTGTTGCGCGGCGACCAACAGGTTCGGTGGAATCGCCTGCGTTTGCAGCGTCGCGTGCTTCGGGTCGAGCGAGGCGAGGCTTGGGCGATGACCTTCGCTGGGCGGGCCGAACACAGGGCTGGCGTTGGGCTGCGACGGTGGCGGATGGAGCGGCAGCGCCTGCGAGTGGTGCAGGACCGGTTCGCTGAGCGCAACCTCGGCCAGAGAGAGGACGGCGGTGCGATCTTCGTTGGAGGGCGCGGCAGGCTCGAGCGGAGCGAGCCGGGCTACGCCGGTGGGCGGATCGATGTCGACCCCGTCCCCGTGCATGTCCTGCGTGAACATTTCGGTCGGCGTTTCGCGGTCACCATCGACCCGCAAGGCGGGCCGCGGGGCGACCGGCCGCGGCGCCGACGCTGGGTCGGCCACAGCCGAAACGGCTGGCGCAGCTTTAACCGCGGGCCCAGCCGAAACAACCGGCGCAGCCGAAACAACCGGGGCTGGCGACGTTGTCGTGGCGGCGATGACCGGCGGGCCAACGACGCTGGGAAGTGCGCCTCGCGAACTCGGCGCCGGCGGTGGCATCTTCGGCATCGGCGGACTACCGATTGGCGGCAAGAACGCGTTGTTGAGCGGCGCTGTGGGTTTGTCCGACGCGGGCCCTTTGAAGGTCGCAGGGTCCTCCACTCCCGGATCGGTTCCGCCGCGTACGGGCTGCGCTGCGCTGGCGGAAGGATCAGCGGCCCGCGCCACCACCACGGCCTTGGACAGCGCCGAGTCGCGCAGCCAAAACGTGAAGGAAGCATCGGCGTAGGGCGCAAACGCCTCGGCCACCTCCCGCATGGTCTTTGGTCGGTCGGCCTTCTCACGCGCCAACCCGCGCATGATCAGCTTCTCGAGCGCCTCCGGAATCTCCGGGCGGCTATCGCGCAGCGGCACAGGCTGGGTCGAGCAGATCGCGAAGATCAAATCCCCGAGCGTACCGGCCTCAAAAGGCCGCTTCCCCGCCAAACACTCGTACGCCATCACGCACAGCGCGTAGATGTCGGTCTGCGTGTCCACCGTGCCGCTGCCGCGCAACTGCTCGAGGCTCATGTAGTAGGGCGTACCAACCGTGGAGCCGGTGCGCGTCAGTGGGTTGTTGAGCTCGGCAGCGGTGAGCTTCACCACGCCGAAGTCGAACACCGTGGCAAACACGATCTCTTTGGCGACGTCGACCACGTTGGCCTTGTCGCTCGTGAGGTGAACGTTGTCTGGCTTGAGGTCCCGATGCACGAGCCCGGCAGCGTGCGCTTCCTCCAGGCCCTCACATACCTGCACGATCACGTTGGCGACGAAGCCTAATTCCAGCTGCAAGCGCGTCTCGAGCAGCTCGCGCAGATTGCGCCCGCGCAAGAGGCTCATCACCATGAAGGGGCTGGGCGGCTCTTTTGCGCCGAAGCCGCGGGTAGGGGTATGCGTGCCGAGGTCTACCACCTTGACGATATGGGCGCTCTTGAGCCGTGCGAGCGCGCGCGCCTCTTGTTCGAGCCTCGCGCTATTCAAGGGATCCAGCAGCGTTTTGAGCGCCAGGGCCTGCCCTGTTCGCAGATGTTCGACCTCGTAAACGATGCCCGTGCCGCCAACGCCAATCACGCGTTGGATCTTGTAGCGACCGTCGATGACCGTTCCCGCGGCGAGTTGAGAGGGGTCAGACGCAATCACTTCATTCTTCTTGGGTAAGGAAGCCACGGTGTTTTCGGCCGAAGGAGAAGCCGGAGGATACCTTCGCGCGGTCGGCTTGAATACCCGCTAGGTTCCCACTACCGTCATTCCACTTTGAAGAAGATCGACGGCCTCTTTGGGCTCTTCACCGGAATCACCGCGCTGGCGATTCTGGGTACGCTCCACTTCATCGCCTACGTGGTCCCAACCGAGGCCACCATGGGCATCGTGCAGAAGATCTTCTACTTCCACGTGCCCTCGGCCTACGCGATGTACTTGGGTGCTGTCGCGTGTCTCGTCGGGTCGATCGGCTATTTGGCTCGCGGCACGCAGTTCTGGGATTCGCTCGCGCGGGCGGGCGCAGAGGTAGCGGTGATCATGGGCCTGATGGTGTTGATCTCCGGGCCCCTTTGGGCAGCCAAAGCCTGGGGCGTGTATTGGACCTGGGATCCACGGCTGACGACCTCCCTCTTGAGCGTCCTGGTGTACGTCGCCTACGTGGTGCTGCGGGCCTTCACCGGAGGCGGTGAGGCGGAGAAGAAGTTCGCTGCAGCGCTCGGCATCCTCGGCGCCGCCAACCTCCCCATCATCCATCTCTCGGTTCGCAAGTGGGGCGGCACCCATCCGCAGGTGATCACAGGCAAGGGCGGCGGGCTGAATGATCCCAACATGAAGCTCGGTTTGCTGTACGGAGTCATCGCCTTCACCTTGCTCACCCTGCTCTTGATTTGGCTTCGCGTGCGCCAAGATCGAGCGCAGGCCCGCATCGACGAGGCTCTCGATGAAGCCTCGGCACTTGGCTTGGTCGACGATTGAAGATTGGAGTCGAAGCGTGACGATTTTTCAGACCAAAGCAGAGCCGACACCCAGCACCGAGGCGTCCGCGCCGGTGGCCCCGCCGGAGACGCAAAGCGGCGAGTGGCTCTTGATCGAGGCCTACGTGGCGATCTGGGCGCTCACCTTCCTGTTCATCTTCTTCGCCTGGCGCAGAACCCGCTCGCTCGAAAGCAAACTTGAAGCGATCGATCTCGGCCTCAAGCGGGCTCGGGTTGAGCATGAGAAAGCGCGCGCCGCGGATCCCGGCGCCAAGCTGCCAAGAGAGATTGACTGATGCCGAACTTCGGCCAAATGACATCGGAGCACGTGCTTTTCATCCCGTGCGTGCTCCTCGTGGGAGTGATCTTGGGATACACGCTCGGGGCAAGGGCCGTACGAGCCGAGTTCGAACGCCAACGAAGGCGCATGAAGGAGTAAGCAGCCGTGGTCGATTTTTCGATGAGCGATGAGCACAAGGCCCTGATTGACACAGCCCGCCGCTTCACAAAGGAGCGCATCATTCCGGTGGCGGCCGAGTGCGATAGGGACTCGAAGTTTCCGATGGACGTTTTTCGAGCCGCTTGGGAGCTCGGTCTGGTCAACCCCTCGGTGCCCGCCGAGTACGGTGGTCCCGGCTTGGGTGAGCTCGAGAACGCGCTGATCACCGAGCAGTTGGCCTACGGTTGCACCGGCATCCAAACCAGCATCACGGCCAATCAACTGGCCCTCACGCCGATTCGGCTGGGCGGCAATGACGAGCAAAAGAAGAAGTACCTCGGCGCGCTGATGGCCGAGCCGATCATGGCCAGCTACTGCACCAGCGAGCCCAACGCCGGCTCCGACGTAGCGAGCCTCGCGACGCGCTTCCGCCAGGTGGGGGATGAGTACGTGCTCACCGGCCAGAAGTGCTGGATCACCAACGCGAGCTACGCCAGTTTCTACGTGGTCTTCGCCACCGCAGACACGGCGCTGCGTCACAAGGGCATCGGTGCCTTCATCGTTGACCGGGACTCGGTCGGCCTCAAGGTCGGTAAGAAGGAAGACAAACTCGGTCAACGCGCCAGTGACACAGCCGTCGTCCACTTCGAGGACGTGGTGGTGAAGAAGGAGAACATGCTCGCGCCCGCTGGGCACGGCTTCAAACTGGCGATGGAGACCTTCAACCAGACCCGCCCCGACATCGCAGCGGGCGCCACCGGTTTGATGCAACGCGCGCTCGATGAGTCGGTGGCCTACGCCAAGGAGCGCAAGACCTTCGGTGTACCCATCGCTCAGCACCAGTTGGTGGCCGCGATGCTCGCGGAGATGGCCATCAAGGTGGAAGCCACGCGCTTGCTGTACATGAAGGCCGGTTGGCAGCTCGATCAGCATCTGCGTGACCCGATGACCTCGGCTATCGCCAAGGCCTTCGGCGCAGACTCGGCCATGCAGACGGCCGTGGACGCTGTGCAGGTGTTTGGCGGTAACGGCTTCACCAAGGAGTACCCGGTGGAGAAGTTGATGCGCGACGCGAAGGTCCTGCAAATCTACGAAGGAACCAGCCAAATCCAGCGCATCGTGATCGCCAAGCAGCTCACCGCTGGTTGAACTCGCAATAAGCTCAATCAACAAGGCCGCGGACCCTGTCTGCGGCCTTGTTCGTTGAACCGAAGCGCCCGCGACTTACAAGCGCGCTAGTTCGTTTAGGGTCGCCTCGAGCGTGGCGCGAAGGTCGGCGAATTGCGCTGGTGCGGGGCTACCCTGCTCGAGAGCCAGGGCGATCTCCGCGAGCCGAGGCGCTCCGAAGCTCTGCGACAAGCCTCGCAGCGCGTGCGCCGCCCGGGCCAGTTGCTTGTCGTCGGTCCCAGCCGTTTCACACTCGCAGACGCGCCGCTCGGCTTGCTGAATGAACAACTCCACGAGCTCCGCGCGGAGCTCCGGGTCGGCGTTGGTGACGGCGTTGAGCCGCGCATGATCGACGAGCAAGGTCTCGCTCATGAGCCTCGCTCAGGTTGGCTCGAACACCGTTGGGACCGCCCGGGTAGTCTGCAGCCAGGCAGGTACAGGCAGCCCTTTGGAGCGAAGAAACTCCGGGTTGTAGAGCTTGGACTGATAACGGGTGCCGTAGTCACAGAGGATCGTCACGATCGTTTTGCCAGGCCCAAGCGCTTTGGCCAACTTGATGGCTCCTGCGACGTTCACACCGGAGGAGGCGCCGAGGCAGAGCCCCTCTTCGGCGAGCAGCTGAAACACGATGTTTACGGCCTCTTCGTCGTCGATGCGGAAGGCGTGGTCCACCTTGAGGCCCTCGAGGTTTTTGGTGATGCGGCCTTGCCCGATGCCCTCGGTGATCGACGAACCCTCGGCTTTGAGTTCACCGCTCGTGAAGTACTCGTACATCGCCGCTCCTGGCGGATCCGCGAGCCCGATCTTGATGTTGGGGTTCTTGGCGCGCAAACCCTCGGCGACGCCCGCCAACGTTCCACCAGAACCCACGGCGCAAATGAAGCCGTCGAGCTTGCCGTCGAGGTCCCGCAAGATCTCGGGCGCGGTGGTGTTCACATGCGCGTTGCGATTGGCCACGTTGTCGAACTGGTTGGCCCAGATCGCCCCGTTCGCTTCGGTCCGCGCGAGCGCTTCTGCCAGCCGGCCCGAGTATTTTACGTAGTTGTTCGGGTTCTTGTACGGGACGGCGGGGACCAGCACCAGCTCGGCGCCGAGCAGCTTGAGGGTGTCCTTCTTCTCTTGGGACTGTGTGTCCGGCATCACGATCACCGAGCGATACCCGAGCGCGTTGCCCACCAACGTAAGGCCGATGCCGGTGTTGCCGGCCGTGCCTTCGACGATGGTCCCGCCGGGGCGCAATTGGCCGCGCTGCACCGCATCTTCGATGATCGCGAGCGCGGCCCGATCCTTGACCGACTGGCCGGGATTCATGAACTCGGCCTTGCCGAGGATCGTGCAGCCCGTCTCTTCGGAGGCTCCGCGCAGCTTGATGAGCGGGGTGTTGCCGATCACCCCTGTGAGGCCGGAAGTGCCAATCATGAACGTGCCTTCGCTGAAGTGCGTGAGCGTCGGGTCGCGAGCAGGCCCAAAACTCCGAGGGCCAAAAGCGCCTTTGCGCCTCCGGTGCTGCCCGCGTCGCTGGTCTCGCAGGTACAACCGCCTGCAACCGAGTACCTCTCGTCTTCCGGCTCCGGTACCGGCACCGGCTCAGCGCAAGTGGCCTCGGTGAGCGGCTCTTTGGCCGTGCGCGGCCCACCCTGCTCGAGCGGCAGATCGTAGTTGCCAGTGTTGCGGTTGTCGTGGTGATAGCTCTCCCACTCGATCACGTTCTGGTCGGAGGCGCCGGTGTGCCACGCATAAAGCCAGCCGTTGCGGGTTCCAACCGCCACTTCGAGCGTGCCGTCACCGTCGATGTCGCCCACGACCGGCGTGGGGATGATCCACTGGCCGGTGAACTTGGGCCAGCCTTCGGGCTCGCGCGCACAACCGTCATACGCGTGCAGGTAGTAGCCGCCCGAGCCGATGATCGCCTCGGGGTAGCCGTCCCCCGTGAGGTCAGCCACCGAAGAGCTGTTGAGGAAGGTGAAGTCCTCGAGCAGCATCGGTGAGGCCGGCAGCATCTTGCCCGTCTTCACGCTCCACATCGCGAGCAGGTTGTCGCCTTTGAGGTTGTCGCTTGGCGATTGGATGTTGAGCGCAAGCGTGAGCGAGCCGCCGGTTGCGACGATATCCGGTGAACCGTCTTGATCCATGTCGCCCAAGCTCGGCTGCGAGAAGAGCGGCAACATCGTGTTGGGCGTATTGGCCTTGGTGAGCGGACCAAACACGCTCGACGGATCCAAGCCATTACCTCCGTCGGCCGCAGAACGTTGCGGCAGGATGAAGGGCGGGTAGGTCGAGAGCGCCTGTTGTTCGCCCGGATCGGCCGGCATGATCAACGGCGACGAACCGTTGCCGTGTGCAGCCGCTGCTAACACTCCGTCGAAGGTGCCGACGACGGCCGCGTTGGTCACGCCCTCGGCGACCAGCGGAAACAGATTGAGCGAGGTCATCGTTACCGGCCAGTTCTCGAAGTACGGCGTTGGAGCGGCGGTCCCGCGACCGTCCACCAAGTAGACCGCTCCGGAGTTACCGCCCTCGCCGATGGTCTGACTCGAACCGACGACAAGATCCGGAAAGCCGTCAGCGTTGAAATCAGCCACGGCCGGGGTGGTGAAGATGCGGTTCGGCGGCGGCACGCTGCCACCGAAGGGACCTTGGTAGCGGACCTCCACCGGCCAGCCAGCGACGTCCCCGCCGTCCGCGTCGAACACGTAGATGTGACCGTCGAACGCTGCGGCAACGATGTCGAGCGCACCGTCGTTGTCCATGTCCGCGAGCACCGGCGCTGCGAACATCCCGCGCGCGATGCGACTCTCGGTCGACATGCACGGACCAACCGTTGGCGCCGACGGATCCAGCGAACAGGATGGAACTCGCTCGAGTCGCTTGGGCCAGCCAGCTTTGACCGAGCCGTCGTCCTCGAGCACGTAGATGGTGCCGGCGTAGGTCGCTAACACGATCTCGTTCTTCCCGTCCCCATCGAGGTCGGCAATGGCGGGAGCGCTCGTCGAAAGCGACTCGCGGCCGAGGTCCGGATCGACGCCGCTTTGGTAGGCGATGGCTGCGAGATAGCTCGGCTCACCCGCGTCGGTCGGGCTCTCGTTGAGGCCGTCCATGCGCCGCGTCAGGAATGGGAACCCGGGCAACTCTTGCGGGCCGTCATCGGTGATTTTGAGCACGTGCAGCTCGCCGCCAGCGGTGGCGTAGATCAAGTCGCGTACGCCATCCCCGTCCATGTCGGCCATCTTCGGGCTGCTCTCGCCGCCGTCCCCGACGTACACGGGAAAGCCCTTGAGCAGGTCCGGATCCGAATGAACGTAGTAGGCGCGGCGCAGCTCTCCGGGCACGTCACCGATTTCACCACCGTAATGCGCCACCGAGCGAATGCGCACAGTCACGGTGTGCTGGTTTTCCCCGAGGTAGCTGTCGATGTCCCACTTCTCTTCGGGGATGGGCAGGCCATCAAGGTTTCGAATGTCGAACTCGGCGAGGGGCTCGTTGGCGCCAGAGACGGTGCTCGCGGGGATGCCCTTCTTCTCGTCGATCACGATGAACTCGTTGTCGAGCGGCTGCACGCCGGGTGCCCACTCAACCACGTAGTCGTAGTTGTTGGCGCGCTTGGCGCTGACCGTCCCGACGATCGGGATCGGCGCGGTGACCTGATCTTTGTAGAGCACCGTGAACCAGGTCGGGCTCACTACGTCCACCTCGGGCGGAATGCGTCCTTCTTTGACCGCCTCCACCGCGTTGTTCGCGTTGACGCGGCCGTAGCCGAAGCGCTGATCGAAGCCCGGCTGCGACCAACGGTCGAGCGCGTTCTCCTCGCGTGACTCCGGCACGTCGATGTCGTCTGCGCCGGTGATCATCAACTGGAAGACCTCCCCCGGCGTCAGATCCACGCCGTACTTGAGCCCCGCCGACCACACCAAGCCGACCACGCCCGAGGTTTGTCCGACGGCTTCGCTCGAGCAGCCGGTGCCGGGCGCTGAGAGAAAGTTCTGCGCGCCGTAGTTAGAGCACGGGTGGTACTGCAAGAAGGTGCGCGCCTCGGTAATGCGCTCGCCCGAGTATTGGATGGCGTGAACCGGCAAGGTGTGGTTCGACACCGTCGGCATGTTGTGATGGCGCGCGTTTTCATCGGCCATCGAGGCAACGGTGATCACACCGTTGTCCCAGGCGTAGTCGAGGGCGGCCTGCGTGAACTGGTTGTTGTTCACCGTGCCGAGCGCGCTCTGCACCAGCTTGGAGCGCATATCGGTGGCGTAGAGCACAGCCTGACCAAAATCGTTCACGTCGGTGATGAAGCTGTCCCCCACGCGCGCATGGATCACGCGGCAATCCGCACAGCCACCCGCGGTGCCGATGCCGTTGTTGGCGCGGCTGGTCGAGTTCCGCGCTTCCCCGGTGCCGTGGCCGTAGCGGGTATCGTCATAAGGATCATTGTCGTCCTTCATGAAGTCCCAGCCGGAGATGTCGTCGGTGTAACCGTTGCCGTCGTCGTCGACCCCGTCGCTGAAGTTGAGGATCAGATCGCCGGCGTCGAACTGGCCGTTGTTGTTCTTGTCGCCCAACGGATGCCCTTCGGAGGCCGCGGGAATGAGCGTCGGCGTGTCCTTGTAGTCGCCGACCGAGATGATGCCGTCGCCGTTGCAGTCGAAGCCCGCAAGCGCAGTCGAGTCGTCCAGCGGGTAGACCAGCGGGTCGAGATCGCCGCAGGGCGAACCGTCAGCGAGGGTAGGGCGGTGATTTGCGAGCTCACGGTGGTTGATGAAGGCCGCTTCGATGATGTCGGCCTCATCCCATTTCACGCCGCTATCGGTGACGGTGATGACCACGCGCGGGTCGCCGGTGGTGAAGCGCCAGGCCATGTCGATCGACATGCCAGTCGCCGTCTCCTCGGGGCGCACGTTGTCGTTCGGCACCATGAACGAGTAGTAGTTCCACTGCCCGTTCGACCCTTCCGGCGTCCAGGCGTAGTCAGGGTCGTTCGGCCAGTTGGACGGATCCGCCAGATCGGTCGGTGTGGCCGACTCCGGCGGCGGCCAGGCTCCCTGCGCTTCGTGCTCGGGCAGCGCCGACTCGACCAAGGGCAACGCCAAAAGACTCAGCACCAGCGCGGTTCGCCGCACGAAACGTCGCTTACGCAGCGCCGAAAACGACAAGGGAGAAGGCGCGCCGAGCGCGTGGTGATTTCGTAGAACTTTGGTCATGGTGGCACCCAATTAGGAAAGCTGAGCGGCAAAGGTTACCATCGCCTCCCTTCATGACAGCTGATTATTCGCAGTTCCCGCGCGTGGATCGGCTGCTGGCGATGCCAGCGTTGGAGGTCTTTTCGGAGCAGCTCGGGCGCAGCGTGGTGCTCGACCAAGTGCGTGAAACATTGGCGGCCTATCGGCGTGAGCTGGCCGCCGAGCAACGACAACAAGCGCCAACGGAGCAAGAAGCCGCTGCCCGCGTTGCGCAGGCCTGCTCCCTGCTGCTGCGAAAGCGCCTCGAGGTCGTGATCAACGCCACCGGCGTGATCCTGCATACGAACCTCGGGCGAGCTCCGCTCTCGGAAGCCGCCGTGCAGCGGCTGGCCGCGGTTTCGGCCAATTACGCGGCGATCGAGCTGGATCTCGAGTCCGGCAAACGTGGTCGGCGCGGCGCCTTCGTCGAAGAGGCGTTGGTGAAGCTCTTGGGCGTAGAAGCGGCGCTCGTGGTCAATAACTGCGCAGCCTCGACCTTGCTGATGTTGAGCGCGTTGGCGCGCGGTAAACGCGTGATCATCTCACGTGGGGAGCTGGTCGAGATCGGCGGTGGTTTCCGCGTCCCCGACGTGCTCCGAGAGAGCGGCGCCGAGCTCGTCGAAGTGGGCACCACCAACAAAACGCGCCTCGCAGACTATGAGCGAGCGTTGGACCAGGCGGGGGAGGGTGCGCTGATTTTGCGGGTCCACCCCGGGAATTTTCAACAAGTCGGTTTCGTCGAACGGCCTTCCTTGCCTGAGCTGGCCGAGCTCGCGCAGCGGCGTGGCGTCTTGCTGCTCAAGGATCTCGGCGGCGGTGCGCTGGTCGATCTCGCGCCCACCGGCTTCGTCGGCGAGCCGCTCGCACCCGCGGTCGTGGCCAGCGGTGTGGACGTCGTCACCTTCAGCACCGACAAGGTGCTCGGCGGTCCGCAAGGCGGCGTCGCCGCTGGTAAACGCAGCTTGATCGAGAAGCTGCGCAGCCATCCGTTGCAGCGCGCGTTGCGGCTAGGCCGCCTGCCCACGGTCGCGCTGGAGGCCACGTTGGAGGCGTATTTACGCGGCGCCGCGTTTACTGAAGTCCCAGCACTGTCGCTGATCGCGATGCCGGTGGAGCAGCTCGCGACCCGAGTGCAAGGTTGGACCGAGGCGCTCCGTGAGTTCGACGAGCTCGTCTCCGCGGTGCCAACCTTGACCGAGATGGGCGGCGGAAGCCTCGCTGGGCGCACCATCGCTTCGGCGGGACTACGGGTACGCGGGAAGGCTTTTTCGGCCGATGAGCTGCTGTCGACGTTGCGGCGTGGAAAGCCTGCCGTGCTCGGGCGCATCCAGGAAGACGCGGTCATGCTCGATGCACGCACGGTGTTTCCACGCCAGGATGAACAGCTGATTTTAGCGTTGCGATCGGCTCTCCGCCAAGTTTCCCGTTTGGCGGATCAGCGCTAGGCTAGTGCTACTTAACGAACGTAAAGGGGACTGAAATGAGCTTCCAGCCGACCGGGCGCAATGCCGACCACACGTCAACGCAACCACGCATCACTCGGCTGCTGGCGTGGGGCCTCAGCAGCTTGCTGGCAGTGGGCGCGCTTTCGGCAGGGCTCAGCTCGTGCAGCGTGATCGTCAACGGTGACCCTGAGTCGTGCACGGAAGACGCTGATTGTATCAACCTGGAGGGCCGCACGCGTTGCGATACCGAGGCCGGTGTTTGCGCCTCGGCCGATCTTTGCGCGAGCACCGCCGATTGCCCAGAAGACAGCTACTGCACGCCGATCGCCCCGCGCGTTTGCGCGCAGCTAAAGCGCCCCGCCGATGACCCTTGCAACATCCTGTTCTCCGGTAAGTCGGCTAGCGATCCGAACGAGGGCGCCTATCGCACCGACGGTGCCTTCGTTATCGGGCTGACGGCCCCTATCACCGGGGAAGATTCGTCCACCGGCATTGGCGTGCTCAACGGCGCCAAGCTGGCGATCGAAGAGCTCAACAACTCCGGCTCCCTCGTTGCGCCGATCGTCCTCATCGGCTGTGACGATACGGGGGACAGCGCGCTGGCCGCCGAGAACGGGCGAACGCTAGCCTCCCTTGGCGTGCAGGCGATCATCGGCCCGGCGTACTCCGGCCAGACGCTGCTCACCGCCAACGGCAGCACGGACCCGCCGGAGGACGGCACCGTCAAGAACAACGTCATGATCATCTCGCCATCGGCGACGAGTCCGCTGGTGACCGGCATCCAGGATGTCAGCCCCCGCTGCGTCGAGGAGTGCGCGGGTAACGCCGAATGCGCCGCTGATTGCCCAGGCCTGGTTTGGCGCACCTCCCCCAGCGACACGATCCAAGCCGCAGGTATGGCCAAGTACTTCAGCGAGCTCGAGCCGATCGTTCGGGATCGCGGCGGAGAGGTTCGCACCAAGATCAAGGTGGCCGTGCTCTACAAGCCTGACCCTTACGGCCGTGAGCTAGAGAAAGCTTTGAAGAGCGTGCTCGAGTTCAACGATAAGCCCGTCTTCTCGCAGGCGGCTGACTACCTTGCGGTGGAGTACTCGGATCCGGTGGACGTCGACACAGACTTTGCTGACGTCTTCACCTTCAAGCCGGACGTCGTCTTCATACTGGGAACCGGCGAGATCCAGACGGTGCTTCCTGCGATTGAGGCTGGCCTTGCCACTCCAGTGGCAGATCGGCCCTACTACGTGCTTTCGGACGGTGGCCCCTCCGAGAACGTTGCGATCGCCAGCGAGAGCTTCCGAGACCGTGTGCGGGGAACTGTGCCTGGCACCAACGGTGCGATCTTCAACCAGTTCCTCGGTAACTACCAGCAACGCTTTGAAGTAAACGGCAACGTGTTCGGCTCAGCCGGCGCCTACGACACCGTGTTCATGTTGATGTTCAGCGCCTCCCTGGTGGACGGTCCTGCACGGGCCGAGGATCTCGCGCGAGGCTTTCGCAAGCTCACCAGCGGTCTCTCGGTCGAGGTCGGCTCGACCTACTTCGGTGATGGGCTCAACGCGCTCGCGGCCGGCGATTCGATCGACTTTGTCGGTGCCTCGGGAGCGCTCGATTTCGATAGCGCCGATGAGGCTGCCTCCGACATTCAGGTTTGGTGCGTGACCAACGTCCCCGACATCAGCAACGCGGGCCGTTTCTTCAACGGCTCCACCATGGAAGGCACCACCGACCCGGGTGAATCAACGCCCGCTACCTTCCCCTGCCCATTCGAGTGATCGGCGTTGGGCGGCTCTCGGGCCGTCCAGCCGCCTGCACGAGGCTGCATCTCAGGCGAGGAAGCCGGAGACCGCCTCGGTGGTCTCGCCGCCATTGAAGCCGAAGCTCGGCGTCTCGATGCCGAGGGCTCGCAGCAGCGTGACGTGCACCTTGCTGATGTTCCCTCCCACGTCGCGCGTATGAACGCCGCGGCGTAGCGCGCCGTTGCAGCCACCGACGATCAACGCCGGCATCTCGCTCACGCTGTGTTTGAAGCCCTCGCCGTACTCCGAAAGGCCGAAGATCGCCGAGCGATCCAAGATCGTCGCGCCCTCGGTGTCCACCAGCGCGTCGAGCTTGGAGAGCATCGCTGCGAAGGCCTGCATTTGATAGAGGTGCACCGCGCGCGCGTTGGCCCATTCTCCGTTGTGCACCGTGGTGTGAAAGTCGTTGGCTACGTTGAGGTTGGAGAAGACGTGCGTGGTCGCCGGGGAGGTGAGCATGAAGGAGAAGGCGCGGGTCAGGTTGCACGCCAGCGCATGACCGAGCAAGTCACCCATCAACCCGGCCTTCGCGATCAGCTCCTCGGTGGGGCTCGGCACGCCCGGGTCTTCACAAGCGACCTGCGTAAGTTCGAGCCGATGTTGCACCGCGTTCAGATGATCGAGGTGGCTCTCGAGCCGCTCACGATCCTTCGAGCCGAGCCGCAGCTTGAGGCTGTTGGCGTCGTCTTTCACCGCGTCGAGCAGCGATGCGCGGCGGGCCAGCAGGTCCACGTCGGCCGGAACCGAGAACAGCAAGTTGTAGAGCTGAACCGGATCCATGATCGGTAGGTTCACGCTGTCGGGGCCATTGTACGAAATGGCGTTCCAATGCCCGTAGTCGTGGAAGCGCGCAGGGCTCACACCAAGCACCAGGGAGCTGTATTTGGGGGCGTCGGACTTGTAGAAGTCCGGGTGCTTCGCCACATATTGATCGAGCGTGGGTCGCAGCGCGGTGAGCGTGTGGCTCGGATGATCAAAGCCCTCGGGGCGAATACGGTCCCCGGTGAGCGAGACCATGAAGCCGCGCATGTGTCCGTCCTCTTGACCGGGCGGGCTCGGAGGAACTTCGGTGTGCGGCGTAAGGCCAGTCGCGACGCTGGGCATGTACGGAGCGAGCGGCGCTAAGAGCTCCGACGGCGTGTAGTTCGGGCCGGTGCCACTGGGGGTCCACAAGTCGGTGCCAACCGCTTGCTCCGCGCCGTGGCCCGCGTGCCAGGGAAGGCCGCCTCCCCAGAAGAAAACGCCAAAAATCGGCGGTAACGCAGCGGCGCTGGCCGTCTTGGGCTCGCGCATCGCCTCCAGCGCTGGCAAGGCCAGCCCGACCGAAAGCGAGCCGGCCATGCCTCGCAGCAGCGTGCGACGTGAGAGCGGTTTGATCTTCATGTTCACTCGCCTCCTTCTTCGGCGACCGTACGGAAGCTCTCGTGCGTAACGAACGAGAGCAGCAGCGAACGGAAGTCGTAGCCGCCTTCTTGCAGCGCCGAATCAAGCTCCAAAATGGCCGGCTCCTCACCGTCTGTCTCGAGGCGCCCCATCGTGTGACGGTAGAGCTGACGAACGATGCAGCTGCTGAGCTCGGGGCGCTTCTCGACCTCGAGCGCGAGTTCTTTGGCGCCTTGTAGCGGTTTGCCATCGAGGTCGCCGGACGCATCGATCGGCAGGCCCGAGGTCTCAGTCATGCGAAAGACGCCGATGTTGTCGAAGTTCTCAAACAAAAAGCCCGGTGGATCCATGAAGGAGTGACAAGCGGCGCACTGCGGATTAGCCAAGTGTGCCTCGAGTTGTTCGCGCAGTGTGAGCGGCCCCTCGGGACCAGGTTCAGGGAGCACGGTCACCACGTCGGGCGGTGGCGGTTGCACCTCTTGGCAGAGCAGCCGCTCGCGAATGTACTTCCCGCGCAAGGTTGGCGAAGTCTGAACCTGGTGGGCGTTGACGGTGAGGAAGGCGCCCAGCGTGAGAATGCCAGCGCGCGGGCCGTCCGCAGGAAGGGTCACCTCGACGAAGGTGTCCTCGGTCGCCCCTGGGGCTTCCAAGCCGTACAGCACCGCGAGCTCCGAGTTGATGAAGGTCTTGCGCGTGCTTAACAGCGTGCGGAAGTCGGCGCGTTGCTTCATCACGATGTCCTCGACGATCAGCTCCACCTCCTTGCGCATGGCCCAAGTCATACCGTCGGTGAAGAGCGGATACAGCGCTGGATCCCGGGTGATGCCGTCGATGCGATTGAGGTTCAAATACTGGGCGAAGAAAGCCTGCACCGTGTCGGAGGCGCGCTCGTCGGCGAGCAGCCGCTTGGCCTCTTGCTCAATGCCCTCCGGCGTATCGAGCGCGCCCGCGGCGGCTAGATCCAAGAGCTCGTCATCCGGTGTGCGATCCCAAAGCAAGAACGAAAGCCTGCTCGCGACCTCGTAGCCATTCAGCCGACGAAGCCCGGGGTTCTCGGCGTCGGGCTCGCCCAGCTCGACGCGGTAAAGGAAGTTCGGCGACTGCAGGATGCCGCTCGTCGCGAGCCGCAAGCTCTCCCACGGCTGCGCTGAGATCGTCGCAGCGACGCCATTCCACTTCGCCAGCTCGCTGCTGCTCAGCGGCCGGCGAAACGCCCTTCGGCCGAAGGACGCGATGAAGTTCTGCGCGCAGGTATCACCCGGCGTCAGCGTCTCACAGCCGACCAGCGCGACGCGGCGCCCAGGCTCTTGAAACAGGTAGCTCGTGATCGCTTCGGCGCTCTCTTCGTATTGCTGAACGCCCAACTCGGAGACCGTCGTCGTGGTCGCCCCCACCGAGTAGAACAGGTACGGGTTGGTGTCCTGCTCGAGCGCTAACACCGGCAAATCGCCGCCCAAGAGCTGCGCCACGCTCTTGCGATATTGCGCCTCGGTCAGACGCGGAAACACCGCCGTCGCCGCCTCGTACTCCGCAGGGGGGCCCGGTGGCTTCGGGCCACCAGTCGCCCCGTCCTCGCCACTCTCGTCGCCAATCAGCCCCTGACAGGAGATCGATCCAGCGGCTGCGAGCAAGGACAACGCTATCGCGCCGGTTGCCGAAAGCATCGAACCGAGCTGAGTACGCTTGCGCATTCGTAAATGCTCACACGATATGGGCCTTGGCGTCACCGATTTGGCAGCTTGCGCGGGCCCTTTTTTGCGCTGGGTGAGTGGTTCTTTCCCCACCCTCCAGCTTTGACTCTGCGTAGAGCTTTCTCGTGACTCGTTCGATCCGCGTGCTCCGCATTTTGTGCGCACACGCAGCTTGCAACCGAGCACTCGGCCGCGTCTCATGAGAGCGTGCACCGAAAGCGCTGGCTACCGCTCGTGAGCCTGATTCTTGGAGCCTTCGCGTTGCCCCAGGTTGCATCGGCTGCGTTGCCCGTGGGCTACGTGGATGCAGTCGGTTGCGACACCATCGCGGGCTGGGCTCAGGATCCCGACGAGCCCGAAAAGTCGATCGACGTTCACGTCTACTTCGGTGGTCCTGCGGGCAGCGGTGCTCCGGCGATCGCGCTCAACGCCAACGTGCACCGCGAGGACCTATGCACCGCGATCGGTTCGTGCCTTCACGGTTACTACCAACCCACGCCCTATTCGCTGCTCGACGGCGTTGCCCGACCGATGCATGTCTACGCGATCGACTCGATGGGCGGCCCCAACCCCGAGCTCGGAAGTTCCCCGCAGAACCTCGCCTGTGTGCCGGTGCTAAGCGGCACTCTTCGCCGCGTGTTTGGCGCTTCGACGTACGACAACTGGTCCTTCGATCCAGGTTGGGATCTGTTGCCAGTGGCGCCGCCTTCCGCAGCCGAGCTCGCCGCCGGCGCGGATTGGCCGAGTGAGCCGCGGCTCGTCAAGGGCTCGCTGGAGACGGTCTATCTGCTCGATGACGTAGCCTGGGTGAAGCGGCCTGTCGCGCCGACGGTGATGGCCGCGTGGCACCTCACCGCGACGCCGGTCGAAGCGATCAGTGATGAGGAACTCGCGCTATGGACCGAGGGCACGCCCTTGCGAGCCCGACCGATGCTGGTGATCTCGGGCGCCTTGCAGCTCGTCGACGACGCGCAGCCGCAGGGCACGCCGCCACCGAATGAAGGTGGCGGCGGCGCGGAGGGCAGCGGTGGCCAAACGAATGAGGGCGGCATGGGTGGTGAAGCCAGCAGCAGCGGTAGTGGCGCTGGTGAGACCGGGTCCGGCGGTGAGAATGTCGAACCAGCCGCGTCCTCTTCGGGCTGCTCCTCGTCAGCGGATACGCAAGCTGCGCCTGGCCGCGCGAGCTGGCTGCTGCTCGCGTTGGGGCTCTGCGGTCTCTTGCGCAAGCGGCGTTAGGGCGCACCGCAGGCGAGCCACTCGCCGAGCGCCTCACGCGTCGCGACGTCCGGATCCACAGGGCCGGGTGGCATCGAGACGTTGTCGCCCGCTGAACGTTCATAGATGCGATCGGCCCAATCGCGCACCGCCTCCAGATCGTCGAAGCTGATGTGCGAAGGCGCACCTCGGCGTTCTTTCGCCTCACTCGCGTGGCACGTCTGACACTCCGAACCGATGAAGTCGCGACCGAAGTTTTCGTAGCTGAGCGTGGTCCCGCCTTCCGGGCAAACGGCTTCATCCCAAGCGTCCTCTGCCTGACAAGCTTGAAGAATGAATGCGCAGACCAGCGCCTGCGCTCTCATAATCCCACCTGGACGCCCACGCCCAGCCCGCCACCGCCATACACCACGGGCCCGCGATCATCGGGGAAGGCGTCCACATAGCCCTCCGCCTCAGCGACGAACGACGTCCGATCGATGGTCGCGAAAACCAAGCTCGCGCCCAGCGCCCCTTCGACGCCAAAGCGATGCCGAATGCCGTCCCCGACGCCCATCACATGTCCGAAGGCGTCGTGGCCCATCGCATCCACCGGCGTTTCGTGTTGATGGAGCGCCGTGACGCGTAAGTAGGGCGTGAACGGCGAGATCGGCAAGGCGAGCTTCACGCCCAGCCCTACGACCGCGAGCAGCCGCTCATCGATGGCGCTGTAGCCAATCCGACCGAGCAGCTCCGGGCTCACGATATCGAGGAACTCAAAGCCGACATGCAGCGCTCCTTGAATGTGAGGGTCGTCTTCCCAGCCGCTAGCGCCACCCGCGAGCGTCCCCTCCGCATAGAAGTCGGTGGCGCGGGCCGTTTGCGGCAGCAGGCACACGAGCGATGAAACGACAAACGCCGAACGAAGCAGGTCACGCGAGATCATGCGTGATGAGTGGCGCGGCGGTTCGCTCTTATGCGACGAATCCCTGCTCAGCGCGCGTCGGAAAGCTGCGCGCCGAGGACCTCTCAGCCGAGGACGCGACCGAGATACGCCTTCACGTTGAGCTTGAGCTCTTCGATGATCTTCTCGCCTGTGGCGGCGGGGTTGCGGGCTGCGACGAACAACATGCTACCCACGAGGTCGATGGTGAAGCGCGCCACCAACTCACGTCGCGCCCGCGGCAGCTTGGGAACTCGCGTCGCAAGCAGCTGCGAAAGCACCTCGGCGCTCTTCTCATTCATCGCCCCTGCGAGCTCGAGCAGCTCGCGTGAGAGCAAGCCATTGAGCCACACCGCTCGCAGCCCATCGCCTTGGCGCATGAAGGTCCACACGCCCTCCAGCGCGTAATCGATCAGCTCGTCCACGCTCATTCCCGGCTGCGCCTCGAAGATCAGCTTGGCGAAGTAGTCGCGTGAATCCGACTCATAGCGCTCGGCCACCGAGCGGAAAAGCGCACGTTTGTCTGGGAAAAATTGATAGACGCTGCCGATGCTGGTGCCAGCCCGCTCGGCGATCTTCTCCATCGTCGCGCCGTCGTACCCCTCGTCCGCGAACTCCTTCTCTCCCGCTGCGAGGATGCGCTCGAGCCGCAGTCGTGAGCGCTCTTGGAGCGGCTTCTTGCGCAAGCTATTGGCCGCCTCGGGGCGCGAGCGAGCTGAGGCGACTTTGGCCGTAGGCTTCGGACTTCGTTTGGGTTTGGCCGTGGCCATCTTCGCAAGGGTTACCACGGTGAGCCGAAAGCTCCCGCAAGCAGCTTTACGAAAACGCTTGCACGAATGTGAGGACTGCCTCATCTTTGCGAAATGTGAGGTGGCCCTCACTTTCCGAAAGGCCCGCGATGCTCCAAGATTTCTCGAATGGCCCACGCAAAGCAGCTGCTTCGGAGGCTGCACCGTCGAAGGCTGCTGCACCCCGCCGCCTGGCCCCGGTCCCGGGGCACTTCTTCCTCGGTTCGGCGGTGGAGGCGTGGAGGGATCCGCTGAAGCTCTTCGCCAGCACGGTGCGCGGAGAAGACATCGTCCGCTACAAGTTCTTCTACCTCGACTACTTCTTGGTCAACGAGCCCAGCGCCATTCAGCACGTGCTGGTGAGCAACGCCGCCAACTACAAGAAGAGCCGCAACTATGCTGGGCTGAAGGTCGTGCTCGGAGAGGGGCTGCTCACCAGCGAGGGGGAGCATTGGCGTCGCCAGCGCAAACTATCGCAGCCGGCTTTCCATCGCGACAAGCTGCGGGGCTTTGCCACCACGATGGCTAGCTGCACCGCCGCGGCGATGGATCGTTGGGCAGTTGAGCGCATGAACCAGCCGTTCGATCTGCATGAGGAGATGATGCGGCTCACCTTTCGCATCGTCGGGCTCACGCTGCTGAGTCGGGACTTCGATGGCGAGGCCAAGGTCGCCGGTGAAGCGCTCAACGTCGCGCTCGATTGGGCGAACGAGTATGCAGAGGCCGTGGTGCGCGTGCCACCGTGGGTCCCCACCCCGCGCAACCGCCGCTTCAATCGCGCCAAGCAGCAACTGGATGAGCTGGTGCAACGTGTGATCAGTGAACGCCGCGAGAGCAAGCGCGAGTTCGATGATCTGCTCGGTATGCTGATGGCCGCGCGCGAGGAGGGTACCGAAGCGCGAATGAGCGATGAAGAGCTGCGTCATGAGCTGCTCACGCTGGTCCTCGCCGGGCATGAGACCACCGCCAACGCGCTCACCTTCACCTTGTACCTCCTGGCGCGTCACCCCGAGGTGCGCGCTCGCATCGAAGCGGAGGTGGACGCGGTGCTGGCGGGCCGCGAGGCGACCCTCGACGACCTCAAAGACCTCGACACCGTGCGTTGTGTCGCCGAGGAGGGGCTGCGGCTCTTTCCCCCCGCTTGGATCTTCGAGCGAGAGGCGCTTGCGGACGACGTAGTCGCTGGGGTGCACGTTCCCAAGGGCGCCATCGTCGGCGTGAGTCCTTACGCCCTCCATCGGCGCGAACAGACGTTCCCCGATGCTGCCACCTTCGACCCGGAGCGTATGCGCAAGAAAGCCGGCGCCGCACCCTACGGCAAGTACGACTATCTGCCGTTTGGTGGCGGTCCGCGCATGTGCATCGGCAACGCCTTTGCGATGATGGAGCTGACCATCCTGTTGGCGATGACGGTGGCGCGTTTTCGGGTGGAGGTCGCACCGGGCTTCGAACTCGAGCTCGACCCAGCCACCACGCTGCGGCCGAAACACGGAGTTCCTGTCACGCTCACGCCACGCGCGCGTTGAGGAGCCGGTCATCGCGCTCGCGATCGTGTAAGCTGCGTCGCCCGTGAAGCAGGCCCAGAATCAGAGGTCACGCACCCCTCGTGAACCGCCGATCGTCGCAGGCCGAGTGCCTCCGCATGATCTCGACGCTGAAGCGGCCGTCATTTCGGCCATTCTGCTGAAGCAAGAAGCGCTGGATCAGGTGGCCGAGTTGTTGCGGCCCGAGCACTTCTATTCGGAGGCCAACGGCAAAATCTACGAGGCCACCGTCGAGTTGATTCGGCAGGGCTCGCCGGTGGATACCGTGCAGGTCGCCTCCTGGCTGCGCGACCGCGAGCGGCTCGCTCAGGTCGGTGGGGCCGCCTATCTCGCGCAGATCGTGGACGCGACGCCGGCGGTTGCGCACGTCCAGGCCCACGCGCGTACCGTCCGTGAGAAGTGGCGTTTGCGTCGGCTGATCGCCGAGTGCCAACGCCTAGCCGCTGAGGGCTACGGGGACGTCGGGCAGGTGCAAGAGTTCATCGATGGCGCAGAGCAGTCGGTCTACGAGCTCGCCCGAACACCGGAGGCCTCCAACGTTCAGCCGATCGCCCAGGTGTTGCGCGCCGCCTTCGAGCAGATCAGCAAGGCCGCCGAACGCGGAGATCGCATCACCGGTGTGCCCACCGGCTACCCGAAGTTCGACGAAAAGACGGCCGGCCTCCACGACGGCGATTTGATGATCGTCGCGGCTCGCCCCGGCATGGGCAAGACCTCCTTCGTCCTCAACCTGGCGGTCAACGTCGCCTCGCCCCGCACCATCAACGTGCCCGGGCCCAATGACCGCAGTTATGGAGCCACCGAGCGCAGAGAGCCCGGCTACGGCGTGGCGGTCTTCTCGCTCGAAATGCCGCGGGAACAGCTGGCCACTCGTATGGTCTGTTCCGAAGCTCGGGTGGACGTCGGCAAGCTGCGCGGTGGCCATCTCACGCCGGAGGATTGGCGGCGGCTGACGGAAGCGGCCTCCTTCCTATCGATGTTGCCGGTGTGGCTCGACGACACGCCGGCGATCGGTCTGCTCGAGGTCCGCGCCAAAGTGAGGCGCATGCAGGCCGAGTACAATCGCGGCGGCACGGCAGACAACCCCGACAAGCGCATCGGCCTTGTGATCATCGACTACTTGCAGCTGATGAGCGGCCGCCCCAACGCCCAAAGCCGCGAGCAGGAAATCAGCGAAATCTCCCGAGGCCTAAAGCAATTGGCCAAAGAGCTACGCGTCCCGGTGATCGCTCTATCCCAGCTCAACCGCGGCGTGGAAACGCGCGCTCAGAAAGACAAGCGTCCTCAACTCAGCGATCTGCGTGAGTCCGGCGCTATCGAGCAGGACGCTGACACCATCGTCTTCATCTATCGCGACGACTACTACTTCCCGGAGACGAGCGAACACAAAGGCCTGGCCGAGCTGATCATCGCCAAGCAGCGTAACGGTCCGACCGGCAAGGTGTTCACGCGCTTCACCTCCTCCTGTACGCGCTTTGACAGCCTGCAAGCCGGGGACTACCCCGAGACCGTCGACGATTGAGGACTCTCCGCATGCCTAGCTGGGTCGTAGCTGCGCTCGTCGCGAGCCTTTGTTTTGGTGCTCACTACCTGATGCTGCGCGCGGCCAGCGGCCGAATCGGCGACGCCTTTGGTGGCTTCCTGCTCGAATCGGCTGCGGCGGTAGGGCTCTTGGTGCTGATGCTGATTCTGCCCAAAGACGAGATCGCCACCACCAGCGGCGGTGTCGTTTGGTCGCTGCTATCCGGCCTCATGATCACCGGTGGCGTCACCCTGTTGTTCATGTCGCTGCGCCTCGGAGGCCCTGTCGCGGGGACTGGGACGATCGCGCTGGGCGGTGGCGTCGCCATCGCCGCATTGCTTGCTCCCTTCATCTTCCGCGAGGCCATCACCACCAGGCGAGTGATCGGCGTGCTGCTCGGGCTCGCAGCGACCGTGTTGCTCTCGACCGAGCCTGCGCCTAAGTGAGCCGGGGAGGAGCGAGTCCGTGGAGGGCTCGGCCCAATATCCTCCCCAAGTATCTTCGCCCTCGTCTGTCGAACCTTGGATGGCTTGGAGCATGAAGCACTGGCTGGTGAGCGCGGCGCTTTGCGCATCGGCTTGCGCAGCTCCCCAGCAATCGGGCGAGATCTCGGTGTTGCCCGGCGCTAGTGAGCGTTTTCTGCTAGCGATGCGGGTCGGCTATCTCGGGGACTTCGATCGGTCGATGGTCCCCGGGGACGTTCGCAAGGTGGTGGACGAGGTGCAGCTGCCGCGCGGGGATTCGCGGGGCGGGCGGCTCGCCGACTATGCGCTCGAGAACGGTCACTTCTTGGCCGTGGTTGCAGCGGTGGATGGCACCGCTCGTGGCGGGCGGCTCCTCGACCTCGCACGCAAACCAAAGCTAACCGACAGTCTCGAACGCACCTCGCTCGAGGTCCTCGGCGTTCCGGTCATGTATGAGACCCAGCTCACCGGCTTCGACGAGGCCACGCAGGCGGCCTACGTCGAACTGAGCGGACGGGTGGACCTCTCGGCGCAAGGTGGACCGAGGCTTACCGTCTCCACCCGTTATGACGCGGCACCGGGCGTGGACGGCGTGCTCTCGCATACCCATGTAAAAACCGAGCGCGCCGCCAGTTCCGAGTGGCGAAAGGCACAAGCGGAGCTCTCCGAGCCGACCCCGCTGCTTCAAGAGGAGCTGTTCGTCCGGCTCGGGCAAGCCGTACAGGTCGGGCCAGAAGCAGACTACGGCGCAGCTCTCGGCGCAGACGGTGGCACCCTGCTAAGGCCGCTGGGCTACGGCAAAGTGACGCTCGCAGAGCCTGAAGCTTCGGCCGGCCAACGCGTGCGCTGGCTCGTTGGGCAGGAGCAGCTCCCGGCCGAGGGGCAGGCTGTCGTGCTTTCGCGCATCTTCTCCTCGCTCGAACGCTCGGATTCAGCCGCGTTGGCGGTGGCCTTGGCCAAGGCCAGCGGAGAAGAAGTCGGCGACATCGAGCTGCGAGTCGATGGCTACGGGCCTGGGACCGCCCCTTTTCAACGCGCTAATATACGATTTAGTCGGGCTGGTGCTGCGCCCATCACCGTGTGCAATGCGCTAACCACCGGCGAGGACGCACACTTTGCTTTCTCCCTCCCCGCCGGAAAGTACCGCGTCGAGTTACAAGCGGCGGGCATCGCGAGTTACCCGGTCGAGCTCGTGGTCCTGGGCGAGCGACGCGCTTTCTCCGTCGTCTCAGTCAAGGTCGCCGAGGGGACGGGGGCTTGGAGCTGTCCAGCCAGCGAGACGAAGAGGCCCTAGCTCAGGCTTTGGTCCCGCTCACGATCGGCACCATCCACACGGCGTACTGCTCGGGATCCTCGATGCTCGCGATCACTTGATCGAAGCCAGCACGAAACCACTCTGGGGAACGGCTCGAGCCGCTTGCCAAGGCTTCCACGTAGCCATCGCGCCAGGCCCGCATGATGTCTGCAAACACCGAGCGTTCGACGCGTACCGTGTCGACGATCACGTAGTCGACCCGTAGATCGACAAAGCCTGCCTGCCGCATCAGGGACCACGTCCTTCGGCCGATGCGCGCGTCAGTGTTGGTGCGCGCTGCGTATTGGACGGGCCCCTCTCGCCACAGCTCATCCGGATCGAGCGCCGCCGTCATCATATGCAGCATCCCGTAGTCCTCAGAGAGGATATGCGCATAACCACCTGGGCGCAGCACGCGCGCAAGCTCACTAATTACTAATTCCGGCGTTGGGACCGCCTGCAATACATGTCTGCACGCTACGAGGTCGAATGAGCCCTCGGCGTATTGCAATTGAAAGGCATCCCCTTGCTCGAATTGCAGCCGCGGTGCGAGCGCCTGGTGTCTATTGCGCGCAAGCTCAACCGAGGAGCTCAGCACGTCGACGCCGGTAATGGTGGCCTCTGGCCACAGCTGTGCCAGTCGTGAGCTGAACTCACCGGTCCCCGCGCCGACATCGAGCACCCGTGCTGCCCCTCGGTAGCGGTCCAGCAGCGGTAGCTCTTGCGGCCAAATCGCGCTGATCTGTGCGGCGAGGGTGCGCACCATGGACTCGTCTGCCATTTGCGATGCCTGCGGGTTCCGACTGTGGTCGAGCGACGGGCTGCTCATCGAAGCTGCTTACGGTGTTCTCGGCCGAGAGCAAAGGGCCCAGTAGGATGGTCAGACTTGCGTACCTGACTCTGATGCCCGCGGTGCTACGCTGCTGAGGCGGAGGCTTTATGAGTCAAGGTCGTGGAGCGGTGCAGGCGGAATCTCGGGCCAAGGCCATGGTGGCAGGTGCAGCCACGGCTGGCGCGGTGACGCTGGGGGTCATCGGCTTGCCCGTCGTGGCCGGAATTGCTGCGGTTCCCGCCGTGGTACTTACCTGGCGCTGGTGGAAGCACCGCAGCGTGAACGGTATTCGTTTCTAGGAATTGGCGGGCGGCGCGTGGGAGACAAGAATCGCAACAAGCTGCACGGCATCACGCTCGAGACGATCGTGACCGAGCTAGTGGAGAATTACGGCTTTGCCCAGCTCGCCGAGCTGGTGACCATTCGGTGCTTCAGTCACGAGCCCAGCGTCGCTTCCAGCCTCAAGTTCTTGCGGCGGACACCGTGGGCTCGAGAGAAGGTGGAGGGCCTCTACTTGTTCATGTTGCGTGAACGCGCGCGGGCCGGCTCCCCGCCAGCCTGAGTGCGTTTCTAAGGCGCTGTTAGCTGTCCGAGAAGCCCGGCAATATCGGGCGCGTTCCACTCTTCATCCACAACACCGGCGTCGACGTGGCGAATGACTGCGCCCTCCCACTGCACCGCCTTTCCTGTCGCGGGAACCCCAAAGAACTCGGCGCTATGGGTGCCGCTAGCGGTGTAGCGAAGGAGCACCAAGTCTCCCTCGGCGATCGTGTGCGTGAAGCTGAACTTCGCGTCGGGGAAGGCGGCGCGGAAGCCCGCGTTGAAGCCGAGAAAGCCCTCGAGATTGGCGTCGGGCAGCCCATTGGGATTGTGCATTATGAAGTCGGGCGCCAAAAGTTCGTCCGCTGGTTGGCCTTCAAGGACGACCTCCTTGGAGACTCGAAGCGCTAACTCGGCGGTAGCTTCAACTGTGGCGCTGGCGCAATCCCCGTCCGTTTGGAAGTTCGCCGAACTCGGGCTGAACGCTTCAGCTCCTTGGGTCAGCTGCGCGAAGAGCCCTGCATTGTCCGGCTCGTTCCACTCCTCCGCCACGAGGCCGTCTGCGACGCGACGGATCACCATGCCCTCCCACTTCAACGCGCGGTTGGTCGCCGGCACGCCAAACAGCTCCGCCTTGTGGGTGCCCGTTCCGATATAGCGCAATGCCACGAACTCATCGTTGGCGATCACATGCGTAAAGGTGAACGTTGCGTCAGGCAGGGCCGTTCGGAACTGCTCGCCAAATCCGAGGAAGGCCTCGAGCGATTGGTCGGGCTGCCCCGAGGGAAAGTGAGCAACGAAGTCTGAGGCGAGTACGCCCTCCGCTGGTTCGCCCGCCAAGAAGACGCTGTTCGAGACCGCTAGCGCCGCCTCCTTGTTGGCCTCCAGAAGCGCCGGGTCACAGTCCGTTGAGGCTGGGATGGTCTCCTCGCTGTCGCTGCTGCAGCCCAAGAGCGGTTGCAACGCCAATAGTGTGATAGCGATCATGTTCCGGTGGCTGTTCATATTCTTCTCCACAGGGCGGACCTCGTTCGCTTGGCGCTCCACTGTGCCTCGCTGCGTCCCTGCCCATCGGCAGGTGTAGCGGTGAAGGTCGCGTAACGCGCTATCTGCGATTGCAAACCAGTTTCACCGCTGCGGTGAAACTGGTCCTGCATGGCGGACTATCGGCCGCTTGAACGCAATGCTCGGATGCGACTCAACATGTTCGAAAGCCTGGATGAAGTTCGTACCTTCGTTCGCGTGGTGGAGCTCAGGAGTCTCAGCGCTGCAGCGCGCGGGCTGCGTGTTTCGCCCAATGCGGTATGGCGGCGCCTCGAGCGGATTGAGCTGCGCGTCGGGGTGCGCTTGATCGAGCGCACCACGCGCACGCTGCGCGTGACGGAAGCTGGGGAGCGGGTAGCCGCTCGCGCGCGGCGCATCCTGAGCGAGCTGGAGGAGGCTGAGCGAGAGGTCGGCGCAGCGGAGAGGCTCAGGGGCACCGTGCGAGTTTCGGTCAGCAGCGATGTAGCGGCCGGTACTTTTTTGCAGGAGCTCCGGTTGCTGCTCGAGGGTAACCCCGAGCTGCGCGTCGAACTGCTCGGCAGGACGCGGCTGCTCGAGCCGGTTTCGCTCGGGGTCGACATCGTAGTTTGGGGCGGCCCTGTTCCCGCTCAATCCTCGACGGTCAGGCGTATCGGTCTATTGCCATGGGCGCTTGCGGCCTCACCAACCTACGTTGCGCGGCGAGGCCTCCCAACGGCTCCAGCGGAGCTGGCTGCGCACGAATGTCTGCTCGCTATGCGCGGGAGCAAGGATTTTGCGCTGCGACTCCTCGATCGGCAGGGCGAAGCGCATGTCGTGAACTTGGTATCGCGCTTCGAAAGCGACTCCGCCCAGATTCTGCTCGAGGCGCTACACGCTGGGCTTGGGATCGGCGTGCGACCGCTGCGTGAAGTGGAGGCGGCCGTAGCCCTGGGCCAACTCGTGCGCATCCTCCCAGCCTTCCAACCCGAACCGATGCCCATCTCCCTCGTAACCCCGACTGGTCGACTCAGAAGTGCACAGGTGCGCGCGGTCGCAGACCTATTGACCCGGCGGCTACGCTGGCTGGCCGCGTTGGCAGATTGACGTCAGTCCTCGATCTCGACGCCACGCTTCTCGAGCGCCGCCTTTACTGCTTCATTGGCCTTGTCATCTTTGGCGTAGGTCATATCGACGTTCTTAAGCTTTTTGCACGCCAACATAGGCGTGTAGTCGACGCCGTTGCCCATCATCGAAATGGGGGTGAACTCCTCGAGGTTGACCAACCTCTCGATGCCTTCGAGCGAGTGAATCTCGAACGTGTCGTCCTCGCCGTCCCACTCGGACATGGCGTAGACGTAGGCCAGATCTCCTCCGTCCGGTGAGAGGGTGGTCACCGTCGCCAGGAGCTTGTCCGAGATCGTGAGCGACTCGTAGTACGCCATCACTTCTTTGATCGGCACGTAGGCTTCCGCCGTGCTGAGGTGAGCGGCCTTGAGCTTCTTGGCCTCCTTCTCGAAGTGCCCGTCCTCCATCAGAGCCGAGATCACCGCGAGCTTGAAGTTGATGTCTTTGAACATGCCCGCTCCTTAGCAA